>NZ_VIWU01000001.1:3795839-5061118 GCF_007994075.1 Pseudonocardia hierapolitana | reverse complement strand
AGCCGCAGGACGGCGGCGATGGCGGCCATCCCGGACGCGAAGACCACGCACTCGCCGCCGTCGAGGTCCCCGATCGCGGCCTCGAGCGCCCGCCAGGTGGGGTTGTCGGAGCGGCCGTAGAAGTCGGCCGGCGTCGGTTCGGACGGGAGGCCGAGGTGGAATGTGGACGAGAGCACGGGCCCCGGATGCATCGGCGCCCCGGTCTCACCCGCTGGGTGCCCCCCGTGCACGCATCGCGTGCCATCCCCGATCACGCCGGCACCCTACGTTCCGCTCTGACCCCGGACTTCACACACCTGCTGTCTGCTTCACACAAGGCCGGCCTTGTGTGAAGCCAGCACGCGGTTCGTGAAGTGCCCTCACTCGGGGCGTGGGGCCCTGCTGATCAGCTCCTTGCCCATCTCCGCCGCCGAGAGGCCCTCGTGGCAGACCCGCCGCACGGCGTCGGCGATCGGGAGCTCAACACCCAGCCGGTCGCCCAGGGCGCAGATCGACTTGCACGACTTCACACCCTCGGCCACCTGCCCGTGGTTGGCCGCCTCGGCCTGGGCGAGGGACTCGCCGCGGCCGAGGTGCTCGCCGAAGGTCCGGTTGCGCGACAGCGGCGAGGAACAGGTGGCCACGAGGTCGCCGAGCCCGGCCAGGCCGGCGAACGTCAGCGGGTCGGCACCGAGCGCGGTGCCCAGCCGGGCGGTCTCGGCGAGCCCGCGCGTGATCAGCGACGCCATGGTGTTGTCGCCGAAGCCCATCCCGGCTGCGATGCCGCACGCCAGCGCGATGACGTTCTTGCCGGCGCCGCCCAGCTCGCAGCCGATGACGTCGGTGTTGGTGTAGGAGCGGAAGTAGCCGGTGGTGCATGCCTGTTGCAGCTCCACCGCGCGGTCGTGGTCGGCGCAGGCGATCACGGTGGCGGTCGGCTCCTCCGCGGCGATCTCCCGGGCGAGGTTGGGCCCCGAGACCACGGCCACCTGGTCGGCGGGCACGTCAGCGACCTCCCTGATCACCTCGCTCATCCGCAGCAGCGTGCCCAGCTCCACCCCCTTCGCGAGGCTCACCAGAGTGCGGCCGGGCGGCAGCAGGTGGCGCCAGCCCGCGAGGTTGGCCCGCAGCGTCTGGGACGGGACGGCGAGCACCACCGCGTCGGCGCCGTCGAGCGCCTCCGCGGGATCGGACGTGGCCGTCAGCAGCCCCGGCAGGACGATCCCGGGCAGGTAGTCGGGGTTGGCGTGGCGCTCGTTCACCGCGGCGGCCACCTCGGGACGGCGGGCCCACAACCGCACCTCGCGCCCGGCGTCCGCCATGACCTTCGCGAACGTGGTGCCCCACGAGCCGGCGCCGAGCACGGCGACGCGACGCACCGTCACGAGGCGGTCCTCCGGTAGAACTCCTCGGGGGCCGGCTCGCCCCGCACCTCGGCGAGCAGCTCGCGCACCCTCGTCATGATCAGGTCGGTGACCTCGCGCAGGACCGCGGCGTCGACCGGGCGGTCGCGGTAGGCGGAGAGGTCGACGGGCTCCGCGCACCGCACGACGATCGGCTTGCGCGGCAGCGGTCGGAACTTCTTGTTGTACCCGTCCAGCACCTCGCGCGTGCCCCAGTGGACGAAGGGCACCACCGGCACGTCCACCGACAGCGCCAGCCGGGCGACGCCGGTGCGCGCCTGCATCGGCCAGCCGTCGGGATCGCGAGTGATCGTGCCCTCGGGGTAGATCACCACGACCTTGCCCTCCTGGAGCGCGCGCGTGCCGTCGCGCAAGCTCTGCTGCGCGTCGGCCGAGTCCCGGTAGACCGGGATCTGGCCGCTTCCGGCGAGCGCCCAGCCGAGCACCGGCGTGCGCCACAGGCTGTGCTTGGCGAGGAACCGCGGCACCCGGCGGGCCCGGTGCACGACGAGCCCGCTGAAGATCGGGTCGAGGTGGGAGACGTGGTTCGCGACCATCAACGCGCCGCCGGACGGCGGTATGTGTTCCTTGCCCTCGAACCGGGAGCGGGCCACCAGCCAGCTGATCGGATAGAAGAAGACCGCGCAGAACGCGATCCAGAACCCGCCCCTCTCTCGCCTGACCACGCCCAGAGTCTTCCTGGCGCGGCTCCCGAGGTCCACTACCGGGTCAGGCACGATGGAGAGGTGACCTCGATCGACAGGGCGTCCGTGGACCTCGTCGTCCCCGTCAAGCCGCTCACCAAGGCGAAGTCCCGGCTCCGCGGTGCCGCGGACGGCGGCATCGGCGAGCCCCGCGCCCACGCCCGGCTGGCGATGGCCCTCCTGCGCGACACGATCGACGCGGTGCGAGCCGCCCCTTCCGTCCGGCACCTGCTGGTGGTCAGCTCCGACCCCGTCGTGGCCGCCGAGCTGGGCGTCTTCGGAATCGACGTCGCCCCGGACGGCCCGGTGGCCGGCCTCAACCCCGCGTACGACCGCGGCGCCGCCCTGCTGCGCGAACGCGACCCCGCCGCGGTCGTCGGCGCGTTGCAGGCCGATCTCCCCGCCCTGCGCCCCGACGAGCTCGGCGAAGCGATCGAGGCCGCTCTCGGCCTGTTCGCGGCCGGCGCGCGGCGGGCCTTCGTCGCCGACGCAGAGGGCACCGGCACCACCTTCCTGCTCGCCGCCCCCGGGGTGGCCCTCGACCCGCTGTTCGGGGCGGGTTCGGCGCGCCGGCACGAACGGTCGGGCGCCCACCCCCTCCTCGGGGAGTGGCCCGGCCTGCACCGCGACGTCGACACCGCCGCCGACCTGCGCGAGGCCGCCGCACTCGGCCTCGGCGAGCACACGAGCTGCGCCCTCGCCCTGATCCCGGGCTGCTGATCCCGTCCCGAGCAGCACGGTTCGCAACCAACCGTTCACTCCGATGTCCGCACGGACTCGACACATGACGGGTGCGGTGGGGAACAATCGGCGACGTGGTTGACGACTCGGGTAGGACCAAGGCGAACGGCTCGGGCGAGGTGACCACCCCTCGTCGGGCCCGGTCGGCGCGCAGCGCGCCCCGACCGTCGACGCGGCGGGTCAGTCCGGCCGGCACCACCACCACGAACGGGGTGACCGCCCCGGCCGCGCCTGCCACCGGCGCCCGCACGGCGAACGCGCCAACAGCGGCCGCGGTGCCGGTGAGCCCGCCTGCGCGCACCCGCGCCCCGGTCTCGGAGCTGCCGGAGGACCGCTACTTCAACCGCGAGCTGTCCTGGCTGGACTTCAACGCCCGGGTGCTGGCCCTCGCCGAGGACCCGAGCCAGCCGCTGCTGGAGCGCGCCAAGTTCCTGGCGATCTTCGCGTCGAACCTCGACGAGTTCTACATGGTCCGCGTCGCGGGCCTGAAGCGCCGCGACGAGACCGGGCTCGCCGTGCGCAGCGCCGACGGCCTCTCCCCCCGCGAGCAGCTGGCCCGCATCTCCGCGCGCACCCAGGCGATCCAGGTGGCGCACGCACGGGTGTTCCTCGACCACGTCCGGCCCGAGCTGGAGGCGCAGGGGATCCGCATCCTGCGCTGGGCGGACCTGTCCGACGACCAGCGCGCGCGGCTGTCGGCCTACTTCTCAGCCCAGGTGTTCCCGGTGCTCACGCCGCTCGCGGTCGACCCGGCGCACCCGTTCCCGTACATCTCGGGGCTCTCGCTGAACCTGGCCGTCACCGTCCGCGACCCGGACGGGCGCACCGAGCGGTTCGCGCGCGTCAAGGTGCCCAACAACGTGCCCCGGCTCGTGCGCGTCGACACCGAGGACGACACAGTCACGTTCCTGCCCATCGAGGACCTGATCTCCGCGCACCTCGGGGAGCTGTTCACCGGCGTCGAGGTGGCCGAGGTGCACGCGTTCCGGGTCACCCGCAACGCCGACCTCGAGGTCGAGGAGGACCGCGACGAGGACCTCCTGCAGTCGCTCGAGCGCGAGCTCGCCCGCCGCCGGTTCGGCCCGCCGGTGCGCCTCGAGGTCACCGACACCATGAGCGAGCACGTGCTGGAACTGCTCCTGCGCGAGCTCGACGTCGACCCGCACGACGTCGTCACCGTGCCCGGTCTGCTGGACCTCACCGCCCTGTGGGCCGTGCACGCGGTCGACCGGCCCGACATCAAGGACGACCCCTGGGTGCCGGCCACCCACCCCGCCTTCGCGGACCGGGAGACCCCGCGCAGCGTCTTCGCCACGCTGCGGGAGGGCGACGTGCTCGTGCACCACCCGTACGACTCGTTCTCCACGAGCGTGCAGCGGTTCATCGAGCAGGCGGCGTCCGACCCGAACGTGCTCGCGATCAAGCAGACCCTCTACCGCACGTCCGGCGACTCGCCGATCGTCGACGCCCTCATCGACGCCGCCGCGGCCGGCAAGCAGGTCGTCGCGCTCGTCGAGATCAAGGCGCGGTTCGACGAGCAGGCCAACATCCGCTGGGCCCGTGAGCTGGAGAAGGCGGGAGTGCACGTCGTCTACGGGCTGGTGGGACTGAAGACCCACTGCAAGACCTCGCTCGTGGTGCGCCAGGAGGGCTCGACGATCCGCCGCTACTGCCACATCGGCACCGGCAACTACAACCCCAAGACCGCCCGGCTCTACGAGGACATGGGCGTGCTCACGGCCGACCCGACGATCGGGGCCGACCTCACCGACCTGTTCAACTCGCTCACCGGCTACTCCCGCCAGACCTCCTACCGCAGCCTGCTCGTGGCGCCCTACGGCGTGCGGCGCGGGATCGTGCGCCGCATCGAGGACGAGATCGAGGCCAAGCGGGAGGGCCGCGACGCCGGGGTCCGCATCAAGGTCAACTCACTGGTCGACGAGCAGGTGATCGACGCGCTCTACCGGGCGTCGCAGGCCGGTGTGCCCGTCGACATCCTGGTGCGCGGCATCTGCGCGCTGCGCCCCGGCAGGCCGGGGCTCTCGGAGAACATCCGGGTGCGCTCGATCCTCGGCCGGTTCCTCGAGCACTCGCGGGTCTTCCACTTCGCCGCCGCCGACGAGTATTGGATCGGCAGCGCCGACATGATGCACCGCAACCTCGACCGGCGCGTCGAGGTGCTGCTGCGGGTGGCCGAGCCGCGGTTGTCCAAGCAGCTCGGCGACATGTTCGACTCCGCGCTCGACCCGGCCACCCGGTGCTGGACGCTGCATCCGGACGGGCCGTGGGAACCGTCGCCGCCTGCCGGCTCGGACATCTCCCACGTGCGCGACCACCAGGCCGAGATGATGGTCCGCCACGCCGCCAGCTCGCCGACGGACACCGAGTGACGGCGCCTCGCGTCATGGAACCCACCGCGGCGGACGTGCTCGCCGCAGGCGCGGTGCTGTGGCGCGCCGGAACGCACGGCGTCGAGATCGCGCTCGTGCACCGGCCGAAGTACGACGACTGGTCGTTCCCGAAGGGCAAGCTCGACTCGGGCGAGACGATGCCGTTCGCCGCCGTCCGGGAGATCGCCGAGGAGACCGGCCAGGCGTCGCGGCTCGGCCCGCTGCTCGGCGACGTCCGCTACTCCGTGCCGGAGGGCGGCAAGCTGGTGCGGTACTGGGCGGCGGAGGCCCGGCGCGGCGAGTTCACGCCGGGAGCCGAGACCGACGAGCTGCGCTGGCTGGACCCGCCGTCCGCCATGGAGCTGCTCTCCTATCCGCACGACCGCGACGTCCTGCACCGCTTCGCGGAGACCGGTCCGCCGTTCTCGGTGATCGCGCTCGTCCGGCACGGGAAGGCGGGCAGCCGCAGCCAGTGGGACGGCGACGACGCGTTGCGCCCGCTCTCCGGGTCCGGCCGGGAGCAGGCCCTGCAGCTCGACGGGCTGCTCGGGCTGTTCGGCCCGGACCGCGTGGTCTCCGCACCCCTGGTGCGCTGCCGCGACACGGTCGTGCCCCTCGCCGACCGGCTGTCCCTGCCGATCGGTGAGGAGCCGCTGCTCGGCGAGAGCGGCTACCGGGCGGATCCCGCGGCCGCCCTCGCCCGCTTCCGGGCGCTCGCCGCGGCCCCCGGCGTCACCGTCGTGTGCAGCCAGGGCGGGGTGATCCCCGAGCTCGTGGGGACCCTCGCCACCAGCGCCGGTCTGCCCGGGGTCGACCCGGGCGACGTGCCGGCGAAGAAGGGCAGCACCTGGCTGCTCACCTTCGGCCCCGACGCCACACTCCGAGCCGCCGACTACTACGTGCACCCGACCGGCAGCTGATCCTCTAGCTCAACATCAGCGGGGCGTCCCAGACGTCCGGGCCGACCGTGCCGGGGTGGTGGGCGAACGTCGCGAGCACGAGCGCCACGCCCGCCGCGCCCTGGAGCAGGCCGGGTTCGTCCACACCGACGACGCGTCCGGCTCGGGTCCGGTGCGCGTGGCGGAAGCCGAACGGCGCCGTGCGGTCGAGGTCGTAGAGCACCCGCTGCGCGAGCAGGCCCGCCGCGTTCAGCAGCACCGGGTCCGGGTCGCGTTCGCTGACGCGCAGCACGACCTGCAGGAGCCCGGCCGCGCCGTGGCAGATCGTCGGCCCGACGAGGTCCGCCTCGGACCACGGGCGCAGCGCCGCTCCCCGCAGCGCCTGCACCGCCGTTGCGCACAGCATGCGGTCACCGAGCGCGATGCCGGCCAGGTGCAGCGCGCGGGCGACGCCCGCCGTGCCGTAGCACCAGGCCGCCTTGACCGCGTCGGGGACGACCGGCTCGTCCCCGATCTCCTGCGCGAACCCGATCCGGGACGGCCACATCGGCCCGTGCTCGTCGCGCACGGCCCGGCGCAGCAGCCAGTCCACGATCGTGCGCATCGCATCGGGCATGCCCTCCACCCGGTGCCCGCGGTCGTGGGCCAGCGCCATCAGCGCGAGGGGCCCGGCGATGCCGTGCGCGAGGCCGACGTCCAGGTACCCCTGCGGGAACTCGACGCAGTCCCCGGGCCGGCACCACCATCCCGGGACGGCCGCGTCGTGCGCGGTGACGGGGCGGGTGCACGCGACGAGGTGGCCGAGCGCGGTGTGGAGCGCCTCGGAGCTGCGGTCGTCGCCGAGCGCCAGCAGGAGCCTGCCCTTGCCCGCGAGCCCGCTCACCACGTCGTAGTCGGCGACCGCGAGGCCGGGGCCATCGTGTGCGACCCGCCGGGCCTGCGCCTCGACCTGATGCGTGCAGGCCACCGCCACCGCTTCGGCGAGCGTGCGGAGGAGCTTCGGGTAGCCGCCGTGGACGCTTCCGTGCAACACGGCCGCGGGCACGAGGTCCGCTCCCGCTCCACCCGATGCCGCCGCCATGTGGGCGTGCGTGGCCGCGGCCCACGACGGGTCGGCGACCGACATCGTCGCGTGCAGGAGCGCGACGCCCGGGTGGCCGAGCAGCAGCGAGGAGGCGTCCCACACCGGGTGGCCCGCCGGGCGTCGGGCACGGCGGGCCGAGGCGGCGACCGGCTCTGGGGAGCGGAGCCGGTCGGCCACCTCGACGGCCACGGTGATCGCGCGCCGGCGCAGGTCCGGCGACACGGCGAGCGGGAGCGCGGTCACCGCCCGTGCCTCACCCGGTTCGCCCGCACGACCAGCGCCCGGTGCAGGAGCGCGTAGACGCCCCGTTCCCGGGCGCGGTCGACGCCGAAGAGGCGGTTGCAGTGCATGTGCGCGAGGCCGGCGCCGATGTGCGCCAGCCGTTCGGGAGTGCACCCGGTGCGCTCGAGCGTGGCGGCGTACGCCGCCAGTGCGCCGCGCCGGAAGCCGCCGGGGGCGACGAGCCGTCCGCCGGACGCCGGGAGGAGGTCGGCGAGCCGCCCACGCCGGGCTGCGGGCACGGCGTGCCGGTCGGCCACCGGCACCGCAGCGGCGAACCGCGCGAGCACCCCGCCCGAGGGATCCAGCCCGACCAGCAGGTCGTGCACGCTCGCCGCAACCCGCACGTCGGCGTCGTCACCGTCCAGGTACCGGGTGAGGGTGAGCGAGAGCGCGCTGTCGGCGTGGAACACCCGCTCGGCGTCGGCCATCGCCTCCGGCCCTCCGTAGCGCTCGACCTCGGGGTCGTAGCTGTCGAGCACGGCCGTGATCAGCAGCCCGTCCTGCCGCAGCCGCGTGGCCCAAGCGTGCAGGCGGGGCAGCAGCTCGCCCCACAGACCGTCCGGCTTGCCGTGCAACCGCAGCCGCAGGTGCGGGTCGGGGTCGCGGTAGCGCACGTAGAACCAGCCGTCGACGCCCGCCGCGGACAGCGCTGCCTCGTCCACCAGCTCGGGAAGGCGGGAGCGCAGCAGGGCCCGCTGCGCGGGCTCGGTGGCGTAGAGCTTCGCGTAGAGCCACTCGCCGCCGGGCAGCTGGAGCAGGTCCGACTCGCGCCGCAGCACCGGCCGGGCCACCACCGGCGCCGCGGGCTCGGCACGCCTGCGGAGCAGCTGCACCACCACCTCGCAGGTGTGCGTGCCGTGCGGGCCGCGCAGCCAGCCCGCGTCGGTGGGCGCCTCGAGCACCACGAGCTGCGGGTGCCTGCGCAGCTCGTCGCGGAACACGAGCTGGTGCAGCGGGTCGTCGAGGTCGACGGGGATGTGGTTGTCGGCGACCGTCAGCCGGACGTGCCGCGGTACGTCCCAGCGCTCCCGCCACCCGGCGAGGCACCGGACCCACCGATCCGCCGGGAGCGCCGCATCGCCCAGCTCGGCGGGCGGCGACCAGCGGGCGGGTGCGAGCACGGTGCGCCCGTGGCGGACCCGGGGCAGGTACGGCGCGGCGGCGAGCACACCCCAGCTCCACGGCCCGCACTGCGGCGTGTCCTGCCCGCCCAGCTCCAGCAGGAACCGCGCGACCGGCGGCAGGTGCCCGCTGCGGGGGTTGAGCATCGAGCCGGACACCGGGGCGATCCGGGTGCCGGTCGCCGTGTCCACCAGGCGGAGCCGCTGGGTGGTCGCGGTGACCGCGAGCCGGTGCAGCGGCAGGTCGGTCACCGACCCGTCGACCGTGCCGGGCGCCAGCGGGATGCGCAGCGGCAGCCGCTGCGGGACCGCCGCGACGTTCGCCGAGCGCGGTACGAGCGGGCGGAAGGCCACCTGCGCCGCCCGCACGCCGTCCGCGGGCGCGCCGGCGCGCACCAGGTCGGTCAGCTCGGCGTCCAGCTCGGGGAGCAGGTGGGCGAACCGGGCCACGGTGGTGCCTGCGAGCGCCGAACCGAGGCTCTGCCCGACGACGAGGCGGAAGTCGCCCGCGAACAGCCGCTCCCAGCCGTCGGCCAGCACTTCGACGCACAGCTCCATGGACGGCGGGGCGGGCTCGTCCTCGGCAAGCCGGTCGATCAGGGCGTCGTCCAGGACGATCTCGGCGCGCCGCTCGCGGGCCGCGGCCAGCAGCTCGGCGGCCAGCACCGGCGTGCGCTCCTCGTCGGCACCGGGTGCGGACACCGCCTCGTCCCACCGCGGCAGGCCGAGGCCCGTGTCGGCCAGGAGCTCGGCGACGGGCACGGCCCGCTCGGTGCCGTACCGCTCGAGGAACCGCTCGTGGTAGCCCGGCAACCACGGGGCGGCGACGGGCGCGGACAGCCGCCACAGCGCGGTGGCGGCCCGCTCGGCCTCGCGGGCGACCTCGTCCGGGAGGGTGAGATCCACGTCGAGGCGCAGGTCGGTCTGCACCGGCGACGCGTCGTCGCCCCTGTGCAGCCGCAGCATGCGCTCGGTGGCCGGCCTCCCGGCGCGCAGATCGGTGTCGATCCCCCGCAGCTGCGCGAACAGCTCGTGCGCATCGCCACCCGCGGCGAGCACGTGCGCGAGGGGATCGGTGCAGTCCGCGGGTGGATCGAGGTCGGTGAGCAGCGCCCCGAGCTCGACGAGCCGCCGCAGCACCGGCTCGAGCTCGCCCCGCTCGACGTGGAAGCGGCCGGCGAGACCGGCGAGGAGCTCGGGCCAGCGCACGGGCGTGGCCGCGGCCTCCAGCGCCGCGCGGACGACCGGCGTGAACCGGATCGACGCCTCCCGGCGCCGGCCGCCGGGCTCCGCGGGCCGCGCCGGGAGCAACAGCCGCCCGTCGCGCACCGACCGGACCGGGGTGGCGACGACGGTCGCCCGGGCCAGCACCGCGGGCACGGCGCGCACGCGGCCCAGCAACCCGTCGAGCCAGGCCGCGTCCGGACGGCTGACCGGCGCGTGCCGGTCCCCCGCCCGCAGCGCCGGACGCTCCCCGAACCGCACGGGTGCGACGCCGGCGAGGAGCCCGAACGGCGTCGCCCGGCCGGTCAGCCGCAGGTGGTACTTGGTGAGCGCGACGACGGCGCGCCGCAGGTCCTTCGCCTTCACCGGCGCTCCTGCGGCGATCGCCCGCACGTCCCGCGCGAGGCTCGGGCTGGCGGCGTCGACGGCCGCGAGGAGCTGCTCGTCGGCGGTGAGGTCGAGCAGACGTTCCCGCAGCCACACCACCTCGTCGGGCGGGGGCGGGAGGGCCGCCCGGCCGGCCCGGCGCGGCGCAGCCGCGGCCCGCAACAGGCCCACGGCAGCACTCGTGAAGACCGATTTCCGGGTCATGCCCGTTCCTCGTCGCATCGGACCGGCCGGACGGACATGATCACTTCCGGCAGGGCCAGAAGATGGTGGTGCAGATGTCGGTCACGCCGGTCTTCTGCGCGGACATCTCCGACTCCACGATCTCCGCGACCTCGAGATCCAGGTCGAAGTCGGCAGGGGCGAGCGTCTCCGTCGGCATCGTGCTGTCTCCGATCCTCGGTGATGGGTTGAGCGGCGCCGCGTCCATCACAGTAAGGATCGTTCAACGATCCGACAAGACGTTGATCCTTCGATCCTCCGAGGCTAGGGTCGCGCGGGCAGGACGGGGATATCTGCCTGCCCACGCAGCCGTTGTCGGCTCACGCTGCCGATCGGACGGGGAGCGCAGGCGGAGACGGGGTGCGTCAGCGAACGATGCCGGGACAGCACGGCGCGCTCGTCCGCCGAACGCGTTGGCGGCCGCAATCGGCTGTCGTGCACCGAGCGGCCGATCACGCCAGAAGCGTCGCCCTACTTCTTCGCCTTGGCCTTCTTGCCCTTGCCGGCCTTGTCCTGGTCCTTCTTGTCCTGGTCCTTCTTGTCCCGGCCCTTGCCCTTGGACTCCTTGGCGGCGGGCTTCGCCTCCTTGGCCTTGGCCTCGGCTGCCTTGCCACCCTTCGGTTGCTTCGCCGGCGCGGCTGCGGTGGCAGCGGATGCGGCGGGCGCGGACGCGGCGGCCGGCGCGGAGCCGTTCGGCTGCGCCACCGCCCCGACCGCGGCCCGGAACCCGGCGCCGGGACGGAAGGCCGGCACGGTGGTGGCCGGCACGGCCACGGTCTCGCCGGTGCGCGGGTTGCGGGCGGTGCGGGCGGCCCGCGCGCGGCTCTCGAAGACCCCGAACCCGGTGAGCGTCACCGTCTCGCCGGAGCGGACCGTCTCGACGACCGTCTCGAGCAGCCCGTCGACGGCTGCCGCGGCGGTGCGCCGGTCCCCGAGGCGCTCGGCGAGCGCGTCCACGAGCTGCGTCTTGTTCATGGGTTCACGGTAGAACCCGTTCCGGACGCCGCCGGAGGCGGCACGCCGGTCAGACCTGCGCAGTCGTGGGCAGCCGGCCGGGTCGGGTGGCCTCGAAGGAGGTGATCTCGTCCACGTGACGCAGTGTGAGCCCGATGTCGTCCAGGCCCTCCAGCAGCCGCCAGCGGGTGTAGTCGTCGATCTGGAACGGGACGGTCAGGTCGCGCGCCTGCACCGTCTTCTCCTCGAGGTCGACCGTGACCTCGACGCCCGGCTCGTTCTCCAGCAGCTTCCACAGCAGCTCGACGTCGGGCTGGGCGACCTGCGCCGCCACCAGGCCCTGCTTCGCCGAGTTGCCGCGGAAGATGTCGGCGAACCGGGAGGAGATGACGACGCGGAAGCCGTAGTCCATCAGCGCCCAGACCGCGTGCTCGCGGGACGAGCCGGTGCCGAAGTCGGGCCCGGCGACGAGCACCGAGCCGCGGGAGAACGGCTCCTGGTTCAGGATGAACGACTCGTCGTTCCGCCATGCCGAGAACAGGCCGTCCTCGAAGCCGGTGCGGGTGACGCGCTTGAGGTACACCGCAGGGATGATCTGGTCGGTGTCGACGTTGGAGCGGCGCAGCGGCACGCCGATCCCGGTGTGGGTGCGGAAGGCTTCCATCAGACCAGGTCCTCCGGGCTGCTCAGGGTGCCCCGCACCGCCGTGGCCGCGGCCACCAGCGGGGACACCAGGTGCGTGCGGCCGCCCTTGCCCTGGCGGCCCTCGAAGTTGCGGTTGGACGTGGACGCGCTGCGCTCACCGGGCGCGAGCTGGTCGGGGTTCATGCCGAGGCACATCGAGCAGCCCGCCGAGCGCCACTCGGCGCCGGCTGCGCGGAAGACCTCGTCGAGACCCTCGGCCTCGGCCTGGAACCGCACCCGCATCGAACCGGGCACCACCAGCATGCGGACGCCGTCGGCCACCTTGCGACCCTTGATCACATCGGCCGCGGCGCGCAGGTCCTCCATCCGGCCGTTGGTGCACGACCCGACGAACACCGTGTCGACCCGGACGTCCCGCAGCGGGGTGCCGGGCTCCAGCCCCATGTAGGTGAGCGCCTTCTCGGCGGCCACGCGCTCGTTCTCGTCGACGATCTGCGCCGGGTCCGGCACCCGCTCCGCCAGCGGCAGGCCCTGGCCGGGGTTCGTGCCCCAGGTGACGAACGGGGTGAGCGCGTCGGCGTCGATGTCGACCTCGGCGTCGAACACCGCGTCGTCGTCGGTGCGCAGCTCGCGCCACGCCGCCACGGCCTCGTCCCAGTCGGCACCCTTCGGCGCGCGGTCGCGGCCCTTCAGGTACTCGAACGTGGTGTCGTCCGGAGCGATCATGCCGGCGCGGGCGCCCGCCTCGATGGACATGTTGCAGATCGTCATCCGGGCCTCCATCGAGAGGTTCTCGATGACGTTGCCCCGGTACTCCAGCACGTAGCCCTGGCCGCCGCCGGTGCCGATCTGGGCGATGATCGCCAGCACCACGTCCTTGCTCGTGACGCCAGGGCGCAGCTTCCCGTCCGCGGAGTTGACGTTGATCGCCATCGTCCGGAACCGCTTGAGCGGCAGTGTCTGCGTGGCGAGGACGTGCTCGACCTCGGAGGTGCCGATCCCGAACGCCATCGCGCCGAACGCGCCGTGCGTGGACGTGTGGCTGTCGCCGCAGACGACGGTGAGGCCGGGCTGGGTGAGGCCCAGCTGCGGGCCCACGACGTGCACGATGCCCTGCTCGGCGTGGTTCATGGGGTACAGCGGCACCCCGAACTCGGCGCAGTTCTTGCGCAGCGTCTCCACCTGGGTGCGCGACACCGGGTCGGCGATCGGGAGGTTCGTGTCGATCGTCGGCACGTTGTGGTCCTCGGTGGCCACCGTGAGGTCGGGCCGTCGCACCTTGCGCCCGGCGAGCCGCAGCCCGTCGAACGCCTGCGGGCTGGTGACCTCGTGCACCAGGTGCAGGTCGATGTAGAGGAGGTCGGGCTCCTGCCCCTCTCCCTTGCGGACCAGGTGCTGGTCCCAGACCTTCTCGGCCAGCGTTCGTCCCACGGCGGCAGCCTCCTCGCTGGACGTCTCACATTTCGGGAAGTTAGTATCGGCTCGTGAGACAGCATAGCGGCATCGGCGTGCTCGACAAGGCCGTGGGGGTGCTGCGGGCCACGGCTGCCGAGCCCTGTGGCCTCGCCGAACTGTGCGAGCGCACCGGGCTGCCCCGGGCCACGGCCCATCGGCTCGCCGTCGGACTGGAGGTGCACGGGCTGCTGCACCGCGGCACCGACGGCCGGTGGCGGCCGGGGCCCGCGCTCGCCGAGCTCGCCGCCGGGGGCGTCGACCCGCTGCTCGAAGCGGCGGGCGCCGTGCTGCCGAGGCTGCGCGACATCACCGGCGAGAGCGTGCAGCTCTACCGCCGCGACGGGATCCACCGCATCTGCATCGCCGCCGCCGAGCCGGCCAGCGGCCTGCGCGACACCGTCCCGGTGGGCACGCGCCTGCCGATGACGGCCGGTTCGGGCGCGAAGGTGCTGGCCGCATGGGCCGAGCCGGCGGTCCAGCGCGCCGTGCTCGCGGAGGCCACGTTCAGCGACCGCGTGCTGGTCGACGTCCGCAGGCGTGGCTGGGCGCAGAGCGTGGCGGAGCGCGAGTCCGGGGTCGCGAGTGTGTCGGCGCCGGTCCGCGACGGCACGGGTCAGGTCGTCGCCGCCGTCTCGGTGTCGGGGCCGGTCGATCGCATCGGCCGCCGCCCCGGCGTACGGTGGGCCGCCGATCTGCTCGCCGCCGCCGAGGCGTTGCAGCACCGCCTCTAGCGGCGAGGGCCACTAGCTCCCGGGGCTCGGCACAGGGCACAGTCGTCCCGTCGGGGAGCGTCCGACCACGTGGAGGCTCGGGATGGAGGCAGGCGCGAAGCCGCCGGACCGAGATCCACCTGCACCCCACGACACCGTGCACGAGAGCGAACGCACCCGCATCACCCGGCTCGTCCTGTCCGGACGCACCGTCATCTGCAAGGAACCGCTCGGGCCGGACGCCGACCGCCGGCGGCGCCATGAACGGGCCGTACTCGAGCGGCTACGTGGCGTGCCGGGCGTCGCACAGCTTGTGACCTCCCCGAACGACCAGGACGCGATTCTGCTCGCGGACGGCGGCGGCACGAGCCTCGCGGAGCACCCGTTGCCGCTGGCCCCCGGCGAGCTGGTCGGGCTCGCGGCGGAACTGGCACGGGCGGTGGCCGGGATGCACGCGCGCGGCGTGATGCACCGCGACATCGCGCCGGCCAACATCGTCCTCTCCCGCGACGGTGCCCCGTGCCTGGTGGACTTCGCCCTGGCGACGTCGCTCGCCGAGCTCCGTCCCGAGTTCACCCATCACACCGAGATCCTGGGAACGCTCGCGTACATCGCGCCGGAGCAGACCGGACGCACCGGCCGCGCGGTCGATCAGCGCGCCGACCTGTACGCGCTGGGCGCCACCCTGTACGAGCTGGCGACTGGCGAACCGCCGTTCGGTTCCGGTGACCCGCTGCGTCTCACCCACGACCACCTGGCTCGGGTGCCGGCACCGCCCGCGGAGGCGAACCCGGCCGTACCGCCGGCGCTCTCGGCGATCATCCTGCACCTGCTGGAGAAGGAACCCGACAACCGCTACCAGTCGGCCGAGGGCGTGCTGCACGACCTGGAGCAGCTGCGGGCGGGTACCGGCCCGCAGGAGATCGGCGAGCGCGACGTCCCGCTGCGGCTCCCGCCACCCTCGCGCCTGGTGGGCCGCGACGACGAGGTCGCGGTGCTGCGGGCGGCGTTCGAGGAGTCGCTGGCGGGTGGCTGTCGCGGGGTGCTGGTCAGTGGCGCCCCCGGGGTGGGCAAGACGGCGCTGGTCGATCAGCTGCGGTCCGAGGTCACCGGAAGCGACGGCTGGTTCGTGGCCGGCACGTTCGACCAGTACCGGCGAGACCTGGAGTTCAACGCCGCGTACCAGGCGTTCCGGGCCTTGGGCCGGTTGCTGCTGGCCGAGCCGGAGAGCGAGCTCGTGGACGTCCGTGGGCGGCTGAGCGAGGAGCTGGGCCCGAACGCGCCACTGATCGCGGCGATCCTGCCGGAGTTCGCCGCCCTGCTGGCGACGCCGCCCGACCCGGGCGATCCGTTGTCCTCCCAGGTGCGGACGCAGCGCGCGGGCGCCGCGATCCTGCGCGCGATCGCGTCGCGGGACCGGCCGGTCGTGGTGTTCCTCGACGACCTGCAGTGGGGTGATCGGGCCCTGCTCGGCCTCGTCGACCTGGTGCTGAGCGAGGAGCGCGTCGACGGCGTGCTGCTGGTCGCCGCGTACCGCGAGACCGAGGTCGACGCGGCGTACCCGCTCACACCGCTGCTGTCGCGGTGGCGCGAGCAGAACCGGGTGCGGCACCTGCGCCTGGAGAACCTGCCCGGGTCGGGCTCCGTCGCGATGGTCGCGGAGATGCTGCACGTGGACCGGCGCGCGGCGGCCGACCTCGTCGACCTCATCGACGCGCGGACGGCGGGCAACCCGTACGAGATCGTGGAGCTGCTCAACGCGCTCCGCCGCGACGGGGTGCTCACGCCGACGGCCGCCGGGTGGCAGTGGGACGAGCCGGCCGTGCGCGCCCGCCTGGACCGGGCCGAGGTCGCCGGCCTCCTCGCGGCGCGGGCACGGGCGCTCCCGCAGCCCTCGCGCGAGCTGGCGGAGGCGATGGCGTGCCTGGGCGGGCGGGTCGAGCTCACCGTCCTGCAGGCCGCGACCGGAGATCCCGCGGCAGTGGTCGAGGAACGCCTGGCGCCCGCCCTCGGCGAGGGCGTTCTCGTCGCGGAGCCCGGAACGCGCACGGGGGGTGGGCCCGAAGGGCTGGGGGACGGGAAGGACGAGGCGGTGCGGTTCCGGCACGACCGCATGCGCGATGCGGTGCTGAGCGGGCTGAACGCCCGGCGACGACGCACCCTCCACCTGACGATGGCGCGGCGGCTCGCCGGAGTACCGGAGCTGCACGCGGTGGCTGCGGAGCAGTACCTGCCCGTGATCGACGCCGTCACCGGCCCCACCGAGCGGCGAGACGTCGTGCGGCTGCTGCGCCGCGCCACCGACCAGGCCTGGTTGGTCGGGGACTACGCGATGGCGGACCAGCTCCTGACGGCCGCGCTGAACCTGGTGGAGCCGGACGAGGCCGCCACCCTGGTGGAGCTGCACGTCGGCCGCCACCGGGCGCTGTACAGCATGGGCCGCCTGGAGGAGGCGGACGCGGAGTTCCGCACGATCGACGGTTCGGCGCCGTCGGCGACCGCCCGCGCGCTCGCGACGGCCGTGCAGGTGAGGAGCCTGACCCACCGGAAGCGCTTCGCGGACGCCGCCTCGTTGGGCGTCGCCTCGCTGCGCGAGCTGGGCATCACCGTGCCGCCTGCCGACCGGCTCGACGGCGAGCTCGACCGCCAGTTCGACCACCTCTACCGGTGGCTCGACAGCGGGACCGACGACACGGCCCGCCCGGCCATCACCGATCCGAGGCTGCTCGCCGCGACGCACGTGCTCAACGCGCTGCTGCCGACCACCTATTACAGCGACCACGCGATGTTCGGTTGGCTCTCGCTCGAGGCGGTGCGGATCTGGCGCCGGCACGGCCCGAGCCCCACCCTCGTCGGCCCGGTGAGCATCGCCGCGTTCAACGCGATCGCGCTGCGCGGGGACACCGAGGCCGGATACCGGGCCGTGCTGCGTGTACTCGCGCTCGGCGAGGCGCGGGCCTACGAGCCGGGAACGTCGCAGGCGCGCTACGTGTTCGCGTGCCTCGCATGGTGGCGCGAGCCGATCGAGAACGGAGTCGGCTCGGGCCGGCGCGCCATGGAAGGGCTGGTCGCTGGCGACGACCTGGCCAACGCCGGGTACTCCCTCTACGCCACCGTGCCGAACCTGCTGGACTGCGCGCCTTCTCTGGACTCGTTCGTCGAAGAGGTGGAGGCCGGGCTGACGTTCGTGCGGCGGACCGGCAGCGAGGAGATCGGCCAGTGGCTCGGCAGCTACCGCTGGCTGGTCGACGTGCTGCGCGGGGAAGGTCCCGGTCCCGGCGGTCGGGCCGCTCCCGTCGACAGGTTCGCCGACAACCCGGTCGCGCTGCTCGTCGCGCATCTGACCAGGGGGATCGCCGCCGCGGTCTTCGGCGACGCGGACGGCCTGGCCGAGCACGCCGCCGCCGCGATGCCGCTGCTGCCCGCGGCGCTCGGCCTCTACCCGACCGCGGTGGCCCACCTGTTGCATGGGCTCGCACTCGCCGGGCAGGTCCGTGCTGCCGGCGCGGACGAGCGGATCGGCCTGCTGGCCGAACTCGACGACGTGACGCGCTGGCTCGGGGCGCGCGCCGCGGACGCGCCGGACAACTTCCTGCACCTGCAGCGGCTGGTCGAGGCCGAGCGGGCATGGGCGATCGGGGACTTCCGCACCGCCGCGGTCGCCTTCGACGCCGCGCGCCGCGAGGGCGCGCGGCGGCAACGACCGTGGCACCAGGCCCTCATCACGGAACGAGCGGCCCGATTCTCCATCGAGAACGGCCTCGACCACACCGGGTACGAACTGCTCTCCCAGGCCCGCGCGCAGTACGCCGCGTGGGGCGCCACCGCGAAGGCCGGCCGGCTGGACTGGGCCTACCCTGCCGTGCTGCCACCTGCCGGCCTCCCCGAGCGACGCTCCACGGTGACGTCCGGGACGCTCGACCTGCTCGGCGTCCTGTCCGCGTCGCAGGCGCTGAGCTCGGAGACCGGCGTCGAACGGCTGCACACCCGCGTGGTCGAGGTGCTCAGCGCGATGACCGGCGCCACCGAGGTGCACCTCCTTTTCTGGAACGACGACCGGAACGACTGGGTCCTGCCCGCGCCGCAGACCGGCGCCACCGGCCCCGCGGTCCCGACCTCCGTGCTCCGGTACGCCCGGCGGCTGCGCGAGCCGCTGGTCGTCGCCGACGCCACGCGCGACGACCGGTTCGCCCGCGACCCCTACTTCGCCGGCCTCGGCTGCTGCTCCCTGCTGGCCATCCCCGTCCTCAGCCAGGGCGCCCTCCGCGCCGTGCTGCTGCTGGAGAACCACCTCATCCGCGGCGCGTTCACCGCGGATCGGCTCGACGCGGTCACGCTCATCGCAGGCCAGCTCGCCGTCTCGCTGGACAACGCCCAGCTGTACGCCGAGCTCAGCGCGTCTCGGGCGCGGCTCGTCGCCGCGGCCGACCACGAGCGCAGGCGGATCGAGCGCGACCTGCACGACGGTGCGCAGCAGCGGCTGGTCTCCCTCGCGCTCCACCTCGACGCGGCACAGGCCGCCGTTCCGCCCGATCTCGACGCACTCGCGGCGCACCTGCGGCACGCCGTCGCCGAGGCGAACGGCGCCGCCGACGAGCTGCGCGAGACCGCCCGCGGAATCCACCCGGCGATCCTGGTGGAAGGTGGCCTCTCTCCCGCGCTGAGGATCCTGGCCAGGCGCGCGCCGATCCCGGTCGACCTCGACATCCGCACCGAGGGCCGCCTCCCGGAACAGGTCGAGGTCAGCGCGTACTACATCGTCGCCGAGGCCCTGACCAACGCGGCCAAGCACGCACGGGCCTCGAGCGTCACCGTCATCGCGGAGGCCGACCCGGCCCGTGCCGTCCTGCGCATCATCGTCCGCGACGACGGAACGGGGGGCGCCGAGCTCACGCGGGGCACCGGCCTGGTCGGCCTCAAGGATCGCGTCGAGGCGATCGGCGGCCGGGTCCGCGTCGACAGCCCGCCGGGTGCGGGTACCAGGTTGAGCGCCGAACTACCGCTCAGCGCGGTGGGCGGCTCCGTCACCTCCCGCTAGTACCGATCGCGCGACCTGCCCGGCCATCATCCGAGTGGGCCGCTAACGTGATCGAACACCGGCTCGATGTGCACAGAGAGTCGCCACGGATGAAGACGGGGGACGATGAGCTACCTGCTCGGCATCGACCTGGGTACCACGCGCACGGCCGCCGCGATCGGCAGGCGTGACGCGCGCCCCGGCGAGACCGAGATCGTCAACCTCGGCGACCGGGCCAGTGCCGTCCCGTCGGTGCTCTACCTCGGTGACGACGGCAGCGTCGTCGTCGGCGAGGCCGCCGAGCGGCGGGCGCTGAGCTCGCCCGACCACGTGGTCCGCGAGTTCAAGCGCCGAATCGGCGACCCCACGCCGCTGATCGTCGGCGGCCGGCCGTGGGCGCCGGAGGACCTCTCGGCCCGGCTCGTGCGCTGGGTGGTCGATCGGGTGGCGCAGCGCGAGGCCGGGCCCGCCGCCCGCATCGCGGTCACGCTCCCCGCTTCGTGGGGCCCGCACAAGACCGAGCGGCTCGGCGGTGCGCTCGCGGCGCAGGGGTTGCAGGTCTCCTACATCGCGGAGCCGCAGGCAGCGGCGCTGCACTACGCGTCGGCCGAGCGGGTGGAGCCCGGCTCGACGATCGCCGTCTACGACTTCGGCGGCGGCACCTTCGACGCGGCCGTCGTGCACAAGGACGGGAACACCTTCAAGCTGCTCGGCCGGCCGGAGGGCGTCGACCGCCTCGGCGGCATCGACTTCGACGAGATCGTCTTCCAGCACGTCGTCGCGGGGATGCCGGATGCGTTCGAGGGCCTCGACGAGAACGATCCCGCCGTGCTGTCCGCGATCGCGGCGCTGCGGCGCGAGTGCGTGGAGGCGAAGGAGGCGCTCAGCAGCGACACCGAG
The DNA here is from genome assembly GCF_007994075.1 of Pseudonocardia hierapolitana. Classification (NCBI taxonomy): domain Bacteria; kingdom Bacillati; phylum Actinomycetota; class Actinomycetes; order Pseudonocardiales; family Pseudonocardiaceae; genus Pseudonocardia; species Pseudonocardia hierapolitana. The sequence continues at coordinate 5,041,001 of NZ_VIWU01000001.1, read as the reverse complement.
GTGTCGATCCCGGTGCTGACGCCCAAGGCGCAGGGCTCGGTGCGGATGCACCGCAGCGAGTTCGAGGCCGCGATCCGCCCGCAGGTCGAGGACACGGTCGACGCGCTGCAGCGCGCGGTGGCCTCGGCCGGGCTGGCGCCGCCGCAGCTGTCGGCCGTGCTGCTGGTCGGCGGGTCGTCCCGCATCCCGCTGGTCGGTCAGCTCGTCTCGGAGCTGCTCGGCCGCCCCGTCAGTGTCGACGCCGACCCGAAGAACGCCATCTCGATGGGCGCGGTGCTGTCGCTCCTGCCGACGCCCGCCGGCACCGGGCCCCGCCCACGCGTCCCGGCCCCGCGGGCAGGCGGTTCGGCACGGTTCCCGATCGCGGCAGCCGCCGCGGGGGCGCCGCCCCACGTCGGGGGTACGGGTGGGCCGCAGGGGCCGTTCGGACCGCCCGCAGGCCCTCCGGGCGCATACGGTCCCGGCCCGATGGGCGGGGCCCCCAGCTCGAGCCTTCCGCCGTACCGACCGGCGCCGCCCCCGCGACCGCCGGTGGCACCGCCACCGCGCCCGGCCACTCCCGCCTACGCCGCCGACTTCGACGACGAGCCGCCCTTCGAGCCGCAGTACGACTACGCGCCCGAGCCTCGCGGCAAGTCGCCGTCGTTCCTGGTGACGCTCGGCGCGGTGGCGGCGGCCGCCGCCGTCTTGGCCGCGGTGTTCCTGTGGCCGCGCCCCGACATCGAGCCGGCGAACGCGTCGACGCCGCGTACCCCTGTGACTGCCGAGCAGACCACGGAGCCGGCCCCGACGCCGACGCCGCGGCCGACCCCGTCGGAGGAGCCGCCGGCGACCCGCCCGGTCCCGCCTCCACCGCCGCCGCCGAGGCCCACGGCACAGCCGACCGTTCCGCCGACCTCTGAGCCGCCGCCGACGACCGTCCCGCCGACGTCGGAGCCGCCGGAACCCACTGAGCCGCCGACGCCCACCCCGACCCCCGACCCGTCCGACGCCAACCAGGGTGACGGCAGCCAGACAGCCGAGGCGCCCCCCCTCTGACGCCCGCCGGGCGGCGGGTGGCGCACGTCACGCAACGCGATGTCACACGGATCGAGTTCCCGGCGTCTCGTGCTCGATCGGTTACCCCGACGAGCGTCGCCGGTTCGTCCGGTGGCAAAGGGAGAGACGCGTGATGACAACACCCCCGCACATCGTGGTCCTCGGCGCCGGCTACACCGGCCTGACCGCCGCCAACCTGCTCGCCAAGCGCACGGGCGCCACGGTCACGCTGGTCAACAACCGCGACCGGTTCGTGGAGCGGCTGCGCAACCACCAGCTCGCATCCGGACAGCAGCTGCGCACCCTGCCGTTGCGCGACCTGGTCAGGCGCACCGGCGTCCGGCTGGTCGTCGACCACGTCACTCGCATCGACCCCGAGCAGCGGCGGGTGGAGCTGACCGGCGGCGAGCCGATCGGCTACGACCTGCTGGTGTACGCGGCGGGCAGCCACGAGGATCTGGACACCGTCCCCGGCGCGGCCGAACACGCCACCGCCGTGGCCACGGCCGAGGAGGCCGAGCGGCTGCGCGGCCGGATGCGCACCGCCTCGGCGGTCGCCGTGGTCGGCGGCGGGCTGACCGGTATCGAGGCCGCCACCGAGCTGGCCGAGACCTACCCCGACCGCAGGGTGCGGCTGACCACCAGCGGGGTGCTGGGCTCCACGCTGCTCGAGCGCGGCCAGGAGCACCTGTACCGCACCTTCGACCGCCTCGGCATCGAGGTCCGGGAGCACGCGCAGGTGGCCAAGGTCGCCGCGGACGGTCTGCTGCTGGAGAACGGCGAGCACATCGACGCCGACGTCGTGGTGTGGACCACCGGCTTCCGGGTGCCGCGCCTGGCGCGGGAGGCCGGACTGGCGGTCGCCGACAACGGGCGCATCCTCGTGGACGGCACGATGCGGTCGGTGTCGCACCCGGAGGTCTACGCCATCGGGGACGCCGCGTCGGCCCGCAAGCCCGACGGGCAGGAGGTGCGCATGGGCTGCGGGCCCGGCGGTTTCACCACCGCGTGCGCCGTCCGGGCGATCGAGGACCGCCTCGCCGGCCGCACCCCGCGTGAGCTGCGCCTCGAGTTCGACGGGCAGTGCATCAGCCTGGGCCGGAAGGACGGCGTGGTCCAGTACACCAACGCCGACGGCGGCCTGATCGGGCCGATGCTCACCGGCCGCACGGCCGCGATGTTCAAGGAGGCCATCGTGCGCGGGGCAGGCGGAGTAGGCCTCCGCCACCCCACGCTCGCCCTGGTCACCGCCAGCCGCAGCCTGGTCTAGCGAGCGACGTCCAGGGGGTGCCAACGCGGCGAGGGCGCCGCCTGGACGTCTGTCACGCTCGTCACGTCAGGGATCTCCGCCTATTTCTTGATCTCGTAGCGCAGAAGCACCACACCGTTCTCGAACCCGGTGGCCTCGACCAGCTTCAGGTCCTGCCGATCCTCGAAGATGCGCGTTCCGGCGCCGCGTGACGCCGGGCAGACCAGCATCCGGATTTCGTCGATGACGCCGGTGTCGAGCAGGAAGTGCATGAGTTTCAAGCTCCCCCACAGCCAGATGTCCTTGCCGCTCTGCTCCTTGAGCTCACGGATGGTGGCGGCCGGGTCGCGCGTCACGGTCGCGGCGGGGAACTCGCCCCAGGGGGCGTCATCCAGCTTCGACGAGGCGACGAACTTGGTGAGGTTGTTGAGCTTCTCGCCGTACGCGCCCTGCTCGACGGCGTGCGGCCAGTAGTCCTTGGTCTGGGTGTAGGTATTCGCGCCGAGAATCATGGTGTCGACCGAGTCGATGAACCCCATCAGGTTGTTCTTGAAGGGGTCGTCGGTGACCTCGTCGTCGAACGGTTCCCCTGACACGAAGCTCAGCCCGCCGTCCTCCTCCGCGGCGATGTTGTCGACGGTGACCCACTGCTGGACCACGAGCTTTCGCATGGCACCCCGGTCGGTGTCGTTCATGATGATCTCCCCTCGGCTCGGCCGTGTGTGCCCAGGCGCGCTGGAGTCGTCTCCTCCGCGGATCACCGCCTGGGCGGCGGACACCCCGGGGACGGAGCTGCACGCGGAACTTCGACACCGCCGACTGTGACGTACAACACAACGCGTGCCGCAGGTCAGTTGGCGTTGCGGCGGGCGCCGTTCCCGACCCGGGCGATATCGGTGCGTCACTCCGCGGACCGGCCACTACCGTGTGTCGACGTCATCGGCCGGGCGGAGCCTTGGGGCGCGAGGCGGGGGTCCGGGGGCGGCGCCCGGGTGTCGGCGCCTCCCAGAAGCAAGAAGCGTCGTGCGGTCCACGTCTTCAATGAGCACCCCTCGCCGAGCCACCTCACCGACCGTGCGGAACCTTGGGCCCGAGGCGGGGGGTCCGGGGGGGCGAAGCCCCTCCGGGCGGGGTCTGGGGGCTGCGCCCCCAGAAGAAAAAGCGAAGCGAGGTATGTCCACGCTCTCCGTGGACATACCTCGCCTACTCGCGTAGCCCCGACGGGATTTGAACCCGCGCTACCGCCTTGAGAGGGCGGCGTCCTAGGCCGCTAGACGACGGGGCCGTGGGAATTGCTCCGGTTTTGAGTTTATCAGACCGCTTCTGGAGCGTTTCCGCTGGGGTACCAGGACTCGAACCTAGACTAACTGAACCAGAATCAGTCGTGCTGCCAATTACACCATACCCCAAGGGTCCGCGTTCACCCGGGGGTGTCCGCGCCCTGTGTCCACCACTCTAGCCGAGGCTCGCGGCGCGCTCCAAACCGGCCCTCAGGCGCGCGAGTGAGCGCTCGCGGCCCAGCAGTTCCATGGACTCGTAGAGCGGGGGCGACACCGTGCGCCCGCTCACGGCGACCCGCACGGGCGCGAACGCCTTGCGCGGCTTGAGGCCCAGCCCGTCCACGAGAGCCGCCTTGAGGGCGTTCTCGATCTGCTCGGTGGACCACTCCGGGAGTGCATCGAGGCCGGTCAGGGCGGCTTCGAGCACGGGAGCGGCGTCGGCACCGAGGTTCTTCTCCGCCGCGTCGGGCTCGAGCTCGAAGCCCTCCTCCGGGACGAACAGGAAGCGCAGCATGCGCGCCGCGTCGGACAGGACGACGCTGCGCTCCTGCACAAGCGGGGCCGCCGCGGCGAGCAGCGCGCGCCGCTCCTCGGTGAGCGTGCCGGTGATCACACCTTCTGCTTCGAGGTACGGCTCGACGCGGCGGGCGAACTCCTCGACGGGAAGCGCTCGCAGGTGCGCCGCATTGATCGCCTCTGCCTTCTTGAGGTCGAATCGCGCGGCATTGCTCGACACCCGCGAGATGTCGAACGCCTCGACCATCTCGGCCATCGTGAACACGTCGCGGTCGTCGGCGATGGACCAGCCGAGCAGCGCCAGGTAGTTCAACAGCCCCTCGGGCACGAATCCGCGTTCGCGGTAGAGGAACAGGTTCGACTGCGGGTCACGCTTGGACAGCTTGCGATTGCCCTCGCCGGTGACGAGCGGGAGGTGCCCGTAGCGGAACGGACCGTTCCCGATCCCCACCCGCTGCAGCGCCTCGAGCAGCGCGATCTGGCGCGGTGTCGACGGGAGCAGGTCCTCACCGCGCAGGACGTGCGTGATGCCCATGAGGGCGTCGTCGAGCGGGTTGGTGAGCGGGTAGAGCGGAGTGCCGTCGCCGCGGGCGAGGACGAAGTCGGCCACCGTGCCGGCCTTGAACGTGACGGGCCCGCGCACGAGGTCGTCGAACGAGATGTCGCGGTCGGGCATCCGCAGCCGGAACACCGGCGAGCGTCCCTCGGCGCGGTAGGCCGCCTTCTGCTCGTCGGTGAGGTCGCGATCGGCGTTGTCGTAGCCGAGCTTGGGGTCGCGGCCCGCGGCACGGTGCCGCGCCTCGATCTCCTCCGGCGTCGAGTACGACTCGTAGACCTCACCGGCCTGCACGAGGAGACCGAGCGCGTTGCGGTAGGAGTCGCGGCGCTCGCTCTGCCGGTACGGCCCGTGCGGACCCCCGACCTCCGGGCCCTCGTCCCAGTCGAGGCCGATCCAGCGCAGCGCGTCGAGCAGCGCGTGGTACGACTCGACGGAGTCGCGCCGGGCGTCGGTGTCCTCGATGCGGAACACGAAGGAGCCGCCGTGGTGGCGGGCGTACACCCAGTTGAACAGGGCGGTGCGGATCAGTCCGACGTGCGGGGTGCCCGTCGGCGACGGGCAGAAGCGCACCCGGACGTCGTTGCCTGCAGTCATGATGCGGGTAAGCGTATCGAGGGCTGGCCAGCGGGTTCCGACCGGCGTAGAATTCAACAAATGTTGAGCAGCGAGCGCACGACCTGCATCGTCGTCGGGGGAGGCCCCGCGGGCCTGGTCCTCGGTCTGCTCATGGCGCGTGCCGGTGTGGACGTCACCGTTCTCGAGAAGCACGCCGACTTCCTGCGCGACTTCCGCGGCGACACCGTGCACGCGTCCACCCTCACGCTGCTCGACGAGCTCGGCCTCGGCGAGCGCTTCGCCGCCCTTCCCCAGCGGAGGATCGACCGCGCGCAGATACAGCTGGACCAGGGCGTCGTGCAGATCGCCGACCTGTCGCGGCTGCCCGGGGCCCACCAGCACATCGCGCTGGTGCCGCAGTGGGACTTCCTCGACCTCGTGGCCGAGGCCGCCGAGGAGGAGCCGACCTTCACCCTGCGCCGCAACGCCGAGGTGATCGGCCTCGTCCACGACGGAGGGCGCGTGGCCGGTGTGCGCTACCGCGACCGCACCGACGGCTCCGAGCACGAGGTGCGGGCGAGCCTCACGGTCGCCTGCGACGGCCGGGGCTCCGTGGTGCGTGCCGCCGCCGGTCTCGTTCCGCGCTCGTTCGGGGTGCCGATCGACGTCTGGTGGTTCCGGCTGCCCCGTCGCGACACCGACCCGGTGGGTGGCGTCGGGCGGATCTCGAGCGCGCAGTTCGCCGTCATGATCGATCGTGGCGACTACTGGCAGTGCGCGTTCCTCATCCACAAGGGTGCCGACGCCGTGATGCGCGCTGCGGGCCTCGAGCGGTTCCGCGAGCGGATCGCGGCCCTGCTGCCCTGGATGGCCGACCGGCTCGAGGCGCTGGAGTCCCTCGACGACGTCAAGCTGCTGGACGTGAAGCTGGAGCGGCTGCGCACCTGGCACCGCGACGGGCTCCTGCTGATCGGCGACGCGGCGCATGCGATGTCGCCCGTGGGCGGCGTGGGCGTCAACCTCGCCGTCGCCGACGCGGTGGCCACCGCGAGGCTGCTCGCGCCCGCGCTGCGCTCCGGCGGGATCGTGCCGCGTTCGGTGCTGCGTCAGGTCCAGCGGCGCAGGTGGTGGCCCACCGCGCTGATCCAGGGTGGCCAGCGCCTCGCCCACCGGGCCGTGTTCACCGGCCGCGGTGCCACCGCGAGCACGCCGGCCGTGGACGCCGCCCCGGCGGGCCTCGCCGACGGCGCGGTGCCGATCGCCCCCACCGAGGCGCTCCCGCTCCCCCTGCGCCTGGTCCGCCGCTTCCCGGTGCTGCAGGGCGTGCCGGCGCGCCTCATCGCGATAGGTCCACTGCCCGAACACGCACCGGACTGGGCCCGCCGCACCACGGAAGTCACCGCCCGCTGACCCGCGGCAGGCCTGTCGACGCGGCGGCAGAGGCCCGTAGGGGCGTCTACCACCAGGTGCGGTGGAGATCCGGGTGGCGCTCACCGCCGGTCCGGACGGCTGACGCCATCCGGACCCGGCGGAGCACAGGTGCCGTCGTCGCGATCAGGCAGCAGGGGTGCGATGTCCGGTAGCGGAGTCCTCGCGGTTTCGCCAGAGCCTCGATCCGGCGATGCCTCCGACCGCGGCGGCAGCGGCGGCTGCGCCCAGTCCGAGGGCGGCCCAGCCGGCCGTGTCGCGGGCGGTGTCCAGCGCCCGAGCCGGGTCGACGGCCTGCTGTGCGGCCTGCGCAGCATCGGGTGCCTGGGAGGCGACGCTGGCAAGCGGCCCCAGCAGAGCGGTGCCACCGATCAGGGTGAGGGCGAGAATGCCGAGCACACTCAGCGTCCACACCAGGACACCGTGGAGCATTCCGTCACCTGCCGTGCGCCAGATCGTGCTGGCGCCGGCCGTGAGTCCGCCGACGAAGAAGGCGATGAGCGCCAGGACGCCCGTCACGACCCCCGCGGCGACACCGGACCCGTCGCGACCATCGAGCCCCAGGTCGAGCCAGCCCAGCGCGAAGAACAGCAGTTGCAGCACGATGAACACGGTCAGCACGACCGCCGCACCGGCCCAGATCGGGCCCCACCGCACGCGGTCGCGGCGGTCCTCGGCGCGATCGGTGGCGGGTCGTTGATCGGGATGTGGCGCGACGATCGAACCGGTCGACGTCGCCCGCGCCTGCGCGGGGTAGGGATCAGTTGCGATCGGGAAGTCCTCGGTGCTGGCGTGGGTCGAGCCGGCGGCGCGGTAGGCGCCCTGGTCACGAGTGGACATGTTCTGGTCCTTGTGTTCGGCAGTGCGGTGCTTGGAGTTCGGCGGAGCGGGTGGATGTGGGGCATGCGAGTCCGGTGTCCACCCCAACCGGTTCGTCGTGCTGACTGCTGCCGGCGGCATCGTCATACGGCGGAAAGCCACCGCGCGGGCTTGGCCAAGATCCCGGGTAGCTGCTGGCCGGGTCGCTGCTGCTCGCCCTCCACCGCGTTGAGCACGGCGATTCCGCCGGTGAGAGCGGGAACGAGCCATTGCGCGACCTTGAGCTGCTGCTGGGCCTTCGCCACACCGGCGGGGGTGTCCGACCCGGGGTCGGTGCCACCCTCGACCGGAGCGCCGTCGGCCTGCTCGAGCATCCTGCCCAGCACACGGCTGTAGGCGGTCACGCCGAGCGCTGCGATGGTCAATGCGGTTTTCGCGGCGGTGGAGGCGCCGACGCCACGCTGGGCGGCGACCCGCCCCTTGTTCGCGAACAGCAGCCCCGCGCCGCCGATCAGGTGGGCGGCGATCGCAGCCAGGTTGACCGGAGCCCACCGGGCCCACCCGGCGTTGGCGACGTGCAACCGCTGGTTCGGGTCGGAGACCTCGGCGGCGGCACCGTTGACGGCGACGGCGCCGGCGAGCGTGCCGCCGAACCATGCGGCGAGTCCGAGGTCGTGCATGCTGCGGACGATCGTGTTGCGCTGTGACATACATCTGTCCCTTCGGTGGTCATTCGGGCTGCACGGGCCGTGGCGGGAGCCCCCCTCACAGCTCCCGCCACACCTCGACAGCTCGTTCTCCGGATCCCGAGCCGTTCGCTCGGCTGGCCGAGGAGTGTCAGTTCTCGTTCCGGTCGCGGAGGCCGGAGTCGATGCCGTCGGTCTCGATCTGCTCCTTGCGGATGGTCTCGTCGACCTGCTGCTGCTCGGTGACGGTCTCGGTACCCAGGCGGACCCGCTCGACCGGGACGGTCTCCTTGTGCACCACGGCCCGCTCCTCGGTGAGGGTGATCTCGTGCTCCTCCTCGGACAGGTCCGGACCGGACACCGCCTCGCCGCGGTTGGCGGCGGTGATCGGCTCGCGTTCCACGGTGACCTCTTCGCGCGAGACGGGCACAGTGGTGGAGATGTTCTCGGTGACGATGTGCTTGCGCAGCCGGGCCCGCCCGGACTCGCGCTGCTCGGTACCGACGTGCAGCTGCTCCTCGGAGCGGGTCATCGCTTCGTCGGTCGTCGGACCGGAGATGTCGCGGCCCTCGATCTCGGGCTCGCCCGTGCGGTCGCGCGGCGAGTCCCCGCCGGATCCGACCTGTTCTCCGCCCGCGGGACCGGCGGCGCCGAGCCCGTAGTGGCGGTACAGGTCGTCCTCGTCGGCCGGACTGATCGCGGTGTCGGGATCGTGGTGCGGGGCATCGTTCAGCGCGGCCTTGTCGAACGGCACGGTGAGGGCGTTGCCGTCCCAGCTGCACGCGCCCAGCGGCACCAGCGAGACGTGGCCGCCGAAGATGCCGGTCTTCACCGCGGCCCATGCAGGCCGGTTCGTCTCGTTGTCGAAGTAGATGGAGTCGATCTTGCCGAGGCTCTCGCCGTCGGTGCGGTGCACCGGCGCGCCGATCATCGTGTTCGGGTCGGACATGTTCGCGGTCGTCATGGCGTCCTTCTTCGCCGCAGCACGTAGCGCTACGGCGGTTCGGTCGAAGCCCCGGATCGGGGGGCTGGATCAATACGGGCCAGGATCAACGGGCCAGGATCAATACGGGGCAGAGCACGCCCGGCTCCTGTATCACCCTTGTCCTGGATACCCGCCGGGGTGCCCCCCAACCCATTGCAGCGAAATCAGGTAGGTGATTTTTCTGGCCTTGTCGCCGTGGTCGAACGACGGTCGAGAATGGAGTCGAGTCCGCAGATCACGATCGGTGTCCGCACCGGGCGGTGATCCGTACCGGTGAGAACGAGGCGACCGCCGACCAGGCGCAATCGCGCCGCCAACTGCAGCAGCGCGGTGAGTCCCGCAGCTCCCAGGAAGCTCACGTCGCTCATGTCGAGAATGATCACGGCCCCGCCGTAGAGGCCATCGGCGAGGCCGGCCACCTGCGCGGCGTTGGAGCCGTCGATCTCACCCTTGAGCTGCACCGCGACAGTACCGGTCGGCACCTGACGATGTCGGACCCACATGATCGACAGCTGACTTGCGACCCGCGTCCCCACGTGATCAGCTTTCACCGGACGCTCCGTGTGTCATCAGATCGCCTGCGAGCACGGTTGACATGAGATCGATCATTCGAAACATCGCTCGGAAATCATCGTCTTTTCATCCCAGCGGCCGATGCAGCGAATGGCGTATCGAGTTCGAGGAGGCCGAGAATTCACTCGACGTCCCTCACGGGCGGGTACGCGCCGGACGCGCGCAAGAGGTTCATGGTCCTGACACGGCCCTCGAGATCGGGTTTTCGCCTCCAAAGGAAATGATGCCGACGATCAGCCGGTTCGGGCGCCGCCGGCGGTGACCAGGCGCAGCAGCACGTCGGCGTGCAGCGCGGGCAGGTTCAGGGCCTGTGTGAGGCGAGGGATGGCGTCGGTACCGATCCGGCGGCGGAGCTCGGAGATGTCGGCGTGGTCGTCGGCCGACACGCGGAGGTGCAGGTGCGGGTGCTGGTGCGGGCCCGTCAGGCTGGCGGTCGTCGATCGCACGCCCGGATAGTCCTCGATCTCCTCGGCGAGCGGGCGCACGGCAGCGGCACTGCCGATGTGCGTGGTGCCGGTGCTGGTGTCGGGTGAGAGCTGCCAGTTGCTGCCGGCGGGCCGCCGGACCGTCTGGGCGATCAGCCAGCGCAGCGCCAGCAGCCCGATGATGACGGCTACGGCGGCGGCACCCGGTGGCCCCCAACCCGGGACGACCAGTCCCGGCGGAAGCAACGGCGCATCAGCCGCAACGGGCAGAACACCGCCGAGGCGACCGGTGCCGATCAGCAGGACGACCGCGCCCGCAGCGAGGCAGAGCAGCCCGAGGAGGGCGAGAACGGTGCGGTTGAGCCGCGCGGGACGGTTCGGGTTCATCAGGCGCTCCGATCCGAGGTGACGGTCACCCGAAGTCGCGCGGGTCGGGCGAGGTCGATGTCGTCGAGGCGTTCGGTGACGAGCTCGCGGACCAGTTCGGGCAGCCCGGAGCGGTCCCGGAGCGGGGTGCGGGCGTTCACCGTGACGGTTCGCGCACCGACCCTGACGCGCGCGTCGGTGATGCCGTCCGCGCGCCGTGCGTGACTCGTCAGGTCACGGGCCAGGCTCCGACGAGAGATCCCGGCAGCGGTGAGGTCATCGCCCGGGGCCAGGGCCAGCACCTGCGGGCGCCCCGGAAGCAGGCCACACGCCAGCAACACGAGCCCGACCAGGGAAAGGATCCCACCTGCGGCGAGGACGCGAGGGTCGTTCCAGGTCGTGTCGCGCCCCAGCTCCGCGAGGGTGCGGAACGCAACCAACGGCGGGATACCGGCGATCAGCTGGATGCAGGAGATCGCCACGACCACGGCGGCGACGAGAAGCACCAGACCGACGATCGTCGCGGGCACGGTGCGGCGGGGGCGGCGGATCATCGGATCACCCGCCGAGGGCCGGCCGGGCGGTGCAGGGCGGCGACGATGACGTCGACCATGCCGACGCGCTTTCCGGTGAGTTCCCCGACCCGCTCGACCAGCCTCCGCCGGACCCGGTCGGTCACTTCGTGCACCGGGTCGGGGTAGGTCACCGACAGCCGGATCCGCAGCGACACCGTCTCGCCCGCCACGGTCGACTCCACCCGCGGGGCCTGCTCGGCATCCTCGCCGGTCACCGCCAGACCCAGCACACGCCGGGCCGCGCCGCCAACGCCGGGCTCCTCGGCGACGATCCGGGCAGCGATGGACTCGATGACCTGATGGCCGACCGTGGTCCGACCACGGTCGGCGACCGGGTCCAGCCGGTGCGCGGGCACGGTGAGGTCGACAGCCACGCCGCTCGGACGGACGCTGATGCGCCCGGCCGGATCGGCCGAGGTGGCGCCCCGGGCGGCCTGCCTCATCGCGGGCCGCGGTCTCGGGTGCCTGCACCGAACGCGGACAGGTCGAGCTGCCCGTCGAGGAACCGGCCGACCAACGCTCCGAGCGCGCCCATCAGTGCGACGATGGCCATCGCGCCGAAGCCACCCCACGCGGCCGTCACCCCGAGCACCAGACCCACGGCCAGGCCGATCACTGTGAGTTTCACGAGGATCACTCCTTCTCAGGCGGTTCTGGCGGCGTCGTCGATGGGGGACGTGCGGTCGTCTCCGGGTAGCCGTTCCCCGGGCAGCAGGAGGTCCTCGACGATGACCGTCACCGGCACGCCGGGCACGACCGCTCCCACCGCGGCTCGGACCTGGGAGGCGATCTCGGCAACACTCGCCGGATAGCAGCCGACGACCCCGACCACTGCCTCGTCGCTGGACAGCGTCACGCCGGGTACCCGTCGCCCGGGCAAGTAGGTGGTGCACCGGCCGAACAGTCCCCCGTGCAACCCGGCGACCGCGGGACAGGCCCGCGCAGCCTCGGCGATCAGGTCGACCACGTCGATCGGGTCGACCGGGTCGGGCCGGCCGCTCACGTGACGCGCGCGGGTTCCGAGGACTCGTCGGCGCGGTCCTCCTCGGGCAGGTGCAGGTCGTTGACGTTGATGTTGACCTCGACGACCTCGAGGCCGCTCATCTGCTCGACCGCCCCGATGACGTTGCGGCGGATCGACTGGGCCAACTGCACGATCGGGACCCCGTACTCGACCACGATGTCGAGGTCGATCGCGGCCTGCTTCTCCCCGACCTCGACGGTGACCCCACGACTCGAACTGGCTCGGCCACCCGGGATCCGCTCGGTGAACGCCCCGAGGGTCCGGGAGGCGCCCCCGCCGAAGTCGTGGACGCCGCTCACCTCACGAGCGGCACGACCGGCGATCTTCTGCACGACGGCGTCGGCGATCGTGGTGCGACCCTGGCTGCTCGCCAACGCCTCGCTGCCGGACCCGCCACCGGTCGTCGCTACGGCCCCGCTGGGTCTGGCCGTGTTGGCAACGCTCGTGGAACGCGTTGAGGGCTGCTCCTTGGCAGAACTGGTCATCCGCTCGATCTCCTTCGATCAGAACCGGTGGATCGCCCTCGCTGGTACCCACGAGAAGCGTTGCGGTCATGTCTGGTGGACACGGCGGAAGGGAGGACCTCACGTACGCCTGCTGTGACGTGCAGCACAGCGAGTGGGCGGTGTGGCAGGCAGCCCCGCCAAGACCTGCTGGAACGATGGCCGCGCTCCGGCTGCTCGAAGACCCGGCTATTCGAAGATGTCGTCGATGATGACCGTGACCTGCACCGGTTCGAGATCGGTGAGCGCCCGGACATCGGCGGTCACCGCCTCGCGGACGTGCTCGCCGAGGCGGTGCAGGTCGACTCCGTAGTCCGCGGCCAGGGTGATCTCGATGGCAGTGCTGCGTCCGGCGACACCCGCGACGACCTCGGCGTCACCGGCCGGGTTATCGGCGTTACCGTCGGCTCGGACGTCGGGCCCATCGCCGGTACGGCCGGTGATGCGCTTGCTGAGGGCCACCCGTACACCGGGCACCGCCTGAGCAGACTCTCGGGCGATCACGACCACGACCCTGGCGGAGATGCGGGTACGGCCCCGCGCCGACTCGAGCACCCCGTAGTCCATGTGCTCCACCGCGCCCCGGATCCGACGCAGAGCGGTCTCCACGACGCTGTCCGGTGCACTCGGCTTGTCCGTCGCCAGCTCCGTGAGCGGGGCCCACAGTCGCTCGTACTCGGCCAGGGCCGCGTGGCAGTGCGGGCACCGCCGCTGATGAGCGTCGCGTTCGCCGCCGCGGCCGGCGGCGACCTGAGCCAGCACGTCCTCGGCCCGCCTGCCGCACGTCAGGCGTTCGCCGCGGGCGTCGTCGCTCATGAGCGGTGCTCGCTCATGACCAGTTCCGCAGGGACGCCAGCACACTCAACCGCGCTCGATGCAGACGTCCTCGCACTGCGTCCTCCGAGATGTTGACGACGGCAGCAACCTCCCGATAGGTCAGACCCTCCAACTGGTGTAGCACGATCACGGCCCGCTGGTCAGGGGGTAGAGCCGCGATCGCCTCCATCGCCGCCCCCGCCCGCTGGCGCGCGATCACCGTATCCTCCGCGCCGGCCACCGGTTGTGGATCGCCCTCGAGTACGGGGCGGGTCCAGCGACGGCGTCGGATCTGGTTCAGACAGCGATTGACCACGATCCGATACAGCCACGTGGTGAACGAGCTCGCCCCGGTGAACCCGGCCAGTGCGGTCCACACCTGGATCATCACGTCCTGCGCGATGTCCTCCGCGTCGTGCCGATTGCCCAGCATTCGCAGCGCGATCCGGTAGATCCGGTCGCGGTGGCGGCGTACCAACACCTCGTAGGCGTCCAGGTCGCCGGTCCGCGCCTTGTCGATGAGCCACCTGTCGGCATCGTCATCGAACTGCCCGGCGCTCGCCCGCTCGGTGGCCCGGCCGGCGTTGACCTGATCGGCGTCGTCACGATGCACCGATGATCCGCCCGCTCCTCCGTGGCCGAGGTGAATCGCACCGGGTTCTGTGAAGGCCCTGAAGCCACGGGCGAGTGGACGGTCCCGCCCAGATCGTCCGAGCGCCCCGCGCGGTGCTCGGCCGGGTCGTCCTCAACCCGAGTAGAGGCGGGAACCGGCTGGGCCGGAACCGGTGTCGCGGCCTGCGGGGTGCTCGCTCATGACTCGCCTCCAGACGCTCGGTCTTCTGATACCCCGCATGCACGCGCCGAACCTGACGAAGCCGGCGACCACACCCCCGCCGGCTGCAGCACAGCGCCGACCGCGGTTCCCCGCGACCTGCATCGGAGTGCCCGTCACTTCGCTCGCGGACGAGATCGATCAACTCGGGCCCGAGCGACGGGGAGCAAGCGCCGCATTACCTCCGGAGTCATCGACCGCTGTACCTACGCGGCGACAGGCTGGAGGCCGTCACCGACCGAAGGAGGACGCCCCGATGCCCTACTTCACCAGCCAGGACGGCACCCACCTCGCGTACGAGGACTACGAGACGGGCAGCGGCACCGGCGAGCCGATCGTGTTCGTCGCCAGCTGGGTGCTGGACACCGACATGTGGGAGTACCAGATCCCGTTCTTCGCCGAGCGCGGGTACCGCTGCATCGCGCTCGACCGGCGCGGGCACGGCCGCTCCGACCGCCCCTCGACCGGCTACGACATCGACACCACGGCCGACGACCTCGCCGCGCTGCTCGAACACCTCGACCTCACCGGCGTCACGCTCGTGGGGCACTCGTTCGGCGGCGCCGAGGTGGCCCGATACCTGGCCCGCCACGGCGAGGGGCGAGTGGCGCGCGTCGCGCTCGTCTCCGCGGTCGTGCCGCTGTTGAAGCAGACCGACGACAACCCGGACGGGCTCCCGGAGGCCGCGCTGGAGGCCACGATCGCGCAGTTCCGGACCGACCGGCCGCACTGGTTCGCCCGGCAGGCGCAGGTCTGGTACGCCACCCACCTGGGCAACGAGGTGTCGCCCGCCCTGATCGACTGGACGCTTCGCAAGTGCCTCTCGGCCTCGCCGTGGGCGACCACCCAGCTGATGCGGTCGATGTTCCACGCCGATCACCGGGCCGGCTTGCGCGAGATCACGGTTCCGACGCTGGTGGTGCACGGCGCCGCGGACACGTCCGCGCCCGTCGACCTCACCGGACGGCGCACCGCGCAGCTCGTGCCCGGCTGCCGCTACGTCGAGTACCCGACGGCAGGGCACGGCCTGTTCGTGACCCACGCCGGACAGCTCAACGCCGACCTGTTGGAACTGCTCAAGAGCTGACGGCGACCGGGCCGCGGTCGCGAAGCGCCGCGTAGGCGAGCGCGTCGACGAGCGCAAGCCAGGACGCCTGGACCACGTTGCCGTGCACGCCCACCGTGGTCCAGGAGCCGGCGTGGTCGGTGGACTCCACCAGCACGCGGGTCACCGCATCGGTGCCGTGGCTGAGGATGCGGACCTTGTAGTCCGAGAGCTCCACCTTCGCCAGCCACGGGTAGTGCGGTGCCAGCGCGGCACGCAGCGCGGCGTCCAGGGCGTTGACCGGGCCGTTGCCCTCCTGGGTGGCGATCAACCGCTCCCCGTCCACGACGACCCGGACCGTCGCCTCCGCGACCACAGCGCCGTCTGCGCCGTGCTCGATGATCACGCGGTAGGACTCCAGCCGGAACGGCGCCGGCGCGTCCTCGCCGATCGCCGAGCGCATGAGCAGCTCGAGCGAGGCGTCAGCGGCCTCGAACGACCAGCCCGCCGCCTCCCTCTCCTTGACCGTGCGCGTCACCGAAGACACCGCGTCGGGATGGCCGGCCAGGTCCAGGCCGAGCTCGTTCGCCTTGAGCTCGACGCTGGCCCGGCCGGCCATCTCGGTGACCAGCACCCGCTGCCCGTTGCCCACGTCCACGGGGTCCATGTGGTTGTAGAGCTCCGGGTCCACCTTGATCGCACTCGCGTGCAGGCCCGCCTTGTGGGCGAACGCCGACGTCCCGACATAGGCCTGGTGGGTGTCGGGAGCGATGTTGGCGATCTCCGCCAACGCGTGCGAGGTGCGGGTCAGCTCGCCGAGCGCGCCGTCCGGTAGGACGGGCATGCCCAGCTTGGTCACCAGGTTCCCGACCACGGCGAACAGGTCGGCGTTGCCGGTCCGCTCGCCGTAGCCGTTGGCGGTGCACTGCACGTGCGTCGCGCCGGCCTGTACCGCGGTGACCGAGTTGGCCACCGCGGAGCCCGTGTCGTCCTGGCAGTGGATCCCGAGGCGGAAGCCGGTGCGCGCGGCCACCTCGGTCACCACCTCGGCGATGCCCAGCGGGAGCATGCCGCCGTTCGTGTCACACAGCACCGCGACGTCGGCGCCTGCGGTCATCGCCGCCTCCAGCACGCGCAGCGCCGTGTCCGGGTCGAACTTGTAGCCGTCGAAGAAGTGCTCGGCGTCGAGGAACACCCGCCTGCCCTCCGCGCGCAGGAACGAGACGGTGTCGGCGACCATCGCGCAGTTCTCGGCGACGTCGGTGCGCAGCGCCCGCTCGATGTGGCGCCGGTCGGACTTGGCCACCAACGTCACGGCCGGGGCCTGGGAGTCCAGCAGGGCCCGGACCTGCGGGTCCTGTGCCGCGGTCGTCCCGGCGCGCCGCGTCGAGCCGAACGCGACGAGCACCGCGTGGCGCAGCTCGAGCTCCCCCGCCGCGGCGCGGGCGAAGAACTCGGTGTCCTTCGGCATCGCGCCCGGCCAGCCGCCCTCGATGAAGCCGACACCCAACGCGTCCAGGTGGCGGGCGACGGCCAGCTTGTCGGCCACCGAGTAGCTGATGCCCTCGCGCTGGGCCCCGTCCCGCAGCGTGGTGTCGAAGACGTGGAAGTCGTCGCCGAGCGGGGTTCCGGCCGGTTCGGTTCGGGACATTCGTGGGGCTCCTGGCTGTCGGGGGCGCGATCCGGGCAACAAAAAAGACCCCCCGCGGGTGCGAGAGGTCTGCGCGTCGGCCGTGGTGCTGGTTAGCCGACGCGCTCGTCAATAATGATCACGCAGAGGTGCTGCACGCCGCGAGTGTGGCACGGCGCGTTCCACGGTGTCACACCGGCCGCCCACATGCTGGGATCGGCGTCCCCTTACCGCGCCGCTGCCGCGAGCCGCGGGACGAACTCGTCGAGCAGGTACGGGAGGCTGGGCACGCTGGAGAACGGCAGCGCGTCGTAGTCCGTGCCGACCGGATCACGCGTCGGCTTCCAGGCGCAGGTCGCGGCCGCGCGTCTCCGGCATCCGGATCGCCGTGCGACCCTAAGCGCCCGAGCGTGCTCCCGCAGGCTGGCACATCCGAAGTTCAGGAAAGCCACATTCAGGGCCGCTGAGGGCTTGAATGTGGCTTTCCTGAACTTGGTTGGGCCATTCCGGCCCGTCCATCCTCAGGCCCGGGGATCATCACCGAGCATGGCGTCACCGCGAACCCGCGCCCGCTTCGAGGCGGTGCGCTCCGCCTTCCCACTCGGCGTGGCGACTGCCCGACAGCTCGTCGGGATCGGCTTCAACGAGCGCACGGTGTACAAGCGGTGCCTGCCAGGTGGGCCGTGGCGCCGGCTGCTTCCCGGCGTCATCGGGCTCTTCACCGGCACCCCTACCGTCGAGCAGTACGTGCGTGCGGCACTGCTGCTGGGTGGCCCAGACGCGCTCGTCACCGGTCTGGAAGCCTGCCGACGACACGGCATCCGGCGAGGGCCTGTCCGCGCGGCCGAAATCAACGGGTCGCCACCCGAGGTCCACGTTCTGATCCCGGCAACTCGCCAGGTCCGCTCGGTGGGCTACGTGCACGTCGAGCGGACCAACCGGCTTCCAGCCCCGATCGTCAGGGGCGGCATACCGCTGGCGCCGGTCGCACGGGCATGCATCTACGCCACGCGTCGTCTCTCACGTCCCGGCGATGTGACCGAACTGCTGTCGGACGCCGTGCAGCGCGGGCTGTGCACGATCGGCGCACTCGGCGAAGAGATCGAGGACACCACGCGCCGCGGCACCGCGATCCCCCGCGGTGTCCTGCAGGACGTCGCGGAGGGTGTCCGCTCCGCGGCGGAACGCCAGGCGAAGGCCCTGTGGCAACGCGCAAGGCTGCCGGAAGCGCGCTGGAACGTCTCCGTGTACGACGAGGCCGGGCGCTTTCTCGGTATCGCTGACTGCTGGGTCGACGACGTGGCCATGGTCTGGGAGACAGAGTCCACCGAGTGGCACCTCAGCCCGGCCGATCACGATGCCACGGTCGAGCGGGCTGCAGCGTTCACCGCCGCAGGTGCCGTCTACACGGCGACCAAGCCGAAGAAGCTGCGCACAGACCCGCAGGGTGTCATCGCGATCCTCCGTGCGACTTACGAGCGAGCACGCGCCCGACCGCGGCCCCGTCTCACGGCGGGCCCTCCACGTTCAGGAAAGCCACATTCAGGGCTCGCAAGGCCCTGAATGTGGCTTTCCTGAACTTCCGGAGCCGCGCCGACACCTACGACGTCGGGGAAGGGGTGGCTCGCGCGCTCACCAGGGCTGCCAGGCGGTCGCCGATGGACTGGGTGTGGCCGGTGGCGCTGTGGTCGCGGGTGGCCAGGTCGAAGGCGACGGCGGCCTCGATGCGGCGGGCGGCGTCGCGGTTGCCCAGGTGGTCGAGCAGGAGGGCGACCGAGAGGACGGCGGCGGTCGGGTCGGCGATGCCCTGGCCCGCGATGTCGGGGGCGCTGCCGTGCACCGGCTCGAACATGCTCGGGTTGCGGCGGCTCACGTCGAGGTTGCCGCTGGCGGCGAGGCCGATGCCGCCGGTGACGGCCGCTGCCAGGTCGGTGAGGATGTCGCCGAACAGGTTGTCGGTGACGATCACGTCGAACCGGCCGGGGTCGGTGACCAGGTGGATCGTGGTGGCGTCGATGTGCTGGTATGCCACCGAGACCTCGGGGTGCTCCAGCGAGACCTCCTCCACGATCCGCGACCACAGCCGGCCCGAGAAGCTCAGCACGTTGGTCTTGTGCACGAGGGTGAGGTGCTTGCGCGGCCGCCGCGAGGCGCGCTCGAACGCGTCGCGCACCACCCGCTCCACGCCGAACGCGGTGTTGGTGCTCACCTCGGTGGCGATCTCGTGCGGGGTGTCCTTGCGCAGGATGCCGCCGGTGCCGACGTACGGGCCCTCGGTGCCTTCGCGCACGACGACCAGGTCGATCTCACCGGACGACGCGAGCGGCCCGCGGACGCCCGGGTAGAGCCGTGCGGGGCGCAGGTTGACGTGGTGGTCGAGCTCGAACCGCAGGCGCAGCAGGAGGCCGCGCTCCAGGATGCCGCTGGGGACCGACGGGTCGCCCACGGCGCCGAGCAGGATCGCGTCGTGCTGCTGCAGCTCGGTGAGCACCGACTCCGGCAGCAGCTCGCCCGTGGAGTGCCAGCGTGCGGCGCCGAGGTCGTAGGTGGTGGTCTCGGCCCCCGGTGATACCTCGTTGAGGACTTTGAGCGCCTCGTCGATGACCTCCGGCCCGATGCCGTCCCCCGGAATGACCGCAAGGCGCATTGCCGATGTCCTCTCTCCGTCTGGCCCCGAAGCAGCCGGGCGCACGTTACCGGCCGCGACGGCACCGCTCCGCCGTCCGCCACCCGATCGCGGTCACCCGGTCGCGTGAATCTGATGCGAAAGCGGATCACCACGCCGCCTTCCCGGCGCGGGACACGCCCCCGAGCGGGCCATTCTGCCCCTCCGGCCGACCGCCACGAACGGGGCCCCCGCTCTTGGTCAGCACCCGGTCGGCGGATGCCGATCCGTCCGAACGCGCGCACACAGTTGCGACCGGAACGGTTAGTGATCAACTTCCGGTGAGCGGCCACGACGCCAGCGGTGCGTAGCGGGACGTGCGCTCGGGTCCGGCGCCGAGCCGGCTGTGCACGAGGTGCAGCTCGCCAGCGGTCCAGCTCCGCCCGGTGAAGCCGGCCAGTGCGTCGACGACGGGCCGCAGGTCGGCTCCCTCGCGGCCGCGGGCGAGCGTGAGGTGGGGCCGGTAGGGCCGGTCCTCGACGTCGATCCCGGCCCTCGTGGACGCCGCCCGCACGGAGGCGGCGAGCCCGCGCAGCGCCACGAGGTCACCGGTGACCCGGGTCCAGAGCACCCGATCACCGAACCGGCCCGCCCCGTGCAGCGCGAGCCGCATCGGCGGGTGCCGGGTGGCCGTGCGGCCCAGCCGGCCCGAGAGATCGGCACGCGCCTCGTCACCGACCTCGCCGAGGAACGTCAGCGTGAGGTGCCACTGGTCGGGCCGGGTCCAGCGCAGCTGCGGGTGCGCCGCGCGCATCGCCGCTGTCGCCGAGCGCAGCTCGTCCAGCGCATCGGGCGGCGGGGTCACCGCCACGAAGAGCCGCATCATCCCCGCCTTGGCATCGGCACGCGGGCGAGGTCCTCGGCCACCACGACCTCGCCGCCGAACACCTCCGCCGCCTCGGCCGCGAAGGGTGCGGGGTCGGCGTAGCGCTGGGAGAAGTGAGTGAGCACCAGCCTGCGCACGCCGCAGTCGGCGGCGACCGACGCCGCCTGCCGCGCCGTCAGGTGCCCGTACGTGCGCGCGAGCTTCTCGTCCTCGGTGAGGAAGGTGGACTCCACCACGAGCATGTCCACCCCGTCGGCGAGCGCGTACACGGCGTCGCAGAGGCGGGTGTCCATGACGAAGGCGAACCGCTGGCCGCGCCGCGGCACGCTCACGTCCGCGAGCCGCACCTCGCGCCCGCCCACCACCAGCACCCCCTCCCGCTGCAGCCTGCCCACGTCCGGCCCGGTGATCCCGCGCTCGGCGAGCCGTACGGGCAGCATGCGCCGCCCGTCCGGCTCGGTGAAGCGGTAACCGAAGGCCTCGACCGGATGGTCCAGGCGCCGCGTCTCGAGCACACCGGACGGGCCGGAGGCGAGCACGCCGTCACGTTCGACCGGCTCCTCGCGCAGGTCCGCGATCTCGTGGAAGGAGCTGGCATGCCTCAGCCGCGCGAAGTACTCCCGCCCGGACGCCGGGTAGTGCGCGATCACCGGATGCGCGACGCCGTCCAGCGAGAGCCGCTGGACGACGCCGGGCACACCCAGGCAGTGATCACCGTGGAAGTGGGTGATGCAGATCCGGGTGATCGCGCTGCTGGGCACGCCCGCCAGCAGCATCTGCCGCTGCGCGCCCTCCCCCGGGTCGAAGAGGAAGCCCTCGCCGTCCCAGCGGAGCAGGTAGCCGTTGTGGTTGCGGGTGCGGGTCGGGGTCTGGCTGGCAGTGCCCAGCACGACGAGCTCCCGACCCGCCACCTAGCACCCCCCGCCGGAAGTCCACCGCGTATCTCGACGACCCGGCCTCCCGCTGGCCGCTCCGGCGAACCGGCCGAGTATGTCCAATACGAGGCGCGGTCCGCCGGCACCCCCAGCGAAAGCCTGGATCCGCCGATACACGCAGCGGACTCCCGGCGGGGGGCTATCAGTCGAACGAGATCAGGCGGGTGGTCCTGGCCCCGACGGAAGCGCCGATGGGCTCGAGGACACCCGGGTCCACCGGCCGGTCGACGCGCAGCAGCATGATCGCGTCGGTGCCGTCGGTGGTCTGGCTGATCTGCGCCGCCTCGATGTTGACGGCCGCCTCGCCGAGCAGTGAACCGACCCGGCCCATGACGCCCGGACGGTCGGCGTACTCCAGCAGGAGCACCTCGCCCTCGGCGCGCAGGTCGAAGTGCCTGCCGTTGACCTCGACCAGCTTCTCCACCTGGGCGCGGCCGGTGAGCGTGCCGGACACGGTGATCGACTCGCCGTCCGGCATCGCCGCGCGCAGCTGCACGACGCTGCGGTGGTTCTCGCTCTCCGGCGCCGTGGTCAGCTCGACGTCCACCCCGCGCTCGGCGGCCAGCGCCGGCGTGTTGACGAACGTGACCTGGTCCTCGACGACGTTGGTGAACACCCCGCGCAGGGCGGCGAGCTGCAGCACCGAGACGTCCTCGGAGGCGAGCTCACCGGCGACGTCGACCGTGACGGTGGTGGGCAGCCGCCCGGCGACGGCGTAGAGCACGGTGCCGAGCTTCTGCACCAGCGGCAGCCACGGCCGGACCTCCTCGCCGACCACGCCGCCCACCTGCACGTTCACGGCGTCCGGCACGAACTCGCCGGCCAGCGCCAGCTGCACGGACTTCGCGACGTCGGTTCCGGCGCGGTCCTGCGCCTCGTCGGTGGAGGCGCCCAGGTGCGGGGTGACGACCACCTGCGGCAGCTCGAACAGCGGGCTTGAGGTGGTGGGCTCGGTGACGTAGACGTCGATGCCGGCGCCGCCGACGTGCCCGCTGCGCACGGCCTCGGCCAGCGCGTCCTCGTCGACGAGGCCGCCGCGGGCGGCGTTGACGATGATCACGCCCTTCTTGGTGAGCGCGAGCTGGTCCTTGCCGATGAGGCCGAGGGTCTCGGGGGTCTTCGGCAGGTGGATCGAGATCGCGTCGGCGCGGCGCAGCAGGTCCTCGAGGTCGGTGAGCTCGATGCCCAGCTGGGCGGCGCGGGCCGGTGCGACGTACGGGTCGTAGGCGATCAGGTCGACGCCGAACGCGGCGAGCCGCTGGGCCACCAGCTGGCCGATCTTGCCGAGACCGACGATGCCGACGGTCTTGCCGTTCAGCTCGACACCGGTGAACGAGCTGCGCTTCCACTGCCCCTGCCGCAGGCTCGCGTCGGCGGCGGGGATGCGGCGCGCCGCGGCGAACAGCAGCGCGACGGCGTGCTCGGCGGCCGAGACGATGTTGGACGTCGGCGCGTTGACGACCATGACACCGCGGGCGGTGGCGGCGGGCACGTCGACGTTGTCCAGCCCGACACCGGCGCGGGCCACGACCTTCAGTCGCGTGGAGGCGGCGAGGGCCTCGGCATCGACCTTCGTGGCCGAGCGGACGAGCAGGGCATCGGCGTCGGCGATCGCGTCCAGCAGCGCGGGGCGGTCGGTGCCGTCCACGTGGCGGATCTCGACGTCGTCACCGAGAAGGGCCACCGCGGACGGCGCGAGCTTCTCGGCGAGGAGGACGACAGGGCGGGTTGCTGCCTGTCCTTGGCTGTGGACGGTGCTCACGGCGGTTGCAGGGCTCCCGGATCGAGGTCTGGTACGGCCCCGATCGTAGAGCCGCTGATGGGGCCGGGGACGGCGGCGTGGGCGGGGCGACACCCGAAGGGGACGAACCGCCCGCGCCCGCTCAGACCCGCTCGCCGATCGGAGTGAAGCGGAGGCGGTCAGACACGAGCCGGGCGCACCTGCTCCACGAGCAGCTCGGCGGAGCGGAACCACGCCGCCCGATCGACCACCGGGAACGTCACGATCAGCTCGTCGGCGTCCGCGCGGCGGGCGAAGTCGTCCAGGTACTTCACCACGACGTCGGGGGTGCCCGCGGCGGTGTAGCGCGTCATCGCCCGGATCTGCTGACCGGCGGGCGCCTCGAGCAGGATCTCGGCCTCCTCGTCGGTGAGGTCGTGGCCGCCGCGGGAGAGGAACCGCTTCACGCGGTCGCGCTGAACGGCGTGCAGCGCCTCCGCGGCCTCGTCGGCGGAGTCGGCGACGACGACGTTCACAGCGGCCATCGCGTGCGGCGCGGCGAGCTGCGCAGACGGCCGGAACTCCTTGCGGTAGAGGGCGACCGCCTGTTCGAGGGCGTCCGGGGCGAAGTGCGAGGCGAACGCGTAGGGCAGCCCGAGCGCCGCGGCCACCCGCGCCCCGTACAGCGACGAGCCGAGGATCGTGACCGGCACGTTCGTGCCGCGTCCGGGGTAGGCGTGCACACCCGGGATCAGGCTCTCGTCGGAGAGGAAGGCCTGCAGCTCCTGGACGTCCTGGGGGAAGCGGTCGGCCGCTCCCGGGTCGCGGCGCAGGGCGGAGACGGTGGCCTGGTCGGTGCCGGGCGCGCGACCGAGTCCGAGCTCGATCCGTCCCGGATGCAGGCTGGCGAGCGTGCCGAACTGCTCGGCGATCACGAGCGGTGAGTGGTTGGGCAGCATGACGCCGCCCGATCCGAGGGTGATCCGCTCGGTGTGTGCCGCGACGTGCGCGATCAGGACGCTCGTCGCCGAGGACGCCACCGCCCGCATGTTGTGGTGCTCGGCGTACCAGATCCGCCGGAACCCCCACTCCTCCGCCCGCTGCGCGAACGCCACGCTCGCCTCGAGGCCTTCGCGGATCGTCTCGCCGTCCCTGACGGTGGCGAGGTCGAGGATCGACAGCGGCAGGGGAACGGACACGGCGGCGACCTTTCGTTGCGGGACGCCATGGTCAACCCCCGAGTCCCCCCACGTCTTCCCGCGACGGTCGGCAGCGTCCGCTCACGGGGTCACTCGCCCTCCTCCGAGCGCCGGAGGATCCGCTCGACGATCTCCCCGATCGGCTGGGCGGGACCGGCGTCCGGGGGCCGGATGTTCGCCGGTCCGCCGAAGTCGGAGAGGGTGAGGGTGATGCGGGAGCGGATGTCGTACGAGCCGAACAGCCCGCCCCGGCCGGGCGGGAGCTCGAGCCGGCATTCGGTGACCCGGTCGGCGGCGTCGGTGCGGACCCTCCCGGTCGCGACCGCGTCGAGATGACCGGCCTGGTGGAAGGCCGTGCGGAGCTCGTCGCGCAACGGCGCGGGGCCGGCCTCGACCGCGCGCTGCGCGCTCATCGTCACGGCGTGGTCCCGGCTCTCGGCCGTCCGCACCTCCACCACCCCGTAGAGCCAGCCGAGTACGGCCATCAGGCTCGCCGACCCCCAGCCACCCATGTCCAGGACGTGCCACTGGTCGTCCGCCTCCTGGCTGTAGACGACCCCACCATCGGTGATCTGGAACACATCGGGGACGTCCCGCGGTAGCTCCGTCACCGTGTGGGCGACCGCGCGCCGGTGGGTGAAGTCGCAGATCCCGCGGCTGCGCGACCGCATCATCGCGGCGGGCTCGGACTCGAGCCACATCTCGAAGTACGTCGTTCCGGCGTTCACCGTCGCCTCGACCGCGGCCCGGATTCCCGCGGCGTCCGCCCCCATCGCTCCCCGTCCCCCTCCGCGCCCGTCCTCCACGCGGTTCAGCGCGCAAGGCCGGCGATCACCTCGACCGCGCGGTCCAGCTCGCTCTCGGTGTTGTAGTAGTGCGGAGACAGGCGCACCAGCGGGTGCACGTCGCGCACCTCCGTGTCGAACTGGGTGTCCTCGGGCACGGTGGCGGTCGCGTTGACCCCGGCGCGGGCGAGCGCGGCGACGACCTCGGCGGTCGGCACGCCGTCGACCTTCGCCGTGACGATCGCGCACCGGTTGCTGCCCAGGTCGTGGGTGGACACCCCGGGCACCGCGTCGAGCCGCTCGCGCAGCGTGGCGCCCAGCGCCAGGGTGCGTGCGGCGATGGCGTCCATGCCCAGGTCGAGCGCCTGCCGGACGGCGGCTCCCAGGCCGAGCTGGTTGACGTAGCTGTTCTCCCAGGACTCGAAGCGCCGTGCCCCGTCGGCCCATGTGAAGCCGCGCCCGCCGTCCCAGGTGGCGGAGCGGATCTCGGCGACGTAGGGGTCGAGCCGCTCCAGCGCGGCGGAGCGCACCCAGAGGAAGCCGGTGCCGCGCGGGCCGCGCAGGAACTTCCGCCCGGTGGCGGACAGCATGTCGCAGCCGATCTCGCGCACGTCGACCGGGAACTGGCCCACCGACTGCGTGGCGTCGAGCAGGTAGAGCACACCGGCCTCCCGCGCGATGCGCCCGACCTCGACGGCCGGGTTGACGAGCCCGCCGCTGGTGGGTACGTGGCTGAGCCCGATCAGCCGCGTGCGCTCGTCGACGAGGTCGGCCAGCGCGGTGGTGTCGAGCTGCCCGCTCCCGTCGTTCGGGACGACGACGACCTCGGCGCCGGTCCGCTGCGCCACCTGCAGGTAGGCCAGCACGTTGCTGCCGTACTCGGCGCGGCCGGTGAGGATCCGGTCGCCGGGGCCGAGCGGCACCGAGTAGAACGCGGCGTTCCAGGCGTGGGTGGCGTTGTCGAAGAACGCGATCTCCTCGCGCGCGCCTCCCACCAGCTCGGCGACCGCGGCGTACACCGCCGCGATGTCGTCCCGGGCGGCGTCCGCGGCCTCGTACCCGCCGATCTCCGCCTCCCAGCGGAGGTGCCCGACCATGACGTCCACTGTCGGCTGCGCGAGCAGGCCCGCGCCCGCGTTGTTCAGGTGCACCCGCTGGGCACACCCCGGGGTCCGTGCCCTGAGGGCGTCGACGTCCACCACCCGATCATGCAGGAACGGCCCGTCCGTCCAGTAGGGCTGGACGGACGGGCCGTTCGTGCGATCGGTGGGAGGCTCAGGTGGCCTTGGTGCCCACCCAGCTCATCAGGCCGCGCAGCTTCTCCCCGACCTGCTCGATCGGGTGGTCCTGCCCCTCCTTCTGGAGGCGGGTGAAGTTGGGGCGGCCTGCGTCGTCCTCGGCCACCCACTCGCGCGCGAACGTGCCGTCCTGGATCTCACCCAGGATCTTCTTCATCTCCTCCTTGACCGCGGGCGTGATCACGCGCGGGCCACGGGTGAGGTCGCCGTACTCGGCGGTGTCGGAGATGGAGAAGCGCTCGTTCGCGATGCCGCCCTCGTACATGAGGTCGACGATCAGCTTGAGCTCGTGCAGGCACTCGAAGTAGGCCACCTCGGGCGCGTAGCCGGCCTCGGTGAGCACCTCGAACCCGGTCTGCACCAGCGCGGCAGCGCCACCGCAGAGCACGGCCTGCTCGCCGAACAGGTCGGTCTCGGTCTCCTCCTTGAACGTGGTCTCGATGACGCCCGCGCGGGCGCCGCCGATCGCCGCGGCGTAGGAGAGGGCGAGTGCCTTGGCGTTCCCGCTGGGGTCCTGCTCGACGGCGATGAGGCAGGGCACGCCCTTGCCGTCGACGAACTGGCGGCGCACCAGGTGGCCGGGGCCCTTCGGAGCGACCATCGCCACGTCGACGTTCGCCGGGGGCTTGATCAGCTCGTAGCGGATGTTGAAGCCGTGGCCGAAGAAGATCGCGTCACCCTCCTTCAGGTTCGGCGCGATGTCCTCGGCGTAGATGTGGCGCTGCTTCGTGTCCGGCGCCAGGATCATGATCACGTCGGCCCACGCGGAGACCTCGGCGGGAGTGCCCACCTCGAGCCCCTCGTCCTGTGCCTTCTGTCGCGACTTCGAGCCCCCGGGCAGGCCGATCCGCACGTCGACGCCCGAGTCGCGCAGCGACAGCGAGTGGGCGTGGCCCTGGCTGCCGTAGCCGATCACCGCGACCTTGCGGCCCTGGATGATCGACAGATCGGCGTCGTCGTCGTAGTAGATGTTCACGCTCATGACGGGTGTGGTTCGTCCTCTCGTATTAGCGAACAGCTGCGGCGGTGATGGAGCGGGGACCGCGGCCGACGGCCACCATCCCGGACTGCACCATCTCCCGGATCCCGAAGGGCTCGAGGTTCTTGAGCAGCGCGCTGAGCTTCTCAGCCGTGCCGGTGGCCTCGATGGTGAGCGCCTCCGGCGTGACGTCGACCGCCTTGGCGCGGAACAGGTCCACGATCTCGAGCACCTGGCTGCGCACGCTCGGGTCGGCGCGCACCTTGACCAGCAGCAGCTCGCGCTGCACCGATGCCGCCGGCTCCAGCTCGACGATCTTGATGACGTGGATCAGCTTGTTGAGCTGCTTGGTGACCTGCTCGAGCGGGAAGTCGTCGACGGCGACGACGATCGTCATCCGCGAGACCTCCGGGTGCTCGGTGGGCCCGACGGCGAGCGACTCGATGTTGAACCCGCGGCGCGAGAACAAGCCCGACACCCGGGCGAGCACGCCCGGCTTGTCCTCGACCAGCACCGACAGGGTGTGCCTCTGGATCATGCTTCCCTCGTCATCTGCGTGCTGGCCGTCGCGTCGTCGGCGACGAGCTCGTCCGAGTCGAAGAGCGGCCGGATGTCACGGGCCGCCATGATCTGGTCGTTCCCGGTGCCCGCGGCCACCATCGGCCACACCTGGGCGTCGGCGCCGACCACGAAGTCGATGACGACCGGCCGGTCGTCGATCTCCATGGCCTGGTGGATCACCCGGTCGACGTCCTCCTTGGACTCCGCGCGCAGCCCCACGCAGCCCATGGCCTCTGCGAGCAGCTTGAAATCCGGGATCCGGTGCTTGTGCGTGCCGAGATCGGTGTTGGAGTACCGCTCCGAGTAGAACAGGTTCTGCCACTGGCGGACCATGCCCAGGTTGCCGTTGTTGATGACGGCCACCTTGATCGGGATGTTCTCGATCGCGCAGGTGGCGAGCTCCTGGTTGGTCATCTGGAAGCAGCCGTCGCCGTCGATCGCCCACACCACGGCGTCGGGGCGGGCCATCTTCGCGCCCATCGCGGCCGGCACCGCGAAGCCCATCGTGCCGAGGCCACCGGAGTTCAGCCAGGACCGCGGCTTCTCGTACCTGATGAACTGGGCCGCCCACATCTGGTGCTGGCCGACACCCGCGGTGTAGACGGCGTCCGGCCCGGCGATCTCGCCGATCCGCTCGATGACGTACTGCGGGGAGAGCGAACCGTCGGCCGGCCAGTCGTAGCCGAGCGGGTAGGTCTCGCGCAGCTCGTCCAGCTGCGCCCACCACGGCGTGAGGTCGGCCGTGCCGGCGGCCCGCTCGGCGCGCACGGCGTCGATCAGCTCGGTGATGACCTCCTTGCAGTCGCCCACGATCGGGACGTCCGCGCGGCGGTTCTTCGAGATCTCCGCCGGGTCGATGTCGGCGTGCACGACGGCGGCGTGCGGCGCGAACGTCGACAGCTGCCCGGTGACCCGGTCGTCGAACCGGGCGCCGAGTGCCACCAGCAGGTCGGCCCGCTGCATGGCCGCCACGGCGGCGACCGTGCCGTGCATGCCCGGCATCCCGACGTGCTGCTGGTGGCCGTCCGGGAAGGCGCCGCGCGCCATCAGCGTGGTGACGACCGGGATGCCGGTGAGCTCGGCCAGCTCGAGCAGCTCGGCCGTGGCCTCGGCCTTGAGCACGCCGCCGCCGACGTAGAGCACGGGCTGCCTGGCCGAGCACATGAGCTTGGCCGCCTCGCGGATCTGCTTGCCGTGCGGCCGGGTCGTCGGCCGGTAGCCGGGCAGCTTCATCTCCGGCGGCCAGGAGAACGTGGTCTTCTCCTGCAGCACGTCCTTCGGGATGTCCACCAGCACCGGGCCGGGTCGGCCCGTGGACGCCAGGTGGAACGCCTCCATGATCGCGCGCGGGATCTCCGTCGCGTCGGTCACGAGCATGTTGTGCTTGGTGATCGGCATGGTGATGCCGGTGATGTCGGCTTCCTGGAACGCGTCCGTGCCGATCAGCGGGCGGCTCTGCTGACCGGTGATCGCAACCACGGGGATCGAGTCCATGTGCGCGTCGGCGATCGGGGTGACCAGGTTCGTGGCACCCGGACCCGAGGTCGCCATGCAGACGCCCACCTTGCCGGTGGCCTGGGCGTAGCCGGTGGCGGCGTGGCCTGCGCCCTGCTCGTGGCGCACGAGCACGTGCCGCACCTTCGTGGAGTCGAGCAGCGGGTCGTACGCCGGGAGGATCGTGCCGCCCGGGATGCCGAAGACGACCTCGCAGCCCACCTCCTCGAGCGAGCGCACGAGCGACTGGGCACCGGTCATCGGCACCTCCTCGATGCGCCGTACCGGCTGGCCTGCGGTTGAGGACTGGCCCGCGGTGGTGGGCTGGCCCTGGCGGCCCGGAGGCGGCCCCGGCTTGGGGGCCGGCGGCCCGGGGACCGGGCCGGATCGGGGCGTTGCGGTGGTCATCTGCTGATCGCTCCGCATGGGGGTCGGGATCCGGACAGAAAAAAACCCTCGACCGTCGGGCTGACGGAACGAGGGTGGCGCGTCGACGACCGAGGGCTCGCTCAGGCGTGGACGCGCCTGAGAAGTACGAGCACCCGGATGGCGGACATGACGGCGACGCTAGCCGCCCGATCGTCGGCGCGTCAATTCCGTGAGACGCACGTACCAGATCGTGGGATTGTGGGGTCTCCCGAAGCGGGCGCTGGAGGATCCCGCCATCCACACGCGAGTTCCCCAGGTTGAGGAATGCCACGTTCAGGAACATCAGTGCGGTGCGACCATGATGGGCGTGAGCGCCCAGCCCGAGTCCCCACCGCGCGCCGTCTTCCGCGTCTCCCCGCTCGTCGTGCTGGCGGCGTTGACGTTCGCCGTCTGCGCCACCCCGGTGGCGTGGGCCGGGCCGTACCTGTGGCTGATCTACCTGGTCCCGATCGGGATCATCGTGTGGACGCTGCGGGTCCGCACCGTCGCCGACCCCGAGACCGTCTCGGTCCGCCGGATGGTCGGCGGCCGCGAGGTGCCGTGGAGCGACATCGCGAAGGTGCACCTCGCGCGTGCCCGCAACCCCGCTTCGGCCCGCGTCAGCGCCGTGCTCGCCGACGGTTCCGAGCTCGCGCTCCCGGCCGTGCACGTGCGCGACCTGCCCCGGCTCGCCGCGGTGAGCGGCGGCCGCCTCCCCGACCCTGCGACGAGCGGCGAGTAGCCCGGCACCATTCCGACGAGCGGCGCGCTCGTCGGAACCTATCCGACCAACGCGCCGGTCGTCGGAATCTCGCCGGTCTAGAAGGGCACCTCCACGCCGAGCAGGCCTTCGCCGTGGCCGCGACCGGACAGCACCCGGCAGAACTCGATCGCATCCGACTCCAGCTCGGGGCCGTTCCCCGAGCTCCAGCGCCCGCCGGCGGGGCCGGTCAGCGTGAGGGCGTAGGGCTGTCCGTGCCGGCCGGCCCACTCGGCAACGACGTCGGCGACGATCGCCCCGTCGTGCTCCGGCGTGAGCACGAGGTCGCGGCCCGTGGCACGTGCGGTGTCGACGCGGTGCATCCAGGTGTCGCGCGTGAGGATCGTGGCGAACAGGTACCCGAACGTCCAGCGCTCCGGCACCCCACCGATGGCCTGGGTGCCCGGCATCGGCGCCGCGCCCATGACGGCGCACCGGCGGCGCCTGCCCCGCACCGCCCGGGGCGCGACCTCCGCGTAGCGCGCGAGGAGCTCCTCCGTGCTCAGGCCGGCGTTCTCCTGCACCTGCAGGCCGGTGAGCGCGTCGATGAACACCCCGCCGTGGCGGGTCGCGGTGACGTTCTGCCGCGCCATGACCTTGAGCGAGGCGGCGAACTGCGCCATCCCGAGGCAGTGCCCTGCCATGGCCCGGACGTCGTCCCACGCCGGGCAGTCGGTCGGGCGCGTCCACTCGGCCGCGTCCAGGGAACGCAGCTGTTCGAGGTAGCGGCCGTACTCGGTGGCGGCGAGCCGCATCGCCGTGTCACGGTCGAGGGCGGACCGGCGCGGTGGGGCGGCCGAGCGGGTTCGGGTGGTGGTCATGTCTCCTCCTGGTCATCGTCGACCTGCGGAAGGTGGAGCGCGTCGGCGTACATGTCGACGGCGCGGTCGAGGAGCCGGGCGTAGCGCGTACCGCCCGGGTCGTTGGCCCACTGGGCGTCGGCGAGCCCGCCGACGAGCGCGATGAAGAGGTCGACGTCCCCGTCGTCGGTGATCCCCATGCCGGCCATGTCGGAGCGGAGGCGTTCGACGACCCGTACGGCGGGGGCGTAGCTCTCCGGGCTCGGGGTGAAGCCGGGGATCGTGCGCTGGTTCATCAGCTGGTTGCGGGGGAGGTCCGCCACCGCGAACTCGAAGAACCGCCTGGCCATCGCCCGGAGCGCCGCACGCGGCTGCGCCGGGAGGACGACGCCGTCGGTCAGCTCCTCGTAGGAGCGCCATGCCTGCCCGAACATCGCGTCGTAGATCGCGTTCTTCGACGAGAAGTGCGAGTACAGCGACGGTGCCCGCATGCCGACGCGCGCCGCGACCTCGCGCAGGGTCAGCGCGGCCAGCCCGTTCTCCCGCGCGACGGCCCATGCGGCTGAGAGGATCTCCTGCCGTGCTGCCTCACGTCGTTTGCTCTGCCAATCAGCAGTAGCTTCGCCTAACACAGTTAGAAATTGTCCTCCGCGGAGGACCGCCCGTCAAGAAGGGCTTCGCCCGACGCGTAACGTGGAGTCGATCCCGCTAGCGGCCCGCCCGACCACGCGTCCGGTCCTGCCCGCGCGGAGCGCAGCGACGCCGCCGAGCCACCGCACCCGCGGAGTCAGCGCGCACTTCCGGCCCAGCGAGAGGAAGAGACGTGCCGGCACTCCGGTCCCGAGTCACCACCCACGGTCGCAACGCCGCCGGAGCGCGCTCGCTCTGGCGCGCCACCGGCATGGGGGACGACGACTTCGGCAAGCCGATCGTCGCGATCGCCAACTCCTACACCCAGTTCGTGCCCGGGCACGTACACCTCAAGGACCTCGGCGACCTCGTCGCCGGTGCCGTCCGCGAGGCGGGCGGCGTGGCGCGGGAGTTCAACACCATCGCCGTGGACGACGGCATTGCGATGGGGCACGGCGGGATGCTCTACTCGCTGCCCTCGCGCGAGGTGATCGCCGACGCCGTCGAGTACATGGTCAACGGCCACGCCGCCGACGCGCTCGTCTGCATCTCCAACTGCGACAAGATCACCCCGGGCATGCTCAACGCCGCGATGCGGCTCGACATCCCCACCGTCTTCGTCTCGGGTGGGCCGATGGAGGCCGGCAAGGCCGTCGTCGTCGGCGGGGTCGCCCAGGCGCCCACCGACCTGATCACCGCGATCGCCGCCTCGGCGTCGTCGCAGGTGGACGAGGCCGGCCTCACCGAGGTCGAGCGCTCGGCGTGCCCCACGTGCGGCTCGTGCTCGGGCATGTTCACCGCCAACTCGATGAACTGCCTCACCGAGGCGCTCGGCCTCGCCCTGCCCGGCAACGGTTCCACCCTGGCCACCCACGCCGCGCGCCGCGAACTGTTCCTCGAGGCGGGCCGCACCGTGATGGCGCTCGCGAAGCGCTGGTACGGCGAGGACGACGCGTCCGTGCTGCCGCGCTCGATCGCCAACCGGCACGCGTTCGAGAACGCGATGGCGCTCGACGTCGCGATGGGCGGCTCCACGAACACGGTGCTGCACATCCTCGCAGCAGCGCAGGAAGGTGAGATCGACTTCGACCTCGCGGCGATCGACGAGGTCTCGCGCCGCGTGCCGTGCCTGGCCAAGGTCTCGCCGAACTCCAGCTACCACATGGAGGACGTGCACCGCGCAGGCGGCATCCCGGCCATCCTCGGCGAGCTGTGGCGGGCCGGCCTGCTGCACGAGGACGTGCACACCGTGCACGCGCCGACGCTCGCGCGGTGGCTCTCGGAGTGGGACATCCGCAGCGGCTCGGCGTCGGAGAAGGCCGTGGAGCTGTTCCACGCCGCGCCCGGCGGCGTGCGCACCACCGAGGCGTTCTCCACCGAGAACCGCTGGTCGTCGCTCGACACCGACGCGGAGGGCGGCTGCATCCGCGACGTCGCCCACGCCTACACCGCGGACGGCGGGCTGGCCGTGCTGCGCGGCAACATCGCCCCGGACGGCGCCGTGATCAAGACTGCGGGCATCCCCGAGGACATCTGGCGCTTCGAGGGCCCGGCGCGGGTGGTGGACAGCCAGGAGGAGGCCGTGTCGGTCATCCTCACCAAGCAGATCCAGCCCGGCGACGTGCTCGTCGTGCGTTACGAGGGACCAGCAGGCGGCCCCGGGATGCAGGAGATGCTGCACCCCACCGCGTTCCTCAAGGGCTCGGGCCTCGGTGCGAAGTGCGCCCTGATCACCGACGGCCGGTTCTCCGGCGGCTCCAGCGGCATCTCGGTGGGGCACATCTCCCCCGAGGCCGCGAGCGGCGGCGTGATCGGCCTGATCGAGGACGGCGACACCGTTCTCATCGACGTCAGGGCGCGGCTGCTCGAGGTCGAGGTCCCCGACGAGGTGCTCGCCGAGCGGCGCACCAAGATGGACGCGAGCGAGCGGCCGTGGCAGCCGAAGGAGCGCGACCGGCCGGTCAGCAAGGCGCTGCGCGCCTACGCGGCCCTGGCCACCAGCGCCGACAAGGGAGCCGTGCGGCAGGTCCCGTGAGTCGGACGAGCTGGATCACCACACCGGTCACCGCCGGCCTCCTGCGCGGTGCGCTCGAACTGGAGCGCACCGAGCACGGCCTGCTGCCGCACCGGCTCCCGGCGCGGGCTCGCGCCCAGTGCGGGGACGGGCAGCTGGCGATGGCCGAGGCCCAGCCGTCCGGCGTGCGCCTGGTGTTCCGGACCCGAGCCACCGCCGTCGAGCTGGACACGCTGCGCACCAGGCCCACCTACCGGGGCATCCCACCGCGCGCCGACGGGGTGTACGACCTGCTCGTCGACGGCCGCCTCGCCGGCCGGGCGACGGGGACCGGTGGCAACCTCCTGGTGCTCGACATGGCC
Organism: Pseudonocardia hierapolitana; assembly: GCF_007994075.1. Taxonomy (NCBI): domain Bacteria; kingdom Bacillati; phylum Actinomycetota; class Actinomycetes; order Pseudonocardiales; family Pseudonocardiaceae; genus Pseudonocardia; species Pseudonocardia hierapolitana. The sequence goes on along the minus strand of NZ_VIWU01000001.1, from coordinate 5,006,661 downwards.
ACCGGTACCGCGGAGACCCAGCCCGGCCCGGTGGGGACCATTCGGTTCAGCGGCCTCCCCGAGCGGGTGAAGGACGTCGAGATCTGGCTGCCGTACAACGAGATCACCGAACTGGTCGCCCTGCGCAGCAACGCCCCGGTCGAGGCGGTGCCGCCGGGCGGCCGCAGGGTGTGGGTGCACCACGGCAGCTCGATCAGCCACGGCTCGAACGCCGCGAGCCCCACCACGACCTGGGCCGCACTGGCCGCGTCGCTCGGCGGCGTCGACCTGGTGAACCTCGGCCTGGGCGGCAGCGCGCTGCTCGATCCGTTCACGGCCCGCACCATCCGCGACACCCCGGCGGACCTGGTCAGTGTCAAGCTCGGCATCAACCTGGTCAACGCCGACCTGATGCGGCTGCGCGCCTTCACCCCCGCCGTGCACGGCTTCCTCGACACCATCCGCGAGGGCCACCCCAGCACGCCGCTGCTGGTCGTCTCGCCCCTGCTCTGCCCCATCCACGAGGACACGCCGGGCCCGGGCGCCGCCGACCTCAGCACCGGGACCCTGCAGTTCCGGGCCACCGGCGACCCGGCGGAGCGCGCCGCCGGGAAGCTCACGCTGCGGGTCATCCGCGAGGAGCTGGCCCGGATCGTGGAGCAGCGGGCCGCCGACGACCCGAACCTGCACCACCTCGACGGCCGCGTCCTCTACGGCGAGGCCGACTTCGCCGAGCTGCCCCTGCCCGACGGGCTGCACCCGGATGCCGCCACCCACCAGCGCATCGGCGAACGCTTCGCGAAGCTGGCGTTCGGCGCCGGGGGCGCGTTCGCCTAACGGCCGTCCAGCAGGGGACGGGTCGGGTCGTGGCCGGTCCCCCGCTTCTTCCAGGCCAGGCCCGACAGCGCCTCCAGCACCACGCGGTTGGCCAGCGCAGCGGTGATGTCGGCGTGGTCGTGGGGCGGCGAGACCTCGACGACGTCGATGCCGACGACCGGCAGCTCCATGCAGATGCGGCGCACGGAGTCGAGCAGCTGCCGGGCCGAGAACCCACCCGGTTCCGGTGTGCCGGTGCCGGGGGCGTGACCGGGGTCGCAGACGTCGATGTCGACGGACAGGAAGACGCCCTCACACTCGTCCGTGGCGATCGCGAAGGCCTCGTCGAGGCAGGCCGTCAGGCCCCGGGCACCGATCTCGGTCATCTCGAACGAGCGCATGCCCTGCTCGGCCATCCACGCGAGCGTCTCCGGCCCGGGCCAGTACCCGCGCAGCCCGAGCTGCAGAAAACGGTCGCCGCGCAGCGCGCCGGACTCGATCAGCCTGCGCATCGGCGCGCCGTGCCCCCACAGCGAGCCGGACTGGATGTCGCCGGTGTCGGCGTGCGCATCGAAGTGGATCATCGAGACGCGGCCGTGGCCGTGGTGGTTGGCCACCCCCTTCGCGTCGGCGAAGGCGATGGCGTGGTCGCCGCCGAGGACCAGCGGCAGCGCGCCGCTCCGCGCCACCGTCGTGACGGCCTCCTCGAGCACCCGCAGGCTTCGCTCGGCATCGCCGGAGAACATCTCCACGTCGCCGGCGTCGAGCACGTGCAGGTCCTGCAACCCGTCCACCCGCAGGGCGAGGCTGGGGCGGCTCCGGTCGTGCGGCAGGTAGTCGGTCGTCCGGATCGCCTGCGGGCCGAAGCGCGTGCCGGGCCGGTGCGACGTGCCACCGTCGAACGGCGCGCCGAGCACGACGACGTCGGCACCCGCGTAGCTGCCGGGCTCGTCGATCGTGCAGCGGTCGATGCCGAGGAACGTGACGTCAGGGCCGTACATCGGGCCGAAGCGCGGCATGACCGCAGCGTTGCAGGGCAGGACCGAGCTCGTCGAGCGCGCGGGCGGCCGTCTCGACCATGTCGGTGACGCGGGCGGCGCCCAGGTGGTCGGCGGCGAAGCCGAGGTACTGCACGTGCACCTGGACCTGCGCCCAGAGCCGCTCGACCTCCCGCAGCGCGGGCGGGAGGGCCGGCGGGTGGTACGCGGAGGGCGCCGCAACTCCTTGCGCGGCCAGCGTCGCGACGTCCAGCCCGGCCGGTGCGACGCGGGCGTTCCCCCAGTCGATCAGCACCGCCCCGCCGGGGGCGAGCAGCACGTTGCCGCGGTGCGCATCGCCGTGCGTGAGCGTGCGCGGGAGCAGTGCGAGCGCGGTACGCAGGCGGGCGTCGGTGGACCAGGCCTCGAGCAGCCCGACGATCTCGGCGAGCCGCGCGTCGCCGGTGCGATCGCGCGCGCCGCGGACGGCGGGCAGCGTGTGCCCGGTGACCATCCCCCACCACCAGCGCGCGTCGACAACGGGCACACCCCGCGGCCGCTTGCCGTGCCAGTGGGTGTGCACGCGGCCGAGCACGTCCCACACCTCGGCGGGGACCTCGCCGCCGTCCAGCGCCGGGCCCGCGTAGAAGGGCATGACCAGCCATGGGCCGTGCCGGTCGCGGCCGGTGGCGAGCAGGCGGGGCCGGTCCACGCCGGCCACCACCCCCAGCGCGCGCATCGCCGCCACCTCGCTCGGCCGCGCCCGTTTGAGGACGACCACCGCGGGACGGTCACCGGCATCCAGGTCGACGCGCTCGACGGCGGCGGCGACGTACCCGCCCGCGAGCGGCGCCCGCGCGGTCACCGTCACCGGCGCTCCCGCCCACCGCGCCACCGCCTGCAGCCACGCGGAATCCGGCGGTGGGGGCGTCACCGGAGCAGTACGAGCACCAGCACACCGGCCGCCAGGCCGATCACCAGGGCGAGAACCCCCCACGGAGCGGGGCGCAGGTTCCAGGTGCGCCCCTTGTCCACGGCGATCCGGCCGGCCCCGGTGAGCGCGAGCCCGGCCGCGGCCAGTCCCAGCACCACGTCGAGCTCCACCGCGTTCGCCCCGGCGGGCGAGGCGATGAAGAACCCGTTCCCGAACTTGACCGCGACCGAGTTGATCATCAGTGCGAGCAGCCCGGTCGCCGCGAGCGGAGTCAGGAAGCCGAGCACCACCAACGCGCCGCCGACCACCGCCGTGAGCCCGGCGACCCAGGCCAGGACGACGGGCTGCTGGTACGCGAAGCCCTCCAGGGTGCGCGCGAACCCGTCGATGCCCGGGCCGCCCCACAGGCCGGACACGATCTGCATCCCGTGGGCGAAGAACGTGCCACCGACCGCGAAACGCAGCAGGAGCAGCCCGATGTCGGTACCGGGATTCCACGCCAGCGGCCTGCGATTGGGCCGCGTCTGCGCGGGCTCCGGGGAACCGAACCCGCCCGCGCCGGGCAGGATCGACGTGGGCTGGTCGCTCATGGCGCCCGAGCGTAGCCGGGTTGAACGTCAGCAATGCCACTTTGCTGGAACGCGTGCCAGCAAAGTGGCTTTGCTGCCGTGCGGATCCCCGACGGTGGAGCGAGCCTGGTGGACGGCGACGCCCCGGCACTATTCACCGGCCGCTCACCCGCAGCCACATAGCCTGGACCTCGTGGGAGGACGGGTGCGGCGCACGGCCGCGGCGGCGCTGCTCGTGCTGACGCTCGGCGGGTGCGCCACGTTCCCCGAGCAGGGCCCGCGCGAGTGGCACGAGCAGCTCGAGGGCGCAGGCGAGCTGGGCGGGCCACCGCAGGTGCCCGAGCCCTCGCCCGCGCCCCAGACCCCACAGCCGCCGGGCGAAGAGGGGCAGACCGGTCCGCAGCAGGCGCCGTCGGGCTGCCAGGACCCCGACCCTCAGGTCGTCGCCACCTGCTTGGATCCGGTCGGCGCCATCGCCGTCCTCCCGGACGCTGCCTCCGCGCTGGTCGGCGAGCGGCGCACCGGGCGGGTGCTGCGGATCGAGCAGGGCAGCGAGCCGGAACTGGTGGCCACCGTGCCGGTGGACACGACCGGCGGCGGTGGCCTCACCGGGCTGGTGCTGTCGCCGTCCTACATCGAGGACCAGCTCGTCTACGCCTACATCACCACGCCGGAGGACAACCGCGTCGTCCGGCTCGCGGCGGGCGAGCCCGCCAAACCCGTCCTCACCGGCATCCCCCGCGGCCCGGCGAACAACGGCGGCGCGCTCGCCGTCGACGACGACGGCTCGCTGCTCGTGGCCACCGGCAACGCGGGCCAACCCGTCCCCGCTCCCGATTCCCTGGCCGGGAAGCTCCTGCGCATCGACCTGCAGGGCCGTCCGGCCAAGGGCAACCCGGACCCCCTCTCGCCGACGATGAGCTCCGGGCTGCAGTCCCCCGGCGGGATCTGCATCGATCCGCGACGCGGCGCGGCCTGGGTCACCGACCGGCGGGTGGGAGAGGACGCGCTGCACCTGATCGTGCCCGGCCAGCTCCCGGCCCCGGCGTGGCGCTGGCCGGACCGGCCCGGCGTGGCGGGCTGCACGGCGCAGGACGGAGCAGTCGCCGTTGCCCAGGTGCGTCCGCAGTCGCTGTTCGTGATCCGGACCGACCCGAAGAACCAGTTCGTCGGGGCCCCCGAGACCCTGCTGCAGGAGACCTACGGGCGGCTCTCCGCGGCCACGACGGCGCCCGACGGCCTGCTGTGGCTCGGCACCGTCAACAGGGCGGGGGGCTACCCGGTGTCCTCGGACGACCGTGTCGTCCGCATCCTGCCGCTCGCACCGGGTGGGGGTATGGACTGAGCCCGGGAGGCGGCTGATCAGGAGCCGGACGCGCAGCCGGTGCCGACCGGCCCCGCCCCCGAGCCGGCCCGCTCAGCTGCAGCGCTCGATGACCAGCTCCCGCACGCGCTTGGCGTCGGCCTGGCCCTTCGTCGCCTTCATGACCGCCCCGACGATGGCACCCGCGGCCTGGACCTTGCCACCGCGGATCTTCTCGGCGACGTCCGGCTGGGCCGCGAGGGCCTCGTCGACGGCGGCGAGCAGCGCGGTGTCGTCGGAGACGACGGCGAGGCCACGTGCCGCGACGACGTCGTCGGGCTCCCCCTCGCCGGCCAGCACGCCGTCGACCACCTGGCGAGCCAGCTTGTTGGACAGCTCGCCCGCCGCCACGAGCGCGATCACCCGCGCCACCTGAGCCGGGGTGATCGGGAGCCCTGCCAGCTCGACGCCACGGGCGTTTGCCTGCTGCGTCAGGTACGAGACCCACCACGAACGGGCCTCACCAGCGGGGGCGCCCGCCGCGACCGTGGACTCGATGAGGTCGAGCGCCCCGGCGTTGACGAGGTCCCGCAGCTCCAGGTCGGTGAGCCCCCACTCGGCCGTGATCCGGCGGCGGCGCTCCCACGGCAGCTCGGGCAGCGTGGCGCGCAGCTCCTCGATCCACTCCGCGGGCGGCGCGATCGGCACCAGGTCGGGCTCCGGGAAGTACCGGTAGTCCTCGGCGGTCTCCTTCGTCCGTCCCGCCGAGGTCGTGCCGGTGGACTCGTCGAAGTGCCGCGTCTCCTGGGTCACGCGCTCGCCGGCGAGCAGCACGCCCGCCTGGCGCGTCATCTCGTACCGGACGGCCCGCTCCACCGACCGCAGCGAGTTGACGTTCTTGGTCTCGGTGCGGGTGCCGAACTCGGTCGCGCCCTTCGGCATGAGCGACACGTTCGCGTCGCAGCGCAGCGATCCCTGGTCCATGCGCACGTCGGAGACGCCGAGGGCACGCAGCAGGTCGCGCAGCGCCGTGACGTAGGCGCGCGCGACCTCGGGCGCCCGCTCGCCCGTGCCGACGACCGGCTTGGTGACGATCTCGATCAGCGGGACGCCCGCCCGGTTGTAGTCGAGCAGGGAGTACTCGGCGCCGTGGATGCGCCCGGTGGCACCGCCGACGTGCAGCGACTTGCCGGTGTCCTCCTCCATGTGCGCGCGCTCGATCTCCACGCGGAACACCGAGCCGTCGTCGAGCGGCACGTCCAGGTACCCGTTCACGGCGATCGGCTCGTCGTACTGGGACGTCTGGAAGTTCTTCGGCATGTCCGGGTAGAAGTAGTTCTTCCGCGCGAACCGGCCCCACGGCGCGATCGTGCAGTTCAGCGCCAGCCCGATCCGGATCGCCGACTCCACCGCGGAGCGGTTGACCACCGGCAGCGCCCCCGGCAGCCCCAGGCACACCGGACACACCTGGGTGTTCGGCTCCGCCCCGAACGCGGTGGGGCAGCCGCAGAACATCTTGGTCTGCGTGTTGAGCTCGACGTGCACCTCGAGCCCGAGCACCGGGTCGAAGCGCTCCAGCACATCGGCGTAGTCGACGAGCGTCGGCGCACTCACGACGGAACCTCCAGCGAAGGGATGCGATCGATCACGGTGCCGCCCTCGGAGTTGCGCGCGGCCTCGAACGCCGCCGCCACCCGGTACATGACGGCCTCGCCCAGCGCGGGCGCCATGACCTGCAGGCCGACCGGCAGGCCGTCGTCGGCGAGACCGGACGGCACCGACATCGCCGCGGTGCCCGCCAGGTTGGTCGGGATCGTGGCGAGGTCGTTGAGGTACATGGCGAGCGGGTCGTCGACCTTGTCGCCGATCTTGAACGGGGTGGTCGGCGCTGTCGGCGAGACCAGCACGTCGGCCCGCTCGAACGCCGCGGCGAAGTCGCGGCTGATGAGCGTGCGCACCTTCTGGGCCTGCCCGTAGTAGGCGTCCCAGTAGCCGGACGAGAGCGCGTACGTGCCGAGGATGACCCGGCGCTTCACCTCGGGGCCGAACCCGGCCTCGCGGGTGGCGGCCATGACCTCCTCGGCCGACGCCCCGTGCTCGACGCGCAGGCCGTAGCGCATGGCGTCGAACCGGGCGAGGTTGGACGACACCTCGCTGGGCAGGATCAGGTAGTACGCCGCCAGCCCGTACTCGAAGTGCGGGCAGGAGACCTCCACCAGCTCCGCGCCGAGCTTCTCCAGCCGGCGCAGGGCGTCCTCGTAGGACGCGCGCACGCCGGGCTGGTAGCCCTCGCCGGACAGCTCGCGGACCACCCCGACGCGCAGCCCGGACAGGTCGGCGTCGGCGCCGCGGCGTGCGGCGTCGACGACCCCGGGCACCGGCTGGTCGATCGAGGTGGAGTCCATGGGGTCGTACCCGGCGATCACCTCGTGCAGCAGCGCGGTGTCGAGCACCGTGCGGGCGCAGGGGCCGCCCTGGTCGAGCGAGGACGCGCAGGCGATCAGGCCGTAGCGGGAGACGCCACCGTAGGTGGGCTTGGCGCCGACGGTGCCGGTGAACGCGGCCGGCTGGCGGATCGAGCCGCCGGTGTCGGTGCCGATCGCGAGCGGCGCCTCGAACGCGGCGAGCGCCGCCGCCGAGCCGCCACCGGACCCGCCCGGCACGCGGGTGGTGTCCCACGGGTTGCGGGTGGGCCCGAACGCCGAGTACTCGGTGGACGAGCCCATCGCGAACTCGTCCATGTTGGTCTTGCCCAGGATCGTGATCCCGGCCGCCCGCAAGCGGGCCGTGACCGTGGCGTCGTAGGGCGGGTGCCACCCGTCGAGGATCTTCGAGCCCGCCGTGGTGGGCATGTCGATCGTGGTGAACACGTCCTTGAGCGCCAGCGGCACACCGGCCAGCGGCGACGCGGGCGGGTTGCCCGCGGCGAGGCCCTCGTCCACCATCGCCGCCGAGGCGAGCGCTGCGTCGGCCGCGACGTGCAGGAACGCGTGCACCCGCCCGTCGACGGCCGCGATCCGGTCGAGGTGGGCCTGTGCGACCTCGACGGCCGACACCTCGCGGGAGTGGATCGTCGCGGCCAGCTCGGCCGCCGTCATCCGCGTGAGCTCGCTCATGCCTCCTCCCCCAGGATCTGCGGGACGCGGAAGCGGCCGTCCTCCGCGGCGGGGGCACAGGCCAGCGCCTGCTCCTGGGTCAGGCCGGGGCGCAGCTCGTCGGGGCGGAACACGTTCTGCAGCGGCACCGCGTGGGAGGTGGGCGGGATGTCGTCGGCGGCGACCTCGCCGACGCGGGCGACCGCACCGAGGATCACCTCGAGCTGGCCGGCGAAGACGTCCAGCTCGTCGTCGGTGACGGCGAGCCGGGAGAGCCGGGCGAGGTGAGCAACCTCCTCCCGGCTGATGTGCGCTGCCGCGGATTCGGCGGACATGTCCCTCCAGGACGGTGTGCGTGCGGAGGCCCGCAACCGGTGCGGACGATGGCGATCCCGATACCGCGCCAGGCGCCGGCATCGACCCCTGAGAGTCTAGTAGCGGGGCAGGTACGGGCTGTCGTCCGTACCGGATGTCGTGCCGAAACCGCCCGCTCCTGACACAATCCGGGGAGCAGTGCCGCCGCGTGAACCGCCCCGACTGCGGCGGGAGCAGTCCCGCGGTGGGGGGCGTGTACGCGAGAGGACGTGTGGTGTGTCGTTCCTGCTCCGGGTCGTGCTTCCGGACAAGCCGGGCAGCCTCGGGGCTGTGGCCACCGCGCTGGGCAACGCGGGTGCAGACATCCTCGGCGTCGACGTGGTGGAACGCGGCCAGGGCCATGCGGTGGACGACCTCGCCGTCGAACTGCCGCACGGCCGGCCGCCGGACGTGCTCATCACGGCCGCCGAGTCGGTGCCGGGCGTGGAGGTCGAGTCGGTCCGGCCCCACTCGGGCAGGCTCGAGACCCACCGCGAGCTGGAGCTGATCGACCAGATCGCCGGCGACCCCGACAACGGGCTCCAGCTGCTCGCCGACGGCGTGCCACGGATCTTCCGGGCCGGCTGGGCGCTCATCGCGGCGCGCGAGAACGGCTCGTCCTACCGGCTCGCGGAGAGCTCCGCCGCTCCCGAGACGCGCGCGGGCGACCTGCCGTGGCTGCCACTGGAGAAGGCGACGGTGCTGGATCCCGAGGTGCACTGGGTGCCGGAGCCGTGGAGCGCGCTCGACACCGAGCTCGCCGCGGCGCCGTTCGGCCCGAAGGACCGGGCGCTCGTCGTCGGGCGGCCCGGCGGGCCCGCGTTCCGCCCCTCGGAGCTGGCGCGCCTCACCCACCTCACGGGCATCGTCGTCACCGTCCTCGGGCCGTAAGTGGCAGTGGCGATGGACCGCCCCTGGTCCCGGGTACCGAGCTGGGTCGGCACCGCGCTGCGGCCCGAGCTCGCCGGCACGATCGACGGCATCATCGCCGCCGTCCGCGCGGAGGTTCCCGAGTACGCCCGGCCGCTCACCGGGCGCTTCGGCGCCCGGATCACCGAGGGCGTCTCGGTGGCGCTGGGTCAGTTCCTCGATCTGCTGGGCCGCGACGACCCCCTCGACGACGCCACCGTGTACCGCGCGCTCGGCCAGCTGGAGCACCGGGAGGGCCGCACGCTCGCGGCCTTGCAGACCGCGTACCAGGTGGGGACGCGAACGCTGTGGCAGCGCCTCGCCGCCAGCACCACCGCGCGGAGATTGCCCCCGGAGGTGATCTTCAGCCTGGCCGAGGCGCTGTTCGGCTACATCGAGCAGATCAGCGCCGCGTCCGTGGCCGGCTGGGCGGACGAAGAGGCCAGCCAGGCGGGATCGTTGCAGGCCCGCCGGCATGCGCTCGTGGAGCTGCTCGCCCGCCCGACGCCGCCCGTGGCCGCCGAGCTGGAACGGGCCGCCGCGGCGGCGGGCTGGACCGTGCCGGCCCGGGTCGCGGCGCTCGTCGTGGAGGACGCGGTGGCCGTCGCCGCCCGTCTGCCCGGCGCGGTCGGCGCCGACCTGGACCCGGTGGGGCTCGTCATCGTGGCCGCGCGTGGCGAGGCGGACTCGGCCTGGCTGGACCGCGTCCGCGGCGCCACAGGTGCACGGCGGGCCGTGCTCGGACCGGTGGTGGAACCCGCGAACGCACACCGCTCGACCGGGCTGGCCCAGGCCGCGTGGCCGCTGCACGCCGCAGGCCGGCTGGACGGCGACACGCCCCTCGTCCGAGCCGACGAGCACTTCCTTCCGCTGCTGCTCGCGGCGGCCCCTGAGCTCGCCGCCGCCCTCGCCGAGCGCGCACTGGCCCCGCTGCGCGCCCTGCCGGCCGGCGCCGCCGCACGCGCCGAGGAGACCCTGCGCGCATGGCTGGACGCCCATGGCGACGTCACCGCCACGGCCGCCGCGCTGCACGTGCACCCGCAGACCGTGCGCTACCGCCTCGCCTCCCTGCGCGAGACGTTCAGCGGGGCGCTCGACGACCCCACGGCCCGCCTGGAGGTGGCGGTGGCCCTGCGCACCGGCCCGGCCTGCGAGCCGGTCTCCTCATCGTGAGCGGACGCGTTCGGTGTCGCGGGCGCGGGTGACGACGGCCACCTGACAGGGGTCGAGTGCCAGCCGACCGGGTGAAGGCCGAGTTCGCCACGGTCGACGCCCTGTTCGCCAGGCGCGTTCCGCAACGCACCCCACGCCGCCGTGATCAGCGGCTCGGCGCGAACGCGGCTGAATTCAACCGTTCTCGCACCGACCTGCCGATCACGGGACCGGCCCATCAGCACGGGCTCGGTTCGTGACGAGCCCACGCAGGACGATGTCGAGCCCACGCCGGAACTCCTCGTCGGGCGACACCGACCGGGCATCGGTGGCCGTGCGCGCGAGCAACGGGTACTCGTCGGGTGACAGCTCGGACATCACGATCGTGCCGGGCCCCGACAGCGCGGCGAAGTGCTCGTTCTGCAGGAATCCGAGCAGGTGGCCGATCAGCGTGCGCTGGGCGAGCACCCGGTCGGTGCCGTCGAAGCCGCCGTCGGTGAGCACCGCCAGCATGGCCTCGATCAGACGCAGCGAGGCGGGCGCGGCCTGCCGGTGCCGCAACACCAGCGGAACCACCGCGGGATGCCGCGCCACGGCCACGCGCATGCGGTCCAGCAGTACGTGGACGCGCTCCTGCCAGCCGGCGTCCGGCAGCGCCAGGTCGACCGAGCGGAACACGTGGTCGACGACCAGCAGCTCCAGCGCCTGCCGGTCGGCGACGTAGCGGTACAGGCCCATCGTGGCCACGCCGAGCTCCTTCGCGACGGCGCGCATCGTCAGCGCCGACAGTCCGTCGCGGTCGACGACGGCGAGCGCGGCGGCGACCAGCTGGTCGTCGGTGAGCGAGCGGGGTCGGGGCACGGCTTGACAGCGTACAAGGTACGCGCATACTGGACGTACGCGTACCTTGTACTCTTAAGGAGCCGTCGATGCCGTCACCCGCCACCGTGCCCGCCCGCACGCTCGACACCGTCTCCGGCGCCCGCGTGCCGGTCCCCCACCCGGAGCGCCTCGTCCACCTGCAGTTCCGCCGGTTCGCCGGGTGCCCGGTCTGCAACCTGCACCTGCGTTCGGTGGCCAACCGGCTTGCCGAGATCGAGGCCGTCGGGATCCACGAGGTCGTCGTCTTCCACTCCAGCGCCGACGCCCTGCGTCCCTACACCTCGGACCTCCCGTTGGACGTCGTCGCCGACCCCAGCCGCATCCTGTACCGGGAGTTCGGCGTGGAGCGCGGACCGCGGGCCCTGCTCGATCCGCGCGGCTGGCCGGCGATCGCCCGCGCGATCACCCGGGAGCTGCGGGCCGTCCGGCGCGGCGACCGTCCCGCTCCGCCGGCCCACCCCGAGGGCGGTCGACTCGGCCTGCCCGCCGACGTCCTGATCGCCCCGGACGGCCGGGTGCTGGCCGCGAAGCACGGCGCGCACGTCGACGATCAGTGGTCGGTCGACGAGCTGCTCGCGCTCGTCCCCGCCGTGGCGGAGGACCGGCCGTGATGACCGTCGAGGTGCTCGTCACGGGCCGCCCGCTGACCGCCGACGCCGAACGCGAGCTGGCCGACCAGATCCTGCTGGCCCTGACCACCGAGGAGTCGGCGCCCGACGCTGTGCTGGAGTCGGCGCGCGAGCTCGTCCACGTCGTGGTCGGGCAGCCGGGGACCTGGGCCACCGGTGGTCCGTCACCGGACGGGGCGCCCCGCTACCTGGTGAGACTCACGGTGCCGCGGTCGTGGAGCAACGACCGGCAGTTCGGCCGGCACATCGTGCCGATGGTCACCGAGGCGATCGCCGCCACCGAGCCCGACCCCACTCGGCTGTACCGCGACCCGCACTGCGTCGTGCAGATCGTCGGCCTGCGCGAGCACTGCCTCGGCACGCTCGGCCGGGCCACCACGAGCACCGAGATCACCCGCCTCATGACCCGGGGCTACCGCGAGTCCGGCGAGCGTCCCGCCGCCCCCGCGGGCAGCACCGTCGACCCCATCTGCGGGATGCGCGTGGAGTGGGCCACGGCGCGGTTCACGCTCACCCACGACGGCGTCGACTACGCCTTCTGCGCCCCGTCCTGCCGCAAGGTCTTCGCCGAGGACCACGCCGTCGCGTGACTCGCACACCGACTCCGTCGCTCGGACACCGACTGCAGTCGGTGTCCGAGCACCACGATCGGTGTGCGAGGGCACGTCAGCCGGCCAGGCGGACCGGGGTGCCGACCGGCTTCGGGCGCGCCGGGAGCGCGGTGACCCCGGACTTCGGGGCGGCCTTCTCCCCGCCTCCGGGGAACGCGAGGCGGGCGATCTTGCGCAGCACCTTGCCGTACTGCCTCGGCAGCGACCCGGTGGTGTACGGCAGGCCGTAGCGCTCGCAGATGTCCCGCACCTTCGGCGCGATCTCCGCGTACCGGTTGCTCGGGACGTCGGGGAACAGGTGGTGCTCGATCTGGTGGCTCAGGTTGCCCGTCATGATGTGGAAGAGCTTGCCCCCGGACAGGTTGGCCGAGCCCAGCATCTGCCGGACGTACCACTGGCCCTTCGTCTCACCCTCGAGCCGCTCCTCCTCGAACGTCTCCGTGCCGTCCGGGAAGTGCCCGCAGAAGATCACCGCGTGCGACCAGACGTTGCGCACGACGTTGGCGGTGAGGTTCGCGAGCGCCGTGTGCAGGAAGCCCGGGCCGGACAGCAGCGGGAACAGCACGTAGTCCTTCGCGAGCTGCTTGCGGCTCTTGCGCCAGAAGGTCTTCAGCTCCGCCTTGGCCTGCGGCCACGGCTTGGTGCCGTCGCGCACCTTGTCCAGCTCGAGGTCGTAGAGCGCGATGCCCCACTCGAAGATCAGCGACAGGCCCAGGTTGGTGAGCGGCTGGAACAGGTTGGACGGCTTCCACTCCTGCTCCGGCGTGATGCGCATGATCGTGTATCCGAGGTCGCGGTCCTTGCCCCGGATGTTGGTGAACGTGTGGTGCTCGTAGTTGTGCGTCTTCTTCCACGCCTCGGCGGGCGTGGCGTGGTCCCACTCCCAGGTCGTCGAGTGGATCTTCGGGTCGCGCATCCAGTCCCACTGGCCGTGCAGGACGTTGTGCCCGATCTCCATGTTGTCGAGGATCTTGGCCACCGACAGCGCGGCCGTGCCGGCGATCCAGGCGGGCGGGAACAGCGAGAAGATCAGCACGCCACGGCCGCCGACCTCGAGGGCCCGCTGCACCGCGATCACGCGCTGGATGTACCGGGCGTCGCGCTCGCCGAGGCTGCCGACCACCTCGGCGCGGATCGCGTCGAGCTCGGCTCCGATGGCCTCGACCTGCTCGTCGGTCAGGTGCGCCGCAGCGCTGGGGGTGTCAGGCATGTCCGCTCCTACAGCTCGATCTCGACGTCGCCCGCGGCGCCGGAGACGCACGTGCGGACGCTCTGGCCAGGGGTGTCGTGCACGTCGCCGGTGCGCAGGTCGCACACTCCGCCGGAGCGCAGCTTCCCGACGCAGGTGTGGCAGATGCCCATGCGGCAGCCGTTCGGCAACAGGGCGCCGGCCGCCTCGCCCGCCGCCATCAGCGGGACGCCGGGGCCGGCTTCGGCGGTGATCCCGCTCGTGGTGAACGTGACGCGGCCACCGCTGCCGGTGTCCGCGGCGGGGGTGGGCGGCACGAACCGCTCGACGTGCAGCGCGTCCGGGTCGCCGTAGCGCGACCAGTGCTCCGTGAGCGCGTCCAGCAGGCCGCCGGGGCCGCAGGCCCACGTCTGCCGGGCGGCCCAGTCGGGGACGGCGTCGGCCAGCCCGTCTGGGGTGAGCCGTCCGTCGGCCGCCGTGTGCCGCTCGACGAGCCGCAGGCCGGTGGCACCGGCGAGCGCGCGCAGCTCCGGCCCGAACACCAGCTCCTCGGGGGTGCGGTCGCAATGGACGACGACGGCGCCGCCGAGCGTCTCGGGCCGGGTGGCTGCGAGGTCGCGCAGCATGCCCATGACGGGGGTGATGCCGCTGCCCGCCGTGACGAACAGCAGCTTCTCCGGCACCGGTTCGGGCAGCACGAACTCACCGGCGGGCGGTCCGATGCGCAGCAGGGCGCCCACCGGCGTGCGGTGCGCGAGCGCGCCGGACACCGTGCCGCCCGGCACCTCCGTGATCGTGACGGCCAGCAGCGGATCGTCGGGGCAGGAGGTGACCGAGTAGGTGCGCCACTGCCACACGCCGTCGAGCCGGATCCCGATCCCGACGAACTGTCCGGCCCGGTGCGGGGTGCGCGCCCGGCCGGTGCGTAGCAGCAGCGTGGTCGTGTCGGCGGCCTCCCGGCGCAGCCCCACCACCCGCGCGTGCGGTTCAGTGGCGGACCACAGCGGGTTCAGGGTGCCGAGCAGGTCGTCGGGCAGCAGCGGTTGCGTGAACCACGCCGCCGCGCCGCGGGCTCGTCTGCCGATGTCGCCGAGCACTCCCATGTAGGCGACGCTATTGCGCGCATCGCACACAATGCCACGGCTCCGGCCACGGCTACCCGGGCAGTTCTGTGGCGAAAGCCAAAACGAGTGCCCAGGCCCGGTGTGGGGCGCTCAGACGCGGTAGCCGCTGCTCCGGAGCTTGCGGCGGATGCCGAGCGCCTCCGAGACCAGATGGTCGTTGCCCGCGGCGAGATACCCGTTCGGGGTGACGAGCACGTCCTCGAACCCGATCCGAGTGTCGATGCCCAGCATCATCGCCTGCTCCAGCACCGGCCACGCACCCGTGTCCTCGCCGTGCAGCAGGATCGGCACCGGCATCGAGCCGAGTGCGCGGAGGACCCGGAGGCCCTCCGCCACCGCGGTGCTGGGGTCGGTGACGGTGGACTCGGCGAGCACCCGGGTGGTGCCGGGCGGCACACCGTTGGTGCGCAACGTGACGGCGTCGCCGCTGGTCCACACCCCGAGCTCGATGCCGATGCCCACCGAGCGGGCCGCGGCGCAGACGTCGACCCAGCCCTTCTCGTGCACGTTGACCGAGCACACGTCGGGCTTGCCGACGCCGAGGTGCCCCCAGGCGAGCACGGCCTCGATCCGCTTGCGGGGGTCGCGCTCGATCCAGCGGCCGGTGGTGACGCCGATCTCCATCGAGGGCACCTGCGCGCGGATGGCCGCGACCGTGTCGCCGACGAACACCGGGTCGAGCGTCTCGATTCCCGATGGGTCGCGAGGGTGCACGTGCACCGAGGTGATGTTGAGCTCGGCGACGGCGCGGGCGTCACGGGCGAGGTGGCGCGCGGTGACCGGGAGCAGGGGGTGCGCGTCGGCCGGCCACGACCCGTTCAGCACCGCCTGCAGCACGCTGGCACCCCCATTCCCGGGAATCCTAGCCGTCGGACGACCGGATCGTACGTGCTCCCGCTGGAGATGATCATGCCGGTCAGGACTCGACCGTGGCCACCCCCCTCGCGGCGTCGGGGCCCCGCTCCAGCAGAACGCGGAAGCCCGCCTCGTCGAGGATCGGAACGCCCAGCTCGAGCGCCTTGTCGTACTTCGAACCCGGCGACTCGCCCGCGACGACGAACGCGGTCTTCTTCGACACAGAACCCGCCGCCCGGCCACCGCGCGCCGCGATGGCCTCCTTGGCCTCGTCGCGGGAGAAGCCGTCCATCGAGCCGGTGATCACGATGGACATCCCCTCGAGGGTGCGCGGCACCGACGCGTCGACCTCGTCGACCATCCGGACCCCGGCGGCGCGCCACTTGCGAACGACCTCCCGGTGCCAGTCGACCGAGAACCAGTCGCGCAGCGCCGCCGCGATCGTGGGCCCGACGCCCTCCACACTCGCGATCGGGGCCAGCGCCGCGGCGAGCGCCTTGCCCTGAGCGCGAGCGGCGTCGCGCGCCGCGCGTTCCTCGACGGCGGCCCGCTCCTCCGCGGTGGGCTCGCCGTCGGTGACGGCAGCGACGGCCTCGGCGCCGGTGGCGGCCGGAGTCGCGGTGCTGCCGGGCGTGTCGTCGCCCGGGTCCTCCGCCGTGCCGTCGGAGGTGATCACGAGCCCGGCCTCCGCGGTGGCCCGGGCGGCCTCATCCGCCGCGGCCTCGATCGCGTCCATCGACCGGAACTCGCGCGCGAGCGCCTGCGCGGCCGTCGGCCCGACGTGCCGGATGGACAGACCCACGAGCACCCGCCACAGCGGCCGGTCCTTGGCCACCCCCAGGTTGGCGAGGAGGCGGTGGCCGTTGGCCGACAGCTCGCCGTCCTTCTTGCGGAAGAGCTCGACGTCGCGCAGGTCGGCCTCCGTGAGCCCGAAGACGTCGCCCTCGTCCTGCACCACCCCCGACTTCAGCAGTGCGACCGCCGCCTCGTACCCGAGGCCCTCGATGTCGAACGCGCCGCGCCCCGCCATGTGGAACAGCCGCTCCCGCAGCTGCGCCGGGCAGGACCGGTGGTTCGGGCAGCGCAGGTCGACGTCGCCCGCCTTCTGCTGGGCCAGCTCGGTGCCGCACTCCGGGCAGTGGGTGGGCATCACGAACTCGCGCTCGGTGCCGTCGCGCAGGTCGACGACCGGACCCAGCACCTCCGGGATGACGTCGCCCGCCTTGCGGATGACCACGCGGTCGCCGATGAGCACGCCCTTGCGCTTGACCTCCTGCGCGTTGTGCAGGGTGGCCAGCGCGACCGTGGACCCGGCGACGACGACCGGCTCCATCTGCGCGAACGGGGTGACCCGGCCGGTGCGCCCGACGTTGACCTGGATGTCGAGCAGCTTGGTCGTGGCCTCCTCCGGCGGGTACTTGTACGCGATCGCCCAGCGCGGCGCCCTGGACGTGGAGCCGAGTCGCCGCTGCAGCGCGACCTCGTCGACCTTGACGACGACGCCGTCGATCTCGTGCTCGATGTCGTGGCGGTGCTCGCCCCAGTACTCGACGTGGGCGAGCACCTCGTCGATGCCGGTGAGCACGACGCTGCGCTCGGACACCGGCAGGCCCCACGCCCGCAGCGCGTCGTAGCCCTGGGACTGGCGCTCGAGGGTGAACCCGTTGCGCTTGCCGAAGCCGTGGCAGATCAGCCGCAGCTTGCGCGACGCGGTGACCTTGGGGTCCTTCTGGCGCAGCGACCCCGCTGCGGTGTTGCGCGGGTTGGCGAACGGCGGCTTGCCCGCCTCGACGAGGGAGGCGTTGAGGGCCTGGAAGTCCTCCAGCCGGAAGTAGACCTCACCGCGCACCTCCACCAGCGCGGGCACCGGGAACTCGTCGGTGCCGGTGAGGGTGTCGGGCACCTCGTCGAGGGTGCGCATGTTGAGCGTGATGTCCTCACCGGTGCGGCCGTCGCCTCGGGTGAGCGCGCGGGTGAGCTTGCCGTTCTCGTAGAGCAGGTTGACGGCGAGCCCGTCGATCTTCAGCTCGCACAGGTAGTGGAGCTTGCCCTCGCCGACGTCGCGCGTGATCCGCTCCGCCCACGCACGCAGCTCGTCCTCGGTGAAGGTGTTGTCGAGGCTGAGCATCCGCTCGAGGTGGTCGTGCGCCGTGAACTCGGTGGCGAACCTGCCGACCACCTTCTGCGTGGGCGACTCGGGCGTGACCAGCTCGGGGTGCGTGCTCTCCAGCTCGACCAGCTCGCGCCACAACGCGTCGAACTGCCCGTCGGAGATGGCGGGCGCGTCGAGCACGTAGTAGCGGAACTGGTGGTCGGCCACCTCCGCGGCCAGCCGCGCGTGCCGTTCGCGCACGTCAGTGTCAGTGCTCACGAGCAGAGATTAGCGACGGGGACCGACATGCGGAGTCGGCG
The DNA here is from genome assembly GCF_007994075.1 of Pseudonocardia hierapolitana. NCBI lineage: Bacteria > Bacillati > Actinomycetota > Actinomycetes > Pseudonocardiales > Pseudonocardiaceae > Pseudonocardia > Pseudonocardia hierapolitana. The sequence continues at coordinate 4,988,871 of NZ_VIWU01000001.1, read as the reverse complement.
AGCACGGCCCCGACGGGTGGCGCCCGGCCGCCGGTGCGGAAACGGTAGCGTCCACGACCGCGACGAGAGCCGAGAGGGATGTCCCGCATGACGCTGGAGATCGAGCACCGGCCGTCGGCGTCGCCGTACGTCGAGCGCGTGTGGCGCAGCCGCAGCGACGACGTCGCCCGGATGACGGCGGTCGCGACGCCGCGTTGGAGTCTGGTCTTCTGGAAGCAGTCCGGCCGGACGTACGGTGCGGTGCAGGGCCCGGGGTCGAAGGCGAGCCATGCGCCGGTGCCCGAGGATGCCACGTTCTTCGGGATCGACTTCGCGGTCGGCACGACGATGCCGCACCTCCCGGTCGGCCGGCTGGTCGACGGGCACGCGGACATCCCCGACGCGACGGGCACGTCGGTGTGGTTGGCCGGGTCGGCATGGCATCTCCCCGACTACGACAACGCGGAGACGTTCGTACGGCGACTCGTGCGTGAGGGGGTCGTGGTCCGGGATCCTCTCGTGGCAGACGTGGTTCGTGGGGCGGAGCCGGATGCGTCGGCACGCACGGTCCAGCGGCGGTTCGTGGCGGCCACCGGCCTCACTCGCGGCGCCGTCCGGCAGATCGATCGCGCCCGACAGGCCGCGGTGCTGTTGCGGCAGGGCCTGCCGACTGCCGAGGTGGTCAACCGGCTGGGGTACTTCGACCAGCCTCACCTCGCCCACTCCCTGAGCCGCTACATCGGGCGTACCGCGACCTCGCTGAGGGATGGAGGCGGCGGCGAGCCGTTGTCGCTCCTTTACAAGACGTAGGCGCAGGTGCGCCTCTAGCGTTCCGATCTCGCAGACACGGAACTACAGGGGGCATCGTGCGAAAGCTCGTAGTCGGCTCGTTCATGACTCTGGACGGCGTGGTGCAGGCGCCCGGCGCGCCGAACGAGGATCAGGAGGGCGGTTTCGCCCACGGCGGCTGGACCGTGCCCCTGTTCGACGACGAGCTCGGACAACGCATGGTCGCGCTGACCGACCGGGCCGACGCGCTGCTGCTGGGCCGCAAGACCTACGAGGGCTTCGCGGCCAGCTGGCCGCTGGTCGGGGACGAGGACCCGATCGCCGCCAAGCTCAACCGCATCCCCAAGTACGTCGTGTCCCGCACGCTGACGACCGCCGAGTGGGCCAACACCACCATCCTCTCCGGCGATGTCGCCAAGGAGGTTGCCGAACTCCGGGAGCAGCCCGGCGGCGAGATCCACGTCTCCGGCAGCGGCACCCTCGTCCAGACACTGCTGCGGCACGACCTGGTCGACGAGTTCGTCCTGGTGGTGTTCCCCGTGCTGGTCGGGCCCGGCAAGCGGCTGTTCGCGGAGGGGACGGCGCCGGCCACGCTGGAGCTGGTGGAGACCAGTGCCACCGGCACGGGGGTGGTGATCAGCACCTATCGACGGCGCGGCCCGCTGGAGGTCGGCGCCATGGGTCCTGAACAGGAAGGCAACGCGTAGCCGATGTTCGTGACCGGAGCGGGCATCGTCGCCAGGTGTACGGCGGACGCTCGGACGGCACGCGGCCGCACGGGGCGTCCGGCGCTCACCGTTTCCGGCGCAGGGGCACGACCCGGGCCTTCCCCGTGCGGCCCAGGATGTCGATCTGCTCCACGTAGCGGGCGGGATCTGACGGCCCGCTCCCGGTGAGTGCGCCGTGCAGGTGCTCCACCAGCACCTCCCCGATCGCGTGCAGCACGTCGTGGCGGTCCATGCCGGTGGCCGACAGCCGCTTCGCCGACCGCCAGACCTCGGGCGGGTCGTCGTCCCACAGCTGGTTGGCGACGATCTCGTGCACCGTGATGTGCAGGCGCGGGCTCACCCCGTCCACCGTGTCGGACTCCGGCTCGGCGAGCGCCTCGTGGTACTCCGGATGCTCCCCCTCGATGAGCATGCCGCGGTCGTCCGGGTCGCTCGGGTCGAGGAACGGGAACTCCTCGTCCCCGATCCGGGTGCCGACGGCGGGCACCGCGAACATCCGGCGTTCGAGCACGTCGGGCAGGTCCTCCGGCTGCACGTCGTCCAGGTCGAGGCCTGCGAGGTAGGCGTCGGCGACGTCGGACGGGACGGCCTCCGGATCGCTCGGACGACCGATCGAGCAGACCATGTCGTCCACCTCGTCCAGCAGCACGGCCATCGCCGCCTCGGGCAGCTCGGCCCGCCGCCCCGCCCAGCTCGCCCACGCACGCACGGTGGCGGGCAGCGCCTCGAACTCGTCGTCCGAGATCTCCGGGCCGTCGTTGAGGGTCTCGTCGAGGAACCGGTCGACGAGGCCGGGCCCGACGCGCAGCGGCCGGGCCGGATCGACCGCGGACCCGAACTCGACGAGGAGTTCCGCGCAGCCGCGGGCCGCGGGCTGGAGGTCATGAGCCTCCTCGGAGCCGAGGAACTCGTCCACGACCGCGGTCCGGGCGGTGGCGTCGAGGGGGGCGGGAGCAGGCGCCGGTGCAGGGGCCGGCAGCAGCCGCACCCGGGCCACGGCCAGCGCCCGCGACGGCCCGAACTCCTCGTCCACCGGCGGTTCGAGATCGGCGCCCGCCAGGCGATCGGTCATCGCGAACGCCGGGACCAGGACGGCACCTGCTTCTTCCGGCGTGATGCCGCGGACGTGGGTGACGGCGTCGTCGATCTCCCGGATGTCCGCGAGCACCGCGTCCGGCTCGTCGGTGACGAACACGTCCTTCACGATGCCGTCGAGGGTGTGGTCGACCAGCGCGACCACCCCGTGCCGGGCGCCGGCGCGCTCGACGACGAGCAGCACTCCCGTCTGGTCGCCGAAGACGTCGCCGTACCTCCACGCCTCGGTGACCTGCTCGGTGCCGAGCTCCCGCACCCACCCCGGCTCGCGAACCCCGCTCTCGACGAGCGCGTCGGCGGCCGCGGCGGCCTGCTCCCGCTGCCGATCGGTCCCGAGCACCGCGATCAGCCGCAGCAGGCCGACCGCGCCCGAACGCCGGTTGCGGCCCGCGTACGCGATCAGGGGCTCACCGAACACGACCTCCGGATCGGCGTCGATCAGGTACTTGCCCCACCACACGCCGAGCAGCCCCGACGCGTGCAGCTCGGCCTCCAGCGCGTCGGATGCGGACTCCACGTCGCGGACGGCGGTGCGGCAGATCTGGGCGATCACCGCATCGGGTCCCTGCGGCTCGTTCCGGCGGCGCGCCCCCGACGTCTTGCGCTTCCGTCCCTTGCTCTGCGGACTCACCCCGACCACCGTGCCAGAATCGCTCACCAGTCCTCGGGCGGGTCGACGAACGCCTGCCCGAGATCGCGGACCAACGCCATCGCCCGCCGCGCCCACTCCGGAGTCGACCCGGCCAGCCCGCAGGTGGGCGTCGGAACGGCGAGCGCTCCGAGGCGGGACCGGTCGAACCCGAGCCGGTCGGCGAGCTCGAAAACGGGGCGCGCGACGTCGCGCAGCTGCGGCCGCGACGCCGGTTCGCGCGCAGGCACGAGGCCGAGCAGCAGCGGGGTACCGGCGTCCCAAGTCTCGCCGAGCGCGTCGAGCGCCGCCGGCACCGCCGTCTCCCCGCGGAACACCGGCAGCGTGGCGTCGATCCCGACACCCACCGCGCCGATCCCGGCGAGCAGCCGGACGGGCGGCCGGTCCGCGCAACAGTGCACGACCACCGGCGCCCCCAGCGCCGAGACGAGGTCCCGCAGGGCGTCCTGGGCCTCCGTGCGCCCGACCGCCCGCACCGTGCCGTAGCCGGACGCGGTGGGCAGCGCACCCGCCAGCACCGCGGGCAGCATCGGCTCGTCGAGCTGGACGAGGACGTGGGCACCGGTGCGGGTGGCCACCTCCGCGACGTGCGCGCGAAGCCCTTCCAGGAGGCTCGCCGCGAACTCCCGGACCGCGCCCGCGTCCGTCAGCACGCGGTGACCGCTGTGCAGCTCCACGGCGGCGGCCAGCGTCCACGGCCCGGCGGCCTGCACCTTCACCCACTCCGGCCGCACCGGGTCGCAGGCCTCGTCGAACGCGTCGAGGTCGCCGCGGAGCAGGTCGACGGCCCGGCGGTGATCCCGGCCCGGCCGTGCCGCCACGCGGTAGCCGCTGGGCACGACCTCGACCGCGATGTCGACGAGCAGCCCCGCCGTCCGGCCGATCATGTCCGCCCCGACCCCGCGGGCCGGCAGCTCGGGGAGGTGCGGCAGCAGCGGCAGCTCGCCCACCACGGTGGCGGCGGCTTCCCGGGGGTCGGTGCCGGGAAGCGAGCCCACACCGGTCGCCGCGCCGTCCGCCCAGCGCGCGGGCGGGCCGGCCGGATCCCCTTCCTCGGCGGGCTCGGGCACGACGAACGCGCCGCCACCCACCGTCTCCCCGGGCCTGGTGCCGGCCAGGCCGGCGGCGGCGAGGGCGGCCTCGAGCGGATCGGTACTCACGGCCGGTGTCTACCACCGCCACCCGCGCCCCATTCCACGGGTCGGCAACGACGCGCGCTCTACCGCGCTCGTTCGCCGGACTCGCCGTGCTGATTCGCGGGACTCGCCGTGCTGATTCGTCGGACTCGCCTAAATCTGCGCGCTGCTGTCCCGCGAGTCCGACGTTTCGCCTCGGCGAGTCTCGCGTCTCGTCACGGCGAGTGCGGCGTCTCGGCGCCTCCGGCTAGGCGGTCGCGGTGATCGTGGCGCTGCCCAGGACGACGTCGCCTGCCGGGTCGGGGCGGTACAGCGCGACGGCCTGGCCGGGGGCGACGCCGCGCAGCGGCTCCCGGAGCTCGACGCGCAGGCCGCCGGCCGTCGGCTCGGCGACGGCTGCGGCCACGCCGCCGTGCGCGCGGACCTGCGCGACGCAGTCGAACCGGGCCGCGGGTGCCACGCCCGCGCTCCAGACCGGGCGCGCACCCTCGATCGCGCGGACGTCGAGCGCGGTGGCCGGGCCGACGGTGACGGTGCCGGTGGCGGGCTCGATGCCCAGCACGTACCGGGGGCGGCCGTCGGTGGCGGGCGCGTCGATGCCGAGGCCCTTGCGCTGCCCGACCGTGAAGCCGTGCACGCCGTCGTGGCGGGCCAGCTCGGCCCCGGTGGCGGCGTCGACGATCGGGCCCGGCCGGACACCGAGCCGGGAGCCGAGGAACGTGCGCGTGTCGCCGGAGGGGATGAAGCAGATGTCGTGGCTGTCGGGCTTGTCGGCCACCCGCAGGCCGCGGGCGGCGGCCTCCGCGCGCACGGCCGGCTTCGGGGTGTCGCCGATCGGGAACATCGCGTGCGCCAGCTGGTGCCGGGTGAGCACGGCGAGCACGTACGACTGGTCCTTGTCCGCGTCGACGGCCCGGCGCAGCTCGCCCGCCACGAGTCGGGCGTAGTGGCCGGTGCAGACCGCGTCGAAGCCCAGTGCGAGCGCCTTGTCCAGCAGCGCCGCGAACTTGATCTTCTCGTTGCACCGCAGGCACGGGTTGGGGGTCTGGCCCGCCGCGTACGCGGCGACGAAGTCGTCCACCACGTCCTCGCGGAAACGGGCGGCGAAGTCCCAGACGTAGAACGGGATGCCCAGCACGTCGGCGGCCCTGCGGGCGTCGGCCGCGTCCTCCCGGGAGCAGCAGCCGCGGGAGCCGCTGCGCAGGGCGTCCGGGGTCTCGGAGAGCGCGAGGTGCACGCCCACCACGTCGTGCCCGGCGTCGACGGCGCGGGCGGCGGCCACCGCCGAGTCGACACCGCCGCTCATCGCGGCGAGGACCCTCATCTCGCCACTGCCTTCCCCGCGCGCCTGGCGCGCTCGACGACCGGGCCGATCACGGCGGCCACCGCGTCGACGTCGGCGGCGGTGGACGTGTGGCCGAGGGAGAACCGCAGCGAGCCGCGGGCGGTGGCCTCGTCGGCACCCATCGCGAGCAGCACGTGGCTGGGCTGTGCCACCCCGGCCGTGCACGCCGAGCCGGTGGAGCACTCGATGCCATGGGCGTCGAGGAGCATGAGCAGGCTGTCGCCCTCGCACCCGGGAAACGACAGGTGCGCGTTGCCGGGCAGCCGCGACGGCCCGCCCTCGACGACACCGGTGCCCGGATCACCGTTCACCGTGGCCTCCGGCGCCACGGCGGTGATCCTGGCGACGAGCTCGTCGCGCAGCGCGGCGAGCGCGGGGGCCCGCCGGGGCGCGTCGGCGACGGCGAGCTCCACGGCGGTGGCCAGTCCCACCACGGCGGGGGTGTCGAGGGTGCCGGACCGCACGTCGCGCTCCTGCCCGCCGCCGTGCAGCAGCGGGGTGAGCACCACCTCACGGCCCAGGAGCAGCGCGCCTGCGCCGATGGGGCCACCGAGCTTGTGGCCGGTGAGCGACAGCGCGTCGACACCCGACGCCGCGAAGTCGACCGGGAGCACCCCGACGGCCTGGACCGCATCGGTGTGCATCGGCACGCCGAACTCGTGGGCGATCGCCGCGAGCTCGCGGATCGGGTTGACCGTGCCGACCTCGTTGTTCGCCCACATCACCGAGATCAGGGCGACCCGCTCCGGATCCTTCGCGAGGGCGGCGCGCAGCGTCTCCGGGCGCACGCGGCCGACGTCGTCGACCTCCAGCAGCTCGACCTCGGCCCGCTCGTGCGCGCCGAGCCACTGCGCGGCGTCGAGCACGGCGTGGTGCTCGATGGCCGAGACCAGCACGCGCGTGCGTCGCGGGTCGGCGTCCCGGCGCGCCCAGTACAGGCCCTTGACGGCGAGGTTGTCGCTCTCCGTGCCGCCGGTGGTGAGCACCACCTCGGACGGCCGGGCACCCACGGCGGCGGCGATGCGCTCCCGCGCCTCCTCGACGTCCCGGCGCGCGCGGCGGCCGGAGGTGTGCAGCGAGGACGCGTTTCCGGTGCGGGTGAGCGCCTCCGTCATCGCCGCGACGGCCTCGGGAAGCATCGGCGTGGTGGCGGCGTGGTCGAGGTAGGTCGCGCTCGTGGCGGCCACCTCCCCGGGTCGAATCGATCGGGGCCAAGGATAGTCGCCCGCGATGCGGCACCCGTGGCACGTGGCGTCTTTGCGCACGCTCCCCGTTCCCGGACGCGCCGGGCTATGCCGCCATCTGCGCCCGCGCGCGGCGGGCCGCCGGGTGCCGTACCCCGGTCACCGCGGCGATCGCATCGCCTGCCTGCCGGGCCAGCTCGCGACGGTCGGCGGAGGGCGGGACCGCGGGCAGGATCGTGAGCTCGCAGTCGACGGCGGGCAGGCGCAGCACCCGCAGCAGCGAGTCCCAGAGCGTCTGCTCGCCGATGAACGCCGCGGCCGTCGCCCGCTCGCCGCCGGGCAGCCGCAGGACGACCGCGATCGGCCGCACCGGCGCCGCCGCGTCGATCGCGGCCTGGAACACGGCCCGCCGGAACGGCCCCGCCGCGGCCCCGCACCAGGTGGTGCCCTCGGGGAACACGGCGACGTCGGCACCGTCCCGCAGCGCGTCGGCCGTGGCCGCGACCGTGGCCCGCAGCCCGCGCAGCCCGGCCCGGTCGACGAACAGCGCGCCGCTGCGCCGCGCGACCCGCCCGATCACGGGCCACTCGCCCATCTCCCGCTTCGCGACCATGCGCACCGGGCGCAGCGTCCCGACCGCGAGCACCTCGATCCACGAGACGTGGTTGACGGCGAGCAGCTCACCGCCGTCGCCGAGCTCCCCCGCCACCCGCAGCCGCACGCCGCAGCACCTCAGCACGGCCCGGTAGCACGCGCAGAGCCACCGGGCCCGCGCACGGCCCGGCAGCAGCGCGACGCCGACGAGCGTGGTCACCAGGAGGGCAGCCAGACAGCAGAGCCGCGAGAACACCAGCGGCACCTGCGCACGGCCGGACGGGGGGTGGCAGCCGGCCCCGCACGGCGACACCGGCAGCCAGCCGGACGCAGGGGCCGCGGGGTGGAGCATCAGGGCTCGCCGAAGAAGAAGCGGGCGTAGCGCTCGTCCAGGTGGTCGAGGCCGAGGAGCACGAAGAAGTCGGCGCAGTCGAAGTCGGGGTCGAGGGCGGGCGGCCCGCAGACCCAGGCGCCCAGCCGCAGGTACCCCTGCAGCAGCGGCGGGATCGCGACCCGGCGGGGCCGGCGCAGCACCGGGGGCCGCCACGGCCGGAGCGGCCGGACCCGGTAGGCCTCCGGCGACAGGTGTCTGGCCAGCGCGCGATCCCAGACCGTGGACGCGGCCGCCCCGCCGTCAGCCAGGGGCACGCTCGCGCAACCGGCGAGCCAGCGGTTCCCGGTGAGGAGCATGTACCGCGCGATGCCGGCCCAGACGAGGCCGACGACAGCGCCGTTGCGGTGGTCCGGGTGCACGCACGAGCGCCCGGTCTCCACGAGCGACGAGCGCAGCGGCGCGAGCTCGTCCAGCACGAACTCGCCCTCGGAGTACAGGCCACCGGCCCGCGCGGCCGCTGCGGGCGGCAGCATCCGGTAGTTCCCGACGATCTCGCCGCTGCTCTCGTCACGCACCAGCAGGTGGTCGCAGAACGCGTCGAAGCGGTCGACGTCGAGCCCGGGTTCCGGGGTGTGCAGTGATGCCCCGAGCTCCTCGGCGAAGACGCGGTACCGCAGCCGCTGGGCGGCGCGCACCTCGTCCGGCTCGGTGGAGAGCAGCAGGGAGTAGCGGGTGGAGGTATCCGACTGCGGCGTACGGGCGAGCACCTGCGTCGAGGTCACGGGGGTCTTGGTACGGGCCGCAGGCAACACCCGGACCGGCCCGCACGGAAGCGGGGATGGCAGGACGGTGAACAGCGCGACTTCCCCGGAAGCGCGCGTGCCCCGGGCGAACACCGCCCGGGGCACGTCGGTCGTGCTGCGCTCAGCCCTTGCGCTTGGCGATCTCCTCCTTCAGCTGGGGGGCCACCTTGAACAGGTCACCCACCACGCCGAAGTCGGCGATCTCGAAGATCGGGGCCTCGGGGTCCTTGTTGACCGCGATGATCGTCTTCGAGGTCTGCATGCCCGCCCGGTGCTGGATCGCCCCGGAGATGCCGAGCGCGATGTACAGCTGCGGCGAGACGGTCTTGCCGGTCTGCCCGACCTGGAACTGGTGCGGGTAGTAGCCCGAGTCCACCGCCGCCCGGGACGCGCCCACCGCCGCCCCGAGGGAGTCGGCGAGCGCCTCGACCACCGCGAAGTCGTCGGCCGAGCCGACACCGCGACCACCGGAGACCACCACCGACGCCTCGGTGAGCTCCGGCCGGTCGCCACCGGTGATCGGTTCCCGGCTCACCACCGTGGCCGAACGCCCCGCGCTCGCCGGCACCTCCACCGCTTCCTCGGCGCCCGCGCCCGGCGCCGGCTCGGCCTCCACCGAACCCGGCCGCAACGTGATCACCGGGTGGGCACCGTTCGCCTTCGCCTCCGCGATGTAGGCGCCACCGAACACCGAGTGCGTGGCGCCCTCCGGGGAGACGGCCACGACGTCGCCCAGCAGCCCGGAGTTCGTGCGCACCGCCACCCGGCCCGCGATCTCCTTGCCGTCGGCCGACACCGCGATCAGCACCGCCGCCGGGTCCTTCGACTCCACCAGCGACGACAACACCGCCACCTCGGGCGAGAGGAACTCGCTCGAGTCGGTCTCGGCGACGTAGATCTTCGCCGCGCCGTACTCCTTGAGCCCGTCGGCCAGCTTCCCGGCCGTGCCGGCCGGACCGACCACCACCGCCGACGGCTCGCCCAGCGCCCGCGCCGCGGTCAGCAGCTCGAACGTGCTCTTCTTGATCTCACCCTCGAGGTGGTCGACGAGGACCAGCACCTCAGCCATGACTGTCCGTCTCCCTCTCTCAGATGAGCTTCTGCCCGACCAGGTACGCGGCGATCTTCTGGCCGCCGTCGCCCTCGTCGACGACCTTCTCGCCCGCGCTCTTGGGCGGCTTGGGCTGCGACGACGTCACGGACGTCAGGGCGTTGGCCAGGCCGACCTCCGACGCGTCGATCCCGGCATCGGCGAGCGACAGCGTGGTGACCGGCTTCTTCTTCGCCGCCATGATCCCCTTGAACGAGGGGTACCGCGGCTCGTTGATCTTCTCGCCCACGCTCACCACGGCCGGCAGCTCCGCGGTCAGGGTCGTGATGCCGTCGTCGGTCTCCCGCTTCACCGTGACCGACGAGCCCTCCACCGTGACCTCGCGGGCGTGGGTCAGCACCGGCAGGCCGAGCACGTCGGCCACCATCGCCGGCACCGCGGCGGATCTCCCGTCCGATGCCTCGTTGCCCGCGACCACCAGATCGACGCCCTCGACGGTGCCGATCGCCTTCGCCAGCGCCCGCGCCGTCTGCACCGCGCACGAGCCCGCCAGTGCCTCGTCCGACAGGTGCACGGCCTTGTCGGCACCCATCGACAGGGCCTTGCGGATCGCGTCCGTTGCCCGGTCCGGACCCATGGTCAACACCGTGACCTCGGAGCCGTCGTTGGCCTCCTTCAGCTGCAGCGCCGCCTCGACCGCCCGCTCGTTGATCTCGTCGAGAACCGCGTCGGTGGCGTCGCGGTCCAACGTGCCGTCGGACCGGAGTTTCCGCTCCGAATACGTATCGGGCACCTGCTTGACCAGCACGACGATGTTCATCGGACCTCTTCGACCTCCTGCCGGTGCGGACCTGCCGCGGTGGGTCTGTCGGACGCTCGGCGTCCTGCGCCGAAAAGTGCCACTAAACATGCCACTCCTGGACCGGTTCGGCGCGTCGGACGCCCGGTTCGGGCAATTGTTACCAGCCGGTAGCGGGGCGGCAAACGTCCCGCGGGTGAGACTCCTCACCCGTGCGGGGTGTTGGCGGGCCGGACCGTGGGTAACCCGGACCGATGGCACTTCTACACCGACTCCGCGCGTTCCTCGCGACTCCGCAGGGCAAGCGCCTCACCGACCAGGGCCGGCGGATGGCGGCCGACCCGCGCAACCGCGATCGCGCCCGCGGCTTCCTCACTCGCCTGCGCGGGCGCTGATCCGCGTGCGCTGATCCGTCGGGGCTGATCCGTCCGGGGGCGGACGGGAACGCCTACGGGCGAACCTGCCGCACCGGGTACCTCCCAGGGCCGATCCGCGGGTACTGTCCGGCCACCCCGACCCGCGGAGCGGCCCATGCTCGTACCGGCCCGTCACGGGCGAACCCGCCGCGCCAACGCCCGGCACGGAATCGGTGGCACTGTGGTGGGCGTGGTCGTCCACGCCGCCCGCCGGCCGCCCCGAACCGTTCCCGGGTGGCGCAGATGATCGTCACGGGTTACGACGACCGCCAAGGCTGCGGCTACGTCCTGCGCACCGGCGCGGACGCGGCGGACGGGGTCCCCATCGGCGAGGAGGTCCGCCACGACGGCGTCGCCGTGCGGGCCACCCCGGAGCTCGCCGCGCTGCTGCGGGACGCGCTCCGGAGCCGGCCCACCGCGTTGCTGAGCTGGCAGGGACCGCGGGTGCCGCTGACGCTCGAGGACGGCACGCTCCTCGCCTGGCTCATGCACGACGTCGGCGGCGTCCTGTCCGTCCGCGGCGCGCCCCGCCCCCCGGCTCCCGGCTGAGCCGCTACGCGAGCCTCCGGACGCGCAGGACGTTGTCCTCCCGGTAGCCGGGACGGCCGTCCGGGTCGGGGAAGTCGCGCCGGACGACCTCCTCGAGCTCCACGGCCCACCGCCCGGGCTCGAGGTCGAGCGCGTCGAGCACCTCGGAGGTCGTCGGGAAGTGGTGCTCGAAGGGCGGGGCCTCCTGCCACGACGGCCATCCCGCGTGCCCGGCGACGAGCAGGACACCGCCCGAGGCCACCGCTGCCGCGGCCCGGCGCAGGATCTCCTCGCGCTCGCCGTCGGCCGCGACCGGCGAGTGGAGGAACTGCGCCGAGACGAGGTCGAAGGAACCGTCCGGGAACGAGCGGGACAGGTCGTGCCGCTCCCAGTGGATCCCCGCCCCGACTCCGGCGTCCCGCGCGTGCTCCGCCCCGCGGCGCAGCGCCGTGGCGGAGACGTCGACGGCGGTGACCTGCCAGCCCTTGGTCGCCAGCCAGATCGCGTCCCCACCCTCCCCGCACCCGAGGTCGAGCGCCGTGCCCGGCGGGAGTTGTTCGACCTCCCGGACGAGGAGCGTGTTCGGCCGCCCGCTCCAGACCCTGCCCTCCGCGCCGTAGCGCTCCTCCCAGTACTGCTCCGCGCGCGTCGCGGTGTCGTGATCCATGAACGCACGGTGCCGCCGTTCCGCATCCGACGGCAACATGCCATGCCGTTCCGGCAAGGGGCCTTAGGTTGTGCGGCTGTGACCGTCGCACGCTCCGTCGCCCTGTTCGTCCTGGCCGCGCTCGCCGAGATCGGCGGAGCCTGGCTGGTCTGGCAGGGGGTGCGGGAACACCGGGGCCTGCTGTGGATCGGGGCCGGCGTGCTCGCGCTCGGCGCGTACGGGTTCGTCGCGACCCTGCAGCCGGACCCGCACTTCGGGCGGATCCTCGCCGCCTACGGGGGCGTCTTCGTGGCCGGCTCGCTGTTGTGGGGTGTCCTGCTCGACGGGTTCCGGCCCGACCGGTACGACATCATCGGCGCGGTGATCTGCCTCATCGGCGTCGCCGTGATCATGTACGCCCCGCGCGCGGCCTGAGACGGTGCGGACGTGACCCCCGACCCGCCACTCCCCCTGACCGGCGAACGCACCGTTCCGGGCATCCCGGAGGAGAACTACTGGTTCCGCCGCCACGAAGCCGTCTACGTCGCGCTGCGGGACCGGTGCGCCGGGGCCATGGTGCTGGAGGCGGGCTGCGGTGAGGGTTACGGCGCCGCGATGCTCGCCGAGGTCGCCGCCGGCGTGCTGGCGCTCGACCTCGACCCGGTGACGGCCGCGCACGTCGCCCGCCGCTACCCCCGGGCCGGCGTCGCACGGGCCAACCTCGTCGCGCTGCCGGTGCGGGACGCAGGCTGCGACGTCGTGGTGTCGCTGCAGGTGATCGAGCACCTGTGGGAGCAGGAGCGGTTCCTGCGCGAGTGCTTCCGGGTGCTGCGCCCCGGCGGGACGCTGATGCTGTCGACGCCCAATCGCCTCACGTTCTCCCCGGGTCGCGACACCCCGCTCAACCCGTTCCACACCCGCGAGCTGTCCGCGGCGGAGCTCGCAGGCCTCGTCCGGGACGCGGGGTTCGCCGACGTCGAGGTCCAGGGCCTGCACCACGGGCCGCGGCTGCGCGCCCTCGACGCCCGCCACAGCGGCTCGCTCGTCGACGCACAGGTGGCCGTGGTGCTCGGCGGCCGGAGCTGGCCGGACGCGCTCAAGGCCGACGTCGAGTCGGTGACGGTGGCCGACTTCGTGCTGCAGGCGGCCGGGGTGGACGCGAGCCTGGATCTGGTGGCCTTCGCGTCCCGGCCCCCGGCGCGGCCGTAGCGTCCCCCCGATGACGGAGCCCGTCGGGACGTTCTGCCTGGTGCTGCACAGCCACCTGCCGTGGCTCGCGCACCACGGACGCTGGCCCGTCGGCGAGGAGTGGCTCCACCAGTCGTGGGCGCACACCTACCTGCCGGTCCTCGACGTGGTGCGGCGGCTGGCCGCCGAGGGCAGGCGGGAGCTGCTCACGCTCGGCGTCACGCCGGTGCTCGCCGCTCAGCTCGACGACCCGCACTGCCTGCGCGGTGTGCACGGCTGGCTCGGCGGCTGGCTGCTGCGGGCGCACGGCGCCGCGGCCCGGCTGCCCGAGCTCGCCGCGCGGGAGCACCGGGCGGCGACGGCCGCCTTGGAGGTGTTCGAGCGCGACTGGCGCCACGGCGCGTCCCCGTTCCTGCGCACACTGGCCGGCTCCGATGCGCTCGAGCTGCTCGGCGGCCCGGCGACGCACCCGTTCGGCCCGCTGCTGCAGCCCGAGGTCCGCGCGTTCGCGTTGGAGACCGGGCTCACCGACACGGCCGTCCGGCTCGGTGCCCGACCGGCCGGGATCTGGGCGCCCGAGTGCGGCTACGCGCCCGGCATGGAGGTCGGGTACGCGGCCGCGGGGGTCCGCCGGTTCCTCGTGGACGGTCCGGCGCTGCGCGGCGACACCGCGCTCGCCCGGCCCGTCGGCGACTCGGGCGTGCTGGTGTTCGGCCGGGATCTCGAGGTCACCTACCGGGTCTGGTCACCGCGGTCGGGCTACCCCGGTGACCGGGACTACCGCGACTTCCACACCTACGACCACCCGTCGGGGCTCAAGCCGGCGCGGGTGACGGGTCGGCAGGTGCCGCCGGAGGCCAAGCGGCCCTACGAGCCCGCGCGCGCCGCCGCGGCCGTGGCCCGCGACGCGGCCGACTTCGTGCGCGTGGTCCGGGAGCGGCTCGTCGCGGTGCGCGAGCGCCTCGGGCGGCCGGGGCTCACGGTCGCGGCGTTCGACACCGAGCTGTTCGGGCACTGGTGGCACGAGGGCCCGGCATGGCTGGAGGCGGTGCTGCGCGCCCTGCCCGAGGCCGGGGTGCGGGTCACGACGCTGCACGGAGCCGCCGAGGCCGGGCTGGTCGGCGAGCCGGTGGTGCTGCCGCCGTCGTCGTGGGGGTCGGGCAAGGACTGGCGGGTGTGGGCGGGCCCGCAGGTGGCCGACCTGGTGGCGCGGCAGGAGCGGGTGCAGAAGGCGCTGCTCGGCGCGGCGGTCCCGGGGATCGCGCGCGACCCGGTCCGCGACGCGCTGGCCACCGAGGCCCTGCTCGCGCTGTCGAGCGACTGGGCGTTCATGGTCAGCAAGGACTCGGCGGCCGGTTACGCGCGGGAACGGGCGTCGGGGCACGCCGCGCGCGTCGAGGAGCTCGCGGGCCTGCTGGGCGCCGGCCGGCGCCGCGCGGCCGAACGCCGCATCGCGAGCTGGGGTGGCGACGACGCCGTGTTCGGCCACCTCGACGCCCGCCTGCTGATCGCTCCATGAGCTCCAGGACCCGCCCGACGGGCGCACCCGCCCTCGTCGACTCGCCCGACTCGCCGTACCGAGATGTCGGACTCGCCGCGTCGAGATGTCGGACTCGCCGTGCCGAGACGTCGGACTCGCGGGGTTCTCGGGCCGGGCGCAGGCGAGTCCTGCGTTTCGGCACGGCGGGTACGGCGTTCGGGCACGGGCACGTCGACGGCCGCTACCGAGCGGTAGGTTCGCCCCGTGCGTGTGCTGATGGTGTCGTGGGAGTACCCGCCCGTAGTGGTCGGCGGGCTGGGCCGGCACGTGCACGCACTGGCCATCGAGCTGGCGGCGGCGGGGCACGAGGTCGTCGTGCTGTCCCGGCAGCCCGCGGGCAGCGACGCCGAGACGCACCCGACCTGTGACGAGGTGTGCGAGGGCGTGCGCGTCCTGCGGGTGGCCGAGGACCCGCCGCACCTGGAGTTCGACCGCGACCTCGTGGCCTGGACGCTCGCGATGGGACACGGGATGCTGCGGGCCGCCCTGACCCGGCTGATCCCGCACTGGCGTCCCGATGTGGTGCACGCGCACGACTGGCTCGTCGCGCACCCGGCGATCGCGCTCGCGGACGTGCTCGAGGTCCCGCTCGTCGCGACGATCCACGCCACCGAGGCAGGCCGCTACGCGGGCTGGCTCTCCTCGCCGCTGTCCCGGCAGGTGCACTCCGCCGAGTGGTGGCTCGCGCGGCGCGCCGACACCCTGATCACCTGCTCCGCCGCGATGCGCGCCGAGGTGGCCGAGCTGTTCGAGGTGGACCCCGGCCGGATCGTGGTGCTGCACAACGGCATCGCACCGCGACGCTGGCGGGCGAACGCCGCCCGGGTGCGTGCCGTGCGGGAGCGCTACGCGCCCGGCGATGCGCCGGTGCTGCTGTACTTCGGCCGTCTCGAGTACGAGAAGGGCGTGCACGACCTGATCGCGGCGTTGCCGCGGATCCGCCGTGCCCACCGGGGCACGCGGCTGCTGGTGGCCGGCACCGGCACCGCACAGGACCAGCTCGTGGCCGCCGTCGAGAACCACCGGGTGGGGCGCAGCGTCACCTTCACAGGGCACCTGCCCGATGCCGATCTCGCCGCCATGCTCCGCGCGGTCGACGCCGTGGTGCTGCCGAGCCGCTACGAGCCGTTCGGGATCGTCGCGCTGGAGGCTGCCGCGGCGGGCGCGCCGCTCGTGGCCTCGACGGCCGGTGGTCTCGGCGAGGTGGTGGTCGACGGGGAGACCGGCCTGTCGTTCACGCCGGGGGACGTTCGTGGGCTGGCCGACGCGGTGGGAGCGGTGCTCGCCGACCGGGCGGCAGCCGCCCGGAGGGCCCGCGCAGCGCGGAAGCGTCTGGGGAGCGCGTTCCAGTGGGGCCGGATCGCCGCCGACACCGCAGAGGTGTACGCGGCAGCGACCCGCGGCGGCGCGGCCGAGCTCGGCCGTCCGAAGATCCCTACCGGGAACGTCTTCGGACGGGGGTAGCTCAGGCCGCGTCGCTGCGCAGCACCTCGAGCGCTGCGTCGGGGTACTCGCTGGCGAGCTGCTCCACGAGATCGTCGCGGTTCTCGCCGACGGCCGCATTCACCGCGAAGGTGTACTCCTCCTCGAGTGCCTGCAGGCGGCGGACGGTGGCGTCCTTCATGGTCGGAACGCTTCCTTTCGGAACGGGGTGTGATTCCACCGTGATGAACGGCGGGCGCCCCTTCTTCGTTCCCGGAAGCGATGTTCGCATGCCGGAGGTCACATCGATTCAGACTGCGCCAGCCTCGCCTCGACGGCCGCGGCGGACTTCCGCGCGATGTCGGCGAGCGCGGCACGCTGCTGCGCAGCGGCGTCGTAGTCGGCCTTCCGGTCGCGCACCACGCGCGCGGGGGCTCCGACCGCGATCGAGTATTCCGGCACGTCACCGCGTACGACGGCGTGCGCACCCAGCACCGAACCGCGGCCGACGCGGGAGCCGCGCAGCACCGTCGACTTGACCCCGAGCCAGCAGTCGGGCCCGATCCGCACCGGCGTCTTGACGATGCCCTGGTCCTTGATCGGGACGTGGACGTCATCGGTGCGGTGGTCGAAGTCGGTGACGTACACCCAGTCCGCGACGATCGTGGCGGCGCCGATCTCGACGTCGAGGTAGCAGTTGATCGTGTTCTCCCGGCCGAGCACGACCTTGTCGCCGATGCGGAGCGACCCCTCGTGGCAGCGGATCGCGTTGCCGTCCCCGATGTGGACCCACCGGCCGATCTCCAGCCGCCCGTAGCCGGGGCGCGCGTGCAGCTCCACGCGCTTGCCGAGGAAGACCATGCCGCGCAGAACCACGTGCGGGTTGCCGATGCGGAACCGCAGGAGCCGCCAGTAGCGCACCAGGTACCAGGGTGTGTAGGCGCGGTGGCGCAGCACCCAGCGCAGTGACGCGAGCGTGAGGAAGCGGGCCTGCCGCGGGTCGCGCCGGCCCGCATGACCCCACCTGCGGCGCAGCGGTGCGCCCCACATGCTCGTCATGGGGCGACCCTATGACCGCGGGCTCGGGCGGCTTGCGCCGGTGGCAGGTGATCGGCGAACGTCTGCGGCGTGTCCCGGATCGCCGTGATCGGCAGCGTCAACCTCGACCTCGTGGCCCGGGTGCCACGCCTACCCGAGCCCGGCGAGACGCTCGCCGCGAGCGGGCTGCGGCGCGTGCCCGGCGGGAAGGGCGCGAACCAGGCGCTCGCCGCGCGGCGGCTCGGCGCCGACGTGACGATGGTGGCCGCGGTGGGCGCCGACGCGGCCGCCGACGAGGCGCTCGCCCTGCTCGCCGCCGACGGGGTGCGGCTCGACCGCCTGCGCCGCGACCCCGACGAGCCCACCGGACACGCGCTGATCACGGTGGACGACGCGGGCGAGACCACGATCGTCGTGATCGCGGGCGCCAACGCAACGCTCTCCGTGACCCCCGACGACGTCCGCGGTGCCGACGCCGTGCTCACCGTCCTGGAGATCCCCGAGGCCACCGTGGCCGACACGGTGCGGCTCGCCGCGGGCATGGTCGTGCTCAACGCGGCGCCCGCCCGCCAGCTGGATCCCGAGCTGATCCGCCGCGTCGACCTGATGGTGGTCAACTCCGCCGAGTACGCCGCGATCGACGGGCTCGACGCCGCGGGCGCCGTTGCCGTGACCTACGGCGGCAAGGGCGCGGTGCTGCGCCGCGGGGGGCGCGAGGTGGCCCACGCCGAGCCGCCGCCCGTCACCGTGGTGGACGGCACCGCGGCGGGCGACACGTTCACCGCCGCGCTCACCGTGGCGCTGCTCGACGGCGCCTCCGACGAGGAGGCACTGCGCCGGGCCTGCGCCGCCGGGGCGCTGGCCGTGACCAAGGCGGGCGCGCAGCCGTCGCTGCCGACCGCTGCCGAACTGGAGGCCGTCCTGTGAGCACGCCGATCGTGATCGACACCGACCCCGGCGTCGACGACGCCGTCGCGATCATGCTCGCGCTCGCCTCGCCCGAGGTGGAGCTGAAGGCCGTCACCACCGTCTTCGGCAACGTCCCGCTCGACGCCACCACGGCGAACGCGGGTCGCCTCCTCGCGCTCTGCGGCCGCGCCGACGTGCCGCTCGCCGTGGGCGCGGCGCGACCGCTCGTGCACCCGCAGCGCGAGCTGGCGGCGGAGTGGCACGGCAACGACGGGCTCGGTGGCCGGGCGGGCACGCTGCCCGCCCCGGTCGCGCCGGGGCCGTCGAGCGCCGTCGAGCTGCTCGCCGACGTGCTGCGCGCGTCCGACCGGCCGGTGACGCTCGTGCCGATCGGCCCCCTGACGAACATCGCGCTGCTGCTGGCGGTGCACCCGGAGCTGGCCGGACGGATCGAGCGGCTCGTCTGGATGGGCGGGTCACTGGGCGCGGGCAACACGAGTGGGGTGGCCGAGTTCAACGCGCACTGCGACCCGGAGGCCGCGCACCGGGTGCTCACCCAGGCCGACGTGCCGGTCACGATGGTGCCGCTGGACCTCACGCTGCGCTGCCCCGCGGGCCCCGAGTGGATCGAGGCGCTCGCGGCCGCCGGCCCCCGGTGCGCGGCGCTCGCCGGAGTGATCACGCACTACCGGGCGGCGTTCAGGGAGCGTTACGGGATCGACGCGGTGGCCGTGCACGACGCGGTGGCGGTGCTGGAGGCCGTGCTGCCCGGGACGCTGCGCACCACCCCGAAGCCGATCGCGGTGGCCTGTGACCTGGGCCCGGCCCGCGGCGCCACCGTCGGGATGCCCGAGGGCTCGGGCCCGCCGGTGCAGGTGGCCCTGGACGCCGACACCGACAAGGTGCTCGCCGAGATCCTGGAGCGCCTGCGCCGCCTCGGCTGACCGCGACGCCCTCGAGTTCCTGAACCTCGCGATCGCGGGTCAGGCGAGGCCGCGTTCGATCGCGTAGCGGACCAGGGCGGCCCTGCTGTGCAGGTGCAGCTTGCGCAGCACGTTCTGCACGTGGTTCTCCACCGTGCGTGGGGAGAGCACGAGGCGCGTGGCGATCTGGCGCGCGGTGAGGCCCTCGACGACGAGCCGCACGACGTCGGACTCCCGCTCGGTGAGCTGGCGCTCGCGCTCGGCCGCCGGTCGGCCGAACTCCTCCAGCAGGACGTCGGCGAGACCGGGGCTGAACACCACCTCTCCCGCCGCGGTGCGCCGGACCGCACCGGCGAGTTCGGTGGGCTCGACCGGGCCGGCGAGGTGGCTGGTGGCTCCCGCGCGCACGGCGGCGAGCGCGACGGTGTGGTCGACCACGGCCGAGAGCGTGAGCAGCGGCACCTGCGGCACCGCGGCGGCGAGCTCGGCGACGGTGCCCAGCGCGGCGGTGCCACCGTCGAGCTCGACGACGACGACCTGCGGCCTGCGCTCCTCCACCAGCGGGAGCGCGCCCGACGGATCGGTGCTGCCGGCCACGTCGACCCCGCCGTTCACGAGCGCCGCCGCGACGTGCGGGACGGCGCGCGCGGTGGCGACGAGCACGGCGGAAGGCTGAGCGTTCATCCGGCCGACGCCGCCCACCGCCGCACGATCATGTCCGAATCCTCCCAAAGAGGGACGCCCCGCGGAGCCGGTTCGGAGGTGATCACCCGTACGGCGCACCCGGTGACCGACCGTGGTCACTCCTCGACGAGGCCCTTCTCGATCGCGTACCGGGCCAGCTGCACGCGGTTGTGCAGCTGGAGTTTGCGCAGCGTGCTCTGGACGTGGGTCTCGACGGTGCGGTGCGAGACACCCAGCCGCTCCCCGATCTGCCGCGCCGTCAGGCCCTTCGCGACCAGGCGCAACACGTCGGTCTCACGCTCGGTGAGCGCGGGGACCTCCGGACCGGAGCGCTCCGTGCCGGCGAGCCTGCGGTACTCCCCCAGCACCAGGCCTGCGAGGCCGGGCGTGAACACCGGGAAGCCGTCCGCCGTGCGTCGCACGGCCGCGAGCAGCTCCTCCGCGCTCGCGGACTTCACGAGGTAGCCGGCCGCGCCCGCCTTGACCGCCTCGAGCACGTCGGCGTGCTCGCCACTCGCCGAGAGCACGAGGATCCGCGTCTCGGGCAGCGCGTCCAGGATCCCCTCGATCGCCTGCACCCCCGACGTCTCGCCGAGGTTCAGATCCATCAGCACGACGCGCGGCCGCACGGCACGGGCGATCCGGACGGCGGCGTCCGCCTCCGGGGCCGTGGCCACCACGTCGAGGCCGCGCTCGGTGAGGTCGCGGGCCACGCCCTCGCGCCAGATCGGGTGGTCGTCGACGACCATCACCGTGATCCCGTCCGTCACGCCCCGTCCTTCCGCAGCTCGACGATCCACTCCGTGCCGCGCCCGGGCCCGGTGTCGCAGGAGATGGTGCCACCCAGATCGTGGACCCGGCCGCGCATCGACCGGGCCACCCCGAGCCGCCCCTCCACCTCGGCGGCGGCGAGCCTGCCCTCGGGGATGCCCGGTCCCTCGTCCCGGACGCTGATCTCCACGCCGGAGCCGACGTCCTCGAGCAGCACCCAGGCCGGCGCGTCCGGGCCGACGTGCAGCGCGACGTTCGCCAGCGCCGCGCTCACCACGGCCACCAGCTCGTCGACGGTGTGCGCCGGCAGCTCGACGGGGTGCGCGGGCGTCGACACCGTGATCCGGGAGGACGCGAGCACGCGCAGCGCGGCCGCGAGGTCGCGCCTGCCGCGCTCGTCGACCGGAGCCGACCCGGTGGTGAGCAGCGTGCGCAGCGCGAACTCCTGCTCCCCGGCCAGCGCGCCGAGCTCGCCGGCAGGGCCTCCGAGCGCCGCTCCTCGCCGCCGCACGTACCCGAGCACCTGCAGCACCCCGTCGTGCACGGCGCGGGCCAGGCGCTCGCGTTCGGCCATCGCGGCCTCGGAGGCGACGGCGCGGCGCACCCGCTCGGCGGAGCGGCGCAGCACGGTGGAGGCGAACCCGATGGTCAGCCCGGCGAGCGCGAGCAGCTGGATGTCCGGCAGCTCGGCCGCGACGCGGGCCTGGAACCCCACCAGCGCCGCCGACACGACCGCCGCGCCCGCGATCCCGCCCGGGACGCCGAAGGCGATCGCACAGGCCAGCACCGGGCCGGAGGTCCATATCGAGCCCATCACGGCCGCGTCGGCCGCCAGCTGTGCCGGGGTCTGCACGAGCGGGGTGGCCGCCATCACCGCGAACGTCACGACGACGTCGGCGCAGGCGACCCACGCGCGCCGGTCCGGGCCGGTGGGCCGGCGCAGGTAGAGGTAGCCGGAGCCGGCCGTCCACGCGGCCATCACGACGACCACCGCGATCGCGCCGGCCCGCGAGGCGTACTCGCCGAGGGACAGCAGCACGACGGCCACCGCGCTGACCAGCGTCAGGACCCGGTAGACGAGCATCCCGCGCCACAGGGGCTCGAGCGTGTGCTCGATGTCCGCACCGGGGAAGGTCACGGCGCCAGCATGCCGCGCGCCGCCAACCGGGACCTCAGCAGGATTACGGAGCGCACCGACGAGCCACGGCCGCTGATCGCGTTCGGACTCAGGCTTTCGTGCCGGTCACCAGCGCGTTGTAGAACCACGCCCGCGGCACCACTCGCGCCAGGACGTTCGCGTCCAGCCAGGACAGCCGCTGCCAGGACCGGTAGGCGAACATCGCCCAGCCCCACCCCAGCTTCCCCGGCGGCACCGCGGCCTCGAACGTGCGCACGGGCCAGCCGAGCATCGCCGCCGTGAACTCCTCGGTGGCCACCCGCGCGTCCCGGGCGCCTGCCCGGCGCGCGGTGGCCTCCAGCTCGTCCGGGTCGAACACGTGGATGTCCACCACTGCTTCCAGCGCCGCCGCGCGCGAGGACTCGTCGAGCTCCTCCTGCGACCGCCGCCACCCCCGCAGGGCGGGCAGGCGGGTGATCGTGGTGACGCCCTTCCAGGTCAGCGAGCCGAGCCGCCGGGCGTACCAGTCACCGACCTTCGTCGGCTCGCCGGCGAACACGAACCGCCCGCCCGGCTTCAGGACGCGCAGCACCTCGCGCAGGGCCAGCTCAACGTCCGGGATGTGGTGCAGCACGGCGTGCCCGACGACCAGGTCGAACGTCTCGTCGTCGTACGGGATGCGCTCCGCGTCGGCGACCCGGCCGTCGACGTCCAGGCCGAGGTGCTCGGCGTTGCGCAGGGCCGCCTGCACCATGCCCGGCGACAGATCGGTGACCGACCCGCGCGTGGCCACGCCCGCCTGCATGAGGTTGAGCAGGAAGAACCCGGTGCCGCAGCCCAGCTCCAGCGCCCGCTCGTACGGCCAGCCCGCCTCGCCCGCGGCGAGGCGGAAGCGGTCGGCGGCGTAGGTGGTGCAGCGCTCGTCGTACGAGATCGACCACTTCTCGTCGTAGGTGCCGGCCTCCCAGTCGTGGTAGAGCACGTTGGCGAGCTTCCGGTCCTGCCGCGCCGCCTCCACCTGCTCGGCGGTGGCGTGGGGATTCGGCGCCGGGTCGGGCGTACTCATGGGTAGGGACCCTATCCGGCACCAGGCCGTGTCTCGTGGATCGTGGGCGATGGGCTTCGACGATCTGGGCTCGAAGAGCGCGGGTCGAGATCTGCGAGGCACGGCCTAGGATCACGGGCGATGAACGACGTGCATGGACGATCCCGCCCACCGGCGCCCGCCGTCCCGCACGGGGCGTGGACCGGGGGCCACCAGCCACCGGAGCCGAGCGCGGGCCACGGCGTCGTCGTGGCGATCACGCTCGCGATCTCCGCGGCTCTCATCGCAGGCAGTGGGGCCGCTGGGGACGGCTTTCTCACCCTGCTCGTGCTGCTGCTCGCCATCGGCGCCCTCGTGGTCCCGGTCGCGGTGCTGGTCACCCTGTGGGCACGGGCCCGGCCAGCGGTACGGGCGCTGCTCGCCGGGGCAGGCGCCGCATGCGTGCTGCTGCTCGCGTGGGCGGTGGTCCGCATCGTCGCGGTCCTGCCGTCGGTCACCTTCCCCTGGTCGCTCTAGCTGACCTCAGCGCACTCGGCGAGCGGCTCACCGGCCGGTGAACTCCGCCTTCCCCGGCCCGTTGGCCACGAACGACTCCATGCCGATCCGCCGGTCGTCGGTGGCGAAGAGCGCCGCGAAGAGCTCCGCCTCCAGGTCGAGGCCGGTGCGCAGGTCGGTGTCGAGCCCACCGTCGATCGCCTTCTTCGCCGCGGCGAGCGCCACGGCGGGCCCGTTCACGAACTGCTCCGCCCACCGCCGGGCGGCGGTGTAGACCTCGTCGGCGGGGACGACCTCGTCCACCAGCCCGATCTCGAGCGCCTCCTGGGCCCCGACCATCCGTCCGGTGAAGATCAGGTCCTTGGTGCGCGACGGGCCGATGAGCCGGGCCATCCGCTGCGTACCGCCGCCACCGGGGATGACGCCGAGCAGGATCTCCGGCTGGCCGAGCTTCGCGTTGTCGCCGCACACGCGCCGGTCGCAGCCCAGCGCCACCTCCATGCCGCCGCCCAGCGCATATCCCGTGATGGCCGCGACCGTGGGCTTGGGCACCTCGGAGAGCGCCCCGAAGCAGGCCGAGAGCCTGCGGGCGACGGGAGCCATGTCCGCGTAGGAGAGGCCGGCCATCTCCTTGATGTCGGCGCCTGCGGCAAACACCTTCTCGCCTCCGTGGACGACCACCGCGCGCACGTCCGCGCGCCGTGTGGCCTCCTCCGCGGCGGCCTTGAGCTCCTCCTGCACCTGCCGGTTGAAGGCGTTCATGGGCGGCCGGTCCAGCCGGATCGTGCCGACACCGCCCTCGACGTCGAGCCTCACGAATTCGGTCACGCCCGTGACACTAACCCGACCCACCCCGCCGGCTCCGCAAGCTCCGCCGGCTTCCGTCCCCCAGTGCCTCCGCCAGTTCGACGGGTCGGCTGAGGGCGAGGAGGTGCCCGCCCGGCAGTTCCTCGACTTCCACGCCGGGCAGCCGCTCCGCCACCACCCGGCGCTGGAACTCCAGCGGGAAGAACCGGTCGTCCCGGCCCTGCAGAAACCGGGTGGGCACGTCCGGCCACGCCGTGAGCGGCCACGGCTCCTCGAACGGCGTGCCGGACTGCTCCGGCTCGCCCGCCGCCATCGCCTCGGCCACGACCTCCGGCGGAACGTCGTGGAAGAAGCCGACGAGCGGGTCGAAGGTGTCCGCGCTCCGGCCCTCCCGCTCGGCGTGGGCGGCACGAGCCTCCGCCTGCCCGGTGGCCTCCCACCACTCGCCCGCCGACTCACCCGGCTTGGGCACCATCGCGTTCAGCAGCACGATCCCGTCCACCGGCACCCGCTCGGCCACCAGCGGCACGGTGAACCCGCCCAGCGACTGGCCGACGAGGACGAGGCCACCCCTGCGGTCACCGATCGCCGCGACCACCGCGTCGGCGTACTCCGCGAACCCCGCGCCGTCGTCGGCGGCGGGGAGGTCGACCGCGATCGCCTGGTGGCCCCGGGTACCCAGCTCCGGAAGCAGGCGGTGCCAGTACCACGCCTGGCCACCGGCGCCGGGAACGAGCACGTAGGTCGTCATGACCACCCTCCCACGAACGTAGGCTCCTTATTTAGGAGTATTCACATCTATATCGCAAGCTACAGTTTTCTCATGGGAACCCGGCGGTACGACGACCCCTGCGGGGTGGCCCGCGCCCTGGACGTCGTGGGCGAGCGATGGACGCTGCTCGTCGTCCGCGAGCTGCTGTTCGGGCCGAAACGCTTCTCCGACCTGGCCCGCGGCCTGCTCGGGATGAGCCAGAACGTGCTGTCGCAACGGCTGCGCGAGCTGGCCGACGCCGGGCTCGTCGAGCGGCGACGGATGGGGCCGCCGGTGAGCGGGCAGGTCTACGAGCTCACCGAGCGCGGGGCGACGCTGCGCCCGGTGGTGATCGAGCTCGCGCGATGGGGCAGCCGGATCCCCACGACGTCCCGCGCCGACCTGTCCGCCGACGCGCTGGCCCTCGCGCTGCTCACGACCTTCGACCCGGACCGGGCCGAGGACGTCCGGATCACGCTGGTGCTGGGCGACGACCGGTTCGTCGCCGAGATCACCGACGGCCGCCTCGAGATCACCCGCGGGGAGGCCGAACGCCCGGACGCGGAGATCCACACCGACGCGGCGGGCCTGCGGTCGGTGGTGTTCGGCGGCCGCCCGCTGGCCGAGGCGATCGCGTCGGGCGAGGTCGAGGTCCGAGGCGACACGGAGGCGGCTCGACGGTTCGCGTCCCGCTTCCCCCGCCCGGCCCAGGTCGACGGCTCCTGATGTTCAGGAAAGCCACATTCAGGGCTTTGCCGGCCCGGAATGTGGCTTTCCTGAACTTCCGGGCTACCGCAGCCAGGCCGTGTAGCGGCCCCGCCGCTTCTGCACCGCCAGCGGCAGGTTGAACGTCGCGCTCAGGTTCTCGTCCGTCAGCACGTCCTCCAGGAGGCCGGAGGCCACCACGGCGCCCTCGCGCAGCAGCAGGGCGTGGCTGTAGCCCACCGGGATCTCCTCGACGTGGTGGGTGACCAGCACCGACGCGGGAGCGTCCGGATCGGCGGCGAGCGTGGTGAGGCGCCCGACGAGATCCTCGCGCCCGCCCAGGTCGAGGCCGGCCGCCGGTTCGTCGAAGAGGATCAGCTCGGGGTCGGTCATGAGCGCGCGGGCGATCAACGTGCGCTTGCGCTCGCCCTCGGACAGCGTGCCGTACTCGCGGTCGGCGAACCCCCGCATGCCCATGGCGGCGAGCAGGTCGTCCGCGCGGTCGGTGTCGAACGCGTCGTAGCGTTCCCGCCAGCGCCCGAGCACTCCCCACCCGGCGCTGACCACGACGTCGCGCACCTTCTCGTCGTTCGGCACGCGCAGGCCCAGCGCCGAGGAGGTCAGCCCGATCCGGGTCCGCAGGTCGAACACGTTCACGCGGCCGAGTTGCTCCCCGAGCACGTGCACCGTGCCTGCCGTCGGGTGCAGCTCGGCCGCGGCGAGGCGCAACAGGGTGGTCTTCCCGGCGCCGTTGGGACCGAGGACCACCCACCGCTCGTCGAGCTCGACGGTCCAGTCGACGTCGCGCAGCAGCGTGGACCCCCCGCGGCGGACGGTGACCCCCGACATCCGGACGACGGTGTCCGCAAGATCACCTACGGGCAGGGACGCTGCAGTTGGGGACTCAGAGCTTGATCCGGGCGCAGCCACGGGGCATATCCTCGCCGATCGTGCCGGTCTTCCCGCTGGGTGCCCATGCCGACGACGGAGGTGTGCGCTTCGCGGTCGCCTCCACCAGCGCGGATGCCGTCGAGGTGTGCCTCGTCGACGGCGTCGACCGCGCCCCGTCCGAGAAGCGGGTGGCGCTCACGGAGCGCACCTTCGGCGTGTGGCACGGCTATCTCGAAGGGGTGAGGCCGGGGCAGCGGTACGGCTACCGGGTGCACGGTCCGTACCGGCCGTGGGACGGTGTGCGGGCCAACCCGGCGAAGATCCTCGTCGATCCGTACGCGCGCCTGATCACCGGCGGCGTCACCGACCTCCGCGCCGCCCGTGGGTGGCTGGACGACCCGATGACCGGCCCGCCCAGCACCGTCGACTCGCTGGGGCACGTTCCGCTGTCGGTGGTGGCCGCGCCCGACGCGGCGGCGCCCAGCCCTCGCCCCCATGTGCCGTGGTCGGAGACGGTGATCGCCGAGCTCCACGTGCGCGGCTACACGAAGCTGCACCCTGAGGTGCCGCCCGAACACCGCGGCACGTACCTGGGCCTCGCCCATCCCGCCGTGATCGAGCACCTGTGCCGGCTCGGCGTCACGGCCGTCGAGCTGCTGCCGGTCGCGGCCGTCGCGGACGAGCCGCCGCTCCTGGAGCGCGGACGCTCGAACTACTGGGGCTACGCCACGCTGGGCTTCCTCGCCCCGAACCCCCGGTACGCGAGCCGGCAGGGCGCGGAGATCGAGGAGTTCCGCGCGATGGTGGCCGCGCTGCACACCGCAGGCATCGAGGTGATCCTCGACTTCGTGCCGAACCACACCGCCGAGGGCGGGATCGGCGGCACGACGCTGTCCTACCGCGGGCTGGACGCCCCCGCCTACTACTCGCTGCGCAGCGACGGCCACGACGCCGACATCACCGGCACCGGGAACACCCTCGACGCCGGCTCGCCCACCGTCATCCGCCTGGTGTGCGACGCGATGCGGTACTGGGTCACGGTGATGGGCGTCGACGGCTTCCGCATCGACCTGGCGAGCGTGCTCGGCAGGCCCCGCTCCGGCCCCTTCGACCCGCACGCGCCGCTGCTCACGGCGATCGCCGTCGATCCGGTCCTGTCGACGGTCAAGCTCATCGCCGAGCCGTGGGACGCCACGGGCGAGGGCTACCGGGTCGGTGGGTTCGGCGTGGCGTGGTCGGAGTGGAACGGCCGCTACCGCGACGCCGTGCGCGACTTCTGGCGTGGCCACGGCAGCATCGGCGAGGTCGCGTCGCGGCTCGCCGGGAGCTCCGACCTGTACCGGATCTCCGGGCGGCGACCGTGGGCGTCGATCAACTTCGTCACCGCTCACGACGGCTTCACCCTGCGCGACCTGGTCTCCTACGAGCGCAAGCACAACGAGCGCAACGGCGAGGACAACCGCGACGGCACCGACGACAACCGGTCGCAGAACTTCGGCGAGGAGGGCGAGACCGCCTCCCCGGCGCGCGCGGCCCGCCGGCTCGCCACCGCGCGGGCGATGCTGGGCACGCTGCTGCTGTCCACCGGCACGCCCATGCTGCTGGCAGGCGACGAGCTGTGGCGCACCCAGCAGGGCAACAACAACGCGTACTGCCTGGACGACGAGACGTCCTGGGTGGACTGGTCGCGGCGGGACGAGGCCCTCGCCGCGTTCACCGCCAGGGTGGCGCGGATCCGGCGCAGCTCCCCCGCGCTGCACCGCGACCGGTTCTACCGCGACGGCGAGGTGCTCTGGTGGCACCCGTCCGGCCGCCGCATCGGCGGGCCCGACTGGCACGACGCCGACCTGCGCACGCTCGGGCTCCTGCGCGGCGAGTGGCTGCTGCTCCTGCACGCGGGAACGGAGGCCGTGGCCGCCACTCTGCCCCCGGGCGGCCCGTACACGCCCGAGCTGGACAGCACGCGACCGGACGGGGTCCCGGCCACCTCGCGCCCGCTCCTCGGCGACACGACCATCACCCTCCCACCGCGCTCGCTCATCCTCCTCCGCACGCCGTGACCGCGTCGCCGACCGGGCTTCGGACGGACGTGCTCGCCGCGATCGCGGCGGGCGGCGTGCTCGGGGCGGAGGCCCGCTACGGCGTCGGTGCCCTGCTCCCGCACGCGGACGGCGCGTGGCCGTGGTCGACGCTGCTCGTCAACCTCTCCGGCTGCGTCCTGATCGGCGTGCTCATGGTCGTGATCACCGAGCTGCGGCACGCCCACCGGCTGGTCCGCCCGTTCCTCGGTGTCGGCGTGCTCGGCGGGTACACCACCTTCTCCACCGCAACGGTCGAGACGCTGACGCTGCTGTCGGCCGGTCGTCCGGGCGCCGCGATCGGCTACGTGGTGGCCACGCCCGCGCTCGCCGTGCTGGGGTGCGGAGGCGGGGTCGTCACCACCCGGTTGCTCGCGGGCCGGTCACCCGGCCGGCCGGCGGAGCCGATCCGATGAACACCGCGACCGTGCTCTGGGTCGCGCTCGGCGCAGCCGTGGGCGCGCCGCTCCGGTTCGTGGTGGACCGCGCCGTCCAGGCCCGGCACGGGAGCCGGTTCCCGTGGGGCACGTTCACGGTCAACATGATCGGCTCCTTCGTGCTCGGCGCCCTCACCGGCGCCGCGGCGGTGCTCCCGGCAGCCGTGTCGGCGGCCGCGGGTACCGGGTTCTGCGGAGCGCTGACCACCTACAGCACCTTCGGTTACGAGGCGTTCTCGCTCCTCGAGGGCAAGGCCCGCGGCACCGCGCTCGCGTACGTCGCAGGCAGCGTCGCCGCCGGGCTGCTCGCGGCCGCGATCGGCTGGTGGGCGGCGCTGACCGTGGTCACCTGACCGGCGATCCGCGACACTGATCCTCCAGACCCCGGGAGGACGCGATGAGCGACCCCACCCTGGTCGTCGGCCACGGCCAGGACCCGTCCAGCGACCACGCCCTGCACGCCGCGGTCGATCTCGCGCAGCGGCTCGGCGGGCGCCTGCACGTCGTGCACGTGATCGACCTGCACGACTACCCGATCAACATCGACGCCCCGGACTGGGAGCAACGGGGCGCCGAGGCCGTCGCCGCCGAGCGGCGCCACGTCGAGGGCATGCTCATCGACGCCCCGGTCCCGTGGACCTACGAGGCGCGCCACGGCGACCCGGCGAAGGTGCTCTGCACCGCGGCGGAGGAGCACGACGCCCTGCTGATCGTCGTCGGATCCCGCGGGGAAGGCCTGCGCCGCGCCCTGGGCAGGCTGATGGACCCGTCGATCTCGCACGGGGTCATCCAGCGCCAGCACCGGCCGGTGCTGGTGGTACCCGCGCACGAGTAGTGCCGCGAGGCATTCGTCCCCGCTGGGGGTTCGGCGATCAAGGGGAGATGGTGGCCGGTCGATCTCCAACCGCGACCATCAGCCCTTGGTCACCGCCTCTGGGCCCGGACGATCACGCGGCGTGGCCCACGCCGAGCCCGCGGGTCAGCCGCCGCAGCAACCGCCTCCGCAGCAGCCACCACCGGCCGGGGCCGGGGCCGGGCCGCCCCGCCCGCCCACGGCGACCGTGCTGAGCAGCTTGACGGTGTCGTCGTGCCCGTCCGGGCACCGGGCCGGCTCGGAGGCGTCGGCCATCGGGCGGCTGACCTCGAACGTCGAGCCACACTCACGGCAGCGGAAGTCATAGCGAGGCACGGGCGGAGTTTACGTCGCCACCGAGCCGGTAGTAGCTCTCCAGCTGTCGATCGTTGTGCCCGTGTGTCGAGGGCTTCCGGCGCAGGCGGGCGCTGGCATCGTCGTGATAGCCCAGGTGGATCTGACCTCGGTTTGCGCGCCGAGCGCGCTGATCACGGCCGGGTGCGTTCCGCGGAACGCACCCGGTGCTGTTGTGGCGCGCCCACCGGAACCTGCCGGACCAGGCCGACTCGATGGGACCCGATCGACAGGATGACCGCCCTGACGCCTGGCGGATGACCAGGCTCTGGAGCCACGGCCTCACCGGCCAGGACGCGCATGATCCGTGGATGGTCACGTCGACGCCATGGGTCTGCGCCGCGCGACCAGCACGTATGGGGTCGACCTGATCATGCAG
Organism: Pseudonocardia hierapolitana; assembly: GCF_007994075.1. Lineage (NCBI taxonomy): Bacteria > Bacillati > Actinomycetota > Actinomycetes > Pseudonocardiales > Pseudonocardiaceae > Pseudonocardia > Pseudonocardia hierapolitana. Next base: position 4,958,408 of record NZ_VIWU01000001.1, on the reverse strand, counting down.
AGCCGGCGGGGCGGCATCGAGTTCGGAATTGCCCGTCCCGGGATGGCGCGCAAGTGAACGTTGCGTTTCTTGGAGATGGACCGTAGCCTTCCTAGAGAACGGGTCGTTCTCTAGGGGGTCGGGATGGCACGCCACGTGTTGCCGGGTCTCATGCTCGTCATGCTGCTCGGCGCCCTCGACCAGACGGCGATGGCCGCGGCCCTGCCCGCCGTGGCCGCGAGCCTGGGGCGCTTCGACCTGATGCCCGCGGTGATCACGGCGTACCTGGCGGCCGCAACCGTCGCGATGCCGCTGCACGGCAAGCTCGGCGACCGGTTCGGCCGCAAGCCCGTGTTGCTGGTCGCGATCGTGGTCTTCGCGTTCGGCGCCTTCCTCTGCGCCACGGCCACCTCGATGACGGAGCTGATCATCTGGCGCGTCGTGCAGGGTGTGGGCGGCGGCGGGCTGATGATCGGCGCCCAGGCGGTGCTCGGCGAGGTGGTGAGTCCGCGGGAGCGCGGGCGCTACCTCGGCCTGCTCGGCTCGGTGTACGTCGTCGCGGCGGTGGGCGGGCCGCTTCTCGGGGGGCTCGCGGTCGACCACCTCACGTGGCGCTGGCTCTTCGCGCTCTACCCGCCGCTCGGCCTCGTGGCGCTGGTCGTCGTCGCCCGCACGCTGCGCCTGCCCGCGCCGCCGCAGCGCCCACCGCTGGACGTGCTCGGCATGCTGCTGCTCTCGCTCACCGTGACGGGTGTGGTCCTGCTCGGCAGCGGCCCCGGCTACCTCACCCCGCTGGTCGCGGTCGCCACCGTGCTGGCCGCTGCCGGCTGGGTCGCCACCGCCCGCCGCGCCGCCGACCCGGTGCTGCCGCTCCGCCTGTTCCGCACGCGTTCCATCGCGATCCCGACGGCCGTCAGCCTGATCGTCGGCTTCACCCTGTTCGGCACGATCAGCTACCTGCCGGCGTTCCTGCAGGTGGCAAGGGGCGCCTCGGCCACGCAGGCCGGCCTCGTGGTCACCGTGCTGATGGCGGGCGTCCTGCTCACCACCACGGTGTCCGGCCGGATCATCACCCGCACCGGCCGCTACAAGGCGTTCCCCATCGCCGGCACGGCCACTGCCGGCCTCGGGATGGCCCTGCTGGGCACCGTCGGAGCCACGACGCCGCTCCCGCTGGTGCTCGCCGCGCTGCTGCTGGTCGGGCTGGGCGTCGGGATGGTCATGCAGGTCATGGTGCTGGTCGCGCAGAACGGCGCCGAGCACCGCGACCTGGGAGCGGCCACCTCCGCGGTCACGTTCCTGCGCCAGATCGGCGCGAGCGCCGGGGTCGCCGCGATCGGCAGCCTGATCACGTCCCGGTTCGCGGCGGCGCTTCCCCCCGGCACCGACGTACGGATCGCCACCACGCTCGACCCGGAACGGCTCGGCCACCTTCCCGCCGCGGTGCGGGACGCGTTCGGCGCGGCCGTTCCTCCGGTGTTCGGGTTCGTCGCTCCCCTGCTCGGGCTGGCACTCGTGCTGGCCGTCGCACTCCCCGCCCAGCCGCTGCGCGACACCGCGCACGTCACCACGTCAGATCGAAGGAGGGCCTGATGACCCACGCCCCCGCCCGCCCGGCCACCGTGCTCCCGCTCACCGCCGTCGGCCGCGACGACCTCGCGGCGGCGGGCGGCAAGGGCGCGAACCTCGGCGAGCTGGTCCGCGCCGGGTTCCCGGTGCCGGACGGCGTCGTCATCACCACCGACGCCTACGCCGCCGTCGTGGAGCACGCGGGCCTCGCGGCCGCCGTCGCCGCGGCGGCCGAGGACGACGGCGCCGCGCTGCGGGCCGCCTTCGCCGCCGCCGAGATCCCCGACGACCTGCGCGGTGCGATCCTCGGCGCCTACGCGCTCCTCGGGAACGGGCCGGTCGCCGTCCGGTCCAGCGCGACCGCCGAGGACCTGCCCGGGGCGGCGTTCGCCGGGCAGCAGGACACGTACCTCAACATCGTGGGCGCCGACGCGCTGCTCGACGCCGTCCGCCGCTGCTGGGGGTCGCTGTGGACCGAGCGCGCCATCGCCTACCGGGCGCGCCGCGACGTCGATCCGGCGGGCGTGCGGATCGCCGTCGTGGTGCAGCGGATGGTGCCCGCCGCGTTCGCGGGCGTGCTGTTCACCGCCAACCCGGTGAGCGGCGACCGCACCGAGGTGGTCGTCGACGCGAGCAGCGGGCTCGGCGAGGCCGTCGTGTCCGGGCTGGTCACACCCGACCACTACGTCCTGGACGCGGACGGTCGCGTGCGCGAGCGGCGACGCGGGCTGCGCGAGATCGTCGTGCGCGGCGTCGCGGGGGGTGGGGTCGAGCACCGCAGGGGCGAGGCGCTCACGGAACTGCCCGACGCCGTGCTCGCGGAGCTGGCGGCGCTGGGCCGGAGGGTCGCGGCGCACTTCGGCAGGCCGCAGGACATCGAGTGGGCGTGGGCCGACGGGCGGGTGTGGCTGGTGCAGGCGCGGCCGATGACCGCGCTGCCCCCGCCACCGCTGCGCCTGTCCCGGATCCAGCGCATCACCGGCCCGCAGATCGTCGAGTACCTGCCGGTCCGGCCCTACCCCATGGACACGAGCGGCTGGATCGCGCGGGGCATCGGGCGCATGGTCCAGCGGATGCTCGCGGAGATCCCCGGCCTGCACGTCGACTTCGCCGACGTCCTCCCGGAGTCCGACGGCGTCGTGGACCGGTACGTCCCGCCGCGGCCGCGCCCGACCTGGAAGGTGCTCACCGCGCCGGCCCGCAACCTGCCGCGGATCCGGCGCTACCACCCGGCGGGCTGGACGCGCGACCCGCGGTTCGTCCGCTTCGACCGGGAGGCGCGCGAGCTCGCGGCCCTCGACGTGCGCGGTCTCGGCTGGGCCGAGCTGCGCCGACTGCCCCAGCGCACGTTCGACGTGGTGGACGTCGTCACCGACCTGCGGGTGGACTACCTGCCCCGGGTCGCGGTCGACCTGCTGCGGTTGCGCGTGCTGCAGGCGCTGCTGGGCCGCCGCGACGTCTCCGGGCTGACCCTCGGCACGCATACCCGCACCGAGGACGCCAACCGGGAACTGCTGGGGCTCGCCGAGCGCGTGCGCGCCGACGGGGCGCTGCGCGCCGTGTTCGGGCTCGAACCGGACGCCCTCGCGGAGCGGATCGAGCAGGATCCGGCGTTCGCCGACTTCCGCGCGGCGCTGTCGGCGTTCCGCGCCGAGTACGGCCACCGCGAGACGGCGAGCCCGCTGCTGATGTCCGCACCGACGTGGGGCGACGCGCCGGCCACCGTGCTGGGCATGGTGAAGGTCCTGCTGGAGGACGCGCCGCCCGCGCAGGCGGCCGACCGCGCGGAGCAGGCCGAACGGCAGCTGCTGGCGCACCCGCTGGTGCGCCTGACCCGCTCCGAGCGGCGGGTGCGCCGGCTGCTCGCCGACGCCAGGGCCGGGATCGCATTCCGCGAGGACAGCCACTTCCACGGCACCCGCACGCTGCCGGTGCTGCGCCGCGCCGTGCTGGAGGCCGGGCGACGGCTGGCCGAGGCCGGTGTGCTGCGCGAGGCGGACGACGTGCTGCACCTGCGCCTGGAGGAGCTGGAGAGCCTCGGTGACCCCGCCACACTCCCCCCGGCCGACGCCGAGCGGATCCGGGCCGCGGTGCGCGCCCGGTCGGCGCGCCGCGCGGAGCTGGCGGGCGTGCCGCTCATCGCACCCTCCGTGCTCTTCCCCGGCGGCGCGGCCGGCGGAGACGCCCTGGTCACCGGCACCGGAGCGAGCGGCGGGCGGGCGACGGGGCCGGTGCGGGTGATCCGCGAGGCCGCGGAGTTCGGGCGGCTGCGCAGCGGCGAGGTGCTGGTCTGCCCCTACACGAACCCCTCGTGGACACCGCTCTTCCAGCGGGCGGCCGCCGTGGTCGTCGACACCGGCGGCATCGGCTCGCACGCCGCGATCGTCGCGCGCGAGTACGGGATCCCCGCGGTGATGGGGTCGGCCACCGGCACGAGCGTGTTGACCGACGGGCAGGTGGTGACGGTCGACGGCGACACGGGCCGCGTCACGGGAGACTAGGGAGGTGAGTTCCCCTGCGCGCCCCATGGCAGAAGCGGACGTCGACCACCGGAAGCGGCCCCGCAGGCGCGGGGCCGTGCTGGAGGGCGCGATCCTGGAGGCGGTGCTCGGCGAGCTCGGTGAGGTGGGCTACGCGCGGCTCTCGGTGGAGCGGGTGGCCGAGCGGGCGGGCGCGAGCAAGGCGTCGCTGTACCGGCGCTGGCCCAGCAAGGTCGAGCTGGTGATGGATGCGGTCTACCACCTGCTCCCCGACCCGGCGTCACCGCCGGACACGGGCAGCTTGCGCGGCGACCTGCTCGCCGTCATGCGCGGGGTGGCCGAGCAGCTGGCCGGGCCGGCGGGACAGGCGCTCGGCGGTGTGCTGAGCGATGCCCTCGGCGACCCGGACCTGGCGCGCCGCGTGCGCTCCTACGCCCGTGGCTCCAGCCAGGTGGGCATGCGCGAGATCGCACGCCGTGCGGTCGCGCGCGGCGAGGTGGACCCCGCCGCGGTCACCGAACGCCGGCTGGAGGCGGGGCACGCGATGCTGCGGCACCACTTCATCACCCGGGGTGTGCCGATCCCGGACGAGGTGATCGTCGAGATCGCGGACGAGGTGATGATCCCGTTGCTGCAGCTGCCCATGGGGTGACGGGCGGGTGTTCAGCGCGGCAGGACGATCTTGGCGAGCTCCGCCGACGAGGCCAGCAGCGGGTGGGACGGCAGCACGCGCACCGTGTAGCCGGTGAGCCCCGCGTGCGGCAGCTTGACCACCGACTCGAAGCGCTCGCCCATGCCGTCCGCAGCGCCGACGTGCTCCATCCCCACCGTGACGGTCTCGGCGAGGTCGTCGGTCTCGCCGACGCGCCCGATCACCGCCTCGACGCAGACGTCCTTCGGGTCGAGGCCGGCGAGCTGCACGGACGCCCGCACGGTCATCGGCACGCCGACCTCCGGCGTGTCGGGCAGGCCGGAGGCGTCGACGCCGATGATCTCCACCGCCGGCCACGCGGCGTTGAGCCGGGCCCGGTAGGCGGCCAGCTCCCGCGCCGGACCGTAGCCCTCGGCGGAGATGCGGGCGGCGGCGCGCGCGGCGGGGGCGTACCAGTCCTCGACGTACTCGCGCACCATCCGGGTGGCCTGCACCTGAGGCCGCAGCGTGGTGAGCGTGTGGCGCACCAGCTCCACCCAGCGGGGCGGCACTCCACCGGCCCGCTCGTAGAACGCGGGCGCCACCTGGGTGGCGAGCAGCTCGTAGAGCGCGTTGGCCTCCAGGTCGTCGCGCCGGACCGGGTCCTCGATGCCATCGGCCGTGGGGATCGCCCAACCGTTGGCGCCGTCGTAGAACTCGTCCCACCAGCCGTCGCGGATCGAGAGGTTGAGCCCGCCGTTCAGCGCCGACTTCATGCCCGACGTGCCGCACGCCTCCAGCGGCCGCAGCGGGTTGTTGAGCCACACGTCGCAGCCCCAGTACAGGTACCGCGCCATCGACATGTCGTAGTCGGGCAGGAAGACGATGCGGTGGCGCACGGCGGGGTCGTCGGCGAACCGCACGATCTCCTGGATCAGCGCCTTGCCGCCGTCGTCGGCGGGGTGGCTCTTGCCCGCCACGACGAGCTGCACCGGCCGGTGCGGGTCGAGCAGGAGGTCGCGCAGCCGGTCCTTGTCGCGCAGCATCAGGGTGAGCCGCTTGTAGGTGGGAACGCGGCGGGCGAACCCGACGGTGAGGACCTCGGGGTCGAAGACGTGGTCGGTCCACGACAGCTCCGGGAGGGACGCGCCGCGCTGCAGCCACGCCTCCCGCACCCGGCGGCGCACCTCCGACACCAGCCGCGACCGCAGTGCGCCGCGCAGCTCCCACAGCATCTCGTCGGAGACGGGCTCGCGGGGCGTGGAGTTCGCGACGGGGCCCGCGTCGCCGAGCAGCGCGGTGACCTCCCGGGCCTCCCAGGTGGCGCCGTGGACGCCGTTGGTGACGGAGCCGATCGGCACCTCGTCGGCGTCGAAGCCCTCCCACAGCCGGCCGAACATGCCGCGCGACACGGCTCCGTGCAGCTGGGAGACGCCGTTGGCGCGCTGGGCCAGCCGCAGGCCCATGTGCGCCATGTTGAACATGTTGGGGTTGTCCTCGACGCCGAGCGCGAGGACCCGGTCCATCGGGACGCCGGGCAGCATCCCGTCGTAGAAGTAGTGGCGCACGAGGTCGACGGGGAACCGGTCGATGCCAGCCGGCACCGGCGTGTGCGTGGTGAAGACGGTGCCCGCCCGTACCGCGGCCACGGCCTCGTCGAACGAGAGCCCGTCGCGCTCGTGCAGCTCTCGGATGCGCTCGAGCCCGAGGTAGCCGGCGTGGCCCTCGTTGGTGTGGAACACCTCCGGCTCCGGGTGCCCGGTGACGGCGCAGAACGCGCGCACGGCCCGCACCCCGCCGATGCCGACGAGGATCTCCTGCTTGATGCGGTGGTCCTGGTCGCCGCCGTAGAGGCGGTCGGTGACGCCGCGCAGGTCCGGCTCGTTCTCCTCGATGTCGGAGTCGAGCAGCAGCAGCGGCACCCGCCCGACCGTGGCCTGCCAGACGCGCGCCTTCAGCACGCGCCCGCGCGGCATCCCGACCTCGACGAGCACGGGCTCGCCGTCCTCGCCTGCGAGCAGCTGCAACGGCAGGCCCTGCGGGTCGAGCACCGGGTAGTGCTCGAGCTGCCAGCCGTCCAGGGAGAGCGACTGGCGGAAGTACCCGGAGCGGTAGAGCAGCCCGACGCCGATCAGCGGCACGCCGAGGTCGGAGGCGGCCTTGAGGTGGTCGCCCGCGAGCACGCCGAGGCCGCCGGAGTAGTTCGGCAGCACCTCGCTCACGCCGAACTCCATCGAGAAGTAGCCGACGGCGGCGGGCAGCGAGGGGTCGTCCTCGCGCTCCAGCTGGTACCAGCGCGGCTCCTGCAGGTAGCTCGCGAGGTCGTCGGCCAGCTCCCGCACCGTGACCACGGTGTCGGCGTCCTTGGCCAGCTCGGAGAACCGGGTGGAGGAGATCTCCCCGAGCAGCCGCACCGGGTCGTGCCCCGCGCGCTCCCACGCCTCGGGGTCGAGGGTGGCGAACAGATCCTGGGTGGGGGTGTGCCAGGTCCACCGCAGGTTGGTGGCCAGGGTCTGCAGCGGCGCCAGCGCGGCGGGCAGCTGGGCGCGGACGGTGAACCTGCGAAGAGCCTTCACCCGGGAACCATAGATGAATGCATCCCGGGATCGGTCCAGTGCTCACCGGAGACGGTTGACACCCCAACCGAACTAGAACTAGCTTGGTTGCAGTTCGAGGGGGGTCACGTGGGCGTCAGCAGCAGGAGCGCGGTCGCGATCCACGCGCTCACCATGCTGGCGCGCTGGGACGACCGCTCGCTGACATCCGCGGAGATCGCCGACAGCCTGGCGAGCAACCCCGTTCTCGTGCGGCGCATCCTCGGCAGCCTGCGCGACGCGGGCCTCGTGTGGTCCACCGAGGGGCGTGGCGGTGGCTGGACCCTCGCCCGCGCCCCGCGCGAGATCACCCTCTACGACGCGTACGCGGCCGTCGAGATGGGGCCGATCCTGTCCCGGCACCCCCATCCACCCAGCGAGGCGTGCGAGGTCGGACGCCACATGCAGGCCGTGCTCGAGAGCGAGTTCCGCGACGCGGAGCACGCCATGGAGGAGCGGCTCGGCCGCACGACCATCGCCCACCTGGTTCAGCAGACGCTGGCGCGGGAGCGCGAACTGGCGCACTAGCGACGAACGGCGGAGGCAGCACCTCCGCCGTTCTTTTCGCCCTAACTGCAACTAGAACAGTGGCAGTTGATGCCACGGGAAGAGGCGCGGATGACGTCCACGACCCGACGGACCAGCTCGGGGCCCGCCCTGCTGGCCGTGCTCGTACCGGCGATGCTCGCCACGGTCGTCACCAGCGACATGGTCAACCTCATGCTCCCGTCGATCGGGGCGGAGTTCGGGGCCTCCGAGGCGGAGCTCGCGTGGGTCGTCACCGGCTTCCTGCTCGTGTTCTCCGTGGGCATCCCCTTCTACGGCCGCATCTCCGACCGGGTCGCGCTGCGGAGCCTCTTCGCCTTCGCCCTGCTGACCTACGCCGCCGGGAGCCTGGTCTGCGCGCTCGCCCCGGCCCTGCCCGTCCTCGTGCTCGGGCGGATCGTGATGGGGGTGGGCGCGGCTGCGATCCCCGTGCTCTCGATCATCGCGGTGACCAGGTTGCTGCCGGCGGCGCGGCGAGGGACGGGGATCGGTGTCGTCTCCGCGGCCACGGGTGTCGGCACCGCTGCCGGTCCGGCCATCGGCGCCGGCATCGGTCAGCTCCTGGGGTGGCCCGCGCTGTTCTGGTTGATGTTCGCGGTCGCGCTGGTGCTCCTCCCGGCGGCGTGGCGCGTGCTGCCCGGCGAACCGCCCGCGGGCACCGGCCGATTCGACGTGTGGGGCGGCGTCCTGCTGGGCCTTGCCGCAGGGCTGCTGCTGTACGGCATCACGCAGGCGCAGGTGGCGGGCTTCTCCGCGCCCTCGTCCTGGGCCGGCCTCGCGGCGGCGGTCGTGGCCGGCGCGCTCTTCGGACGGCGCACCGCCCGCCTCGCGCAGCCGTTCGTGCCGCCGGCGCTGTTCTCCAACCGGGTCTACCGCATCGCGGTACTCGTCGCGTCCCTCGCCATGGCCGTCAACCTCGGCGCCCTCGTCCTCGTGCCGCTGCTGGTGGTCGACGTCAACGGTCTCGCCCCCGGAGCCGGGGCCCTGGTCATGATCCCGGCCGGGATCGCCGTCGCCGGCCTGTCCCCGGTGATCGGCCGGCTCGCCGACCGCATCGGCACCCGTCCGCTGGTGCTGATCGGACTCGGAGCCGTCGCGCTGTTCGCGCTGTTCCTCTCGACGTTCACGACAGGTGCGTCGGCGGTCCCCGCGGGCGTCGGGACCCTCGGGCTCAGCGTCGGCGTCATCCTCGTGCTGACCCCCATCATCAGCGCCGCCGCGAGCGCGTTGCCGCCCGAGCAGGTCGGCGTCGGCCTCGGGATCCTCCAAGGCGCCCAGTTCCTCGGCGCAGGCACCGGCCCGGCGCTGCTGGGAGTCCTGGTGAGCGCCCGGCTGCAGAGCGGGAGCGGCGCGGTCAACCCGCTGTTCCCCGGTCACGAGGGCGCCGCCTTCTCCGACGCGTTCCTGGCCATGGCGGCGGTCGCGGTCCTCGCGTTGATCGTCGCGTTCCGGATGCGCCCGGACCCGGCTTCCGCCACGTGAAAGGGCCGATGGCGCGCGGGACGACCTCCGGGCACTGTGCTGCCACCCTCGCCCGCCGCGTCACCGGGAGCGCTCATGTCAGCGTCGACCGCGCAGCCCACTCCGACCGACGTCCGGAGGGTGGCGCTCGCCAGCCTCGTCGGCACGACGATCGAGTGGTACGACTTCTTCATCTACGCCCTGGCGGCGGTGATCGTGTTCCGCAGCCAGTTCTTCCCGGGCACGTCCGAGCTGGCCGGCACCCTCGCCGCGCTGGGGACGTTCGCCGTCGGGTTCGTCGCACGCCCGCTCGGCGGCGTGATCTTCGGGCACATCGGCGACCGGATCGGGCGGAAGATGACGCTCGTCACGACGTTGGTGACGATGGGCGTCGCGACCTTCCTGATCGGCCTGCTCCCCACGTACGAGCAGATCGGCGTCGCCGCGCCGATCCTCCTGATCGTGCTGCGCATCGCGCAGGGCCTCGCGGTCGGCGGCGAGTGGGGCGGCGCGGTGCTGATCTCGGTCGAACACGCCCCAGAAGCCCGCCGCGGCTTCTACGGCGCGTTCCCCCAGCTGGGCGTCCCACTCGGGCTGATCACGTCGAACCTCGTGTTCCTGGTACTCGCTCTGACGATGCCGAACGAGCAGTTCATGGCCTGGGGCTGGCGGATCGGGTTCCTGATCAGCGCCCTTCTCGTGGTCGTCGGGCTCTACGTGCGGCTGAGGGTCAGCGAGAGCCCCGAGTTCGCCGCCGCCCGCGAGACGCCGTCGATGCGGCTGCCGATCGTGTCGGTGGTGCGCGACCACTGGCGCCAGGTGCTCTGCGCGGCGGCGATCTTCTCCGGGATCAGCGCGATGGGGTACATGTGCGCGACGTTCGCGATCCAGTACGGCACCACCGCCCTCGGCATCGCCAACACCTTCCTGATCCTCGCGGTGATCGTCGGGGCGACCGTCGAGGTCCCGCTCTCGCTCTACTTCTCCGCGATGTCCGACCGCATCGGACGGCACCGGATGATCGTGTACGGCGCCTTCGCCGCACTGGTCGCCGCGATCGGATTCCTCCCGGTGATGGCCACGGCCGTCCCCGCGCTGGTCTTCCTCGCCATGTTCTTCGCCCGCATCTCCGGTTCGCCGATGTACGGCCCGGCCGCCGCCGTCGCCGCGGGCGCGTTCCCGGTCGAGGTGCGCTACACCGGGGCGTCGATCGGCTACCAGTTCGGCGCGATCGCGGGCGGCGCGCTGGCACCGATCATCGCCACCCTGATCCTGGCCTCGCCCGCCGGCGTGTGGGGCGTGTCGGTGTACCTGACGGCCATGGTCGCGGTGACCGGTCTCGGGGCGTACACGGCAGGCCGTCTCGCCGCGCGGCAGCCTGCGTAGGACCTACGCTCGCCCGATGGACCTCGACGAGGCGAGAGCGGTCGTCCGCGAGCAGCACCGGGCGGTGCTCGCCACGATCCGCGGCGACGGCACCCCGCAGATGTCCCCGGTCCTGGTCGCCGTGGACGACGACGGGCGCGTGCTGGTGAGCACCCGGGAGGGCGCGCTGAAGGTGCGCAACCTGCGCCGAGATCCGCGGTCGTGGCTGTGCGTGCTGCCGGACGGCTTCTTCGGGCGCTGGATCCAGGTGGAGGGCCGCACCGAGATCGTCTCCCTGCCGGACGCGATGGAGGGCCTCGTGGACTACTACCGGCGCGTCTCCGGCGAGCACGAGAACTGGGACGACTACCGCGCGGCCATGCAGCGGGAGCAGCGGGTGCTGCTGCGGATCGAGCTCACGCGCGCAGGCCCCGACCGCGCCGGCTGACGCCTCCCGATCAGCCTGCGCTCGCCGCCGTCCCGGCTCGACGGCGCCGAGCGCGAGCGGCTCGTCCGGCTGCTGGACCGCGCACTCGGAGGCCACGGCCGCACCCTCATCGCAGGTGCCGGGAGAACCAGCCGACGGCCAGCCGGTCCACCTCCGCGGCCGCGGGCAGCTGCGGCGCAGGCTCGATGCCGGGCTCCTCGGCGAACGCGTGCCCCATCCCCGGCACGACCACGAGCTCGGCCTGCACCGACCGCCGGGCGAGCGCGTCACGCAGCTGCCGGGCCGGCGCCTGGAAGCCCGACTCGTCGTCGTCCTCGCCCACCACGAGGAGCGTGGCCGGGCATGCCGCCACCTCGTCGGCGCGCGCCACGAAGTCCAGCCGACGGGCGATGTCGAGCGACGGCTCGGACCACGGGTAGCTCATGCCGAACTGCCGCCCGACCGCCTCGACCACCGCGCTCAGCCGGGACAGCGGGCTCGCCAGCACGGCGGCGGCGACGTCGAACCCGCCGTCCGCGACCACGAGCTGCGCGACGGCCGAACCGAGCGAGCCGCCGAGCAGCCCGATCGGCCCGTCCCGGAACCCGAGGCGCTGACGCAGCTCGGCGTACGCCGGGCCGAACTCCTCCGCCGCCTGGGCGCTGATCGGCCCGTACAGGTTCTGCACCGCGTCCGCGTAACCCAGCTGCATCAACGCCTCGACCCCGCCCTCGGGGAAGCGCATCCCGTGCAGAGGCAGGCCGAGGTAGAGGCGCCACGCGTCCAGGCCCGCGAGCGGCAGCGCCGCCGCCATCGCGACCTCGGTGCGCGGCGGGTCCATCAGGTGCCACGCGGCGACGACGGGCGCGCCGGCGCGGTCGCCCCCCGGGGGCACGGCGACGAACGGGACACCTGCGGCCATGCCGGTGATTGTGGTCTCGACGGTCATGTCTTCCTCCCTGAACTGTACGATGTCCAATAGTAGCTGGACGTTGTACAGTTCGCAAGGTGCGATCCTCCCGAGGCCCCGGCCAGCGCGCCGGGCTGAGCCGCGACCGCGTCCTCGACGCGGCAACCGATCTGCTCGCCGAGCGCGGCACCGTCACGATGCGCGCCGTCGCGCAGCAGCTGGGCGTCGCACCGAACGCCCTGTACAGCCACGTGGCGGACAAGACGGAGCTGGTGGACGGCGTGCTGGACCGGGTGCTCGCACAGGTCGAGGCCCCGACGCTCGACGAGGCGAGCGGTCCGGGCGACGCCTTGCACCGGCTGATGACGTCCACCCACGACGTCCTGCTGCGCCACCCGCAGCTGGTGCCGGCCTTCCTCGCCCGCCAGGGGGCGCGCGGCGAGAACGCGCAACGCCTCGGCGCGGTGATGCTCGAGCACCTCGCGACGGCCGGGATCACGGGCGACGCGGCCCGCGAGGCGCTACGGGTGCTGATCGTCTACACGATCGGCTTCGCGGCCTTCGACGGCGCCACGGACGAGCGCCCGCTGCCCCGTTCGGAGCTGCGCGCGACCTTCGAGCGCGGGCTCGGGTGGTTGATCACGGGGATCATTGGGTCAGTCGGGTGACCATCGGGTGAACGGCGGCGCCCCGTTCTGATCGACCGCGGATCGGGTAGGTACTTTTGTGACTTCCGCGACGGGTGCTCAGCTGGGGGTGTGCCGATGACCGGTCGGCTCGGGATCGATGACGTCACTCCTACCGTGAGCGGCGGGCGTCATCCCAGCAAGGCCGTCGTCGGTGAGGTCGTCCCGATCACGGCCACCGTGTGGCGGGAGGGCCACGACGCGGTCGCCGCCAACGTCGTCTGGCGCCGGATCGGCAGCCAGGGCGCCGCACACCACGTGCGCATGACACCGGTCGGCACCGGCAGCGACCGGTTCGCCGCCACCGTCGTGCCCGACGAGCCGGGCCTGTGGACCTTCCGGGTCGACGCCTGGAGCGACCCGTGGGCCACGTGGCGGCGCACGGTCACCGTCAAGCTGTCGGCGGGCCAGGGTGCCGAGGAGCTGGCCAACGACCTGGAGGTCGGCGCCCGGCTGCTGCAGCGGGTGGGCCGCCGCCCCGGCGAGCGCCCGCACCGCGACCTGCTCTTCGGCGCCGCCAACGCGCTGCGCGACACCGCGCTCCCGCTGCACGCGCGCGTGGCGCCCGCGTTGTTCCCGGCCGTCGAGAAGATCATGACCGAGCGCCCGGTCCGCGAGCTCATCACGCGCGGCCGTCCGCAGCAGATCTACGTCGACCGCGAGCGGGCGCTGTTCAGCTCCTGGTACGAGTTCTTCCCGCGCTCCACGGGCGGCGTCGACGAGCAGGGCCGCCCGATCCACGGCACGTTCCTCACGGCCTCCAAGGAGCTCGACCGCGTCGCCGCGATGGGCTTCGACGTGGTCTACCTGCCCCCGATCCACCCCATCGGCACGGTGCACCGCAAGGGCCGCAACAACAACGTCAACGCCGGCCCCGGCGACGTCGGCTCGCCGTGGGCGATCGGTTCGGCCGACGGCGGCCACGACGCCATCGAGCCCGAGCTGGGCACCATCGACGACTTCGACGCGTTCGTCGAGCGCACCCGGGACCTCGGGATGGAGGTCGCGCTCGACTTCGCGTTGCAGTGCGCCCCCGACCACCCGTGGGTGGCCGAGCACCCCGAGTGGTTCACCGTCCGCCCCGACGGCACGATCGCCTACGCGGAGAACCCGCCGAAGAAGTACCAGGACATCTACCCGATCAACTTCGACAACGACCCGGCCGGGATCTACGCCGAGTCCCTGCGGGTGGTCCTGCACTGGGTCGAGCACGGGGTGCGGATCTTCCGGGTGGACAACCCGCACACCAAGCCGCCGAACTTCTGGCACTGGCTGATCTGGCAGGTCAAGTCCCGCTACCCCGACGTGCTGTTCCTCGCCGAGGCGTTCACGCGACCGGCCCGGCTCTTCGGGCTCGCGCGGCTGGGCTTCACGCAGTCGTACACGTACTTCACGTGGCGCACCACGAAGCAGGAGCTCACCGACTTCGCGCTGATGCACGCCGAGCGCGCCGACGAGTGCCGGCCCAACTACTTCGTCAACACCCCGGACATCCTGCACGAGTCGCTGCAGACCGGCGGGCCCGCGATGTTCGCCATCCGCGCCACGCTCGCGTCCACGCTGTCGCCGACCTGGGGCGTGTACTCCGGGTTCGAGCTGTTCGAGTCCGCCCCCGTCCGCCCCGGCAGCGAGGAGTACCTGAACTCCGAGAAGTACGAGCTGCGCCCCCGCGACTTCGCCACCGCCCTCAACCGCGGCCGCTCGCTCGAGCCCTACCTCGGCAGGCTCAACGAGATCCGCCGCGCCCACCCGGCACTGCAGCAACTGCGCGACCTGCACTTCCACGAGGTCGACAACGACGCGATCATCGCCTACTCGAAGACCGACCCGGCCACCGGCGACACCGTGCTCGTGGTGTGCACGCTCGACTCCTCCAACGCGCAGGAGGGCACCACGTCGCTGAACATGCCGGCGCTGCGCGCGGACTGGAACGACCGCATCACGGTGCACGACGAGATCACCGACGAGACCTACCAGTGGGGCCAGCACAACTACGTGCGGCTGGAGCCGTGGAGGAACGTGGCGCACGTCTTCCGCGTGACGCGCCCCACGGGCTGACCCACCCCGCCCGCGAGTCCGGCAAACGCACACGGCGAGTCCCGCGTGCGGGCCGCCGAGTTGCGCGCTCGGCCGCCCGTCAGCGGAATGCGGCGACGGCGCTGCCGACCCACTCGGCGTAGGCCCGCGGAGACCGGCCGAGGACCCGCTGCACGTCGGGGCTCACCCGCTGCTCGGCGGGCATCGGGTCTCCGATGGCGTCGAGGGTCGCCTCGACGACCCGCTCGGGCATGAACCGCACCATCTGCGCCGCGGCCTCGGCGCGGGTCTGCTCGACGAGCCGCAGCTCCTCCCCCAGCGCCGCCCCGATCGCCGCGACCCGCTGCCGGGGTGAGACCGGTTCCGGCCCGGTGAGCTCGTAGGTCCGGCCGGCGTGCCCGTCGTCGAGCAGGACGGAGGCGGCGACGTCGGCGATGTCCGCGGGGTCGATGACGGGTATCGCAACGTCCGGGAACGGCGCGAACACCGTCCGCCCGCCCCGGATCGTCCCGGCCCACGCGAGGTCGTTCGAGGCGAATCCGCCAGGGCGCAGCAGCGTCCAGGCCGCCCCCGACCCCGTGACCGCGTCCTCCAGGTGGGGCGAGTGGCGGCCGGTACCGACACCCTGCGAGGACAGCAGGACGACGCGCCGCACACCGCTGGCCCGCACGACGTCGAGAACGGCGGCCAGGTCGCCACCCCCGGCGTGCCACTCGCCGGAGGTCAGCAGGAACAGCGCATCGGCGCCGTCCAGCGCGGACTCGAGGCTCTCCGGGCGCAGCAGGTCGGCCTGCACGGACACGACGCCGTCCGGCACGTCCGGCACCCGGCGCGCCACCGCCGTCACCTTCTCCCCGGCCGCGGCGAGCGCCTGCACCAGCGGCCGCCCGACGTTCCCGGTGGCTCCGGTCACCACGATCACGATCTGCTCCTCCCGTTCGTCCGGCTGGTCGGCCGGTACGAACGGACGCTAGTGTCGTGAGGCTAGTAGGTACCTAGAGGAAAGTGACTTTCCCGTGGGAGTACAGGCGTGCCCGATCACCCCGGTCGTCGACATCGTCTTCAGCCGGTGGACCACCCCGATCCTGTGGACCCTGCACGAGTTCGGCCGGCAGCGGTTCGTCGAGCTCCAGCGGCGCATCGAGACGATCACGCCGAAGGTCCTCACCCAGCGGCTGCGGCAGCTCGAGCGCGACGGCCTGGTGGTGCGCACCTACCACCCCAGCGTCCCCCCGCGGGTGGAGTACGAGATCAGCGAGCTGGGTCTGAGCCTGGCCCCGCTGTTCGCGCAGCTCGCCCTCTGGGCCGACGCCCATCTCGACGAGGTCGACCGGGCGCGCCACAGCTACGACGCGGCCGGCAGGCCGTTGAGCAGCTAGGAGCGCCCTGAACAGGACCCTCCTAGTGCTCCCCGCCGGGAAGCACTAACCCGGCGTGTGCAGCCACGGCTCCCGGATGTCGTGGTAGCGCAGGTCCTCGATGAGCTCCATGGCCTCCCGCATCACCTCGGCGGCCTCGGCCGGCATCTCGCCCCGCTCGCCGGCCCGTGCCTCCTCCTCCGAGGTGAAGTAGAGGACCTGCGTGAACGCGCCGTCCTGGTCGTCGTGCAGGGCGGTGATGTAGCCGAGCAGGTCGGGCCGCATGTCCGGGTAGTCCGAATCGAGGCGTGAGGTCATCTCGCGCAACCGCGCCACGTCGGCCGTCCGGCCCTGCATCACCTGCACGAACCCGGCCTCGTCGGATCCGCCGCGGCGCGCGACGTACACCTCGCTGCAGTCGTGGAACTCGACGCCCTGGGGGAACTGTTTCTCGACGCCCGCGAACCACTCGCCCTGCTGCGCCCGCCCGCTGTTGCGGCGCGCGGCATCGGCCGACTCGAAGCGGGCGACGCCGACCAGGTAGCCGTCGTCGGTCACGCCGATCGTGCTGCCGAGCCACCCCTCGGCGTCGGGGGCGAGCCGCTGCACCCAGTCCTCGGCGGCCTGCCGCATCTGCTCCGCGTCGCTGATCTGCCCCTGGAACACCTGTACGAACACGAGGCCGCTCCTTCCACTCGGGGGCGGTCCAGGGTCCTCCTCCCGACAGGTGCGCGCGCCGCCCATCCGGTGTAGGGACCGGCCCGGCAGGCACCATCAGAACCGTCACACGCGGTGCGACTACGGACGCGCTCAGCGACCCGTCTGAGGTGGCTGCCCCCGAGCTCCGCGACCCCGGGAGCTACGCTCCGACGCAGCCGCCGAGCCACGTCCTGCGCCCGGGCCCTCCGCCCGGTAAGACTGGCCGGGTGCCCCTTCCGCCATCCGTCCCCGCCCGGTAGGAACGCGATACGCCCATGTCGATCGACACCTCGACCCCTGAGCCCCGGCACACCGAAGACGATCAGCTCGTCGAGACCTCGTCGGAGGATTTCGAGCACGCGCGCACGCTCGATGTCGATCGAGAATGGTTCAAGCGGGCCGTCTTCTACGAGGTGCTGGTCCGGGCGTTCTCCGACTCCAACCGGGACGGCACCGGCGACCTGCGCGGCCTGACCGAGAAGCTCGACTACATCCAGTGGCTCGGCGTCGACTGCCTCTGGCTGCCGCCGTTCTACGACTCCCCCCTGCGCGACGGCGGCTACGACATCCGTGACTTCCGCGCGGTGCTGCCCGAGTTCGGCACCGTCGACGACTTCGTGGTGCTGCTCGACGAGGCCCACAAGCGCGGCATCCGGGTCATCACCGATCTCGTCATGAACCACACCTCCGACACGCACCCGTGGTTCGAGGAGTCCCGGCGCCACCCCGACGGCCCCTACGGAGATTTCTACGTCTGGGCCGACGACGACTCCGGCTACCCGGACGCGCGGATCATCTTCGTGGACACCGAGTCGTCCAACTGGACCTACGACCCGGTGCGCGGCCAGTTCTACTGGCACCGGTTCTTCTCCCACCAGCCGGACCTGAACTACGACAACCCGGCCGTGCAGGACGCCATGATCGAGGTGCTGCGGTTCTGGCTGGACCTCGGTATCGACGGCTTCCGGCTCGACGCCGTGCCGTACCTGTTCGAGCGCGAGGGCACGAACTGCGAGAACCTGCGGGAGTCGCACGAGTTCCTCAAGCGCTGCCGCAAGGTGATGGACGTCGAGTACCCGGGCCGCGTCATGCTGGCCGAGGCCAACCAGTGGCCATCGGACGTCGTCGAGTACTTCGGCGACGCCGACAGCGGCGGCGACGAGTGCCAGATGGCGTTCCACTTCCCCCTGATGCCGCGCATCTTCATGGCCGTGCGCCGGGAGAACCGCTTCCCGATCTCGGAGATCCTGGCCCAGACGCCTGCGATCCCTTCCGGCTGCCAGTGGGGCATCTTCCTGCGCAACCACGACGAGCTCACGCTCGAGATGGTCACCGACGAAGAGCGCGACTACATGTACGCGGAGTACGCCAAGGACCCGCGCATGAAGGCCAACATCGGCATCCGCCGCCGGCTGGCCCCGCTGCTCGACAACGACCGCAACCAGCTCGAGCTGTTCACGGCGCTGCTGCTCTCCCTGCCCGGTTCGCCGGTTCTGTACTACGGTGACGAGATCGGCATGGGCGACAACATCTGGCTCGGCGACCGCGACGCGGTGCGCAGCCCGATGCAGTGGACCCCGGACCGCAACGCCGGCTTCTCCACCTGCGACCCCGGGCGGCTCTACCTACCGCTGATCATGGACCCGCTCTACGGCTACCAGGCCGTGAACGTCGAGGCCCAGCTCAACAGCACCACGTCGCTGCTGCACTGGACCCGGCACATGATCGAGGTCCGCAAGCGGCACCACGCGTTCGGGCTGGGCGAGTACCACGAGCTCGGCGGCTCGAACCCGTCCGTGCTCGCGTACGTCCGCTCCTCCGGCGACGACGTGGTGCTGTGCGTCAACAACATGTCACGGTTCCCGCAGCCGGTGGAACTGGACCTCTCGGCATGGCAGGGTTGCGTGCCCCACGAGTTGACCGGTGGTGTGCCGTTCCCGCGGATCGGGGAACTCCCCTACCTGCTGACGCTGCCCGGGCACGGCTTCTACTGGTTCTCCATCACCCCTGCGGAGGAAATTGGATGAGCCTCGACGAGGAGCTCCCCGAACTTCTGCCCGAGTGGCTGCCGAAACAGCGCTGGTTCGCCGCGAAGGGCCGGCAGGTCCGGTCCGTCGCGATCGCGTCCGTCACACCGCTGCGCACGGATGGGGAGCCCCTCCTCGACCACCTGCTCCTCGCCGTCGACTTCGCCGACGACTCCCCGGTGCAGCACTACCAGCTCCTCGTCGCCCGGCGCGAGCACCCGCGCGGCGAGCTGGAACACGTCGTGATCGGGGCCGTCGGCGGTCACATCGCCTACGACGGCTTGTGGGACACCGGCGTCACCGAGTGGTTGCTCGACTCCATCCGCACCGGGCGGACGGTGGGCGAGATCCGCTTCGTCCCCGAGCCCGGCGCCGAGATCGCCCACGGCGTCCCGGGCCGGGTGCTCGGGGTGGAGCAGTCCAACACCTCGGTGTCGTGGGGCGAGCGCTCGATCCTCAAGCTGTTCCGGCGGGTGCTGCCCGGCGTCAACCCGGACCTCGAGCTGCACCGGGCCCTCCGGTCGGTCGGCAGCACCGAGGTGGCCGCCCTCCAGGGTGCGATCGAGGGCGTCCTGCACGGGGAGCCGGTCACGCTCGGCATGCTCCAGGACTTCGCCGCCAACTCCGCCGACGGCTGGGCGATGGCCCTGGCGAGCGTGCGGGACCTGTTCGCCGAGGGCGACCTGCGGGCCGACGAGGTGGGCGGCGACTTCGCGGCCGAGGCGTCCCGGCTGGGCGAGACGGTCGGCGTCGTGCACGCCGAGCTGCGCGAGGCGCTGGCCACGGGCGAGGCCGACCCGCGCACCCTGGCCAGGACGTGGCACGACCGCCTCTCCGCGTCCGTCGCCGAGGTGCCGGTGCTCGCCGAGCACGCCGAGCCGATCCACGCGATCTACGACGCCGTCGCGGCGCTCCCGGGGCCCCTGCCCACCCAACGCGTGCACGGCGACCTGCACCTCGGGCAGACGCTGCGCACCCCGCGGGGCTGGCTGGTGATCGACTTCGAGGGTGAGCCCGCCGCTCCGCTCGCGGAGCGCGTCCGGCCCGACTCGGCGCTGCGCGACATCGCCGGCATGCTCCGGTCGTTCGACTACGCCGCGTTCCACCAGCTCTCGCAGTGGGAACCCACCGACCAATGGACCGACCCGGACCACGACTCCCAGCTCGTGTGGCGCGCCCGGGAGTGGGCCGAGCGCAACCGCTCCGCGTTCTGCGACGGCTACGCCCTGCGCGCAGGCGCCGACCCCCGGGAGCAGTCCGTCCTGCTGCGGGCGTTCGAGCTGGACAAGGCGGTGTACGAGCTGGTCTACGAGACCCGGTTCCGCCCGACATGGGCCGCGATCCCGCTGGCGTCGATCACCCGCCTGACCACCGACGCGCAGTCCGACGCCGGAGTCTGACCGGAACCGTCGGTGCGGTCGGGCACACTCGCCCGCCATGAGCGAGTCTGCAGGCGACGTGGCAGAGGCCGAGTTCCCGCGTGACCGGGCCGGCGACGACGAGGCGTTCCACCGCCTGGTGGCGCCCCTGCAGCGCGAGCTCCACGCACACTGCTACCGCATGCTCGGCTCGCTCCACGACGCCGAGGACGCCCTCCAGGACGCACTGGTGAGGGCCTGGCGGGGCATCGACCGGTTCGAGGGGCGCAGCTCCGTGCGATCGTGGCTGTACACGATCGCCACGAACGCCTGCCTCGATGCGATCGCCCGGCGGGGCAGGCGGGCGCTGCCGATCGACCTCGGCCCGTCGGCGGAACACGCGGCGGTCGACGACCAGCCGCTCACCGACGTCGCCTGGCTCGGCCCCTACCCCGACTCCGACGTCGCCGACGGCCTCGCGGCCCCGCAT
Organism: Pseudonocardia hierapolitana; assembly: GCF_007994075.1. Classification (NCBI taxonomy): domain Bacteria; kingdom Bacillati; phylum Actinomycetota; class Actinomycetes; order Pseudonocardiales; family Pseudonocardiaceae; genus Pseudonocardia; species Pseudonocardia hierapolitana. The sequence continues at coordinate 4,937,791 of NZ_VIWU01000001.1, read as the reverse complement.
GCGCGCTACGAGCAGCGCGAGAGCGTCGAGCTGGCGTTCGTCGCCGCGATGCAGCACCTGCCGGGCAACCAGCGCGCCGCGCTGTTGCTGTTCGACGTGCTGGGGTTCTCGGCGCGCGAGGTCGCCGAGACGCTGGGCACCACCACCGCATCGGTCAACAGCGCCCTGCAGCGCGCGCGGAAGGTCGTCCACGAGCTGCGGCCCGAGGAGAGCCAGCAGCAGACGCTGCGGGCGCTCGGCGACGTCCGGCTGCGCGAGCTCGTCACGGCGTACGCCACCGCTCTCGAGGAGGGCGACGCCGACCGGCTCGTCTCCATGCTCACGGCCGACGCCAGCTGGTCGATGCCGCCGCTGCCGAGCTGGTACCGCGGCCACGCCGCCGTCACCGACTTCCTCGTCCACCTGCCGCTGCGCCACCGCTGGCGGCACCTGCCGGTGCGCGCCAACGGCCAGCAGGCGGTGGCCTGCTACATCTGGGACGAGGAGGCCGGCGCGTTCGTCGGCCGCATCATCGACGTCCTCACGCTCCGCGGCGACCGCATCGCCGCCGTCACGGCGTTCATCGACGAGGGCAACTTCCCGCACTTCGGCCTGCCGGCCTCCCTACCCGCCTGATCACCCCGCAGCCGCCCGGTGGTGGGCGGCGGCGATCACCGCGGCCAGGCTCGCCTCCAGCACCGACGTCCCGGTGCCGGCCGCCCAGGCGACGCGGTCCGGGCAGCGGTGCTCCAGGTAGGTGATCGCCTGCGCGGCGCTGCCGGGGGCGAGCGACTGCTGGGTCAGGCCGAGCACGTCGACCGGCAGGCCGGCACCGGCCAGGATCCGGGTGAGCGCGTCCACCGGTCCGGTTCCGGTGGCGTTGTGGGTGGCGCGCTCGCCGCGGACCGTGAGGTCGACCTTGAGCTCGTCGACCCCCTCGCCCGCCGAGCTCGCCTGCCACTCGTGCAGCACCACGAGGGGCTCGGCGGGCGTCAGGTAGGTGGCCGTGAACAGCTCCCACAGCTGTTCCGGCGTCACCTCGGCGCCGATGGCGTCGGTGGCTCGCTGGACGTGGCGGGAGAAGTCGATCTGCAACGGCCGGGGCAGCTCGACGCCGTACCCGGCGTGGAGCAGGTACGCGATCCCGCCCTTCCCGGACTGGCTGTTCACGCGGATCACCGCGTCGTAGCCGCGGCCGACATCGGCCGGGTCGATCGGCAGGTACGGCACGTCCCAGCGCGCCCGCGACTCCGGTACGCCCGCCGCGGCCGCCGAGGCGCGGTGCTGCGCGAAGCCCTTCCTGATCGCGTCCTGGTGGGTGCCGGAGAACGCCGTGTAAACCAGGTCGCCCGCGTAGGGGTGGCGCTCGTGCACCGCGATCCGGTTGCAGTGCTCGACGGTGCGGCGGATCTCGTCGATGTCCGAGAAGTCGACCATCGGGTCGACCCCCTGGGCGTGCAGGTTCAGCGCCAGCGTCACCAGGTCGACGTTGCCGGTGCGTTCGCCGTTGCCGAACAGGCAGCCCTCCACGCGCTGGGCGCCGGCCAGCACGGCGAGCTCGGCACAGGCCACACCGGTGCCGCGGTCGTTGTGCGGGTGCACCGAGAGGATCACCGCGTCGCGCCGGGCGAGGTTGCGGTGCACGTACTCGATCTGGTCGGCGTAGACGTTCGGGGTGGCGACCTCCACCGTCGCCGGCAGGTTGAGGATCACCGGCCGCTCCGCGCGGGCGTCCCACAGGGCCGTGACCCGATCGCACAGGTCGAGCACGTAGTCCGGCTCGGTCAGGTTGAACACCTCTGGGGAGAACTCGAAGCGCACCCGCGGGTCGTCGCCGACCAGGCGGTGCACCTGCGCCGCGCCGGCGAGCACCATCTCCGCCAGCGTGTCGCGATCGAAACGCAGCACGACGTCGCGCCACGTGGGAGCGGTGGCGGTGTACATGTGCACGACCACCTCGCCCCGCATCCCCGCGACGGACTCCACGGTCCGCGCGATCAGCTCCGGGCGGGCGGGGGTGAACACCACGACGGTGACGTCGTCCGGCACGAGGTCGGTCTCGGCCAGCAGCCGCACGAAGTCGAAGTCGGTCTGCGACGCCGACGGGTAGCCGACCTCGATCTCCTTGTAGCCCATGGCCACCATCAGCTCGAAGAAGCGCCGCTTGCGCCCCGGGTCCATGGGCTCGACCAGCGCCTGGTTGCCGTCGCGCAGGTCGACGGGCACCCACAGCGGGGCCTCGGTGAGCCGGTTGCCGGGCCAGCGCCGGTCGGGCAGGGGCGGCACCGGTGTCCGGGCGAAGACGTCGCGGTAGCGGTGCGACGGCATCTGGGAGCGGCGCTGCCGGTTCCAGGCCGGGGCACCGGCCGGCACCGGGCCGGCCGGGGTGGACAGGGTGGGGAACGGGTGTGTCACGAGGAGCTCCTCGGGGATCGGTCCGGAACGGACCGGCGCGCGGCGGCACCCACGGCGGGGTGCCGGTCCTCAGGCCCCGCCGTGGCTGCGAAGGAGAAGGGCGCTCCACGACACGTCGGCTACGCTAACAGCCCTCAGGTTCTCAGACAAGCAGAGAGGTGTGCCGTGGCGAAGCTCGAGCGGCTCCCGCTGGCCACGCAGGCGGCGAAGGTGATCCTCGACCGGGTCGCCTCGCAGGAGTGGCCGGTGGGGTGGAAGCTGCCGGGGGAAGCGGCGTTGGCGGCCGAGCTGGGCGTCGGTCGCTCCACCGTGCGCGAGGCGATCCGGGAGCTGGCCGGGCGGGGGGTGCTCGCGACGCGGCAGGGCGCAGGCGTGTTCGTGATCTCAGCCGAGCCGGTGGAGGACTGGGAGACGGTGCTGCGCCGCGCCGGGATCGCCGACATCGTCGAGGGCCGGATCGCCATCGAGACCGAGTCGGCGCACCGGGCGGCCCAGCGGCGCACGCCTCGGGACCTGCTGGTGATGCAGAAGGCACTGGCCCGGCGGGCGGAGGCGGCCCCCGACGCGAGCGACGCCGAGTACGTCGACGTCGACCTGGAGTTCCACCGCGCCGTCGTCGCCGCGGCGCACAATCCGGTGCTGGCCGACCTGTTCGACTCGTTCCGGCCGCGCGTGCGCGAAGCGATGATCGACATGGTCGCCCTCGCCGGGCCCGCCGCGCGCTCCCCGCACGACCAGGACGTGCACGCCGACATCGTGGCCGCGATTCGCGACGCCGACCCCGAGCGCGCCGCGGCGGTGAGCCGGGCACACCTGGTCCGGATCCATCAGACCCTCTGATCACGAAGGGCGCAGTGCCGCGCATGGCGGACTTCATCAGCCGCCGGCCGAGCGCGGTCGACGAGGGTTTCAGTCGAGGGACAGCCCCGCGGCCGGGGTCACCCGAGCGGCCCGACGAGCCGGGAGAACACCGGCGAGCAGCCCGGCCAGCGCGGCAAGGAGGACGACGACGCCGAGCTGCAGCCACGGGACCTGCAGGGGGACCTCGTTGAGGGCCCGCTCCACGAACGTCTCGTAGCCGACCCAGCCGAACCCGATGCCGATCACGGTGCCGAGTCCGGTGGCCGCCACCGACAGCAGCATCGCCTCGGCCGCCAGCATCAGCCGCAGCTGCGTGCGGGTGAGCCCGAGCGCGCGCAGCATCGCGTGCTCCCGGGCGCGTTCGAGGACGGACAGGCCCAGGGTGTTCGCGATCCCGATCACGGCGATCGCCACGGAGATGCCGAGCAGGCCGAGCACCGACAAGGTGAGGTTCCCCAGCGTTCGGTCCTCCGCCGCCCGGGCCTGCAGCTGGTCGTCGACCTCTGCCCCGACCGTACCCGCCAGTTCGTCCAGGGCTCCGACGAGCTGCAGCGCGTCCGTGCCGGAGGTGACGCGGACCCAGATGGCGTGCGGCTGCGGGGAGTCGGTGAGCCTGGCCAGGGTGTCGGGCGCGACCACGCCGGCCGGGCCCCATCCGGAGGCCTCGTGCAGCTCGTGGGTCGAGCGCACGCCGACGACGACCCGCAGCCGGGCCTCCCGGTCGCCGATGCGCACCGTGACTTCGTCACCGGCCCCGATGTCGATCGGGTCGCTGCCCGGGTCGGCAGTCAACGCGTGGGGATCGATCCTGATCTCACCCGGCTCGACATGGGCGAACGCCCCGCCGTCGCGGGCGACCTGCGCCGCGTCGGGCGCGGTGAGGAGCGGGATCGGGTCGTCGAGCCCGGACATCCGGGCCACGGCGCCGTCGACCGGTATTGCCTGCTCGACGCCGGGGGTACGACGGACCTGGTCGAGCAGGTCGGCGCCGAGCGGCGTCCCGGACGAGGTGAGCGCGGCGTCGATGGGGTGCTCCACGCCGCGTTCGGCGTCCGAGGCGGCACGCATCGTCGCCGATCCGGTGAGCACGGCGGTCGTCAGGGTGACGCAGACCAGCAGGGAGGCGGTGGTGGCGGCGGTCCGGTGGGGGTTGCGCACGGCGTTCGCGGTCGCCAGTCGTCCGGCGGGGCCGAGCGGTGCTCCGGCGATCCGGATCAGGCGGGGCACGAGCATCGGCCCGACGAGCAGCACGCCGGCGGCCACCGCTGCTCCGCCGGCCAGCATCAGCACCGTGTTGTCCTGGGCCATCGCCGTCCCGAGCAGGACCGGCCCGGCGACCAGCCCGAGCCCGGCGAGCGCCAGCCGCGTCCGCCCGGTGGCCGTGCGTGCGTCGAGCGCGGCGTCCGTGCTCCCACCCACCCGCAGCGCCGCCAGCGGGCTCACCCGGACCACGCGCCGGGTCGGCAACCAGGACGCGAGCAGGGTGACCAGCAAGCCGACGGCGAATCCGCCCAGCAGCCATGGCCAGAACGCGGTCAGCTCGGGGGCGATCGCCGACATGACAGGCGAACGGGTATTGACGACGCCGCTGCGGGCCGTGGGCACGAGGGCGTTGATCAGGGCGATCAGCCCGTAGCCGAGACCGACGCCGACCAGGACGCCGGTCAGCGACGCGAGCACCCCGACGGCGGCCGCCTCCCGGCGAACCGAACCCAGCACCTGCCGGCGGGTCGCGCCGACGCAACGCAGCAGGGCGAAGTCGCGCACCCGCTGCGCGAACAGGATGGAGAACGTGTTCGCGATGACCAGGACCGAGACGACGACCGCGATGGCGGCGAACAACAGCGGCATCAACGACCACGTGTCCACCGCGTCGTGCATCTCGGCCTCGCGCTCGGTCGCGAACTCCTCCGGCGACTGCACCTTCGCGCCTTCCGGGAGCGGGCCTCGTATGTCCCCGCGCACCGCCACCGAGCCCAGGTGGAGGGGGTAGTCGCGCCATCGCAGCAGCTGCGGCCAGGTGACGTACGCCGAGGCCATGGCCCCCGCCGCGGGCGACTCCACCACGCCGACCACTTCGACGTCGGTCGCTCCTGAGCCCTCGCCGATCCGGATCCGGTCGCCGATCGCGATCTTCTCGGCCTGGGCGAACCAGTTGTGCAGCACCGCCTCGCCCTCGGTCGCCGGGAAGCGGCCCGTCACGAGCTGCTGCCAGCGCATCTCGGGAGAGCTCGCGATCGGCGCCACCAGAATTCTGGAGAGCGGCCGACCGTCCACGTGCGCCGGTGGGCGGCCCCGGCCGATTGCGGCGGCGTTCTCGCCGTGTCGTTCGGTGAACGCGATCACCTCGTCCCGGTCCATCTGGGACCCTGGCCAGACCGCAGGCGAGACCACGTGGTCGGCGTTGCGGAACGGCGACCCGGTGCCGTCCACGAGTCCGCTCTTGGCCCCGGCGGTGAGCACCCCGATCACGACGACGAACGCGACCGAGGCGATCACCGCGATCCCCGCTGCCACGTACCGGCGGACGTGGATGCGCAGGGAGGCGAGGAGGACGGTGCGCATCAGGCGATCAGCCCGTCCTGCATGGTGACCACGTCGTCGGCGAAGGCCGCGGCGTCGCGGTCGTGGTTGACCATCACGACGGTCTGGCCCAGCTCGCGCACCGACCGGCGCAGGTGCTCCAGCACCTCCGCCGAGGTGGTGGAGTCCAGGTTCCCGGTGGGCTCGTCGGCGAACAGCAGATCCGGCCCGGTGACCAGCGCCCGGGCGATCGCGACCCGCTGCTGCTGGCCACCGGACAGCTCCGCGGGCCGGTGCCCGAGCCCGTCGGCCACGCCCAGGGTCTCGGCGAGCGTCTGCGCACGTTCCCGGGTCGCGTCGTCGACCCGCACACCGCCCAGCAGCCGTCGGGGCGGGGCCATGTGCCGTGCCGCGGGCGCGCCGAGGGCGGAGGAGGACGAGGACACCGAAGACCGGGCTGCCGTTCGCGCTGGTCTGCGGTACGTCATGCCCCCAGTCAACGCAGCCGGGCGTTGCCGGCACGTATCCGGTTTTCGATATGCCGACGATATGCGCCGGCTCGTAGCATCGAGGCATCCGGGGCCCGGGGGTGAGGGAGCAGACCGTGGACAGGCGGCCCGGGTTGAGCGTTCGCCTCAAACTCACCCTCAGCTATGCCGGGTTCCTCATGCTCGCAGGTGGCCTGCTGCTCGCTGTTGTGTGGGTGTTCCTGCTGCGAAACTCGCGCAGCGGTGCATTCGTCCCCAACCTCTCCGGCCTCCTGCGGATCTTCGACTCAGCCGCCTTCGGCCCACGCGTCTTCGGCTCGGTGGCAGCCGCAGTGATGGCGTTCCTGCTGGTGTTCGGTCTCGTGGGAGGGTGGATCCTCGCCGGCCGCATGCTCGCGCCCCTGACTCGCATCACGGAAGCCACCCGCATGGCCACGAACGGATCGCTCTCCCACCGGATCCGGCTACCGGGCCGCGGAGACGAGTTCCGCGAACTCGCCGACGCCTTCGACACCATGCTCGCCCAGCTCGAAGCACACGTCGCCGAACAGCGGAGATTCGGAGCGAACGCCTCTCACGAGTTGCGCACCCCGTTGGCGATCTCGAAGGCACTGCTCGACGTGGCCCGCACCGATCCGAACTGCGCCACCGGCGAACTGGTCGACCGCCTCCACGCCGTCAACACCCGAGCGGTCGACCTCACCGAGGCACTACTCCTGCTCAGCCGCGCCGACCGGCGGACTTTCCCCCGAGAACCCGTCGACCTGTCCCTCCTCGCGGAAGAGGCCACCGAAACGCTGCTCCCCCTCGCAGAAAAACGCAGCCTCACCATCGCGACCTCCGGCGACATCGCCCCCGCCACCGGTTCACGCGCGCTTCTGCTGCAGGTGACCACGAACCTCGTGCACAACGCGATCGTCCACAACCTGTCCGAGAAGGGCACCGTGTGGGTCACGACCAGCGTTCACCCCCAGACTGTGGCGATCACGGTCGAGAACACCGGCGAGAAGCTCACGCGGGAGTTGGTTTCCACACTTGCCGAACCGTTCCAGCGCGGCACCGAACGCATGCACAACGACCACGCAGGTGTCGGCCTCGGCCTGGCGATCGTCACGACCATCACACAGGCACACGACGGAACCCTCACCCTCACCCCACGCCCCGACGGCGGGCTCCGCGTCACGGTGGAACTACCCGCCGCACCAGGACCGTCGGGGAGGATGGTGTAGGTGGCCCGACCCGCGACAGAATGCTGATCACACGAGGAACGAACGTCCTCGGCACTCATCGGGCGGGAGCATCATCGGAGGATGCGATTCGCGCTTCCCGCCGTCGGCGTCGTCCTCGTCCTGGTCGGCGCCGTGTGGACCCTGCAGGGCAGCAACTTGCTCGGCGGCAGCTTCATGTCCGGTTCCCGGCTGTGGCTGGTCATCGGGCTGGTAGCCCTGGTGGCCGGGATCTGGCTGTTGGTGCGGGCGGTCCGGCGCGCCTGAGCGGCACGGGCGCGCCCCGGTTCAGCGCGTCGCCACGAAGGGCCATTACGACGGGGGCGCTCCCAGGCCGGGTCAGCTCTGCGGGAAGGCTCCGCCGGCCGCGAGGTGGGCGATGAGCCCGTGCAGGTCGTTCCACGCCGTCCAGCGGCTCACCACGCACGCCGCCTGCGCGTAGACCTGCGCGTCCTCGCCTGCGTCCCGCAACCAGGCGTCGAGGGTCTCCGGCAGCGGCCCGGTCGGCTCGACGCGACACCGGTCGGGCGCTCCCTCGGGCAGGAGGTAGCGCGGGTCGTCCGACACGAGGACGGCGAGCCCCTCGTCGAACCACTGCGGCACGGACGCCCGCCCGAGCCGGGCGCGCAGCTCGACGTGGGTGAGCTCGTGCGCGGCGATGACCGGGTCGATGCCGCGCGGGGAGAGCATCACCGCGCGGTACAGCACGGCGATCCCGCGCTCGCGGCCACCGCCGATCCGCGTGTAGCACTCCTCCGTCAAGCAGACGAGGACGTCGGGTTCGCTGCGCAGGTCTCCGAAGTACTCCTTGACGCGCTGCGTCCCCTCGTCGACGGCGTGGATCACCTCCCGGTGCTGCACAGCGGTGAGGCCGGGCTCGACGTAGAGGCCCGGCCGCTCCTGCTCGAGCCCGTAGCAGCCGGGACAGGTGATGGCGGCGACCGACGGGAACGCCACCACCACACCGACGAGTGCGGCCACGAGGACCGCCACGACCGCGACCGCCGCGAGCCGCCACCACCTGCCGGACGCCGACACATGGCCCAGTTTGGCGGACCGTGACCGGGTCGTTGCGCCCAGAATCGGCGACCTTCCGCCCGGCGCAATAAGGTGCGCGCGTGGATCGTGAGGAGAACCGGACCCAGACGATCAGCGGTCGGATCGACCCGTGCCCGCCGGACCCGCACACGATCGACCGGCTGCTCGGCGGCGCGCACCATGACCCGCACTCGGTCCTCGGGGCGCACCCGCACTCGGACGGCACCGTGGTGCGCGTGCTGCGCCCGCACGCCGACGGGGTGGAGGTCGTGCGCGAGGGCGGGGAGGGGTTCCCGCTCGCCAAGGTGCACGACTCCGGCCTGTTCTCCGGTGTGGTGCCCGGGCCGCCCGCCGACTACCGCCTGGCGGTGCGCTACGGCGATCGGGTCGACGTCGTCGACGACCCCTACCGCTGGCTGCCCACGCTCGGCGAGATCGACCTGCACCTGATCGGGGAGGGCCGGCACGAGCGGCTCTGGGACGTGCTCGGCGCGCACGTGCGCAGCTACGACACCCCCGCAGGCCCCGTGACCGGCACGAGTTTCGCGGTGTGGGCCCCCACCGCGCAGGGCGTGCGCGTCACCGGCGACTTCGACGGCTGGACCGGCTGGGCCCACCCGATGCGCGTGCTCGGCGGCTCGGGTGTCTGGGAGCTGTTCATCCCCGGCATCGCGCCCGGCACCCGCTACAAGTTCCGCATCCTCGGCCGCGACGGGCGCTGGCGCGACAAGGCCGACCCCCTCGCCTTCCGCACCGAGGTCCCGCCGGCCACGGCCTCGATCGTCGATGCGTCGGGCCACGAGTGGGGCGACGAGGAGTGGATGGCGGCACGTGCGCTGCGCCAGGCGCACGCCGAGCCGATGAGCGTCTACGAGGTGCACCTCGGCTCGTGGCGGCCGGGTCTCGGCTACCGCGAGCTCGCCCACGAGCTGGCCGACTACCTCGGCCAGATGGGCTTCACGCACGTCGAGCTGCTGCCGGTGGCCGAGCATCCGTTCGGCGGCTCCTGGGGCTACCAGGTCACCTCCTTCTACGCGCCCACGGCCCGCTTCGGCACGCCCGACGACTTCCGCTACTTCGTCGACCACCTCCACCAGCGGGGCTTCGGCGTGATCGTCGACTGGGTGCCGGGGCACTTCCCCCGCGACGAGTGGGCGCTCGCCAAGTTCGACGGCGGCGCGCTCTACGAGCACGCCGACCCGCGCCGCGGCGAGCAGCCCGACTGGGGCACGCTCGTGTTCGACTTCGGCCGCCGCGAGGTGCGCAACTTCCTCGTGGCCAACGCGCTCTACTGGCTCGACGAGTTCCACATCGACGGCCTCCGCGTCGATGCCGTGGCCAGCATGCTCTACCTCGACTACTCCCGCCCCGAGGGCCAGTGGCTGCCCAACGTCCACGGCGGTCGCGAGAACCTCGACGCGGTGGCGTTCCTGCAGGAGATGAACGCCACCGTCTACCGCCACCACCCCGGCGTCGTCACGATCGCCGAGGAGTCCACGGCCTGGCCCGGCGTCACCCGCCCCACCCATCTCGGCGGCCTCGGCTTCGGGTTCAAGTGGAACATGGGCTGGATGCACGACACGCTCGACTACGCCGGGCGCGACCCGATCTACCGGGGCTACCACCACAACCAGATGACGTTCTCGCTGATGTACGCGTTCAGCGAGAACTTCGTGCTGCCGCTGTCGCACGACGAGGTCGTGCACGGCAAGGGCTCCCTGTGGGGTCGGATGCCGGGCGACGCCTGGAACAAGGCGGCCAACCTGCGCGCGCTGCTGGCGTACATGTGGGCGCACCCGGGCAAGCAGCTGCTGTTCCAGGGCGGCGAGTTCGGCCAGGAGCGGGAGTGGTCGGAGTCCCGGTCGATCGACTGGCACCTGCTCGAGGACCCGCTGCACGGCGGCGTGAAGACCCTGGTCGGGGACCTGAACCGGACCTACCGCGCCACGCCTGCGCTGTGGACGAAGGACTTCACCCCCGAGGGCTTCTCCTGGATCGACGCCAACGACGCCTCCGGCAACGTCCTGAGCTTCCTGCGCCACGGCGTCGACGCCGACGGCAAGCCCACCGTGCTCGCCTGCATCGCCAACTTCTCCGGCAGCCCCAAGCGCGACTACCGCGTCGGGCTGCCCTTCGCCGGCCGGTGGCGCGAGGTGCTCAACACCGACGCCCAGATCTACGGCGGCTCCGGGGTCGGGAACCTGGGCGCCGTCGAGGCCGAGCGGACGATGTGGCACGGACGGCCGGCGTCGGCCGTGCTGCAGCTCCCGCCTGCCGGCGTGCTGTGGCTCGTGCCGGAGCCGGGTGCCGGTGCGGTGCGCCGCCGAGCCGCGACGGCCCCGGCAGCGGCCCCGGCGGAGACGGCGACGGCCGCCCCGGCGCTCACCGGGACCGCCCCCACCGGGCCTGCGGCCGACGAGCCCGACCTCGCCGCCGAGGTCCCCGCGTCCGACTCGCCCGAGCGCGCGCCCGCTCCGGATCCGGTCCCGAGCGAGAGCACGGGCGATCCGGCCCTCGACGCGGAGGTCCCGGCGTCCGACGCGCCCGAGCGGCCGTCGGCCGTCGCCGGTCCGGCCGCGGTCAGCACGGGCACCAGCGCACCGGTGACCCGTCCGGCCACCGGCCCTGCCGAGCCCGCGCCGTCGTCGCCGAACGGCCTCCGCCACACGGCGCCGGATGCTGCGGCACCGGGCGCCACGCCGCCGGATGCCACGGCGCCGGAGGCCAGTGCGTGGGATGCCGCGCCGTGGAGCGCGGCACGGGCGGGCGACACCGCCCCAGCCGCCCCACCCGCCGAACCGGGCCCGGACCCGGATGAGATGGACACCGGCGAGCTGCCCACCGTGTCCGGCACCGCGTCCGGTCACGCCGTCCCGGAAAGCCCTCCCGCGGGGGCTGACACCGTGCTCGACGACGGCCCGGCCGCCCCGGTCGCCGCCGACGCCCCCGATGAGGCGCCGCCGACGCCCGCGGTTCAGCCCGACGCCACCGGGTCGGCCACGGGCTCGTCCGCCACCCGTCGCACGGACGACGACAGCAGCACCGCCCAGTAACCGACCAGGATCGCGCAGTAGAGCGAGCGGGCCAGATCGGCGCCGACGCCCTCGGGCGGCCAGTCGGCGTTCCACGACACCGGGATGACGGCGAGCGCGAGCCCGGCCGCCGTGAGCGCGCCGAGCCCGAGCGGCACCAGCGCGAGAGCGCCGGGGAACAGCAGCATGAGGTAGTTGTGCCAGGCGATCGGGGAGAACAGCAGCCCGGCCGCGAGCACCGCCCACGGCGCGGTGCCGGCCGGGTCGATCCGATCCCGGCGGCGCCCGATCCAGACGAGGGTGCCGACGAGCACGGCCAGCCCCGCCAGCATGCCGAACACGGACGGCACGCCGAACCGCACGGCGAGCCCGGGCAGCGAGGCGTTGTCGACGGTGTCGGGCACCGGCTCGGTGAAGGCGATCTTCAGCCACTCGACCGCGCTGGACGGCCCGGCGACGAGCACGCCCGCGAGGGTGGCGATCGCCGCCGCTGCGACACCGGCCCGCAGCGGCACCCAGCGGCGCTGGACGGCGAGCAGGAGCAGGACCGGCGCGAGGGAGGGCTTGAGCGCAACCGTCACGCCGTACAGGACGGCGGCGAGCACCGGGTGCCCGCGCCGCTCCGCGATCCAGCCCGCGACGAGCCCGGCGAGGAGCAGCGGGTAGATCTGGCCGAGCACGAGCGTGCCGTGCAGCGGGGAGGAGGCCAGCACCGCGACGAGCGCGAGCGCGGTGGCGGTGCGGGGCAGCCGCAGCTCCCTGGCCACGGCGAGCACCGCGGCCGCCACCAGCAGCAGCGTGAGGACCATGAACACCCGGTAGGCGGTGAGCGCGTCCAGCCAGGCGAACGGCACGAGCAGCACCGTGAGCAGCGGCGGGTTGAGGTTCGTCAGCTTCGCCGGTGTGTCGTAGATGTCACCGCCCGCCACGAGGGCGACGGCGGAGTGCCAGAACGTGTCGAAGTCGACGTGCAGGTCGCGCATGTCGGGCCCCGGCAGCATCGTCACCAGCGCGTCGGAGTGCCGCACGTGCAGCACCACCGTCGCGACGAGCGACGCCAGCACGAGCACACCGGATACCACCCGGCGCGCCGTCACGAGGCTCCCGCGCGGCGCCGGAGGGGCCCGATCGGGTCCTCGGCTCAGCAAGGGCCGTCCGTTCGTCAAGGACACGGTGCCTGACGCTATCCGGCCGCGACGTGTTCGGCCGAACCGCTCCCCCGCAACGGCTCGGCAGGTCATCATGGGGCGCGTGTCAGCACCGATCGACCGGCTCGCCGGCCTCGTTGCCGCTGTCCTGATCCTGACGAGCGCATGCAGCCAGGTGGTGTCCGGGAACGCCCGGCCACTGGCCACGGCTCCCACGCCCGCCACCCCCGCGAGCACGGCCCAGTCCGATCCCGCGGGGCGGGTCGCGGAGGCCACCGCCACGGCGCTGCAGGAGTTCTGGCGTGCCGAGCTGCCCGCCGCCTTCGGCCGCGAGTGGCGCGACATCAGCTCGTTCACCGCCGTCGAGACGCAGGACCCGGCGACCCCGCCACCGCCGTGCGTCAACCGTGCTGCCGACCTCGCCGACCAGGCCTTCTACTGCCCGTCGGCCGACGCCGTCGCCTGGGACGCCGACGGGCTGATCCCGGCGCTGCACGACCGGTTCGGCCCGGTGGGCGTTGCGGTGGTGATCGCGCACGAGGTGGGCCACGCCGTGCAGTCGCGGCTCGGCGTCGACGACCAGCAGGGCCGCGATCCGCAGCGGTTCCCCACGATCCTGCTGGAGTCGATGGCCGACTGCTATGCGGGCGCCGCGCTCGCCCACTTCGCCGAGGAGCCGGTCGCGGGCCTCCCGCTGGGGCTGCAGGAGCGCGACAAGGCGATGCAGGCGCTCGTCGGGTTCCGCGACCCGCTCGGTGTGGCGGCGGGCGACGAGTCGGCGCACGGCAACGCGTTCGACCGGGTCTCCGCGTTCCAGGACGGCTGGACCGAGGGCGCCACGCTCTGCGCCGGCATGACGCTCGAGAACCGCACGTTCACGCAGCGCCGGTTCGGCTCCGAGGCCGACCTCGCGCGGGGCGGCAACCTGCCGCTGCGGGAGCTGCTCGCGTTCGTCGAGCGCGACGCCGCGGAGTTCTTCGGCGGCCTCGCGCCCGGTTGGGACCCGCCGCAGCTCTCCACCGGTGGCGCCTGCCCCGTCCCCGAGCTGGCCGCGCAGGGGCCGGCCGCGTACTGCCGCGAGGACGGCGGGGTCGCGGTCGACGTCGCCGCGCTCGAGCGGCTCCACGAGGAGATCGGCGATTTCGCCGGCGCCACCGTGGTGGCCGGCCGCTACGGGATCGCGATGCTCGACGCCTCCGGGCGATCACCGGTCGGGACGCCGGCGGGCGCGGCCACGACCTGTCTCACCGGCGCCTACACCGACAGGCTGTTCGACGCCGCCGAGGGGTTCCAGCTCTCCCCCGGCGACCTCGACGAGGCCGTCCAGGTGCTGCTGGCCGCCGACTGGGTGGCCCGCGACGCGGCAGGCGCGTCCGACCCGGCCGACCACGGGTTCGAGCGCATCGGACGGTTCCGCACCGGGCTGCTCGAGGGAGCGGCCGCCTGCTGACTGCTTCACCGCGCCCGCGGTCATCCCGTTGTAGAACCAGCGCTGCAGGAGCAGGAACACCACCAGCGTCGGCACGATCACGATCTCGACGTCCGGGTGGACCTCCTTGAAGCGCCGCTCGTAGTCGGTGAAGACGGTGTCGACGATGTCCGTGCGATGGGTGAGCACGGTGATCTCGCCCGAGATCGGGCCTCCCCCTCCCGAGCTGCCTGGGCTCTCCCGCCACCACCGCAGGCGGCCAGGGTGAGCGCCGCGACGGCGGCGAGGGACACGATCGTCGTCGATCTCACGGCTGCTCCTCGGGGCGGAGTCCGCCGGGCCAACGTAGGAGGACGGAGGTTAACCGGTCGAGAGGCCGGTGTCGTGCAATGCGGGAGCGTCTGTGGCCCGTGGGTGAGAACCCGTTAACCTTCGCCCGATGCACCGTCCGACCATCTCCGACATCGCGGCCAGGGCAGGCGTGTCCAAGGCCGCGGTGTCCTACGCCCTCAACGGCCGCCGGGGTGTCTCCCCCGCCACCCAGGCGCGCGTCATCGCCATCGCCGAGGAGCTCGGCTGGACGGCCAACAACGCCGCCCGCGTGCTGTCCGGGGCGAGGGCGGGGGTCGTCGGGCTCGTGCTCGCCCGCCCGGCCCGCACGCTGGGTCTCGAACCGTTCTTCATGGAGTTCATCAGCGGGCTCGAGCAGGAGCTCTCCAGCCGCGACACGGCCCTGCTGCTGCAGCTCGTGCCCGACCACGCCGCAGGCCTGAAGACCTGCGCACGCTGGCAGGGGGCCCGCCAGGTCGACGGCACGATCGTCGTCGACCTCTTCGACGACGACGACCGGCTCGTCCCGCTGCAGGAGATGGGCCTGCCCTTCGTCGTGGTCGGAGACGCGCGCGACCACCCCGGCGTCACCTGCGTCCGGACCGACGAGGTCGCCGGCATGACGCAGATCGTCGAGTACCTGGCGGCGCTCGGCCACCACCGCATCGGCCGCGTCGCCGGCCTGGAACGGCTGCGGCACACCGTCCAGCGCACGGAGGCGTTCCGCGCAGCGGCTGAGCGGCTCGGGCTCGAGGAGGTCGTGCAGCAGTCGGACTACTCGGGGGAGGACAGCACGCGCGCCACGCGCACGCTGCTCGCCCAGCGCGACCGACCCACGGCGATCGTCTACGACAACGACGTCATGGCAGTCGCGGGGCTCGCCGTCGCGAGCGAGATGGGCGTCGAGGTGCCCCGGCAGCTGTCGGTCGTCTCCTGGGGCGACTCGGTGCTCTGCCGGCTCACCCACCCCGCGATCACCGCGCTCGCGCACGACCCGATGGCCTACGGCGCGCACGCCGCCCGGCGGCTGCTCGAGGTGATCGACGGCGCTCCGCCCCGTGCGTTCCTCGAATCCGCCCACACGCTCGTACCGCGGGGAAGCACCAGCCCGGCTTGACGCGACGGGCACCGGCCGAGAAGCTGTGGCTCATGGATCTCCGGACGGCCGAGCTGCTCCGGCGGCCGCTGTACGGGCAGTGCTACGACCGGGGCGACGCCGACTGGTAGAGGCGTACCGCCGCCCGCCGTCCCGTCCCGCTCCTTCCGAGAGGTCCGTCCGTGTCCACGTCATCCGTGGCGGCGTTCGTCGCTGCCCTGCCCAAGGTCGAGCTGCACCTGCACCTGGTCGGCTCCGCCTCGCTCGACACCGTCCTCGCACTCGCCCGCCACCACCCCGACGGTGGCGTCCCCACCGACCGCGACGAGCTGCGCCGCTTCTACACGTTCACCGACTTCCCGCACTTCCTCACCGTCTACCACCGGGTGAACCTGCTGGTCACGACCGGCGCCGACGTCGTCACCCTGCTCGACGGACTGGCAGGCGAGCTGGCCACGCGCAACGTGCGCTACGCGGAGGTGCAGGTCACGCCCGTGCGCAACCGCATGGCCGGGATCAGCTACGCCGACCTCGCCGCGGCGCTCGCCGACGGCCGGACGCTCGCGCGCGAACGACACGGCGTGCAGCTGGGCTGGGTATTCGACGCCGACGCCACCCTCGGCCCTGCGGGGGCCGAGGAGACGGTCGACTTCGCCATCGGGCACCGGCCGGAGGGCACGGTCGGCATCGGCCTCGGCGGGCCGGAGGTCGGCGTCCACCGGGCCGACTTCGCCCCCGCCTTCCGCCGCGCGGTGGCCGCCGGGCTGCACAGCGTGCCGCACGCGGGCGAGACCGTCGGCCCGGACGAGGTGTGGGCCGCGGTCACCGAGCTGCGCGCGGAACGGATCGGGCACGGGATCGGCGCCGCCGGGGACCCCCGGCTCATGGAGCACCTCGCCGAGCACGGCATCCCGCTCGAGGTGTGCCCCATCTCGAACCTGCGCACCGCCGCGGTTCCGGACATCGCCGCGCACCCGCTCCCGACGCTCGTGGCGGCCGGCGTGCCGGTCACCCTGGCCACCGACGACCCCGGCATGTTCCACACCGACCTCGACGCCGAGTACCTCATCTGCCACGAGGCGTTCGGCATGGGTGTGCCCGAGCTGGCCGAGATCGCCCGCACGGGCGCCCGCGCCGCCTACTGCTCGCGCGAACTCCGCGACGAAGTGCTGTCCGAGATCGACCAGGTGGAGGCCGCGCACACCCCCTGACTCGGCACGTTGGAGCAATATCGCTGATGTCGGGTCGCCCAACAGCGCTATGGCTCCAAGGTGCCGTCAGTAGAGGGCGCGGGCGAGCGCGCGCCGGGCCGCGCTGACGCGCGCGTCGTCGACCGGGAACAGCTCGAACAGGCCCACCAGGTGTTCGCGCACGCGGTCGCGGTCGTCGTCCGCCGTGCGCGCCACCGTCGCGACGAGGCGGTTGAACGCCGCCTCGACGCGGTCGCCGGCCACCTCGGCATCCGCGGCGGCCAGCTGCGCGTCGACGTCGTCGGGCGCGGCGTCGGCGCGGGCCACCGCGGACGGGTCGGCCGACTCCGCTCGCGCGAGGAACCGCACCTGCGACAGCGCGGCCTTCGCCTGCTCGTTGGCCGGCTCGGCGGCGAGGATCTGCTCGTAGGCCGCCTCGGCGGCGGGGTAGTCGCCGCGCTCGAGGGCCTCCTCGGCCGCGGTGAACCGCGGGTCCTCGGGCTCCTCGGCGGGCTCGCCGTCCGCCGCCCCGGCCTCGGCCTGGGCGATGGCAGGCATCCGCTCGCGCAGCGCGTCGAGCAGAGCACCGATCCACTGCCTGACCTGCGGCTCGGGGAGGGCACCCGTGAACGCGTCCACCGGCTGCCCGCCGGCGACGGCCACCACCATCGGGATGGACTGGACACCGAACGCCTGCGCGATCCGCGGGTTCGCGTCGACGTCGACCTTGGCGAGGATCCACGCCCCGTTGCCGGCCTCCGCCAGCCGCTCGAGCACCGGCGAGAGCTGCTTGCAGGGCCCGCACCACTCGGCCCAGAGATCGATGACCACCGGGACCTGCAGCGAGCGCTCCAGCACGTCGGCCTGGAAGCTCTGTTCGGTGACGTCGAGGACGAACCGGCTCGCGCCGCCGTCGCCCTCGGACAGTGGCGCCGCCTTCTGGCGGGTGGCCGCCTCGGAACGGGCCTTCAGCGCGGAGAGATCCACCGCACCTGCCATCGCACGCGAGAGTGCGGCCGTCTGTGCAGCCTGACGAGGATCGGGTCGAGACACGTCGTTCATCCTGCCACCGGCGACGGAACCGCGCGCGGCCGTCGAACATCCACCGAACGGGTGCTGATCGAACGGGAACTCGTCATCGCGCGCACTCACAGTGTGCGATCCCACGATCGCGCTCCGCCACCGATCACCGGACCGGGCGAGCACCAGACCAGCCGGGCACTCGTTGAGCATATGGGAGTGATCAGATGGTCGCTCTGCGTAGACATCCGCTCGGCCGCACCCCGCGGCTTCCCTCACGCGAAGGAACCTGCATGAGCACGGAGAACACCGTCGCCGACCGCCTGCTCGAGGACGCCCGCAAGAAGACCGCCAAGAGCGAGAGCCCGGTGCTGGGCAAGGTGGCCCTGATCGTGGGGGCGATCGCCCTGCTCGTCAGCCCGATCTCGATCGTCGGCTGGATCGTCGGCGCCGCGGCCATCGGCCTCGGCGCCGCCGCGATCCGCCGCCCCGCCTCCGCCAAGCAGGCGAAGATCGCGATGGGGCTCGGCGTCGCGGCGATCCTGATCGGCGTCTTCTTCTTCACCCTGAACGTCGCCATGGGCTGACGGCACGGGACGCGAGAGGGCCGCACGGCGATCGTGCGGCCCTCTCGGCTTCTCAGCCCTCGTCGAGGGCGGCCTCGACCCGTTCCACCTTCGACCGCAGCTGACCGGTGTAGCCGGGCCGGATGTCGGCCTTGAGCACCAGGCTCACCCGCGGCGCGTGGGCCTGCACCGCCTCGACGGCACGCTTGATCACCGCCATCCCCTCGTCCCACGTCTCCGCCTCGATCGTGGTGAACATCGACGTGGTCTCGTTGGGCAGGCCCGACTCCCGGACCACGCGGACGGCGTCGGCGACCGCCGCACTCACACTGTCGCCGGGCGTGCCGGCCGGCGCGATGCTGAAGGCGAAGAGCATGGCGCCCACGATGCCCCAGCCGCCCCGACGGACGCGACCCGAGGCGAGGGCGCGGCGTCAGCCCCCCGGAGGCGGCCGGAACGGCACACCCACGAGTCGATCACCACCGCTCGACAGCAGGCGATCGGCTCGCCGCGATCGGCGCCTCCATCCGGTACCGGACGGCGACCTGACCTGCCCGCACTCCCCGGCTCGTGACAGCAACACTGCTAACGTCGCGACTCATGGCCAGTCGGCAGCCGCTGCCCTTCGACCCGATCCTGCGCGCCGCCGAGCTCTGGGACGAGCGGATCGGCCCGGCCCGCACCATGGCCGCGGTGACCAGCGTGATGCGGGTGCAGCAGATCCTCCTCTCCGCCGTGGACGGCGCACTGCGGCCGCACGGCCTGACCTTCGCCCGCTACGAGGCGCTCGTGCTGCTCACCTTCTCCCGGACCGGACGGCTGCCGATGCGCGTGATGGGCGAACGCCTGCAGCTGCACCCCACCAGCGTGACCAACATCGTCGACCGGCTCCAGGCCGACGGTCTCGTGCGCCGGATCCCGCATCCCACCGACCGGCGTGCCACCCTCGTGGAGATCACCGATGCCGGCTCGTCGCTCCGGGAGGCGGCCACCAAGTCGGTGACCGCCATCGACTTCGGACTGAGCGGCCTCACCCCTGACGAGGAGTCGCAGCTCACCGCCCTGCTGGGCCGGGTGCGGCGGGCGGCGGGCGACTTCGAGGAGCGCGACGGGGAGTCCCGCCCCTGACTCCCGCACCGGCATGCGCGCTCGCACGTCGACCGCGGTCGGCGCGCCGACGCCGAGGCCGGCGTGAGAGCTCCCGGCCCGGCGCGGCCACCCCCTGATCGGCGCGCGTGAGGCCCGCCCTCCGCCTGCGCGTCCCGCTCACCCCTGCGCACCCTTCCCGCCCTCGCCGTCAGCAGGCGGCACCGGGTGCCCGGTACGACCGGGCCACGAGCGCATGGGCGCCGCACGGCCCGACCGGCTCCGCCTCCTTCTCCGCCGCGCGCCATGACGGTTGCCGCCGCCGGAGGACGCCCCCGTCCGCCTGCGCCTGCGCCGCCCGGCCGCGCAGTACCCACCGATCGCGCCACCCGCCGAAGCGGCCAGCGCCCAGACCGAGCACGTCGTGATATCCACCAGCGCTCTCCTTTCCGCTGCTGTCGCCCTGTTGCGGCAACCCCGTTGACACTAGGTCGCATCCCCGACATCCTGGAATCGCGACGGACCGAACTGCGGGGGGATGAGCTGTGAAGGGTCGGCTGATGCTGCTGGCCACGGTGCTGTCGGCGATCGCGATCAGCGTGGCCACCACCGTGGTGCTCGTGCTCGTCGAGCCCACCGCCCCGCGGTCCGAGGCCATCCGCACGGGAGCGCTGAGCGGAGGCGCGGTCGTCGCGCTGTACGCCCTGTGGCTCAACGACCGCAGGCGCCGGGTCGAGGAGGACCGCCACCAGCTGGAGGGCGTCAAGGTCGCCGACGAGCGGTTCGCGCGATCGGTGGAGTTGCTCGGCAACGAGGCCGACCAGGTACGGATCGGCGCGCTGCACTCGCTGGTCTGGCTGGCCGGCTCCAATCCGCGCTACAAGCAGACCGTCCTCGACATCCTGTGTGCGTACCTGCGCAGGCCGTTCGACCACCCGGAGCTGCGGGACGAGCCCGCGGCCCCGGGCGCCGCAGCGCAGAGCGCCCCGGAGGCCGACCGCGAACGGGAGGTGCGGTTCACGGCCCAACGGCTGATCGCCGACGTGCTCCCGTGGGGCGAGGATCCGGACCGGCGCACCTACAACCTCGATCTCTCCGGTGCGTGCCTGGATCACTTCCGGCTGGAGGGCAGGCGGATCGGGCGGTTCACCGCTCGCCGCACCCGGTTCCACGGCGTCACGCGGCTCGGTCGGATGGAGGCGGCCAAGCCCGTGCTGTTCACGGATGCCTCCTTCTTCGGGCGGCTCGACCTGCGCGAGGCGCGGCTCGACGGCGGAATCTCCTTCCAGCACACCCGGTTCGGCGACGAAGTGGTGCTCGACAAGGCCGCCATCTCCACGTTCCTCGACATCAGCACCACCGCACCCACGGGTCAGCAGGGCAGGATGGCCGTCAGCCCGCAGACCCGCATCGACGGCACCGTCGAGGGCTGGGCCCTGGACGGGGTCTAGCACCATGACCGGACGGGTCGGGAAGGCCGAGCTGCGGGCGGCGCGGGCGGCGCGTGGCTGGTCGCAGTCCCAGGCGGCACGGGAGCTGGCTGCGCTCGCCCGGTCGAGCGGCGCCCCGGTGGCGGGCGCGGCGAGCCTCAAGACGCTGCTCTCCCGGTGGGAGAACGGCCACGCGGTGCCCGAGCCGCAGTACCGGGCCCTGCTCGGCGAGCTCTATGGCCGCACGCCTGCGGAGCTCGGCATCGCGGGCCCGCCCGCCGATCCGGAGGTAACCGGCGCAGCGGCCCGGTTCAGGGCCGCACTGGCCGCGGCCGCGGCGGTGGACGATGCCGTTCTGGAGCTGTGGCGCGAGCAGCTCGACGTCGCCACTCGGCTCGACCACGAGCTCGGTACGGCGGGTGCAGGAGAGGTCGTGCGGGCACTGGTCGAGCGGCTGGACGAGACGGTCCGCCACGTGATCGACCCGCCCCGCCGCACGGCGGTGGCTGCCGTGCTGGCCCCGGCGGCGGCCATCGCCGGGGCCCAGGAGCTGGATCGCGGCCGGCCGGACCTCGCGTGGCACCGCTACGGCCGCGCCCGCACCGCGGCCATCGAAGCGGGCCTGCCCGAGACGGCCGCCGACGCGGTCGCCGGACAGTCCACGGTGCTGGTCGACGTCGGCGAGGCCACGGCGGCCGTCGCCCTGCTGGACGCGGCCGATGAGCAGCTCCCCCGCCCCGCACGTGCGCGGCTCGCGGGCGCGCGTGCCGTCACCGCGGCCGCGCTGGGGGATGCCGCGGGCGCTCGCCGCGCGATCGCCGCGGCAGACACCGCCGCGCCCACCGTCGGGGTCGAGCTCGTCGACCTGGACCGCTGGCACGGCCACGCGCTGGCCGTCCTCGGCGACCCGGCGGCTGCCCACCCCCTGCGCCGCGCGCTGGCCGCTCCACCCCGCTCGGTTCGCCACCGCGCCGCCGTCCACGCCGACCTCGCGCTGACGCTGGCCGCCGAACACCCCGACGACGCGGCGATCCACGCCCGAGCCGCCCGCGAACTCGCCGAACGCATCGGCTCGACCCGTACCCAGGAGCGCTTGGCCGCACGGCACCCACCGCCGCCTGCCCCGTGAACCGGCCTGCGCCCACGCACCAACACCCCGCCCACGCACCCCGAACGGGCCCACGCACCCGTCGATCGGCGGAGTCGCCGGCGCGCTATCGCGGCCCGCTGAGCCTGGCCGTCAGCTCGTCCGCCGCTCCGTACGGGTCGAGCTCGCCCGCCAGCACCCGCTCCGCGAGCTGCGGCAGGCCGGCGACGCCGCGGATGTCGCCGATCCGGCTGCGGTGCTGCTCGAGCGCGATGGCCTCGATCTCGGCCTCCGCCCTGGCGCGCCGGCGCAGGGCGCGCTCCCCGCTGCGATCGAGCCAGTCCCGGTGGGCGTCGAGCGCGGCCACCAGGTCGTCCACACCCTCGCCGCGGGCGGCCACGGTGCGCACGACCGGCCGGCGCCACGCGGGCTCGGCGCCCTGCTCCCCGAACGCGAGCATCTGCCGCAGGTCGCGAACGGTCTGAGAGGCGCCGTCGCGGTCGGCCTTGTTCACCGCGAACACGTCGGCGATCTCGAGGATGCCGGCCTTCGCGGCCTGCACTCCGTCACCCATTCCCGGGGCGAGGAGCACCACGGTGGTGTCGGCGAGGGCCACCACCTCCACCTCGGACTGGCCCACGCCCACGGTCTCGACGAGCACCACGTCGCAGCCGGCCGCGTCGAGCACGCGCATGGCCTGCGGCGTGGCCCAGGCCAGCCCACCGAGGTGCCCCCGAGTGGCCATCGACCGGATGAACACGCCGTCGTCCGTGGCGTGCTCCCCCATCCGCACCCGGTCGCCGAGCAGAGCCCCGCCGGAGAACGGCGAGGAGGGGTCGACGGCGAGCACCCCGACCTTCCGCCCCTGCTTCCGCAGGAGGCCGACCACCGCCGAGGTGGTGGTCGACTTCCCGACGCCGGGCGGCCCGGTCAGGCCCACGACGTGCGCACGTCCGGTGTGCGGGCCGAGGGCGGCTGCCACCTCGCGCAATGCGGCGTCGGCGCCGTCCTCGACGAGCGAGATCAGCCGTGCGACGGCCAGCTGCTCGCCGCGTCTGGCGCGCTCGACCAGCTCGGGAACGTCGGCCCGCCGCGGCATCCCTAGTGCGCCGCGGGCACCCGGATGATCAGCGCGTCGCCCTGGCCGCCACCGCCGCAGAGCGCGGCGGCGCCCACTCCCCCGCCGCGCCGGCCGAGCTCCAGCGCGAGGTGCAGCGCGATCCGGGCACCGGACATGCCGATCGGGTGGCCGAGCGCGATCGCGCCGCCGTTGACGTTGACCTTGTCCGGGTCGATGCCGAGCTTCTTCGTGGACACCAGCCCGACGGCAGCGAACGCCTCGTTGATCTCGACGAGGTCGAGGTCGGCGGCGGAGATGCCCTCCTTCTCGCAGGCCTTCTCGATCGCGTTGGCGGGCTGCTCGTGCAGGCTCGCGTCCGGGCCGGCGACCACGCCGTGGGCGCCGATCTCGGCGAGCCAGGACAGGCCCAGCTCCTCGGCCTTCGCGCGGCTCATCACCACCACGGCGGCGGCGCCGTCGGAGATCTGGGAGGAGGACCCGGCCGTGATCGTGCCGTCGGAGGAGAACGCCGGGCGCAGCTTCGCGAGGCTCTCGCCGGTGGTGTCGCCGCGCACCCCCTCGTCGGTGGAGACGACGAGCGGGTCGCCCTTGCGCTGGGGCACGGTGACGGGCGCGATCTCGGCGTCGAACGTGCCGTCGACCGCGGCCTTCGCGGCGAGCTGGTGCGACCGGGCGGCGAACGCGTCCTGATCCTCACGGGTGACGCCGTAGCGGGCGTTGAACTTCTCGGTGGACGCACCCATCGGGAGCTGGTCGAAGGCGCAGAACAGGCCGTCGTGGGCCATGTGGTCGAGCATCGTGACGTCACCGAACTTGAAGCCCGCGCGCGACTTGGGCAGCAGGTGCGGCGCCTGCGTCATCGACTCCTGCCCGCCGGCCACCACGATGTCGAACTCGCCCGCGCGGATGAGCTGGTCGGCCAGCGCGATCGCGTCGAGCCCGGAGAGGCACACCTTGTTGATCGTGAGTGCCGGCACGTCCATCGGGATGCCGGCGCCGAACGCCGCCTGCCGGGCGGGGATCTGACCGGTCCCCGCCGTGAGGACCTGACCCATGATCACGTACTGGACCTGGTCGGGAGCGACGCCTGCCCGCTCGAGCGCAGCCTTGATGGCGACGGAGCCCAGTTGGGCACCGCTGAAGTCCTTCAACGCGCCGGACATCTTGCCCATCGGCGTGCGGGCCCCGGCGACGATCACGGATCCGGACACGGCTGACCTCCATCGGCTGCGCTGGCGGGCGATCCGACGATACCCGCCGGTAGGGCCCATCGCGCCCGTGACGACTCGCACACCTGCCGGCACCCTGCGCGTCCGGTTATCGTCCGGAAATGGGAGAACACACGGTCCTCGCGATCGACCACGTCGGGATCGCGGTGGCGGACCTCGACGCGGCGATCGAGTGGTACGCCTCCACTTTCGGCCTGGTGGCCACGCACACGGAGACCAACGAGGAGCAGGGCGTCCGGGAGGCGATGCTGTCCGCCCCCGGCGACGCGGGGGCGGCCGTCCAGCTGCTCGCCCCGCTGCGGGAGGACTCGGCGATCGCGAAGTTCCTCCACCGCAGCGGCCCGGGCATCCAGCAGCTCGCATATCGCGTGGCCGACGTGGACGCGAGCTGCGAGGCCCTGCGGGCGAAGGGGCTGCGCCTGCTGTACGACGAACCGCGCCGCGGCACCGCAGGCTCGCGCATCAACTTCGTCCACCCGAAGGACGCAGGCGGCGTGCTCGTGGAGCTCGTGGAGCCGGCCGCGAACCACTGACGTGGGCACCGTCACGCCCCCGATCTGCACAGATCACGGTTACCCTACCGCCCAGTAATGAGTGCCCCCGACTACGAGTAGCCACGACTCGAGCCAATGGAGGCCAGCCGTGCAGGAAATCCGCGACGCCATCCTCGCCGAGCAGGACGACGCCCTCGCCGGGCTGGGCGTGCCCGACCACTACCGGGGCGTCACGGTGCACGCCGACGAGGTGGAGATGTTCGCCGGCATCCCGACGCGCGAGAAGGATCCGCGCAAGAGCCTGCACCTCGACGAGGTCGCGACACCGGAGCTGGGCCCCGGCGAGGCGATCGTGGCCGTGATGGCGAGCGCCATCAACTACAACACGGTGTGGACCTCGATCTTCGAGCCGATGCCGACCTTCGGCTTCCTGCGCCGGTACGGCCGGGTGTCGCCGCTCACGAAGCGCCACGACCTGCCCTACCACGTGGTCGGTTCGGACCTCGCTGGCGTGGTGCTGCGCACCGGTCCCGGTGTCACCCGCTGGAAGCCGGGGGACCGGGTGGTGGCGCACTGCCTGTCCGTCGAGCTGGAGAGCCCGGACGGGCACGACGACACGATGCTCGACCCGGAGCAGCGCATCTGGGGCTTCGAGACCAACTTCGGCGGGCTCGCGGAGCTCGCACTGGTCAAGTCCAACCAGCTCATGCCCAAGCCGGCCCACCTGACCTGGGAGGAGGCGGCCTGCCCCGGGCTGGTCAACTCCACCGCCTACCGCCAGCTCGTCTCCCGGCACGGCGCGGCGATGAAGCAGGGCGACACCGTCCTGATCTGGGGCGCGTCCGGCGGGCTCGGCTCCTACGCCACGCAGTACGCCCTGAACGGGGGCGCGATCCCGGTGTGCGTCGTGTCGTCGCCGCAGAAGGCCGAGATCTGCCGCAGGATGGGCGCCGAGCTGATCATCGACCGCAGCGCGGAGGGCTACCGGTTCTGGAAGGACGAGCACAACCAGGACCAGAACGAGTGGAAGCGCTTCGGCGCCCGGATCCGGGAGCTCACCGGGGGTGACGACCCGGACATCGTCTTCGAGCACCCGGGGCGCGAGACCTTCGGGGCGAGCGTCTACGTCACGCGCAAGGGCGGCACGATCGTCACCTGCGCCTCGACGTCGGGCTACGAGCACACCTACGACAACCGCTACCTCTGGATGAACCTCAAGCGGATCATCGGGTCGCACTTCGCCAACTACCGGGAGTCGTTCGAGGCGAACCGGCTGATCGACAAGGGCCTGATCCACCCGACGCTGTCGAGGGTCTACCCGCTCGACGAGACCGGCCAGGCCGCGCTCGACGTCCACACCAACAGCCACCAGGGCAAGGTCGGCGTGCTCGCGCTCGCCCCGCGGGAGGGACTCGGCGTCACCGATCCGGACAAGCGCGCACGACACGTGGACGCGATCAACCGCTTCCGTGGTGTCTGATCGTCCTCGCACCACCCACAGGGGTGAGGCTGTTCACCCCCGCAACGCTCAGCCGACCACCCTCTGAGGGCCGCCCGGTACGGTGAGTCCATGGCCGGGAACCCCTCTCCACCCCCGTCCGATGCCGGATTCGAGGTCGTTCGCAGGGGATACGACCAGGGGCAGGTCGACGCCCACCTGCGCCGGTTGGACGCCGAGATCAGCATCCTCGTGACCGATCGCGACGCGGCGCTCGCGCAGGCCGTGCAGCTGTCGAGGGAGCTGGACGAGGCACGGGTGCGGGCGGAGAAGCTGCGGTCGCAGGTCCGCACGCTGGCCAGCCCGAGCCAGAGCCCGCAGGGCACCACCGAGCGGATCCGGGCGATGTTGCGGCTCGCGGAGGACGAGGTCGCCGACATGCTCTCCCGCGCCGAGACGGAGGCGAGCCGGCGCACGAGGGAGGCCGAGGCAGAGGCCGCGCAGACCATCGCCGCGGCTCAGGCCGACGCCGACGCCATCCGCGAGGAGGGCCGCATCGACGCCGAGAAGATGCGGCAGGAGCTCGAGCAGGAACGCGAGGCGTTCGCGCTGGAGCGCGCCGCCGCCCTGGAGCGGCTGGCCGCCGAACGCACGTCCACCGAGGCCGACCTGGCGGCGCGGATCGAGGCGGCGGAACAGGAACGGGCCAGGGCGTGGGCGGAGTCGGAGGCCCGTCGCAAGATGGTGGAGGAGGACTTCACCATCGCCATGGACCAGCGGCGGGCCGAGTCGCTCTCCGCGCTCGCCGCCAAGCACGCCGCCGCCCTCCGGGAGGCCGAGACGCTGCGTGACTCGGCCGCGGCCAGGGCGCGCGAGGTGATCGCCCGGGCCGAGGAGCAGGCCCGGGAGCGCATGTCCGAGGCCCAGCAGCGGGTCGACGAGCTGGTCGCCGTTCGGGCCGGCATGGCCGAGCAGCTCACGCGCACCCGGACGATGCTCGAGGACACGCTCAGGTCGTTGGCCGTGCCGCCCGAGCAGCTCATCCCGTCCGCACGCACCGCGAGCGACGTTCCGGCTCCGCCTCCGTCGGACGTCGACGACGCCGGCGCGGTGGATGAGGAGGCCGACGAGGACGGGGAACCGGCCGACGGCGCGGACGACGGTTCCGCCGCGGACCCGGCCACCCAGACGGCGGCCGGCACCCCGGCCCGCCCCCCGTCGCGCCGCAGGCGCCGCCGCTCGAGGGCCGGCACGACCCACCGCTGACAGCTCGGTCGGAGCCTCTCCCGCCTCCGCCCCGACTCACCCGCATCGAGACCGCGACTCGCGCGTGCTATCGGCCTCCCGGCCGCCGCCGCGCGCGGGCCTCCCAGCAGGCCCGGTGCCAATGCCTACGGTCTGTGACGGAGCCCAGCTCGTCGGCAGGCCATGCCACGACGTGCCCGGTGCCGGGGCGGATCAGCTGCTGGCAGCCCGGACAGCGGTAGTCCTTCCCGGCCGCCGAGCCGGGCACGCTGCGCACCACCCAGTCGCCGTCGGGACCGGACTCGCGGCGCGTGACGGCCGCCGAGCGCAGCGGGACGTGCTCCGTACGGCGGGGACGGTTCGAACGGGGCACTAGCGGGGGTTGTAGTCCCGGAACCCGTGGCCGGTCTTGCGACCCAGCCGACCGGCCGTCACCAGGTGTTCCAGTAGGGGCGCCGGCGCGAACCCGGAGAGCCGGAACTCCTGGTAGAGCGTGCGCTCGATGGCCAGCGACACGTCCAGGCCCACCACGTCGAGCAGCTCGAACGGGCCCATCGGGAGCGCGCAGCCGGTCTTCATCGCCGCGTCGATGTCATCGGCCGTGGCGTAGTGCGCCTCCAGCATCTTGACCGCGTCGTTGAGGTACGGGAAGAGCAGCGCGTTGACGATGAACCCGGCCCGGTCCCCGCACGAGACGGCGACCTTGCCGAGCCGATCGCACAGTGCGATCGCGGTGGCGGCGACGTCGGCCGAGGTGGTGATCGTGGAGACGACCTCCACCAGCTTCATCACCGGCGCCGGGTTGAAGAAGTGCAGGCCGAGCACGTCCTGCTGGCGGGTGGTGGCCGCCGCGCACTCGACGACGGGCAGCGACGACGTGGTGGTGGCGAGGATCGCGCCCGGCTTGCAGATCTCGTCGAGCGCTGCGAAGACGGCCCGCTTGACGTCGAGCTCCTCGGCGACCGCCTCGACCACGAGGTCGACGTCGGCGAAGTCCTCGAGACGCGTGGTGGTGGTGATCCGGCCGAGCGCGGCGTCCCGGTCGGCCTCTTCGAGCTTGCCGCGCACCACGGCCTTGTCCAGGGACTTGCGGATGCCCGCGAGCGCACCCTCGGCCTTCGACGCGCTGCGCCCGCGCACCAGGACGTCGAACCCGGCCTTCGCGAAGACCTCGACGATGCCCGAGGCCATCGTGCCCGTGCCGACCACGCCGACCCGCTGCACCTCGCGCACCGGTACGTCCGCGGGGATCTTCGAGGCCGGGGTGAGCGCGTCGGGCACCACCTCGGAGCTGTGCGGCTTGGCGTAGGTGTAGAAGCCCCGCCCGCTCTTGCGCCCGAGCAGGCCCGCGGTGGTCATCTGCTTCAGGATCGGCGCCGGCGCGTGCAGCGGGTTGCGCGACTGCCGGTACATCGTGTCGAGGATCTCGTAGGACGTGTCGAGCCCGATGAGGTCGAGCAGCGCCAGCGGGCCCATCGGGTAGCCGCAGCCGTAGCGCATGGCGGCGTCGAGGTCCTCGCGGGTGGCGTAGCGCGCCTCGTACATCCGCGCGGCGTGGTTGAGGTAGCCGAAGAGCAGGGCGTTCGCGATGAACCCGGCGCGGTCGCCGATGACGACCGGCACCTTGTCCAGCGACGCGGCGAACGCGCGGGCGTCCTCGATCACGTCCGGCTCGGTGACGACCGTGCGGACGAGCTCCACCAGCTTCTGCACCGGCGCCGGGTTGAAGAAGTGCATCCCGACGACCTTGCCGGGCCGGCCGGTGCGCACGGCCAGCTCGGTGACCGACAGCGAGGAGGTGTTGGACGCGAGGATCACGTCGGGCCGGCACACCCGGTCGAGCTCGCCGAGGACCTGCGCCTTCAGGTCCAGGTGCTCGGGCACCGCCTCGACCACGAGGTCGGCCTCGGCCAGGTCGGCGAGCGACGTGGTGGTGGTGATCCGGCCGATGAGCTCGTCGGCGGCCTCCTGGGTGAGCTTGCCGCGCCCGACCGCCCGTGCGGTGGACGTCTCCAGGTGCACCCGCCCGCGCTCCACGGCCTCGGCGTCGACCTCGGCGGCCAGCACCCGCAGCCCGTTGCGGGCGAACACCTCGACGATGCCCGCTCCCATCGTGCCCAGGCCGACGACCCCGACCGTCCGGAACTCGCGCACGCTTGACCTCCCGCTTCCCCGAGGGACGAACCGCCGCGATCCTCCCATCCGGGGCAGGACGCGGCCGCGGACTGTGACCGCTGTATCAATTGCCTCCGCTTCGCTTCGGCGAGCTCGCAGGCCTTCGAGGCGCTGCCCTCCCGCTCGCTACCTCCCGTGGCGGACGCGCACGAGCCCGACCAGCGCCTTCATGGTGCCCGCGGCGCGGGAGAAGCTGGTGACGGGCACGGGCAGCGGGAACCGCTGGCTGGCCACGGCCTGCGGGCGGGCGAACTCGCGCAGCCCGTCCTCACCGTGGATGCGCCCGAAGCCCGAGTCACCCACTCCCCCGAAGGGGAGGCCCGGGATGCCTGCGAACGAGATCACCCCGTTGACGGCGACCATCCCGCAACGCAGCCGCCCGGCGATCTCCTCACCGCGCGCCCGGGAGAACACCGACGCCCCGAGGCCGTAGGCGGTGGCGTTGGCGCGCAGCACCGCCTCGTCGACGTCCGGCACGCGGTTCACCACCAGCAGCGGACCGAAGGTCTCCTCCGTGACCGCGCAGCTGTCCTCGGGAACGTCGACGATCACGACGGGCTCCACGAACGGCGGCTGCACCGACTCGGCCCCGCCGACGACCGCCCGCCCGCCGCGGGCGAGCGCGTCCTCGACGTGGCGGCGCACGATGTCGACCTGCGTCGGCATCGTCATCGGCCCGTAGGCGCCGCCCGAGCCGGACCGCAGCCCGCGGGACTTCGCCACGACCTTCGCGACGAACTCCTCGGCGACCGCGTCGAGCACGTAGACCCGTTCCACGCCCGCGCAGGTCTGGCCCGCGTTCGACATGCCGCCCCACACGGCCGCGTCCGCCGCGGCGTCGAGGTCGGCGTCGACGTCCACGATCATCGGGTCCTTGCCGCCGCACTCGACGAGAACCGGCGTCAGGCTCTCGGCACACGCGGCCATCACGCGCTTGCCGGTGGCCGTCGACCCGGTGAAGGCGATCTTCCCGATGCCGGGGGCGCGGCAGAGCGCTGCGCCCGTCTCGCCGAAGCCGGTGACGACCTGCAGCACGGGGCGCCCGTCGACGATCTCGGCGAACGTGTCGGCGAGTGCCACGCCGACGCCCGGGGTGAGCTCGCTCGGCTTGAACACCACCGCGTTGCCGGCGGCGAGCGCGTAGGCGATCGAACCCATCGGCGTGAACACCGGGTAGTTCCACGGTCCGATCACGCCGATCACGCCGTACGGCCGGTACGTCACGCTCGCGGCCTGGTTGCCCATCAGCAGGCCGGGAGCCACCTTGCGGCGGCCGAGCACCTTCTCCGCGTGCTTGGCCGCCCAGTCGAGGTGGTCGATCGCGAGGACGAGCTCGAGGCGCGCGTCGTCGAGCGGCTTGCCGGTCTCCTCGACCACGACGGCGGCCAGGTCGTCGAGCTTGCGCACGAGCGCCGTTCGCCAGGCGAGGAGGAGGCGCTTGCGCTCCGCGGCGCCGATCCCGCCCCACCACTGGGCGCCCGAGGCCGCCCTGGCCACCGCGGCGCGCACCGCGGCGGCGTCGTGCACCGGGTGCGTGCCCACGACGTCGCCGGTGCGCGGGTCGAGGGACTCGAAGGTCGCCGGGGCAGGCGCTTCGGTGGCGGTCATTACTCAAGAGTAGGGCGCGCGGCTCGGCCCGCACAGGCCGACGAGGGCCCGCCCGGGCCTATCCCTCGCGCTGGGGCGGGACGAAGCCGGATGGGGGGACCCGCACCTCGCACGGCGCGTGCGCTCCCGCGAGCCGCCGGTCCGTCGTCACGAGCGGACAGCCCAGCTCGTCGGCCAACGCCACGTACAACCCGGCGGTGACCCGGATGTGCTCGCGGAAGGCGAATGCCCGCCGGAGGTGGGCAGCGGACGGCGGGACCACGTGCTGGGGACCCCCCCAGTGTGCCCCCCAAGATCTCAGAACAGGAGCAGGTCGTCCCGCTGCATGCCGCGCAGGGCGTCGTAGTCGACGGTGACACAGCGGATGCCGCGGTCCTCGGCCAGCGTGCGCGCCTGGGGCTTGATCTGCTGCGCCGCGAACACCCCGGCGACCGGCGCGAGCAGCGGGTCGCGGTTCATGAGCTCCAGGTAGCGCGTGAGCTGCTCGACGCCGTCGATCTCGCCGCGGCGCTTCACCTCCACGGCCACCGAGCCGCCGTCGGCGTCGCGGCACAGCAGGTCCACGGGGCCGATCGCGGTCATGTACTCCCGGCGCACGAGCGTGTAGCCCTCGCCGAGGGTCGTGGGATGGGCGGCGAGCAGCTCCTGCAGGTGCGCCTCGACGCCGTCCTTCACCAGCCCGGGGTCGACGCCGAGCTCGTGCTTCGAGTCGTGCAGCACCTCGTCGATCGTGATCACGAGCGACTCCTCTGCCTTGTTGCGCACCGTCCACACGCCGGGCTGTTCCTCGAGCCAGCACGGCGGGCTCATCCAGTTCAGCGGCTTGTAGGCGCGGTCGTCGGCGTGGATGCTGACCGACCCGTCGGCCTTGACGAGCAGGAGCCGCGGCGCCATGGGCAGGTGGGCGGTGAGCCGCCCGACGTAGTCGACCTGGCACCGGGCGATGACGAGACGCACGGAGCCGAGCGTAGGGGGTCAGCGCGGCGCGTTGCGGGCGGCCAGCGCCATGCCCGCCGCGGCGAGCCCGGCCCGCAGCTCCGGCGGGTCGAGACCCTCGACCTCCCCGCCGAGCGCGGTGAGCTGGCCGGCCGCCACCTCGATGCTCTCGACGTCGAGCTCCAGCTCGCACCACCCCTCGGCGTCCGGCGGGCCGGCGTGTGCGATCGCGCGCAGCGCGGCGTCGTGGTCGACCGCGCGCGGCAGGATCTTCAGCCCGAGCCGGCTCACCCGCAGGCGAACCGTGGTGCGCAGCATCTGGCTCTCGAAGCGGCCGGCAGCGCCCGCCCACCACTCGGCCAGGTCGAAGTCCACCGGGCGCTCGAAGCGCTCTCCGGTGGCCTGCGCGTCGGCGATCCGGTCGACCCGGTACGTGCGGACGGTGCCCTCGACGCGCGCAGCCAGGTACCAGGTGCCCGCCTTCAGCACGAGCCCCAGCGGGTCCAGGGTTCGCTCCACGACCTGATCCCGACCGCGCCGGTAGCCGATGCGCAGCCGCTGCTGGTCCCACACCGCCTCGGCGACGGCGGCCAGCTGGGTCACCTGCTGCGGGGTGTGGAACCAGCCGGGCGCGTCCAGGTGGAACCGCTCCGCGACCGCTCGCGCGTGCTCCTGGAGCTCCGCGGGCAGCGTCGCGAGGAGCTTGGCCTGCGCGCCGGCGAGCGCCGCGCTCATCCCGAGCTCGGCGAGCACCTGCGGGGCGCCGACGGCGAAGATCGCCGCCGCTTCCTGGGCCGTCAGACCGTCCAGCCGCGTCCGCCAGCCGTCGAGCATCCGGATCCCGCCGCCCCGGCCGGGCTCGGTCCACAGCGGCACTCCCGCCGCGGACAGCGCCGCGACGTCGCGGTAGATCGTGCGCTCCGACACCTCCAGCTCCCGGGCCAGCTCGGCCGCCGTCGCCCCGCGCCTGCGCTGCAGGGTGAACAGCAGGGTGACGAGCCGGGACGCGCGCACCCCGGAATCGTGCCCGATGCGGCCACCGGGCACGGTGGGTGGCGTGGAGAGGATCAGCAGCCGGCAGGTGTACGCCAACTCGTGGATGACCGTCCGGGAGGACACCGTCCGGCGCGAGGACGGGACCGAGGGGATCTACGGGGTCGTCGACAAGCCGACCTCGGCCATCGTCATCCCCCGCGACGGCGACCGACTGCACCTGGTGGAGCAGTTCCGCTACCCGGTCGGGAAGCGGCGCTGGGAGTTCCCGATGGGGACCGCGCCCGATCGCGCCGAGGTCGACCCGGCCGAGCTGGCCGCGCGCGAGCTCGCGGAGGAGACCGGCCTCGTCGCGGGACGCATGGAGTTCCTCGGCGA
The DNA here is from genome assembly GCF_007994075.1 of Pseudonocardia hierapolitana. Classification (NCBI taxonomy): domain Bacteria; kingdom Bacillati; phylum Actinomycetota; class Actinomycetes; order Pseudonocardiales; family Pseudonocardiaceae; genus Pseudonocardia; species Pseudonocardia hierapolitana. The sequence continues at coordinate 4,904,270 of NZ_VIWU01000001.1, read as the reverse complement.
CCTCGACCTCGCCCCTGGCACGTCCAGCCAGCGCGAGCACGTGTTCCTCGCGACCGACCTGCGCGAGGGTCCCATCGGCCGCGAGGACAGCGAGCAGGACATGCGGGCGCGCTGGTTCACGGTCGCGGAGTTCGAGGACATGATCCGGCGCTCCGAGGTGGTCGACGCCCAGACGCTCGCCGCCTACCTCCTGTTGGTGCTGCGCGACCGCGCGTGACCCAGTGCCCCGAACCGGAAGTCCACCACATAACTCGACGGCCCAGCTCCCCGCTGAGCACACCGGCGAACCGCCCGAGTACGCCCGGTACGAGGCCGGCCCGCCGGCGCACTCAGCGGAAACCTGGATCCGCCGATTTATGCACCGGACTTCCGGTTCGGGACACTAGTTCGTCGTGACCGTCACGCAGAGCTCGCCACCGCCCGCCCTGACGGTGATGGGCTGGTTCACCGACTCGTCCGGTCCGAGCTCCTCCCGGTCCTGCAGCACGTAGTAGGTGCCGGGGCGCAGCCGGATCGTGCTCGACGGCCTGCCCGCCGCTCCTGGGCACGACTCCGTTCCCGCGGCGTACGAGGCGGGACAGCCGGGGCAGGCGGGCAGGGTGACCTCCTGCGCCGTCGGCCCGGCGACCAGCACCCGGACCTCGGTGCCCGCCGCGTTGTAGACGAGCACCGGCTCGCTCGCGGGCGCGTCGATCGGTGCGGGGAGCGGCAGCGGCACGCCCGCGGCCCGGCCCACCTCGGCGGTGATCAGGGCCGAACGCGCCTGCGGGACGGCGGGGTCGTTCGGGTAGTCGGTCATCAGCGCCTCGAAACGATCAGTGGCCCCGCTGTAGTCCCCGGCGCTGAAGTTCGCGAGCGCGCACTCGGAGAGCGAGCGCGCCCGGTTGCCGTTGGCCACCGCCGCGACGCCCGCCGCGTCGGGCAGCGTGATCGCGTAGTCGAGCACGGGCAGCGCGTCGCAGAACCGCCCCTCGACGAACGGTGAGTTGGCCTCCGCGAACGTGTCGAGGACGGCCTGCGGGACCCCGGCGGCGGTCGAGGTGTCGGCGAGCTCCCGCCCCACCAGCAGCAGATCGTCCATCGCGGCGCGCATCGCGTCGGCCCGGGCGTCCCCGGCGGCCCCGGCCATCGTCGCCCGCGCCGCCGATGCCCGCTCGACGTGCGTGGCCGCGAGGTCCTCGCGCACCTGCGCGGCGCCCGGCTCGCTGCCGAGCTCCTGGAGCAGCTCGCGGTAGCGGCTGATCGCACCGCCCAGGTCACCCGCGCCACGCAGCACCCCCGCCCACGCGAGCAGCACGCGTCGCGTGCCCTCGCGGGCGAACGGCTCGAGCAGGCTGCCGGCGTGGTCGCGCCGGAACGCCTGGTAGGCCGCCACCGCCCCCGCGAGCGCACCGGCCTGCTCGGACTGCTGGGCGCCGAGGAAGGCCGCGCACTCGGCACGCCGCTGCACCGCGGCCGGGACGTCGCGGCTCAGGGTGAGCTCGTACGGCCCGGCGAGCGCGTCGAAGGAACGGTTCGCCTCCGCGCAGTCGGCCCGGCCCTGGGCTTCGAGACCGGCCGAGTACGTGGCGCGCGCCGCGCCCGCGTACCCGATGTGGCTGCCGACGATCACGACGACGGCCACGAACCCGAGCGCGACCGGCCGCAGCCACTGCGCGCGCGTGGCAGGCCGCGGGAGCGTGCGGGCCAACCCCCATGCGTCCGCCGCCGTGGCGACGGCCCACGTCGCGGCGAGGATCCGCCACAGCCACGGTGTACCGGACGCGTCGTTCGCGTAGGCCACCCACACCATCAGCGCCACGATGACGAGGCAGGCGGTGGCACGCAGCCAGCGCCGCAGGTAGAGGTATCCAAGCCCGAGCCCGGTGAGGTTGAGCAGCACCGCGGCCGCGGCCGACCACCCGACCTGCTCGGGTGGGGGCGACGCGTTCGGTTCCTCGTTCCGCGTCGGGTTCGACGGGTTGGAGATCGATACCGTGGAGACCGCCACCGCGGGGCTCGACCCGGCCGGCAGGTCCACCGTCGGCTCCGCCTCGTCAGCGGGCGCCTCGAGCGGTTCCTCGGGCGGTTCCTCGAGCGGTGTGGCCTCCGGCTCCTCCGGTTCCCGCGCCTCCGGCGGCTCGGTGTCCACCGGCGAGATCTCCACGGTCTCGTCGCGACCGCCTCCGCCCGAGGCTTCGCCGGTGCCGTCGCCGCCCATCGCCCTCACCCCTCTCCAGCCCCCTCACCGGAGAGAGTTGACCACCGACGGCCGGGGAGCAATCCCCAGTCGGGATCCGGGCGTGGACGGCGACGGCACCCAGTTCGCGAGCGGCTACCCCAGCCGCACCGGGAGCCGGGCGAGACGCCGCATTCCGGGCACCGGCACCCACTCGGGTTCGGCGTCGGCGAGGGCGAGCCGGGGGAACCGCTCGACCAGCGCCCGCAGCGCCACCTCGCCCTCCTGCCGGGCCAGGGCGGCCCCGAGGCAGTAGTGGAAGCCGTGCCCGAACCCGACGTGGCCCTCACCGCGCCCGGCCGGCCGCCGCGTGACGTCGAGCCGCTCCACGTCCGCGTACTCGCGGGGGTCGTGGTTGGCCGATACGAGCACCGGCTGCACGACCTCGCCCCGCCGGATCGTCACGCCCCCGAGCTCCACGTCCTCGGCCGCGTAGCGCATGCGCGCGAGCTGCACGGGCCCGCACCAGCGCATCAGCTCGTGGATGGCGCCGGTCCACAGGCCCGGGTCGGCGCGCAGCAGTGCGAGCTGGTCGGGACGGGTGAGCAGCGCGAGCGTCGCGTTGCCGATGAGGTGCGCGGTGGTCTCGTGGCCCGCGATCACGAGCGTGATGATCATGGTGACGAGCTCGTCGGCGCTGAGCCGGTCGCCGTCCCCCTCCTGCACCTGCACCAGGGCGGTGAGGAGGTCGTCGGCCGGCTCGGCGCGACGGCGGGCGATCTGCTCGAGGACGTGGCCGACCATCTCGCGGGCGGCCGGGCCGACGGCATCGGGCTGCATCCGCATCAGCGCGCTGCTCCACCGGTGCCAGGCCGGCCGGTCCTCCTCCGCGACACCGACGAGCTCGCAGATCACCGTGATCGGCAGCGGGTAGGCGAACTCGGCGATCAGGTCGACGGGTTCCGCAAGACCGGCCATGCGGTCCAGCAGGCCTGCGGTGATCTCCTCCACGCGCGGGCGCAGTGCGCCGACCCGACGCACGGTGAAGGCTCGGGACACGAGCTTGCGCAGGCGGGAGTGGTCCTCGCCGTCGTGGTCGAGGATCGAGTCGGAGAAGTAGTGCGCGATGTCGGCGGGGAAGCCCGCCATCTCGATCAGCTTGTCGCGCACGCTGTCGACGCTCGTCCCCGGCACCGACCGGGCGCTGTTGACGAAGCGCGGGTCGGACAGGACCGTCCGCACATCGGCCTGCCGGGTGACGAACCAGGCCGGGCCGCCGTCCGGGGTCCGGCCGCGCACCACGGGCGCCTGTTCGCGCAGCTGCCCGTAGCCGCCGACCGGGTCGGCGATCAGACCCGGGTCCATGATGTCCGGTACGGCAGGTGGCGTCGCGGTCATCGGGTCTCCGTTTCCCCGCGCGTGGCCGGATCAGCGGACACGGCGGCTCCACTCCTCGTCGATGTGCACGAGCAGCGCCCGGTAGCGCTGCGCGATCTCGGGTGCGATCCGCTCGAGCACGGCGGCGGGCGGGTCGGGCACCTCGAGGGCGGCGGCGAGGGTGCGCTCGAGCAGGTCGGCGCGCGCCTCGCCCTCCAGCTGGGGGATCCTGCTCCCGATCCCGTCGACAACCACGAAGCCCGTGCCGACCGCGGAGAAGGCGTACAGGGCGGAGTCGGCGTCGTACCCGGGACGGAGGCAGCCGCCGTCGGCGAGCAGGCGGAAGTGCTCGACGATGGCCTGCTGGCGGCGCGTGGTGAACTCGCCGAGGGTGTCGGCCGCCTCGTGCGCGAGCCTCCCGAGCACCTCCACGTCTCCCATGTAGAGCGACCGCGTGACCGGGTCTGCCGCCATCTCCTCGTAGACGTGCCGCATCATGCGGCTCGGGAGCACCTCACGCGGGTCGGCGGCCATCCGATCGGTCATCCGCTCGACGACATCGCGGTGCACCCGCATCAGCACGCTGAGGAAGAGCGCGTCCTTCGACCTGAAGTGCAGGTAGACGGTGCCCTTGCCGATCCCGGCATGGCGGGCGACGTCGTCGATCGTCACCCGCTGGTAGCCCCAGCGCACCAGCAGCTCCGCCGCACTGTCGAGCACCCGCTCGACGCGCGGTTCCGGTGCCGCCATGTCCCCACCTCAGAACTCCGTGACCAGATTTGCTCATCCAGTCATGCGGTCACCGTACGACCTCTGGGCGGGCACGGCAACAGCGGGCTACCGTCAGGACATGGGCGACTACGAGCACCTGCTGGTGAAGCAGGACGGTCCGACCGTCCGGATCACGATGAACCGACCCGAGCGGCGCAACACGCTCACCGAGGCCCACCTGCGCGAGCTGCTGGACGCGTTCGAGACCGCGGGACGCTCCGACGCCACCGGCATCGTGCTGGCGGGTGAGGGCAAGGCCTTCTCTGCGGGACACGACTTCGCCGACGTCGCCGCCCGTGATCTCGCGGGTGTGCGCGACCTGCTGCAGCTCTGCACGCGGGTGATGCGCACGGTCGAGTCGGTGCCGCAGGTCGTGATCGCCCGCGTCCACGCGATCGCGACGGCCGCCGGCTGCCAGCTCGTGGCGTCCTGCGACCTCGCCGTCGCGGCGGAGTCGGCGTCCTTCGCCCTCCCCGGCGGCAAGGGCGGCTGGTTCTGCCACACGCCCGCCGTGCCGGTCGCCCGCAACATCGGGCGCAAGCGGCTGATGGAGATGGCGCTCACCGGCGACGCGATCGACGCGCACACGGCCGCCGAGTGGGGCCTGATCAACTACGCCGTACCGGACGCCGACCTCGACGCCCGCGTCGACGAGCTGCTCGCCCGCGCCACCCGGGGCAGCCGGTTCGGGAAGGGCGTGGGGAAGCAGACGCTGTACGCCCAGCTCGACCGCCCCGAGGCCGACGCCTACGCGATCGCCGTCGAGGTCATGGCCTCCCTGTCGCAGTCCCCGGACGCGAAGGAAGGGATGTCGGCGTTCCTGGAGAAGCGCGCACCGGTCTGGCGTTGATCCACCCGTCCCTGCCGCGGCGGCGACACCTACGCTGTCCGGGATGCTTTCCCGACGGCGGCTCCTCGCGCTCGCCGTCCCGGCCTGCGCTGCCGTGGCCTGCGGTCGGCCGTCGGGCAGCGCTCTGGAACGCGCCCGTGCGGCGGGCGCGATCCGCATCGGGATCTCCGGCGAGCACCCCTACTCCTACACCGACGCCGACGGCCGCGTGACCGGTGCGCAGCCGGAGGTGGCCCGCGTCGTGCTCGAACGCATCGGGGTGCCCGGCCTCGATGCGGTGCAGGTGCCGTTCCACGAGCTCGTGCCGCGGCTGCGCGAGGGGCAGTTCGACCTCGTGGCCGCCGGGATGGCGGTCACGCCCGACCGCTGCCGCGAGATCGCCTTCACCCGCCCCGACTTCGTGGCGTACCCGGCGTTCCTCGTGCGCGAGGGCACCACGCAGCGGGTCGCGTCGTTCCGGGACGTCGCCCGCTCCCGCGTGCGGCTCGCCGTGCTCGCCGGCGCGATCGAGATCGACTACGCGCGGGCCGCCGGTGTGCCGGACGACCGGTTGGAGATCGTCGACAGCCCGTCGGAGCTGTTCCGCACCGTGGCCGACGAGCGCGTGGCCGCCGGTGCCCTCACCAGGATCTCGCTGGTGGACGCGCTGCGCCGCAACCCCGGCTCAGGGCTCGCGGTCACCGACGCCGTCGAGCCCGTGGTGGGCGGGCGCCGGGTCGTCCCCGGCGCCGCCTTCGCCGCCCGCATCGGGGAGACCGACCTGCTCGCGGCCTTCGAGCGCGAACTCGCGGCGATGCAGGCCTCCGGCGAGTGGCTGCGGATCACGGAGCCGTTCGGGTTCACCCGCGACAACCTCCCACCGCCCGACCTGACGACGGAGGCCCTCTGCCGGCCCTAGCGGGCCAGGACCGCCTTGAGGAACTCCTGCGTACGTGGGTGGTCCGGCTCGGTGAAGAGCTTCCCCGGCGGCGCGTCCTCGATCACCTGACCGCCGTCGAACATCATCACCCGGTGCGAGAAGTCGCGGGCGAAGCCCATCTCGTGCGTGACACAGAGGATGGTGATGTCCGTGCTCTCCCCGATGTCGCGCAGGAGGGCGAGCACGCCGGCCACCAGCTCGGGGTCGAGCGCCGAGGTCACCTCGTCGAGCAGCAGGACGTCGGGTTGCATGGCGAGCGCCCGCGCGATCGCCACGCGCTGCTGCTGCCCACCCGAGAGCCGGGACGGGTGCTCGTCGATCTTCTCCCCCAGCCCGACCAGGTCGAGCAGCTCCTTCGCCCGCGCGTTCGCCTCGTCCTTCGACAGTCCGAGGACGCGGGTGGGCGCCTCGATGAGGTTGCCGCGGACGGTCATGTTCGGGAAGAGGTTGAACTGCTGGAACACCATCCCGATGCGCTTGCGCACCTCGCGGGAGTGCTTCTCGTCGGCCGGGACGAGCTTGCCGTTCTTCTCCATGTGCGACAGGCCCTTGCCCGCGACCTGGATCGTGCCGCCGGTGACGGACTCCAGGCACATCAGCAGCCGCAGGATCGTGGTCTTGCCCGACCCGGACGGCCCGATCAGCGTGACGTGCTCGCCGGGGGCGACCGTGAAGCTGAGGTCGGAGAGCACGACGTTGTCGCCGAACCGCTTCTCGACCTCGTCGAACACGATCATCGGCTCAGATGGTTCCGACACGGCGTTCCAATCTCCGCACCAGAAGGGACGCGGGGTAGCTCAGCAGGAGGAAGAACAGGCCCGCCATGGTGTAGGGCTCGACGTAGCGGAAGTAGGTGTTGCCAGCCTCCTCCGCCCGCCCGACCACGTCCAGGACGCTGATCCCGACCAGCAGCGGGACCTCCTTGAACATCGAGATCACGTAATTGCCGAGCGCGGGAATCACCCGCGGGACCGCCTGCGGCAGCACCACGCCCGTCCAGACGCGGGAGCGCGGGAGGCTCAGCGCCGTCGCCGCCTCCCACTGGCCGCGGGGAACCGCGTCGATGCCCGCCCGGTACACCTCCGACGTGTAGCACGCGTAGTGCACACCGAGCGCGATGACGCCAACCGCCAGGCCGGGCAGGACGATGCCGAACACCGGCAGCCCGAAGTACAGGAAGAAGATCTGCACCAGCAGGGGCGTGCTGCGGACGAACTCGACGAAGAGGCGCACGACGATCGCCACTGGGCGCGGTCCGCGCTGCAGCACCGCGAACACCAGGCCGAGCAGCATCGCGACGATCGATCCGAGCACCGTCGCGACGAGCGTGAGCCCGAGCCCCTCGATCAGGGCGGGCAGGATCGAGAACGCGTAGTTCCAGTCCCAGACGGTCATCAGTGGGTCCCCGCCAACGCTCGCTGGGCTCCGCGGGTCAGGCGGCGGCCGAGCCGCGCCGCGGTCGTCCGCTCCAGCGCCCGCATCACCGCGGTGACGACCAGCGACATCACCAGGTAGTAGAGCAGGAGGAGGAGCATGATCTGGATGACCCACGGGTTGAAGTTCGGGATGAGCACCTCGGTGGCCTGCCGGGTGATCTCCGGGATGAACACGAACGACAGGATCGACGTGCTCTTGAGCAGCTGGATGAACAGGTTGTTGAACGGCGGGATCATCTCGGCAACCGCCTGCGGGAGGATCACCCGGCGCATCCGCTGCGCGGGCGAGAGGCTGAGCGCGAGCGCACCTTCGTACTGCGCACGCGGCACCGACTGCACGGCCCCCCGGACGATCTCGGCACCGTAGGCGCCGTGGTTGAGGCCGAGCACGGCCACGCCACCCCAGAGCGGGATGAACTCGAACCCGACCAGCACGGGCAGCGCGAAGAAGATCCAGAACAGTTGCACGACCTCGGACGTGCCGCGCAGGCCCTCCACGTAGATCCGGCTGATCACGCGCACCCACCGCCACGGGGACAGCAGCGCCAGCCCCGCGACGAGCGACAGCACGATCGTCAGGACGATGCCGCCGATCGTCGCGATCAGGGTGTACGGCAGGCCCTGGTTGAGGATCGACAACCAGGTGCCGATGTTCTCCACGGCCGGCTCAGGCCGAGCAGAGCTGCTCGGTCGTCAGCCCGTCGGCGGGCAGGTTGTCCGCGGAGAAGCCGAACGGGCTCGCGGCCGTGAGCCAGCGCCCGTCGTCGTGGGCCTTCTGCAGCTCGGTGTTGAACGCCTCCCGCAGATCGTTGTCGGCCTGCCGGAACACGAAGCCGCCCGCGGAGACGACCTCCTGCCCGTTCTCCGTGGGTGTGAAGCCGTCGGTGACCTCGACTCCGGCGTTCGGGTTCTTCCCGGCCAGCCACTTGAGCGAGATGTCGGTGAGCGCCGCGGCGTAGGCGCGCCCCGAGGTCACCGCCTGCAGCAGCGCGTTCTGGTCGTCGTACACGCTGATGTTCCCGGCGGGCACACCGGCGGCCTCGGCGTATCCCTGCTCGACCGCGGCGCTGAGCACGGCGAGCGGGACACCCTTGGCCGCGACGTCCTCGAACGTGGCGACCTGCTGGGGGTTGCCCGTGGGCACGAGGAACGCGGTGAGCGCCGAGTAGTCCGGGATCGAGAACGCAGCCTGTCCGCAGCGCTCCGGGGTGATGTTCATCCCCGCGCAGACCATGTCGTACCGGTTGGCGTTCAGCGCCGGGATGAGCGAGCCGAAGTCGACCTGCTCGGCCTGCACCTCGCCGATGCCCATGGCCTGCAGCACCACGCGGGCGACCTCGGGTGCCTCACCGGTGACGCTGCCACCGACGTCGGTGAAGCCGTACGGCTCCTCACCCGCGATACCGATCTTGATGGTGCCGGCGCTCCGCGCGCGCTCCAGGACGCTTCCACCCCCGCCCCCGGGGCCACCGCCCGTGGCCTGGCACGCCCCCAGCACCGTCCCCCCACCCAACGCGACCGCCCCGGCCGTCGCCGTACGGCGGAGGAAATCCCGTCTGCTCCAGCCCTGCTGACTCATGTGGCTCTCCTTCCCGTCGGACGGCGGCCCCCTCCGGCCACCGGCGTCGACGTCCGAACGTAGGTGAACTCCACCTGGGAGCATTCACCCGGGCGCCCTAGAGCACCACTCGTTACGCGACCGCAATGACCAGGACCTATTCGGCGCAACTTCACTCGATCGGACGCCATGAACGGCGGCGGATCGGGGTACGCCTAGCGTCTTTCCTGACGGTCCCGGCCCGGGTCCCGCCGCGCCCGCGGGCTCCGGATGCGACAGGATCGGGGCCATGCTGCGCATCGCCGGGCTACCGGTCTGGGTGGGCCCGTCCGACGTCGTCGCGGGGGCCCGTGCCGTCGTGGGCTGGAGCGACGAGGCCGTGCAGGTGGTCTCCTCCCTGCCGGCGCGGGTGACAGGCCTGCTCGACGAGGCCGACGGACTGGTCCGGCGGATCACCGCCGTGGCCGACCGCGCCGACGTCATCGTCGAGCGCACGGACGGGATCATGCAGGCCGTCGACGAGCTGCTCGGCACGGTGCGGGGGGCGGTGGGGCGGGTCGACGAGGTGCTCCGCGACGCCGACAACATGGTCCGCACGGTGGACGCCCTGCTGCGCGAGGTCCGCACCGTCTCCGATGCGGCGAGCACGCTGGTCGCACGTGCTGGAGGGGTCGCCGAGGACGCGGCGGGGCTCGTCGGCCGGGCCGGCACGGTCGCCGACGACGCTGCAGGGCTCGTCGCACGCGCCGACGGGGTCGCCGAAGGTGCCGCCGTCCTCGTCAGCAAGGCGGGCTCCGTGGCCGACGACGCCGCGACGCTGGTGTCCGGGGCCGGCACCGTCGCGGAGGACGCGCGCACGATCGTCGCCACGGCGGGCGGCGTGGCCGACAGCGCCGGTGTGGTGATCGGCAAGGCCGCGGCGGTGGCCGACCGAGCGGACGGTGTGATCGACCGGGCGGCGGGCGCCGCGGACGGCGCCTCCGAGCTGCTCGCCGTCTACCAGCCGATCGCGCAGCGGGCCGCCCCGCTCGCGGAGCGGTTCGTGCAGGAGTTCTCCGAGGAGGAGGTCCACGCCGCGGTCCGGCTCGTCGACCAGCTGCCACAGCTCACCGAGCACATGGAGCGCGACATCATGCCGATCCTGGCCACGCTCGACCGCGTCGGCCCCGACGTCCACGAGCTGCTCGAGCAGCTCAAGCAGGTGCGCCAGGCGATCCAGGGCATCCCCGGCCTGCGCTTCTTCAGCCGCCGCGGCGAGCGGGACGACGCCGAGGAGAACAACCCCGGCTGAGCACCGATGAGTTCCGGGCGCGCCGGCGGTCCATACACCGACCGCTTCCACCCCACACGTACGGAGCCCTCGATGACCGCCACGACCGCCACCCGCCCCACCACCGGCCGCGTCGCCCACGTCGCCCTCTGGACGCTGCAGGTCCTCCTCGCCGCCGTCTACGCGTTCTCCGCGTTCGGGAAGCTCACCGCCGAGGCGCAGAACGTCGCCGGGTTCGAGGCCATGGGCCTGGGCACCACCGGCATGTACGTCATCGGTGCGCTGGAGCTGGCCGGCGCGATCGCGATGTTCGTCCCGCGCCTCACCGGCCTCGCCGCCACGTGCTTCGTCGCCCTGATGATCGGCGCGGTGGTCCTCACGCTGGCGATCGGCGGAGGCGCGCTGGTCGCGATCCCGGCGACCGTCGGCGTCGTGGCCGCGGTGGTGGCGTGGGGCCGCCGCGACAGCACCCGGCGCCTGGTCGCGCAGCTCCGCCGCTGACGCACCACCAGGCCGCCGCGTCCGCCGGGTTATCCCGCGGCCGGGGGGACGCATGGGTGTGGAGGAGGCCCCGGCCGTGGTCGCCGGGCGCTACCGGCTGTGCGACGTCGTCGGTGCGGACGGCATGGGCGCCGTCTGGCGAGCCGTCGACGACCTGTGCGAGATCGCCGAGACCGCGGCCCGCGGTGCCGTCGCCGCGCTGGCCGACGGGGTGATCGGCACCCGCCCGGCAACGGCGCTGGCCACCGCCGCCGCGCGCAAGCTGCCGCCGCCGAGCTGACCGCGCGGCTCAGCCCGCGTCGTGTGCCGCGAGAACGAGCGAGACGATCTCGTCCATCATCGCCGTGAGCTGGTAGTCCTTCGGCGTGAACACCGCCGCCACGCCGCGCTTGCGCAGCTCGGCGGCGTCCTCGGCGGGGATGATCCCGCCGACCACCACCGGCACGTCGTCCGCACCCGCGGCACGCAAGCCGCCGACCACGGCGGGCACGACCTCGAGGTGGGACCCGGAGAGCACCGAGAGGCCCACCACGTGCACGCCCTCCTGCACGGCCGCGGCCACGATCTGGGCGGGCGTGAGCCGGATGCCCTGGTAGACCACCTCGAACCCGACGTCGCGGGCCCGCACGGCCACCTGCTCCGCGCCGTTGGAGTGCCCGTCGAGGCCGGGCTTGCCCACCAGCATCCGCAGCCGCGACCCGATCGTCTCGCTCGCGGCCCGCACGCGCTCGCGCACCTCGGCGATCTCGGTGGCCGCCGAGCCCCCGACCACCGCGGCGGACACCCCGGTGGGGGCGCGGAACTCGCCGAACACCTCGCGCAGCACCCCGGCCCACTCACCGGTGGTGACGCCGGCCTTCGCGCAGGCGATCGAGGCGTCCATCAGGTTCGCGTCGGTCTTGGCCGCGTCGCGCAGCGCGTCCAGCGCCGACTCGACGGCGGCGGCGTCCCGGCCCGCCCGCCAGGCGCGGATCGCCTCGATCGCGGCGGCCTCGGTGGCCGGGTCCACCGTCTCGATCGCCGCGGCGCCCTCTGCCTGCAGGGGGCTCGGTTCGGTGGTCTGGAACCGGTTGACACCGACCACCACGTCCTCGCCGGCCTCGATGCGCCTGCGCCGCTCGGCCAGTGCGCTCACCAGCTGCCCCTTGATGTAGCCGGACTCGACGGCCGCGACGGCCCCGCCCATCTCCTGCACCCGGTCGATCTCGGTGCGGGCCCCCTCGACGAGCTCGGCCACCTTCGCCTCGACGACGCGGCTGCCCTCGAACAGGTCCTCGTACTCCAGCAGGTCGGTCTCGTAGGCGAGCACCTGCTGCATGCGCAGCGCCCACTGCTGGTCCCACGGGCGGGGCAGGCCGAGTGCCTCGTTCCACGCGGGCAGCTGGATCGCGCGCGCCCGCGCGTCGCGCGAGAGCGTGACGGCGAGCATCTCCAGGACGATGCGCTGCACGTTGTTCTCCGGCTGCGCCTCGGTGAGCCCGAGCGAGTTGACCTGCACGCCGTAGCGCAACCGCCGCTGCTTCGGGTCCTGCACGCCGTAGCGCTCGCGCGTGATCTCGTCCCAGAGGCGGGCGAGGGCACGCATCTTGCACATCTCCTCGACGAACCGCAGCCCGGCGTTCACGAAGAACGAGATGCGCCCGACGACATCGCCGAACCGCTCCTGCGGCACCTGCCCCGAGTCGCGCACGGTGTCGAGCACGGCGATGGCCGTGGAGAGCGCGTACGCCAGCTCCTGCGGGGGCGTGGCCCCGGCCTCCTGCAGGTGGTAGCTGCAGATGTTGATCGGGTTCCACTTCGGGATGTGCCGCACCGACCACGCGATCGTGTCCGAGATCAGCCGCATGCTCGGCGCAGGCGGGAACACGTACGTGCCGCGCGACAGGTACTCCTTGACGATGTCGTTCTGCGTGGTGCCGGCGAGCTGGTCGCGCGGCGCGCCGTGCTCGTCGGCCACCGCGACGTAGAGCGCGAGCAGCCACATCGCCGGTGCGTTGATCGTCATCGAGGTGTTGGCCTCGGCCATCGGGATGCCGTCGAAGAGGGTCCGCATGTCCCCGATGTGGCTGACCGGCACGCCGACCTTGCCGACCTCACCCTTCGCGAGCTCGTCGTCGGGGTCGTAACCGGTCTGGGTCGGCAGATCGAACGCGACCGAGAGCCCGGTTTGTCCCTTGGCCAGGTTGCGACGGTAGAGCGCGTTCGACTTCTTCGCGGACGAGTGGCCCGCGTACGTGCGGATCACCCAGGGGCGGTCGCGCTCGCGGTCGGTCGGGTACGGCACCGGGCACCTCCGCGTCGAGATGGGCGAGAAAGCCGATGCTACTGGCGCGTAGCCCCCGCAGCGCCGCTTCACGAGCGGCGTCACACCCTCGGATCGATCCAGGTGGATAGGCGGATTCGCAGGGTAGGACGGACAATCGAGGAGTGCCAGACGCCCGGCTCACCATGATCCTCGGCGCGGTCCTGATGCTCGGGATCGTGCTGCTCGCGCTGCGCTGGACGTTCGGCACCGGCCGGGACCAGCCCGCGCCGCACGTGCCCGATCCGGACGACCCCACCGGCGACGGCCTGCTCACCGAGGTCTCCCGGGTGCCGACGGAGGCCGCGGCGCAGGTGCTGCGCTCCCGCCTCGCCGATGCCGGGATCCGCTCGACCGTCGGGCGAGCGGGAGAGGGCTACCGCCTGCTCGTGTTCCGCGCCGACCTGGTGAACGCGCGGCTGGTCGTCGGTCGGAGCCGGTGATGGCGGACGAGGTGGTCGTGCTCCGCACCTCGGGAGCACGACCACCTCTCCTACCCGGAACGGGCGCCGCCCCCACGGTCGCCCGGTCCGTTCAGCGCCGCTCGGGCGCTTCCCCCACGGCGATCGCCACGGTCGGTGCATCGGCCGCGACCTGCTCCCCAGCCGGTTGACGGCGCTTGCTCACCGCCCGCACGATCAGCGCGACCACGACCGCCCCGACCACCACGGTCGTGACCGTCGGTCCGAGCAGGTGCGCGGACTCCCGGATCGCGATCGACGCGGCGCTGCCGAGCCCGACGTAGACCAGGCCCCACAGCACCGCACCGAGCGCGGTGCACCGCGCGTACCGCCCCCACGGCATGCGCAGCGTGCCGGCGATCACGGGCACCAGCGAGTGGGCCACGGCGAGGAACCGCGACGCGACGATCGCGCGCCCCGTTCCCCCGCGCAGCACCCGCTCGGCCCGCAACCAGTTCGCCTCGCCGATCTTGCGACCGCCCCAGCTCGCCCGGATCCGGCCCCCGAACGTCCGGCCGAGCAGGTACCCCCCGGTCTGACCGGCGAAGCTGGCCCCCGCCGCGATCGCGGCGAGCGCCAGGTAGTCCCCCGTGCTGCCCACGGTCGTCGCCGCGGCGAGCAGGACGACCTCCCCCGGGGTCACGAGCCCGACCAGCACGGTCGTCTCGAGCACCAGCAGCACGCCGACCACCGAATAGAGCTGCCACGTCGGGATCGCGTCGATCAATGCGAAGAACGAGCCGAGCCATTCGGTGATCACCCGTCCACCCTGTCGCGGACGGGCGCCCGAGCCCATAGGGGCACCCCCTGAACCGGGGTGGGGATGTCCCCCGGGTTCGCTCGGGGGTTGCACCGGTGCTGTGACATTTCCTACGTCCGCACCGCTGCATGATCCACCAGGAGCTCGATCATGCGCGCGACCTTCGACGCTGGGACCGATTCCTTTCCGGCCCGCCCCGGGTCTCCCTGTTCACGGCCGGACGGTCCGGCCGGGAACGGAGTCCCCTCATGCGCAAGCTCACCGTGCAGACCTTCGTCACGCTCGACGGTGTGGTGCAGGACCCGGGCGGGTTCGGAGAGCTCGACCGCGGCGGCTGGGCCCTCGGCTTCTTCGACGAGAGCTCGGCCGAGCACGCGACGCAGAGCCTGCTGGCGAGCGACACCTTCCTGCTGGGCCGCCGGACCTTCGAGATCATCGAGAAGGCCTGGTCCCGCAACACCGGGCCGTACGCCGAGGCGATGCACCGCATCCCCAAGGCCGTCGTGACCAACACGCTGCGCGGGCCGTTGCCGTGGAACGCCACCGCGCTCCCCGGCGACCCGGCGCAGACCGTGGCGGGGCTCAAGGAGGCGCCCGGCGGCGACATCCTGACCTACGGCAGCTTCACACTGGTGCGCTCGCTGCTGCGGCACGGCCTGGTCGACGAGCTCGTCCTCGGCGTTCACCCGGTCGTCCTCGGTACCGGCACGCGGTTCTTCGACGAAGGACTGCCGAACCCGCTGAGGCTCGTGGACGCGACGCCGACGGCGACGGGGGTGGTCGCACTCACCTACCACGCGTAGCGGGTCAGCGCTGGGGTTGCGCCTGCATCCGTGCGACGTCGGCGCCCAGGGCGCTGAGGTTCTCGACGAACCGCGGGTAGCCGCGGTCGATGTGCTCGACGTCCCAGACCTCGGTCACCCCGTCGGCGCACAGCCCGGCCAGCACGAGGCCGGCTCCCGCGCGGATGTCGCTCGCCCACACCGGGGCGCTGGACAGGCGATCCACGCCGCGGACCACCGCGTGGTGGCCGTCCGTGCGGGCGTCGGCGCCGAGGCGCACCATCTCGTCGACGAAGCGGAACCGGGCCTCGAAGACGTTCTCGGTGATCATCGACGTGCCGTCGGACACCGCGGACAGCGCGATCGCCATCGGCTGCAGGTCGGTGGCGAAACCGGGGTAGGGCAGGGTCACGAAGTCGACGGCGCGCGGCCTGCGGTCCATCCGCACCGTGAACTCCTGCGCGCCGATCGCGGTCTCCGCCCCCGCGGAGCGCAGCTTGTCCAGCACCAGGTCGATGTGGTGCGGGTCGACGCCGCGCACCGTGACCTCGCCGCGGGTCATCGCGGCGGCGAACGCCCATGTGGCGCCGACGATCCGGTCGCCGATCACCCGGTGCTGGGTGGGCTGCAGCTGCGTGACGCCGTGCACGGTGAGCGTGGAGCTGCCCACCCCGTCGATCTTGGCACCCATCTGCTGCAGCATCGTGCAGAGGTCGACGATCTCCGGCTCGCGCGCGGCGTTGTCGATCACGGTGGTGCCGTCGGCGAGCACGGCGGCCATCAGGATGTTCTCGGTGGCGCCGACGCTGGGGAAGTCGAGCCAGATCTGCGCCCCGCGCAGCTCCTCGGCGTGGGCGACCACCCGCCCGTGCTCGATCTCGGTGGTCGCGCCCAGCTTGCGCAGGCCTGCCTGGTGCATGTCCAGCGGGCGGGAACCGATCGCGTCGCCGCCGGGCAGCGGCACCACGGCACGCCGGCAGCGCGCCACGAGCGGCCCGAGCACGCACACCGACGCGCGCAGCCGCGACACCGACGCGTAGTCGGCCTGGGCGCCGGGCCTCGCCGGGACGTCGATCGTGACCGTGCCGTGCTCGACCTCGACGGTGCAGCCGAGGCTGCGCAGCACGTCGGCCATCAGCGGGACGTCCAGGATCTCCGGGCAGTTGGTGATCGTCGTCGTGCCCTCGGCCAGCAGCGCCGCCGCCATCAGCTTCAGCACGCTGTTCTTCGCCCCGACCACGTCGACGGCGCCGACGAGCCGGGCGCCACCGTTCACCGCGAAGTGCTCCGCCACGCAGGCGACGCTATCCGGTGCCGACAGTGACGGCGCGGGCGGCCACCACGGCGTCCCATCCGGCCAGCACGCAGTCCACCACGGTGTCGAGCTCCTCGCGGGTCGCTCCGTCGCGCGCCTGCAGCGAGAGCCCGTACTGCACCGACATGACGTACGCGGCCAACGCACCCGTGTCGGCGCCGGGTGGTACGTCGCCGTCGGCCCGCCCCCGCTCGAGCCGCTCCTGTACCGCCGCCGTGCCGGCGCGGCGTTGCTCGGCGAGGAAGTCGCGGATCCCCTCGGTGCTCGGCGTGTACGTGGTGGCGGCCAGCACGACCATGCAGCCCGTCGGCCGGCCGGGCTCGGTGTAGGAGCGCACGTTCGCCCGCAGCATCGCCTCGATGCCGGCGGCGGCGGTGGGCGCCTCCTGCAGCGCCTGCAGCGGCGGCTCCCCCTCCATGCCCTCGTAGAGCGCCACGGCCTCGCGGAACAGCGCCTCCTTGTTCCCGAACGCCGCGTAGAGGCTGGGCGGCCGGATGCCCATCGCGGCGGTCAGGTCCCCGAGGGAGGTGCCCTCGTAGCCGTGCTCCCAGAACACCTCCATGGCACGGCGCAGCGCCACGGCGCGGTCGAACCCGCGCGGGCGTCCTCGCTCGGCCATGGCGCCGCCTTTCTGTAGCGTTCCCTCAAGATACCCCTTGACGGCCGACGGGTCCCGCCCCACAATTTCTTAGCGTTCACTACAGAAAAGGGGCACTCATGGACGACCTCACCGGCCGCGTCGCACTGGTGACCGGGGGCAGCCGCGGGATCGGGGCCGCCGTCGCGCTGCGGCTGGCCCGCGACGGCGCCGACGTGGCGATCACCTACCGGTCCGCCGCGGACCAGGCGGCCCTGGTCGTGAAGGAGATCGAGCAGCTGGGCAGGCGCGCGCTCGCGGTGCAGGCCGACAGCGCGGACGCGGCCGCCGTCGGCAGCGCCGTCGACGCCGCCGTCACCGAGCTGGGCCGCCTCGACGTCCTGGTCAACAACGCCGGCGTCTTCCCGTACGGGCCGTTCGAGGAGGTGACCCTCGACGAGCTGGACCGGACGCTCGCGATCCACGCCCGGGCCGCGTTCGTCGCGGCCCAGGCGGCATCGCCGCACCTCGGATCGGACGGACGCATCATCAGCATCGGCAGCAACCTCGCCGAACGGGTGCCCTTCCCCGGCATCGCCCTCTACGCCATGTCCAAGTCGGCGCTGCTCGGCCTCACCCGCGCCCTCGCCCGCGAGCTGGGCCCGCGCGGCATCACGGTGAACCTCGTGCAGCCGGGCTCGACCGACACCGACATGAACCCCGCCGACGGCGACTCCGCCGAGCACCAGCGCTCCCTCACCGCGCTCGGCCGGTACCAGACCGCCGACGAGGTTGCCGCCACCGTCGCCCACCTGGCCGGGCCGGGCGGGCGGACGATCACCGGCGCCTCTCTGCTGGTCGACGCGGGGACGAACGCCTGACGGGCGGCTCCGGCGGCACCCCCTCGACCAGGCCTTCGGTGGCGCCGCGCATCGTGCGGAGCCGCCCCTCGCCTCTGCGACCCCTCCGGGCAGCACAACGCGGGCAGGCCAGGGCCTGCCCGGAGGGCGCGCGGCGCCACCGAAGGCGGTCCGACGGACATGATCGAGGCTTCGGCGCGCCGTGCTGATCGGAACGATCTGCGCCGCTCACGCACCCGTTCTCCGCCCACGCGCCCCGTCGACCGGGCGCGTGGGCCCACACGGGGCGCGCGAGCCACCGGAGCGGGCCGGGCGGCCTCCGCGGTCGCCGCCCCGGCCACGGCCAGATAGTAGCCATGTACATAATGTCCATGTACTGTGATCCCGTGCGATCACGACCGCAGGGAGCCGCCGCCGGAGCCATCGTCTGGCGCCTCGCGACGAAGTGGCGCGTCGCCGTCGACCGCGCCCTGGCACCACTGGGCCTGACCCACGCCCAGTACGTCCTGCTGGCCGCGCTGCACGGACTGGAACGCGCGGGCCGGCGGCCGAGCCAGCGCGAGCTGGCCGACGACACCGGCCTGGAGGCCCTGTACGTCTCCAAGCTGGCGCGCACGCTCGAGGCGAACGGTCTCGTCGCCCGCCACCGCGACCCGCACGACACCCGGGCCGTCCGGCTCTCCGTCACCGACCACGGCCGCGAGCGTCTGCGGCCCGCGCTGCAGGCGGTCCAGGAGCTCCTCGAGCGCCTCCTGGCCCCGCTCGGGGGTCGCGACAGCGCGCGCACCGCGGCGCTCGTCGGTGAGCTGGCGGAGCTGCTCGACGCCCCGCTCGACCCACCCACCGGATCCTCCTGAAGGGACCTCCACGATGCCCGAGACCGCGGTCCTCGACTCGACCATCCACCACACCGAGACCGGCAGCGGGCCGGCCGTCGTCCTCCTCCACGGCAACCCCGCCTCCTCCCACATGTGGCGCAACGTCCTCCCCCACCTGGGGCCGGGACGGCTGATCACCCCGGACCTGATCGGGATGGGAAGGTCGGGCAAGCCCGACATCCCGTACCTGTTCGCCGACCACGCGCGCTACCTCGACGCCTGGTTCGACGTGCTCGAACTCGACGACGTCGTGCTGGTCGGCCACGACTGGGGAGGCGCGCTGGCCTGCGACTGGGCCGCGCGGCACCCGGAGCGGGTGCGTGGCCTGGCGGTCTTCGAGGCGATCATCAAGCCGATCGACCCGGACACCCTGACCCCGGCGGCCAGGGCACGCGCCGAGATGGTCCGCACCCGCGGGGAGGATCTGCTGGAGTCCGACGAGCTGATCCGGATGGCCTACACCCGAGCCGTGCGCACGCCCGTCCCGGACGACGTGCTGGCCGAGTACCTCGCCCCGTTCCCGACACCGCAGACGCGGCGCCCGGTGCTGGCCTGGGCCCAGCAGATGCCCATCGGCGGCGAGCCGGCCGGGCTCATCACCCGCATCGAGGCCTTCGACGCGTGGCTCGCCACGAGCGCGGATGTGCCGAAGCTGCTGCTGACGTTCGAGGGGTCGCCCACGGTCCAGGGCCCGGAGACGGCCGCCTGGTGTGCCGAGAACATCGCCGGCCTCGAGATCGTGCCGTGCGGCGAGGCCGGGCACCACGCCGCCGAGGACCGCCCCGGGGAGATCGGCGCCGCCATCGCCGCGTGGGCCGAGCGGAAGGGGCTGCGCTGACCCTCCGCCCGGCGGCGACCGCCGGGAACGCGGGCCTACCGCCGCGGCCGGTTGGACCGCGCGACGACCGCGACGACCGCCGCCGCGACAAGCAGTCCGACCAGCGCGAACCAGAACGCGCTGCGAATCCCCGCCGCGGTCGCCGCACCCCCGGCGGTCCCCGACGCGACGGCGGTGCCGACGAGGACCGTGAGGCCGACGGCGCCACCGAGCTGGTCCACGGAGCGCTGGACCCCCGAGGCGACGCCCGCGTCCGCGTCGGTCACTCCCTGCAGCGCGGCGTTCTGGAGGGCGATCAGTCCGACGGCCATCCCGACGGCCACCGCCACCATGCCCGGGACGACGTCGATCCACAGCCGGGCGGAGTCGGGCAGCCGGGCCAGCGACGCGACGCCGGCGGCGGTGGCCAGGAGCCCGGCGATCGCGGTGTGCTTCGTGCCGAGCCTGCGGATGAGCGGCGCGACCTGCGTGACGGCGATGAGCAGGACGGTGCAGAACGGCAGGAACGCGAGCCCCGCCTGCAGCGGCCCCAGACCGAGCACCCGCTGCAGGACGAACGTGGCGAGGAAGAACGTGGTGGACAGCGCCGCGCTCAGCAGGACGGTCGCGGCGTTCGCGGTCAGCCGGGTGCGGTGGGCGAAGAACGACAGCGGCACGAGCGGGTGCCGCGAGCGGGCCTCGACCAGGACGAACGCGCCGAACGCCGCAGCGGCCAGCAGCAGCGGCCCGAGCACGGAGACCGACCACAGCGGGGTCCGGGCGGCCTCGACGATCCCGAAGATCAGCGCCAGGGGCGCGACGGTCAGGAGAACGGCGCCGGGGACGTCCAGCGGTGCGCGCGTGACCGGGGCGTCGCGAGCCAGCAGCAGCGGGGTCGCGACGAGGACGACGAGCACCAGGGGCGGGTTGATCAGGAAGATCCAGCGCCAGTCGAGCAGCTCGGTGAGGGCCCCCGGAGAGCAGGACCCCGATGACCAGGCCGCTGCTGGAGATGGCCCCCCACACGCCGAGCGCCTTCGCCCGCTGGTCCGGTTCGGGGAACATCAGGGCGATCAGAGCCATCGCCGCGGGCGAGGCCAGCGCCTCGCCCGCGCCCTGGGCGAACCGGGCCACGACGAGCGTCGGGAGATCGGGCGCGAGACCGGCGAGCAGCGACGCAGCACCGAACAGCGCCGCGCCCGCGAGGAACATGCGCCGGCGCCCGAACAGGTCGCCGACGCGCCCGCCGAGCAGCAGCAGACCGCCGCCGACGACGGTGTAGCCGGTGACCACCCAGGTCAGGGCAGTTGGGCCGGCGCCGAACGCGGAGCCGATCGACGGCAGCGCGATGTGGACGACCGTCACGTCGACGGCGATCAGCAGTTGCAGCAAGGACAGGAAGGCCAGGACCCACCACCGGTTCCTGGCCTGCTCGGCCGGGACGTGACGTGCGGTGGAACGGAAAGAGCTCATGAGCAGGCGACTCCAGGCGAGCACCGAGCCGTGGACGGCTACGAGGTGCACAAGGGGATGAGGGGACGCGTCCCTCGCCGGCCGGCGGCCGCACCGATCGGGCGACGAGACGACGTCGCCGCGGCATCGTGCGGTGCCGAGCCGCGAGCCCGGAGTTACTCGGTGACTGCTGCTGCGCCCACGAGGCGAAAGTACCCGACATAGGCTGTCGACCATGGCCGTGCACCTGACCAGGATCTACACGCGGACCGGCGACGACGGCACCACCGCGCTCGGCGACTTCAGCCGCGTCCGCAAGACCGACGTCCGGCTCGCGGCCTACGCCGACACCGACGAGTGCAACGCAGCGCTCGGCGTCGCCGTCACCGTCGGCGGGCTGGCCGAGCGCCTGCTCGGTCCGCTGAGGCAGGTGCAGAACGACCTGTTCGACGTGGGTGCCGACCTGTGCGCCCCGATCGTCGAGGATCCGCAGTACCCGCCGCTGCGGATCACGGAGGACTACGTCACGCGGCTCGAGGGCTGGTGCGACGAGTTCAACGAGGGGTTGCCGAAGCTGGACTCGTTCATCCTGCCCGGCGGCACGCCCGGCGCGGCGTACCTGCACGTGGCCCGCACGGTCGCCCGCCGGGCCGAGCGATCGGTGTGGGCGCTGCTGGAGGCCGACGCCGAGCGCACCAACCCGCTCACGGCGAAGTACCTCAACCGCCTGTCGGACCTGCTGTTCATCCTCGGCCGCGTGGCGAACCCGGACGGCGACGTCCTCTGGCAGCCCGGCGGCCCCGAGCGCTCGTAGCGTCAGGAGGCCTGGCGGTAGCCGGTGCGGCCGGGTGGGGTGGCCTCCACCCAGGAGAGGAAGCCCGTGAGGACGCCGGGGGCCATGGCGAGCTCCAGCTCCACGCCCTGGATGCGGCAGTGCAGCACGGACGCCCCCTGCGGGATGACGTCGGCCTCGGGATTCACCGGCGTGCGCCGGTCGACGATCTCCAGTTCGGTGCGGTCGACGACGATCGTGGGCCCCGGCCGCAGCGACGTGAGGCGGAACCAGGCCAGCTCGTCGCCGCGGTAGCGGCCCACGCCGAAGTGCCATCCGGCGGTTCCGTCGTTGGCGCGGAACCGGGAAAGACGAGCGGGGCGGCGGCGCAGACAGACGTCCACACCACCGCCCCGCATGAGTCGCACTCTCCGAAAGGCGAGGTATCCGAGACAGAGGCAGGCGAGCAGCAACAGGATGCTGACGAGCAGCGTCGTCGCTCCCACCTGCAGCCTCGGCTACTCGGAAGCGCCGGCGGCTTTGAGCCGCACGTTCGCCCTGGCCGTCGCGGCAGCTCCCTCTGGCTCCGACGAGTCGGCCCGCTGGAGCGCGTTGCGGGCGCGCGCCACGTCGATCTCGTCGGCCAGCTCGGCGTACTCCGCGAGCACCGTGACGTTCTCCGGTGTGATCGACAGGAACCCGCCGTGCACGGCCAGCGTGGTGGACGTGCCGTCGGTGCCGTCGACGCGGACGACCGCCGTGTCCTCCAGCTGCGCGAGCGTGGGCTCGTGACCGGGCAGAACCCCGATCTCACCCACGGTGGTGCGGGCGAGGACGAAGTTGGCCTCACCGGACCAGATCCGTCGCTCGACCGCGACCAGCTCGACGTTCATGTGCGCCACGATCAGCCCTCGAGCTTCTTGCGGTTCTTGTCCAGGTCGTCCAGGCCACCGCAGAGGAAGAACGCCTGCTCGGGCACGTCGTCGAACTCACCCTTGGCGATCTTGTCGAACGCCTCGATGGTCTCCTTGAGCGGAACCGTGGAGCCCGGCTGGCCGGTGAACTGCTCGGCGACCAGGAGGTTCTGCGACAGGAAGCGCTCGATGCGCCGGGCCCGCCCGACGAGCTGGCGGTCCTCCTCGGAGAGCTCGTCGATACCGAGGATCGCGATGATGTCCTGCAGGTCGTTGTAGCGCTGCAGGATCCGCTTCACCTCGTTGGCCACGCGGAAGTGGTCGTCGCCGATGTACTGCGGGTCGAGGATCCGGGAGGTCGACGTCAGCGGGTCCACCGCCGGGTAGATCCCCTTCTGGGAGATCGGGCGGGAGAGCTCGGTGGTGGCGTCGAGGTGCGCGAACGTGGTGGCGGGCGCCGGGTCGGTGTAGTCGTCCGCTGGCACGTAGATCGCCTGCATCGAGGTGATCGAACGGCCGCGCGTCGAGGTGATCCGCTCCTGCAGCTCGCCCATCTCGTCGGCCAGCGTCGGCTGGTAACCCACCGCCGAGGGCATGCGGCCCAGCAGCGTGGAGACCTCGGAGCCTGCCTGCGTGAACCGGAAGATGTTGTCGATGAAGAGCAGCACGTCCTGGTTCTGCTCGTCGCGGAAGTATTCCGCCATCGTCAGCGCCGACAGGGCGACGCGCATACGAGTGCCGGGCGGCTCGTCCATCTGCCCGAAGACGAGCGCGGTGTCGTTGATGACGCCGGACTCGGTCATCTCCGTGATGAGGTCGTTGCCCTCACGGGTGCGCTCGCCGACGCCGGCGAACACCGAGGTGCCACCGAAGTTCTTGGCCACACGGGTGATCATCTCCTGGATGAGCACCGTCTTGCCCACGCCGGCGCCGCCGAACAGGCCGATCTTCCCGCCCTGCACGTACGGGGTGAGCAGGTCGATGACCTTGATGCCGGTCTCCAGCATCTCGGTGCGGCCCTCGAGCTGGTCGAACCTCGGCGCGGGCCGGTGGATGCCCCACAGGTCACCGGTGGGCGTGAACTCCGGGTCGTCCAGGCAGTCGCCGAGGGCGTTGAAGACGTGCCCCTTGACCTGGTCGCCGACCGGCACCGAGATCGGACGCCCGAGCGAGGTGACCGTCTGGCCACGCACGAGGCCGTCGGTGGGCTGCATCGAGATCGTGCGCACCAGGTTGTCGCCCAGGTGCTGCGCGATCTCGAGGGTGAGCTTCTTGGCCAGGTCTCCGAACTCGACGTCGACCGTGAGGGCCGTGTAGAGCTCCGGCACCGCGTTGCGGGGGAACTCGACGTCGACGACCGGGCCGGTGACGCGGACGACCCGGCCGGTCGTGGTCTGGGTATCTGCGGTGGCGGTCATCTCAGCTCTCACTCCCTGCGCTGACGAGAGCGTCGGCCCCACCGACGATCTCACTGATCTCCTGGGTGATCTGCGCCTGACGGGCCTGGTTGGCCTCCAGTGTCAGGGTACGGATCAGCTCGTTGGCGTTGTCGGTGGCGGCCTTCATCGCCCGCTGGCGGGCAGCCGACTCCGAGGCAGCGGCCTCGAGCAGCGCGGCGAACAGCCGCGCCCCGATGTACTTGGGCAGCAGCGCGTCGAACAGCGAGTCGGGGCTCGGCTCGAACTCGTAGAGCGGCTTGGCCTCGCCCGCCGACTGCTGCGCGGCCTCGCGCCGCTCCTCGATCTCGCCGCCGGGGGCGCCGACGGTGTCGGTCTCGTACTCGACCTCGAGCGGAGCCATTCGCCGCGCCTGCGGCACCTGGGTGACCATGTTCTTGAACTGCGTGTACACGAGGTGCAGCTCGTCGACACCCTCGGCACCGTCCTCGGTGCCCGTCATGAACGCCTCGACGAGGACGCGCGCCGCCTCGGCGGCGTCCGCGTAGGTCGGCTGCTCCGAGAAGCCCGTCCAGGACTGCTCGACGTTGCGGCGCCGGAACTTGTAGTAGCTCACGCCCTTGCGGCCGATGACGTAGAGCACCGGGTCCTTGCCCTGCTCGCGCAGCAGCTGCTGCAGCTGCTCCGCCTCCTTCAGGACGTTGACGTTGTAGCCGCCGCACTGGCCGCGGTCGCTCGTGACCACGAGGACGGCGGCGCGCTTGGCCTGCTCCCGCTCGACGAGCAGCGGGTGGTCCAGCGCCGAGTTGTTGGCCAGCTCGGTGAGGACGGCCGTGATCTGCTCGGCGTAGGGCCGCGAAGCGTCGACCCGGGCCCGCGCCTTCATGATCCGCGAGGTCGCGATGAGCTCCATCGCGCGCGTGATCTTCTTGATGGACTGCGTCGACCGGATCCGCCGCCGCAGCACGCGAATCTGTGCCGCCATGCGCTACTCCCTCAGCTCCCGGCCGACTAGCTCGAGGCCGGAGCCGGCTTGTTGACCTTGACCGAGTCGCGGTCGACCTCGTCCTCGTCGAGCGCCTCGGCCGCGGCCTCCTTCGGCACCACCGACGAGCCGTCGGTCGCGGTGAACTCCTGCTTGAAGCCCTTCACGACATCGGCGATCCGGTCGGCGAGCTCGTCGGAGAGCTTCCCGGTGTCCCGGATCTCCCCGAAGATGCCGTCGTGGTTGCGCCGGACGTGGTCGAGGAAGTCCGTCTCGAAGCGGCGCACGTCGGCCACCGGCACGGAGTCGAGGTGCCCACGGGTGCCGAGGAAGATCGAGACGACCTGCTCCTCGACGGGGAACGGCTGGTACTGCGCCTGCTTCAGCAGCTCCACGAGACGCGCGCCGCGCCCGAGGGCCGCGGCCGATGCCGCGTCGAGGTCGGAACCGAACGCGGCGAACGCCTCCAGCTCGCGGTACTGCGACAGGTCGAGCCGCAGCGAACCGGACACCGTGCGCATCGCACGGACCTGCGCGGAACCACCCACGCGGGACACCGAGATACCGACGTTGATGGCCGGCCGGACACCCTGGTTGAACAGGTCCGACTCGAGGAAGCACTGGCCATCGGTGATGGAGATGACGTTCGTCGGGATGTAGGCCGACACGTCGTTCGCCTTGGTCTCGATGATCGGCAGGCCGGTCATCGAGCCGCCACCGAGGTCGTCCGACAGCTTCGCGCAGCGCTCCAGCAGACGGGAGTGCAGGTAGAACACGTCGCCCGGGTAGGCCTCGCGGCCCGGCGGGCGGCGCAGCAGCAGCGAGATCGCGCGGTAGGCCTCGGCCTGCTTGGACAGGTCGTCGAAGACGATCAGGACGTGCTTGCCCTGGTACATCCAGTGCTGCCCGAGCGCGGAGCCCGTGTAGGGCGCGAGCCACTTGTAGCCCGCCGGGTCGGACGCCGGGGCGGCGACGATGGTGGTGTACTCCAGCGCGCCCGCGTCCTCCAGCGACTGCCGGATGCCGGCGATCGTGGAGCCCTTCTGCCCGATCGCGACGTAGATGCAGCGCACCTGCTGCTTCGGGTCGCCGGTGGCCCAGTTCTGCTTCTGGTTGATGATCGTGTCGACGCAGACGGCGGTCTTGCCGGTCTTGCGGTCGCCGATGATCAGCTGGCGCTGGCCGCGGCCGATCGGGGTCATCGAGTCGATGGCCTTGATGCCCGTCTGCAGCGGCTCGCGAACCTCCTGCCGCTGCACCACCGACGCCGCCTGCAGCTCCAGCACGCGGTCGGCCTCGGCCTCGATGTCGCCGAGGCCGTCGATCGGCTTGCCCAGCGGGTCGACGACCCGGCCGAGGAACCCGTCGCCGACCGGCACCGAGAGGATGCTGCCGGTGCGCTTGACCTGCTGGCCCTCCTCGATGTGGGCGTAGTCGCCCAGGATGACCGCACCGATCTCGTGCACGTCCAGGTTCAGCGCGACACCCCGCACGCCACCGGGGAACTCGAGGAGCTCGTTGGTCATCGCCGAGGGCAGGCCCTCGACGTGGGCGATGCCGTCGCCGGTGTCGGTGACGATACCCACCTCTTCGCGGGAGGTGTCCGTCTCCAGCGACGAGACGTAGCTGGAGATCGCACTCCGGATCTCCTCGGAGGAGATCGTCAGCTCTGTCATGGCTGTCGTCTGTTCCTTCTTCTCGAACGTTCGGTGGTCAGCTCGGGAGGGAGCGGCGCGCCGCGGCGAGCTTGCTCGCCACGCTGCCGTCGATGACCTCGCCGCCGACCTGCACGACCAGACCACCCAGCAGGCTGGGGTCCAGCTCGATCTGCAGCGACATCCGGCGCCCGTAGAGCCGGGTCAGCGAGTCGGTGAGCTTCTGCTCCTGCTCCGGCGAGAGCGCGACCGGGGTGGTGACACGGGCGACCGACCGGTCGCGGCGTCCCGCCGCCAGATCGGCCAGCTCCTCGCACACGGCGTCGATGTGCCGGTCGCGCGGGAGCCGGACCGTGTGGCGCAGCAGTGCGGTCGTGACCGGCGAGGTCTTGCCCTCCACCAGCCGGTCGAGCAGCGTGACGCGCCCGTCGGCGGGTGTCGCCGTGTCGACGAGCAGGCTGCCCAGCTCCGGCTCCCGGTCCACGAGGCGGCCGAAGCGGAACAGCTCGTCCTCGACGTTGTCGAGCGAGCCGTCCTTCTCGGCCACGGCCAGCAGTGCCTGCCGGGCGACCGACTCGAACGCCGTGACCAGGTCTCCGGGCCGCGACCAGCGCGCCCCGACGAGCCCCTTGGCGACGTCCTGCGCCGGCGCGCCGACCTGCTGTCCGAGCAGTCGCTCCAGCAGACCCGTACGGGCCGCCTCCGGCGACGACGGGTCGGCGAGCAGCCGCCGCAGCGACCGCTGCTCGACGAGCAGGCGTGTGACCGCGAACAGCTCGTCGCCGAGCCGCTGCAGGTCGGCGGCCTGCGCCGAGTCGGCGTACGCGTCCAGCCGGACCTGCGCCGAGGCCATCGACTCCCGGCTGGCTGCCTGCAGGGCCTCGGCCATCAGCTCGCCCCGCCGGCGGGAGCGGCCTCCCGCTGCTGAGCCATCTGGTCCAGCTCGGCGAGGAAGGTGTCGACGGTGGCCGAGCGGCGCGCGTCGTCGGCGAGCGAGTCGCCGATGAGGCGCTCGGCCAGCTGCACCGAGAGCCCGCCGATCTCACCGCGGAGCTGGCGCACGGCCTGCTCGCGGGCCGCGGCGATCTGCTCCTCGCCGCGCTGGCGGATCCGGGCGGCCTCCTCCTCGGCCTGGGCCCGCAGCTCGGCCTTGATCTGCTGCCCCTCGGCACGGGCGTCGTCGCGGATGCGCGCTGCCTCGGCCCGCAGACCGGCCAACTGCTCCTCGTACTGCCGCTTGAGCTCGTTGGCCTGCTCCTGGGCCTCCTCGGCCCGCTTCAGCCCGCCCTCGATCTTCTCCGTGCGCTCGGCGTAGACCTTCTCGAACTGCGGGAACGCCGTCTTGCGGAGGACGAGGAACAGCAGGATGAACGCGATGGTTCCGACGATGATCTCGACGGGATGCGGTACGAGGGGGTTCAGCTCCTCGGCCGCGAGAAGGGTGGTCGTCATGGGGGTCTCCTCCGCCTACCCGGCGTTCGGCTGGGTCAGGCCTAGAGCGCGAAGGCGAGCACGAGGCCCAGGATCGCGAGCGCCTCGGAGAGCGCCATGCCGATGAACGCGATGCCCTGCAGCTGGCCGCGGGCCTCCGGCTGGCGGGCGACGCCGTTGATGAACGCGGCGAAGACGATGCCCACGCCGATGCCCGGGCCGATCGCGGCGAGACCGTAGCCGATGGCGTTCAGGTTGCCGGTGATCTCGATTGCGCCCTGAGCGAGGGGGGTCATTGCACTTTCCTTTCGTCCGGTCCGGGGCACGTCCCGCGGACCCGTCAGTTCTGGCGAGTCGCGACGATCTAGTGGTCGTCGGCGAGGACGGTGCCGATGTACGACGCCGTGAGAATCGTGAAGACGTAGGCCTGCACCACCTGGATGAAGGCCTCGAAGAACGTGAAGACGATGCCCATGCCGAACGCGAACGGCGACAGGACGCCGAGCAGGATCGACTCGGAGTGCAGCAGCATGTACTCGCCGCCGAGGATGAACACCAGCAGCAGCAGGTGGCCGGCGAACATGTTCCCGAAGAGCCGCAGCGACAGCGTGACCGGCCGCAGCAGAATGTTCGAGAGGAACTCGATCGGCGTGAGGATGATCCGCACCCACCACGGCACCCCGGGCGGCCAGGTGGACACCCGCAGGTAGCCGACGAAGCCGTGCCTGCGGATCCCGACCACGTTGTAGATCAGCCAGGACATGATCGCGAGGGCGTACGCGACGCCCGGGTGGGAGAACGACGGGAACTGGATCAGCGGAACGATCCCGAACAGGTTGTTCACCAGGATGAAGGCGAACAGCGTGGTGAGGTACGGGACGTACTTGAGGTACTCCGGCCCGATGTTGTCGCGGGCGATCGAGTTCCGCACCATGCCGTGGAACGACTCGCCGAGGAACTGCGCCTTGCTCGGCACCAGCTGGGGTCGCCGCGACGTGTAGGCGAAGAAGGCGTACACGATGATCGCGGCGAGCACGAAGAGCAGAACCGGCTTCGTGACCCCGTCGAAGATCGGCGGTAGCTGGAAGTCCTCGACACCCGGGGGGTCGAAGCCCGGGGCGGGTGCGGTGGCCAGGATGGTCACCCAGTACTCCTTCCGGTTCCACCGTCCGGGTGATCCGGTACGGCAGAATCGTGACGATCAGGACTTAACGTACCTGATGTAGATCAAGTACAGCGAGGCAGCCCCACCGAACAGCAAGCCGACCGGCAGGAACACACCCGTGCCCAGCAGTGCGTCCAATCCCCAGCCGATCCCGCCGAACAGCAGGAACCCGGACAGGAGATAGGACAGAGCGGTCCACGCGTCACCCGGCGGTGGCGGCTTCGCACCGCCGCCATGCGACTGGTCCGGCTCCATCAGGACGGACCATATCAGGCGAGTAAGCCGCTCTTTACCAGGGATGACCTCGGCGGACGCCGAGACGGCCCGCCAGCGGTGGCTCTTCGGGTCCCCGGCGGCGCCGACCTGGCTCTATCGGCCGTAGAACAACGCACGAACGTGACACGGATCCCAGGGAGAGCCCACTCACAGGCTCTGATGTTCACCCGTTCAGAGCACTCACAGGTCCACCGCCGGTATCCGAGTGCGCACGAATCCGACGACCTCGCCGACGATCCACGACGCCGTGACGGCCAGCATGGTGAACGCGAACGTGCGACTGTCGAACAGCGTGGTGCCCTGGAAGAGCAGCAGGAACACCAGCATGAAAAGGATCTTCACGCCGAACGCGGTCATGGCGCCGATCATCACGCCCGCCGGGGTGGCCCGTGCCGTCCGCGCCATCACCCACGTGCCCAGCCAGCCGAGGCCGCCCGCGATCACGGCCCCGACCAGTGCCCCGACGAGCCCGGGCACCCCGCGCAGCAGGAACGCCACCACCAGCGCGATCACGGCGACGACCGCTGTGACGATCGCGGCAGAGCGCTGCATGCCCGAGGCCAACCGCAGCACGGAGGCGACGTGCGGTGCGTCCTTCATCGGTTCGGGTGCGGTCATCTTGGAGCCCTCACTCTCGGGATGGCGGAGGCGAGCACGGCCACGACCAGGCCGATCCCCACCGCCCACAGCACGATGAACGGGTCGTCGATCAGCGCCAGCGCCACCGCGCCGAACGCCAGCACGCCGGCCCACAGGTAGATCAGCAGTACCGCGCGGCGCTGGCTGTGCCCGATCTCGAGCAGGCGGTGGTGCAGGTGCATCTTGTCCGGCGAGAACGGCGAGAGGCCCTTGCGGGTGCGCCGCACCACGGCCATCAGCAGGTCGAGCAGCGGCACGAACACCACGGCGGCCAGCACGATGAGCGGCGCGAAGAGCGCCAGCACGTCCTTGCCGTCCGCGCCGATGATCGAGATCTTGCCCGAGGCGCTCGTGGTGGCGGCGGCCAGCAGCACGCCGATCAGCATGGAGCCGGAGTCGCCCATGAAGATGCGGGCGGGGTTGAAGTTGTGCGGCAGGAAGCCGAGGCACGCACCCGCCAGCACGGCCGCGATCAGAGCGGGCGAGTACACCGACGGGTCGTTGCCGACCCGCCCCACCAGCCCGATCGTGAACAGGCCGACGGCCGCCGCCGCGATCATCCCGACGCCCGCGGCGAGCCCGTCCAGCCCGTCGACGAAGTTCATCGCGTTGACCAGCGCCACCGTGAGCAGCACCGTGAGCAGCACGCCCTGCTCCTGGCCGAGCACCAGGAGTGAGCCGGACTCGCTCGAGTCGGAACCGCCCCACGGCACGAAGAACACCGTCCACTGCACACCGAAGATCACCAGGATCCCGGCGGCCGTGGTCTGGCCCGCGAACTTGGTGAGGGCGTCGAGGTCGTAGCGGTCGTCCAGCGCACCGACGGCCGCGAGCAGCAGCGCGGCGAGCAGCACGCCACCCACCTCTGAGGCGTTGTTGTCGAACGCCAGCCGCAGCGCCGGGAGCTGGTAGGCCATCCCGACGCCGGCGAGCACGCCACCGAGCATCGCCAGGCCACCCCAGCGCGGGGTGGGCGTGACGTGCACGTCGCGCTTGCGCGGCCATGCCACCGCGCCGAGCCGGAGCGCGAGCACCCGTACCGGCCCGACCAGCAGGAACGTCACGACCGTCGCCGTCAGACCGGCGAGCAGGAACTCCCGGATCGGCAGGACGAGCGTGGGGACAGCCACGGCAGCGGAGCGTACGGGCAGGGGGGTTACGCGCGCGGGTACGCGGGGGCTCGCGCGACGAGCGCCGACACCGCGTCGGCCACCTCGGCCAGCTCCGCGTCCCCTGTCGCGGTGCCGTGCTCGGCCCGTACCGCGCGTCCCAGCAGCGTGCCGATCTCGGCCATGTCCGTCTCGGTCATCCCCTGCGTGGTGACGCTCGGCGAGCCGACGCGCAGGCCGGAGGGCTTGAGCGGTGGCGCCGGGTCGTAGGGGATCGAGTTCTTGTTCAGGGTGATCCGCGCCGCGTCGCAGCGGGTCTCGGCCTGGTCGCCGCTGACCCCGATGGGGCGCAGGTCCACCAGCGCGAGGTGGGTGTCGGTGCCACCGGAGACCGGGCGCATCCCCTCGGATTCGAGCGCCTTGGCCAGCGCCTGGGCGTTGGCGATCACCTGGCTCGCGTAGGCCTGGTACTCCGGCTGGGCCGCCTCCCGCATCGCGACGGCCTTCGCGGCGACCGAGTGCATGAGCGGGCCACCCTGGGAGAACGGGAACACCGCCTTGTCGACGGCCTTCGCGTGCTCGGCCTTGGCGAGGATCATTCCGCCGCGGGGGCCGCGCAGCACCTTGTGCGTGGTGGCGGTGACGACGTCGGCGAACGGGACCGGCGACGGGATCGCCTTACCGGCCACCAGCCCGATGAAGTGGGCCGCGTCGACCATGAGCTTGGCGCCGACCTCGTCGGCGATCTGCCGGAACGCGGCGAAGTCGATCAGCCGCGGGTACGCCGTTGCACCGGCGATGATGAGCTTGGGGCGGTGTTCGAGGGCGAGGTCGCGCACCTCGTCGTAGTCGATCAGCTCGCTGTCCTCGCGCACGGTGTAGGACACCGCGTTGAACCACTTGCCGGAGAAGCTGACCTTGCTGCCGTGCGTCAGGTGGCCGCCCTGCTTGAGGTCCATCGCGAGCACGGTGTCGCCGGGCTGCGTGAACGCGGCGTAGACGGCGAAGTTGGCCGATGCGCCCGAGTGCGGCTGCAGGTTGACGTGGTCGGCCCCGAAGAGCTCCCTGGCCCGGGCGTTGCCGATCTCCTCGGCGCGGTCGACGACCTCGCAGCCGCCGTAGTAGCGCCGGCCGGGGTAGCCCTCCGCGTACTTGTTGGACAGCGTCGACCCGAGCGCCGCCAGCACGGCAGGGCTGGTGAGGTTCTCGCTGGCGATGAGCTGGAGTCCGCCGCGCAGCCGGTCCAGCTCGTCGAGCACCACTCCCGCGATCTCCGGGTCCTGGTGCTGCAGCGCGTCGAAGTCCGGGCCCCAGAACGGGGTGCTCTGCTCGCTCACGGTTGAACGGTACCCGCTGCGGCCCCGTACCCGACCGGGCGTCCCGGAGCATCGATCGCATTTGTTGCCACTGCTCTCGCATTCGTGCCAGACTTCCGACGTGACCGCCCCCGGAGCCCGTGCGCGCGTGCGCGCCGAACTGACCCGCGAAATCGTCGAGGCGGCCCGCCGCCACCTGGCCACCGAGGGCGCGGCGGGGCTGTCGCTTCGGGCCGTCGCCCGCGAGCTCGGCATGGCCTCCTCGGCGGTGTACCGCTACTTCGCGAGCCGCGACGAGCTGCTCACGGCCCTGATCGTCGAGGCGTACGACGCGCTCGGGGCGGCGGCGGAGCGGGCCGAGTCGGCCGTGGCGCGCGCCGATCTGCGCGGGCGCTGGCGGGCCACCTGCCGCGCGGCGCGGGAGTGGGCGCTGGCGCACCCGCACGAGTACGCGCTGGTCTACGGCTCCCCCGTGCCGGGCTACGCCGCCCCGGAGGCCACCGTCGGCCCGGCGTCGCGGGTCGGTGTGCTGCTGTGCCGGGTGGTGGCCGACGGCGTCGCCGCAGGCACCGTCCAGGCGCGGCCGGACGGACCCACCGCGGGCGCGGTACTCACCCCGGGCGTCGCCGAGCGCCTCGGCCTGCCGGAGGCGCTCGCTCCGAGGGTGGTCACGGCATGGAGCGGGCTCTACGGGGCGGTCAGCTTCGAGGTGTTCGGCCAGACCCACAAGGTGGTGGCCGACCACGCGGCCTACTTCGACGCCGCGGTCGAGCGCCTCGCGGACCTGGTCCCGCTCCCCTGAGCCCACCACGGTTCCGACGAACGGCGCGTTCGTCGGATAGGTTCCGACGAACGCGCCGCTCGTCGGAATCCGGTCAGGCCGGGAGCACCTCTCGGCCCAGGACCTCGGCCACCGCCTCCGTTGAGACCGCGCCCTCGCGGAGCACGCGCGGCGCGTCGCCGGTCAGGTCCACGATGGTGGACGCCACCGGCTCCCCCGACGGGCCGCCGTCGAGGTAGACCGCCACCTTGTCACCGAGCTGCTCCTGCGCCTCCGACGTCGACGCGGCAGGCGGCTGCCCCGAGACGTTCGCGCTGGAGACGGCCATCGGACCGACGTCGCGCAGCAACTCCAGGGCCACCGGGTGCAGCGGCATCCGGAGCATCACGGTGCCCTTGGTCGAGCCGAGGTCCCACTTCAACGACGGGGCGTGCGGCAGCACCAGCGACAGCCCACCCGGCCAGAACGCCTCGATCAGGTCCCGGGCGGACTTCGGCACGCCGAGCACGAGACCGTCGATCGTCGACCACGAGCCGACGAGCACTGGGACGGGCATGTCCGGGCCGCGCTGCTTCGCACCGAGCAGGTTGCGCACGGCCGCGCTGCTGAACGCGTCGCAGCCGATGCCGTAGACGGTGTCGGTGGGCAGCACGACGAGCCGCCCGGCCCGCACCGCCTTCGCCGCCTCGGCGAGACCCTCTGTGCGCTGGTCAGGGACCGCGCAGTCGTACGTGGAAGCCACGGCCGGAGCCTATGCCGCCGGCCCACGCGCCCCTTCTCGGCCCACGCTCCCCATCGATGGGCGGCTCGGGCCGACGCGTGGCCACCGCACCCGTCGTCGGCCCACGCCACGCGTCGACGGGGGTGCGTCGGCGGAGAAGGGCAGCGTCAGGCGGGGTGGAGGGGGCGGCGGCGGGCGGTGGCGAAGCGGGGGCGACCGGCCAGGTCGAAGTGCTCCTCCACGTCCGTCAGCACGCGGCGGCGGCGCATCAGGGCGGGGACGGCCTCGCCGTGGGTGTCGTCGTGCTCGATCGCGAGCCCGCCGCCGTAGCGCAGCAGGGCCGCGGACGCCGAGATGACGGCACGGATGATCTCCAGCCCGTCCGGCCCGCCGTAGAGGGCCGTGGGCGGGTCCCAGCCGGTGACCTCCGGCGGCAACGGGGTGCCGTCGGGGACGTAGGGCGGGTTGCAGAGCACGAGGTCGACGTGGGTCTCGAGCTCGACGAGCAGGTCGGGCCGGCGCACGTCGGCAGCGTGCAGCGTGACGGTGGTGCCGCCCGCGGCGACGTGCTCGGCGACGTTGCGGTGCGCCCAGCTCAGGGCGGCGGGGTCGAGCTCGACGGCGTGCACCACGGCGTCCGGGCGGCACGCCGCGACGGCGAGGGCGAGGGCTGCGGTGCCGGTGCACAGGTCGACGACCACCGGCGCGGCGACGTCGGCGATCTCGCGCAGCCCCCACTCGAGCAGCAGCTCGGTCTCGGGGCGTGGCGTGAACACCCCGGGCCCCACGGCGACCTGCACGGGCCCGAGCGCCGCCGTGCCGAGCAGGTGTTGCAGCGGCTCACGCGCGGCCCTGCGGTCGACCAGCTTGCGCAACGCGTCCAGGGCGGGAGCGTCGACGAGGGGGTGCATCATCAGCTTGCCCCGCTCGACGCCGACGACGTGCGCCGCGAGCATCTCCGCGTCCACCCGGGGCGAGGCCACCCCGGCCCCGGCGAGCACCCGCTCGGCCTCGAGGATGGCCAGCCGCAGCGGCTTCCGGCTCACGAGCCCACGGCCTCCGCGCGCTCGGCCGCCTGCAGCGCATCCACCACACCGTCCAGGTCGCCGTCCAGCACGGCCGAGAGGTTGTGGGCCTTGTAGCCGACGCGGTGGTCGGAGATGCGGTTCTCCGGGAAGTTGTAGGTGCGGATGCGCTCGGAGCGGTCGACCGTGCGCACCTGGGAACGCCGGTCGGCCGACGCCTTCGCCGCGGCCTCCTCCTCGGCGAGGGCCTGCAGCCGCGAGCGCAGCACCTCCATGGCGCGGGCCCGGTTCTGCAGCTGCGAGCGCTCGTTCTGGCAGCTCACGACGATGCCGGTGGGAAGGTGCGTGATGCGGACGGCGGAGTCGGTGGTGTTGACGCTCTGCCCGCCGTGGCCGGAGGAGCGGAACACGTCGATGCGCAGGTCGTTCTCGTCGATCTCGACGTCGGCGTCCTCGCCGGTGTCCGGGTAGACGAGCACGCCCGCGGCGGAGGTGTGGATGCGCCCCTGCGACTCGGTGACCGGCACCCGCTGCACTCGGTGTACCCCGCCCTCGAACTTCAGCGCCGACCAGACGCCGTCGGCGACCGGCTCGCGCGAGCGCACCAGGACCGTGAGGTCCTTGTAGCCGCCGAGGTCGGACGGCACCGAGTCGATGATCTGCGTGGACCAGCCGCGGCGCTCGGCGTAGCGCAGGTACATGCGGGCGAGGTCGGCCGCGAAGAGGGCCGACTCCTCGCCGCCCTCCCCCGACTTGATCTCCATGATGACGTCGTCGCCGTCGTGGGGGTCACGGGGCACGAGCAGCTCGGCGAGCCGTCGCTCGAGCACCGGGATCTTCTCGGCCAGCTCCTGGGCCTCGGCGGCGAATGACGCGTCCTCCGCCGCGAGCTCGCGGGCGGTGACGATGTCGGCGCGGGCCGAGGCGAGCTCACGGGCGACGGCGACGATCGGCCCGATCTCCGAGTACCGCCTGCCCAGCTTGCGTGCCGTGGCGGGGTCGGCGTGCACGGACGGGTCGGCGAGCCGCAGCTCCAGCTCGGCGTGCTCGGCGAGCACGGCCTCGACGGCCGGCGCTGTCGTCATGACGGCTCCCTCCTCCCTCGTCCGGACATGCCGACGGCGCCCACCGAATCGCGGTGGGCGCCGTCGAGTGAGCTACTTCTTGTTGCCGGCCCGCTTGCCGTAGCGCGCCTCGAACCGGGCGACGCGGCCGCCGGAGTCGAGGATCCGCTGCTTGCCGGTGTAGAACGGGTGACACGCCGAGCACGTCTCGACCGTCATCTTGCCGCTGGTCTTGGTGCTGCGGGTGGTGAACGAGTTGCCGCAACCGCAGACGACCTGCGTCTCGACGTACTCGGGGTGGATGCCTGAACGCACGTTGGTTCCTCTCGATGTGGCGCCGGGTCCCTGCGACACGCAGGGTGAACCGGGGCCGGAGCGTGACGTCCCATTCAACCATCCGGGCCGCCCGCGGATTCCCGCGGGCGGCCCGGATCGGCTGGGTCGGGTCAGTCGTTGTCGGCGCCCGGGGTGCTCTTCGCGACCTGCATCAGGAACTCGATGTTGGTGCGCGTCTTGCGGAGCTGGGTGAGCAGCAGGTCGATGGCCTGCTGGTCGTCCAGCGCCGCGAGCACCCTGCGGAGCTTGACCATGACGGCGTACTCGTCCGGCGACATGATCAGCTCTTCCTTGCGGGTGCCGGAGTCGCCCACGTCGATGGCCGGGAAGACCCGCTTGTCGGCGATCTTCCGGTCGAGCCTGAGCTCGGCGTTGCCGGTGCCCTTGAACTCCTCGAAGATCACCGTGTCCATCGTGGACCCGGTCTCGACCAGCGCCGTGGCGAAGATCGTCAGCGAGCCGCCGTCCTCGATGTTGCGCGCGGCGCCGAGGAACCGCTTCGGCGGGTACAGCGCCGTGGAGTCGACACCACCGGACAGGATGCGGCCCGACGCCGGCGCGGCCAGGTTGTAGGCCCGGCCGAGGCGGGTGATGTTGTCGAGCAGCACGACCACGTCGTGGCCCAGCTCGACGAGCCGCTTCGCCCGCTCGATCGACAGCTCCGCGACCGTGGTGTGGTCGGTCGGCGGCCGGTCGAACGTGGACGCGATGACCTCGCCCTTCACCGACCGCTGCATGTCGGTGACCTCCTCCGGCCGCTCGTCGACGAGGACGACCATGAGGTGGCATTCGGGGTTGTTCGTGGTGATCGCGTTGGCGATGTTCTGCATGATCGTGGTCTTGCCCGCCTTCGGCGGCGACACGATCAGCGCTCGCTGCCCCTTGCCCACCGGCATGACCAGGTCGATCACGCGCGTGGTGAGCTTGTGCGGCTCGGTCTCCAGGCGCAGCCGCTCGTTCGGGTAGAGCGGGGTGAGCTTGGTGAACTCGGGCCGCTGCTTCGACGTCTCCGGGTCCTGGCCGTTGATCGTGTCGACGCGGACCAGCGGGTTGAACTTCTGCCGCGACTGCTCGCCCTCGCGGGGCTCGCGCACGGCGCCGGTGATCGCGTCGCCCCGGCGCAGCCCGTACTTGCGGACCATCGACAGCGACACGTAGACGTCCGTGGGCCCGGACAGGTAGCCGGTGGTGCGGACGAAGGCGTAGTTGTCGAGGATGTCGACGATGCCGGCGACCGGCAGCAGCACGTCGCCGTCGCGCACCTCGGTGTCGACGTTGCCCTGGCCGCCGCTGCCGCTGCTGCGGTCGCGGTCGCGGTCCCGGCCCCGACGGCGGTCGCGGAACCGGCGGCCGCGCCTGCCCCTGCCGTCGCCGTCGTCGTCGCCGTCGTCGTCCGGACGGTTGTCGCGGGGGCCACGGGTGTCGGAGCGGGTGTCGCTCCGGTTGTCCGGACGGTCGCCGCGGTTGTCGCGGTTGCTGTTGTCGCGGTCGCGGTTGTTGTCCCGGTCGCGGCTGCTGTCGCGGTCGCGGTCGCGGTTGTTGTCGCGGTCGCGGTTGGTGTCACGCGCGTCGCGGTTGCTGTCCCGGTTGTCCCGCCCGCCGCGGTCACGACCGCCCTCGCGCCGGTTGTCGGGGCGCGCGTCGCCGCTGTCGCGGCCGCCCTCGCGCTGCTCCTCGGCCGGGGCGGCGCTCGTCGTGGCCTCCGCCTGCTGCTGTGCCTGCTCGGCCTGCTGCTCGGCGCGGTTGCGCCGGCTCTGCCGGGTGCGCCGGGTGGGCGCGGCGGTGTCGGCGGCCTCGGTGCCGGTGCTGGTACCGGCCGCGGGGGCGGAGCCGTCGGTGTCGGCGGGCTTCTCCGCCTTCTCCACCTTCTCGGCCTTCTCCACCTTCTCCGCGGTGTCTGCCGTGTCGGCAGCGGGAGCGGCGGTGGTGGCCGGGGCGGCAGGAGCGGCGTCGGCGACCGCGGCACCGTTCACGGTGGACGTGACGGACGGCGCGCCCGCAGGCCGCGAGGCTGCCCGGCGACGCCGGGTGGGGGCCGCCGCGGGGGCGGCGTCGGCAACGGGAGCGTCGGCAGCGGGGGCGGAGGCAGGAGCAGCGCCGTTGACGGCGGGCGCTTCGGCGCTCGCCGGAGCGGCGGCGGCCTCGTCACCGGTGCCGGGGAGGGTGGGCTGGGCGGCGGCGGAGCGCTTGCGGCTCGGCGGCGCACCCTGCTTCTCCTTGATGGCGGCGATCAGGTCGCCCTTCCGCATCCCGGCGATGTCCGGGATGTTCAGCTCGCCGGCCAGCTGGCGGAGCTCCGCCAGCACCATGCCGCTGAGGCCGCCGCGCTTGCGAGGGGCGGGGGCAGCCTCGGTGCTGACGAGATCGGTCTCGCTCACAGATGTCCTTCCTGACCGACCGGGCCTCCAGCCCTGGTCAGCGGGATTCACACACTCGCCCGGACGGTGTGCCGGAC
This sequence comes from Pseudonocardia hierapolitana, assembly GCF_007994075.1. Taxonomy (NCBI): domain Bacteria; kingdom Bacillati; phylum Actinomycetota; class Actinomycetes; order Pseudonocardiales; family Pseudonocardiaceae; genus Pseudonocardia; species Pseudonocardia hierapolitana. The sequence continues at coordinate 4,865,185 of NZ_VIWU01000001.1, read as the reverse complement.
GACATATCGGTCAACGGGTCGCGGGAAGTGCGGCCGCCCCGACAGCAATGGGGACGATCGCCGCGACGCTCCGGGGAAGAGGCCGCTCGGGTCGGAACCGGTCTGGCGCGATGGATCTTGCGGATTCCGGCTCGAGTGGCCACGCGGATGCCGCGTGGATCGCCGTTGCGGTGCCGAGCGTAGACGGTCTGCCCTGATCGCGGCAACAACCCCCTGTCATGGCGCGCCGGGAGGACGGACTCAGTCGATCTCCACCGTCGCACCCACCCCGTCGACGGGCAGCGCGAGGGCGGTGAAGCCGTGAAGGTCCAGGTCCGGCGGCAAGGTGCCGTCGGTGGTGAGGGCCAGCACGGTGGGGCCCGCTCCCGAGATCGCGGCCGGGATGCCGCGGTCACGCAGCGTGTCGACCAGGGCGGCCGACGCCGGATAGGCCGGGCGCCGGTAGTTCTGGTGGAGCCGGTCCTCCGTGGCCGCGAGCAGCAGCTCGGGGCGCTGGGTGAAGGCCAGCACGGCGAGCGCGGTGCGGCTGCCGGTGAAAGCGGCGTCGGCCAGCGGGACGCGCTCGGGCAGCAGCCCGCGCGTGGTGCTGGTGAGCGACTCGATTCCTGCGACGAGCGCAACCGGATGGATGCCCGGGTGCGTCTCGAGCCGTACAGCGTGGAAGGGCCGCGGGTTATTCCCGGTCGCTTCCCAGGCGACAACGAACCCGCCGAGCAGGCTGGCCGCCGCGTTGTCGGCGTGGCCCTCCATCCCCGCCGCGACGTGCAGGATCGTGTCGCGCTCCAGCTCCGCGTCGCGCCCGGCGAGCACGACGGCCGCCGTCGCGCCCGCCACGGCGGCGGCCGCCGAGCTGCCCAGCCCGCGCGAGTGCGGGATCGCGTTGTTGCACCGCATCCGGATGCCGGGCGGGGCGTCCCCGACCACGTCCCATGCCGAGCGCATCGCCCGCACCACGAGGTGGGCCTCGTCGCACGGCACGCGGCCCGCGCCCTCCCCGGTCACCTCGATCGCGACGCCGTCGGACGCCACCGACACCTCGACCTCGTCGTACAGGCCGAGCGCGAGCCCGAGCGTGTCGAAGCCGGGCCCGAGGTTCGCCGACGAACCCGGCACCCGCACCCGGACCTCGCGGGGGCGACCCATCAGCGCAGTTCCAGGGCGGCGGCGACCGCTCCCGGGTCGATCGGCACCACGGTGGGCTCGGGCGCGGTGAGCAGCGCGCTGTCGGGGTCCTTCAGCCCGTGACCCGTCACGGTGCACACCACGAGTGAGCCGCGGGGCAGCGTGCCGTCGGACGCGGACTGCAGCAGCCCGGCCACGCTCGCGGCCGACGCCGGCTCGACGAACACGCCTTCCCGCGCCGAGAGCAGGCGGTACGCGGAGAGGATCTCGTCGTCGGTGACGGCGGCGAAGCGGCCGTCCGACTCGTCGCGCGCGGTCATGGCGCCCGCCCACGAGGCCGGTGCGCCGATCCGGATCGCGGTGGCGATCGTCTCCGGCGCCGCCACGGGCGCGCCGTGCACGAGCGGGGCGGCGCCCGCGGCCTGGAACCCGAACATGCGGGGCGGCGTGTGGATCAGCCCGTCGGCGAGGTAGGCCTTGTACCCCTGCCAGTACGCGGTGATGTTGCCCGCGTTGCCCACCGGCAGGCAGTGCACGTCGGGGGCGCGGCCGAGCTCGTCGCAGATCTCGTACGCCGCGCTCGCCTGTCCGGCGATCCGGGTGGGGTTCACCGAGTTGACCAGGGCGGCAACCGGGTAGTCGGCCGTGGTCTTGCGGGCGAGCTCGAGGCAGTCGTCGAAGTTGCCGTCGATCTGCAGGATCCGGGCCCCGTGCGCCACGGCCTGGGCCAGCTTGCCGAGCGCGATCTTGCCCCGCGGCACGAGGACGGCGCAGGTCATCCCCGCGCGTGTGGCGTATGCGGCGGCGGAGGCGGAGGTGTTACCGGTGGACGCGCAGAGCACACCCTGCTTGCCCTCGGCGAGCGCGTGCGTGACCGCCATGGTCATCCCGCGGTCCTTGAACGAGCCCGTGGGGTTGGCACCGTCGACCTTGAGGAGCACCTCGCAGCCGGTGGCCGCGGACAGGTGCGGCGCCGGCAGCAGCGGCGTGCCGCCCTCGCCGAGCGTGACGACCGTCCACCCCGGCTCCACCGGCATCCGCTCCCGGTAGGCCTCGATCACCCCTGGCCAGCGGGTGAGCTTCTGCGCGGCGGTCATCCCGCAACTCCCTTCCGGCCCAGGTCCTCGACCCGAAGCACGCTGTGGACACCGTGCACGACGTCGAGCCCGGCCAGCACGTCCACCGTGGCGGCGAGCGCCGCCTCCGGCGCCTTGTGCGTGACGACGACGATCCGCGCGGACCCGTTGTCGTCGCCCTCGCCCGTCTGGCGGGCCGCGGCGATGCTCACACCGTGGTGGGCGAACTCGCCGGTGATCGCCGAGAGCACGCCCGCGCGGTCGGCCACCTCGAGGCTCACGTGGTACCGGGTGCGCAGCGTGCCCATCGGCCGCACCGGCAGGCTCGCGTACGCCGACTCGCGCGGCCCGCGCCCGCCCAGCACCCGGTTGCGCGCCACCGCGACCAGGTCACCGAGCACGGCGCTCGCCGTGGGCGCGCCGCCTGCGCCCTGTCCGTAGAACATCAGCTGTCCCGCCGCGTCCGCCTCGACGAACACCGCGTTGTACGCGCCGTCGACGGACGCGAGGGGGTGCGCGGCCGGGATCATCGCCGGGTACACGCGCGCCGAGACCGACTCGGGGACGCCGTCCTCGGCAGGGGTGCGCTCGCAGATCGCGAGGAGCTTGATCACGCAGCCCATCGCCGACGCCGCCGCGATGTCGGTCGCGGTGACCGCGCGAATGCCCTCGCAGTGCACGTCCGCGGCGTTGACGCGGGTGTGGAAGGCCAGCGAGGCGAGGATCGCGGCCTTGGACGCGGCGTCGTAGCCGTCGACGTCGGCGCTCGGGTCGGCCTCGGCGTAGCCCAGCCGCGTGGCCTCCTCGAGGGCGTCGGCGTAGCTCGAACCGGACGCGGCCATGGCGGAGAGGATGAAGTTCGTGGTGCCGTTGACGATGCCGGCGACCCGCGTGATCCGGTCTCCGACGAGCGACTCGCGCAGCGGGCGCAGCAACGGGATCGCCCCGGCGACGGCCGCCTCGTAGTACAGGTCGACGCCGGATGCGTCCGCGGCCTCGGCGAGCGCGGGCCCGTCTTCGGCGAGCAGCGCCTTGTTGGCGGTGACCACCGACTTGCCGCTCTTGAGCGCCTCGAGCAGCAGCGTGCGGGCCGGCTCGATGCCGCCGATCACCTCGACGACCACGTCCACGTCGTCGCGCGTGACGAGGCCGGACGCGTCGGTGGTGATCAGGTCACCGAGGTCGGAGTGCTTGTGGGGGCGGCGCACGGCCACCCCGGCCAGCTCGACGGGCGCGCCTGCGCGGGCGGCCAGCTCGTCGGCCTGCTCGCGCAGCAGCCGCACGACCTCGCGGCCGACGGTGCCGCAGCCCAGCATGGCCACGCGGATCGGTTTCACGCCCCGATCCTCGCTGGTGCGCTCCCGTGAACGGCACCCCGGGTGCGCACTCTTCGCTCTCCCTCGCTGCGCTCGGTCGGCTTCGCCGGGCACTGTGCCGATGGCACGCTCGCAAGCTCGCGTGCGGGGCGCAGGCGCTGTGACGTTGATTCGCTCGCAAGCTCGCTCATGACGCCGAGGCCTCCAACCGGAACTGGTCCTCGAGCGTCTCGCGGCGCAGCAGGGCCCGCGCCTCGCCGTCGCGCACGGCCACCACCGCGGGGCGGGGCAGGCGGTTGTAGGAGCTCGCCATCGAGTAGCAGTAGGCGCCGGTGGCGGCCACGGCCAGCAGGTCGCCGGGGGCGAGGTCGGCGGGCAGCCAGCAGTCGCGCACCACGATGTCGCCGCTCTCGCAGTGCTTGCCGACCACCCGCGAGAGCACCGCGTCGCCGCTGCCGTCGCGCTCGGAGGAGCGGGAGACGAGCCTGCAGTCGTACACGGCGTCGTAGAGGGCGGTGCGGATGTTGTCGCTCATCCCGCCGTCGACGCTCACGTAGCGCCGCATCGAGGCCCCACCGAGCGGCACGTCCTTGATCGTGCCGACGGTGTAGAGCGTGATCCCCGCCGGTCCGGCGATCGCCCGGCCGGGTTCGACCGCGATCTTCGGTACGTCGAGGTCCTCGGCGTGGCACTCCCGCTTGACGATCCCGCGCAGCTCCTCGGCGAGCTGCGGTACGTCGACCGGGGTCTCGTCGGCCCGGTAGGCGATGCCGAACCCGCCACCGAGGTCGAGGGTGGTGAGCGCGTGCAGCGCGTCGGCGCCGTGTTCCTTGTGCAGCCGGGCGAGGAACCGCACGACGCGGTGGGCGGCCACCTCGAAGCCCTCGGTGTCGAAGATCTGGCTGCCGATGTGGCTGTGCAGGCCCACGAGCTGCAGGCCGTCGGCCGCGAGCACCCGCCGCACCGCCTCGGCGGCCGCGCTCGCCTCGCCGCCGGAGATCGAGAAGCCGAACTTCTGGTCCTCGTGGGCGGTGGCGATGAACTCGTGCGTGTGCGCCTCGACGCCCACGGTGAGGCGCACCATCACCGGCACGACCACGCCGCGCTCGCGGGCCACCGCGTCCAGGCGGGCGATCTCGTGGAACGAGTCGAGCACGACCCGGCCCACGCCCGCCTCCACGGCGGCGACCAGCTCGTCGAGGGACTTGTTGTTGCCGTGCAGCGCGATCCGCTCCGGCGGGAAGCCGGCGCGCAGCGCGACGGCCAGCTCGCCGCCGCTGGCGACGTCCAGGCTCAGGCCCTCCTCGGCGACCCAGCGCGCCACCTCGGTGCACAGGAACGCCTTCGCCGCGTAGTGCACCGCCTCGGCGCCGAACGCGGCCGCGAACTCGGCAGCGCGGGACCGGAAGTCGGCCTCGTCGATCACGAAGAGCGGGGTGCCGTAGCGCTCGGCGAGGTCGCGCACGTCGACGCCTGCGATCTCCACCGCGCCGCCTGCTGAGCGGGCGGCGGTGCGCGGCCACACCGCAGGCGCCAGCTCGTCGAGCCCGGCGGCGTCGACGGGACGGGCCCCCGCGGTCTCCGGCGGGACCGAGATCCCGGCGTGCAGCGGGCCGGCCGGATGCGCGTTCACATCCGCTCCGGAGCCGAGACGCCCAGCAGCCCGAGGCCGTTGGCGAACACCTGGCGCGCGGCGACGCAGAGCGCCAGCCGGGCCCGGTGCAGGTCGGTGACCTCCTCGTCGCCCATCGGCAGCACGCGGCACGTGTCGTAGAACTTGTGGTACGCGCTCGCCAGCTGCTCCAGGAAACGGGCCACCCGGTGCGGCTCGCGCAGCTCGGCGGCCGCCGCCACGACGGACGGGAACTCGCCGATCGTGCGGATCAGGTCGCCCTCGCGCGGGTGCTCCAGCAGGCCGTAGGCGTCCCCCGGCTCGACGCCCATGTCCGCGGCGTTGCGCGCGAGCGAGGCCAGCCGGGCGTGCGCGTACTGCACGTAGAAGACCGGGTTGTCGTTCGAGCGCTTGACGAGCAGGTCGAGGTCGATGTCGAGCGGCGAGTCGACCGACGAGCGCACCAGGGAGTACCGCGCTGCGTCGACGCCGACGGCCTCGACGAGGTCGTCCATCGTGACCGTGTTGCCCGCGCGCTTGCTCATCCGCACCGGCTTGCCGTCCTTGACGAGGTTGACCAGCTGCCCGATCAGCACCTCGACCACGGCCGGGTCGTCGCCGAACGCCGCGGCGGCGGCCTTGAGCCTGCCGATGTAGCCGTGGTGATCGGCGCCGAGCATGTAGATGCACAGGTCGAAGCCGCGCGAGCGCTTGTCGCGCAGGTACGCCAGGTCGCCCGCGATGTAGGCGGGGTTGCCGTCGCTCTTGATGACCGGCCGGTCCTTGTCGTCGCCGAAGTCCTTGGACCGCAGCCACCACGCGCCGTCGGCGAAGTAGAGGCTGCCGGAGTCCTTCAGCCGCTGCACCGCCGCGTCGACGGCACCCGACTCGTACAGCGACTGCTCGTGGAAGAACACGTCGAAGTCGGTGCCGAACTCGTGCAGCGTGCGCTTGATGCTGTCGAACATCCGCCCGACGCCCACGCGCCGGAACACCTCGTCGCGCTCGGCGTCGGGGAGGTCGAGCACCCCCGGCTCGGCCGCAACGACGTCCTGGGCGACCTCGCCGATGTAGGCACCCGCGTAGCCGTCCTCCGGGGTCGGACGGCCCAGCGCCGCCGCGACGAGCGACCGGACGAACCGGTCGATCTGCGAGCCCGCGTCGTTGAAGTAGTACTCGCGCGTGACCTTGGCGCCCCGCGCCGACAGGACCCGGCCCAGCGCGTCGCCGACCGCGGCCCAGCGGGTGGCGCCCATGTGCAGCGGGCCGGTCGGGTTGGCGGAGACGAACTCCAGGTTGACGTTGCGACCGGAGTAGTCGTCGCCGGCGCCGTAGCCCTCGCCCGCCGCGAGAACGTGCCCGACGAGGGCGCCCTGGGCGTCGGCCCCCAGCCGGATGTTGATGAAGCCGGGACCCGCCACCTCGGCGCCGGCAACGCCATCGCGCCCGGTGAGCTCCTCGGCCAGCCATCCGGCCAGGTCACGCGGGGCGACGCCGGCCTTCTTGGCGGTGCGCATGGCCAGGTTGGTGGCGTAGTCGCCGTGCTCGGGGTTGCGCGGCCGTTCCACCGTGACGTCCGCGGGCAGCGCCGTGAGGTCCAGGCCGCGTCGCGTCAGGACCTCGGACGCAGCGGCACGGACCAGTTCGGCAAGCACGTCGGGAGTCACCCGTCAAGTTTAGGCAGGTGCGCTCACGGGTTTCTCATGCGCCGCTCCTACACTCGGTTGTCGCAAGGGCCGTCCGAGTGATGGCGCGCGCACCCCGAGATTCCGAGGTCTGGACGGTTCATGGTCAGCGGCAAGACGAGCAAGGCGGTCCGCAAGTCCCGGCCGACGGTGGTCGTGCAGAAGTCCACCCCGTGGGGACTCATCGCCGCCGTCGTCGTCGTGGCGCTCTTCGCCGGCGTCGTCTTCGGCTACGCGTTCATGCGCAGCCAGGAGAACCAGGCCCAGGCCGACGCGATGGCGCCGTTCACGCCCACCGCGGAGAAGCAGGACCCGTCCACCCAGATCGCCGGCGTGGTGGTCCAGCCGTACGAGGGCGGACTGCACGTCGACCGGGCCACCCGCGTCGCGTACACCCACAACCCGCCGATGGGCGGCGCCCACGACTACAGCTGGGCCACGTGCAACGGCGTCGACTACCCGGTGGCCATCCGGAGCGAGAACGCCGTGCACTCGATGGAGCACGGGGCCATCTGGATCACCTACAACCCGGACCAGGTCACCGGCGCCGCGCTGGAGACGCTGCGCAGCAAGGTCGACGGCCAGCCGTACACGTTGATGTCACCCTTCCCCGGGCAGGACCAGCCGATCTCCCTGCAGTCCTGGGGTCACCAGCTCAAGCTGGCGGACGCGAACGACCCGCGGATCGACCAGTTCATCCACGCGCTGCGGCTGAACCAGTACCAGTACCCCGAGCCCGGCGCGAGCTGCAACGAGGTCGGCCCGCAGGAGGGCGGCTTCCAGCAGGACAACCCGCCGCCGTTCGAGCCGGCCCCGGCTCCTGGCACTCCCGGCGCGTACCCGGAGAGCACGGTGCCGGCACCGGCCGGAGCAGCGCCCGCCGCCGGCTCCTGATGGCCGTGGGCACCCCCACCGCACCCGCCGAGGCGGAGCGGCCCGCTCCGCAGGAGGCGCGCTGGATCCGGCCCGTCCTCGCCGTCGTCGCGGTCGTCGGGCTGCTGCTGCTCGGCGCGGCGGGCGGGCTGCTCATCAGCGGCGTGCCCGGCTCGGGTCCGCCCGCCGTCCCGGCGACGGACTCGGTGGACGTCGGGTTCTCCCAGGACATGACCGTCCACCACCAGCAGGCCGTCACGATGGCCTCGTGGGAGCGCGACCACACCACCGACCCGGTCCTGCACCAGCTCGCCGCCGACATCGAGGCCACGCAGACCGCGCAGATCGGCCGCATGCAGGGCTGGCTGGAGCTGTGGGGCGCCTCGGCTCTCCCGGCCGGCGGACACATGGCCTGGATGACCGGGGCGACGCACGACCACGCCCCGGCACCCGCAGGCGGAGCCAGCACCATGCCGGGGATGGCGAGCGACGAGGAGCTCGCCGCCCTGCGCGCCGCGAGCGGCCCCCAGCTCGACGTCCTGTTCCTGCAGCTCATGCTGCGCCACCACGAGGGCGGCGCCGGCATGCTGCAGTACGCAACCGAGCGCGCGTCCGTCCCGCAGGTCCGGAACCTGGCCGCGCAGATGCTCCGCTCCCAGACCAGCGAGAGCGACTACCTGCGCCAACTGCTCACCGCGCGCGGGGGGCAACCCCTGCCGCTGTAGATCCGGGCGTGCGCTAGGGTTTACCTCATCGCACGGCCCCCGTAGCTCAGGGGATAGAGCACCGCCCTCCGGAGGCGGGAGCGCAGGTTCGAATCCTGCCGGGGGCACTCGATCGGCCGAGGTGTGCTCGCGGAGTGCGCGAGCCATCATCGAGTGCATTCGCCTTGCGGGGGCCAAGCCCCCGCACCCCCTGCCGGCGGGGCTCCGCCCCCCGGACCCCCCAGAACCGAGCTGCTCCGGCCAGAAGTCGGCGCACGGGCCCGCCGGAGGTGTGCCGCCGAGGGGCCGGTTCCGGCCATCTGTGCCCATTGCGCGCCCAAGTGGTGCCCGCCCTTCCCGCGGTCTTCCACCTGCCTCCCAGTCGCTGCGGGGCGTTGGTCACACAACCCCGCTCGTGATGCGGCTCCGTTGACACTTTCCGATATAGGCATATGATCGCCGCCATGGCACGAGCGGCGACGACCTCGGACGCGTTCAACGCGATCGCCGAGCCGCAGCGGCGGGAGATCCTGGTCCTGCTGCGGGGCGGCGAGCGGCCGGTGACCGAGCTGGCGCGGGATCTGGGGATGAGCCAGCCGCAGGCGTCCAAGCACCTGCGGGTGCTCCGGGAGGTCGGGCTCGTGCGGGTCCGCGGGGCGGGCAAGCAGCGGCTGTACGACCTGGACGCCCACGGGCTGCGGCCGGTGCACGAGTGGCTGGGCGGCTTCGAGCGGTTCTGGAGCGGGAGCTTCGACCGGCTGGACGAGTACGTGCAGGACCTGAAACAGGAACGGCGGGAGGAACCACCGGATGGCGACGACCAGTAGCGGCGGCGAGCCCGAACACGCGACCGCGGACCGCGAGATCGTGATGTCCAGGGTCATCAGCGCACCACGGGAGCTGGTGTTCGAAGCGTTCACGCAGGTCCGGCACCTGTCGGGGTGGTGGGGACCGGAGGGTTTCACCACCACCACGCGGTCCTTCGAGTTCCGCGTCGGCGGGGCCTGGGACTTCGTGATGCACGGGCCGGACGGGACCGACTACCAGGAGTGGATCACCTGGCGGGAGATCGTCCCGCCGGAGCGGATCACGCTGCTGCACGGCGAGTCCCGCGACGACCCCAACGCCTTCGAGTCGGTCCTGGCCTTCGAGCCGGCCGGGGACGAGACCCGGATCGTGATGCACACGGTGTTCCCCACCAAGGAACTCCGCGACGAGGCGGTGGAGAAGTACCACGCGATCGAGGGCGGCGAGCAGACCCTGCGCAACCTGGCGGCCTACGTCGCCGAACTCACCCGGAACGAGACCACCCCGAAGGGAGCGGAGAGCTGATGGCCGGGAAGGTGTTCTTCAGCGTGACGATGTCGCTCGACGGTTTCATGGCACCCGAGGCCGTGCCGGCCGAGGACGCCTTCTCGCCCGAGAAGCAGGACGACCCGGGCGTCAGGCGCTGGACGTCGAAGTGGTCGGAACTGCAGGCGTGGCTGTTCCCGCAGCGCTGGTTCCGGGAGAACCTCAAGCTCGGCGAGGGCGGCGAGGAGGGCGTCGACAACGACATCGCACGGGCGACGTACGAGCGCACCGGCGCGAGCGTCATGGGCAAGCGCATGTTCGACCTCGGCGAGCAGGCATGGCCGGCGGAGGCCCCGTTCCACACCCCGGTCTTCGTCGTCACCCACACCGAGCGCGACCCGTGGGAGCGGCCGGGCGGCACCACCTTCCACTTCGTCAACGACGGCATCGAGAGCGCGCTCGACCAGGCCCGCGAGGCCGCAGGCGACCGCGACGTCCGCATCGCCGGCGGCGGCGAGACGATCCAGGAGTACCTGGACACCGGCCTGATCGACGAGTTCTCGGTCACGCTCGCGCCCGTGCTGTTCGGCACCGGCATCCGCCTGTTCGACCGCGTGGACCCCGACCGCCTGGCCCTGAACCAGGTCCGCTCCGCCGCCTCGACCCGGGTGACCCACCTGACCTACACCGTCGGCAAGCGGTAGCCGGCGCCACGCCGGCCACACGTTCGCGTCGCCGTGCACGTGTTCGACGGCGTGCACCGTCACCGGGGCATGTGCACGGTGACGCGGACTCGCCGCTCAGCGGTAGGCGCGGAGGAACGCGTCCACGCCGTCGGTGATGATCTCCTGGATCTCCGACCTGCTCACCGCACCTGCCGGGTCCCCGTCGATCGCATCGAGGACGAGGCGCATGGTCAGCGCGTTGAAGTGCTGCACGGCACGGCGCGGATCGCTCACCTCGAGCTCGCCGGCCGCCGCGAGCTGCGCGAACCGCTCCTCCAGGAGCCGCACGCGCTCCTCGCCCGACCTGTCCGGCAGCCGTGGCGCCGACGCCGCGCGGGCGTTCAGGCGCCGGAAGGTCGCGTAGGTCGGTGACGGGACCGCGTCCGTCGTCATCCGCTGCAGGAAGGCGAGCAGGGCCTCGCGCAGGTCGCGCCCGTCGGTGAGCTCCTGCTCGATCGCCGTGCGCACGGTCGTGAGCATGGCGTCGTCGACGCGTCGGAGGACGCTCCGGAAGAGGGACAGCTTGTCACCGAAGTGGTCGTAGACGGTGCGCTTGGACACCCGTCTTCGCGCACCGCACTGCGATGGTCGTCGTGGGCATCGTGACCTCCGGATCCGCGGTGCTCAACATCGCTTCCCGGTTCCTCGTCGAGCGACTGGCCGTGGAGGTCGGCTTCCAGGTCCTGTTCGTGGTCGCGGCCGTCGTCGCGGCCGCGATGGCGATCTGCGTGGTCCTCGTCATCCCCGAATCCCGGGTCAGGACGCCGGGCCGGATCGATGTGGCCGGTGCGCTGCTCCTCGGCAGCGGCCTGGCCGGGGTGCTCAGCTACATCAGCCTCGGGTCGGAGTTCGGCTGGCTCGCCGCCGGTCCGCTGGTGCTCCTCGTCGCCGGCGCCGCGGCACTGGCCCGGTGGTTCCTGGTGTCGAGCCGCAAACCCGAACCCTTGATCGACGTCCGGAACCTCGGCCTGCCGCTGGTGCTCACGCTCCTCGTCCTCTTCCTCGCCGCCGGTTCGTACCAGAGCGTGCTGCAGCTCATCCCGCTCATCGCCGACGTCTCGGCGGGCCAGCAGCTCGGCTACGGGCTCGCCGACCAGGGATCGGTGGCGCTGTTGCTCGCCCTGCCCGCGATCGGCGTCACGCTCGGGGGTCCGCTGTCCGGTCTGCTCGCGGCGCGCATCGGGCCGGCCGTGACGCTGGCCGGTGCTGTGCTGCTCGGGCTGGTGGGCATCCTCGGGATGTTCCTCGGGGCCTCCCAGCTGCCCGCTGCGCTCGGGTCCGCGTTCCTGCTGGGTCTGACGGTCGGAGCGCTCGGGACAGCCGGCTTCAACATGGCGGGCAGCCTGGCGCCCGCCGACCGGCAGGGCGTCGTGTCCAGCCTGGTGATGGTCGTGATCGCGATCGGTTCGGTGGTCCTCAACTTCGTGGGTGCGGCGGTGCTCACGTCCACCACCGCGGTCGTCGACGGCGACACGGTGAACACCGCCGCGGGTGTCTTCGGCTGCATCGCGATCGCCGCCGTCGCGTTCGCGGCCGCCGCGGTGCTGGCCGTCGAGTTGGTGCGCGGATCGCGACCGATCCGCGCGGAGTCGAGGAGTTGACGAAGGACATGGCAACGGCGACGAAGGGCACGGTCCTGGTCTCCGGCGCGAGCATCGCCGGCCCGGCCGTGGCGTACTGGCTGCACCGGTACGGGTTCGCGGTGACGGTGGTGGAGAAGGCTCCCGGGGTGCGCGGCGGCGGGTATCCGATCGACGTGCGGGGCACCGCGTTGGAGGTGGCCCGGCGGATGGGGATCCTGCCGCAGCTGCAGGAGGCGCACATCGAGTCGCGCCGCCTGACCTTCCTCGATGGCGACGGCAGCACGGTGGCGTCGGTCCATCCGCAGGCGGTGACCGGTGGGGTCGAAGGACACGACGTCGAGGTGCGCCGAGGGGACCTGACCGGTGTCCTGTACCGGACGGTGGCCGACGACGTCGAGTTCGTGTTCGACGACTCCATCGATGGCTTGACCCAGCACGAGCACGGTGTCGACGTCACCTTCCGCAGCGGCGTCCACCGCAGCTTCGACCTCGTGGTCGGGGCCGACGGCCTGCACTCGCGGACCCGGGAGCTCGTGTTCGGCCCCGAGGAGCAGTTCCACCGCTACCTGGGCTACTGCTTCGCCGGGTTCACGATGCCCAACACCTTCGGCCTCTCCCACGAGGGCGTGCTCTGGAGCACCCCCGGCCGGGGCGCGGCGCTCTACGCCGTCCGGGACAGCGCCGAGCTGCACGGCTTCCTCGTCTTCGCGCGCCCCGGACCGCCCTTCGACGCCTTCCGCGACCCCGCGGCCCAACGCGACCTCGTCGCCGCCGCATTCGCCGACGACGGGTGGGAGATCCCGGCGATGGTTGCCGCCATGCGCGACGCGGACGACCTGTTCTTCGACGTCGTGAGCCAGATCCGCCAGCCGCGCTGGACCAGCGGCCGGGTGGCGCTCGTCGGCGACGCCGCCGCCGCACCGTCGTTCCTGACCGGGCAGGGCTCCAGCCTCGCGCTCGTCGGCGCCTACATGCTCGCCGGAACGCTCGCCACCCATCGCGACCACACCGCCGCGTTCGCCGCCTACGAACGCGATACCCGCGGGTTCGTCGAGCTGAACCAGGCGCAGGTCGGCGAGGGCGCTGCCGCGCTCTTCCCGGCCACCGCCGAGGCCCTCGCGCAACGCAACGAGCGGCTCCGCGGCCTCACCACCCTGCCGCCGGAGACCGGGCGGCCTGCGCACACCGCCCTCACGTTGCCGACCTTCGCGGCGTAGGCGCACGCGGCCTGCCGAAACGAAGATGTCGAGCTCAGAAGGGCGGGCGGGTGCTCGCGACCTCGAAGGCCGTCACATCGACGTCGTGGAACGCGATGCCGGTGTCCGGCGCATGAGCCCGCGCCCGCCACGCCTCGATCGCGTCCCACGAGTCCCACCGCTCGTAGTTGTTGATCCGCCGGGGATCGACCGGGTCGGCCGTGATGGCCACGTCGAGACAGCCCGGTGCCTGGCGGGCCCGCTCGACGAGATCGCGGTGCTCCTCGACGAACCGGTCCCGCTCGTCCGCGTCGACGGTCACATGGCCGGCAATGATCCACATCAGGCAGCTCCCAGGTCGGCATCGTCGTACACCCCGGTATGACCGGCAGGCGCGGGGCGATTCATCGGTCGCCCTGGACCGGACCGCACTACCGTGCCGATGTGGATCTCTTCTCACGTTCCTGGGCAGCCTTGCGCGCGACGGTGGCCGGGCTCCCGGACACCGCCTTCGAACAGCCGTCCGGCTGCCGCGGCTGGCTCGTGCAGGACCTGGTGTACCACCTGATCGTCGACGCCCAGGACGTCCTGATCACCCTCGTCACCCCCACCGACGCGGAACCGACCCGCAACGCCGTCACCTACTGGGACGTCGTCGATGCTCCGGCCGGTGACGACCCGCTCGCCGCGCTGACCGTCCGCGTCGCCGCGGCGTACGGGGAGCCGGGGCTGCTCCGGTTCCACCTGGACGACGTCGGCTCCGCCGCCGGACGCGCGGCCGAGCTCGCCGACCCCGATCTCCGGGTCGGCACCAAGGACCAGGTCCTCACCGTGGGCGACTACCTGTCCGCGTACGTCCTGGAGTGGACGCTGCACCACCTCGACCTGATCACCCGTCTCCCGGACGTGGCGGGGCCCGCCGCCGACGCGCTGTCCCATTCCCGCGCCACGCTCGAAGCGCTCGCGGGGACGGCGTTCCCCGCGTCGTTCCCGGACGTGGACGTGCTGCTGATCGGCACCGGACGTCGTGCGGCGAGCGAGAAGGAGAAGACCGAGCTCGGCGAGGTGGCCGCGAGGCTCCCGCTCGTCCTCGGCTGATCGCCACCCCGCTCGAGGGAATCCGTGGGACCCGGTGTCGATCCCGGCGCTCCCCGTTCGACCTGGGGAGTGAGAGGGTCCGGACGGGACCCGCCGACACCAGGGGATGACCGTGAAGTACATGCTGATCATGCGCGCGACCGACGAGTCGTTCGCGGCGTACGCCGACGTCGACTTCGACCAGATCATCGAGTCGATGGGCAGGTACAACGACGAGCTGATCCAGGCAGGCGTGCTCGTCGCCGCCGAAGGGCTCGCCGACGCCGCCGAGGGTGTGGTGGTCGACTACTCGGCGGAGACGCCCGTCGTGACGGACGGGCCGTACGGCGAGACGAAGGAGCTGTTCGGCGGCTTCTGGATCCTCGACGTCGCGTCCAAGGAGGAGGCGGTCGAGTGGGCGAAGCGGGCACCGATGACCGGCCCCGGGGTGAAGGCCGAGATCCGCCGGGTGACGAGCATCGACGAGCTCCCGCAGGACAACGTGTGGATCCAGAAGGAGCGGGCATGGCGGGAGGCCACCGGCCAGCTGTGAGCCGCACCGAGCCCGGAAGCGGGCGAAGGGCGGTCGAGGCGGTCTGGCGGATCGAATCCGCGCGGATCGTCGGCGCCCTCGCCCGCTACACCGGCGACTTCGCGCTCGCCGAGGACCTCGGCCAGGAAGCGCTGGCCGAGGCGCTCGTCACGTGGCCGCGCGACGGCGTCCCGCACAACCCCGCGGGCTGGCTGCTCACCGTGGGCCGTCGGCGGGCCATCGACGGGTTCCGCCGCCGGTCGGCGCTCGACGACCGGTACGCCGCACTCGGCCGCGAGCTCGGCGAGGGCGACGCTCCGCCGGACGCAGACGTGCTCTGGGATCCCGACCGGATCGGCGACGACGTGCTGGCGCTGGCGTTCATCGCCTGCCATCCGGTGGTGTCGCGCGAGGCCCGGGTGGCGTTGACGCTGCGCGTGATCGGCGGCCTGACGAGCGACGAGATCGCGCGGGCGTTCCTGGTGCCCACGGCCACCGTGCAGGCGCGGATCACCCGCGCCAAGAAGACCCTCGCGGCGGCGCGCGTGCGGTTCGAGGTGCCGACGGGGCAGGAGCGCCGCGAGCGGCTGGGATCCGTGCTCAGCGTCGTGTACGTGATCTTCACCGAGGGCTCGACCGCGACGTCGGGTCAGGAGTTGATCCGCACCGATCTCGCGCACGAGGCGATCCGCATGGCGCGGATCCTCGCCCGCCTGATGCCCGACGAGCCGGAGGTCCTCGGCCTGCTCGCGCTGCTGGAGCTGACTGCAGCACGGTTCCCGGCCCGCACCGGCCCCGACGGCGAGCCGGTTCTCCTGGAGCAGCAGGACCGGGGTCGGTGGGACCGGGCGGCGATCCGCCGCGGACGCGCGGCGCTCGCGCGTGCCGAACGCGTCGGACGCGGGCTGGACGCGTACGGGCTGCAGGCGGCCATCGCGGAATGCCATGCCACCGCGCCGTCGGTCGGGGAGACGGACTGGGAGCGGATCGTCCTGCTGTACGACGCGCTCAACCGGCTCGCGCCCTCCCCCGTCGTCGAGCTCAACCGGGCGGTCGCGATCTCGATGGCCGAGGGACCGGCCGCGGCGCTGCGCGTCGTCGACGACCTCGCCGCGGCAGGCGCGCTCACCGGGTCCCACCTCCTGCCGAGCGTCCGCGGCGAGCTGCTCAGGCGCCTCGGCCGCGTGGAGGAGGCCCGGTCGGAACTGACCCGCGCGGCCGAGCTGAGCGGCAACGCCCGAGAGCGGGACCTGCTGCGACGGAAACGGGACGCCCTGACCACCGGCGCCACTTCACAGATCGAGTGGTGACGTCACACAGGGCCGGCGTTGTGTGAGGTTCGCACGGGATGTGTGAAGTACGAAGGGGGTGCGGGTGGCCGACCTGGCGGGGCTTCGGCCGGGGGTCGCCCTGCGCCGGCACCAGGTCGACGCGCTCGACGGGGTGGGCAAGGTGCTGGCGCGGGGTGGACGGCGGGCGTGGGTCGTGCTGCCGCCGGGGGCGGGCAAGACCGTGGTGGGGCTGGAGGCGGCGCGGCGGCTGGGGCAGCCGATCGTGGCGTTCGCGCCGAACACGGCGATCCAGGGGCAGTGGCTCGCCGAGTGGTCCCGGTTCACCCCCGATCCGCCGGCCGGGTCGGCCGACCGGGGTCTGGACGCGGCCCTCACGGCGCTGACCTACCAGTCGCTCGCGACGTTCGACCCCGACGCCGAGATCGACCCGGACGGGCACGACCGCGACGTCCACATCCATCGGCTGCGTTCCTCGGGCCGCGAGCTCGTGGACGCGCTGGGCAGGCGACCGGTCACGCTGGTGCTCGACGAGTGCCACCACCTGCTGGACGTCTGGGGCGAGCTCCTCGCCGAGGTGCTCGAACGCCTGCCCGACGCCACGGTCATCGGTCTCACGGCCACCCCGCCGAGCGCCCTGACCCGCGACGAGCGCGCGCTCGTGGACCGCCTCTTCGGGCGGATGGTCACCGGGCCGTCGATCCCGGCGATGGTGCGCGAGGGCGAGCTGGTGCCGTTCGCCGAGCTCGCCTGGCTCACCACGCCGACCGGGCGGGAGCAGGCGTGGCTCGCGGCGCAGGCCGAACGGTTCGCCGACCTCACCGCGGACCTGGTCGACCCCGGCTTCGCGACCGTCGGTTTCCTGCCATGGCTGGACCGGTACGCGGTGCGTCGTGAGCACCTCGCGGGCGAGGGCCCCGCGGTGCCGTGGCACCGGTTCGCCCGCGAGCACCCCGAGGTGGCCGACGCGGCGCTGCGGTTCCACCACGCCGGGATGCTGGAGCTCCCGGACGGGGCACGACTCCACGAGCGGCACCGGCACCCACCGACCGCCGACGACTGGATGCGGCTGCTGCACGTCTACGCCCGCCGGTTCCTCGCCCGCAGCGACGACCCGCGCGACGCCCACGCGTACGACTCGGTCCGCGCCGCCCTGCCCGGCATCGGCTACCGGCTCACCCGGCACGGCGTCCGCAGCGGCCGCTCCCCGGTCGACCGGGTGATCGCGCGCAGCGCCGCGAAGATCGACGCGGCCGGCCGGATCCTCACCGCCGAGCACGAGGCCCTCGGCGAGCTGCTGCGCGCGGTGGTGATCTGCGACCACGAGCAGGCCCGCGCCACGCTGCCATCGGGCCTCGTCGGCGTGCTCGACGCCGACGCGGGCTCGGCCCGGCTCGCGCTGCGCCACCTCGCGACGCTGCCGGGGCTGCGACCGCTCCTGGTGACCGGCCGGACGGTGGCCGCGGACGCCGCCGTCGCGCGCGCCTTCTTCGAGTACGCGGCGCGGGTCGCTGCCGACCTGCGGCTGGATCCGATCCCTTCCGACGCAACGGGAGTCGTGCAGATCACCGGCGGGTGGACCTCACGTCGCTGGGTGCCGTTGGCGACCGGGTTCTACGCGGCCGGCGGCTCGCTGACGCTGATCGGGACCCGCGCCATCCTCGGCGAGGGATGGGACTGCGCCGCCGTGAACACGCTGGTGGACCTCACCGAGGCCACCACGGGCACGTCCGTCGTGCAGCTGCGCGGGCGGGCACTGCGCAGGGACCCGGGCCGGCCCGGGAAGGTCGCGCACACCTGGTCCGTGGTGTGCGTCGCGGACGACCACCCCAAGGGGGCGGCGGACTTCGAGCGGTTCGTCCGCAAGCACGACGCCTACTACGGCGTCACGGAGCAGGGGAACGTCATGGCCGGGGTGACGCACGTCGACCCGGCGCTCTCCGCCTACGCGGCGCCGCCCTCCGCGGAGTTCGACCGGTTCAACCAGCGGATGCTCCTGCGCTGCGGCACCCGTGACCAGGTGCGCGAGCTGTGGCGGGTGGGCGAGCCGTACGCGGACCGCCCCGTGCACGCCGTTCGCGTTGTGGGACGCGCTCCCGTCCGCGCTCGGGCGGCGCCGCGACCGCCCGCGGTGGTGCCGGCGCGCCTCGGCCTGTCCACCGACACGCGGACGCCGTGGCCCGTCGCCGCCGTCGTCACGGCGATCGCCGCCATCGCGTTCCTCGCCGCCGGTGCCGGGGCGGTGGCCGCCGTCCCGGTGATCGCGGCCCTGCTGTGCACGAGCGCCTACGCCGGGCAGGCGCACCGCCGCGGCCGGCTGCTCCATGAGATCGCGGTCTCGACACCCGACGTGCCGGCGATCGCCTACGCCACCGCCGATGCGCTCCACGCCGCCGGCAAGATCGATCGCGGAGCCGAGGCCGTCACGATCGCGCCCGACGAGACGGGGGCGTGGCAGTTCCGCCTGACCGGCGCCGATCCGGCTGTCTCCGAGCGGTACGCGACCGCGCTGGACGAGGTGCTCAGCCCGCCCGCCGACCCGCGCTACCTGATCGGCCGCTACGTGCCGCCCGATCCGGGAACCAGGTGGCCGGCCACGCTGCTCGCCGGGTGGCGCCCGCCCGCGCGCTGGGCACGTCCCCATGCGGTGGCCTACCACGCGGTGCCGGCCGCGCTGGCCGAGCACCGACGTCATGCGGACCTCTTCACCCGGGCGTGGCGGCGCTGGGTCAGCGACTGGCCCCGGCCCGTCTACACCCGCAGCCCCGAGGGGTCGCTGCTGCTCGCCTCCCGGCGCGGCGTCTCCCCGCTGGACGCCCGGACGGCACTGCGTCTGACGTGGGAGTAGCCTCGTGACCAGATGATGAATCTGGTCACGAGTCAAGGAGGCGGGATGTCGGACCGCGGCGAGCGGATCCTCGACGCAGCCGCCGACCTGGTGCTGCGGTGGGGCTACAAGCGGGTCACCATCGAGGAGGTCGCGAAGCGCGCCGGCATCGGCAAGGGCACCGTGTACCTGCACTTCAGGTCGCGCACCTGGCTCTTCGTGTGCGTGCTCATCCGCGAGTCGCTCGGCCTCGTCGACGAGCTCACGGCGGCCGTCCGCCGGGATCCGACGGCGGCCGTGATCGCCGAGCAGGTCCGCCTGACCTATCTCGAGGTGCAGCGGCGTCCGCTGCTGCGGGCGCTGTTCGCGCGCGACGACGACGTGCTGGGCGAGCTGGCGCACGGGTCGGACGCCGATCCCGTGCACGCCTGGAGGGGCGAACTCGCCGCCGACCTCTTCCGGCTGCTCCGCGAGCACGGGCTGATGCGCACCGACCTGGACGTCCCCACCCAGATGTACGTGGTGGGCGCCGTGCAGACCGGCTTCTACCTCCAGCAGCCGGCTCTCGGTTCCCCGGAGGAGACCGCGGCCGCGCTGCACCACACCGTCCACGCCGCGGTGGAGCCACCGACGGCCCCCGACCCGGTCGCCCTCGCGGCCGTCGCCCCGGCGGTCCTCGCGCGGTACGAGCGGTTCCGCGCCACGCTCGCGGCCGCGATCAGCACGCAGAGAGGACCCGCGTGACTCGCATCGTCATGACCGGCATGCCCGCGGCCGGCCACGTCAACCCCAGCCTGCCGCTCGTCAGGGAGCTGGTGCGCCGGGACGTCCGGGTCACCTACTACTCCACGGAGCAGTTCCGGGACGTCATCGAGCGCACGGGCGCCGAGTTCCGCCCCTACCCGGCCGGGACGATCACGGCCGACGACATCGCCGAGGCCACCCGCACCGGCAGCCCGGTACGCGTGGTCGTTCGCGGGCTGGCCTCCACGGAGATCCTGGTCCCGTTCCTGCAGGACGAGCTCCGTGCCGACCCGCCCGACGCGGTGGCCCACGACTCGAACGCGATCTGGGGCCACATGGTGGCGAGGAGCCTGCGCCTGCCCACGGTCTCGTTCATGACCACGATGCTGGTGGGAACCGACGCATTCCGGAGCCAGACGGCGCGGGAGTGGTTGCAGTTCCTCCGCGCCGCCGTGCGCGACATGCCCGCCGCGGTGGCGGCCCGGCAGCGGGTGGTGCGCCGGTTCGGCAAGGACCTCTTCCCGCCACGACCCGCCTTCCCGACGCTCGGCGACGTCACGCTCTTCCCGATCCCGCGCTGGCTGCAGCGGCCCGATCCGCGTATCGACGACCGGTGCCACTACATCGGGGCCACCATCGACCCGCAGACCCGCGTGAGCGATCTCGACGCCGAGCTCGCCGCCCACGTCGACGGCCCGGAACCGCTCGTCCTCGTGTCGCTGGGCACGCTCCACTCGGGCGCCGACGCCTTCTTCCGCACCTGCTTCGACGTGCTCGCCGACCTGCCCGCGCGGGTGCTGATCGCGGTCGGCTCCCACACCGACCCCGCCCGACTCGGCCCGCCGCCGGCGAACACGCTGGTCCGCGCGTCCGTCCCCCAGCTCGAGGTGCTCCGGCGCACCGCGGTGTTCGTCACCCACGGCGGCATGAACAGTGCCCTCGAAGGCCTGGCGAACGGCGTGCCGCTCGTCGTCATCCCCCAGCAGTTCGAGCAGCTACTCATCGGCCGGTCCGTCGCCGAACGCGGCGCCGCGGTCGTGCTGCGGCACAACCTGTCCAATCGCCCGGTCCCGCCCGGCGAGCTCCGCGCGGCCGTCGAACGCACGCTCGCCGACCCGTCCCGCCGCACGGCCGCGAAGGCACTGGCCGACACCGTGGGCGAGGGTGGCGGGGCGGCAGCGGGCGTCCGGGCGATCAAGGATCTGCTGGCCGCAACCGGCTGAGGAGCTCGACCACCGCCGCGGACGGCCGGGGCGGGTGCACGACGTGGACCTCGCGGACCGGAGCGCGACCCCGCAGGTCCCGCACGACGACCCCCCGCTGCCCTCCCAGCAGGCTCGCCGGCACGAAGGACACACCGAGCCCTGCCTCGACGAGCGCGAGCGTGACCTCATAGTCCCTGGTCTCGTACGCCACGTGCAGCGGGCCGAGCGAGTCCAGGCACACCCGGTTGGGCACGCCGGGCGCACCGGAGACCCAGTCCTCGTCGGCGAGGTCGGCGAGCGCGATCTCCGGGGCGGTGGCGAGCCGGTGCCCCCGCGGGAGCACCAGGCGCAGCGGATCCCGGAGGAGGAGCCGGCGGCGCAGGCCGCGGACCGCCGGCAGCGCCACCCCCGGGTAACGGTGGGTGACGAGCAGGTCGAGCTCGCGCGCGGCGACCAGGCCGTACCCGTCGGGCGGCTCGATGTCCACGAGCGAGGTGCGGATCCCCGGCCGCTCCTCCTTCAGGGCGGCCAGCGCCCGGGGCAGCAGCGTCCGGGCCGCGGTCGAGAACGCGCCGACCGCGATGCGCCGCGGCTCCGCGCCCGCGGCAGCGCGCACGGCCTGCTCGGCGTCGCGCAGTTCTCCGAGCACCCGCTCACCGTGCTCCAGCAGAACCTGTCCCGGCCCGGTCAGCCGCGTGCCGGCTCGTCCCCGTTCGATCAGGGCCGTGCCGACCTCGCGCTCCAGTTTCGCGAGCTGCTGCGAGAGCGCCGACGGCGTGAACCCCATTCGCGCGGCCGCCGCGGCGATCGAGCCGGCATGAGCCACCTCGACGAGCACCCGCACCCGGCCCGCGTCCAATGCCATCAGTGTTCCTAATGCTGGTTGAGCAAGTCGAACTACAGCTTAACGATCGGGACGGCGCATCCTCGGCGTATGACGCCC
Source organism: Pseudonocardia hierapolitana (assembly GCF_007994075.1). Classification (NCBI taxonomy): domain Bacteria; kingdom Bacillati; phylum Actinomycetota; class Actinomycetes; order Pseudonocardiales; family Pseudonocardiaceae; genus Pseudonocardia; species Pseudonocardia hierapolitana. Next base: position 4,843,383 of record NZ_VIWU01000001.1, on the reverse strand, counting down.
CTCCCGACCGCCGCCGACGTCGCCACCGCCGCGACCCGCGTGGCCCCGCACGTCCGACGGACCCCGATCCTGCGCGCCGACGTCGACGGCCGGCCGGTGCTGCTGAAGCTCGAACACCTGCAGCGCAGCGGGTCGTTCAAGATCCGGGGAGCCCTGAACGCGCTGCTCTCCGCCGAACCGCCGGAGCGCGTGGTCACGGCGTCCGGCGGCAACCACGGGCTCGGCGTCGCCACCGCGGCCGGCGTCCTCGGCGTCCCGGCGGTCGTCTACGTGCCGCGCGAAGTGCCCGAGAGCAAGGCGAGGCGCATCGAGGCGACCGGGGCCAAGCTGATCCGCCACGGCGAGACCTACGCCGACGCCGCGGTGGCCGCCCGCGCCGAACCCGGCCGGTACGTGCACGCCTACGACGACCCCGCCGTCGTGGCCGGGCAGGGGACGGCCACGGCCGAGGTCGTCGAGGACTGCCAGGACGTCGACGCGATCGTGGTCGCGGCGGGCGGTGGCGGCCTGGCCGCCGGCACCGCACTCGCCGCCGGGGGCCGCACGGTCGTCACCGTCGAGCCGACCGGCTGCCGGGCGGTGCACGCCGCGCTCGAGGCAGGCACACCGGTTGACGTGGAGATCGACTCGGTGGCCTCGTCCGCCCTGGGCGCCACCCGGATCGGCGAGGTGCCCTTCGCAGTGCTGCGGACCGCCGGCGCGGTGCCGCTGCTCGTGGGCGACGCCGAGATCGTCTCGGCGCAGGAGCGGCTGTGGGAGGAGTTCCGGCTGCGCGTCGAGCCCGCCGCGGCGGCCCCCTTCGCGGCGTGGCTGGCGGGGCGCGTCCCGGGTGAGCTCCCGTGTCTCGTGCTGTGCGGGGCGAACTCATGAGGACAGGACCGATCGCCTCGACCCCGAACCCATCCTCGACGCCCTCCTCCCCCGCCGGGTCAAGTCGGCAGCCTGAACGGCACGACGCTGCGTTCCGGCAGCCGGGAGGTTTCCGGCACCAACTGGCTGGAATGGGATCGAGCGCGTCACGATCATGGAACCGTGAGCCGACCCGACCTCGCTGGTAGCCCCACCGACCCGGTTGCCGTCCCCGCCGTCATCGCGAAGCTCGCGGGCGGAGATCCGCTCGTCCCGGTGTGGCAGAACCTGCTGGGCGGGCTCACCTTCCGCCTGGGCGGTGGGGAGGGCCGCGTCCGGTACGCGAAGTGGGTCGCCACCGGCACCCCGGAGATCGACCTCGCCGGCGAGGCGGAGCGACTGAGGTGGGCACAGGGACGAGTGCCGGTTCCCCACGTGCTCGAGCTGGGCGGGGACGCGGACGGATCATGGCTGGTGACGGAGGAAGTGCCGGGCCGCTCGGCGGTGGACCCGAGGTGGATCGCCGAGCCGGCCACCGCGGCGACGGCGATCGGGCGCGGCCTGCGCCTGCTCCACGACGCCCTGCCCGTCGAGGAGTGTCCGTTCGACTGGAGCGTCGAGCGCAGGCTCGCCCGCGCGGAGCCCCGGCATCCGGACCTCGCCGAGCCGCCGCCGATCGACCGCCTCGTGGTCTGCCACGGCGACGCCTGCGCCCCGAACACCCTCCTGCACGACGACGGCACGTTCGCCGCACACGTGGACCTCGGTTCGCTCGGCGTGGCCGACCGGTGGGCCGACCTCGCTGTCGCGTCCTGGAGCACGGAGTGGAACTACGGGCCGGGCTACGACGGCTTCGTCTACAAGGGGTACGGGATCGCGCCTGACCGGCGGCGGATCGCCTACTACCGGTTGCTCTGGGACATGTCGTGAGGAGCGAGCACGTTCCGCCCACGATGCGCCGCGCCGGAACCGGGGAGATCGCAGACGTGCTCGCCGTGCTCGACGAGGTGGCGGGCTGGCTGGACGCGCGCGGCGTGCGGCAGTGGCCGCCCCGCTTCGAGCGGGTACGGGTCGAGCCGGCGGTGCTCGCAGGCGAGACCTGGCTGGCGGTCGACGACGAGCACGTCCTCGCCACGGTGACGCTCGACCGGGCCGACAGGTTGTGGGCCGACCATCCGGCCTCCGCCACCTACGTGCACCGGCTCGCGGTCCGCCGCGTCGCCGCCGGGCTCGGCGGCCGGATCCTCGGCTGGGCAGCGAGGCGGGCGGCCGCGGAGGGATGCCACTACCTGCGGCTGGACTGCGTGGCGTCGAACCGCAGGCTTCGCGACTACTACGAGGCGGCCGGGTTCCGCCATCGTGGCGACGTCGAGGTCACCGGACCGCCCGGTGGGCGCGGAGAGCCGGGGTCCGCGGTCGGCGTCAGCCGGTACGAGCTGGCGCTGCCGGGGTGAGCGGGAACACTCCGCGCACACGTGGAGTTGCCGAAGCGGCGCACTGACGGCGGGTCGGCCCGCCGGCGTGACGCCGTCAGGCCGGGTACGTGGACGTCCGCCGGAAGCGGACCTCATCCAGCGGGACCTCGACGCCCTCCTCGTCCACGAACGCCACGTGCAACGGGCGGCCGTCGGCTGAGCGGCGAACCACCGTCGGGCCCGGCTCGTAGGGGCGGTGCTGGTCGCCCCACTGCTGCAGCGCCCCGAGCACGACCTTCAGCTCGTGGCCCGCCTCCGTGAGGTGGTAGCTGTCGCGCGCCCGCGCGCCGGGTTCGCGGTAGGGCCGCTTCTCCAGCACGCCCGCGTCCACGAGGGTGGCGAGGCGGTCGGAGAGGATGTCCGGCGCCACGCCGAGCGCGGACCGGAAGTCGGCGAAGCGCGAGGTGCCCGACAGCGCCTCGCGCAGGATCAGGAACGTCCAGCGCTCGCCGAGCACCTCCAGCGAGCGCGCGATCGAGCACGTCTGCTCCGTCACAGCCACGGGACCATCATACCGAGCTGGGTTGGCTTTTCCTATGCAGAGGGCTAACTTGGAAGAACCTACACAGCCTGGGAGGGCATCATGGAGATCCGGAACTCGGTCGCGCTGGTCACGGGGGCGAACCGGGGCCTGGGGCGGCGCCTCGCCGCCGGTCTGCTGGAGCGCGGGGCGCGGAAGGTGTACGCGGCGGCCCGCAACCCGGAGGCCGTGGACCTGCCCGGCGTCACCCCGCTGCGGCTGGACATCACCGACCCGGTGTCGGTGGCCGCCGCAGCGGCCGCGGCGGCCGACGTGACCGTGCTGGTCAACAACGCCGGCTCGAGCACCCGCGCCACCCTGCTCGACGGCGACCCGGCCGCCATCCGCCTGGAGATGGAGACCCACTACTTCGGAACACTGGCCGTCACCAGGGCCTTTGCCCCGATCATCGCGGCGAACGGCGGCGGGGCGGTGCTCAACGTGCTCTCGGTGCTGTCCTGGTTCCACCCGGCCACGTCGGGCGCCTACAGCGCCGCGAAGGCGGCCGAGCTGGCGCTCACCAACTCCCTGCGCCTGGAGCTGGCGCCGCGCGGCATCACCACCACGGCCCTGCACGTCGGGTACATGGACACCGACATGGTCGCCCACCTCGACGTGGCCAAGAGCGACCCGGCGGTGATCGCCGCGCTCGCCCTCGACGGGGTCGCGGACAGCGCGCTCGAGGTGGTGGCCGACGACGTCAGCCGCACGGTCCGCAGTGGGCTCTCGGCCGAGCTGCCGGTGCTCTACCCGCAGCTCACGGCCGCTGCGCCAGCTGGAAGTGCCAGATGATCTCGACGGGGACGCCTGCGTCAGCCGCCCTCGCGGCCTCCGGCACCACCGCGGCGAGCGACCACGGCCAGACCTCCCACGGCCCCAGCTCCGTCGCCGGAGGCCCGAGAGGGGAGGGTTCCGTGACGGGCTCCTCGCAGCGGCGCAGCTCCAGACCCGCAGCGAGCGCTGCGCGCAAGTAGTCACCCACGAGGTGGCGGTGGCCGGGCAGCCGGCCGGGGCGTCCGTCCGGGTCGCGGAGGGTGGGGTTGGCGCCACGCAGGATGCGCTCGGGGTGCATGTCGGAGATCACCAGGTGGCCACCGGGACGCAGGACCCGCGCGAACTCCGTGAAGGCCGGGCGGAGGTTGGGGACGTGGGACAGCGCCAGGCCGCAGGTCACGAGGTCGGCGGACGTGTCGGCGACCGGCAGTGCGGCGAGCTCGCCCGACCGGAAGTCCGCGCCTGCGACGTTCGCCCGGGCCCGGGCGAGCATCTCCGGCGAGCTGTCCACTCCGATCACCCGATGCCCGCGCGCGGCCAGCAGCGCGGAGAACCGGCCGGTGCCGCAGGCGGCGTCGACCGCGACCCCCGCGGGGACCGCGTCCACGATCTCCTCGACGATCGGCTCGTCGAAGTCGAACGCGGTGTTGCGACCGTCGTCGTAGGTGGCCGACCAGATCCGGTAGCCCTCGACTGTGCCCACCCGTTCGACGGCGACGGCCGCGCCGGCCAGCGTCTCGTCGGCGAGCAGCCGGCGGACCTCCGCGATCCGCGCTTCCACGAACTCGCGGTCGTACTCGCCGACGAACCCGCGCAGCAGGGCGACGCCTTCGATCCCGAGCAGGTAGGCCAGCGGGTGCTCGTAGATCACGCCGGGGACCGTATCCGTGGTCCTCCGGTCACGGCGAGCGACTTCTGAGGAGCCGGTGCATCGCGACGATCCCGACGAGAGGGCCGACGGCGAGCACGGCGAGCGCCCAGTGCCAGCCGGCTGCCTGCTCGATGGCGGGAACGAGCCAGATCGTCGCGCCGGTGAGCAGGAACCCGAGCGCCATCTGCACGGTCAATGCGGTGCCGACGTAGCTCTGGTCGGCCAGCTCCGTGACGAGCGTGGAGAACTGGGTGGAGTCCCCGACCACGCTGTAGCCCCACACCAACCCGACGACGACGAGCAGCCACAACGGCGCATCGAGCAGCAGCCCGATCGTGGCCGCGCATGTGCCCGAGACGGCCAGCATCGCGATCGCGGTGCGCTCGCGGCCGATCCGGTCGCCCAGGGCGCCGCAACTCCAGTTGGCGAGCCCGCCGACCGCGAACACCGCGAACGTGACGTACGCGGCCAGCACCGGGTCGTCCAGCCCTCGGCGGTGCATCGCCGCGGTGAAGAAGACGAGGAACCAGGCCCACATGGCGTACAGCTCCCACATGTGGCACAGGTAGCCGATCACGGCGAGGCGGGTGCCGCGGTCGCGCAGCACGGCCCGGACCTGCCTCGGGTCGAACACAGCTGCCGGGAACGGGAAGGGGCCCTCCGCGATGGCGACGAGCGTGACCACGCCGCCGGCGACGGTGAGGACCGAGGTGGTGACGATGACGATCCGCCAGTCCAGCCCGCCGAGGCCGTTCACCAGGTGCGGCACCCCGGAACTGACGCTCAGCGCACCGACCAGCAGGCCCATGGCCGCGCCCCGCCGGTGCCGGTACCAGGTGGAGATCAGCTTGAGCGCTGGCGGGTAGACCCCCGCGATGAAGAACCCCGTGGCGAACCGGGCGGTGACGCCGAGGGCGAGGCCACCGGTGGCGAGGAGGAGCAGGTTGGCGCCTGCCGCGCCGAGCGAGGACAGGAAGATCAGCCGGGTGGGCGCGATCGCGTCGGCCACGGTGAACGCGGCGGACAGGAGCGCGCCGGCGACGAAACCCCACTGCACCGCGATCGTCAGCCACGCCACGCCCTCCCCCGAGAGCCCCCACTCGGCGCGCACCTGTGGGATCACCGCGGTGGCGGAGAACCACGTCGACTTCAGCAGCAGCAACGTCACCGACAGCACGGCGAGGGTGCCGCGCGGCGTCCGGCACCGCACGGTTCAGGAAGCGCGCCGGGCCCGGAAGGCCGCCGCCGAGCTGCGGTTCTGGCACGCCCGCGAGCAGTAGCGGCGCCGAGGGCCGCGCTGGACGTCGGCGTACACGCGGTCACAGCCCGCGGCCTTGCAGCACCCGAGCCGCTCGGCGCCGTGCTCGCACACGGCCAGCGCGAGGCCGAACGCCGTGTTGGCCCGCACCCGGTCGACGAGACCCGCGCCCGGCTCGCCGTAGTGCAGGTGCGGGCCGAGGCCGTGGTCGGAGATGTGCGGCTGCAACGGCACGTCCGCGAGCAGCTCGTTGAGCAGCGCGATCACCCCGGGGCCACCGAACGCGGGGCGGAGCCGGTGCGCCCAGTCCCGCAGCCGGTCCACGTCCGCCGCGGACGGTTCGGGCACCAGGTAGCGATGCGCGCCGAGCAGCTCCGCGAGCCCGCGGTCCGAGCTCCCCGCACCCGAGGTGACCGCGTTGACCAACGCGACCGCCGTGCCTGCGCCGTTGATCCGGTATCCGCTCGTCTCCATGCGACCCCCGTAAGCGCAATATCAGCACAATAGCCTTACGCCACTGCCCGCGCGTTCCACCGACAGGGCGTAATGCGCCGCTCAGCGCGGGGCGGGAGCCGGAATGCGGGCCCGCAGCGCCAGCACCGCGGGCGTCGAGCCGCCGCTCTCGACGAACCGTTCCGGCACCATCCCGGCGTCCAGCACGGCGTTCAGCAGCTCCGCGAGCGGGAAGTGGCTCGCGCCGATCTTGTCCCGGATGCCCTGGTCGGTCCAGGACTCCTTCGTCCAGTGCCGGTCGCCGTATCCCGGGCGGATCACCACGGCGTCCGGATCGGAGCGGTCGGCGAACCCGCCGCAGAAGCACGGGTGCACGCCGACGTGGACGAACACGCCGCCCGGGCGCAGCACCCTCGCGACCTCGCGGAGCACGGCCGCGTAGGCGGACATGTCGGTGTGGACCATCATCGCGATGGCCGCGTCCACCGCCCGGTCGGCCACCGGCAGCCGTTCGGCGTCGGCGCGGGCGCACGCGAGCCGGCCCCGTGCGTGCCGGAGCATGCCGGCCGAGACGTCGACACCGACCGGCGTCCAGCCCAGCGCGCGCACGCTCGCCGCGTGCACCCCGGTGCCGCAGCCGATCTCGAGGCAGATCCCGTCGCCCGGCCCGAGCAGGTCGCGAAGCGACCGGTCGACCCCGAGCGGATCGTCCGCCGAGCTGCGGGGCAGGAACTCGGTCTCGTACCAGTCCGCGATCTCGTCGTACGACGCCGGCGCCGCCATGGCCCGCCCTCCTTCGCAGTCGCGGCCGAGGCTAGCGGGATGCCTGATCCCGCTTCACACGCGTCTCACGCAGCCGCGCCGCGCGCGTGTAGCGCCCGGCGAGGAGCGCGATGTGCTCCACCAGCTCCGGCGGGTCGGCCACCTCGAAGTCCACGCCGAGCAGGCCGAGGTGCACGGCGAGGCTGTCGAGGCTGTCCGACCCGGTGTGGAGGACGCACGTCCCGGCGTCGCGCGCCTCGACGTGCCCGACCGCTGCCGTGATGCGCGCCGCGATCTCGTCGGCGGGTGCGTGCACCACCACGCGCGCCCGGTACCGCCACGCCGCGGCGGAGACGCGGCCGGACAGGTAGGCGGTGACGTCGTCGGCGGGCAGTGGACGCGGGGTGAAGCGCGGCCCGGTGGGGATGCGCGGGGTGATGCGGTCGGCGCGGAAGGTGCGCCAGTCGCCGCGCTCGACGTCCCAGGCGAGCAGGTACCAGCGCCGGCCCCAGGCGATCAGGCGGTAGGGCTCGACGTCGCGCCGCGAGTCGCCACCGCCGTGGGTGCGGTAGTCGAAACGCAGCCGCTCGGAGTCCCGGCAGGCGGCGGCGAGCGTGGTGAGCACCTCGGCGTCGACCTGCGGAGGGGGCGCGTCGTCGGGCACGCGCAGCGCGTACTCGCCCAGCGCCGCCACCCGCCGACGCAGCCGCCGGGGCAGCACCTGCTCGATCTTCGCCAGCGCGCGCAGCGAGACCTCCTCGACCCCGGCGAGCCCGGTGGCCGCCCGCAGGCCGAGCACCGTGGCCACGGCCTCGTCGTCGTCGAGCAGCAACGGCGGCAGCTGCGCGCCCGCGCCGAGCCGGTATCCGCCCACGGCGCCCCGGTTGGCGTCGACCGGGTAGCCGAGCGAGCGCAGCCGCTCGATGTCGTTGCGGACGGTCCGCTCGCTCACCTCCAGCCGCTGGGCGAGCTCCGGCCCGGTCCATTCGCGGCGGGACTGCAGGAGCGACAGGAGGCGCAGCAGTCGCGCAGAGGTCTCCAACACGGCGTGAAGTCTGCCCGACCATCAGGAACGAACCTTGCCTGATTCGCCTATAGCGTCGCGTTCATGGAGATCACGCCCTTCCGCATCGACATCCCCCAGGCCGACCTCGACGACCTCGCCGACCGCCTCGCCCGCACCCGGTACACCGAGGAGCTGGCGACCGGCGGCGACCACGGCGTGCGCGTCGACCCGGTGCGCGAGCTGGTGCGCCGCTGGCGCGACGAGTTCGACTGGCGGGCCGTCGAGAAGCGGCTCAACGAGATCCCGCAGTTCACGACCACGATCGACGGGCAGAACATCCACTTCCTGCACGTCCGCTCCCCCGAGCCGCACGCCTTCCCGCTTGTCCTCACGCACGGCTGGCCGGGCTCGTTCGTCGAGTTCCTCGACGTGATCGGCCCGCTCACCGACCCGCGGGCCCACGGAGGCGACCCCGCACAGGCCTTCCATCTCGTGATCCCGTCGCTGCCGGGCTACGCGTTCTCCGGCCCGACCACCGAGCCCGGCTGGAACCGCTACCGCACCGCGCGGGCCTGGAAGGAGCTGATGGCCCGGCTGGGTTACGAGCGCTACGGCGCGCACGGCAACGACGCGGGCTCGTTCGTCTCCCCGGAGCTGGGGCGAATCGCCCCGGAGCACGTGGTGGGCGTGCACGTCGACCAGATCTTCTCGTTCCCCTCGGGCGACCCGGCGGAGTTCGAGGGGATGTCGGAGGCGGAGATGGCCGAGCTCGCCACGCTGCAGAGCTTCGCCGCGGAGAAGTTCGGCTTCAACGAGCTGCAGTCGACGCAGCCCCAGAACGTGGCGCACGCACTCGCCGACTCACCGGCGGGCCAGCTGGCGTGGAGCTACCAGCTGTTCGGCGACGCCGTCGACCCCGACTTCGTGCTGACCAACGTCGCGATCTACTGGTTCACCCGCACCACCGCGTCGTCGATGCGGTTCTACTGGGAGGACCGGCACACCCCGGACGCCGACAAGCCGCAGGGACCCACGACGGCGCCGCTCGGGCTGGCCTCGTTCGCGCACGACTTCTCGGGCATCCGGCGCTTCGCCGAGCGCGACCACGCCAACATCGTGTCGTGGACCGAGTTCGACCGCGGCGGCCACTACCCCGCCCACCAGGCGCCGGAGCTGCTCGTCGGGGACCTGCGGCGGTTCTTCGCCGGGTTGCGGGGCTGATCCCGTGACCCAGGTGCTCGGCCCGCGCGCGCTGAACCGGGCCACCCTCGCCCGCCAGTTCCTGCTGGAACGCACCACCCGGCCGGTCCCCGACGTGGTCGAGCACCTCGTGGGTCTGCAGGCGCAGACCCCGCACACCTGGTACGTCGGGCTGTGGAGCCGCATCGCTCGCTTCCGCCCCGAGGCCGCGGCCGACCGGCTCGCCGACCGGACGCTGGTGCGGATCGCCCTGATGCGCTCGACCATCCACCTCGTCACGGCGGCGGACGCGCACGGCCTGCGCGCAGCCGTTCAACCCGTGCTCGACCGGGACCTCCTCCACAACCAGCTGCACGGCGCCGCCGTGCGTGGGCTCGACCTCGAGGAGGTCGTGGCGGCGGCCCGCCCGCTGCTGGCCGAGAAGGCCCGCACCTCCCGCGAGCTGGGCGGGCTGCTGCAGGCGCGGTGGCCCGACCGGCCCGCCGCGGGCCTCGCGTACGCCGTGCGCAACCGGCTGCCGCTCGTCCAGGTGCCGCCGCGCGGGCTGTGGGGACGCAGCGGCCCGATCGCGCACACCAGCACCGAGGCGTGGCTGGGTGAGGGCCCCGGGTTCTCGCCCGAGACGCTGGTGCTCCGCTACCTCGCGGCGTTCGGCCCCGCCACCGTGGCGGACGTGCAGACCTGGTCGGGGCTCACCCTCCTGCGCGAGGTGATGACGCCGATGCGCTCGCGGCTGCACGTGTTCCGCGACGAGCACGGCCGCGAGCTCTACGACCTCCCCGACGCCCCGCGCCCCGACCCCGACACACCTGCGCCCGTGCGCTTCCTCTACGACTTCGACAACCTGCTGCTCTCGCACGCCGACCGGACCCGCGTCTGCACCGACGAGTTCCGCCGCGCCTTCGTCCGGCGCAGCGGGCCGGTGCCGGGCGCGGTGCTGGTCGACGGCTTCACCGCGGCCCACTGGACGCTCACCCGGGACCGGGACGGCGCGACGCTGGAGGTGCACCCGCACCGCCCGCTCACGCCGGACGAGGCGGCCGCCGTGGAAGCCGAGGCGACCGGGGTACTCGCCTTCATGACCGCCGGCCAGGCCCCGGCTCCGCATGCCGGCAAGGTGGCTCTGCTGGTATGACGCGGCCGCGCGGTCGAAGAGCGAGACCCGTGGCGAACACACGCACGATGCGAGGGTGCACCACGTGACGACCAGGTGGTCGCCACGGATGCCCGAGGCGTCCCGCGAGCGCACGCTGGTGCCCTCACGAACCGGAGGAGGGACGCCATGGGCAAGGTCGTCGTCCAGGCGACGATGTCGCTGGACGGGTTCATCGCGTACCCGTCAGGCGGGGTCGGGCCGCTGTTCGACTGGTACCGCAACGGCGACGTCGAGTTCCACGACAACGAGCGGACCTACCGGGTCTCCGCGGCGAGCGCCGAGTACCTGCGCTCGGCGTGGAGCAACGTCGGGCCCGGCGTGATGGGCAGACGCCTGTTCGACCTGACCGACGGCTGGGGTGGGACTCCCGCGGTCGGCGACGCCGCCTTCGTCGTGACGCACCGGGTGCCGACCGAGTGGATCGATGCCCACCCGGACGCCCCGTTCACGTTCGTCACCGACGGGGTGGAGAGCGCGATCGCGAAGGCGCAGGCGGTGGCGGGCGGCCGCGTCGTGTCGCTCACCGCGGGGGACATGACCGGGCAGGCCCTCGCCGCCGGGCTCGTCGACGAGCTGCGCGTGGACCTGGTGCCGGTGCTGCTGGGCACGGGCGTGCGCTACTTCGGCGGCTTCACCGGCGCCGAGCACCTGCTGGAGAACCCCACGGTCGTGCAAGGCGACCGCGTGACCCACCTGCATTACCGCGTGCGCAAGGAGGCGCCATGAAGATGCTGCTCGAGCTCGTCCCCGTGCCGGTCGCCGACATCGACCGCGCCAAGGAGTTCTACGTCGGCGCGGGGTTCACCGTCGACGTCGACGTGGAGCCGGCCGAGGGGGTGCGGGTCTGCCAGCTCACCCCGCCCGGCTCGGCCTGCTCCATCACGCTGACCAAGGGCCTGCCCTCCCTCGCCGACGCGGCCCCCGGGTCGCTGCGGGGCCTGCACCTCGTCGTCGCCGACGCGGCGGTGGCGCGGGACGAGCTCGCCCGCCGCGGCGTGCCCGTCGGGGAGATCGACGAGCACCCCCAGGGGATCAAGTACGTCCCGTTCAGCGACCCGGACGGCAACACGTGGGTGCTGCAGGAGATGCCGTGGCGGGCGGGCGACTTCGCGTCGTCACCCGAGTGAACCCAGGTGTGGGAGATCGTGGCCGAGTCGGTCGCGCTTCGCCGTGAGGTAGCGGACGTTGTGTTCGTTCACGGGCTCCAGCAAGGGGACGCGCCCGCTGACCGTGATCCCGTGCTCGGTGAGCGCCAGCACCTTGTCCGCGTTGTTCGACAGGAGCCGGACCGACGCGACACCGATGTGGTGCAGCACCCGCGCGGCCGCGCCGAAGTCGCGCACGTCGACCGGCAGGCCCAGCGCGGTGGCCGAGTCGACGGTGTCGAGGCCCTGCTCGTCCTGCAGCACGTGGGTGCGGACCTTCGCGACGAGGCCGATCCCGCGGCCCTCGTGGCCGCGCAGGTACACGAGCACCCCGCAGCCCTCGTCGGCGATCGCGTCGATCGCCGACCGGAGCTGCGCCCCGCACTCGCACCGCAGCGCGCCGAACACGTCGCCGGTGAGGCACTCCGAGTGCACCCGGACCAGCACGTCCTTCTGCCCGCGCGGTTCGCCGCGGACGAGTGCGAGGTGCTCGTTCCCGTCGTAGGGGTCCCGGAAGGCGACGGCGCGGAACGGGCCTCGCCTCGTCACGAGATCCGACTCCGCGACCTCGGCCAGTTCACCGTTTCGCGTGTCCTGCATGAGCTGCCCCTCTCGTCCCCTCTCGCGAACCGTGAGAAGGTCCATCGCGATGGATCTCCTCCCGGCCGACACAACGCTCGACGCGCGCGACCGCGGCACGGCCGTCACGCTGCTGCCCATCGGCAGCTTCGAGCAGCACGGCCCCTACCTGCCGCTCACGACGGACACCCTCGTCGCCAGCACGATCGCGGCCGAGCTCGCGACCGTGTACCCCGTTTCCAGGCTGCCACCGATCACCATCTCCTGTTCGCACGAGCATGCGGCATGGCCGGGCACGGTCAGCATCTCGGCAACCACGCTGGCCGCGATCGTGCGCGACGTGGCGGCGTCGGTCCAGCACGCGGGTGCGAGCACGCTGGTGCTCGTGAACGGGCACGGCGGCAACTACGTGCTCGGCAACGTGGTGCAGGAGGCCAGCCTCGGCACGCTGCGGATGGCCCTCTTCCCCACCGAGCCGGACTGGGACGACGCCCGCGCCGAGGCCGGTCTGACCACCACGGGCCTGTCCGACATGCACGCCGGCGAGCTGGAGACCTCGATACTCCTGCATGCGCTTCCGGATCTCGTCAGGCCGGGGTACGAGCGAGTCGACCACCTGGCAGACGATCGCCGGTACCTGCTGACCCGGGGGATGCAGGCGTACACGGAGTCGGGAGTGGTGGGCCGGCCGTCACTGGCATCCGCGGAGAAGGGACGCGCGGTGCTCGCGAGCCTCGTGCGGTCGTTCGCCGGACACCTGTGAGACGGGTGTTCGTGAGGCGGGTGTTCGTCAGGCGCAGCAGGAGCACGGCCCCGCCCGGCAGGCAGGCCACCATGCAGAGCACGCCGTAGGCGACGGCGGCGGCGAAGCCCTGCGCCGCCCCGAGCCCCACCGCCCCGAACCCGACGGCGGCGACGGCCTCGCGGGGCCCCCAGCCGCCGACGTTGAGCGGCAGTGCCATCACCAGGAGCGCGAGCACCAGCAGCGGGAGCAGCTCGGTGACGGGCGCGGTCGCGCCGACGGCGCGGGCGGCCACCACGAACGTGGCGAGGTAGCCGGCGAGCGTCGCCACGGAGAGCCCCAGGATCCCCGGCCCCGCGCCGGAGCCAAGCACCGCCCGCACGTCGGCGGTCATGGGACGCAGGCGCCCGCGCAGCAGCCAGCCGAGCACCGGCAACGCGACCAGGACGGCGATCCCGATCCACCCGGCTCCGGGCACGAGCCCTCCGAGCACACCGAGCAGTGCGGGCTCCGCCGCCAGCACCACCGCGGCGACACCCACCAGCACGACCAGTCCCACCAGCCGTTCGAGGACGACCGCGCGCACACCGCGGCCGATGTCACCGTTGCGCCTGCCGTGCCCGACGGCCCGGTGCAGGTCACCGAGCATTCCCGCGGGTAGAACGGCGTTGAGGAAGAGGGCCTGGTAGCAGTCGGCGACCGCCGTGGGGAGCGAGAGCCGCATGCCCAGGCCGCGCGCCACGAGGCACCAGCGCCACGCGCTGCACACCGTGGTGACGACTCCGAGTCCGAGAGCAGCCAGCACCGGGCCTGCCTGCAGCGCGGCGAGCGCGTCGAGGACGGCCTGCGGTCCCGACCACCACACGAGCGCACCGACGAGCGCGGCGACGGCCAGCGGCCGCGCCACCTGCGCGGGCGTCACGACCGGATCTCCGGCAGCGCGAGCAGATCAGCGTGCCCCACGACGACTCGCAGGTCACCGCGGGCGGACGCCGCGAGCCTCCTGGCCAGGTAGGCCTCCGCCTCCGGGACGAGCCCCGGGCGGTGTTCGCACGCGGCGGCGATCCAGCCGCGCAGCCACTGCTCGATCAGCCTGCCGTCGCCGGGGCCGAGGCGCCACGGGCTCGACGCCCGTACCACGGCCACGCCGTGCCGGCCGAACGCCGCCGCGGCCGCGGGCGCGGCGTCCGGGCCGAGCAGCCGTCGCCCGTCCACCGTGCGCCGCTGGTGGGCGTCGAAGGCGGCGGCGAAGGCGGCGTCGAGCGGGTCGACGGGCGTGAGCAGCACGCTGCCGGTGACCGAGAGGGCCAGCAGCGCTGCGCAGCCGGCGGCCGCGCACGCCGCGGCGAGGCGTTCCACCTCGTCGGCGGTGAGCAGGTCCAGCAGTGCCGACGCCGTGACCACGGACGTGCCGGCGAGCTGCGCGGCGTCGAGTGCGGTGAGGTCGCCGACCCGCGGCTCGGCGGTGACGCCGGCCGGCATGCCCGCCAGGGCCCGGTCGACGAGGGCCGGGTCACGGTCGTGCAGCAGCCAGTGCTGCGGCCCGGGCAGCCGTCCGGCGAGCCAGCGGCCCATCGAACCGGTGCCGCAGCCGAGGTCGCGCACCACGAGCGGGCCATCGGACCTGCTCGGCAGCCACCCGTACAGGCGGTCGGCGAGCTCGGTGGCCCGGGCGGCGGCGTCGGCGGGCTCGCGCAACGCCAACCAGTCCGGGGTGACCGGAGCCCCCGGCACGCTCACGTCAACGCGCCGGCCAAGCACCGCGCGGTCACCTCCCAGTCGGTGAGGGCATCGCGCCGCTGCCGGGCCGCCGCACGCGCGGACTCTCGCAGCCGCGGCTCGTCGAGCCAGCGATGCAGGGCGGCGGCCAGCGCATCGACATCGGCCGGCGGCACGAGGAGGCCGGGTAGCGCGCCGTCGGGCGTGCGGCCGAGGGTCTCCGGGACGCCGTCGACGGCGGCCGCGAGCACCGGGATCCCCCTGGCGAGCGCCTCCGTCACGACCATGCCGTACGACTCGGCGCGCGACGGCAGCACCAGCAGGTCGGCCGCGGCGTACACCGCGTCGAGCGCCGGGCCGGTGCGCGGGCCTGCGATCTCCACGCGGTCGCGCAGCCGGTGCCGCTCGACGAGCTCGCGAACGGCCGCCACGTGCGCGGGGTCGCGGACGAGCGGGCCGACCAGCCGGCACGTCCACGGGCGGTCGGTGATCCGGGCGAGCGCCTCGACGAGCAGGTCCTGCCCCTTCGTCGGCGTGATCGAACCGACGCACAGCAGCCGGGTGCCGTCCTCGTCGGCGCTCACGAGCGGGGCGGGCTCCACACCGGGCGGCACGACGTGGATCCGGTCGGCCGCGAGACCGTGCACCTCGACGAGCCGGCGCGCCGCCCACGAGCTGGTGGCCACCACGGCGGCGGCGAGGTGGAGGGTGGCGCGCTCACGGGCGGTGCGGTCGACGGCGACGGCCGGGGGGAGCCCCACCTCGTCGCCGAGCGGGAGGTGGACGAGCACGACCAGCCGCAGGCGGCGTGCGTGCGGCGCGAGCACGTCGGGCACGGCGCAGGCGACGAGCCCGTCGAGCAGCACGTCGGAGCCGTCCGGGACGGCCGTCAGCAGGCGGTGGAGCTCGGCGCGCGCGGCGTCGTCCGGTTCGGGCCACGTCCCGGCGGCGGCGATCTCCCGAACGCCACGGCCCGCGGCCGGGAGTGCCCGGCAGACGCGCCGGTCGTAGGCATTGCCCCCGCTGGGCCGTGCGGGGTCGTCGATGTCCGCGGGGACGACCACGTGCACCGGGGGCGCGATCACGGGAGCCGTCACAGGGACCGCTCGTAGCTCGCCCACGCGACGTGCGACTCGTGCAGGGTCACCACGATCGTGGTGATCCCGCGCGCGTTGTCGCCGAGCGCGCCCGCGTCCAGCCGCTCGGCGAGGCGGTCGGCGACCACCCGGGCCAGGAACTCCGTGGAGGTGTTCGCGCCCTCGAAGGCCGGCTCGTCGTCGAGGTTGCGGTAGTTCAGCTCGGCGAGCACCTCGCCGAGCTGCTGGGTGGCCAGCCCGATGTCGACCACGATGCCGTCGCTGTCGAGCACCGGACGACGGAACGTCGCGTCCACCACGAAGGTCGCGCCGTGCAGGCGCTGTGCCGGACCGAACACGGCGCCCCGGAAGCTGTGGGCGACCATCATGTGGTCCCGGACCGTAATGCTGAACACTCTTGCTCCCTCGCCGCGGCTTGATCCCGTTCCTACCCCACACGTCCCGCTACCCCGGGAAGTTCACCGCCCCCGGTGAAACGCGGCCGAAGGCTAGCGACCGCCGGCGGGCGTGGTGTCAGGCAACCGGTGTGTCCCCCGCCCGTCAGGGGTAGCGCAGGCGCAGGCACAGCGCGGGGAACGTGCCGTCGGCCAGACGCGGCAACAGGGCGGGCAGCTCGTCGAACGGGTGCTCGGCCGTGACCAGCGCGTCGAAGCGCGGGTCGGCGAGCAGTCGCATCGCCACCGCCATGCGCCCGGCGTAGCCGCGGCGGGCCCTGCGGGGCGACACCGTGCCGACCTGGCTGCTGCGGATCGTGAGCCGCTTCGAGTGGAACGCCTCGCCGAGCGGCACGCCGACCCGCTGGTCCCCGTACCAGGACACCTCCACGAGCTCCCCCTCTGCGGCAAGGAGCTCCAGCGACCGGGCGAGGCCCGCCTCGGTGGCGCTGGCGTGCACGACGACGTCGCAGTCACCCGCGGCGGCCTCCGGCGTCGCGAACCCGACGCCGAGCTCGGCGGCGACCGCGGCGCGGGCCGGATCGGCGTCCACCAGCTCGACCCGGGCGCCGGGGAGCCCGGCGAGCAGGGCGGCGACGCTGCACCCCACCATCCCCCCGCCGATCACCGCGATCCGGTCGCCGACCAGCGGCGCGGCGTCCCACAGCGCGTTCACCGCGGTCTCGACGGTGCCGGCCAGCACGGCGCGGGCGGGCGGAACACCCTCGGGAACCGGCGTCACGGCGGATGCCGGGACGACGAAGCGCGTCTGGTGCGGGTAGAGGCAGAAGACGGACTTCCCGACGAGATCGGGTGGCCCGTGTTCGACCAGGCCGACCGCGAGGTACCCGTACTTCACCGGAGCGGGGAACTCGCCCTCCTGGAACGGAGCGCGCATGGCGATGTGCTGGCTCTGCGGCACGCCGCCGCGGAAGACGAGGGTCTCGGTGCCGCGGCTCACCCCGGAGTACAACGTGCGGACGACGACGTCGGCGGGGCCGGGTTCGGGCAGCTCGACGGCCCGGATCTCGCCCTCGCCGGGGGCACGTAGCCAGAACGCTCGGGCTGTGTGACCCATCTCATCCCTTCCCGAGGTGAACCGACCGGCGCGTGCGGACGTGATGCGGAGGTGGAACGCGGAGTGGTCACCAGCACCTGCACAGTAGTGAAGGGGGGCCCGGAGCAGGCGGCAGCTGCCAGCGCGCAGCTGCTCATCCTGGCCGGGCTCGCCGCCGCGTTCGGGCTCGGACCGCTCGGTGTGCTGGTCGGAGTGGTGTACGCGGCGGGCCTGCTGGGGCTGCTGTCCGCCGCGATGCACCGTGCCGGGCGGTCCGTGCTCGGGCCCGCCGACATCGTCACGCTCGCGAGGGCGCTGCTCGTCGGCGGAGTCACCGCGATCGTGGCCGAGAGCCTCCTCACCGGTTGGACGGCGCGGGCTGCGCTGGTGGCGCTCGCCTCGGTGGCCCTCGCGCTCGACGCCGTCGACGGGAAGGTGGCTCGGCGCACCGGGACGGTTTCCCCGGTCGGCGCCCGGTTCGACATGGAGGTCGACGCGTTCCTCGTCCTCGTGCTGAGCGTGCACGTCGCCGGGATCGTCGGTCCGTGGGCGCTCGCGATCGGCGGGATGCGGTACGCGTTCGTCGGCGCGGGCCGGCTGCTGCCGTGGCTGCGCGGGCCGGTGCCGCCGAGCTACGTCGCGAAGACGGTGGCGGCCGTGCAGGGCGTGGTGCTCGTGGTCGCGGCCTCCCAGCTGCTCCCCGACCCCGTCACCGTCGGGCTCGTGGCCGTCGCGCTCGCGCTTCTGGTCTGGTCGTTCGGGCGCAGCGTCCGGCTGCTGTGGCAGGCCGAGCGGGCGCCGTCCGTGATCTGACCCGCGTCAGGGGAGCGCCTCGATCCGCTCCATGTGCTCCTCACCCCACTCACCGAGTGGCGCCATCGCCGTGTTGAGCGAGTGCCCGAAGTCGGTGAGCGAGTACTCCACCTTCGGCGGCACCTGGTGGTACACCTCGCGGTGCACGAGGCCGCTCGCCTCCATCTCGCGCAGCTGCAGGATCAGCATCCGTTCGCTGATGCCGGGCACGGCACGGCGCAGCTCCCCGAAGCGCACCGGCCCGTCCTGCAATGCGAACAGGATCAGGCCCTTCCACTTGCCACCCATGACGGCGATGGCGGCGTCGAGACCGCATGTGTACTTCCCCACCGGCCACCTCACACGAACAAGAATGTCAGTACCCAACAGAATTGTAGGTACTTGATCAAATGTAAGTGGCGGCCCAGCATGGATTCGTGACCGAGAACGTGACCGTCATCGGGCTGGGCTCGATGGGCAAGGCGCTCGCCGGGGCGTTCCTGCAGGCAGGACACCGCACCACGGTGTGGAACCGCACGCCGGAGAAGGCAGGCCCACTCGTGGCGCGGGGCGCCGTCCTCGCGCCGACCGTGCACGTGGCCGTCGCCGCGAGCCCACTCGTGATCACCTGCCTCACCGGCTTCGACGAGACGCGCGGTGCGCTCGAGCCCGCCGCAGGCGCACTGGCCGGAAGCACGCTCGTGACGCTCAACAGCGGGGCGCCCGCACAGGCGCGCGAGACCGCGGAATGGGCAACCGGCCACGGCGCCCGGTTCCTGGGCGGCGCGATCAAGAACGTGCCGTCCGCCGTGGGGGCGCCTGACACGCTCCTGTACTACGGCGGCGACCGTGCCGCCTTCGCCGAGCACGAGTCCACGCTGCGCGTGCTGGGCGGCGACACCCTCCACCTCGGCGACGATGCCGACCTGGCCGCCCTGTACGAGATGGCCGTCGGCGCCACGCTGCTGCCGGCACTCGTCGGGTTCTTCCAGGGCGCGGCCGCCGTGCGGACCCGCGGGCTCGCGGCGAGCACGCTCGTGCCGTTCACCGTCAAGTGGCTGGAGATGATCGGCTCGCTCCTGCCCACGTTCGCTCGCGAGATCGACACCGGCGACTACACCGACGCCCAGTCGTCCGTCGGCCTCTTCCTCGCCGGCGAGGAATGGGATCTGGAGTTCGGCCGGGAGACGGGCGTCGACGTGTCGTGGGCCGCCCCGCTGTACGAGCTGGTGCGCCGCGCCGCCGACGCCGGGCACGCCGACCACAGCATCTCGGCGCTCACCGAGGTCCTCCGGCGGTAGGCCGCGTCCCCGGAGGGCGAACTGCGTGGCCCCCGTCGAGACGTGATCGGTACCGTCGAGGGCCCGAACGACAGGAGCTCCTCGATGACCGGCCCCGGCACCGGCCACCCCGACGCCGAGTCGACCGAACCGCAGACCACCCCGGCGGCGGGAGCTTCGCTGGTGATCTGGCTGCTGGTCGGCTCCGCGTTCGTCATGATCCTCAATGAGACGATCATGAGCGTCGCGCTGCCGGCGCTCATCGCGGACCTCGACATCACCGTCAGCACCGCACAGTGGCTGACCAGCGGCTTCCTGCTGACGATGGCCGTGGTCATCCCGATCACCGGGTTCCTGCTGCAGCGGTTCCCTCCCCGGCGGGTCTACCTCACCTCGATGCTGCTGTTCAGCACGGGCACCGTCGTCAGCGCGCTCGCCCCGGGCTTCCCGGTGCTGCTCGCCGGTCGGATCGTGCAGGCCGCCGGCACCGCGGTGATGGTCCCGCTGCTCATGACCACCGTGCTGCGCCTCGTCCCCGCCGAGCGCAGGGGCGCCACGATGGGCACGATCACGATCGTCATCGCGGTCGCGCCCGCGGTGGGGCCGACGCTCTCCGGCGTCATCCTCAGCACGCTCGGCTGGCGGTTCATGTTCTGGGTCGTGCTGCCGATCGCCCTGGTCGCGCTCGCGGCGGGCGCCCGATGGCTCCACGTGGCGGCCGAGGTGCGCCCGGTTCCCCTCGACCTCAGCTCGGTCGCGCTCTCGGCCATCGGGTTCGGCGGCCTCGTGTTCGGGCTGACCGGCGTGGGCGAGTCCGCCCGCGGGCACGTGCTGGTCACACCGTGGATCCCGACCGTGGTCGGGCTGGTGGCGCTCGCGGTGTTCGTGGCCCGTCAGCTGCGGCTGCAGGGCGACGGCAACGCGCTGCTGGACCTGCGGCCCTTCGGGCACCGGCCGTTCGTCCTCGCGATGGTGCTCGTGGTGCTCAGCATGATGGCGCTCTTCGGCGTGCTGATCCTGCTGCCGCTCTACCTGCAGGACGTGCTGCACGTCAGCGCGTTCGTCACCG
The DNA here is from genome assembly GCF_007994075.1 of Pseudonocardia hierapolitana. Taxonomy (NCBI): domain Bacteria; kingdom Bacillati; phylum Actinomycetota; class Actinomycetes; order Pseudonocardiales; family Pseudonocardiaceae; genus Pseudonocardia; species Pseudonocardia hierapolitana. Next base: position 4,823,145 of record NZ_VIWU01000001.1, on the reverse strand, counting down.
GGCTCGCCGTGCTGCCCGGCGGGCTCGCGATGGGCCTGCTGGGTCCGGTGGTCGGCCGCCTGTACGACCGGCTCGGCCCGCGCAGGCTCGTCATCCCGGGGGCGGTGGTGCTCACCTGCGCCCTCTGGGCCTTCACCACGCTCCGGGACGGCTCGCCGCTGTGGACGATCATCGCGTTCCACGTCGTGCTGGTGCTCGGGATCTCGCTGATGCTCACCCCGCTCATGACCGACGCGCTGGGCCGGCTGCCCGGGCACCTCGACTCGCACGGCAGCGCGATCATGGCGACCCTGCAGCAGGTGGCGGGCGCGGCCGGCACGGCGCTGTTCATCACGGTGATGGCGGTGGCGTCCGCGGGGGAGACGATGGGAACGGACGTGTCCGGCGCACGGGCCGCGTTCATGGTCGCCGCGATCATCTCGACGGTCGCCCTCCCGCTCACCTTCCTCGTCGGGGGCCGCAAGGAGGCTGCGGTCTAGGCCCGCCGGTAGTGCAGGCCGACGGCGCCGTGCGCGAGCGTGGCGGCGCCGGCGAGCGTCCAGCGTGACGCCGGCAGCCCCTCGGGGAACAACCGCAGGCCACCGCCCACGATCACCGGCACCACCGCGAAGCGCACGTCGTCGACGAGGTCGGCGCGCAGCAACGCCTGGATGACGCTCGCGCTGTTGATCACGAGGATGTCCCGGCCGGGTTCGTCCTTGAGGCGCTTCACCTCGGCCTCGAGGTCCCGGGCGATCCGGGAGTTCTCCCACGGCGCGTCCTGCAGCGTGCGGGAGACCACGACCTTCTCGACCGAGTCCAGCCACCGGCCCAGGTCGCGGGTGCGCGGGTCGGTGGCCGGGTCGCTGGTGATCCCCGGCCACACGCTGTGGAAGCCCTCGTAGTTCGTGCGGCCGAGCAGCGCGATGCTGGCCCCGCGCCACACGCCCTCGAAGTACTCGCCCGTCTGGTCCTGCATCGCGTGCTCGTACAGCCAGGTGTCCTGTGCCGGGCCTCCGGGCCCGCTGGTGAACCCGTCCATGCTGATGCTGACCCAGGTGACCACTCGCCTGCTCATCTGCACCCTCCGTTCGCCGGTAGGAGGGACGGTAGGGATCGACGCGGCACCCGGAATCCGCATCGGTATCAGCACTTCCTCGTGCTCACCCCGGCGCGAACGTCCCGTCCGGCGGCAGGGGTGAGGCGGCCGCGGTGGCGTCGTGCACGGGACGGGCCCCGGCGCGGAACCGGTCGAGCTCGGGTCCGTGCAGCAGGCGGGCCGGGGATCGGTCGCCCGCGGCCCGCGCCGTCAGGAGGTCGACCGGCAGCGGGATCCGGCCCCCGACGAGGATCAGGTTCCCGAACCGCCGACCGCGCAGCACCGCCGGGTCGGCCACCAGGCAGGTGTGCGGGAACACCGACTGCAGGGTGGCCACCTGGCCACGTGCGAATGCCAGCGCGCCGCCGTCGGTGAGGTTCGCCGCGTACGTCGCGGCCGGGGCCATCACCTCCACGACGGCCTGCAGGAACTCGGCCGAGGCGAGGTGCGCAGGCGTGCGGGCCCCGGCGAACACGTCGAGGACGACGAGGTCGAACGCGCCGTCGCGGAGCCGGCCGACCACGTCCCGGGCGTCGCCCGTGCGCGTCCGGACGCGCCAGGAGCGGTCGAGGGGCAGCTCCCGGCGCACGAGCTCCACCAGCGCCCCGTCCAGTTCGACGACCTGCTGGGCGGACCGCGGCCGGGTGGCCGCGACGTAGCGGGCCAGGGTGAACGCCCCGCCGCCGAGGTGCAGCACGCGCAGCGGGCTGCGGGGCCGGGCGGCGAGGTCGACGAGGTGGCCGAGCCTGCGGACGTAGTCGAACTCCAGGTGCGTCGGATCGTCCAGGTCGACGTGCGACTGCGGCGTCCCGTCGAGCAGCAGCGTCCAGCCGCGCCGACGGTCGGGGTCCGGCCGCAGCTCCGCGGTGCCGGAGGCGACCTGAGCACGGATCCCGTCCCGCCCGCTCCCCCGCCGCCCCGCCACCGGCCCAGTATCGACCGTCCCGCGCTACCCGGGCCGCAGCACCGTGACCACCGGGTGGGCGCCGAAGAGGCTCACCGGGATCGTGCGCTCGGCCACCAGCCCGGCGGGCGGGCGCGGGTCCGGCAGCAGCGTCACGATCCGGCCGCCCGGTGCCAGCACCCGGGTCACCTCGCGCCAGAGCCGGGCCGGGTCGACGGCGAGGCGGCCGCGCGGTCCGACCTGCCTGGCCCATGGCGGGTTCACCACGACCCGGTCGACGGTGCCGTCCCGTAGCGGCAGCGCGCCTGCGTCGGCCACCGACCAGGCCACGGCGGCACCACGGCCGTTCGCGACGGACGCGGCCACCGCGGCCGGGTCGGCATCCGAACCGAACGCCCGAGCGCCGATGCCGGCCGCCTCGATGGGGAGGGTGCCCGCGCCGCAGCACGGGTCGAGCAGCACGTCCCCCGCGCCGACCTCCGCTACCCGCAGCATCGCCGCGGCCAGCGGCGGGTGCAGCGTGCCCGGCACCGACGCGGCCTTGTACGGCCTGCGGTGAAGGGGCCGGGCCGGGATGCGCAGCGCCACCGTCGCGCGGTCGTCGACCACGGTGACCCGCCAGCTCAGGCCCTGCGCCGGCGGCCGGGCGCCCGATCGCCGCGAGCGGTAGGGCAGCCCGAGCCTGCGGGCGAGCACCTCGCCCGCGGCGTCCTCCAGGTCGTAGCGGTTGAAGGCGCGTCTGCCCAGCACGGACGCCGACACGTCGAGCGTCCCCCCACCGGGCAGGCCACCGCAGCGGTCCCGAACCCGCAGGACGCGGTCCAGGTCAGCGGTGGCCACCGCACTCGTCAGACGGTGCAGATCGGCCCGCGCCCGGCCGATCCCGCCCGTTTCGCCCGCGATCACGAACACGTCGTCGGCCGTCGCGATGCCCAGCACCGCCGGGCCGGGGCGAGCGGTGAAGCGCACCTCGCGGTGTCCCACCGCCTGCACCGTGCCGAACCCGCGGACCTCGTCGGCCAGCACTTCCTCGATACCCCGCACGCACCGCGCCACCAGGCGCGCCGCCGTCATCGGACGGCGGCACGACCGGGACGCGCAGCAGCGGAGCCGACGCGCAGAGCTGCGCGCAGCATGGATCCACCATCCCCACGTCACGACCCGGGACGGCGCGACACCGTCCCGCATCACCGGCGGCGGGGAAGCCCGGAGGCCGCCGGCGGGTCAGTGACGTCGGAAGTTCATGAACACGGGGATGAAGCTAGATCACTCGAGGTCCGCCGCGCACGCCGGTTTCGGGCTGACGGGTGTCGAGCCGCCCGACTCGCCGTGCCGAGATGTCGGACTCGCCGGGACCGAATGTCCGACTCGCCGGGTCCGAATGTCGGACTCGCCGGGGTGAGACGTCGGACTCGCCGGGTGCGAACGTCGGACTCACCGGGGCGAGATGTCGGACTCGCGGGGGGCGAGATGTCGGACTCGCGGGGCTGGGGCTCGGACTCGCGGGCGAGTCCGACGTTCGGGCACGCCGTGTGCGGCGTACGGCACGCGGGCAGGGGCGCTACGACCAGAGGCCGACCGTCAGCGCGGCTGTCGCCGCGGTGCAGGCGAGCGCGCGGACGTGGTTCCACGCCGTCCAGCGCCGGAGGAAGTCGGCCCAGATCGCGGCGCCCTGGTCGGTGAGGGGGTTGGCGGCGTCGAGTCGGTTGTTCATCGGGACATTCACCACCATGGTCAGCCCGATGTTGCCGACGAGGTACAGCAGCCCGCCGATCACGATCCACACCGTGCCCGGGCGGCCGCTGAACGGCGCTCCGATCACGAGCAGCAGGCAGAGCAGCCCCGTGCCCATGAACACGAGGAGGAACAGCGGGTTCAGGATCACGCGGTTCACCTGCTGCATCGCCTCCATGCCCGCGGCGGGGCGCACCCGGCGCAGCGCCGGCATCACCGCCGTGGAGAAGGCGAGGTACAGCCCGGCCATGAGGCCCGAGCCGATGACGCCGAACAGCGCGACGACGGGCAGGACGGTGGCGATCACGATGCCTCCTCGAGGAGCTCGGACACGACGTCCTCGAAGCGGGTGGGCGTCGTGGTCTGGGTGGTGCGTCCCTCGTGCGCGATGATCGTGCCAGCCGACATCGCGTTCCCCATCTCGACGTGCAGCGCGGCGGCATCCGGCGTGAACCCCGCCTGCGCGAGCGCCGCGGCCATCTCGCCGCCGGGCAGTTGCACGTACGGCAGGTCGGGGCGCCCCATCGCGGCGCCGAGGATCCGCGTGGCCTCGCTGTAGGTGAGGTCGCGCGGGCCGAGCAGCTCGCGGACGTCACCGTGGGTCCAGTCCCGCGAACGCAGCGCCGCGGCGGCGGCCTCGGCGACGTCGCGGGCGGCGACCATCGGCAGCGGGACGTCCGGGTCGACCACATCGGCGTTGACGCCCGTCGCCTCGACCATCCCGGCCGCCGCGACGATGCTCTCGAAGAACAGCGTGGGCCGCAGGAACAGCACGTCCACGCCCTCGAGCGCCCGCAGCCGCTGCTCCTGGCTGTGCAGGCTCGCGGCGATGAAGCCGGTGCCTGCGGGCAGCTCGGCGCCGAGGCTGCTCTGCGCCACCACCTTGCGCACGCCGGAGTTCCGGATCGCGGTGACGATCGCCTCGCCGAGCCTCGCCTGCTCCGCGCGGAAGTCCGGCGCGGTCTGGCTGTACGGCAGCATCGTGTGCACGGCGTCGGCGCCCCGGAAGGCCGCGGTCAGGAATGCGGCGTCGGCGGCGTCTCCCGCCCGCGGCTCGGCCCCGGCCGCGGCCAGCTCGGCGAGCGCCTGCGGGTTGCGACCCACGGCGCGAACGGGCTCGCCCGCCTCCAGCAACCGATGCACGATCTTGCGTCCGACGTTGCCGGTCGCGCCCATCACTGTGATCATCTCGTTCTCCCTTCCTCGCCATCCAGGCTGCCGGGGAGATCCGGGACGATCCATGGCCGCGAATCCGGGCTTCTTGCTCGTTCGTCCAGGCTTCGTGGACGCACGGTCACTCCTCGGCGCACACTCGCCGTCGTGACGACGGACCCGATGCACGCCGAGGACCCGCTCGGTGAGGCGCTGCACTTCCTGCGGGTGACGGGCAGCTTCTACTGCCGCTCGGAGCTCACAGCGCCCTGGGGCCTGTCGATGCCGAGCTGGCCGGACTGCATGTGGTTCCACATCGTCACGGCCGGCAGGTTCCAGCTGGAGGTGGGGACCGCCGAGGCACGGGTACTGCAGGCAGGCGACCTCGCCCTGGTCCCGCACGGCCAGGGGCATGTGTTGCGGAGCGAGCCGGGCGCGATCGCGCCGGACGTCATGAACCTCGAGCACGAGTTCCGCAACCGGTACGCGATCCTGCGGCACGGCGGCGGTGGCGCGATCACCACGCTGGTGTGCGGCGCCGTGCGGCTCGACCACCCTGCCGCGCACCACATCGTCTCGCTGCTGCCCGACGTGATCCACGTCGCGCCCGGCGGCGGACCGCAGGACGAGTGGATGCAGAGCACGCTCCGGCTGATCGCCGCTGAGGCCGCCTCACTGCGACCGGGCGGCGAGGCCGTCATCACGCGCCTGTCGGACATCCTCGTCATCCAGACCCTGCGCGGCTGGATCGAGCACGACCCGGCCGCCCAGCGCGGCTGGCTCGGCGCCCTGCGCGACCGCCACATCGGCAGGGCGATCTCGCTGATCCACCGCGAGCCGGCCCGGGACTGGACGGTCGCCTCGCTCGCGAGCGAGCTCGCGATGTCCCGCTCGGCGTTCTCGGCGCGGTTCACCGAGCTCGTCGAGGAGCCCGCGATGCGCTACGTCACGCGCTGGCGCATGCAGGTCGCCCGCACCTGGCTCGCCGAGGACGGCGCCACCGTGAGCGAGGTGGCCGGACGGCTCGGTTACCAGTCCGAAGCCGCGTTCAGCCGGGCGTTCAAGCGGACGGTCGGGGTGCCACCCGGGACCGTCACGCGCCGCTGATCAACCCGGCGAAAGCCGGCCCGTTCACCCGTACTAGTGTCGCCCGTCCGAGTGATGCATACAGTATGGAAACGGGCAAATGGATCTTTCTCGACGAACCGTCCTCCTCGGCGTACCGGCCCTCGCCGCCACCGCACTGATCACCCCGTCGGCGGCCGCCGCACCGCCGCGCCAGAGTCCGATCCACATCCGCTCGCGCGAGGCCGTCACGGCGCCCGACCTCCCCGCGCTCGAGATCGACTACCCGCGCCACGTCGATCTGCGGGTTCACTACGTACGCAAGGACGAGAGCGACCCGGCGGGATGTTCGGTGCGCGGCCGGGAGGAGGTGGTCGAGGCGGAGGTTCCGGAGGGCGCGGCCGGCGTCCGGATCGGCGGCACGCGCTACGAGCTGCTGCAGTTCCACTTCCACACCCCCGCTGAGCACCGCCTCGACGGCCGCCGCTTCCCGGTGGAGCAGCACTTCGTGCACCGCGGCCCGGACGGGGAGACGCTCGTGGTGGGGCTGTTCCTGACACCGGGCGGGCACGGCGGCACCGTGCAGGACGCCGTGCTCGGCGGCCTCCCCGAGGAGTGCGGACCCGAGCGCGAGGTGGCGGGCGACCTGGCCGCCGCGCTGCCCCGGGAGCTCTCGACGTTCCGCTACCAGGGCTCGTTGACGACGTCCCCGTACAGCGAGCCCGTGTCGTGGCTCGTGCTGGCACGCCAGCAGAAGGTGGCGGCCGCGAGCCTCAACGGGTACCGGAAGCTGTTCCCCGAGGGCGACGCGCGCGAGACGCAGCCCCTCAACGGGCGGGTCGTGCAGTTCCGGCCCCAGTAGCCCACCCGCTCGGCCCGACGCGCCTCAGCTCGAGCCACGCGCCCGATCGACGGGTCGCGCGCGCCGCGAGGGGTGCGCAGGCCATTACAGGGTGCGTGCGCGGTGACGCCGGGCCGCAGCCCGACTGCGGCCCAGCACACCCCGTTTCGGCCCACGCTCCCTGTGCGCTGGGCCTTCGGTGGCGCCCCGCATTCTGCGGGGCCGCCCCTCAGAGCTCAAGGACGCCTACGGCGTCGCTCCGCGATCGCTGCACGACCCTTGACCTCCGAGCCTCTGCGACCCCTGAGGGCAAGCCATGGGCAGCCCAGGGGCCTGCCCTTCGGGCGCGCGGCGCCACCGAAGGCGGTCCCACGGCCAAGATCGAGGCTCCGGCGCGATAACACCGAGCAAGAGACGGGTAGTGCCTCATGATCGGCGATCTGGTGCACCCACAGCTGTCCGACCCACAGCAAGTGCACCGGATCGGCGATCTTTCCCCAGGGAGGGCCGACCACGGCCGCGCGAGCGGAGCCCTGGTCGGCGATCAAGGGGAGATGGTCGCTAATTATCTTCAACAGGAAGCCTTGATCGCTAGCCTGCGCGGCCCGGGAGGCGCGGGACCAAACGGCGTGTGAGGGCCTCCGCCATCGGCCGGGAGCCGTCGTGACCGTGCCGCGCGATCCGGCTCGCGGCCTCGGCGACGAGCCACAGGGCGCACGGCGACGGGACGTGCGGCGTGCCCGTACCGGGGAAGCCACACCCGCGGCAGCGCCCCTTCCGGTCGGGTACGTGCTCGGCCAGCAGCCGCGCCACGACGTCCGGCATGCGCGCCAGCTGCCCCGCGATCCCCGACGGTCCGATAACGTCCAGCACTGGTCCGCACCTGCTTTCTCCAGGTCGGATCGAGGCCCTCGGCCGGTGTGCCCGCACCAGCCGAGGGCCGCCACGCTTTCAAGGCGACATCCAACCTAGCGAAAGTGAGCAAAGTGAGCAAGGCGGGAGTAGTCAGCAAACCGGGCGAGATCGGTGGGTTCGCGCGGGGTGGGCACATACCGTCGTCGAATGCCCGACCGTGCCGAGCGGCTGCTCTCGACCGGCGAGGCCGCCCGCGCGCTGGGCATCTCCCGTCGCACGCTGGCCCACTACGCCAGGACCGGCCAGCTCGAGCCGACGCTGGTACTGCCGTCCGGCTACTACAAGTGGGACCTCGAGGACATCCGCCGCCAGCTCCGCGAGCTGCGTGAGCGCGGTTCAGACACGTAACCGGCACCCATCCGGGTCATCCAGACCTCGAGATCCGCGCTCATCCGCCCGCTGATGTCGGTGAGCGGCACCGGTTGGCGACTTGCGAGAGCCGGAGCGGCGGCGCCCACCGATGACCGGCTCCGGCTCCCCCGAACGGGGCAAAAGGCGCACCGCTCGTCGCTAGCTGCCGCGCTCTCGTCCGATCCGACAGGCCTCTGACGTGCGACGATCTCGCAGGTTGCTTACGTTGCCTCTCGGATCCATGACGGCACGGTCACGAAAAGGACACGGGACTCCCCACCCGCCGGCACCCCCGAAGCCGGACGTCCTTACCGGGCCGTCGATCTGAAAGGCAGGTCGTGGCTCGGCATCGCTCCCCCCGGGGCCGAGGCGCGCACCAGCACCCGCTCACCGTGGTGGCCCCCCACCGCCGTCGACGAGCGAGTGCGAGCGCGCTGCGGTCCGTACCGACCCCGCTTCGGCGGGGTGCCGCCGCCGTCGCCGTAACCGGCAGTGCGTTCTCGCTGGTCGGCGGCGCAGCACCCGAACCGGAGACGCGTCCCGACGCGGCAGTCGTGCCGGTCGCACAAGCGAGCCCGGACGACGACCCGGTCACCGGGGTCTTCGAGACGGCCGTCCAGCTGGTCGACCCGGAACCGGAGATCGCCGACGCGGCCGGGCTCGTGAAGGCCGCGCAGCTCGCGGAGCAGGAGGTCGCGCGCGCAGCCGAGCAGGCCGCCGCCGAGGCCAAGGCTGCGGCCGAGGCGAAGGCCGCTGCGGAGCGCGCCGCCGCCGAAGCCGCGCGCGGACCGGTGAGCTGCGACTTGCCCACGTCGAGCCTCGGTGCCGTCAAGTCGAACGTGCGCACGGCCGCCGTGCAGCTCGGCTGCACCTTCGGCCAGCCTGCGATGCACGGGGTGGCCGGACGCGCCGGCACGTCCGACCACCCGGGCGGCCTTGCCGTCGACTTCATGGTCAACCGGGCCACCGGCGACCGGCTCGCCGCCTGCGCGCTGGAGAACATGGACGCCCTCGGCATCAAGTACGTGATCTGGCGCCAGCGGATCAACCACGGCAACGGCTGGAAGCCAATGGAGGACCGCGGCGGCGCCACCGCGAACCACTTCGACCACGTGCACATCTCCTTCAACCGAGGCGCGGGCGGCGGCACGATGCGCGGCTGCTGACACACGGAGGGTGATGGCTGGTTTCGGTCCGTGACCGATCCGCTATCGTGTGCGCCGGACCGACGCGCGTCCCGGCTCCCCTGCAGGCAGATCCCCCGATAGCCCGCACGGGTCGCGCGGTCCGGAAGGCAGGTCGTGTCTCGGCACCGCTCCCCCGGCGGCCGGAACGCGCACCCGCGCCCCCTCGCGAGCGCGGCCGGTGCGCAGGCCCCTCGTCCGGCGCGCCACCGCGCGCCGCGGGAGTCCGCCGTGCGCAACGGGATGGCGGCAGCAGCCGCGGCGGGCGGAGCCCTCGTCGTGACCGTGCCTGTGGTGAGCACCCCGGCCGCATCGGCCGTCGCCGAGGACACCTACCTGTCGGCCGCGGCCGCGGAGACCGACGACGTGCGGATGATCGCGAGCATCGTCCCCGTGACCGCCACCCACGAGCCCGTGCCACCCGAGCTCGACGTATCGGACCTCGTGAAGGCCGCCGGCCTGTACGAGGAGGCGCGCGAGCTCGCGGAGCGGCAGGCGGCGGCGAACTGCGACGCCGACCTCAGCGACCTCGGCCGCGTCAAGCCGTGGGTGCGCAGCGCGGCGCGCTTCCTCGCCTGCCTCTACGACGAGCCCGACCTGATCGGCGTTGCCCAGCGGGCCCGCGCCTCCGACCACCCGCGCGGGCTGGCGCTCGACCTCATGGTCCGCGGCGAGAAGGGCGACCGGATCGCCAAGTGCGCCCTGGCCAACAAGGACGAGCTCGGCGTCGACTACGTGATCTGGAAGCAGCGGGTCAACTACGGCGACGGCTGGGAGCGCATGGCCGACCGCGGCGGGATCACCGAGAACCACTACGACCACGTGCACATCTCGTTCAAGCGGGGCGCAGGCGCGGGTGGCGCCCCCCTGGTCGACCGCTGCTCGTAGCCCCCGCGAACGTCAGCAAAGCCACTTTTCACGACGCCAGAGGTCATGAAAGTGGCTTTGCTGACATCGCCTACGCGCCGATGCGGCCCGGCTGGCCCGCTCGGCCCGTCCGCCAGATGTTCACCACCGACGGGCGGGGCTGGGCGCCGGGGCCGTCGGGCCAGGTGCTCGCGGGGGCGTCGGGGCTCGCGTCGTCGAGGTCGCCCGGGTGCTGCGGCGAGATCAGCACGAAGTTCTCCGTGACGACCGGGCCGCAGCACTCGGCACCCACCGGCACGCTCGCGAAGAGCGTGGTCCGCCCGCGCGTCTCCCCCTCCAGCGACACGGCGTAGAGGCCGTCGTTGATCTGCAGGGCCTGGCCGGAGTCGGTGGAGATCCAGAGGTTGCCGTAGGGGTCGAAGGCGAGGTTGTCCGGCGAGGTGATCGGGCTGACCTGGGTCTTGTCGAACCCGCCGAAGTAGGTGTTCGGGTCGTTCGGGTCGCCGCAGACGAGCAGGATCGACCAGCCGAACGCCGTGGCGGTGGGGTCGTCCCCCTCCTCGATCAGCTCGATGACGTGCCCGTGCTTGTTGTCGACGCGCGGGTTCGCCTCGTCCGGTCCCTCGGTGCGGGTGGCGTCGGCCTTGCCGCGGTCGGAGTTGTTGGTGAGCGCGATGTAGACGTTGCCGGTCCGCGGGTTGGCCTCGATGTCCTCGGGCCGGTCCATCTTGGTGGCGCCCGCCTTGTCGGCCGCCTCGCGGGTGAAGACGTAGACCTCGGCGGCGGTCATGCCGTCGACGAAGGACCGGTCGCCCGCCGCGAGCGGGATCCACTCGCCGCGCCCGTCGAACGTGCCGTCGGCGGGGAGCTTGCCACTGCCGTCGATCTCGCCTGCCGGGCTCGAGCCGGTGAACCGGGCGACGTAGAGCGTGCCGTGGGTGAGCAGCGTGCGGTTGTGCTCGCGCGCGGCCCGGGTCTCGCCCTCGGCCATCGGCTCGTCGGAGACGTACTTGTAGACGTAGTCGAACCGCTCGTCGTCGCCCATGTACGCGACCACCCGCCGGTCGGAGGCGAGCCGGATGGTGGCGCCCTCGTGCTTGAACCGGCCGAGCGCGGTGTGCTTGACGGGCGGGGCCGCCGGGTCGAGCGGGTCGACCTCGACGACCCAGCCGAAGCGGTTGACCTCGTTCGGCTCCTGGGCCACGTCGAAGCGGGACTCGAACCGCTCCCACAGCCGCTCGGTGGCCGCCTCCTCGACGCCGTACCGCGCGAGACGGTCCGCCGCCACCGGCTCGGTCACCGACGAGGCGTTGGCGAAGTACCCGTTGAAGTTCTCCTCGCCGGACAGGAAGGTGCCCCACGGGGTGACGCCGCCCGAGCAGTTGTTGAACGTGCCGAGCACGCGGGTGCCGGTGGGGTCGGCGGAGGTCCTCAACCAGTCCGAGCCTGCGGCCGGGCCGTCGAGCACGAACTCCGACGTGCCGGTGTAGCGGCGGTTGTACTGCGGGTCGAGCACGGGCGTGATCCGCCCGCTGCCGCGGTCGCGCTCCACGACGATCACGGTCAGGCCGTGGGCCGCGAGCCCGATGCGGCACTGCTCCTCGGTCGGGTCGGCCGGGTCGTAGCCGCGGAACATCAGCGGTTCGATCGTGTACTCGTGGTTCGAGAACATCAGGTACCGCTCGCCCGGGCCACGCAGCGGCAGCAGCCCGCAGAAGTCGTTGTTGTAGCCGAACTGGGCGGCCTGCGCCTCCGCCGTCTGGTTGTCGAAGTCGAACGCGGGCGCGCCGGGCACGACCGGGTCGCCCCACCGGATCACGACGTTGCTCTCGTAGCCGGGCGGCAGCGTGACCGCGTCGGTGGTGTTGGGGGCCACCGGCTCGAAATCGAGGCCGCGCGGGCCGCCCGGCGCGGCCTCGGCCTCCGTGCTCTCGGCTCCGGGGGAGCACGCCGCGAGGGCCGTGGTGGTGCCGGCGGCAAGGGTCAGGACGGCGCCGGCCCGCAGCACGCCGCGGCGGCTGACCGCGCGCGCCAGCACGTCGCCGAAGTACTCGTTGTCCGAGGTGTTGGGCTCGTCGTGGGCGCACGCGTTGGCGCAGCGGTACCGGCAGGTGAGGCCCTGCCGGCCACCGTGGACCTTGGTGAGCAGCGGGAGCGGGATGCGGCCGGACGGGCGCGGCTGGGCCACGTCATCCTCCAGGGGAGTTCGGGGAACGGGCCGACCCTAGGCACTCCCGGCGAGTGCCCGATGGCCCCCAGGTGGAACAGACGTGAACGGGCCGACCGGGCGACGAGGCGTTGCTCACCCTCGGCGAACACCGCGGCCGACAGCGAACACACCGTCCCACCGGTGGGGCTCCGGCCTAGCGTCGGGGCACGCCGACGAGAGGAAACCCCATGCCGATCCAGGACGCCGTGCACCACCCGCGGCCACCCGTCCCGCCGCCGTACCCGCCCTACCCGCCCTACCCACCGGAGCCACCCCGCCAACCGACGCCGCCCCCGGCGCAGCCACGGCCGCCGGTGGGCGGACCGTTCGTGCACACCGAGGTCGCGTTCCCGCCGGGCGCCGACCCGCTGCTGGACGAGCTGCTCGAGCAGCGGATCGTCTTCATCGGCCGCGAGATCGACGACGAGGTCGCCAACCTGGTCGTGGAGCAGCTGCTCCTGCTCGCAGCGCGGGACCCGGAGCGCGACATCGCCATGTACATCAACTCGGCGGGCGGCTCGGTCACCGCGGGCATGGCCGTCTACGACACGATGCGGCTGATCCGCCCCGACGTCGCCACGTGGGCCGTCGGGATCACCGCTTCGACGGGCCAGTTCCTGCTCTCGGCGGGCGCGGTCGGCAAGCGCTACGCCCTGCCGCACGCCCGCGTCCTCATGCGCAGGCCCTCCGCCGGCAGCGGCGGCCGGACCACCGACGTGGCGATCCGGGCCGGCGTGTACGCGGAGATGAAGCACGAGATCGCCGAGCTCACCGCCCGCCACACCGGCCAGGCCGTCGAGACGATCATCGCCGACTCCGACCGGGACCGCTGGTTCACCGCGGCGGAGGCACAGGCGTACGGGCTGGTGGATCACGTCGTCGCGCACTGAGGTGGCGGGTCACTGCTGCGCGAGCGGGAACGTGGCGAACAGCGACGTGCCCTTCCCCGGGGGGCTGATGATCGTGAACTCCCCGCCTGCCGCCTCCACGCGGTCGACGAGGCCGATCAGCCCCGAACCGCGTCCGATGTCCGCCCCGCCCACGCCGTCGTCGCGCACGGCGATCCGCGCCATCCCGTTCGTCGAGGCGACGTCGATGTCCACCTCCGACGCCTGCGCGTGTTTCGCGGCGTTCGTGAGCGCCTCCGACACGACGTAGTAGGCGGGTACCTCGATCCGTTCCGGCAGCCGCCCGGACACGCGCATGTTGAGCGTGGTGGGCACCGCGGATCGCCGGGCGAGCGACCGCAGCGCGTACGCGAGACCACCCTCGGACAGGATCGCCGGGTGCAGGCCGCGGGAGATCTCGCGGAGCTCGTCGAGCACCGCGGTCAGGCCGTCGACGATCCGCCCGATCGCTGCCGTCAGCTCGGGCGGATCGGCAGGCGCCATCGACTCCACCTCCCGCAGCCCGAGCGCCAGCGACACGAGCCCCTGCTGGACCCCGTCGTGCAGGTTCCGTTCGAGTCGCCGCCTGGCGTCGTCCGACGCGGCCACCACGCGTGCCCGCGAGGCGGTGAGCTGCGCGCGGGCGTCCGCGTTGGAGATCGCGATCGCCAGCAGGTCCGCGAACTTGGCGATGCGGTCCTCGGCCTCCGCGGGCAGCCCGGTCAGGCTGATCCCACCGGCGTCGGACGGCAGCCCGGTCCGGGGCGCGGACATCGCGGTCGCGGCTCCCCAGAGACGGTCCCCGATGACGATCGGAGCCCCCACGGCCGAGACGTCGACGTCCGGTAGCGCCTCCACGATCGGCCCGGACGCGCCGCGGTAGCTGTCCATGCGGGCGGGACGGCCCGTGCGGAACACCGTCGCGGCCACGCTGTCGCCCTCCAGCGGCCATGTCGAGCCCACCTGCATCGGGACGTCGACGCGGCTGCTGCTCGCGACGACCGTCAGCGTGTCGTCGCGCTCGAAGCGCACCACGAACCCGCCGTCGACGTGCGGGATCCGGGCTATCTCCTCAGCCACGCTCGCGAAGATGACGCCGGGTCGCCCCCCCTTGGCCACGAGCGTCGCCACCCGGCGCAGCGCCGCCTGCTCGTCGGCGAGCCGCACGACCTCGGCCCGCGCGTGCGCGTTCGAGATCGACGTGGCGACGAGCCGCGCGAACTCGGCGATGCGCGACTCCGCGTCCGCGGGCGGCTCGGCGGCGGGCCAGCCGGCGATCATCACGCCCCAGAGCCGTCCCTCGACCTCGATGGGACTCGCGGTCGCCGAGCGGAGCCCGCACCGGCGGATGTGGTCGGCGATCGGTCCGCCCACCGGGAGCGATCCGCGGTTCATGCGGGTGGCACGGCGCTCGCGGAGGACGAGGCCCGCGAGCGCGTCACCGTCCACCGCGAGCCTGCTGCCGAGCACGATCTCCCGGCCACGCACGTCCGGGTCGGTCCAGCCGGCCACCACCGTCGCCGTCGCCGTCGCCGTCGTCTCCCCGGCGGCGTCGAACCGGAGCATCTGCGTCAGGCCCGCTCGCAGCAGCCGCCCGACCTCCTCCGTGACGCTGGCGAGCACCTGTTCCGGCTCCGGCTGGCGGGCGACGAGGGTGGCCACCCGGCGCAGCGCGGCCTGCTCGTCGGCGAGCCGCTCGAGCAGCGCCTGGTGGCCGCTCAGGGTCGCGAGCAGGTGGGCGTTCTCGGCGCTCTGCCGCTGGCTCTCCTTGCGCAGGGAGCGCTCGTCGTCGAGATAGCGGAGCATCCGCAGGGTCATCGACGTCACGCGCGCCATGGCGTGCAGGAGCCCGAGCTCGTCGGCGCTCAGTTGATCCGGACCCGACCGCGCGACCACCAGGCGCGCGCCCGCCGGATGCTCGAGCGGCACGACGGTGGCCGGGCAGCTCCCCGCGCCGGGAACCGCGAGCTCGGCGCGCTGTCCCCCGGCAACCGCGGCGAGCTCGGCGACGGGGGTGGCGCCCTCCGGATAGCCGATGGCCGCGACGACAGCGGCGCCCGACACGATCGCCGCGACCTCGGCGCCGAGCGACTCCGCCACCCGCTCGACCGCGCCCTCCACGGCCGCGGCCTCCGTGGCGAACGACGACACCGCCGCCAGGAACTCCGCGAGTTTCTGGGCGGACCATCCCGCGGGGATCGACATCTCAGGCGACCGAGAGGACGACGAGGGTCTGGTTGTGGAAGCCGATCACCCCCTGCTCGCGGGCGATCTCCCCGTACGTGTAGAAGCCGGCAACCGGTGCGCCGCCGGAGCACTTCGTGATCTCGTCGATCTCCACCTGGGCCCCCTCCTGGCCGAGCACAGGACGCCTGCCGACGCACTCGAACGCCAGCAGGCCGAGCGGCGGGTGGCCACCGAGCGCCGCGAGCGCATCGCTGCACGCGGCGCCGCCTGCCCACCGGACCGACTCGGCGTCACCCTCCATGAGCCAGACGAGCGCTGCCTGCGGCACCTCGGCGATGCACACGAGTGACCGGTCGGCGAAGTCGCCGCCTGCGATGAGCCGGATCTCCTCCTCACCGTCGCGGTGGTCGAGCCCGAGGGGGTGCACCAGTGCGAGCCTGGCGAACTCCTCCTCGTCGGTACCTGCCTCGGCGGGCGCGCCGAGACGCTCCAGGTACACGTCCAGCGCAGGCCGCCCGTTGAGCGTGTGGACCCGGTTGCCGCCGCTGCTCGTGACGAGCATCGGATCGCCGACCCTCCGCCACCCGTGGCGCACCCCGATCCCCAGCGGCGCGTCGGAGCCGATCGCGGCCGCGACCACCGAGTCGGTCAGCACCTGGTCGCCGTGCATCTGGAACGTCCGCGCCACCCCCTCGGCGCCCGAGCACCCCCCGACGAGCGGCACGCCCGCCCCGAGCACCCGGTAGACGCCGCGCAGGATCTCCCGCTGGTCGCCTGCCAGGCCGTCGGTGAGGAGCAGCAGGACGCGGTGCGGTCGTTCCTCCAGACCCGTCAGGCAGCGGGCCGTCGTCGCCCCCGCGGCCCGGAGGTCGCGCGACGCCGAGCCGGCCGCCGCCGTGCGGATCGAGAAGCCGTCACCGCCCAGCGCCGCGACCACGACGCTCCCCTCGCCCGAGCCGTTCGGCGCGATCTCGCCGGACGTCGAGCACCCGATCAGGGGCACGCCGCCGGACCGCGCGTCGACCTGCCGGAGGACGGCGACCGGGTCGAGAGCCTCGGAGCAGAAGACGACCAGCAGCTTCGCGTCCGCGTGCACGAGTGCGCGGTCTGCCGCTCGTGCTCCCGCCTCCGGCTCGGAACCCTTCGCCTGTCCGACACCGAGCCACCGCTGCGCGCCCATAGCCACCCCGGTTCGAGGAATCCCCACACGCTACTCGCGAGCACAATGCGCCACACGAGCGAACTGTGCGTGTCCGCCGGGCTCGTCACGCCGAGCCTGAGGAGGCGGAGCGGGTGGCGCCGTCGCGGTGAGCCGGGCCTGCCGATAGCGTGACGCACTCGCCACCTTCTGCATCGATGGAGAGGTCACGAGCCATGCGCGTCGGCGTGCTCACCGGGGGCGGGGACTGCCCCGGACTGAACGCGGTCATCCGGGCGATCGTCCGCAAGGGCGTGCCGGAGTACGGGTACTCGTTCCTCGGATTCCGCGACGGCTGGCGCGGCCCGCTCGAGGCGCTCACCCGGCCGCTCGACATCCCCAGCGTGCGCGGCATCCTCCCCCGGGGCGGCACGATCCTCGGGTCGTCGCGCACCAACCCGTTCGCCGTGGAGGGCGGCGTCGAGAAGATCCGCCGCAACCTGCAGAACCTCGGCGTCGACGCCCTCATCGCGATCGGCGGTGAGGACACCCTCGGCGTCGCCACCAAGCTGCACGAGATGGGCGTCAACGTCGTCGGCGTGCCCAAGACGATCGACAACGACCTCTCCGGCACCGACTACACCTTCGGCTTCGACACCGCCGTCAACATCGCGACCGACGCCATCGACCGCCTGCACACCACGGCGGAGTCGCACCACCGCGCGCTGATCGTCGAGGTGATGGGGCGGCACGCCGGCTGGATCGCCCTGCACTCGGGCATGGCGGGCGGTGCCAACGCGATCCTCATCCCCGAGGTGCGGTTCGACCTCGACCAGGTCTGCCAGTGGGTGGAGTCGCGGTTCCAGCTCGACTACGCGCCGATCATCGTCGTGTCCGAGGGCGCGAAGCCCAAGGACGGCGAGGAGGTGCTGCAGAGCGGCGACAAGGACGCGTTCGGCCACGTCCGGCTCGGCGGCATCGGCGACTGGCTAGCCCACCGGATCGAGGAGCGCACCGGCAAGGAGGCCCGCACCACGGTGCTCGGGCACGTCCAGCGCGGCGGCACCCCCACCGCCCGCGACCGCTGGCTCGCCACCCGCTTCGGCCTGCACGCGATCGACGCCGTCCACGAGGGCAAGTGGGGGCAGATGACCGCGCTGCGCGGCACCGACATCGTCACCGTGCCGCTGGCGGAGGCCACGAAGGAGCTCAAGGTCGTCGACCCCGCCCTGTACGCCGAGGCCGAGGTCTTCTTCGGTTAGGACCAGCCACCCGGTGCGGCGATGCGGGGCATGCGGACCGGGGTCGCGACCGGGAGGCGGGCCGCGACCTCGCGGGCCGCGGTGAGGCAGACTTCCTCACGATGGCGTGGGCCGATGAGCTGCACGCCGAGCGGCTGCCCGTCGACCACGCCGGTGGGGACGGCCACGGCAGGCACGCCGACACAGGTGGTGGCCGTGCAGAGCCGCATCCCGAGCATGGCCCGCAGCCCGTGGTCGGCGTCGAACGGGTCGACGTCGAACGGACGCTCGGTGTAGACGGGCCCGAGAACCAGCGGATAGCGCTCGGAGAACGCGTCCCAGGCCCGCATCGCCCCGAACCGGGTGGCCGTCGCGGCGAGGTAGCCCTCCAGGTCGGCCGGTGGCCGCTGCGCCATCGAGAGCTCCATGTGCTGCGCCGACTCCTCAGTGAGCAGGCGCCGGATCGACGGCCAGCGGAGCCCGAACTCCGCGGTGATCAGCGTGCCGTAGGCCGTCAGCGCCTCGGCGATCTGCGGCGGATCGGCCTCGACCACCTCGTAGCCCGCATCGGAGAGCGCCACGGCCGCCCTCGCGAGCTCGGCACGGATCTGCGGGTCGACACCGAGCCCTGCCGGGTCGGTGCACAGCGCAACGCGGCGGGGCAGCGGGGCTCCCGCCGCCCTCGGCACCGAGCGCGGATCGGCCGGGTCGGCCCCGGAGAGCGCGTCGAAGGCGAGCTCCAGGTCCTCGACCGTGCGCGCGATCGGCCCGTCGACCGGGAACAGCTGCGACGCCAGCGTCGGGTCCGCCCCTCCGACGCGGTGGTCCTGGGCGATGCCGCCGTAGCTCGGCTTGAGGGCCGCCACCCCGCAGAACATCGCGGGCAGCCGCACCGACCCGCCGGAGTCGTTGCCCAGACCCAGCGGGACCATCCCCGCCGCGACCGCCGCACCGTCCCCGCCGCTGGTGCCCCCCGGCGTCCGGATGTCCCCCCACGGGTTGCGGGTCTCCCCGAACAGCTGGCTCGCCGTCGTGTTCCCGGCGAGCGCCAGGTCCGGCATGTTGCTGTGCCCGATCGGGATCGCCCCCGCGGCGCGCAGCCGACGCACCGGAGGCGCGTCCGCGGGCGCCACCACGTCGCGGAAGTGCGGCACCCCGTGCGTCGTGGGGTAGCCGGCGACGTCGATGTTCTCCTTCACGGTGAACGGCACCCCGGCCAGTGGGCCGACGTGCTCCCCGGCCCGCACCCGGGCGTCGATCCGGTCGGCGTCGGCGAGCGCCTCCTCGAACCGAACGGTGACGGCGTTCACCGCCGGGTTCACATCGTCGATGCGCGCGAGGCACGCCTCGACCACCTCGCGCGCCGTCGCCTCGCCCGCGCCGACCGCCCGGCCGATCGCGGCCGCGGTCCATCCCCAGATCTCGTCCACACGAGGAAGATACAGAGCTGTATCTGGATACGCCTCTGTATTGTCAGTCGCGGGTCCAGAGGCGGTCCAGCAGCGCCACCGCGTCGACGACGACGTCGGCCGGCAGGCGGTCGGGCGCGAGCATCCGTTGGAGGAGCAACCCGTCCTCCAGCGCGTGCACGATCAGCGCGAGCTGCTGCGGGTCGGCGGGTGGCTCGACCCCGCGAGTGCGGAACCGGGCGGCGATGGCGTGCGCGTGCGCGTCGCGGGCCATGTCCTCGCGCTCCGCGAGGGCGGGCCGCACCTCGGGGTGCCGCAACGCGTGCAGCAGCAACTCGAGGCGCAGCGCCAGCCACTGCTCGAGGTGCTCGGCCCGCTCGCGGTTCCACTCCCGCAGCCGCTCGTCGCCGCCCTCGCCCGCGGTCAGGGCGCGCACCTCTGCCAGCTCCCGCTCGGTGCGCCGCTGCAGCAGCTCGCGGACCAGCTCGTGCTTGTCGGCGAAGTTGCCGTAGAAGGCACCCCGGGTGAAGCCGGCCCGCTCGGCGATCTGCTCCACCGACGTGCCGTTCACCCCGCGCTCCGCGAACAGCTGCGCGGCCGCCTCCAGCAGCAGGTCCCGGGTGCGGGCGCGGCTCTCCTCGCGGGTCAGGCGCTTGCTCGGCACCGCGTCACGATACGGGGCGCGAAGAATGTGTTCGAGAAGCGCGCGTGTGGGCCGCAGATGCCAGCGATCCAGCATCCCGGCTGCCCCGGGCGGCCCGCTCCGCGCTTCTCTCGAACACATTCTCAGGCCGCGACCGGCGTCGGCATCGGCACCCGCTCCACCACGGCCGCGGTGCCGGAGCGCAGGCGCCGCACCAGGCCGGCCACCGACCCGATCGCCGTGCCGATGCCGAGGCTCACCGCGAGTGCGACGAGCGGGTCGCTGGCGAACGCTGCGCCGCCGAGGAACCCCAGCATCGCGACGTACGCGGCCGACATGGTGGCCCCGAGCGCGCTGTAGCCCACGTACCGGCGGACCGGGAACCGGCTCGCCCCCGCGGCCAGCGCCGCCACCGTGCGTCCGGCCGGGATGTAGCGGGCGGTCAGCAGGATGAGTCCGCCCCGCGTCGTCAGCGCGCGCTCGGAGCGGGCGAACAGCTCGGCCCGCGACGAGCCGGGCGCGAGCCTGCCGCGCACCGCGGCTCCGAACCCGCGGCCGACGAGGAAGGCCGTGCACTCGCCGATGAACGAGCCCGTCGAGGCCGCGGCGATCACGGCGATCAGGCTCTGGTCACCTGCGGCCGCCCCCACGCCTGCCGCGATGATCAGCGCCTCGCTCGGCACCATGGGCAGCAGCGCGTCGACGACGGCGAGCCCGACGATCACGAGCAACAACCACTGAGATGCCAGCGCCCCGTCCAGCAGCAGCCGCAGTCCGTCGATCACACAGACCAGGCTATGGACGGCGCGGCCGGCAGCACATCGGTCGAAAGGTCCCGCGCTCCCCGATTTCGTCTCAGGGTTTGCCCTTAGTGCTAGACGATCCCCTGCCGCGTCGCCGTGTAGACGATCTCCGTGCGCCGCCGCACGTCGAGCTTGTCGCGCAGGTTCCGCACGTGGAACTTGACCGTGGCCTCGCTGATCACGAGCCGCCTTCCGATCTCGCGGTTGGACATGCCGACAGCGAGCAAGCGCAGCACCTGGTTCTCGCGCTCGGTCAGCATCGCGCCGCCGAGTCCGCGCACCGGTGGGCGGTCCTCGTCGCGCAGCACGTCCATGACGGCGGAGCCGGCGGAACCGCCGGTGTCGAACACGCTCTCGCCGCGCAGCAGCGTGTGCACGGCGCGGACGATGTCGGCGGTGTCGGCGCCCTTGCGCACGTAGCCGTGGACGCCGAGGCGCACGGTCCGCAGCATGACGTCGCGGTCGCGGCAGCCGGTCAGCACGAGCACCCGCACCCCGCGGTGGCGTTCGAGCAGCATCCGGGCGAGCTCCACGCCCGCGGCGTCGCCCCGGCCGAGAGCGACGTCGAGGATCACCAGATCGGGTGGACATCGATCGGCGATCACGAGCGCGTCGCGGGGCGTGGCGGCCTCCCCGATCACGGATACGTGGGGGTCCGGCGCGAACAGCTGGCGCAGCCCGAAACGGACGATGGCCTCGTCGTCAACGACGAGGATGCGAGCGGTGCGCCGGCTGGTGGTGGTGGGGGCGCTGGTCACCGTGTCGAGCACGGCGCGGCGGTCGAGCAGTGCGTCAGCAGTCATCGGGTCCCTCCCTTGTCGTGGTCGGGTGGGAAGAGGCTAGGAACCGCGACGTTGCCTGTACGTTGCACGCGCAACGTCTGGCGCGCTTGCTGCCCGTGCTGCCCTGGGCGATGATGGCCGGGTCCTGGGGCGATGACGCTCGGAGTGCTGATGACCATCGATGGAGTGTTCGACCCCACGGCCCATGCCCACCTGCTGCACCAGGTGTTCGAGGCCGTGCTGGCAGGCGATCGGGCACCCACCGCACCTCGCTCGCTCGTCTCCGAGTCGTGGCAGCGCAGCCTCGCCGCGCACGTCGACCCGGACCGGCGCACGCCCCCGGTCGTCGTCGAGGAGTCGGAGATCCCCCATCTGCGCGCTGCCCACCCGCTCAACGCGGTGATGCCGCTGCTGCGCAGCACCCTGGTGAGCATCGCCGACGAGGCCATGCACGTCATGCTCGTCACCGACGCCGACGGCACCATCCTGTGGCGCGAGGGCGCCGCCGCCGTGCTCAACTCGGCCGACGAGGTCGGCCTGATGCCGGGCACCCGGTGGTCCGAGGCCGCCATCGGCACCAACGCGATGGGCACCACGCTCGCCGTCGACGCGCCGGTGACGATCCACTCCGCGGAGCACCTGGTGCGCACCTACCACGCGTGGACCTGCGCGGCCGCGCCCGTGCACGACCCGGACACCGGCACGATCCTCGGCGCCATCGACATCAGCGGCCCCCTGCACACGGTGCACCCGGCCATGAAGCAGCTTGTGTCGGCCACCGCCCAGCTCGCCGAGCACCAGCTGCGCGTACGCCTCGCCATCGAGGACGAGCGGTTGCGCCTGCGCAACATGCCCCACCTCACCAACCTGCGCGGACAGGCCGGCGCGCTGGTCACCGCGACCGGCCGGATCGTCGCGGGTGAGCCGTACGGGGTGTGGCCGGAACGGGTGGCCGTGCACCCCGGCGTCGACCGGCTCGTCCTCGACGACGGCCGCGAGATGGTGGTGGAACAGCTCGCCGAGGGCTACCTGCTGCGCGCGCCGCACCACAGCACCCCCTCCAGGCCGCGCTCGGCGCTGTCGCTGCGCTTCACCGGGGATGGCGCGCCGACGGCCGTCCTCGACGGCCGGACCATCCCGCTGACGCTGCGCCCCGCCGAGCTGCTCACCGCGCTCGCCCTGCATCCCGACGGGCTCACCGCCGAGCAGCTCGCGCTCCTGCTCTACGGCGAGGAAGGCAACCCCACCACGGTCCGCGGCGAAGTGCTCCGGTTGCGCGGTCTCATCGGCTCCGACGTCCTGCGCACCCGCCCGTACCGGCTCGCCGCCAGCGTCGACACCGACTTCCAGGCCGCGCGCCGCGCGATCCGCGCCCACCGCCTGGCCGATGCCCTGCGCACATGCGCGGGGCCGCTGCTTCCGCGCTCGGACGCCCCGGCGATCCGCGAGCTGCGTGCCGAGCTGGAGGTCGGGCTGCGCGGCATCGTGCTGGAGAGCGACGACGTCGACCTGCTCGCCGAGTTCGCCGTCCACCCCCTCGGCCGCGACGACCTCGAGGTGCACGACCGCCTCATGGCGCTGCTGCCCCCGTCCGACCCCCGCCGCGCGCCGATCGCGGCGCGGCGGGTGCACCTGCTCTTCTGATCACTCCACCGTGACGCTCTTGGCCAGGTTGCGGGGCTTGTCCACGTCCCGGTCCAGGGCGACCGCGGCGTGGTAGGCGAGGACCTGCAGCGGGATCGACAGCAGGATCGGGTCCAGCTCAGGCTCGGCCCGCGGCACCACGATGGTGCGGTCGGCGAGGTCGGAGGGCAGCTCCCGGTGCGCCACCGCGATCACCGGGCCCTTGCGGGCCTTGATCTCCGAGAGCGTCGAGGTGTTCTTGTCGAGCAGGTCGTCGTCCGGGACGACCGCGACGGTCGGCATCTCCGGGCTGATCAGGGCGAGCGGACCGTGCTTGAGCTCGGCCGACGGGTAGGCCTCCGCGTGGACGTAGGAGATCTCCTTGAGCTTCTGCGCGCCCTCGCGGGCCACCGGCCAGCCGCGGCGGCGACCGACGAACATCACGCTGTGGCTCTTCGCGACCTCCTTTGCCACCTCGGCGATCGCGTCCGACTGTTCGAGGATCTGCCCGATCTGCGCGGGCAGCGCGTTCAGGCCCGCGATGATGCGGCGGCCCTGCTCGGGTGCGAGGTCGCGGATGCGGCCAAGGTGCAGCGCGAGCAGCGCGAACGCGGCGACCGTGGACGTGAACGACTTCGTGGCGGCCACCGACATCTCCGGCCCGGCGTGCAGGTAGATGCCCCCGTCGACCTGGCGGGCGATCGTGGAGCCGACGACGTTCACGATGCCGATCACCCGGCCGCCCTTGCGCTGCAGCTCCTGCACGGCGGCGAGGGTGTCGATCGTCTCGCCGGACTGGCTCACCGCCACGTACAGCGTGTCCGGCTCCACCACGGGGTTGCGGTAGCGGAACTCCGAGGCCGGCTCCGCGCTCGCCGGCACCCGCGCGAGGTCCTCGATCAGCTGCGCGCCCAGCTCACCCGCGTAGCAGGCGGACCCGCAGCCGAGGATCTTCACGCGGCGGAACTCCCGCGCCTCGCGGACGGACATGTTGAGCCCGCCGAGGTGCGCGGTGGCGAAGCGCTCGTCGATGCGCCCCTTGAGCGCACGCTCGATCGTCCGCGGCTGCTCCTGGATCTCCTTGGCCAGGAAGTGCGCGTGGTCGCCGATCTCGGCGCCCACCACGTCCCAGTCGATCGTGGACGGGCTCTTGGCCACGGCCCGGTCGTCGAGGGTGTACGTGCGGTAGCCGGTGGCGGTGATCGTGGCGAGCTCACCGTCGTCGAGGTAGACGACCTGGCGGGTGTAGCCGATCAGCGCCGCGACGTCCGACGCCACGAACATCTCCTTCTCGCCGACGCCGAGCAGCACGGGGCTGCCGTTGCGGGCCACGACGATCCGGTCCGGGTGCTCGGCGTCCAGGACGGCGAGGCCGTAGGCCCCCACCACCTGCCGCAGCGCCTGGCGCACCGCCTGCTCCAGGTCTTCCGCGCCTGCGGCGAAGGCGGCGGCCACGAGATGCGCCACGGTCTCGGTGTCGGTCTGCGAGGCGAACTCCACCCCGTCGGCGGTGAGCTTCGCGCGCAGCTCGTCGGCGTTCTCGATGATGCCGTTGTGGACCACCGCGATGCGGCCCGTCGAGTCGGTCTGCGGGTGGGCGTTGGCCTCGCTCGGCTCACCGTGCGTCGCCCAGCGGGTGTGGCCGATGCCCGGCGCCCCCTTGAACCGGGGCGGCAGGTCGGCGGCCAGCTCGGCGACCCGCCCGCTCACCTTGCGGATCTTGAGCCCGCTCCGCCCGCGCACCGCGAGACCGGCGCTGTCGTACCCGCGGTACTCCAGGCGCCCCAGCCCCTCCAGGAGGATCGGGGCAGAGTCCTGGGGTCCGACGTATCCGACGATGCCGCACATGGAAGTCCCTTCACGTTCAGCCGTAGACGATGCGCCGCAGCTGCCGAGCCGACAGCGGCGGCGGGGCCACCCGCCGCGTCGCCAGCTCCGCGCTCAGCACCGCGTATATCTGCTCGTTCGTGAGACCGCGGCGTTTCAGCTCCGCGTGCCTGCGCCTCACGAACTCCGGTAGCTGCTCGGAGAAGTAGCCGAGAACCTCGGCCACCACACGTGCCGCCTCCCCTGCGTCGAGCGGGGTGCTGCGGACCAGGTGCGCGATGAGATCGTCGTACGGTCCGGCGGGCACGAGGGAAGATAGTGCCTTGCGAGCGTCCACAACTTCAAACTTCCTGCCCGATATCGGGCAGATCCCACTCGTTCAGGCCGCCGGTTCCATCTCCCCGGCCCGCCAGAGTCGCGCATAGTGACCGCCCGCGGCGAGCAGCTCGGCGTGCGAACCCACCTCGACGATCCGGCCGCCGTCGAGCACCGCGATCCGGTCGGCCCGCGCCGCCGTGCCCAGCCGGTGGGCCACGACGAACGCGGTGCGGCGGGCGGTGACCCGATCGCCTGCGGCGTGCACCGCGGCCTCCGTGGCGGGGTCGAGGGCCGCAGTGGCCTCGTCGAAGAGCAACACGTCGGGGTCGGCGAGTTCGGCGCGGGCGAGCGCGATGAGCTGCCGCTGCCCCGCCGACAGGCCCTGCCCCCGCTCCCCGACCGGATGCCGGAAGCCGCCGGGCAGCGCCCGCACCATCTCCAGCGCACCGACGGCGCGGGCGGCGGCCTCGATCTCGGCCGGGCTCGCGTCGGGACGGGCGTAGGCGATGTTGGCGGCGACGTCGCCGCTGAACAGGTGCGGCTCCTGCGGCACGATGCCCAGCCGCCGCCGGTAGGCGGCCAACGGGTAGCGCCGGACGTCCACGCCGTCGACGAGCACCGCGCCCGTACCCGTGTCGTAGAAGCGGGCGATCAGCTTGACCACGGTGGACTTGCCCGCGCCCGTGGCGCCGACCAGCGCGATCGTCTCGCCGGGCGCGACCCGCAACGAGACACCGTCGAGCGCGGGCGACCCCGCGCCGGCGTAGGTGAAACCGACGTCGCGCAGCTCGACCTCCCCGCGCAGCCGCTCGGGCACCGGCACCGGGTCGCCCACCGGCTCCGGCGGCACCGACGTGGGCGTGCGCAGCAGGTCGCCGATGCGCGACAGGCCGATGCGGGCCTGCTGGTAGCCGTCGAAGACCTGCGACAGCTGCTGGACGGGGGCGAAGAACAGCCCGAGGTAGAGCAGGAACGCGGTGAGCACGCCCGGGGTGAGGTCGCCCGCCGCCACCCGCGCCGCGCCGACGCCGAGCACCGCGGCCGTGGCGACGTCCGACAGCAGCGCGACGCCCGGGAAGTAGGTGGCGATGTAGCGCTGCGCGCGCAGCCGGGATCGCCGGTACGCGGCACTGCGCTCGGCGAACGTGATGGCGCTGCGCTCCTCGCGGACGTAGGCCTGCGCGACCCGCACCCCGGTGACGTTCTCCTGGAAGTCGGCGTTGACGATGCTCACCCGCTCGCGGGCCTCCGCGTACGCCGCCGACGACACCCGGCGGAACGCCACCGTCGCGACGGCGAGCACCGGCACCACCGCGAGCGCGACGAGCGCGAGCTGCGGGTCGGTGACCAGGAGTGCCGCGGCGACCCCACCGATCGTGAGCACGCTGACCACCGCCTGTGCGAGCCCCGTCTGGAGGAACGTCGAGAGCGCGTCGACGTCGGTGGTCATCCGGGTCATGATCCGGCCGGACAGCTCGCGCTCGAAGTAGTCCAGCCCCAACCGCTGCAGGTGGGCGTAGCTGCGCACGCGCAGCAGGTAGAGCAGGCTCTCCCCGGCCCGCGCGGTGACGACGGTCTGTGCGGCCACCACGAGCCAGCCCGCGACGACCAGCCCGATCCCCAGCAACGAGGCCGTGACGAGCACGCCGGGCGCGCCCGCCGTGATACCGCCGTCGATCGCCAGCCGCGTGATCCCGGGGAGCGCGAGGCTGCCCAGCGCGTCGAGCGCCACCAGTACGACCCCGAGCAGCAGCGGCCGGCGCACCGGGCGCAGCAGGCGGGCGAGCCGGAACTGCGGATCGGGCGCTGTGGGGTCCTCGCCGGGCACGCGGGGCGCCTCCGTGGCAGGCGGCAACGCCTCGACCGCGGCGAGCAGCTCGGGGGTGGGCGCCATGTCGCCCGCGGCGCCCATCCCGGGGCCGCCGCGAGGGGCCATCCCGATCGACCGGTTCGACGTCCGCGCCGCCGGAACCGTGCCCTCGGTGCCCGGCTCCGGCCACAGCTGCGCCGAGTCCTCCGTCTCGACGTGGTGAGTGGCGCGTTCGCGCACGTCGTCCGGCACCGCGAGCAGATCGCGGAACAACGCGCAGCGCTGCATCAGCTCCGCCTCGGTGCCGACGTCGACGACGCGGCCCGCGTCGAGCACGGCGACGCGGTCGGCGAGGGCGAGGCTGGAGCGGCGGTGCGCGACGAGCAGGGTGGTGCGCCCGGCGGTGAGCGCGCGCAGCGTCTCGTGGATGGCGGCCTCGGTTGCCGTGTCGACGGCCGAGGTGGCGTCGTCGAGCACCAGCACGCGCGGGTCGGTGAGCACGGCCCTCGCGAGGGCGATGCGCTGGCGCTGCCCGCCCGACAGCGTGAGCCCGCGCTCGCCGACGAGCGTGTCGTAGCCGTCGGGGAGCGCATCGACGAACGTGTCCACCTGCGCGGCGCGCGCCGCCGCCCGCACCTCCTCCTCGCTCGCGTCCGGGCAGCCGTAGGCGATGTTGGCCCGGATGGTGTCGGAGAACAGGAACGCCTCCTCGAACACCACGCCGAGCTCGCGACGCAGGTCGGCGAGGCGCAGCTGCGGCAGCGGCACCCCGCCCAGCCGCAGCTCGCCCTGCTGGGGGTCGTAGAAGCGCGGCAGCAGCAGCGCGATCGTGGACTTGCCGGAGCCCGCGGTGCCGACCACGGCGAGCGTCTCCCCCGGCTCCACGCGGAGCGTGACGGCGTCGAGCACCGGGTCGCGGCGTGAGTAGCCGAACGTGACGTCGTCCAGCTCGACCGACAGCGGACCCTCCGGGAGGGCGGCCGGGGAGGCCGGGTCGACGACGTCGGGCTGGGAGTCGATCAGGTCGTGCACCCGCTCCACGCCCGCCCGGGCGAGCTGGGCGGTGACCACCACCGACCCGAGCAGGCGGGCGGGCCCGACCAGCTGGGCGACGTAGGTGGAGAAGGCCAGGAACGTGCCGATGCTGATCGAGCCCTCCAGCGCGAGCCAGCCGCCCATGGCGATCACGCCGACCTGGCCGAGCGTGGGCAGGGCGAGCAGCGTGGGGTTGAGGCGGGCGGTGAGCCGCGCGGTCCGCATCCGCTCGGCGAAGAGCCGGGCTGCGCCCCGTTCGAGGCCTGCGGTCTCGCGGGACTCCTGGCCGAACCCCTTCACCACCCGCACGCCGGTGACGGTCTCCTCCACGTGCTGGGCGATGTCGGCCGCCCGCTGCTGCGCCGACCAGGTGGCCGGGAACAGCTTCGCCCTGGTGCGCAGCGCGATCCAGCCCACGGCCGGCAGCACCACCAACGCCACGAGCGTGAGCAGCGGCGAGAGCCACAGCATGGCCGCGACCGAGGCGACGACGAGCACCACCGCACCCAGCGCCAGCGGTGCCATCGACAGCAGCGTCTGCACCAGCTGCAGGTCGGTGATCGCCCGCGACACGACCTGGCCGGTGCGCAGCGCGTCCTGCCGCTCGCCGTCGAGGCGCTGCATCGCGGCGAACACCTGCCGCCGCAGGTCGTGCTGCACGTCGAGGGCGAGCCGGCCGGCGAGGTACCGGCGCAGGAACGCCGCACCGAACCGCACCAGCGCGAGCGCGACCACCGCCGCGACGATCGGGGCGAGCACGGCCGTGGACCCCGCGACGGCGTCGTCGACGGCCACGCGGGTGAGCAACGGCCCGACCGCCTCCAGGCTGACCCCGAACACCGACGCCACGAGCGCGCCCACCGCCACCGCGCGGTGGCGGAGACAGGCGCGGACGATCCGGCGGATCCAGCCGGGGGAGGGAGCATCGGGCACATCTGACACGTTATGCCGCCGCACCGACGCTCCGTCCGTCCAGGATCCCGGCATCACACGACGCCGGCCCGGGCGTTCCGGCGACGATCACGAATTGGTGTCCGGTTCGGGTGGACGGGAACACCGCGGTCGATCGTTCGCGCTGCAATGGCCACCACGTGCGATGCTGACCGCCCGGTCGACGCACCCCAACCGACAGGAGACCCCCGGTGCGCTCCAAGCTCATCACAGCGGCCACCGCGCTGCTGGTCGCCCTCGGCATCGCAGGCTGCGGCGGTGGATCCGACGCCGACACCCTCCGGGTCGGCACCGAGGGCACCTACAGCCCGTTCAGCTTCCAGGGCCCGGGCGGCGAGCTCACCGGGTACGACGTCGAGGTCGTGCAGGCCGTCGGCGCGAAGCTGGGCAAGCAGGTCGAGTTCGTGCAGACGCCGTGGGACGCGATCTTCGCCGGGTTGGAGGCGGAGCGCTTCGACCTGGTCGCCAACCAGGTGACGATCAACGACGAGCGCAAGGCCAAGTACGACCTGTCGGAGCCCTACACCGTCTCCGAGGGCGTGATCGTCACCCGCGCCGACAACGCCGACATCACCAGCCTCGCCGACCTGCGGGGCAGGACCACCGCGCAGTCCGCGACCAGCAACTGGGCCACCGTGGCCCGGGACGCCGGTGCCAACGTCGAGGCGGTGGAGGGCTTCGTGCAAGCCGTCCAGCTGCTGAAGGACGGCCGGGTGGACGCCACCGTCAACGACACGCTCGCCGTCGCCGAGTACCAGAAGGTGCGGGGCGACGCGAGCGTGAAGATCGCCGGGACCACCGGCGACACGAGCCAGCAGGCGTTCGCCGCGCGCAAGGACAGCGGGCTGATCGCCGACGTGAACCGGGCCCTGGGCGAGCTGCGCGCGGACGGCACGCTGAAGCAGATCTCGGAGAAGTACTTCGGCACCGACGTCAGCGGCCCGTAGTCCCGTGGATCCAGGCACCTGGGATCTGATCTGGCGCAACCTGTGGCCGATGCTGGTGGCCACCGTCACGCAGACCCTGCCGCTGACGGCCATCAGCTTCGTGCTCGGGCTGGTGCTCGCGCTGTTCGTCGCGCTGGCCCGGATCTCCGGCATCCGCCCGCTCTCGCTGCTGGCGCGCGGGTACATCTCGGTGATCCGGGGCACGCCGCTGCTGGTCCAGCTGTTCATCGTGTTCTACGCGCTGCCGCAGCTGAACATCGTGATCGACCCGTTCCCGGCTGCGGTGATCGCCTTCAGCCTCAACGTCGGCGGCTACGCGGCCGAGGTCGTCCGGGCGGCCATCCTGAGCATCCCGAAGGGGCAGTGGGAAGCGGCGCAGACGATCGGCATGGGCTACTCGACGACGCTGCAACGGATCATCCTGCCGCAGGCGGCCCGCACCGCGGTGCCGCCGCTGTCCAACACGTTGATCTCGCTGGTCAAGGACACGTCCCTGGCCTCGACCATCCTGGTGACCGAGCTGCTGCGCGTCGCCCAGCTCGCCGCGGCGCCGACGTTCGACTTCTTCGCGCTGTACGGGGTGGCGGCGGTGTACTACTGGGTGATCTGCTTCGTCCTGTCGTTCGGGCAGATCCGGCTGGAGACGAGGCTGGAGAGGTACGTGGCCAGGTGACCGACCTGCTGACCGTCCGTGGCGTGGAGAAGTCCTTCGGCGAGCACCGGGTGCTGCACGACGTCTCGTTCGACGTGCCGGCCGGCACGGTGACCGCCGTGATCGGGCCGTCGGGATCGGGCAAGACCACGGTGCTGCGCACGTTGAACGCCCTGGACCGCGCCGACTCCGGGGTGATCACGATCGGTGACCTGTCGGTGGACTTCGCCGCGGACGTCGATCGCGCCACCCTGACGCGCTTCCGGTTGCAGAGCGGCATGGTGTTCCAGAGCCACAACCTGTTCCCGCACATGACGGTCCTGCAGAACGTCATCGAGGGCCCGGTGATCGTGCAGAAGCGGCCGCGGGACGAGGCCATCGCCGATGCGCGGCGGCTGCTGGAGCAGGTGGGGCTGGCCGAGAAGGCCGACCAGTACCCGTTCCAGCTGTCCGGCGGCCAGCAGCAACGGGTCGGCATCGCCCGCGCGCTCGCACTGGCGCCCAAACTGATGCTGTTCGACGAGCCGACATCGGCGCTGGATCCCGAGCTGGTCGGCGACGTGTTGCGAGTGATCAAGGATCTGGCGAACGACGGCTGGACGATGGTGATCGTCACCCACGAGATCCGGTTCGCCCAGCAGGTGGCCGACCAGGTGCTGTTCCTCGACGGCGGGGTGGTGCTCGAGTCCGGGCCGCCGGAGCAGGTGCTCACCGAGCCCACCGAGGCCCGCACCCGGCAGTTCCTGGAGCGCATCCTGAACCCGATCTAGGTTCGGCACCGGGGGTGCTGTGCCAGCCGCGTCAGTTGATGTCGCGGCGGGCGGCGACCAGCCAGCCGACGGCCCCGACGGCGGCCGTCCACGCCGCGAGGACCAGCAGGGCCACTCCCCATCCCGGCGGGTTGGTGACGCCGGCGAGGAGCTCGACGACCTGGGGACCGGTGGCCGGGCCCGCGATCTCGACGGCCGGGATCCCGTAGACCGCCACCTCGCCCGCGTTGCCCGGCAGGTAGGACGACAGGGAGCGGACGGCATCGGACTCCGTCGCCTCGAGCAGCGCCGCGGCCAGCAGCTCGCCGACCATCAGGTAGAGCAGAAGGGCCACGAGGGCACTGACCTGGTTGCTCACCGCCGTGCCGAACGCGGCGCCGAGCGCGCCCCACAGCGCGGACACCGCGACACCGATCAGTGCGGTGGCGACGAGCGGCGCGGCGCCGGGGAACCCCGCACCACCGTCGGCGGCGGTGCCGGCGAGCACCCCCGTCACGAGGGTCGTCACGGCGTAACAGGCCCCGACCACCGCGCTGACGAGCATCTTCGCCAGCAGCACCGGTGTCCGGCCACGGGTGGTGAGGTAGGTGGTGGTGATGGTGCGGTGGCGGTGTTCGCCCGCGGCGGCCACGACGCCGTGCACGGCGGCGAACACGCTGGTCAGCCCCAGCGCGTAGGCGAGGGACCCGAGCAGCAGCGGCAGCCGCTCCGCCTCGGGGAAGGCCGAGGTGAAGACGCCGCCGAAGAGGTTGATCATGCTCGACACGAGCGTGACCGGGATCAGCAGACCCCACCACAGCTTCGTGGACGTGACCTTGCGGAACTCCGCGCGGACCGGCGCCCCGATCGCGGGCACCCTCACCGCCACGGCTCCGCGGTGAGCTGGAAGAACAGCTGCTCCAGCTCCACCCGCTCGTGCACCATGCCGTAGATCGCCACCCCCGCGCCCAGCGCCACGTCCCCCACGTGGACCGGGTCGGTGCCCGCCACGCCGAGCCAGCCGTCGGAGAGCGTGTCGATCTCCAGCACGCCGGTGCCCGCGAGCGCGTCGGCCAGCCGCACGGGATCGGCGCAGCGCACCAGCACGCGGGCGCTGCGCGAACCCTGCAGCTGCGCGAGCGACCCCTGGTAGACGCAGCGGCCACGGCTGATCACCACGAGGTGGTCGGCCGTCTGCTCCACCTCGGCGAGCAGGTGGCTGGAGATCAGCACGCTGCGGCCCTGCGCCGCGAACGCCCGCAGGAACGCGCGCAGCCACGCGATCCCCTCGGGGTCGAGCCCGTTGCCCGGCTCGTCGAGCACCAGCACCTGCGGATCCCCGAGCAGGGCGACGGCCAGCGCGAGCCGCTGCCGCATGCCGAGCGAGTACTCGCCCACCGACCGGTCGCCCGCGTCATCGAGCCCGACGGTGCCGAGCGCGTGCTCCACCGCGTCGTCGGGCACCTCGATCGCGGCCGCGCAGGTGAGCAGGTGCGCGCGGGCCGTGCGGGCGGGGTGGAAGCCCTGCGCCTCCAGCACGGCCCCCACCACGCGGGCCGGCCGCGGCAGCTCCCGGAACCGCATCCCGTTGATGCGCGCCTCGCCTGCGGTGGGCGTGACCAGCCCGAGGATCATCCGGAGCGTCGTGGTCTTCCCGGAGCCGTTCGGCCCGAGGAATCCCGTGACGGCTCCCGGTTCCACCGAGAACGTCAGCCCGTCGACAGCCTGTACCGCGCCGAACCGCTTGCTCAGCTCGCGGACGGTGATGCGGCCGGTCCGGTCGTCCTGCACCCGGTCGTTGGATCCGCTCTAGTCGTCCACCGGCTCGGCGCCGGCAGCCGGCTTGCTGTCGCTGATCGGCTTCGCGTCGCCGCCTGCCTCGTCGTCGGCGGCCGGCTTGCGGTCGGCGGCGGGCTTCTTCGTCTCCTCCGCAGGCACCACGGGCAGCTCGGGGTCGGTGGAGGGCGCGATCTCGGCCGGCGGGCCGTCGATCGCGGCGAGGACGGCTTCGGCCCACCCGGCGTGCTCGACGTCGCCGAGCGGGGTCTTCTCCCGCCCCCGGCTGCCGGGCCCGAACCGGGGCGGGAGCTCGGCCACCCGCAGCCGGTGCCGGGCGGCCTCCTCACGGGTGATCGCGTCGAGCGCGGCGGCGAGCCCGCCACGCGCACCGCGGGCGAACGTGCCGACCACCGCGCCCGACGGCAGGGAGGCGAGCAGCTGCCGCAGCGACACGTCGATGCCGGGGACCCGGCGGGCGATGTCCTCGGCGCCGACGATGCAGCTGACCAGGCCCGCGGTCTCGTCCCTCGTCAGCTCGATCAGCTCGGGGAGCTGGCGGGTGAGCACGTCGGTGATGCCCGCGCCCGCGCGCGACAGGTTGATCACGCGCCACGCGTCGCGGTGGCGCAGCCGCTCGTGCACCACGCTGACGTAGCCGGTCTCCCGCCGGGTGGCCCCGAGCCCCTGGCTGGCCGAGTCGCCGAGCACGATCCACAGTGGGCCGGTGGCCCGCCGGGCCTCGAGGTTGGCCGCGGCCCAGTCGTCGGCGAAGGCCCTGATCTGCAGCCTGCGGGCGGACGCGCCGGGAAGCACGCCACCGAGGAAGCGCTCGCCACCCGCCTTCATCCGCCGCGCCGCGGCGCGCATCCGAGGGACCTGCAATGGAGAGCTCATGGGGAACTCCGAGTGGTCGTGACTACCCGCCGGCACGGGGGCTGCACGCGGCTGGGATCGTCACCGTATCCAGTGGCGGAAGCGGGCGACCAGCCGGGGCGCCGCCGTCAGAAGCCGAAGGCCGTGATCGTCGCCAGGGCGTTCTCGCGCAGGCCGTCGAGGACGTACCGCTCGTGGGGCACCACCGGGTCGGGAAGCGCGGCCAGCGGGAACCACTCCAGGTCGGCCGCCTTCGCCGCCTCCATCAGGCGCGGCTCGCCCGCCCAGCGGTGGCAGCCGAAGAAGAAGTCGACGCGCTCGTCGATCGGGTCGTGGTTGGCGTGCGTGCGGTGCATCGTGGTGAGCGGTTCGAGGTCGGCCGGCTCGATCTTCACCCCCACCTCCTCCGCCGCCTCGCGGCACGCGGCCGCGAACACCGACTCGTCGGCCTCGACGTGCCCGGCCGCCGCGGCGGCCCAGTGCCCGTCCCGGTACCCGGTGTTCTGGCGCAGCTGCAGCAACACCTCGGCTCCGGCGCCGGTGCCGCGGAGCAGGAGGACGTAGGCGGCCGGGACGACGCGGAACCTCACACCGGCACCCTAGGCTCCCCCCGTGCCCAGCTCCCACTACGAGACGATCACGACGCCGGACGGCACGTTCGACGCGTTCTGCGCTGTTCCCGAGGCCACCCCTGCGCCGGCAGTACTGATCTTCCAGGAGGTCTTCGGGGTCAACGACAACATCCGCGGGTTGGCCGTGCAGCTCGCCGAGGCCGGGTACCTGGCTCTCGCACCCGACGTGTTCTGGCGGATCGAGCCGCGGTTCGAGCGCAAGGACGAGTCCGGCCTCGCCGACGGCTTCGCCCACGTCCAGCAACTGGACTTCGACCTGGTGCCCGGCGACCTCACCGCCACCATGGCGCACGCGCTGGGGATGCCGGAGTGCAACGGCCGCGTCGGCGGGGTCGGCTTCTGCCTCGGCGGAACGCTCGCGTACCTGTTCGCCGCGACGGCCAGGGTGGACGGGCGCGGGCCCGACGCCGTGGTGTCCTACTACGGCTCCGCGATCAACGGGATGCTCGACCTCGCACCGCGGGTCGAGTGCCCGGTGCTGTTCCACTACGGCGCCGACGACCCGTACATCCCCGCGGAGAAGATCGACGAGGTCGAGCAGGCCTTCGCCGGCCGGAGCGACGTGGTCCTGCACCGCTACGCCGCGGGCCACGCCTTCTCCAACTGGGACGCGCCGTCGCTGTACGACGAGAAGGCGGCGCGCACGGCCTGGCCCCGCACCGTGGACTTCCTCGGGGAGCACCTGCGCTGAGACGGGCACTTCACAGACCCTGTGCCCGCTTCACACAGCGCCGGCCCTGTGTGAAGCGGGGGCTGGGTCTGTGAAGTGGTGTGGTCGGGCCGGGTGGGGGGCGCGGCGGTGCCCTCCACATCGAGCAGCCCTTACTTGACTCGTCGGTAACATCTCGCACCATGCTCCTGTCGACCCAGCTCCAGTACGGCGACGACCCCGTCAGCAGCGCCGAGTCGGTCGTCGAGATGGAACGAGCAGGCCTCGACGTCGTGTGGGTCGCGGAGGTGTACAGCTTCGACGCGGTCTCGCTGATGGGCTACCTCGCCGCTCGCACCGAGCGCGTGCAGATCGGCTCCGGGATCCTGCCGATCTACAGCCGGACCCCCGCGCTCACCGCGATGACGGCGGCCGGGCTCGACGCGCTGTCGGGCGGCCGGGCGATCCTCGGGCTCGGCGCGTCCGGGCCGCAGGTGATCGAGGGGTTCCACGGCGTGCCCTACGACAAGCCGATCGCGCGCACGCGCGAGATCATCGAGATCTGCCGCAAGGTCTGGCGGCGCGAGCGGCTCACCAACGAGGGCCTCTACCCGATCCCGCTGCCGGAGGGGCAGGGCACCGGGCTCGGCAAGCCGCTGAAGCTGATCAACCACCCGCGGCGGGTCGACATCCCGATCTGGGTGGCCGCGCTGGGCGACAAGAACGTCGAGATGACGGCCGAGCTCGCGAACGGATGGCTCCCGCACGTGCTGATGCCGGAGAAGATCCGCGAGGTTTTCGGATCCGCCCTCGACGCGGGCCTCGCGAAGCGTGCGCCGGAGCTCGGCCCGCTGCAGATCACCGGCGGCGGGATCCTCGCGCTCGAGGAGGAGATGTTCGAGCCGGCCCGCAGGCTCGCCCGCGGCATGTACGCCCTGTACATCGGTGGCATGGGGGCGCGCGGGCGCAACTTCTACAACACGGTCTTCGCGCGCCAGGGCTATGCCGACACCGCCAGGGTGGTGCAGGACCTCTACCTCGACGGGCGCAAGGACGAGGCGGCCGCGGCGCTCCCCGACGACTTCATCGACAAGGTCACGCTGATCGGCCCGCCGTCGCACGTGAGGGAGCGGATCGAGGCGCTGCGCGCGGCGGGGGTCACGCACCTGCACGTCAACCCGGTGACGACGGACGCGCCGAAGCTGCTCGGCCAGGTCAAGGAGTGGATCGCCTAGTGCTTCCCGCCGGAGGTTCGTCGGGGGTATCGGTGGATCCAGCTTCTCGCTGGGCGTGGCGGCGAGCGGCCCTCGTACCGGGCGTACTCGGGCTGTTCGCCGCTGCGTCCGGCGTGGAGCTGGGCCGCCGAGACCCTTGGCGAACCTCCGGCGGGGAGCGCTAGCGCCGCGACCGCCGCAAAGGGGACCCTCGTGCGGACGACGGAGTGTCACCAGACCACACTCCATGCAACGGATCCCCCGACCGGCAGGAGCCAGCGTTGCACGATCACGCCATCGCCGTGTCCGACCGCCCGGTGGCGCCGCACCAGTACCGCTTCGTGGAGACCCATGCATGGTGGCTCGGCACGTTCGGTCCCCACCAGCACCTCACCGAGCACCGGCTGCGGCAGTGGATCCCCGCGAACCCCGAGCGGGAGTGGCTGCTCGAACGGGAGCTGACGGGAGCGCAGACCTGGCTCACCGGCTCGGCGGACGAGGCCCGCGAGGACGGGTTCGACCTGCACGACGTGGCGCCCGTCGGACGCTTCCGCGCCCGCTACGGCGACTTCCACACCGCCCCGGACGACGACATGGGGATCGAGCTCGACACCGTGTTCTGCCCGCGACCGAGCCCGCCGCGGCGCGGGAGCTGGCAGGCGCCCACCCCGGAGTTCCTGCAGCGCCTGCCCCACGACCCGGACGCGCTCCTCGCCCGGCTCCGCGAGGACAACCCGGGCAGCTGGTTCGGGCCGTTCGCGGCCGCCGTCACGGCGCTGCGCACGGCGCTCGTGCCCGCGGAGCTGCGGGCGACGTTCTTCCGGGCGCTCTCCGCGCTCCCCGGCGTGAGCTTCACCGACGAGGCCCGGAACGTCGACGGGCATTCGTGCGTCGCGCTCGTCCACGACGCCGGGCGCACCCGCACCGAGCTGCTCCTCGACCCGGCCGACGGCCAGTTCGCAGGCGAGCGCGACACCCTGCGCACCGACTCCCGGTGCGGGCTGAGGGCGGGCACCGTGATCAGCGCCACTGCGGTGCGGACCGCCGTGGTGGATGCCGAGGGCGAGCTCCCGGCGGCCTGACTTTCACTGAACCGACCCCTTGACCGGTGCAGCCGATCACCTCCCGTGTGCAGTACCCGCCTCCTGAGCGCGGGGACTAACCTGGCGTGCAGTCCTCGGCGATGTCGATGAGATCCGATCAAGGCGGTCATCAGCGTGTCCAGCAGCAGTACGTCCAGTCCAGCAGGCGAGTTCGGGCCGAACGAATGGCTCGTCGAGGAGATGTACCAGCGTTTCCTCGACGACCCGAACACCGTCGACCCGGCATGGCACGAGTTCTTCGCGGACTACCGCCCCACGGACGCGCCATCCCCCACCGCTGCCGCCGACACCGCCGACGACTCGGCCGGCACCGGTTCCGTCCAGGAGACGGCCCAGCGTCCCGGCCGTCCCTCCGCCCCGTCCGACGCGCCCACGGCGCCTGCCCCCACCCCGGTCGCCGAGCCCGCCGAGCCGAGTGAGCGCACGCGGGCCGCCGACCGCAGGGCGCTCACGCCCACCGGTGGCACGAACGGCAGCGCGGTCACGCAGAAGCGCGCCACCGGCGCGAAGCCGGCCGCCGGCAGCACCTCGCAGGCGGCCCGCCCCGCCACGCGGGCTGCTGCCGACCCCGGCACGGGCACCACCACCCCGCTGCGCGGCGCCGCGAACGCGGTCGTCAAGAACATGAACGCCTCGCTGTCCGTGCCCACGGCCACGAGCGTGCGCGCCGTGCCGGCGAAGCTGCTCGCCGACAACCGCGTGGTCATCAACAACCAGCTCAAGCGCACCCGCGGCGGCAAGGTCTCCTTCACGCACCTCATCGGGTACGCGCTGGTCAAGGCGCTCGCCGACTTCCCGGTGATGAACCGCCACTTCAGCGAGCAGGACGGCAAGCCGGTCGTCGTGCAACCCGACCACGTCAACCTCGGGCTCGCCATCGACCTGCCGGGCAAGGACGGGCAGCGCTCGCTGGTCGTCGTCTCGATCAAGGGCTGCGAGACGATGAACTTCGCGCAGTTCTGGTCGGCCTACGAGGCCATGGTCCACAAGGCCCGCGCAGGCAACCTGCAGGCCGAGGACTTCGCGGGCACCACCATCACGCTCACCAACCCCGGCACGCTGGGCACCAACCACTCGGTGCCGCGGCTGATGCAGGGCCAGGGCGCGATCATCGGCGTCGGCGCGATGGAGTACCCCGCCCAGTTCCAGGGCGCGAGCTCCGAGAAGCTCGCCGAGATCGGCGTCAGCAAGATCATCACGCTGACGTCCACCTACGACCACCGGATCATCCAGGGCGCCGAGTCCGGCGACTTCCTGCGCCGGGTGCACGCGCTGCTGCTCGGCGAGGACGAGTTCTACGACGAGATCTTCCGCTCGGTGCGCGTGCCGTACGAGCCGGTGCGGTGGGTGCAGGACATCCCCGAGGGCGCGATCGACAAGACCGCCCGGGTGATCGAGGTGATCGACGCACACCGCACCCGCGGCCACCTCATGGCCGACACCGACCCGCTGAACTACCGCCAGCGCCGCCACCCCGACCTGGACATCCTGTCCCACGGGCTCACGCTGTGGGACCTGGACCGGGAGTTCGCGGTCGGCGGGTTCGCCGGCAAGCAGCACATGAAGCTGCGCGACGTCCTCGGTGTGCTGCGCGACGCGTACTGCCGCACCATCGGCACCGAGTACATGCACATCGCCGACCCCGAGCAGCGCGCCTGGCTGCAGGAGCGCATCGAGGTCCCGCACCAGAAGCCGAACCAGGCCGAGCAGAAGTACATCCTGTCGAAGCTCAACGCGGCCGAGGCGTTCGAGACGTTCCTGCAGACCAAGTACGTCGGGCAGAAGCGGTTCTCGCTGGAGGGCGGCGAGACCGTCATCCCGCTGCTCGACGCCGTGCTGGACAAGGCCGCCGAGCACGAGCTCGACGAGGTCGTCATCGGCATGCCGCACCGCGGCCGCCTCAACGTGCTGGCCAACATCGTGGGCAAGCCGATCAGCCAGATCTTCCGCGAGTTCGAGGGCAACCTCGACCCCGGCCAGGCCCACGGCTCCGGCGACGTGAAGTACCACCTGGGCGCCGAGGGCAAGTACTTCCGGATGTTCGGTGACGGCGAGACGGTCGTGTCGCTGGCGTCCAACCCGTCGCACCTGGAGGCCGTCGACCCGGTGCTCGAGGGCATCGTCCGCGCCAAGCAGGACCTCCTCGACAAGGGCGAGGGCGGCTTCACGGTGCTGCCGCTGATGCTGCACGGCGACGCCGCGTTCGCCGGCCAGGGCGTGGTCGCGGAGACGCTCAACCTCGCCAAGCTGCGCGGCTACCGCACCGGCGGCACCGTGCACGTGGTGATCAACAACCAGGTCGGGTTCACCACCGCGCCGGAGCACTCGCGCTCGTCGCAGTACTCCACCGACGTCGCCAAGATGATCGACGCGCCGGTCTTCCACGTGAACGGCGACGACCCGGAGGCGTGCGTCTGGGTGGCCAAGCTGGCGGTCGACTACCGCGAGCGCTGGCACAACGACGTCGTGATCGACATGATCTGCTACCGCCGCCGCGGCCACAACGAGGGCGACGACCCCTCGATGACGCAGCCGGCGATGTACGACATCATCGACGCGAAGCGCAGCGTCCGGAAGATCTACACCGAGTCGCTGATCGGCCGCGGGGACATCACCGTCGACGAGGCCGAGCACGCGCTCAAGGACTTCTCCAACCAGCTGGAGCACGTCTTCAACGAGGTCCGCGAGCTGGAGAAGACACCGCCCGCGCCGAGCCCGTCCGTGGAGAAGGAGCAGTCGGTCCCCACCGACCTCGACACCTCCGTCTCGCTGGAGGTCGTCCACCGGATCGGCGACGCGCACGTGGAGCTCCCCGACGGCTTCACCGTGCACCAGCGCGTCAAGCCGGTGCTGCAGCGGCGCTTCCAGATGTCGCGCGACGGCAACATCGACTGGGCGTTCGGCGAGCTGCTCGCCTTCGGCTCCCTGTTGATGGACGGCAAGCTCGTGCGGATCTCGGGTCAGGACACCCGGCGCGGCACGTTCGTGCAGCGCCACTCGGTGATCATCGACCGGCGCACGGGCGAGGAGTACTACCCGCTGCGCAACCTGTCGGAGGACCAGGAGCGGTTCCTGCCCTACGACTCGGCGCTCTCGGAGTTCGCCGCCGTCGGCTTCGAGTACGGCTACTCGGTGGCCAACCCCGAGTCGTTCGTGGCCTGGGAGGCCCAGTTCGGCGACTTCGTCAACGGCGCCCAGTCGATCATCGACGAGTTCATCTCGTCCGGTGAGGCGAAGTGGGGCCAGATGTCCGACGTCGTGCTGCTGCTGCCGCACGGCCTGGAGGGGCAGGGACCCGACCACTCCTCGGGCCGCATCGAGCGGTTCCTGCAGCTGTGCGCCGAGGGCTCGATGACCGTGGCCGTCCCCACCGAACCCGCGAACTACTTCCACCTGCTGCGCCGGCACGCGATGGACGGCGTCCGCCGCCCGCTGGTGGTGTTCACGCCGAAGTGGATGCTGCGCGCCAAGCAGGTCGTCAGCTCGGTCACCGACTTCACCGGCAGCCGGTTCCGCCCGGTCATCGACGACCCCCGGTTCCGGGACGACAACGGGGCCGGCGTGCAGCGTGTGCTGCTGTGCAGCGGCAAGATCTACTACGAGCTGGCCGCCGCGCGGGAGAAGCGGGGCATCCAGGACATCGCGATCGTCCGCATCGAGCAGCTGTACCCGGTGCCGGACCGCCAGCTCGCGTCCGTGCTCGACCGCTACCCGAACGCCGAGGACGTCCGCTGGGTCCAGGAGGAGCCCGCCAACCAGGGCGCGTGGCCGTTCTTCGGACTGGAGCTGCCGGAGAAGCTGCCGCGCCTGGCCGGGTTCCGGCGGGTCTCCCGGCGACGGATGGCCGCGCCGGCCGCGGGCTCGTCGAAGGTGCACGAGGTCGAGCAGGCCGCCCTGCTCGACGAGGCCCTGGGCACTTCTGATTGATCAACGCCGCTGGGCGGAGATCGAATCAGGGAAAGCGGAGCGTTGAGCATGTACGCCACGGACCGGGGAATCGAGGAGCTCGTCGAGCGGCGCGGTGACGAGCAGGTCAGCGTGGAGTGGCTGGCCGAGCGGCTGCGCACGTTCGTCGACCTGAACCCGTCGTTCGAGGACGCGGTCGAGCGGATCGCGAGCTTCCTCGCCCGCGACGACGCCGACGACCTGGAGGGCTGAGCCGCTCGCACCTGGCGCCCGTGGCGGGAGGCGGAGCTGTGGGTGCCGGTGCCGGCGGCGCGAGTCGGTGGGGCCGGCGCGGTTCGGGTGCCCTCGCGTCGGTCCGTCGGAGATTCGCTCGGCAGGTCCGCTCGCCCTCGCGGCTTCACCATCGGAACGCGACCTCGCATGATCAAGTCGACGCCACGGGGCTCGGAGCAAGATCGAACACCCGTGGCGTCGACATGACCATGAAAAGGCCCGTCCCGGGCCGGGCATGATCGTTGCGAGAACACGCTGGGCCTCGTGGAACCTCCGGTCGCGGCCCAGGAGGTCCTCGGGCGCCGAGAGGCTCGCTCCACCAGATACGTTGCCAGCCACGTAAATGCGCTACACTTACGTGGTCAGCCACATGAACAGCCGGTGGAACCCCTACCCCGAGCGAGCCATGACCACCCCCACACCCCACATCCCCACGACGGCCGGCCGGGGACCGATGAGCTACGCGATCTTCCAGCTCGCCCGCGCTCACCGCGGCTACGCCGCCGCCATGCTCCGCGAGATGGACCTGCATCCCGGACAGGAACTGCTGCTGATGCACCTCCTCGACCGGGACGGCCAGACCCAGTCCGAGCTGCTCGAAAGCGTCGGCCTGGACCACTCCACCGTCTCCAAGTCCCTACGCCGCATGCAGGACGCCGGCCTGCTCATCCGCGAGCCTGCCGAACACGACCGGCGCGTCATGGTCGTCCACCTCACCGACAAGGGCCGTGCCATGCGCGAGCCCATCGCAGCCATGTGGCAGGCCCTGGAGGAGGCCTCCGCGCGGAACCTGTCGGCGCAGCAGGCAGAGTCCTTCGTCGGCTCCGCCTACGCCATCGTCGACGCGATCAACAGCCGCGCTCTTCCGCAAGAAGAGTCCGAGTAACGCCCCCGTTCGCCCTCCGTTCCGGCCTGGCTGCATTCCCGGGAAAACCCCGGTGCGCCGAGGCGGCGGATCTGGCGGGGTCACCGCTCACCCCCGTACGTCATGGAGAACGGGTGGTTGCGGAGCCTCAGCATTCATGGACGAGCGCGAGCGGTCCGGTGCAGGCCGGGCGGAACCATCCGGGGAAAGGGCCCGGTCCCGCCGGGACGGCGAGCCCTTCCCCGTCGCCGGCCGGCTGCACATCGAGGACGGCCGCATCACCCGCGTCCGAGTCGCCTTCGACCTCGACAAGCTCTGCAGGCCGACGGGCGCCCACGGCCGCGGCCACACTGCCCCGCCCCAAGCCTCCACTACTGACCTGATGAAAGTGAGACCCCCATGACCACCAGCAACTCCACCACCCTCCCGGTCCTCGTCGTCGGCGCGACCGGCTCCCTCGGGGGCAAGGTCGTCGACGAACTGCTCGAGCGCGGCAAGAACGTCCGCGCCCTGGTCCGGCCGACCACCGACGCGAGCGGGCTCGAGAGCCGGGGTGTCGAGATCGCCCGCGGCGACATGCTCGACCTCGACTCGCTCGTCGCCGCCATGAACGGCGCCGATGCCGTCATCACCACCGCTGCCGGCTACACCCGCGGCGGCAAGAACGCGCACGACATCGACACCGTCGGCAACGCCAACCTCGCCGAGGCCGCCCACCGCGCCGGCATCCGACGGTTCGTCCTGACCAGCATCCTCACCTGCGACCAGACGCCCGATGTCCCGCACTTCTGGCACAAGAAGGTCGCCGAGGACAAACTCGAACAGCTCGGCGTCCCGTTCGTCGCACTGCGCCCGGGG
Organism: Pseudonocardia hierapolitana; assembly: GCF_007994075.1. Classification (NCBI taxonomy): domain Bacteria; kingdom Bacillati; phylum Actinomycetota; class Actinomycetes; order Pseudonocardiales; family Pseudonocardiaceae; genus Pseudonocardia; species Pseudonocardia hierapolitana. The sequence continues at coordinate 4,779,691 of NZ_VIWU01000001.1, read as the reverse complement.
GCGTTCCTCGACCAGATCGCGAGCATGGCGGGTGACCCGATCGACAAGGGCCGCCTGACGTGGATGGGCAAGACCACCGTCCCGCTGACCTTCGTCCACACCGCCGATCTCGCGGCGTACCTGGCGGCCGCGGTCGACGCCGATGTCGACGACGGTGAGCGCATCGACATCGGCTGGGACCGTCCGGTCAGCATGCGCGAGATGGCCGACCTGATGGGCAGCCGGGCCGGAAAGAAGATCAAGGTGTGGGCCGTCCCTTCGCCCGTCACCCGCGCCGCAGGAGCCGTCGCCGGCCGCTTCATGCCGATCGTCAAGGACATGGCCGCGATGTTCGGCTGGTTCGACACCGGCCGCTACGTCGCCGACCCCCGTCGGCAGGAGCAGCTGTTCGGCCCCGTCCCCACGGCCGAGGGCACCCTCGCCCGGCTCACCGACGAGCTGGGCAAGGCCCAGCATCGGTGACGGACCCGCATCCCGGTCCCGCGACGGCGCGCCGAGCGGCCGCACGGAGAGGAACGGGACGACGCCTCCCGGTGCGTGCGGCCGACAAATCCTCGGTTGACGAGTTCTTCACCGGATTCTGACTGTTGGCTGGTACTTTTCACCACCCGAGAAAGGAGGCTCGTCCGTGGATCATCCCTTCTCGCCGAGGCCCACAACGCGGTCCGGGAGCATTCTGGAGGGCAGGGTGTTCCGGGATGTCACGCCCGAGCATGCCGGCGACGTCGGCGATGGCACGGTCTTCGAGTATCACGAGGATGACGACGCGACCGTCTGGGCGAGGTACTCCGGCGGCGGCGTCCGGCTCGGGTACCTCGTCGGGACACGCTCGGCGAGAACATTGGATTTCCGCTACGTGCACGTGACGACCGAAGGGCAGACGGCCAGCGGACATTGCGTCAGCCGCGTCGAGTTGCTGGACGACGGCCGATTGAGGATGCACGAACAATGGAGCTGGGACAGCAAGCCGGGCTCCGGGACCAGCGTGGTGGAGGAGGTCCCCGGATCCCCGTAGCGCCGATGCGGCACGTGCGGGGGTGTGGGTGATCGGTTGTCCCATCAGCGCTCTGATGCGACGCTCGGCTCGTGGTCACGGTGTCGTCCGAGGCGCCCGCGCAGACCGAGGCCCGGTTGCGCGGCGTCTTCCGGCGTTCGCAGGCCGTCTGGCTTCCCGGCTCCTGGGAGTTCGTGGAAGGAGCCGAGGTTGCCGGTCGTGACGATGCGATCGCCGTGATCCGCGACGAGGGTCAGGTGAGCGCGGACGGGCGACGGCAGCTGACGGAGCACTTCACCTGGTCCTCTGGCGAAGGCAGCGGCACCAATCAGCTCCGGGAGGCGAACGCGTGACTGCGCACCGGCCAAGACCGTGGCCGGATGCCCGAGCTCACGCTGCTCGGGTCGGAGAGGTCGTCGCTGTTCCGGGGATGGATCGACGGCGATTCGGCTCGGGCTGACAGCCGGTGCTGCGGCCATACGAATCGAATATCGGAGGGCCATGTCCATGTGATTGGCGCTATCGGTTTCGTGCTGCTTGCCTGGAGCGCGTGATCGCCAGAGACGACGTCGGCAGTAGCGCGAGGCGGCCGGTTCCCACCGGGTCGCCGCGGTGAGTCGCCGCGGACCCGACGGGGTCGCGGCGTCGCCGCCCGCCCCAGCGGCCGACCGGGAACTGCACGCGTCCCCGCCTCGGTCGCGATGTGGCCGTCGGACGGCCTCGGTGTGGTGGCGAGCCCGTCGACTGGTGGGGATCGTGCTGGCCGTCGCGACGATGACGCCGGTCACCGGGTGCGGCATGTTCGGCGGGGGTCCCGAGGCTGCCGTGCAGGCGTTCCTGGAGGCGCTCACGGCCGGCGATGTGCCGGCGGCAGCCGCCCTGACCGATGACCCGGCCGCCGCTGCCGAACTGTTGCGCTACCGGAGCGCGCTCGAGCCCCTGGCCGTGCGGGCCGAGGGCCTGCGGGTCGCGGAGGAGGGCGCGACGACCACGGCCTCGTTCACGCTCTCCTGGGACTTCGGCGCCGGGCGGATCTGGACGTACGAGAGCACGGCCGCGCTCCGCGACACCGCCGACGGCTGGCGGGTCGCCTGGTTGCCGTCGGTGCTGCACCCCGACCTGGGCAGGGGACAGCGGCTGCGGCTGGACACCCAGGACGCCCCGGTTCCGGCCGTGGTCGACCGTGACGGGACCCAGCTGATGTCCTCGCAGCGGGTTGTGACGATCCTGCTGGATCCCGCAGTAGCGGATGCCGCCACCGCGCGTTCGCTGGCGGCATCGTTGCAGGCGTTCGACCCGACCATCACCGAACAGTCGATCCTCGACGGGATGGCAGCCACGCCGAGCGGCCGGCGCGCTCGGGTCATCACGTTGCGCGGGCCGGACCACGACTCGATCCGGCCCGCGCTTGCGGACCTTCCCGGAGTCGGCACCGTCGAGGACACCCGCCTGTTGTCCGTCGATCCCGACCTCTCCTCGCCGCTGCTGCCCGGTCTCGCCGCCGAAGTCGAGAACCTGCGCTCCGCCGAACCGGGGTGGCAGGTCGTGGCCGTCGGGCTCGACGGCGTGTCGGAGGTGCTGCACACCGAACCGCCCTCGGCGGTGCCGCCGCTGGTGACCGCTGTCGACGTCGACGCGCAGCGCGCCGCGCAGCAGGCGCTCGCCCCGCTCGAGCAGCAGGCGATGCTCGTCGCCGTTCAACCCTCGACGGGCGAGGTGCTCGCGGTGGCGCAGACACCCGCCGCCGACCGCGAGGGCGCACCGGCCCTCGTCGGCCGCTACCCCCCGGGCTCCACGTTCAAGATCGTGACGACGGCGGCGGTGCTGCAGGCGGGTGCCGCCACCGCCGACACGGTGCTGCCCTGCCCGGGCACGGAGAACATCCAGGGACGGCAGATCAACAACGACGACTTCGCCCTCGGCCACGTTCCCCTGCACACCGCCTTCGCGAACTCGTGCAACACGACCATGGCCCGCCTCGCTGTCGACCTTCCGCCCGACGCTCTCGCCCGGACCGCCGCGCAGCTGGGCCTCGGCATCGACCACGTCGCCCCCGGGATGACCACGTTGACCGGGGCGGTGCCGCCGGCGCCCCGTCCCGACCAGCGGGTGGAGTGGTCGATCGGGCAGGGCGAGGTGCTGGCCAGCCCCTTCGGGATGGCGCTCGTCGCGGCGGCCGTGGTGCGCGGCGAGGCCGTGGTCCCCGTGCTGCTGCCCGGGCGTCCGACGACGTCGGACCGCACGCCCCCGCCGCTGGACCCCGCTGTGACGCAGGAGCTGCGCGACATGATGCGGGAGACCGTCACCGCCGGCCGCGCCACTGCGCTTTCCGACCTGCCCGGCGTCGCCGGAAAGACCGGCACCGCCCAGTTCGGCGACGGCTCTCGCGCGCACGGCTGGTTCGTCGCCACCGCAGGGGACCTCGCGCTGGCCGTGCTCGTCGTCGACGGTGGCTCGTCCGCCCCTGCCGTGCAGGCGGCGGGGCGGTTCCTCGAGCCCCTGCTCAGCTGACGAGGGAGGACGTGTGCGTCTGCTCGTCGTCCGCCCACGATCGCCGTCCGACTCTCATCGGACTCTGCTACCGCCGGTTCGCACAGGCAGCCTCGGGTGCGCCGTGGTGCCTCCGGTCACGAGGCTTCTCGATGCGGACCTTCTCGTCGCCTGACTCTGCCTGCCGCTTTCGAATCTGCTCCCGGTCGGCTTCGGTAACCCTGCGCTCGACCGGCTTGCCGTCCCGGCAGGTGATCACCACTCCATCTCCGTCTCCGGGCGCTCCGGCCGCCGGTGTGGCGGCGCTCGCCGCCCCCGTGACGGTGACGCTGAGGGCGGCAGCCACGAGGGCGGCCCCGGCGATGCTGCGCATTCGCATGGAGACTCCTTCACTCGGTTGTGGGAAGCACTGATCAATCTGGCCTCCGCCCTTGTGAGCGACCTGTGGCCCGGGTATGGAGTCCCTGGTGCGGTGACCACGTACGTTCGGCCGGGGAAGTAGCGGACCGAACTGGTCGAACGCGAAGCAGCGGTTCGGGGGAACGGCTCCTCGATCCGGTCCAGCGTGTGCGACGGGCGCTCAGCGTCGGCGGAACGCCTCCAGGAGGGCCTCGCGCGCCGGATCGGGCAGCCGGCCCGGCGGCAGCTCGCCGAGGGCGCGGGCGGTCGCCCGCATCTGGTCGAGGTAGGTGCTGCAGCCGTCGCACTCGGCCAGGTGGTCGACGACCTGCCGTTCGGTGACCGGGTCCAGCGCGCCCTCGACGAAGTCGGTGACGAGCTCGACGAGCCGGTCGCAGTCAACGGGCATCGAGATACACCTCCAGCCGGGCCCGGACGTGGGCGCGGGCCCGGTGCAGCAGCACCCTCTGGTTGGCGGGTGAGATCTCCAAGATCGCGCACACCTCCTCGGCAGGCCGTCCCTGGACGTCCCGCAGCGTGATCACGGCCCGCTGCCGCTCCGGCAGCCCGGCGAGCGCGTCCTCGAGCCGGGCCTGCAGCTCGGCGTCGAGCGTGCGTTGCTCGGGCGACGGCACGAGGTCGGGCCACGGTGAGGGCAGGGTCCGCCAGTGTCCCGGGTAGGGCTCGTCGGGCCCCTGGAACCGGTCCGGGTCGACGGTCGGGCCGGTGGCCGCGGGGCGCAGGCTGCTCATCGGCACGAACCTCCGCTCTCGCGCGGCCCGCCGCTTCGCCGTGTTCACCAGGATCCGGTACACCCACGTCCGCAGGGACGAGCGGCCCTCGAAGCGGTCGAGCGCCTGGAGGACCGCCATCCAGGTGTCCTGCACGACCTCGGCCGCCGAGTCCGGCGTGGAGACGAACGACCGGGCGAGCCGGAGCATGCCCGGCGACCACTGGTCCAGGAGCAGGGCGAACGCTGCCTCGTCGCCGTCCCGGAGCCGGCCGACCAGCTCCGCATCCGGCGGCAGCGCGACCCGCATCCGCACGAGCCTACGAGCCGTCAGCCCACGGCGACCAGCCGCCGGTCCAGCGCGAGGCTCCCCGGGCCGGCCACCAGCAGGTAGACGTTCGCGGCCAGCAGCGCGGGCGCCAGGCCGAGGTGGAACGGACCGCCCACGGTCAGCCCGGCCGTCAGGATCGCGCCTGCCATCACGACGGCCAGCCCGAGCGCGGCGAGGCGAGTGGCGAGGCCGACCACCAGCATCAGGCCCGCCGCGACCTCGAGCAGGCCGACCAGATGCACGACAAGGGTCGACTCCGGGAAGCCGAACCTGACGAACTCGGCCACCTCGATCTCGGTGATCAGGAACTTCAGGCCTCCGAAGAACAGGAAGACCACCCCGACGAAGATGCGCACCCCCGCGGTCACGCGGGCGGCCCGACCGGTGACGCGGCTGCTGGCGACGCGGTGCAGAAGATCGTTCATGACTCCTCCAGTGCTCGACGACACCGGTTCAGAGCCACGACCCCGCGCGGGCGTTACACGGTCAGGCGATGGAACGTTCGAGCGCGTCGACGAGCCAGGCCTGGGCGCCTCCGACCGTGACGGGCTCGCCGGTGACCTCTCCGACGAGACGCCAGTAGCGGCGCAGCCGCGGGTCGCGGTCGACGGTGGCGGTGGTGAGCAGATCGTGCCGGAACCGCGTGGTGTCCCGGCTCCGCTGCACCGTGGCGTACGCCGCCACGTACCGGTCGAGCGCCGGCCCGGGCGCGGGCGGTCGGCCGGCGAGCAGCAGCGGCCGGGCCAGCTCGCACGCCTCGCCGATGCCCATGAGCAGTTCGGCCTCGTCGGACATCCGCTCGAGGTTGACCCGCGCCCGTTCCCGCATGCGGCGCACCAGCGTCCGGTCGCGGGTCAGCCCGACCATCTCGGCGTACGCCACCACCTGGCGCGGTGTCGGGTCGGCGGGCGGTGCCGGGACGCTGACCTCGAGGAACATGTCGACCAGGTCGGCCGGTAGCGGGGCGATGAAGAGGTGGTGCCAGAAGTCGACGAGGGCGGCCCGGGCCGTCATGTGGTCCTGCACGGCGCCGAGCAGCTCCAGACGGGCCGCCCGCTCGATCGGGCCCGCCTCCTCGACGGCGCGCAACGACGCCCGCCGCCAGGCCAGCGCCGCGAGCTCGACGTCGAGCGCGGCGCGTTCGGCCGCGACGGCCTCGCCGATCGAGCGCTCACCGGTGAGGACGGCCGCGATCGCCGGCAGGCCCAGCCCGAGCCCGCGCAGCCGCCGCACGAGGTCGAGCCGCTCCACCGCCGACGGCGCGAACCGGCGGTGCCCTCCCGCGCTCCGGCGGGAGTCGAGCAGGCCCTCGTCGCAGTAGAAGCGGATGGTGCGCACGGGGACCCCGGTCAGGGCCGCGAGATCGCCGATGCCCAGCTCGGCCGTGTCCTGCGTCACAATCGGTCGAACCTCCAGCAGGGTGGAGTTCCTACGGTACGTCCCGTGGATCGGATTCAGAGCCTCGAGTTGGACCTCGACCGCCTGGTCACGGGCTTGCAGGAGGTGACGTCAGCGTTCGCCGGCACGGTCGCGGGCCTCGACCCGCAGGCCACCGTGCCGACGTGCCCGGAGTGGCGCGTGCGGGATCTCGTCGGGCACATCGGGCAGGCCTACCGCTGGAGTGCCGGACTGGTGCGCAGCCGGGCGGCCGCTCCCCCACCGGATCCCCGGGACGCGGAACCCGGCGGACCGCAGGAGTGGACCACGTGGCTGCGCGACAGCGCCGCCGACCTCGTCGCCGCGATCACCGACGCCGGCCCGGAGACCGACGTGTGGACGTTCGTCGGCGAGCAACCGGCGAGGTTCTGGCTGCGCCGCATGCTGGCCGACTCGGCGGTGCACCTCGCGGATGCGGCGATCACCGCGGGACGGCCGTTCACGATCTCCCCGGACCTCGCCGCCGACACGATCAGCGAGGGGCTCGGCCTGATCTCCACGGCCGGGGCGGCCGGCCTGAAGCCCGAGCTGGGCGAGCTGCGCGGCCACGGCCAGACGCTCCAGCTCCGGCCCACCGACGTCGAGCCCGGCTGGTTGATCACGCGCGAAGCGGACGGCGTGACGTGGGAGCGCCGAACGGCCGACGCCGACGTTGTGGTCGAGAGCCCCGTGCGCGATCTGCTGCTGGTGTTCTCCCGGCGGACCACGCCCGACGACCCCCGGCTCACGATCAGCGGCGACCAGGCGCTCGTCGACCACTGGTGGGACCACACGTCGTTCTGACGGCAAGAACCGGGCGAGGATTGTCGCCATCGTCCCTTCCATTGCGATGCCACCGCTGCCAAGGTGATCATGACCCGGCAGACCGCGATCCCCAGCGCGTGACTCCTCGGGCACCTCCCACTTGGCTCGAAAGGCATTCGCCCACCCATGAGGAAGCGACTCACCCTGCTCGTCGCGGCCATGCTCGCGACCGGCACCGCCACCGCCCACGCCGCACCGCCGGAGATCAAGATCCTGGCGGAGCGGGCGATCAACTGCAGCAACAACGCGAACGTCGACTCCCGGCTGATCGCCGCCACCCTGGCACGCAGCGCGGAGGGCGACGCCATCGTGTTCGACGGCACCTGCCTGGTCACCGAGACCATCCCGCTGCTGGGCAACCGCTCCTACCAGGGGCGCTCCCGCACCGGCACCGTCATCCAGCAGGCCGACGGCGCCAACCTGCCGGCGATCTTCGCCAGCGACAGCTACCTCGACAACTCCCCGACCACGGGGCGCGGCACCGCGCTGCGCACCATGACGATCAAGGCGAACAGCGCCACCAACCCGAACGCGGGCGACGCCGTGGTGCTGCGCTCGTGGCAGACGTTCCTCGAGGACGTGCAGATCTCCGACGCCCGCAGGCACGCCATCCGGCTGACCAACCTGTCGGCAAACGGCACCCCGCTGACCAACACGCAGGTGAACGGGCGCATCGCGGAGAACCAGATCAACCGCTCCGGCGGCAGCGGCCTGTTCGTCGAGGACACCGGCAACTCCGTCACCGACTGGCAGCTCGAGGACAACTACATCGCCGGCACCGGCGGTGACGGGATCCACCTGGAGAACGCCGCGGGCTGGATGATCAACGGCAACCACGTCTACGACGTCGACGGCGACAACGCCCTCTACGCCCACCGCCTGTACGGCTCCTCGATCAGCGACAACTACATCGAGGACTTCGGGACGGTCGGCGTCGTCGCGCGGGTACAGGGCGGCGCCGCGAGCACGATCACGGGCAACCGGATCTTCCAGAACGCCGGCCGCGGGGGCACCTTCCTGCAGGTGCTCGGCAACTACGGCAACGCCAAGGCCGCGGTCAACAGCAACACCATCCGCGGGCGCGGCACCGGCATCGGGCTGGACTACCAGCGCGGCAGCGCCGAGAGCCTCGAGGTCACCTCCAACGGCAACCTCGTCACGGACGTCGAGATCGACCGCCAGGTCGGGGAGGGCGTCACCATCAACCCCGGCGTGCTGCGCCTCGGTCAGCCCTGACGCGGGGCGCTCCTGCGCCCACCGGATCGGCGTCGCTCGCGCACCCCGTCCCAGCCTTGCGATGCGCCTGCACGTTCCGACAACTCGGCGGTCGCCTCCCAGAGGCGCCGCTCCCGGTCGCGGTCGTGGGCACCCAGTCGCTGCAGCTCTGACCGGATGCCGTGGGTGCGACCCAGCTCACATCCGCGGCCGGTCACACCGACCCCTCGCTCCGGGTCAGGACGGTGAACCCGATCGCGAAGGAGAACGGATCATGGAAGCCCGCATCGACTACTACGCCAATCCCGTCGCCGCGAAGTTCGCCCGCTACATCAACTCGGCCGGGAAGGTCGTCTCCGACTCCACACTGCCGCCCACCGTCCAGGATCTGGTGAAGATCCGTGCCAGCCAGATCAACGGCTGCGCCGTCTGCCTCGACATGCACACCAAGGACGCCGCCCACGCCGGGGAGACGCCGGTGCGGCTCGGCCTGGTCGCCGCATGGCGCGAGGCGACCGTCTTCACCGACGCCGAGCGGGCAGCGCTCGCCCTCACCGAGGAAGGCACCCGGGTCGCCGACGGTGCGGGCGGGGTGAGCGACGAGACATGGGAGCTGGCTCGCGGGCACTTCGACGAGGACCAGCTCGCCGCCCTCGTCTCCCTCGTCGCGCTCATCAACACCTACAACCGCATGAATGCGATCGCGCGGATCCCCGCGGGGGACTACGAGCCCGGCAAGTGGGGCTGAGCCCCCGCCGTTGGTCCCGAAGCCGGCCGCGGGCAGCACGTGCGCCGACGCCGGTGCTGTCAGCGGCGGGGCAGGCCCCAGCGGCGGCGGGTCGCCTCCAGCAGCTCCGCCGCCCTCGCCTCCACCTCGTCGTCCCGCTCGTCGATGGCCGCCGGGTCGGCCCGCCTGTCCGGGCCGGGGCGGGGGCGCAGCTTCATCCAGGACTCCACCCAGAGGGCCTCGAGCGCGGCCTCCCAGTGCAGCTCGACGCCGAGGCGGGTGAGGCCGGCGCGCTCCTCCGCGCGTGCCATGGCCTCGCCCAGCCCGACCAGCTCGCGGTTCAAGGCCGCCGCGCGCTCGCGGTCGCGCTCGCGCAGGGCCTCGGCCGCCGCCGCGATGCCGGCGACGACCTCCTTGTACTCCCGCGCCGCGGTCACGACCGGTCCTCCAGCGACGCCACGATGACCACCTCCGGCTGGGTGTGCTGGGCCCGGTCGAACAGCAGTCCCCGCCCGGGCCGGGGTGACCACGTGACGAACATGCCGGGCACGAGCGGCTGCACCTCGGAGCCCTGGACGTCGAGGGCCACCCACGCCCCCAGGTCGTCGGGCGAGGCGCCCATCATGAGCAACGCCTTCAGCCGCGCCGGGCTGCGCCACCAGCCGAGCACGTGCACCCCGGTCTCCGGGCCGAAGTGCATGATCTTCCGCAGCGCCTCGGTGCCGGCCCGGTCCAGCGCCGTCTCGGCGGCGTCTGCGGCGTAGAGCACGAGCGCCACGGGATGGCGCGACGCGGTGCCGGCCAGCCGCTCGGTCACCTCCTGCGCCAGCGCCTCGACGCGCGCCCGGAAGCCGTCCAGCCGGACCGTCTCGACCCGCTGCCCCGCGCCGGCCACCCGCTCGGCGAGCCGATCCGCAGGCTCGAACGCCTCCGCGATCAGCGGGGCGATCACCACGTCGAGCGTGTCGCGCGCGTGCTGCCCCGCCAGTGACGCGGCGGCAGCCCCCAGCACGCGCACCGCCTCCCGCACACCGGAGGCGAGCACGCCGAGGTTGCGCCCCGGCGCGTCCGGCAGCCCGATCGCGGCCGCACTGCCCGCCACGTCGATGCACTGCCCCACGAGCGCCCGCGGCACGTCGCCCGCAGGCAGGACGGCGAGCAGCTCGGCGAGGCGCGGCGAGCGGCTCCCGTCGAACAGCCGGGGCTCCGGCCTGTTCTCGGCGTGGGCGTCGTGGAGGATGCGCTGCACCTCGTCGACCGACCCCTTGCCGGTGGCGTCCGGGATGCGCACCACCTCGTTGCCGTGCGTGATGCCCGACTCGTGGTTGATCACAGCGTGCCAGCGCGGGAGGCCGAGCGTGGCGTCGTTCAGCTCGGCGAGCACGCGCCGCGCCCGCGGCAGCGCGATCCGCAGCACGAACTGCTCGAAGATCGCCGGACGCCCCCAGAACGCCTCGATCCCGGACACGTCCTGGCTCGCGAGCACCAGGTGGATGCCCTGGGAGCGCCCACGCCGCGCCACGTCCTCCAGCAGGAGGGTGGCCTGGCGCGTGACGGCGTCGCGTTCGGCGAACAGGTACTGGAACTCGTCGATCACGGCGACGATCCGCGGCCACCGGCCCGTCGGGTCCTCGCGGCGCAGCTCCTCCAGCTTCGTCACCTCGTGCGCCTTGGCCGCCTCCGCACGGCGGCGCATCTCGTCGGAGAGGAACTGCAGGAGCGCGAGCCCGAACTCGCGGTCGGTGTTGATGTTGACGCCGATCAGCCGCGCGTGCGGCAACCACGTCCGGTCCCGCCGCCCCGGGGCGAACTGGGCGAAGGACACGCCCTCCTTGAAGTCGAGGAGGTAGAACTCGAGCTCGTCCGGGCCGTAGCGGGCGGCCATCGAGCTGATCATGGTGAGCAGGAGGTTGGTCTTCCCCGACCCGCTCGGGCCGCCGATCAGCGCGTGCGGGGATGCGTCGGCCAGCGAGACGTGTGCCGGTAGGCCGTCGGTGAAGCCCACGGGTGCGTGCAGGCCGCTGATCGACCGGGACCCGCCCCACTTCTCCCGCGAGGGCAGCAGGTCGGCGAACGTGCCGATCCGGCTGCGCCAGCGCTCGTGCTCGTCGGCGATGGCGTGGGCGGCGCGGGTGACGTCGGCGGGCGGCAGCGGTGGGTCCGGCTCGACCGCGACGTACGGGCCGGTCATCGAGGAGGTGGCGACCCCGGCGTCGTCGAGGCGGACCGTCTCGATGGGCGCGTTGACCGTCATGGGCACGTCCAGCAGCACCAGCTGCACCCCGCAGGCCGGGCCGTCACGCGCCACCCGCTGCAGCTGGCGGTGCTCGGTGTCCTTCAGCGCCGCCCGGTTGCCCAGGAGCACCGCGACGATCCACGGCTCGGTGCGACCGCCGTTCGTCTCGGCCATCGCCCGCAGGGACGGGTGCCCGTCGACGAGCACGCGGGTGTGGACGCGGCGGATCCGGTCCGACAGCTCCTCGAGCAGCTCGTCGAGCATCCCGGGGTCGTGCACGGTGAGCAGCCCGGTGCGGGTGAGCGGGTAGAGGCCGGGCAAGGAGCCGGTGAACCGGCCGACGTCCCAGACGTGCACCTGCACGACCCCCGGCCGGAAGCTGCTCATCACCCGCAGCAGCAGGTTCTCCACCAGCGCCTCGGCGCGGGCGCGGCTGTCGTGGGTGGACGTGATCTGCAGGTGCGACTCGTCGAGCAGGGGAACCGCGACCGGGAACCCCGGCTCCGCACCGCCGATCCGCCCGGTGCCGATCGTCCAGAGCGACGGCACCGGGCCCATTCCGTCGATCTTGCCGACCTGGCCGAGCCACTCGTCGGGATCGCCACCGGCTGCGTCCGGCGCCGCCTCCGCGAGGATCTGCGTGAGCCGCCGCGGACCGGTGGCGAGCCACTCCCGGAACGCGGCCTTGCGATCGAACTCCACCCGCTTGATCGGCCTGGCGAGCGCGGGGTTCGCCAGCAGCCTGCGCAGTCCGGGATCGGTCTCGGCCGCGTCGAGCCCCTCCTCGCGCAGCCACATCTCGACCATCGCCTCGGCGTGCGCGCGCACCGCCGACTCGCGCGCCCCTTCCGCGGCCCCGAGCGCCCGCGCGATCGCGTCGCACAGCGCGTCGAACGCCGTGGCGATGCGCTGCTGCCGCTTGCTGGGCCCGCGTGCCATGTGAGACCTACAACCGCGCGTCGATGTCGGCCACCGCGGACGCGCCGCCGGTGATCAGCCCCAGACCGCGCTCCAGCTCCTCCGTCGCCTGCAGCAGCTCGGCGGGCACCAGCGGCTCCGAGTGCTGCTCACCCAGCCCGTCGAGCACGGCCACGGCATCCTCGAGCCGGGCACGGGCGATCCCGGCCTGCTGGTAGGCGCTGCCGAGCTGCTCGGCCACCCCTGCCAGGACGGCCCGCACCTCCCCCAGATCGCTCACAGCCTGTTGGCGACGCCTTCTGACGCCTGGATCGCGGCCTGCACCTGGTTCTGCACCTCGCTGATGCTGCCGACGGCCTGGGCGAGCAGCCCGTTCGCCTCCGAGACGTCGGCCTGCGTGCTGCCCTCCGTCACCTGCTGCAACGCCCCCTGCGCCTGCTCGAGGGAGGAGTGCGCCTGCTGCAGCGCCCCGAGGCTCTCCGAGGCCTTGTCGTTGGCCAGCGCGATGCCGGCTCTGACCTCTTCGATGCTCGCCATCTTCCGCAACTCCCCGTGGTACCCGAACCCAGCCGTACGGTGCGAATCTAGCCGCGATACGGCTACCCCACGCATGCGGCTCGCTACTCGCTTTCCCCTTTTTTCACGCAGTCGTACGCTCGCCCGTCGTGGCGAACGGGGGACGGGCCGAGGCGAGCACGCGCGGTAGCCGGGGCGGCCCGGTCCTGATCGGCGCACTCGCCGTCGACTCGTTGGGCAACGGGCTCTTCCTCCCCCTGTCCCTCGTCTACTTCGTCGAGCTCACCGACGTGCCGTTGGCGCTGGTCGGGGTGCTGCTCACCGTCGCCAACGCGGTGACGCTGCCGATCCCGATCTGGGTCGGCACGCTCGCCGACCGGTTCGGGGCGCTGCCCCTCGTGGTCGGCGCGCAACTGCTGCAGGCCGTCGGCTTCCTCGCGTACGCCTGGGTGAGCGGGCCGGTCGGGATCCTCGTGTCGTCCGCGCTCGTCGCGATCGGGGTGCGGTTCTTCTGGTCGGCCGTGTTCACCGCGATCGCCGACTTCGTCGACGGCAGCACGAAGACGCACTCCCGCGACACCTGGTACGCGCTCGCCAACGGCGCCCGCACGGCCGGGCTCGCGGTGGGCGGGCTCGTCACGGGGTTCGTCGTCTCCGACGGACGCGACGCCACCTACCGGGCCGTCGCCTACGCCGCTGCCGCGTGCTTCACGGTCGCGGCCGTGCTCATCACGGCGTTCGTCCGCACCGGGTCCGGCCACGCGCACGAGCCGCTCGAGCGCTCCGGCTACGCCACGCTGCTGCGCGACCGGCCGTTCCTCGGCCTGATCGCGCTCAACTCGGTCTACGCGCTCTCCAGCATGATGCTGGGCGTCGCACTCCCCACGGTGATCCTGATCGGCATCGACGGGCCCGCGTGGCTCACCTCGGCGCTGCTCGCGGGCAACGCGGTGCTGATCGCCGTGCTGTCGGCGCCCGTCGTCGCGCGGCTCACCGGGTTCCGCCGCACGCGCAGCATCATCGCGGCTGCCGCGCTGTGGGCGGCGTGGTGCGTCTCGCTCGCGGTGCTGGTGCCGGGGCAGCCGGGCTGGGTGCTGCCGGTCCTGGTCGCCGGCACGTTGCTCTTCACGGCGGCCGAGGTCGTGCACGCCCCGGTGTCGATGGGACTCGCCGCCGCAGCGGCGCCACCCGCCGCCCGCGGCCGCTACCTCGCCACGTTCCAGTACTCGTTCACGATCTCCTCGATCATCGCGCCCGCGTTCTTCGCCACCCTCTTCGAGCTGGCCACAGCGGCCCCGTGGATCGCGCTGGGTCTGCTGAACATCGCCAGCATCGCCGGAATGCTGCTGTTGGAGCGCCACCTCCCGGAATCGTCGCTGAAGGACCCCGCCCCCTCCCCCTCCTGATGCTCACACCATCCCCAGCAACATCACCGACATCGTCGCGGCCGTCACCAGCTGCGCCCCCGCGGCCAGTTGAGGGGCCACCAGCGTGCGGGTCCGCGTGGCCACCACGCCGGGAGCGGGTTCGGCGCGGCGGCAGCCGTCGGCGCAGCGCAGGGCGTGCCAGGCGAAGTAGCCGGTGAGCGCGAGCGCGAGCACGGACGCCAGCCCGAGCGTGCCCGCCACCCCGCGGCCGTGTGCGCTGTGTCCCGCGGCCAGCATCAGCAGCATCGCGCCGCTGCCGACGACGTGATGACCGGCGTCGCCACCGAACGTCCTGCTGCGCAGCACCGCGCCGCCGAACCATACGACGCCGAGGACGAACACGACCGTCCACACCGGGCCGGGCACCGGGTTGCCGAGCGGCGAGAGCATGGCAGCCATGCCGAGGCCCATCGCGGCGTGCGAGAGCTCGGCTGCGACGTCCCGACGCCGCAGGGCCACGCGGAGCACGTGCAGCAGGCCGGTTCCGAGGCAGGCGGCCGCGAGCCCGCCGGACACCCAGTCCATGACCGCCATCCCGCCCCCCGATCCCCGCCGGTTCGAGCGGACCACAAGCGCGGATCGGGTGGCAACCATGTCCGCCATGACACGAGTGCGTGACGGGCTCCGCACCGTCCCGGATTGGGTCTTGCGAGCGAGCCCGTCCGCGTTCGAAGGTGTCCCCTTCTGGGCGATGACGTCGGAGGTCTGGCGATGGCGGGAGAGTCCCGGGTGGTGCGCGCGGCGCTGTTGCAGGCGAAATGGACGGGCGACACCGCCTCGATGATCGAGGTGCACGAGAAGTACGCACGGTCGGCCGCCGAGCAGGGCGCGCAGATCATGGGCTTCCAGGAGGTCTTCAACGCGCCGTACTTCTGCCAGGTGCAGGAGGCGGAGCACTACCGGTGGGCCGAGCAGGTGCCGGACGGTCCCACCGTCCAGCGGATGCAGGCGCTGGCCAAGGAGCTCGGCATGGTGCTCGTCGTGCCGGTGTTCGAGATCGAGAGCGCGGGCAACTACTACAACACCGCGGCCGTGATCGACGCCGACGGCAACTACCTGGGCAAGTACCGCAAGCACCACATCCCGCAGGTCAAGGGCTTCTGGGAGAAGTTCTACTTCCGCCCGGGCAACCTCGGCTGGCCGGTCTTCGACACCGCGGTGGGCCGCGTCGGCGTCTACATCTGCTACGACCGGCACTTCCCGGAAGGATGGCGCGCGCTGGGGCTGGCCGGGGCGCAGATCGTCTACAACCCGAGCGCCACCAGCCGCAGCCTGTCGTCGTACCTGTGGAAGCTGGAGCAGCCGGCCGCCGCGGTGGCCAACGAGTACTTCATCGCCGCGATCAACCGGGTCGGCGTGGAGGAGTACGGCGACAACGACTTCTACGGCACCAGCTACTTCGTCGACCCGCGCGGGCAGTTCGTCGGTGAGCCGGCGTCCGACCGCGACGAGGAGCTCGTGGTGCGCGACCTGGATCTCGCGCTGATCGACGAGGTGCGCCAGAACTGGGCGTTCTACCGCGACCGCCGTCCCGACGCCTACGGACCGCTGGTGGAGGCATGACCGACAACCTGCTGGCCCGCACGCGCGCCGTCCTCCCATCCTGGCTGGCGATCTACTACCAGGAGCCGATCGAGATCGAGCGCGGCGAGGGCCGTTACGTCTGGGACGCCGACGGCAACCGCTACCTGGACTTCTTCGGCGGCATCCTCACCACGATGACGGCCCACGCGCTGCCCGAGGTGACCAAGGCCGTCAGCGACCAGGCCGGGCGGATCATCCACAGCTCCACGCTCTACCTGAACCGGCCGATGGTGGAGCTGGCCGAGCAGATCGCGGCCGTCTCCGACATCCCCGACGCGAAGGTCTTCCTCACGACGTCGGGCACGGAGGCGAACGACACGGCGTTGCTGCTCGCCAGCTCGCTTCGCCGGTCCAACCAGATACTGGCGATGCGCAACAGCTACCACGGGCGGTCGTTCTCGACGGTGGCGATCACCGGGAACCGGACGTGGTCGCCCACATCGCTCTCGCCGTTCCAGGTCTACTACGTGCACGGCAGCCAGCGGTACCGCTCCCCGTTCGCGCACCTGTCGGACGGCGAGTTCATCGCCGCGTGCGTCGCCGATCTGAAGGAGGTGCTCGACCAGGCGGGCGGCGACGTCGCCGCGCTGATCGCCGAGCCGATCCAGGGCGTCGGCGGCTTCACCTCCGGCCCGGACGGGCTGCTCGGCGCGTTCGCCGAGGTCCTGCGCGAACGCGGCATCCTGTGGATCAGCGACGAGGTGCAGACCGGGTGGGGCCGCACCGGCGAGCACTTCTGGGGCTGGGAGTCCCACGGCGCCACACCCGACATCGTCACGTTCGCCAAGGGCATCGGGAACGGGCTGTCGATGGGCGGGGTGATCGCCCGAGCCGAGGTGATGGACTGCCTCACCGCCAATTCCATCTCGACGTTCGGCGGCTCGCCGCTGACGTCCGCCGGCGCGCTGGCCAACCTGCGCTACGTGCTCGACCACGACCTGCAGGCCAATGCGGCCCGGCACGGCCCCACGCTGCTCGACGGCCTGCGCGCGCTCGGCTCGTCGATCGTCGGCGACGTGCGCGGCAAGGGCCTGATGATCGGCGTCGAGCTGGTGCGTCCCGGGACGGGAACGCCCGGCGAGCCGGCTCCCGAGCTCGCCACCGCCGTGCTCGAGGCGTGCAAGCGGCGCGGGTTGCTCATCGGCAAGGGCGGGCTGCACGGCAACGCGCTGCGGATCGCCCCGCTGCTCACCCTCACCGCCGAGGAGGCGGCCGAGGGCCTCGCCATCCTGGTGGCCGCGATCGAGGAGGTCACGCCATGACCCGCACGCTGATCCGGAACGGCCTCGTGATCACCGCGTCCGACGAGAGCGCGGTGGACGTCCTGATCGAGGACGAGAAGGTGGTGGCGCTGGCCGACCCGGCGTTCGCGCAGGGCTGGACGGCCGACACGGTCATCGACGCCACCGGCAAGTACGTCATCCCGGGCGGGGTCGACGCCCACACGCACATGGAGCTGCCGTTCGGCGGCACGTTCGCGTCCGACACGTTCGAGACCGGCACCCGCGCGGCGGCCTGGGGCGGCACCACCACGATCGTCGACTTCGCGGTGCAGTCGATGGGCAAGTCCCTGCGCGAGGGCCTGGACGCCTGGCACGCGAAGGCCGACGGCAACTGCGCCATCGACTACGCGTTCCACATGATCATGGCGGACGTCAACGAGGGCTCCCTCAAGGAGATGGAGGGCCTCGTCGGCGAGGGCATCACCAGCTTCAAGCTGTTCATGGCCTATCCCGGTGTCTTCTACAGCGACGACGGCAAGGTCCTGCGCGCGTTCCAGAAGGGCGCCGAGACCGGCGGCCTGATCATGATGCACGCCGAGAACGGCATCGCGATCGACGTGCTCGTGGCGCAGGCGCTCGCCCGCGGGCAGACCGACCCGAAGTACCACGGCGTGGTGCGGCATGCGCTGCTGGAGGCCGAGGCGACGCACCGCGCGATCCGGCTGGCGCAGGTGGCGGGCGCGCCCGTCTACATCGTCCACCTGTCGGCCACCGAGGCCCTCGCCGAGGTGAGCCGGGCCCGCGACGAGGGCTACAACGCGTTCGCCGAGACCTGCCCGCAGTACCTGTTCCTCGACGTCGACGACCTCGCGCGGCCGGGCTTCGAGGGCGCGAAGTACGTCTGCTCCACACCGCTGCGGCCCGCCGAGCACCAGGCGGCGCTGTGGCGGGGCCTGCGCACCGACGACCTGTCGGTGGTCTCCACCGATCACTGCCCCTTCTGCTTCAAGGACCAGAAGGAGCTCGGCCTCGGGGACTTCTCGAAGATCCCGAACGGGCTACCCGGCGTCGAGACCCGGATGGACCTGCTGCACCAGGCCGTCCTGGACGGGCACATCGGCCGCAGGCGCTGGATCGAGATCGCCTGCGCCACCCCGGCGAAGATGTTCGGGCTCTACCCGCGCAAGGGCACGATCGCCCCCGGCGCGGACGCCGACATCGTGGTCTACGACCCGAACGCGCAGCAGGTGCTCTCCGCCGAGACGCACCACATGAACGTCGACTACTCCTGCTACGAGGGCCGCACCGTCACCGGCAAGGCCGAGACGGTGCTCTCGCGGGGCCGGGTGGTCGTCGACAAGGGCGAGTACCTCGGTGCACCCGGCCACGGCCGGTTCGTGCGCCGCGACACCTGTCAGTACCTGCGATGACCTCGACGGTGCGGGCGGCGTGCGTCCGCGCGAGCGGGCCGGCGCCGTCCTGCGGGCGAGGCGCGCAGGGAGCGAGGGACGAGCGACCGAGCACCGGAGGAGCAGGGCGGCGCCTCGAAGGCCCGCGAGCCCGCCGAAGCGGAGCGGAGGCGCAATGGACATAGGCCTGGTCCTGCAGACCGACCCGCCTGCGCAGACCGTCGTCGACCTCATGGTGCGGGCCGAGGAGCTCGGGTTCAGCCACGGCTGGACGTTCGACTCGCACGTGCTCTGGCAGGAGCCCTACGTCATCTACCCGCGCGTCCTGGAGCGGACGCAGCGGTTGGTGGTCGGGCCGATGGTCACCAACCCGGCCACCCGCGACTGGACGGTCATCGCGTCGCTGCACGCCACGCTGAACGAGCAGTTCGGCAACCGCACCATCTGCGGCATCGGCCGCGGCGACTCCGCGGTGCGCGTGCAGGGCCGCCCGCCCACCACGCTGGCCCGGCTGGAGGAGTCGATCCACGTGATCCGCGAGCTCGCGGAGGGCCGGTCCGTCGATCTGCACGGCACGACCGTGCAGATCCCGTGGATCGCCGAGGGAGCGGCGCTCCCGGTGTGGATGGCCGGGTACGGGCCCAAGGCGCTCGACCTCGTCGGGCGCGCCGCCGACGGGTTCATCCTGCAGCTCGCCGACCCGTACCTCGTCGAGTGGACCGTCAAGACCGTGCGCGCCGCCGCCGAGGCGGCCGGCCGGGACCCGGCCGAGATCACGGTCTGCGTGGCCGCCCCGGCCTACGTCGGCGACGACCTCGGGCACGCCCGGGACCAGTGCCGCTGGTTCGGCGGGATGGTCGGCAACCACGTGGCCGACCTCGTCACGCGCTACGGCGAGACGTCCGCCGCGGTGCCCGCGGCGCTCACCGGTTACATCAAGGGCCGCGCGGGCTACGACTACAGCCACCACGGCCGCGCCGACAACCGGTCCACCGACTTCGTGCCCGACGAGGTCGTCGAGCGGTTCTGCCTGCTCGGCCCGCCGGCGGCGCAGCTGGAACGGCTCGCCGAGCTGGAGGAGCTCGGCGTGGACCAGTTCGCGATCTACGCCATGCACGACGCCCGCGAGGCGACGATCGAGGCCTACGGATCGGCGGTCATCCCCGCACTCCCCTGACGTCGGGAGGATGGCCGAGATCCGCAACCGGTACAGCAGATTGGCTCCGAACCGGTCCACGTCGATGGACCGGTTCGGGGCTAGCGTCGCTCCCGTGCAGTCCTCGAACTCCATCTTCACCTCGCTCGCCCACCAACCCCTGCCCGCGGTCCCCGACGACGCCGAGGTCATGACGGCCACCGTGGAGGTGCCGCCCGGCGACCCGGGCACCCCGCCCCACCGCCACTCCGGCCCGGTGTACGGCTACGTCACCGAGGGGGCGATCGTCTGGGAGCTGGAAGGCGAGCCGGAGCGGGTGATCCGCGCGGGCGAGGCGTTCTGGGAGCCGGGCGGCGACGTGATCCACTACCAGGCCGGGAACGCGCTGGCCGATGCGTGGAGCCGCTTCGTGGTGGTGATGGTCCACGCGCCGGGCGCGCCCATGCTCACCCTCGTCGACGAGGCCGAGCTCGCCGAGCGACGCCACCTGCGGGCCCCGCGGCCGGTCACGGCATGACCCGCATCCTGCTGGCCGGGTCCACCGGCGTCGTCGGCAGGCGGCTCGTCCCGCTGCTGGTCGAGAACGGCCACCACGTCACAGCGCTCACCCGCAGGCCGGAGCACGTGCCCGCGCTGCGCGCGGCCGGGGCGGACCCCGCGGTCGTCGACGTGAAGGACGCCGTCGCGCTCGCGGCGACGGTCCGCGACGTCGCGCCCGAGGTCGTGGTGCACCAGCTCACCGACCTCGGCGCGGCCGACCTCTCCGCCAACGCGGAGCTGCGCGTGACCGGCACCCGCAATCTCGTCGACGCCGCGCTCGCCGCGGGCGCCCGCCGGGTCGTCGCGCAGAGCATCGCCTGGGCCTACGCGGGCGGGGACGCCCCCGCGGGCGAGGACACCCCGCTGGACCTCGACGCGCCAGAGCCCCGTGCCACGTCCGTTCGCGGGATCTCCGCGCTCGAGGCGGCGGTGCGTGAGGCGCCGGCGTGGGTGGTGCTGCGCTACGGCATGTTCTACGGCCCGGACACCTGGTTCGCCCCCGGTGGTCTGCGTGCCGCCGACGCGAGAGCCGGCCGACTGGTGGCCGATGGCGACGTCACGAGCTTCCTGCACGTGGACGACGCGGCCGCGGCGGCGGTGGCCGCGCTGGAGTGGCCGTCCGGCGCGGTGAACGTCTGCGACGACGAGCCGGCGGCGGGCCGGGACTGGGTGCCCGCCTTCTGCGAGGCGGTGGGGGCTCCGGCACCGCCGGTCTCCGATGCCCCTCGCCGGGAGTGGGCCCGCGGTGCGGACAACCGGCTCGCGCGGGAGGAGCTCGGCTGGATGCCCGAGCACCGCTCGTGGCGCCAGGGCTTCGCGCTCACCGGAGCAGCAGCTCGGTGAGGGCCTCCAGCGCCGTTCGCCACGCGTGGTCCGGGGGCGTCGCGTAGCCGATCACGAGCGCGCCGGGCCGGTCGGGGGTCGACCGGTGCCAGTAGTCGCCGGTGTGCAACCCGTGCAGCCGCACGCCGGCGCGCCCGGCGGCCGCCACGATCCGCCGTTCCTGCTCCGCCGATTCGAGCGGGATCAGGGCGTGCAGCCCGGCCGCCACACCTGCAGGCGGCGGCGCGCCGATCTCCGCGAGCCGGGTGCCCAGCTCCTGCCGGCGCGCCCGGTAGGCCAGCCGCATCCGCCGCACGTGCCGGTCGTACGCGCCGCGCGAGAGCAGGTCGGCGAGGGCGAGCTGGTCGACGGCCGGGACCCCCGCCCCGAACGCCGTCATCTCGACATCCAGAGGGCCCCGCAGCGCCCGCGGAACCACGAGCCAACCGATGCGCATGCCCGGCGCGAGGGTCTTGCTCACGCTGCCGGCGAACACCACTCGGTCGGGATCGAGCGGCTGCATCGCGCCCACGGGCTGGCGGTCGTAGCGGAACTCGCCGTCGTAGTCGTCCTCCACGACGAACCCGTCGCAGCGCCTGGCCCACTCGACGACCGCGGAGCGCCGGGCCGGTGCCAGCACCACGCCGTACGGGTGCTGGTGGGCGGGCGTGAGCAGCGCGAGCGCAGGCGCCTCCGGCAGCGCGGCCGGGTCGGCGCCGGCACCGTCCACGGGCAGCGGCACCAGGGCCGCCCCGGCGGCGGTGAGCACGTTCCGGTGGCGGGCGAAGCTCGGGTCCTCGACCCCGGCCCGCCTGATCCCGAGCCGGTGCACGACCCGCGCCAGCAGCGCGAGGGCCTGCGTGAACCCGGCCGTCACGACGACCGCGTCCGGGGTCGCCCGCACCCCGCGCGTGCGTGCGACGTGCTCGGCGACGGCGGCACGCAGCACCGGGAGGCCGGCCGGCTCGACGTAGTCCAGCAGCGCGGCGCTCCCCGTGAGCGCCCGCCGGACGGCGCTCGCCCACGCCGTGCGGGGGAAGGCGCTGAGATCGGGCCGCCCCGGGCGCAGGTCGATTCCGCGAGGGGTGCCGTCCGGTGCTGGTCGACGGTCGGGCTCGGGCGGGTCGGAACGGGCCGGGATCGCACCGACCACCGTGCCGGAGCCCGCCACGCCGACGAGCCATCCCTCCGCGACGAGCTGGCCGAAGGCCTGCACGACGGTCCCGCGGGACAGTCCGAGATCGGCCGCGAGGCTGCGCGTGCCCGGCAGCCGGGTGCCGGGGGTGAGGCGTCCGGACCGCACCGCGTCGCGCAGGGCCGCCTCCAGCGCGCGCCCGCGCCCCCTGCCCTCCCCGACGTCCAGGTGCAGGTCGAGTCCGCGGACGTACCCCGCGGTCACCGCGGGCGGGCAGGCGGTATGCGGGCCTCGAGCCCGGCCCGGAAGTTCGGGCACTCGATGAAGTCGGGCGCCGGGCACCTCAGCCCGTGGCCGATCAGCTCCCGGGCCGCGGTCGCCGACGCGATGCGGCGTTCCAGCTCGGCGTCGTGCCGGGCCAACACCTCCTTGCGCGCGGCGGGGTCGCCTGCGTCCAGCATCGCCCGCACCTGCTCCAACCCGAACCCGAGCTCCTTGCACT
The DNA here is from genome assembly GCF_007994075.1 of Pseudonocardia hierapolitana. Lineage (NCBI taxonomy): Bacteria > Bacillati > Actinomycetota > Actinomycetes > Pseudonocardiales > Pseudonocardiaceae > Pseudonocardia > Pseudonocardia hierapolitana. The sequence goes on along the minus strand of NZ_VIWU01000001.1, from coordinate 4,757,096 downwards.
GCTGGATGAACGCCACCCGCGCCAGCACGTCCTGGCCGTAGCGGCGCCACCCGTTCACGCGGCGGGCCGGAGCGAGGAGCCCGACCGCCTCCCAGTGCCGCAGGACGTGCGTGGCGAGGCCGAACCGATCGGCCAGCTCGCCGATCGTCATCTCGTCCCTTGACTTCACGTCAACATGAAAATGCAGGGTCTGGTCCATGGACAAGGCCTTCCTCGAGATCCTGCTCGCCTTCGACCGTCGGCCGGATTCCGTGCGCCTGCGGCAACGGTCCTACTCGTTGCTGCACGCCGGGCCGGGCAGCCGGGTGGTGGACGTCGGGTGCGGCGCCGGCACGGCCGTCGCCGAGCTCGCGGCCGTCGGCGCCGACGCCGTGGGCATCGACGCCGCCGAGGAGGCCATCACCTTCGCCCGCGAGCACCACCCGGACTGCCGGTTCGAGGTGGGAGACGCACACCGGCTGCCGTTCCCCGACGAGAGCCTCGACGGCTACCGGGCCGAGAAGCTCTACCACGCGCTCGACGACCCGGACAAGGCCTGCGCCGACGCGCGCCGGGTGCTCGTGCCGGGCGGGCGCATCGTCCTCGTCGGTCAGGACTGGGAGCTCTTCGCGGTCGAGTCCGACGACCCTGCGCTCACCAGGACGATCCTGACCGCCAACGCCGAGGAGATGGTGCACGGGCGGGTGGCCCGGCGATACCGCAACCTGCTGCTGGACACCGGCTTCGACGACGTCTCCTGCGAGGTGCACACGGCCGTCCTCACCGATCCGGCACTGGCACTCTTCACCGCCACCCGGCTGGCCACCGGTGCCGTGCGGGCCGGCGCGGTGAGCGAAGAACAGGCCGACGCATGGCTCGCCGACCAGCGCCGCCGTGCCGACCGCGATCGGCTCTTCGTCGCGATGCCGCTGTTCCTCGCGTCCGGGCGCCGACCGGTCACACCGTCCTGATCGTCGCCATCATCGCCATGTCCTCGTGCTCGAGGTTGTGGCAGTGGAAGACGAACCGGCCGGCGTGGTCGGAGAACCGGACGGCCACCTCGACGACCTCGGCCGGGCGCACGTCCACGGTGTCCTTCCAGCCCACGTCGTAGTCGCTCGGCCCCTCGCCGCCGCGGCGCAGCACCTGGAAGGGGTCCAGGTGCACGTGGACGGGGTGGTGCACGTCGGTGACGAAGCGCCACACCTCGGTCTCGCCCAGCCCAACGTCGGCCAGCGAGGTGTTCGCGTCGAACGAGGTGCCGTTGATCGTCCAGCCCTTGTGGTCGCCCACCTTGCCGCGGCTGAAGCGGAAGGTGCGCTGCGGCGCACCGGCAGGCGGTGTGAGGGGCTCGACCTCGGCGAGCCGATCCGGCACCCGGCTGTCGTCGCGCGCGGTGCGCACCACCCGGAACCGCATCACCCGGCCCGCCGGGCCGCCGTCCAGGCCGTTGACCATCGTCACCTGGGTGCCGGGAGGCAGCACCGAGAAGTCCACCACCACGTCGAACCGCTCCCCCGGCGCGATCTCGATCGCCTCGTGCCCCACCGGCGCCGCGAGCAGCCCACCGTCCGATCCGATCTGGACGAACGGCACGTCGGGCCCGCCGGGCACCGTGAGCGCGAGCCGGTAGCGGCGGGCGTTCGAGGCGTTCAGCAGCCGAAGCCGGTACCGCGCGGCGTCGACCTCGTGCACCGGCCACGGCGCCCCGTTGACCAGCACGACGTCGCCGAGCACGCCCTCCATCCAGTCGTCCTCCACTCCCGGCAGCGACCGCATCCCCTGGTCCAGCCCGGGGTAGGCGAAGGAACCGTCGGCGGCGAACGCCCGGTCGCAGATCATCAACGGCAGCTCCCGCTCGCCGCGGGGCAGCGGCAACGCGTCCTCGACGTCGTCGCGCACGATGTGGAACCCGGCCAGCCCGCGGTAGACGGCCGGTCCCGTGAAGTCCATCCGGTGGTCGTGGTACCAGAGCGTGGCGGCCCGCTGGTCGTTCGGGTAGCGGTGCTCCCGCTCACCGGCGGCGAGGTCGCCGACCATGCCGTGATGGCTCCAGCCGCTCGTGTCGCCCACCGGGAGCACGAGGTCCAGGGGCCACCCGTCGTGCTCGGCGGGCGTGTGCCCGCCGTGGAGGTGGACCACCGTCGGCACCGGCAGTTCGTTGCGGTGGCGCACCACCACCGGCTGCCCGCGCCGGGTGTCGAACGTCGGTCCGGGGAAGATCCCGTCGTAGCCCAGGATCGGCGTGCGCACCCCGGGCAGGATCTCCGCGTCGGCCACCCGCTGGGTCACCCGGTACACCTGCGCACCCGCACCGTCCACACCCACCGGCCGCGCCACCGGCGGCACCGGCAACGGCACCCGGAACGGCTCCGGCAGCGGCACCGCGCTCGCCAGCACCTCCCCGGTGGAACCGGCCGTCGCCCCCGACCCGCAGGCCGGGAGCGCCGCGAGCGCGGCCGCCCCACCCAGGAGACCGAGGAACCCCCGCCGCGAGAAGCTCATCGCGCACCTCGCGGGCGCGCGGCCGACGGTGTCCAGACCCATGCGGCGAGCAGCACGGCGGCGACCACGATCGCGACACCGAGCGGGACATGCAGGTGCAGCTGCCGGGAGTAGCCCATCCCGATCTGGAAACCCTCGGCGAGGAACAGCAGCACCATGACCGGCAGCACCCACAGCCGCCCTCGCCCGCCGACGACGTACGCGAGGGCACCTGCGATCAGGACCATCGCGACCAGCGCCATCAGCGAGCCGATGAGGCCGTGCGCCTTCATCGCGTCGACGTCGCCGGTGAGGTAGCGGCCGGCGAGCACCGGCTGGGCGAGCACGGCCACGAGGTGCCCGGTGAGCAGGAACCGCAGGGTCCAGAGCGTGGCCCGCGGTCTCCTTGCCGGAGCCGCGGTCCGGGGCGTAAGGGTGTCCACGCGGCGGACGCTATATGTAGATTGCCTACCTATAGATCCGGGACATCCCTGATGCTGAACCGGATGTGTGGCCGCGGCGAATAGGTAGGATCCCTGTACATGAAGCCCGACGCCGTCCGCGGCCACCTCGACGGGCTGATCCTCGCCGTCCTGGAGGACGGCCCCCGCCACGGCTACGCGATCATCGAGGCGCTGCAGGCCCGCAGCGGCGGCCGGCTCGACCTGCCCACCGGCACCGTCTACCCCGCGCTGCGCCGCCTGGAGCGGGCGGCGCTGCTGTCGGGCACGTGGAGCACGGTGGGCGGGCGCGAACGCCGCACCTACACGCTCACCAGGGCCGGCCGCCACGCCCTCGCCGGCCAGCGCGCCGACTGGAACGAGTTCAGCGCAGTGGTCGACGCCGTCCTGCGGCCCGCGGCAGGCACGTCATGACGGCCGTGTTCGACCCGGTCAGCGCACACGTCGCCGAGCTCGACCATGCGCTGCGCGGGCCCGCCGCCGTGAAGCGGAGCATGATCGCCGAGGTGCGCGACGGCCTCGCCGACGCGGTCGCCGACCACCGGGACCGCGGGCTCGACCCCGAGCGTGCCGCCGCCGCGGCCGTCCGCGAATTCGGCTCGGTGCGCGAGGTGGCCCCGCTGCTGCAGGAGGAGCTCACCGCTCGGCAGGGACGACGCACGGCCCTGCTGCTCCTCCTGTCGTTCCCCGCCCTGCTGCTCATCTGGGATGTGCTCTGGAAGTCGGGGCACGGGTGGTCGGTGCCCCCGACGCCCACGGTCTCCGTCCTGGCCCGCGCGGTCGACGTCCTGACCGTGCTGATCGCCGCGGCGGCGCTCGCCCTGCTGCTGGCCACGTTCCGGGGCCGCCCGCTGCCCCGGTGGGTCACGGGGCTGACCGGCCTCGTGGCCGCCCTCGGCGTCGCCGGGTGCGGGGGCATGTCCCTCGTGATGAACCTGCTGAACCCCCACCTGGCCGTCGAGCCGGCGACCGTCGTCGTCCTCACCGTCACCGTGGTGATCGCAGGGCTCGTGACCCGGTCCGCCGTCCGGTCGCTGCGGTTCGCGCGCGGGTGCCGGCGGTCAGACGAGGGAACGGACCCGAAGGTCGGGTAGGGCCTCGGCGAGCACGTCGAAGTCACGGTCGCGGTGCACGAGCGTGGCCCCGGTACGCGCCGCGACCACGGCGATGAGGCAGTGGATCGTCTTGCGGACCGTGCGCCCACCCCGTCGGACAGCGCGATAGGCGATTGCGGCGTCGCGGTAGTCGACCGAGGCGTCGACGGACAGGAGTTGAAGCCCGTTCATCATCTTCTCGACTCGCTCGAACAGCCGGTCATCGTTGGCACCGGCAAGCAGTTCCATGATCACCGGTTCGGTGGTGGCGACCGCGCCCGGGTCGTCATGCCACAACCGGTCGACCTCGTTGCAGGCCCGAGAGTCCGTGTCACGGAGATACTCGACCCACGCGGATGTGTCGATCAGCTCCACCCAGGGTCCCCGATCTCCTGCACTCGGGACGCCCGCATCTCCTCGAGATCACCATCCCATCCCGCCCCTCGCATGCTCTCGAAGAACTCCGGAGACAGGCGCGGCCCGACAAGCCTCCGCAAAGCGAGGTCAACGGCTTCCTTCTTGGTCTTGAGGCCATACTTTCGCATCGCCTCGGCAACCAGCTCGTCATCGATGTCGATGTTGGTCCGGGTCATGCACAAACCATACACCTTTGATACACCGACCTTGGCTGTCAGGTTTGAGCTCGAAGATCGCCCCATGACAGGAACGGATCGACCGCTCGCGGGGCGGGTGGCGCTGGTTGCGGGTGCGACGCGAGGAGCGGGCCGGGGCATCGCGGTGGAGCTGGGGGCGACGGGCGCCACGGTGTACGTCACGGGCCGCACCACGCGCGAAAAGCGCAGCGAGTACGACCGGCCGGAGACCATCGAGGACACCGCCGACCTCGTGACGGCCGCGGGCGGCACCGGGATCGCGGTGCCCACCGACCACCTCGACCCGGTGCAGGTCGAGCGGCTGGTGGCCCGCATCGCCGCCGAGCAGGGCCGGCTCGACGTGCTGGTCAACGACATCTGGGGCGGCGAGTACCTCGCGGAGTGGGACAAGCCGGTGTGGGAGCACTCCCTCACCGACGGCCTGCGGATCCTGCGCCTCGCGATCGACACCCACCTCGTGACGGCCCGCTACGCGTTCCCGCTGCTGATCGAGCGGCGAGGCGGGCTCGTCGTGGAGGTCACCGACGGCACCGCCGAGTACAACGCCGACCACTACCGGCTCAACGTCTACTACGACCTCGCCAAGATCGCGCCCATCCGGCTCGCGCGCAGCTGGGCGCACGAGCTGGGCCCGCACGGCGCCACCGCCGTCGCGATCACCCCCGGCTGGCTGCGTTCGGAGATCATGCTGCACGAGTACGGGGTGACCGAGGCGAACTGGCGCGACGCGTGCGTCAAGGAGCCCCACTTCGCGATCTCCGAGACCCCGCGCTTCGTCGGCCGCGCGGTCGCGGCACTCGCCGCCGACGAGCGGCGCGACCGCTGGCAGGGCCGGAGCGTCTCCAGCGGCGGCCTCGCGAAGGAGTACGGCTTCACCGACCTCGACGGCTCCGCACCGGATGCCTGGCGCTACGTGGTGGAGGTGCAGGACGCGGGCAAGCCGGCCGACGCCGCGGGATACCGCTGAGCGGATGGTTCAGGCCACGGGCTCACCCCAGGTTGTTGGCCGTCACCCACTCCTTGGCCACCGATTCGACGGTGTTGGTGGCCGCGTCGGCGACCTTTCGGTTGAGCTCGAGCAGGCCGTCCGTCGTGAGCGCGGCCGAGATCGAGTTCAGCGTCTCGCGCACCTGGTCGTTCGCTTTGGTCTCGTTCACCAGCGGCACGACGTTCTGGGCCGCGAAGTTGTTCTTCGGGTCCTCCAGGACCACCCAGCCGCGGTCGGCGATGGTCGGGTCGGTGGTGAAGAGGTCGGCGGCCTGGATGGTGCCGTCGGTGAGCGCCGCGACGGTGAGGGGGCCTCCGGCGTCGAGCGAGCGGAAGTCGGCGAACGTGCAGCCGTAGAGCCGCTCGATGCCGGGCAGGCCGTAGGGCCGCTCGGCGAACTCGGGCGGGCCGCCGAACACGAGCTCACCGCAGTGCGGGGCGAGGTCGGCGAGCGAACGGGCGTTGTACCGCTGCGCCGTCTCCTGGGTGACGACGACCGCGTCCTTGTCCTCCGCCTTCGACTGATCGAGCACGATCAGCGGGTCGGGCAGCTTCTGGGTGAGCTCCTGGTACACCTGGTCGGACGCGGTGGCCGTGGCCTGCGGATCGATCTCCTGCAGGAGGTTTCCCGTGTACTCGGGGATCAGGTCGATCGAGCCGTCCTGCAGCGCCGGGAAGTAGACCTCCCGGCTCCCGATCCCGAACGAGCGCTCGACCTTGGCGCCCTTGGCCTCCAAGGCCTGCGCGTAGATCTCCGCCAGCAGCCGGCTCTCGGTGAAGTTCGCCGACCCGACCTTGATGACGTCGGCGGCCGCCGGGGGCCCTGCGTCAGGTGAGCCGGACGGGCCACCGGCAAGCGGGTCGCCACCACCTCCACAGGCGGTGAGACCGAGGGCGAGCAGGCCGGTCAGCGCGGCGAGCGTGCGTTTCATGATGCGATTCCTCCGGCGACGACGGGGGCCTGTCGGGGTGCCCTTCTGCGGGTCTGCGCGGTGCGCAGGCCCGGTGAGACGATCAGTCGTTGTAGCGCGCCGAGCAGCCCTTCGACGACCAGTGCGAGCGCGGCCACCAGCACGGCGCCCGCGGCCATTTCGGTGTAGTCGTTGCGGGCGAGCCCGTCGATCAGGAAGCGGCCCAGGCCGCTGAGGCCGATGTAGGCACCGATCGTGGCGGTGGCGATCACCTGCAGGGTGGCGGTGCGCAGGCCGCCGATGATCAGCGGGACCGCGATCGGCAGTTCGACCTTGGTGAGCACCTCGTGCTCGCGCATGCCCATGCCCCGCGCGGCGTCGATCACGGCGGGGTCGGTGTTGCGCACGCCCGCGTACGTGCCGGCGAGCAACGGCGGGACGGCGAGGACCACCAGGGCGATGGTCAACGGCAGCAGGCCGATCCCGACGAGGCCCACCAGCAGCGTGAGCAGGCCGAGTTCCGGGAGCGCGCGCAGCCCGTTGGCCGCACCGACGACGAGGAACCCGCCGCGCCTGGTGTGCCCGATCCAGGCACCCAGCGGGACGGCGATCACGGCGGCGATGAGGAGGGCCTGCACCGTGTACGCGAGGTGGTCGGCCAGCCGGGACGGCACACCGCGCGTGCCCGACCAGTTGCCGGGGTCGAGGAACCACTGCACGACCTGCGCGAAGAGGTTCACCTCGCGCCTCCCGCCCGCTGGCGGTTCCACGGCGTGAGGATCCGGCCGATCACGAGCAGCACGGCATCGCCCGCCAGCGCGAGGAGCACGGTCAGCGCGACGCCGACGATGATCTCCGTGGGGAACTGCAGCTGGAAGCCCTCGGTGAAGAACTCGCCCAGTCCGCCGACCCCGATGAGGGCGCCGACGCTGACCAGGCTGATGCTCGACACCGTGGCGACCCGCAGCCCCGCGATGAGCACCGGGATCGCGAGCGGCAGCTCGACGTCCAGGAACCGGCGGGCCGGCCGGTAGCCCATCGCCGTGGCCGCCGCCACCACGAGACCGGGCACGGCGGCGAGCGCGTCGGCGATGGTGCGCACGAGCAGCGCCACCGTGTAGATGGTGAGCGCGACGATGATGTTGATCTCGGACAGGATCCGGGTGCCGAGGATGCCCGGCAGCACGACGAACAGCGTGAGCGACGGGATGGTGTAGAGCACGCCGGCGGCAGGCACGAGCACGGCGCGGGCGAGCGGGTACCGGTTGGCCAGCCAGCCGAGCGGGACGGACAGCACCAGCCCCACCACCACCGGGATGAGCGCCAGCCTCAGGTGCTCGACCGTGAGCGCCAGGATCCGGTCGGCGTTGCCGGGGATCCAGCTCCAGATCACGCCGCCGCCTCGTGCTCCCGGACCGCGTCGACGACCGCGAGGACGTCACCCGCGGTGACGGAGCCGACCACCGCGCCGTCGCCGTCGACCGCGACCCCGACCCCCGACGGCGAGGACAGCGCGGCGTCCAGCGCGCTGCGCAGCGAGCCGCTGCCGATGTCGTAGAGCGACCCGCCGGGCATCAGGTGATCGGCCTCGACGACGGCGGCCCCGTTGCGCTCGGCGCCGTTGAGCCACCCCTGCGGGTGCTGTTCGGAGTCGACGACCAGCACCCACGCGTCGTCGTCGGGAACCGGGTCGCCCAGCGCGACGGTGGGCAGCTCCCCGATGGGGATGGCGTCGGACGACATGAAACCGAGGCCGCGGTAGCCGCGGTCGCGGCCCACGAAGTTGTCGACGAAGTCGTCGACCGGGCGGGCGAGCAGCTGCCCCGGCTGGTCGTACTGGGCGAGCACGCCGCCGACGCGCAGCACGGCGACCTTGTCGCCCAGCTTGATGGCCTCGTCGATGTCGTGGGTGACGAACACGATGGTCTTGCCCAGCTCCGCCTGCAGCCGCAGGAGCTCGTCCTGCAGGCTCTCGCGCACCACCGGGTCGACGGCGCTGAACGGCTCGTCCATCAGCAGGATCGGCGGGTCGGCGGCCAGTGCCCTGGCCACGCCGACGCGCTGCTGCTGCCCTCCCGAGAGCTGCGCGGGGTAGCGGCCCGCCATCTCACGGGCGAGGCCGACGATCTCCATCAGCTCCGCGGCGCGGGAACGGGCCTTCGCCTTGCTCCAGCCGAGCAACAGCGGGACCGTGGCGATGTTGTCGAGGATGGTGCGGTGCGGGAAGAGCCCCGCCTGCTGGATGACGTAGCCGATGCCGCGGCGCAGGTCGGCGGCGTCGGTGGCGGCGACGTCGCGTCCGTCGACCATGATCGTGCCCTCGGAGGGCTCGATCATGCGGTTGATCATCCGCAGCGAGGTGGTCTTGCCACAGCCGGACGGCCCGACGAAGACCGTGATCCCACCGGCCTCGACGACGAGGTCGAGGTTGTCGACCGCAACGGTGCCGTCGGGGAAGCGCTTGGTCACGCCCCGGAACTCGATCATCCGAGGGACCTCCGTGTTCGCCGACGACCCCTTGCCGGTCGCCGCTCGTCAGCGAGGCTAACCCGAGGGACCGACAATCGCGACCGATGTGATCTGTCCGGGATCAGGCGTGGCTCGCCCGGCCTGCGGCCGCGGGGGTCGCGAGCCGCCCGCGCGCGAGGACGTCCCGCACGACCGCGGACCGCACCGGCCGCGAGAACAGCCATCCCTGGTAGGCGTCCACGCCGATGCCGCGCAGCACGTGGAACTGCTCCGCGGTCTCCACGCCCTCCGCCACCGTGGTGCGGCCCATCGCCCGTGCCATGTCCACGACGGCGCGCGCGACGGCGAAATCGGCCGGGTCGTCGGCGACGCCCGTGACGAAGGCGCGGTCGACCTTGACGGTCTGCGCGGGGAGCTCCTTGAGCCGGGCGAGGGAGGAGTAGCCGGTGCCGAAGTCGTCCACCGCGAACCGGACGCCGCGCTCGGTGAGCTCGGCCATCGCGGCCAGCGCGTGCGGCGGGAGAGCGACGAGGCTGGTCTCGACGAGCTCGAGCACCAGCCGGTCCCACTCGAGCCCGGCGTCGGAGACGGCCTCGCTCACCGCGGCGAGGAACCCCGCGTCGCCGGGCAGGAGCCCGGCCAGGTTCACCGCGACGGCGCAGCGGCGCCCGCGGTGCTCCGGCCATTCCGCGGCCTCCCGGGTGGCGGCCCGCAGCACCCACAGGTCCAGCTCGCGCAGCAGCCCGCTGCGCTGCGCGACCGGCAGGAAGTCCGACGGCGGGATCAGCCCGCGCTCCGGGTGCGGCCAGCGGACGAGCGCCTCGGCCGAGATGACCGTGCCGTCCGGGGCCACCACCGGCTGGTAGTCGAGCACGAGCCCGTCGGCGGCGATCGCCGCGCGCAGCTCCGCCTCCAGCTCCAGCGCCGTGGTCGCCGAGCTGACGACGCCGTCCGTGGCGATGCCGATCCCGCCGCGTGCCTGCCGGCGCTTGGCGTCGTGCATGGCGGCCTCGGCGAACCGCAGCAGGTCGGCGGCCCGCACCTCGCCGGTGGGGACCGGGGTGGCGAGCCCGACCGATGCCGTCATCTGCACCGGCCGGCCGCACACGGTGATCGTGGTGCGCAGCAGGTCGGCGACCGTACGCGCCAGCTGGTCCGGGCCGCCGACCTCGGCGTGGTCGGCGCAGATCACGACGAACTCGTCGGCGCCCAGCCGCGCCGCGGTGCAGCCGAACGGCAGCTCCCGCTGCAGGCGGCCGGCGAGCGACACGAGCAGGTCGTCGCCCGCGTCGTGCCCGAGCGAGGAGTTGACGCGCGCGAAGTCGTCGAGGTCGCCGCACACCACCGCGACGCGGTCCCGGCCGGCGCCGGCCAGCAGCCGGTCCACGAGCTCGAGGCCGGCGGCCCGGTTGGGCAGGCGGGTGAGCTCGTCCACCATCCCGGCGCTGCGCAGCAGCTCGGCGGCCCTGCGGCGGTCGGAGACGTCGGTGCACGCCACCAGCCACAGGAAGCCGCCGTCGTCCGCCACCGTCGCGGAGACGGCCAGCTCGCACCACACCGTGGTGCCGTCCGCGCGGCGCAGCGGGGCGCTGTCCACGCCGTACCCGTGCCGGGTGCCGAGGGCCACCGGGCGCAGCCAGTCGGGGAGCGCGGCCCCGTCGGCCGACGCGTCGTCGGCGGACAGGGCGGTGGCCGGGGTGCCACGCAGTCGTTCGAGCGGGACGTCCAGCAGCGCGCACATGCCCGCGTTGGCGTCCACGACGCGGCCCGCGGGGTCCAGCAGCGCGACCCCGCCGGGCACGAGGGCCATCAGGTCGGCGAAGCGCCGGGCGGTGCGTTCCACCCGGAACCGGCCGATCCGCTCCGCGCTCACGTCGTGCACGACGCCGATCAGCCGCTGCGGCGTGCCGTCCGGGCCGCGCTCCACCTGGGCCCGGCAGCTCAGCATCCCGTCACCGGGCAGCTGCAGCTCGACGTGGTGGTCGGCGTCCGGGTTCCCGGCACGCAGCTCCTCGCACAGCGCGGCCACCTGCTCGCCCTCGACGGGTCGGGAGCCGTCGCCGTCGGGATCGACCCCGACCGCGCTGTACAGCTCGAGGAGCGTGCCGCTGCGCTCCAGCTTCGACGTCGCCAGGTCGAACGACCAGGTCCCGATGCGCGCCAGCCGCTCCAGCTCGACCGCCCAGGCCGGGTCCACCACCGGGGCCTGCTGCGCGGCGTCCCGCTCGAGGATCACGACGGCGGTGAGGTCCACGCCCGGAAGCGGCCAGCGCACCGCGTGGACGGGCACCCTGCTCCCGTCCGCGCGCACCAGCTGGGTGTCCTCCCCCGTGCCGACGAGGAGCCTGCGCATCCGGGCGCCGCCGAGCGCCCTCGGGTCCGCGGCCCCCGCGAGTGCGGCGAGCGCCTCGTTGGCGCGCACGACCCGCCCGTCGGGGTCGTGGACGAGGGCGGGCTCCGCGGGGAGCGGGACGGCCGGGACCCGGTCCAGCTCCGGCGCCTCCGAGACGGCCCGGGCCAGCGTGGAGGCGAACAGCGCCGCCTCCGGGTGCACCTCTGCACCGAGCGCGGCGTACCGCTCCCGGTGCAGATCCGCCCGCAGCACCGCGTCGGACGCACCGTGCGGCTGGGTCGGTGGCTCGACCACCGGGCCGTCGCCGAGGCGGTGTCCGAGCTCTCTCACGTGCGTCTCCCAGCGTCGCGACGTCGATACCCTTCGCTACAACGACGCCGACGGCCACACGATCTGGCCGAGCTGCTCGATCGACCTACACCGCCCCGAGTGAGTGAACGGGCCGACCACCACGCACAGTGACGGTCATGATCACCAATGGAGCAAACGCGCAGGCCGAAGGACGATCAGGGCGTAACGGCCGCGCCGGGCGCCGCCGCGGCGACAGCTGACGAAACGGCTAGGGCGACACGCGGGTCGAACGGGCTGGGCACGATCGCGTCGGCCGAGAGCTCGTCCCTCGCCACCGAGAAGATGGCGTCGGCCGCCGCGAGCTTCATCTCCTCCGTGATGCGCCGCGCCCCCGCGTCGAGGGCACCGCGGAACACGCCGGGGAACGCGAGCACGTTGTTGATCTGGTTCGGGAAGTCGCTCCGCCCGGTGGCGACGATGGCCGCGTGCCGCCGCGCGACGTCCGGGTGGATCTCGGGGTCGGGGTTGGAGAGGGCGAAGACGATCGCGTCGCGTGCCATCCGCGCCAGCAGCTCCTCGGACACCGTCGCGCTCGACAGGCCGACGAACACGTCGGCGCCGTCGAGGGCCTCCGCGACGCCGCCGGTCACCCCGCGCGGGTTGGTGACCGCGGCCAGCGAGGCCTTCTCCCCACCGCGGCCCGCGTCGAGCACACCGCGCGAGTCGAGGACGACGACGTCGCGCACGCCCGCGGCGAGCAGGATCCGGGCACACGCGACGCCCGCGGCCCCCGCACCCGAGATGACGACGCGCAGCCCGTCGAGGTCGCGGCCCTGCACAGCGCAGGCGCCGCGCAGCGCGGCGAGCAGCACGATCGCCGTGCCGTGCTGGTCGTCGTGCATGACGGGGCAGTCGAGCGCCTCGACGAGCCGCCGCTCCAGCTCGAAGCACCGCGGGGCAGAGACGTCCTCGAGGTTCACCGCGCCGAAGCTCGGACGCAGCCGCACCAGCGTCTCGACGATCTCGTCGACGTCGGTGGTGTCGAGCACGAGCGGGATCGAGTCCAGCCCGGCGAACGCCTTGAACAGCGCGGACTTGCCCTCCATCACGGGCAGCGCGGCGCGCGGGCCGATGTCGCCCAGCCCGAGGACGGCCGTGCCGTCGCTCACGACGGCGACGAGTCGGTTGGTCCAGGTGTAGCGGGCGGCGAGGCCCGGGTCGGCGGCGATGGCGCGGCTGACCTCGGCGACGCCGGGCGTGTAGGCCACGGCGAGGTCACGCGCGTCGGCCAGCGGGGCGGTGAGCGCGGTGCCCAGCTTGCCGCCGCCGTGCGCGGCGAAGATCTCCTCGCGGGTGGGGATGGTGCGTTCGGGAACGATCGTCACGGGTCTGCTTCCTCGGGGTGCTCAGGGGGGCGCCGACGGGGCGCGCGCTCGCCGTGCACCGGGGGCCGCGGGTCCGCGACCACTGCCGGACGGCCGAGCGCCGAGCAACCGCAGGATGACGCGGCGAGCCCGGCGAATGGGCGGTCGGGTATCGATCCGATCTTACGGGAGGCGTGCGCCCGCCGAGGCGTCGCATGTCTCACGCCCGTTCCGACGGACGGCGCGTTCGTCGGATAGGTACCGACGAACGCGCCGTTCGTCGGATGAGGGGGTCAGGAGCGGCTCCGGAAACGGCGCGGGCGGGGCCACAGGCGCAGCCGGACCACCGCGAGCACCATCGCCGGGCCGAGCGTGCGGGAGTCGGTCGAGCCGTGGTCGTTGTCGCCGAGCACCCACCAGCCGTCATCGGCAGGCCGCGCCGCCCGCTTGACCGACAGCTGGCCAGGCCGCGCCACCCACCGCACCAGCACGACGTCCCCGGTGCGCACCCGCGCCCCGAACCGCACGAGCACCACGTCCCCGTCCCGAAGCGTCGGCGACATCGACGGCCCCCGCACGGCCACCCTCCGCCAGCGCACGACCACCCCCTCATCACACTGCTGCGTCCCGACGCCGGGAGTAGTGTCGGACATGCCAGAACGATCACCATCCAGGGAGGACCCATGCGGCTTTTCGCCCGCATTCTCCGCCCGCGGCTGGAGGCCACCGCGCACTGCGACCTCCCCTGCGGCGTGTACGACCCGGCGCAGGCCCGGATCGAAGCCGAGTCGGTGAAGGCGATTCAGGAGAAGTACCAGGGCAACGAGGACCCCGAGTTCCGCACCCGCGCGCTCGACATCAAGGAGCAGCGGGCGGACCTGGTGAAGCACCACCTCTGGGTGCTCTGGACCGACTACTTCAAGCCCCCGCACTTCGAGAAGTACCCGGAGCTGCACGAGCTGTTCAACAAGGCCACCAAGAAGGCGGGCGGTGGCCCCGGCGGCGTGAAGGCCTCCACGGATCCCGCCACCGGCCAGGAGCTGCTCGACTACATCGCCCAGATCGACAAGATCTTCTGGGAGACCAAGGCGGCTGCCTGATCCAGGCGCTCGAAGCGGCGCTGACCAGCGGGATCCACATCGCTGGTCAGCGCCGTTCGCTGTTTCCGGTCATCGTCTTCACAGCAACTCGTGCGAGGAGTGGTCACCGAGCGCCGACACGTCGTTGTCGCCCGTGATGCCCACGCTGGAAGACGCTTGGGACACCTCGAGCGGCTGAGCCGCGGGAACGGCGAGCGAGCGACGTGAGCTGCACCGGGAGCGACGCTCGACGGACGGGCGCCGCTCCCCGGTCGGTGCGATCGCTAGGGTCGGGTCCATGACCGGCCGCGTGTTCCTGCTGCGTCACGGCGAAACCGAGTGGTCGCTGTCCGGCCGGCACACCGGTCGCACCGACGTCCCACTCACCGAGCGTGGTCGAGGGCTCGCGGCCGCGGCCGGCCGGCTCGTCGACGGGCTGCGCACCGAGCCACCGGTGCTCGTGCTGACCAGCCCGCGCAGCCGCGCCCGGGACACCGCCCGGCTCGCCGGGTTCCGCGTCGACGAGGTCGACGAGCGGCTCGCCGAGTGGGACTACGGCGAGTACGAGGGGCGCACCACCACGGAGATCCGCGAGACCGTTCCCGGCTGGACGGTCTGGACGCACCCGTGCCCGGGCGGCGAGACCGCCGACGAGGTCGGCAGGCGGGCCGACGGCGTGATCGCACGCAGCGCCGACGCCCTCGCACGGGGGGACGTCGTGCTCGTGGGGCACGGCCACTTCAGCCGCGTCCTCGTGGCGCGCTGGATCGGCCTCCCGGCCACGGAGGGCGTCCGGTTCGCGATGGAGGCGCCGTCATGGGCCGTGCTCGGCCACGAACGCGGTGTCCCGCGCCTCGACCACGTCAACCTCACCCCGAAGGGACGTTAGTGCCCCAATGATCCGGGAAGCACGCGCCGAGGATGTTCCGGCGATCGTCGGCCTCGTCCACGAGCTCGCCGAGTACGAGCGCAGCCCCGAGCTGTGCACGCTCACGGAGGAGCAACTGCACGCCGCGTTGTTCGGCCCGGAGGCCGTGGCCCGCTGCCACGTCGCGGAGGTGGAGGGCGAGGTCGTGGGTTGCGCGATCTGGTTCCTCAACTTCTCGACGTGGCGCGGTGTGCCCGGGATCTACCTCGAGGACCTGTTCGTCCGGCCGTCCCACCGCGGCAGCGGGCTGGGCAGGGCACTGCTGGCCGAGCTCGCCGCCGTCTGCGCCGAGCGGGGCTACGCCCGGCTCGAGTGGCAGGTGCTGGACTGGAACGAGCCGTCGATCGGCTTCTACCGGGCGCTGGGCGCCGTGCCGATGGACGAGTGGACGACCTACCGGCTCGACGGCGACGCCCTCACCGCGTTCGCGAAGAGCGCGGAGGGCTGCTGAGGTCCGGCCGCGACGAGCTGGCCTACCCCTGGCTCGGCGCGTCGTCGAGCCCCATCGACCAGGTCCGCGACGCCTCGCTGATCAGCAGCAGGAACGTGGCGACGACGAACACGCCGGCCACGATGCCGAGCAGCAGCTGGCGGGAGGGCCCGATCAGCGTGTAGACGACGGGGAGCAGCAACAACTGCGTGACGATGGCCGGGGTACGCGCCCAGCGTCGACCGGCCACGAGCCCGAGCCCGACGGCGACGAGGGCGGCCCCGATGAGGACGAAGTAGCCGGCCTCGCCGACGATGTCGCGCACGAGCAGGCCGGTGCCCTCCACGGTGAGCGCGCGCACGACCAGCGCCACCGCGAAGCCCACGCCGAGCAGGCCCTGGATCCCGACGAGCGCGCCTGCCAGCCGGATCTGGCTGGGTACTCGTCCGGCGCTCACAGGTCCGAGGATAGGCCCGGAATGCCCACTGCCACCGCGCGGTTGGACAACGCGGACGCCGCCGATCCGCGACAGCTGGCCGTGTCGGGCGTGCTACGCGTCGTCGTGCGAGGAACGCAACTCGTCGCAACGGAGCGTGCCCGTCACCCGCTCGGGTGACGATCGAGGGCCATTCACCGATGCTCGTGGACCGTCGAGCCAATAAGGGCTCGCACCTGGGGAAACGTTGCCCCATGGTAGTCACGGACAAGCGAGTGATCGCGAGTGGACTTCTCGCATGGTCTGGCCGGGACCCGGGTAACCGGGACCCCGGTGGGCGGTTCAAGGTTGATCGCTGAACGCGGCGACACCGGGCACGCGGTACAGGAGCAGTAACTGTCCGTACCGGCGCTCGTTGCGTTGAGTGGGTGAGAGTGCTCACCTGGGTGGACCTTGACCCTTGAAGATCGAGCGCGCTCGTGAAATCCTTCACAAGCGCGTCCACAAGACCGTGACAGACGATCGGCGCGACCCCGATCGCGCAAGCACAAGGAGCCGAAGACCAATGGATTGGCGTCACCGCGCTATCTGCCGCGACGAGGACCCCGAGCTGTTCTTCCCCGTGGGGACCAGCGGTCCTGCGCTGCTGCAGATCGCCGAGGCCAAGACCGTCTGCCGGCGCTGCCCCGTGGTCACCGAGTGCCTCACCTGGGCCCTCGAGAGCGGCCAGGACGCAGGCGTCTGGGGCGGCATGAGCGAGGACGAGCGACGGGCGCTGAAGCGCCGGAACTCGCGCACACGGGCACGTACTGCCTGACTCCTCCTTCCCCACCGCGGGCCCGAAGCCGGACTGCACCCGGCTCCGGGCCCGCGGTCGTTCCACCGGGCGCACGCGGGGGCTGCTCCGGAGGGGGCCGGCGGTCCGGGCGGCGCGACCACGCCCGCAGGACCAGCGACCTCCTGCAGAAGGCTAGCGTCCCCTCAACGAGAGCTTGATGACGGCCTCCGTTCCGCCTCCCGAGCGGGGTCGCACCTCCAGCGCCGAGCCGAGTTCCGAGTCGACGAGGGTGCGCACGATCTGCAGCCCCAGGCCGGTGGACCGCTCCAGATCCATCCCCTCCGGGAGCCCTCGCCCGTCGTCGCCGACGATGACCTCGAGCTCGCCACCCGAGCGGTTCGCCGACACCACCACCTCGCCCGCACGGCCGGGGTCGAAGGCGTGCGCGAGCGCGTTGTGCACCAGCTCGGTGAGCACCAGCACGAGCGGCGTGGCCAGCGCGGCCGGGAGCGTGCCGAAGTTGCCCTCCCGGCGCACCTTCGCCCGTGACTCCGCTGTGGCGCCGTCACCGATCGCCGGAAGCACCTTGTCGACGAGCTCGTCGAGATCCACCCGCTCGGCGACCGAGACCGACAGCGCCTCGTGCACCAGCGCGATCGAGTTCACCCGCCGCACGCTCTCGGCGAGCGCGATACGAGCCTCCGGGATGGCCGTGCGGCGCGCCTGGAGGCGCAGCAGGGCCGCCACCGTCTGCAGGTTGTTCTTGACCCGGTGGTGGATCTCCCGGATCGTCGCGTCCTTCGACAGCAGAGCCATGTCGCGGCGGCGCAGGTCGGTGACGTCGCGCACGAGCACGAGCGCCCCAGCCGCGTCGCCACGGGGCCGCAGTGGCATCGCGCGCACCAGCATGACCGCGCCGCGCGCGCGGACCTCCATCCGCAACGAGTGCTTGCCGTCGAGCGCACCCTCGATCCGTGCGGCGACCTCGGCCGCGTCGAACGGGTCGTGCACGAGCTCGCGCATGGTGTCCGCGAGCACGACGCCGACGAGGTCGCTCGCGTGGCCCATGCGGTGGTACGCGGAGAGCGCGTTGGGGCTGGCGTAGGCGACGAGGCCGTGCGCGTCCAGCCGGATGAGGCCGTCGCCCGCCCGCGGGCTGCTGACGGCGCCCACGGCTTCCGCGGTGGGCGGGAAGGTGCCGTCGGCCACCATCTGGCAGAGGTCGGACGCGCTGCCGAGGTAGGCGATTTCGAGGGGGCTGGGTACCCGCGGCATCGCGAGGTTGGTGTCGCGGGAGAGCACGGCGATCACCGAGCGGCCGTACCGCACCGGGATCGTCTCACGCCGCACCGGCACCTCGAGGTGCCAGCGCGGGTTCTCCTCACGGCAGATGCGCCCCTCGACGACCGCGCGCCGCAGCTGCGGGCTGTCGGCGGCGGGGACCCGGTCCGCGACGATGTCCTCCGGGTGCGCGGTGGGCGCCGTGGTGGGCCGGGCCTGCGCCACGCAAAGGAACTCGGTGGCGCCGGCGAGGGGGATCCACAGCAGGAAGTCGGCGAACGACATGTCCGCCAGCAGCTGCCACTCCGCGACCACGCGTTGCAGGTGCTCGACCGCGTCGCCGCGCATCTCCGTGTGCTCGGCGAGCAGCTCAGAAAGGGTCGACACCCGACGCCGCCTCCCGGTCCGTACTCGGCTCCATGAAACCACGTGGGAGGATCGGGGCAGCTCCCGCATGGAAGGAGGAGGCATGTCCAAGCGTGCACGCAAGCGCCGCGACCGCAACAAGAAGGGCGCGAACCACGGCAAGAAGCCGAACACCTGAGACCGGGCACTTGGGGGCGGCGCCGCGGCGTCGCCCCCAAGGAGCCGCTCAGCTCGTCTGCTCGATGCGCGTGCTGCGCACCTCGACGGTGGTGGTCCGGGTGCCCTCCGGGCCTTCCTCCACCGTGACCTCGGCCTGCTCCAGCACCGCCACCCGGATCTGCTGGCGCAGCCGGTCCTTCAGCTCCGGCGGGGCGTGCTCACCGCCGCACTTCGCGGCCAGCAGCCGCTTCAGCTTCTCGTCGATCCCGTACTCCGACAGGCACGGCTCGCACTCGTCCAGATGCTGCGAGAGCAACCTGCGCCGCGCGTCGTCGCACTCGTGGTCGAGGAAGAGCCACACCTCAGCGAGGACCTCGGAGCAGTCGGTCTCGTGATGGTTGCCGCAACTCATGAGGAGACCCCCTCCTCCTGCCGTCCCCGCAGGAAGCCGCGGTCACGGGCGGTGCCGGTGAGCAAGTCCCTCAGCTGCCGCCTGCCCCGGTGCAGCCGGGACATCACGGTGCCGATCGGGGTGCCCATGATGTCAGCGATCTCCTTGTAGGCGAAGCCCTCGACGTCGGCGAGGTACACCGCCATCCGGAAGTCGTCGGGAAGCTGCTGCAACGCGGCCTTCACGTCGTCGTCCGGGAGCCGGTCCAGCGCCGCCATCTCGGCCGACGGCAGCCCCTGCGAGGTGTGCTCCCCCGCCTGGGCGATCTGCCAGTCGGTGATCTCGTCGGTGGGCGCCTGCACCGGCTGACGCTGCCGCTTGCGGTAGCCGTTGATGTAGGTGTTCGTCAGGATCCGGTACAGCCAGGCCTTCAGGTTGGTACCGGCCCGGAAGGTGCGGAATGCCGAGTAGGCCTTGAGGTAGGTCTCCTGCACGAGATCCTCGGCGTCGGCCGGGTTGCGCGTCATGCGCAGCGCCGCGCCGTACAGCTGGTCGATCAGCGGCATGGCGTCGCGCTCGAAGCGAGCAGCGCGGTCCTCGGCGGTCTCGTCGGACTCGCCGGCCTGCTGACCACCGTCTGCACTCTCGTCGGCCGTGCTGCCGTCGAGCTGGGCCTCGACGGCGTCAGCCGTTTGCTCGGTGCCGGGCACCGCGCTCCTCTCGCGCCGGGCCGCCCACACGGCGGCCTCGGGAACGGCCACCTCCATGGCGACCGCGTGACGCCCCGAGGGTACGCCGCCCGGCCCAGCGGAGCCCGCCCGGCGCACCCGGACGGTGCGCGGACCCTCCATCACTGCCTGTGTCACGGATGCGACAACACCCCGCGGTGCCAGGTGATTCCCCGTACAAGGACTGTTCTAGGGTCGGCACGTGGCAGGCAAGGGGACCCCGGCGACGGCGATACTGGCGAAGCAGCGGGTCACCCACCAGGTGCACACCTACGACCACGGCGCCGGGCAGGCGTACGGCCCCGAGGCCGCCGAGCGGCTGGGCCTGGACCCGGAGCGGGTGTTCAAGACGCTCGTCGCCGAGGTCGACGGCGCGCTCACCGTCGGCGTCGTGCCGGTGTCCGCCACCCTCGACCTCAAGGCGCTCGCCGCCGCCGCGGGCGGGAAGCGGGCCCGCATGGCCGATGTCACGGCGGCCGAGCGGGCCACCGGCTACGTGGCGGGCGGCATCTCCCCGCTGGGGCAGCGCAAGCGACTCCCCACGGTGATCGACGAGTCGGCGCAGCGGTGGGAAACGGTGTTCTGCAGCGGCGGCCGCCGGGGGCTGGAGATCGAGCTGGCGCCGGCCGACCTGGTCCGCCTCTGCGGAGCGACGGTGGCCCCGATCGCCTCCTGAGGCCGGCAACGCCACCGCACCGCAGTCGCGGCCGGCCGTGTGCGCCGTGGCGCGACGGTGTGCACGGCCACCTAGCTCGGTAGCAGGTCCTCCAGCCAGGACGTGACCGCCGCTCGGAGGCCCGGGGCGTCGGACTTCAGGCTGTGGTCGCCCCTCAGGAGCACGACGTCTCGGCCCGGGGCCGGCTCGGGACGGCCGAAGGGATCGGTCTGCCCCTGCACCACGAGGATCGGCACGGTCGGCTGCGCGAGCTCGGGCAACCGGTCCTTCTCCGGCCTGCCCGGCGGATGCACCGGGAACGCCAGGCACAGCACACCGGCCGCACCCGCAGCGGTGGCCGTGCGGCAGGCCACCCGCGCCCCCGAGCTGCGGCCTCCCACCACCAGCGGGAGGTCGTCGCGGACGTGCTCCACGACCGCGAGCCATGCCGCGTCGAGTTGTGCGGCAGGCGCCGGGGCGCGCCGGCCGGCTACGCGGTAGGGCTGCTCCACGAGCACGACGTGCACACCGAGCGCCAGCGCTGCCCCGGCGGCGACGAGCAGGTCCGGCGCGCTCACCCCGCCGCCGGCACCGTGGCCGAGCAGGAGGAGGCCCCTCGCGGGCCCGTCGGCGTCGCGGCGGGTGATGCGCGCCGGGCCGTGCGGGGTGGGGACCTCGGTGGTCGCACCCTCGTTCACTGCGGGTTCGGGCCCGCCAGCAGGTCCAGCTGGATCGGCTCCCGCACCTCCTCCGGCGGAAGGGCCTCGAGCAACTGCGGGCCGTTGTTGCGAACGCTGTTGACCAGCGGCGACACCGGCCGCAGCTCCAGCCGCTCGACGAGCTCGAGCGGGGGCGGCGCGACCAGCGACGCGACCGCGTCGTCGTCGGCGTGCCGGTCCGGGTCGAGCCAGGCGTCCCAGGCCTCGGCCGGCAGCACGAGCGGCATGCGGTCGTGGATCTGGGCGAGCGGGCCGACGGCGTCCGTGGTGAGCACGGTCGCCGTGACCAGCCCGTCCGGGTACTCGTTGTCCGGGTCGTCCTTGGGCTTCCAGTACTCCCACAGGCCGGCCATCGCGAGCGAGCTGCCGTCCGCGTAGTGGGTGTAGTAGGGCTGCTTGTGCTCGGGGCCCCGCTGCCATTCGAACCATCCGTCGGCCGGGATCAGGCAGCGGCGGGCGTTGAACGCCCGGCGGAACGCCGGCTTCGTGGCCACCGACTCCGAGCGCGCGTTGATCATCCGCGCTCCGCCCTTCGGGTCCTTCGCCCACGACGGCACCAGTCCCCAGCGCACCATCCGCAGCGTGCGCTCGGTGCGGTCCGGGTCGGGCGTGCCCTCGGCGTCACGCGGGTGCCGCTCGACCACCGTGATGATCTGCTTGGTCGGCGCGACGTTGTAGTCCGCCTGCGCCGCGCCGTCCGTGGCGTCGACGGCGCGGAACTCGTCGGCGAGGTCCGCGGGGGCCTTGATCGAGGCATATCGGCCGCACATGCCTCCATCGTGCCCCCATCTCCGCGCCCATGGCCGCTCGGCTCGCCGGCTCCCGCGGTTGTCGCGGAATGGCCCCACGACGACGGCGCCCGACTACGCTCGCCCCATGCCCGAACGGGGGGACGATCTCGCGGCGCGGGTGGCCCGGCTGGAGGGCGAGGTCGCCCGGCTGAAGGACGGCGTGTCCGTATCCCGCGCCGACGCCGCGGCCGCGCGCGTGCTCGCCGGGGGTGCCGACCGCGAGGTCTCCGACGTGCGCACGGAGCTGCGCGCCCACGCCCAGGTGCTGAACGCGCTCCGGGAGACCCAGCTGGAACAGCAGGGCGAGATGCGGCAGCTCCGCTCGGAGATGCAGCAGAGCTTCGGCATGCTCAGCACCGGCATGGCGCAGATCGTCGCCCTGTTGAACGGCCCCCGCGACAAGGACGACTGAGCCCGTTCAGCGCGCCAGCCGCGCGTGCCGTTCCAGGAACCGGGCGATGTCGTCGGGGTCCTCCAGCGGGAGCGGGTAGACCAGCAGCCGGTCCACGCCGAGGTCGGCGAACCGGTCGGCGGTGGCCCGGTCGACGGGCTGCAGCTGCATCGCCGTGATCTCCAGGCGGCCCAGCCGGGCGGGCCGCTCGACGTCGCCGGCCACGCCCTTCATGCGGGCGAGGTTCGCGGCCAGCTCGTCGGGGGTGCCGACCCCGAACCAGCCGTGGGCGCGGGTGAGCGCGCGGCGGAACGCGGCGTCGCTGTGACCGCCCACGACGATCCGCGGACCGCCGTCGCGGACGGGCCGCGGGTGGGCGTCGACATCGGCGAAGCGCACGTACCGGCCGTCCATGCGCGGCCGCTCGGTGGTCCACAGCTGGACCATCGCGTCGATGTACTCGTCGGTGCGCCGGCCGCGCTCCGTGAACGGCACGCCGACCGCCGTCATCTCCGGCTCCAGGTATCCGGCGCCGACGCCGAGGTGCAGCCGTCCCCCGCTCAGCACGTCGAGGCTCGCGGCCTGCTTGGCGAGCACGAGCGGGTTGCGCTGCGGCAGGATCACGATCCCGGTCCCCAGCTCGACGCGGCGGGTCAGCGCGGCGACGTACGTCAGGTGCACGAGCGGGTCGAGGATCGGGTCGCGCGGGTCCATCGGGGTGTCGGGCGTGCGCGGGCTGGGCAGCACGACGTGGTCGCCCGCCCACCACGACGTGTACCCGAGGCCCTCCACGAGCGCGGCGAGCCGCGCGGTCACCGCGGGCGGGAGCCCCGCCTTCGCGCCCAATCCGTTCACACCCAGTTGCATGGCCCCACCCTGCGGCGGCGCAGCGGATCCCGTCCAAGACCGGCTGCCATAACCTGCGGTCATGAACGTGCGCGTGCAGGACGTGCGCTACTTCCTCGCGGTAGCCGAGGAGCTGAGCTTCACCCGGGCAGCGGAGCGGCTGTTCGTGTCCCAGCCGGCGCTGTCCAAGCAGATCCGGCAGCTGGAGGCGCATCTGCGGGCCGAGCTGTTCACCCGCGGGCACCGCACGGTGGGGCTCACCGCGGCCGGCGCGGCGTTCCTGCCCAGGGCACGCGCCGTGGTCGCGGAGTGGGAGGCCGCCACCGAGGACGTCCGGCTGGCCGGTCGCACGCTCACCGTCGGCTTCCACTCGCGCATCGGGCGCGGGCTGGTCCCCGCGATCACGGCGACGATGCAGCAGCGGCTTCCGGGATGGCGGCTGCAGTTCCGCCAGGTGACGTGGGCGGACCCGGGGGTCGGGCTGACCGCGGGCACCGTCGACGTCGCGCTCGCGTGGCTCCCGCTGCCGTCCGGCCTCTCGGCCCGCCGGATCGCCACCGAGGGCCGTGGCGTGGCCCTCCCGGTCGGGCACCGGCTGGCGGAACGATCGAGTGTGGGGTTCGCCGACATCGCCGACGAGCGGTTCGTCGCGCTGCCGGGGTCGGCGGGGCCGATGCGCGACTTCTGGCTCGCGTTGGACCAGCGGACCTCCCCGCCGGCGATCGCCGCGGAGGCCACCACGTCGGACGAGGCGTACGAGATCGTCGCGGCCGGGGAGGGCGTGCTCCTGCAGCCCACCGGCAGCTGCGCGATCCACCAGCGCGAGGACGTCGTGCACCGCCCGGTCGTGGACCTGCCGCCCGCGCAGCTCGCCGTCGTGTCGCGTTCCGGGGACCGCAGGCCCGCGGTGCGGGTCGTCACCGACGCGTGTTTCCACTGCGCGAGCCCGCCGCAGACGGCATGCGGAATCATGGCGGGGTGACCGCACCCTGGCCCGCCCCGCACGCCGCCGCGCCCGTCCGCGGCCGGGTGAGCGTGCCGGGCTCCAAGTCCGTGACGAACCGCGCGCTGCTGCTCGCAGCGCTCTCCGGGGGCCGAGCCGCCGTGTCGGGGGCGCCCGCGTCCCGCGACACCGCACTGATGGTCGGGGCGTTGCGCGCCCTCGGCGTGCCGATCGAGGTGGACGGCGAGCGGGTGGAGTTCGCCGGGCACGAGGGGCTGCGCGGCGGAGGGAGCGTCGACTGCGGGCTCGCGGGCACCGTGATGCGGTTCGTGCCTCCCGCGGCCGCACTCGCCGACGGCCCGGTCACGTTCGACGGCGACCCACGCGCCCGGGAACGCCCGATGGGCACCGTGCTGGACGCGCTGCGTGCACTCGGCGCCCGGATCGAGGGCCCTCCCGGCCCGGCCGGGTCCGTGGTGCAGTCGCTGCCGTTCGTGCTGCACGGCACGGGTGGGCTGTCGGGTGGCGACGTGGTGATCGACGCGTCGGCGTCGTCGCAGTTCGTCTCCGGGCTGCTGCTCTCCGGGGCCCGCTACGACAAGGGCGTCACCGTCCACCACGACGGCAAGCCGGTGCCGTCGCTGCCGCACATCGAGATGACGGTGGCGATGCTGCGGGAGGCCGGGGTCGAGGTCGACGACGCCGAACCGAACACCTGGCGGGTGTCCCCCGGCCCGATCGCGGCCCGTGACTGGACCGTGGAGCCCGACCTGTCCAACGCCGCGGTGTTCCTGGCCGCCGCGGCCGTCACCGGCGGCGAGGTCACGGTGGCCGGCTGGCCCGCCGGCTCCACGCAGCCGGGCACCGAGATCCTCGCCGTGCTGGCCGAGGCGGGCTGCACGGTCACCCCCGGCCCCGACGGGATGACCGTTCGGGGGCCCGCCGAGCTCGCAGGCGTGGACGTCGACCTGCACGACGCCAGCGAGCTCACCCCCACCGTCGCCGCCGTGGCCGCGCTGGCCACCGAGCCGTCGCGGATCCGGGGCGTCGCCCACATCCGGGGCCACGAGACCGACCGGCTCGCCGCCCTCGCCACCGAGCTCACCGCGCTCGGCGGCGACGTCTCCGAGACCCCGGACGGCCTGGAGATCCGGCCCGCCCCGCTCACGGCTCGCCCGGACCGGCCGTGGGGCGCCTACGCCGACCACCGGATGGCGACGGCGGGCGCGCTGATGGGGCTCGTCGTGCCGGGCGTCGCGATCGACGACATCGGCTGCACGGACAAGACGATCCCCGACTTCCCGGCCCGCTGGGCGGCACTGCTGGCGTGAGGTCGCGCGAGTACGACGAGTCCGACGTCCGGGTCCGACCCGGGCGCCGGGGCTCGCGGCCGCGCAGCAAGCGGCGCCCCGAGCACGCCGACGCGGTGGAGGCGATGGTCACCACCGTCGACCGCGGGCGCTGGACCTGCGCGCTCGACGGCGACGCGGCACGGCCGCCCGTCGTCGCGATGCGGGCCCGCGAGCTGGGCCGCACCCCCATCGTCGTCGGCGATCGGGTGGGCCTGGTCGGCGACCTCTCCGGGGCCGTCGACAGGATCGCCCGGATCGTGCGCGTCGAGGAGCGGCGCACGGTGCTGCGGCGCACCGCCGACGACACGGACCCGTACGAGCGGGTGGTCGTGGCCAACGCCGAGCAGCTGGTGATCGTCACGTCGATCACGGACCCGCCCCCGCGCACCGGCTTCGTCGACCGCTGCCTGGTGGCCGCGTACGCCGGCGGGCTCGCCCCGGTGCTGTGCCTGACCAAGGCCGACCTGGCCGATCCCGAGCCGTTCGCCGCCCCCTACCGGGAGCTGGACCTGCCCGTGGTCGTCACCCGGCGCGACCGGGAGCCCACCGCGCTCGCGGACGTGCTCGGTGGCCGGGTGTCCGCACTCGTCGGCCACTCGGGGGTCGGCAAGTCGACGCTGGTCAACGTGCTCGTCCCGGATGCGGCCCGGGCCGTCGGGGTCGTGTCGGCCGTGGGCAAGGGCCGGCACACCACCACGGCGGCGCTCGCGCTCCCCCTGCCCGACGAGCTCGGCGGGGGCTGGGTTGTCGACACGCCGGGCGTGCGTTCCTTCGGGCTCGCCCACGTCACGCCCGACGACGTCCCGGCCGCGTTCGACGACCTCGCGGACGCGATCGAGGACTGCCCGCGCGGCTGCGGGCACCTCGGCCCGCCGGCCGACCCGGAGTGCGCCCTCGACACGCTCGTGGCCGAGGGCAAGCTGCGTCCCGGCCGGCTCGCGGCCCTGCGGCGCGTACTGGTCGCCTTGCGCTGACGCTGGTGGCAGGCTCGTGCCATGGCCGGGGAGGAGAACCCACCGCTGCGGATCGGCCACGCGGAGCGCACGGCGGCGCAGCGGGCGCTGGACGAGCACCTCGCGGCCGGCCGGCTGGGCGTCGAGGAGTACGCCGACCGCTCGGCCGCGGCCGCCGCCGCCGTGGTGGCCGCGGATCTCACCGCGCTGTTCACCGACCTGCCGGAGCCGCACCCGCAGCTGCCGGGCGCGGGGCCACCCGCCACCACGCCGAGCGGTGGCGGGCTCGCCACCGGCTCCATGAGCCTGATCGGGATCGCCGTGATCGTCGCGGTCGGGCTGGCCCTGCTCACCCGGCAGCCCGCGACCTTCCTGCTGATCCCCCTCGCCGCCGCGTTCCTGTGGTTGTCCCGGCGTTGAACGAGCAGTTCCGAACTCGATGCCGCCGGGTCGAGCCGGCTCTGCCTGATCAGGTCGACCCCATACGTGCGGGTGGCGCGAGGCAGACCCATGGCGTCGACGTGCCCATGCACGGAGTCCGCTCCGCGGAACGCCACACCATCCGCGACCGGCTGCCACGTTGCCTGATCGGCGCGATGAGCCTTCAGCGATCAAGGCGAGATGGGCCTAGTTGATCGCCCTTGATCGCCACTGTCGGACCCGGCTATCCGGCCGATCGCGACGACGCCAGCGGCGCCTCCGGCGGGAAGCCCTCCACACACGGCGCAACGATCAACACTGGAGCTCTGCTACTAGTGCTGGCCTTCCACCAGGAACGCCACCTCGGAGGGGTCGTACCAGGCCAGCTCGTGGTCCTCCGCCTCCCCGACGAGGAACTCGGCGTCGAGGTCCCCGAGGTCGGCCGCGTCGACCGCGCCCGCGGCCTCGCGCACCGCGTACGCGGCCTCCTCGGTGTCGATGTGCACCGCCGCGATCGACTCGAACGGCACGGCGCCCGAGATCCGCACGGCGCCGTCGTCGAGGTCGGGGCGCAGCGTGACGTCGTCGAGATCGGCGGAGACCACCACCCGCCGGGCGGGCGTGGCGTCCTCACCGAGCCCGAACTCGACCGACAGCAGCCGCAGCGACGCGCGCGCCGCGTGGCTCATCGCCGCGTACTCGAGCTCCTCGTCGTCGCCGCTGGTGTAGGCCTCGCGCAGCGCGGGTGTGAGGGCGAACGCGGTGCCGCCGATCGGGTCGAGCACCCCCGTCTTGACGAGCGTCCGCAGCATCGGCCACGTGGCCGGGACATATACCCGCATGATCAGGCCACCGTCGTCAGGAGCTCGTCGAGGGACTCGTGCACCAGCCCGGCGAGCACATCGAGGTCGTGCATGGCGTCGCGGTCCCCGTTGAACCCGTAGTAGACCCCGCCGTCGTAGGAGGTGAGGCCGATCGCGAGGGCCTGGCCCTTCGCGAGCGGCACGACGGGGAACATCTCGAGCATGCGGGCGCCAGCGGCGTAGAGCGGGAACTGCGGTCCCGGCACGTTCGTCACCACCAAGTTGAAGATCCGCTTCGAGAACCCGCTTGCGGCACGCGCCCCCAGAGCGTGCAGCGTAGGCGGCGCGAACCCGCCGATCCGGACCAGGGTGTCGGCGCCCACCGACTGGCCGCCCGAGGTGTGCTCGCGCATCGCGTGCGTGACGTGGTGCAACCGCACCACCGGGCTCGGCTCACCGACCGGCAGATCCACCAGGAACGACGAGACCCGGTTGCCCAGTGACCCGGCCGTGGCGGAGCTGGGCACGTCGGCCTCGCCGCGCACCGACAGCGGCACCATCGCCCGCACCGTGGACGAGGGGTTGACCGGCTCGCCGCGGGACAGCAGCCAGTTGCGCAGCGCGCCGGACACGACGCTCAGCACGACGTCGTTCACGGTGCAGCCGTGTGCCGCGCGCACCCGCCGGTAGTCCTCCAGCTCGGCCCGGGCCACCGCGAACCGGCGTTGGGTGGAGATGTCCACGTTGAGCGGGGTACCCGGGGCGGGCCTGCTCGCCGTCCAGGCCATCGAGAACAGCTTGCCGGCCGCCCCCGCGACCTTGCTGACGGTGGCCATCGCGTCGCCGGTGGCCATCCGCACGTTGTCGACGATCTCGCCGGGCCGGGCGACGGCCTCCGCCACCGCGCCGAGCACCAGCTCCGCGCCCGACGGCTCGGGACGGGGCATCCACAGCTCCTCCGGCACCACCCGCGGCTCGGGCGAGACGTCGAGGATCACCTGCCCGATGTCGATCGCGCTGATGCCGTCGACCATCGCCTGGTGGGTCTTGGTGACGACCGCGATCCGGCCCTGCGCCAGCCCTTCGACCAGGTACATCTCCCAGAGCGGGCGCGTGTGGTCCAGGGGGCGCGACATCAGGCGCGCGACGAGCTCGGTGAGCTGTTCCTCAGAGCCCGGTTTCGGGAGCGCGGAACGGCGGACGTGGTAGGCGACGTCGAAGTCGGGGTCGTCGATCCACACGGGGCGCGCGAGGTTGCCCGGCACGTACCGGACCTTCTGCCGGTAACGCGGCACGAGCGCGATCCGCTGCTCGACCAGATCCACGAGCCGGTCGTAGTCGAAGCCCCCGCGGGGCCGCCGGAAGACCGACACCGCCCCGACGTGCATCGGCGTAGTGGGCTGCTCCAGATACAGGAACGAGGCGTCGAGGGCCGAGAGCCGCGGCGGCATGTGCCGATCGTAGGCCGCGCCCTGCGGGCCCCGGTCGATGAGATTCGTGATCCAGCCGGCTCCTGGCAAGGCGGAGGTACGAGCCGTCGTATCCGGATACCCGGTCGTGCCTCCGACGCGGCCAGGGGCCGTCCGGGCGCGGAGATCGCGATCGGGGTCCGCAGGGCGTGGCCTACGCTCGCCGGGTGACTGGCGAGCGGTCCCCGAAGGACACCTTCATCACGGTGTACGGCCGCAAGCCGGTGCTCGAGGCGCTCGGCGACCACACGTTGCGGGTGGACAAGGTGGTGCTCGCCGAGGGCGCGCGCGGCGAGCCCGTCCGGGCCATCCTCGACGCCGCCCGCGGCCGCCGTGTGCCCGTGCAGCGGGCGTCGGCGCACCGGGTGAAGGTGCTGGCCGGCAACGGGCGGCACGACCAGGGCGTGCTCGCCGACGTCGTGGCGCCGCGGATGGCTCCCGTCGCCGAGTTCACCGCCGCGCTGCGCCCCGGTGCGCCCGCCGCCGTGCTGGTGCTCGACCGGCTCACCAACCCCGCCAACGTCGGGATGATCCTGCGCAGCGCCACCGCCGCCGGGGTGGACGGCGTGCTGCTGGCGCGGCGCGGACTGCCCGCCATCGACCCGCTGGTCGTCAAGGCGTCGGCAGGGATCGCGTTCCGGGCGCCGGTCCTGCGCTCCGGCACCGTCGAGGAGGGGTGCGTGGCGCTGGCCGAGGCCGGTTTCGCGCTGTACGGCCTGGACGCCCGCGGCGACTCGCTGCTCGACACCGCCCTGCCCGACCGGGTCGCGCTCGTGCTGGGCAACGAGACCGAGGGCCTGTCGGCGTCGGTCCGTCCGCTGCTCGACGGGATGCTCGCCATCCCCATGCACGGCGGCGTCGAGTCGCTGGGGGTGGCGAGCGCCGGGGCGGTGGCGGCGTTCGAACTGTCCCGCCGCCGTTTCGCGTCTGCCTGACACGATCATCCCGGCACGGTGACCACGACCTTGCCGCGGGCGTGGCCCTGCTCCACGTGGCGCACGCCCTCGGGCGCGTCGGCCAGGGGGTACGTCCGATCGACGACCGGGGTGAGCTCGCCGGCCTCGATCAGTGCGGTGACCCCCATCAGGTCCTCGTGCGTCGGCCCCGCGGGAGCGGCCGGGAGGATCACCCGGAGCTGCTGGCGGACGAACGCGTTGACCACCAGCACCCGCAGCAAGGCGCCCATCGCGCCGAACACCTTGCCGGGCGAGCCGCCGCCGTTGGCCACCAGCGTCCCCGCCGGCGTGAGCATTCGGCGAAGACGCCGGAGCGGCCGGTTGCCCACGTTGTCGAGGACCACGTCGTAGCGCCCGCGCCCGTCGGGGTCGGTGAAGTCCTCCCGCGTGTAGTCGACGACCTGCGCGGCGCCCAGTGATCGCACCAGCTCCACGTTGCGGGTGCTGCACACCCCGGTGACCTCAGCGCCCAGCGCGGCACCGATCTGCACGGCGAACGTGCCGACCCCGCCACCTGCGCCATTGATCAGCACCCGCTGCCCGGCCCGTACCCGCCCGACGGTCCTGATGCCGCGCAGGGCGGTCACAGCAGCCAACGGCACGGCCGCAGCCTGCTCGAAGGTCAGGCCGGTGGGCTTGGGCACCAGCAGGTCCGCGGTGGTGCGCGCGTACTCGGCGCAGGAGCCAGGGCAGAAGCCCAGTACCTCGTCGCCGGGGCGCAGACCACCCACGTCCGCGCCGACGGCCTCGACCACGCCGGCTGCGTCGATCCCGAGCACCGGGGCCTTCGGTCGGGTCAGGCCGACGTCAGGGGTCAGGCGCGCGGCGAGCGGGTCGCCGCGCAGCATGTGCCAGTCGTAGGGGTTCAACGCGGCGGCGTGCACCCGGACCAGGACGTCGCCGGGACCGATCCGGGGCGGGTCGATGTCGGCCAGCCGCAGGATGTCGGGCGGACCGAACCGCTCTTGGACGATCGCCTTCATGAGGTCTCCCCGCGGGCAGGAGGTGTACGGCGTACACCCGTCGAGGAGTACAGTAGGTGTACGCCATACACCAGTCAAGGCGGATCGTCAGGCGGTGCTGTGGAGCCTCTCCAGACCGTCCAAGGTCAGGTCCAGGGCGAACTCGAACTCGAACTGGTCGTCGCAGCCCGAGCCGACGACCGATTCGTCGTCGTGAGCGACCGCCATGGCCAGCTCGGCGATGTACGGGAAGCGCTCCGCGAGCTCATCGGGCGGCGGCATGTCCGGCTCCGGGTCGCGGCCGGAGCCGTCCTCGAACAGCTCCTGGGAGAAACCGAGCAGGCGGCTGCCCATGATGTGCATCGCGTGGTGGGTGAGGTCGATCGAGAACCCGCCTTCCCGGAAGATCCCGATCATCGAGTCCAGGTACTCCATCACCACGAGGGTCGGGTTGGCCCGGGCCTTCATCCGCGACTCGATGACCCCCGGGGCCCACGGATGTCGCAGCAGCATGCGGCGGGCCGACAACACGCGCCTGCGGACGGCGGTCTTCCAGTCGGTCCCGACGGCTGGCGGGTCGATCTGGCCGACGACGACGTCGATCATGCCGTCCAGCAGCTCGTTCTTGTTGGCCACGTGCTTGTACAGCGCCATGGGAACGACGCCGAGCGCCTGCGCGATCTTGCGCATGCTGAGTGCGTCGACGCCGCCCTCGTCGGCCAGTGCGACGGCGGTCTCCAGAACCCGGGCCTTGCTCAAGGGCGTGCGATGCCGCGCGGCGGCGGCCTGTGCGGCTATCTCGACCATCCCCTCTCGCGTGCTCACGACCCCGGGATCCCAGGGTACGAGCGCGGCCCCCGAGACCAGCTCGCCGTCGGCCTGCTCGACATAGGGTGGCGGGCATGGTCCAGCGCCGGTTGCCCCGCCCGTCCGAACTGCGCCCGCTGCTGCGGCCGGCCCCGTTCGTGTGGGACGCCGACGAGCGGCGGTTGCGGCGCGCGGCGAGCATCGCCGACCTGCGGACGATCGCGCGCAGGCGGACCCCGCGAGCGGTGTTCGACTACGTCGACGGCGCCGCCGACGGGGAGCTGTCGCTGCACCGCGCGCGGCGGGCCTACTCCCGGGTCGAGTTCACCCCGACCGTCCTGCGCGACGTGTCCGAGATCGACACCGGACGGGAGATCCTCGGACGCCGCGCGAACCTGCCGTTCGCGATCGCCCCCACCGGCTTCACCCGGATGATGCACCACTCCGGCGAGCCCGCCGTCGCCTCCGTGGCCCAGCAGTTCGACATCCCTTACACGCTCTCCACGATGGGCACCACCACCATCGAGGACGTCGCGGCCGCGGCGCCCCAGGCCCGCAAGTGGTTCCAGCTCTACCTGTGGCGCGACCGGGCGCCCGCGAAGGACCTCGTGCAGCGCGCAGCCGCGGCCGGCTACGACACCCTGATGCTCACGGTCGACACCCCGGTCGGCGGGGCCCGCCTCCGCGACATCCGCAACGGCCTCACGATCCCGCCTGCGCTGTCGCTGCGCACGTTCCTGGACGGTGCCCGCCACCCGCACTGGTGGTTCAACCTGCTCACCACCGAGCCGCTGAACTTCGCCAGCCTCGAGTCGAGCTACGGGTCGGTCGAGGAGATGATCAACCGGGTCTTCGACCCCGCGCTCACCATCGACGACGTCGAGTGGCTGCGCGACACCTGGCCGGGCAAGCTCGTGATCAAGGGGATCCAGAGCGTCGACGACGCCGTGCGCGTGGTGGACGCCGGTGCCGACGGGGTGCTCCTGTCCAACCACGGCGGCCGCCAGCTCGACCGCGCTCCGGTGCCGCTGGAGTTGGTCGAGCCCACCGTGCAGGCGCTCGGCGACCGCGCCGAGGTCCTCATCGACACGGGCATCACGAACGGCGCCGACATCCTCGCGGCCACAGCACTCGGGGCCCGCGCCGCCCTCATCGGGCGTGCGTACCTCTACGGGCTCATGGCGGGCGGCCGGCTCGGCGTCGAGAAGGCCGTCACCATCCTGGCCGCCGAGATCGTGCGCACCCTGCAGCTGATCGGCGTCAACAGCGTCGACGAGCTGCGCCCTTCCCACGTACGGCTACGCCCGATGGAGTGAGTCGTGCTGCACGGGCGCCCTAGCAGGACCATGGTGCAGGCATGGGTTTCATGGACAAGGCCAAGGACCTGGCGAACCAGCACGACGACAAGGTCGACCAGGCCCTGGACCAAGCAGGCGAGAAGGCGAAGGAGCGCTTCGCCGGCCATGACGAGCACATCGACCAGGGGGTCGACCACCTGCAAGGCATGACCGGCGCCGGGGACACCACCGAGGCCCCGCCGGAGGAGGCGGCTGCACCCCCGCCGGAGGAGGAGCCTCCGCCCCCGCCGCAGTGATGCGTCGCTGATCAGGTCGTTTGGGGTCGGGCCGCCCCGGAGACTCCTCCCGTATGGGAGACGAGCGCGAGGAACGGTCCGGCCCCGGACAGGAGGGCTTCCTCGAGAACATCCTGCGCGAGGCCACGACCACCGGCGCCGAGGGCGAGTCGCGCCCGCCGGACGAGCCGCAGGCCGCTGCCGCCATGCCGCGCAGCACCGCCGAGCCCGACGAGGACGAGGAATCAGGCCGGTAGGTCGAACAGCGCCGCCACCTCGGCGATCGTCATCGCATCGTCGTGGTGGTGCACCACCACCGCACCCGCAACGCGGGCGCCCCGCAGGTTGCGCGCGTGGTCGTCGACCACGACGCAGCCGGTGACCGGCACGCCGAGCCGGGCGGCGACCCGCCGGTAGAGCTCCGGATCCGGCTTCCGAACGCCCAGCGCAGCCCCCAGCACCACCAGGTCGAACGCCGCGGCACAGGTGTCGGGCACGGTATTCGCCTCGGTCACGAGCGCCGTCGGCGTTCCCGCCGCTCGCACGCGGCGTACCAGCTCGACCAGCTCCGGCCCTTCGGTGAGCACCCCCGCGTAGTCCATCACCAGCGCCTGCAATGCCACGTGGGCAAAGCTATGACACGGCAGCTGTGTCACGCCGCTGCCGTGTTCCGGCTGCTGTCACGGCACCGCGCGCTCGATCGCATCCAGCAGGCCGACCAGGTGCGCGCGGATCACCGCCGCGTGGTCGGAGGCCGGCTCGGGCAACGCCGCGACGGCGGCCGCGACGCCCGCCGCGGCGGCGGCGTGCCGCTCCCGGCCGTGCGCGGTGATCGACACCCGCACCACCCGGCGATCGGCGGCGTCCCGCACCCGGTTCAGCGCTCCCTCCGCCTCGAGGCCGTCGAGGACGGGGGTGAGGGTGGCCGGGGCGAGCCGCAGGTATCCGGCCAGGTCGCGGTGCGACAGCTCCTCGCGCTCGTCGAGCTCGACGAGCGCGGCCAGCACGTCCAGCGCGGTGGCGCTGAGCCCGTGCGCCGCGGCCGCCTTCCGGGTGACGCGCTGCAGCGCCAGCCCGGTCCGCACGAGCAGCCGGTCGAGCGGCTCCGTGGCGGGTCCGGTGTGCACGGCCAGACGGTACGACCGTGACGGTGCGGACACGTACCGTACGGACCCGAAGCAACTCGTTCGGCCCTGCGATCCCCCGGAGCCGCCGAGGATCGAGCCGTGACGATCACACTGCCGACGATCGGCGCGCCTGCTGCCCCCGAACGACGCCGCGTGCGGCCCGTCCAGTACGAGCCGCTACCGGGCCAGGCCCCCGCACGCACGGCTCCGGCCGAGACATCCCATCCGGAGCGAGCACGCCGCGCCGCACGCGAGTTCGTCGAGGCCCACCACGCCGCCACGCGCATCCTGCGCCTCGCCCTCGAGGTGCTCGACGGCAGGCGCTCACCGCTGCAGCTCGCGCCGCACTTCGCTCCCCGCGCCCTGCGCTACTGGCGGGCGATCACCGGACAGCGCACCGCCCGGGCCCCGGCCCGGCACGGCCGCATCCGGCTCTGCATGCCGTGCCCCGGCGTGGCCGAGATCGCCGTCACGTGCCGCATCGACGGCGCCCACCGCGCCCTCGCCGCGCGTCTCGAGCACGCCGACGACCGGTGGCGCTGCACCGCGGTGCGGA
Source organism: Pseudonocardia hierapolitana (assembly GCF_007994075.1). Classification (NCBI taxonomy): domain Bacteria; kingdom Bacillati; phylum Actinomycetota; class Actinomycetes; order Pseudonocardiales; family Pseudonocardiaceae; genus Pseudonocardia; species Pseudonocardia hierapolitana. The sequence continues at coordinate 4,722,190 of NZ_VIWU01000001.1, read as the reverse complement.
TCCTCTGAGGGGCCGTCTCAGGGCCGGGCCGCTGTGGGTGAGCCGTGGCACTGCTTGTACTTGCGACCCGAGCCGCACGGGCAGGGCCGGTTGCGCGACGGCTCGGCGCGGCCGGCCACCGTGGCCTCACCACGGCTGCCGTCCCGCCCACCACCGGCGGAGCGGCTGCGGGTGGTGCCGCCGTCCTCGGTCGGGCCGCTGTAGCGCAGGTCGGTCGGCCGGGAACCGCGGAACGCCGCCGGGAGCACGCTGCCGGTGCCCGTCGGGTCGCCGCCAACGGGGGCCGCGTGCCGGCCGGCCGGGGGCTGCGCGGGCGCCCGCCGTGCGGCGGGCGGTGCCTCCTGCGGCGGAGCCGCGCCCGCGGGCTGCGCGGCCGACGGCTGGGCCGCTGCCCCGCTCGCCGCCGCCGGAGCGGGCTGCGCCGGCTGCGCGGCCTGCACGGTGGCGTTGAACAGGTAGCCGACCGTCTCCTCCTTGATGCCCTCCGACATCGCCTGGAACATGTCGAAGCCCTCGCGCTGGTACTCGATGAGCGGGTCGCGCTGGGCCATGGCCCGCAGGCCGATGCCGTCCTTGAGGTAGTCCATCTCGTACAGGTGCTCGCGCCACTTGCGGTCGATCACCGTGAGCAGGACCTGGCGCTCCAGCTCGCGCATCCCGCCGAGCGGGGCGATGAGCTCGTCGACCTCGGCCTCCCGGCGGGCGTAGGCGTCGCGGGCATCGGCCAGGATCGCCTCGAAGAGGGTCTCCTTGTTGAGGTCGTCGATGATCCCGTCGTCGTCCCCCTCGCCGACGAGGTCCTGCCAGCGGATGCCCACCGGGTAGATGGTGCGCAGGGCGGTCCAGAGCTTCTCGAGGTCCCAGTCCTCGGCGTAGCCCTCGGCGGTGGCACCGTCGACGTACGCCCGGATGACGTCCTCGAGCATGTGCTCGATCTGCGACTCGATGTTCTCGCCGTCGAGGACCCGGCGACGCTCCTCGTAGATGACGGTGCGCTGCTTGTTCAGCACCTCGTCGTACTTGAGCACGTTCTTGCGGATCTCGAAGTTCTGCTGCTCGACCTGCGTCTGCGCGCTGCGGATGGCCTTGGTGACCATGCCCGCCTCGATCGGCACGTCATCGGGCAGGTTGAAGCGGTTCATGATCGACTCGACCAGCTGGCCGTTGAACCGGCGCATCAGCTCGTCGCCGAGCGAGAGGTAGAACCGCGACTCGCCCGGGTCGCCCTGGCGGCCCGACCGGCCGCGCAGCTGGTTGTCGATGCGCCGCGACTCGTGGCGCTCGGTGCCGAGCACGTAGAGCCCGCCGGCCGCCTTGACCTCCTCGGCCTCCTCGGCGACCTGCTCCTGCATCTTCGCGACGGTCTCGTCCCAGGCCGCCTCGTACTCCTCGCGGGTCTCCACCGGGTCGAGCCCGCGGCGGCGCAGCTCCAGGTCGGCGAGGAACTCCGGGTTGCCGCCGAGCATGATGTCGGTGCCGCGACCGGCCATGTTGGTGGCCACCGTGACCGCGCCCGCGTGCCCGGCCTGGGCGACGATCTGCGCTTCCTTCTCGTGGTGCTTGGCGTTCAGCACGTTGTGCGGTACCTGCAGCCGCCGGAGCAGCTGCGACAGGTACTCCGACTTCTCCACGCTCGTGGTGCCGACCAGCACCGGCTGGCCCGCCTGGTACTTGTCGGCGATGTCGGCGGCGACGGCGGCGAACTTCGCCTCCTCCGTCTTGTAGATCAGGTCCGGCTGGTCCTTGCGGATCATCGGCCGGTTGGTCGGGATCGGCACCACGCCCAGCTTGTAGATCTGGTGCAGCTCGGCCGCCTCGGTCTGGGCGGTACCGGTCATCCCGGAGAGCTTCTTGTAGAGCCGGAAGTAGTTCTGCAGCGTGATGGTGGCCAGCGTCTGGTTCTCGTTCTGGACCTGCACCTGCTCCTTGGCCTCGATGGCCTGGTGCATGCCCTCGTTGTAGCGCCTGCCGGCCAGCACGCGGCCCGTGAACTCGTCGACGATGAGGACCTGGCCGTCGCGGACGATGTAGTCCTTGTCCTTCTTGAACAGCTCCTTGGCCTTGAGCGCGTTGTTCAGGTAGCCGACGAGCGGGGTGTTGGCGGCCTCGTAGAGGTTGTCGATCCCGAGCTGGTCCTCGACGTGCTTGACGCCCTTGTCGGTGACCCCGACCGTGCGCTTCTTCAGGTCGTACTCGTAGTCGTACTGCTGGATCTCCGCGCTCCGCCGCGACAGCTCCTGGGGGGAGAGCCCGGTGATGTCGAAGCCGCGCATGGGCACCCGCGCGGTGCCACGGCCGTTCGCCATGTCGGCGAAGGCCTGGTACCAGCGCGAGCTCGCTTCCGCGGGACCGGAGATGATCAGCGGCGTGCGCGCCTCGTCGATCAGGATCGAGTCGGCCTCGTCGACGATGGCGAAGTTGTGCCCGCGCTGCACCATGTCGGCCTTCTTCCAGGCCATGTTGTCGCGCAGGTAGTCGAACCCGAACTCGTTGTTGGTGCCGTAGGTGATGTCGGCCGCGTACTGCTCACGCCGGACGGCGGGCGGCATCTCCGAGAGGATCACCCCGACGGTGAGCCCGAGGAAGCGGTGGATGCGCCCCATCTTCTCGGAGTCGCGCTTGGCCAGGTAGTCGTTGGTGGTGATCACGTGGACGCCGTCGCCGGACAGTGCGTTGAGGTACGAGGGGAACACCGACGTGAGGGTCTTGCCCTCACCGGTCTTCATCTCCGCGATGTTGCCCAGGTGCAGCGCCCCGCCGCCCATGAGCTGGACGGGGAACGCCCGCTGCCCGAGCGTGCGCACGGCCGCCTCGCGGACCACGGCGAACGCTTCGAACATCATGTCGTCGAGCGACTCGCCGTCGCGGTAACGCTCGCGGAACTCGTCGGTCTTCGCCCGCAGCTCGGCGTCGGTGAGCGCCTGCGTCTCCGGCTCGAGCTCGTCGATCACCTGGGCGTACTTGGCGAGCCGCTTCACCAGCTTGGTCTCGCCGGCACGGAGCAGACGGTTCAACAGCGGCACGGATCGACCTCATTCGCCTTCGGACCAGTTCGCGTTTCACGCAGCCCTGCCGGAGCACGCGCTGCCCCGACCAGGGTAGCGAAGCGGCGGGCCGCTCCCCCAACAACGCCGGAGGGGCGGCCCGCGTTCCACCTCGGACGCGAACCGCCCCTTTCGAGCACGGCTGCAGGATCTGGCTACTGCTCCAGGCGGATCATCCCGTAGTCGTAGCCCTTGCGCCGGTAGACCACGCACGGCTGGCCGCTGTCGGCGTCGGAGAACAGGTAGAAGTCGTGCCCGACGAGCTCCATGCGGGACAGCGCGTCGTCGACGCTCATCGGCTCGGCCGGGTGCACCTTGCTCCGGACGATCCGTCCCGGCAGCTCTTCCGGCATGTCCTCGTCGTGAGCACGCGGGACGGGGATGTCGAGGGTGTCGTCGGCGCGCAGGTCGGCCTCGTCGTCGACGCGATCTTCGGCGGTGGCCGCCGGGGCGTCGAGCACGGCGGTGGCCGCGCCCCGGCCCGCCATCACCCTGGTGCGCTTGGGCGTGACGCGGCGACGGTCGTGCGAGCGGCGCAACCGCTCCTCGAGCTTGGCGATGGCGGCGTCCAGTGCCGCGTAGAAATCCTGGGCGGAGGCCGCCGCTCTCGCAACGGGCCCGCACCCCCTGCCGGTGATCTCGACACGCTGGCAGCTCTTGAGCTGGCGGCGGTTGCGCTCGTGGAAGAGCTCGACCTCCATGCCCACGATCTTGTGGTCGTACCGCTCAAGTCGACCGAGCTTGTCGGCCACATGGACCCGAAAATGGTCTGGGACCTCGACGTTCCGGCCGGTGACAACGATCTCCACGCAGACTTCCCTCGCTCTCAGTATCGCTCTGGGCGTCGGGTTGACGTTTGCTGGCTCGCCGGCGAGTGCCCACTGCCGGCGCTCGATCGGTGCTCCTCCTAATGGGTGCCGTTGGTGGGATGCGGAGCACCGTAACGCGCATCACGGTTCGGCAACAGCCCTCCGAACCGACTGGCCCCAGGCCGGGTGGAAGCATCGGCCGAGAGGTTCCCCGGGCTCGGCCGCGCGGGTACGATTACGCGTTCCCCATGATCAACGGGCTGTGGTGGCGTCGCAGAGCACGACCGCCGCCCACACCGCGACACCGGCGGCGGCGAGCGCGTCGTCGCAGGTCCGGAGGGTGGCGCCGGTCGTCACGACGTCGTCCACCAGCAGCACGCTGGCGGTGCCGGGCGCCGGCAGTGCGGCGGGACGCACGCGCACGCGACCCGCCAGGTTGGCGGCGCGCTGCTCGGCGTCGAGCCCCACCGAGTCGCGTGCCCGGCTGGCCAGCCGCAACGGCCGCGCGACCCGCACGCCGGGCCGCCGCGCCGCGACCGCACGGCACAGGCGGGCGACGTGGTCGCCGCCGCGCTCCCGCGCCGCGGCCGCGCGCGACGGGGCGGGCACGAGGCACACCGGTGGCGGCCCGACGGCCTCGTCGAGCGCCGCCGCGAGCATGGCCGCGAGCGGCCCCGCGAGATCCCGCCTGCCGCGCTCCTTGTAGCGCAGCAGCGCGGAGCGCAGCGGGCCGGTGTAGCGCCCGACGGCGAGGACGGGCGGCCCGCCGGGCAGGTACGGTCGGGTGGGCGGCCCGAGGTCCGCCCGGCACCGCGGGCACCACGGGTGCACGGGCGCGCCGCACCCGGCGCAGTCGCCCGGCAGCACGAGGTCGACCAGCGCAGCCCCCAGCCCTCGCACGTCCACGAGACCAGCATCCCGCCCACCCCCGCCAGCCGGTCCCGCCCGAACCCGGGTTGTCCACAATCACGCCGCCCGTGCGCGAACGCGGGCCGAGGCGCCCGACTCGGCGCGCTCGAACGCCCGACTCACCGAACGGGATCGTCGGACTCACCGCGTGCGGATGTCGGACTCACCCCCACAACGCGAGTCCGACATCTCGACACGGCGAGTCCGACATCTCGACAGGCGAGTCCGACATCTCGGCACGGCGAGTCGGGCGTCTCGGCGCGGTGAGTTGCCCGTGCGGGCGCAGGTCAGCCCGGGTAGAGGGGGACGGCGTCAGGGGCGCCTGCGAGCACCTGGCGCCACGCGGCCTGGTCGCCGCCGCCGAAGCTCCAGACGCCGGTCTGGTCGGTGACCCACAGGGGGCGGTTGGCGGCGGCCGCGACCGCGGTCAGCGGGGCGGTGAGGTTGTTGCTCACGATCTGCTGGACGACGAGGCCGTCGACGGTGACCTGCCCGACCAGCATCTCGGGATTGCGGGTGATCGCGACGATCGACTCGGTGGAGCGCCAGTCCGCTGCCACGACCGCGCCGAGGTCGTCCGACCGCAGCCTGCGGACGTTGCGGATCGCGACCTCGCCGTCGATGGTGCGGGCGACGGCACCGGTGTGGAGACCACCGCCGACGACCGCGACGACGCGCATTCCGTCCCGCGACAGCCGGAGGTCCTGGATCGGCCCGAGCGCGGCGAGGTCGTCGGCGTTGACCCGGCCGGTGCGGGGCGGCGCCGTGTTGTCGACGAGCACGCGGGCGACGACCGCGGAGTCCAGGACTGTCCACACCTCGCCGCCGGTGGGCGTCCAGGACGGCCTGGTCATGGTGCCTGCGGTGAGCGGGACCGCCGCGACGCCGCCCGCGGCCCCGTTGCCGACGAGGAGCGTGCGCTGCCCGCCGACCTGGGCCACAGCGGCGAGCCGCTTCCCGTCGACGGTGGACGCCGCGGACTCGACGTCGAAGGTGCCGTCGCCCAGTGCGCCGGGCAGCGGCGCACTGGGTTCCGGACCGCTGAGCTGGCGCACGCGCCCACCCGCCACGACGAGCCCCGGCACGTCGGCGCCCGGCTCGATCTCGGCGGAGAGCCCTGCGACGTCCTCGCGGGTGAGGTCCTGCCGGTCGGGCAGGAGCGGCTCGCCGTCGGCCAGCAGCCGGACGCGCCCGACGTTCACCTCCGACAGCGACAGCACCACCTGGGCGGCGAGCAGCATCCGGGACGACTCGTCGAGGTCGCCGAGGCGGGTGAGGTCGACGATCACCGCCCCGTCGTCGCTCGTCGTCAGGTTCGACCGCAGCTGCGCGCCGGGTGGGAGCAGGGAGACGGCCGCCCCGGTCAGCGCCCCGGACGGCCCGGCGAGCAGCAGCTCCATCACCCGCGCGGACTGGGCCCGCGCCGGGACGCTCGGCACGTGGCGAACGTCGGCGACGACGAGCCTGCGGACCGGGTCGACGAACCAGGTGCGCACCGGCTTGTAGTTGTCGCGGAAGACCGAGAGCGGCACGACGACCCCCGGCGGCAGCTCGGAGATCCGCCACTGGCCGTCGCGGCGGACGACGGTGACGTCCTGCTGGAACAAGGCCTGGACGGGCTCGAACGACCCCGACGAGGTGAGGCGGCCGATCGCCGTGCCGCGGATCCGGATCGTGGTGATGTCGGAGCTCGGGCTGGCCGCGCCCGGGGCCGGGACGGTGTCGAACTGCCCGTCGAGCACGGTGAGGCCTGCGGAGTCGTCCCAGCCCTCCGCGTCGGCGGACAGGAACCGGCGGGCGGCGCCGTGCCGCTCGGTGCTGCTGCCGGAGGCGAACACGAAGTCGCGGACGAGGTCCAGTGGGTTGCTGCCCGCCACCGGGCCGGGCGGGACCAGCGCGTCCTCGCCGCCGCCGACCTGGCGCAGCACCTGGACCGGGGAGCTCTCGGGCACGCTCGCGCAACCGGCGAGCGCGGCGAGCGCGATGAGGAGGGCCGGCACGAGCGAGGCGGGACGGCGGCTCACGACTCCTCCTGCGGGGACGCGTGCACAGTGGTCGTGCGGGGGCGCGGCGGGGTGGGCACCGAGGCAGGCTCGGCGGTCGGGGCCGCCGGTTCCTCGGGTCCGAGCGGCAGCGGGCTCGACTCGACGACGTCGCCCACGGTGCGCGGCAGCGTCAGGCGGAACGCGGCGCCCTTCCCGATCTCGCCCCAGGCCTGCAACCACCCGCCGTGCAGGCGGGCGTCCTCGATGGCGATCGACAGCCCGAGGCCGCTGCCGCCGCTGCGCCGGGCCCGCGACTCCTCCGCACGCCAGAACCGGTTGAACACGAGGCCTGCCTCGCCCGGCCGCAGGCCGACGCCGTGGTCGCGCACCAGCACGGCGACGGACCGCTCGTCGGCCCGCAGCACCACGCGGACGGGCTTGCCCTCGCTGTGGTCGATCGCGTTGGCGACGAGGTTGCGCACGATGCGCTCGACGCGGCGCGGATCGACCTCGGCGTGCACGCCGACGGGCAGGTCCAGCTCGAGCGGTGTGCGGGTCTCGCCTGCGATACCGCGGACGGCCTCGACGGCCCTGGTGACGACCCCGTGCATGTCGACGCTCTCGGCTCCCAGCTCCGCCACTCCCGCGTCCAGCCTGCTGATCTCGAGCAGGTCGGCGAGCAGCGCCTCGAACCGGTCCAGCTCGGCGACGAGCAGTTCCGAGCTGCGCCGCAGCGCCGGGAGCAGCTCGTCGCGCGATGCGTAGAGCACGTCGGCGGCCATGCGCACGGTGGTGAGCGGGGTGCGCAGCTCGTGGCTGACGTCCGAGGTGAACCGCCGTTGCAGGGCGCCGAACTCCTCGAGCTGCCGGATCTGGCTCTGGATGCTGCTCGCCATCTCGTTGTAGGACTCCGCGAGCCGGGCCACCTCGTCCTCGCCCTGCACGGGCATCCGCTCGTCGAGGTGGCCGTCGGCGAACCGTTCCGCGACCTCCGCGGCCTGCCGCACCGGACGCACGACCTGCCGCGTGACGATGCCGGCGATGCCCGCGAGCAGCAGCAGGAGCACCAGCCCACCCACGATCAGCGTGCTCTGCACGGTGCCGAGGGTGCGTTGCTCGGCGGTGAGCGGGAACAGCAGGTAGAACTCCAGATCACCGACGGCGGTGCGCACCGGCTGCCCGACGATCAGCGTCGGGACCTCGACGCCCTGCTCGGTGAGGGTCGTCGTGTACTGGCTGGAGAGCGTGCCGGCGGCCACCGCCTCGCGCAGCGTGGCCGGGACGTCCTCGACGGGGCCCGCGGAGACCTGCGCGCCCGCATCGCGCGCGCTCGTGGTGAGCACCGCGCGGAACTCGCCCGCGGTGGCGGGCTGGTCCTCCACCGAGCTCGCGTTGGTCAACCGGTCGAGCGCGTTGTTGAGCTCGCCCTGCGCGCCCTCGCGGTCCGGGTCGACGCCGGCGAGGTCGCGCTCGAGGAGCACGGCGCCGGTCTCCGTGCGCACCCGGGCGTCGGCCTCCTTGGCCTGCAACAGCCGCTGCGCGATCTGCGTCTGCAGCACGAGGCCGAGCACCAGCACGACGGCCGTCGACAGCGCGAGGGTGCTGATCACGACCCGCAGCTGCAACGAGCGGCGCCACGCGAGGTTCCACGCCTCGGTCAGCTCCGCGATCAGCTGGCGGGCCGGGGCGAGGCCGCGGCGCACCCGCTCAGTGAACATGGCCTCCGCTCCGCTCCGGCGTGCTCGCGGGCCCGAGAAGACGCCGACCCGCTCCTCCGGTGCTCGGTCGCTCGTCCCTCGCTCCCTGCGCGCCTCCCCCGCACGTCGGCGCCGGCCCGCTCGCGGCGATCATGGCCGGGCGGTCACGGCGGTCCCGCCTTGTACCCCACGCCGCGGACGGTCAGCACGACCTCCGGGTGCTCCGGATCGCGCTCGACCTTCGACCGCAGCCGCTGCACGTGGACGTTCACCAGCCGGGTGTCCGCGGCGTGCCGGTAGCCCCACACCTGCTCCAGCAGGACCTCGCGGGTGAACACCTGCCGCGGCTTGCGGGCCAGCGCCACGAGCAGGTCGAACTCCAGCGGGGTGAGCGCGATCTGCTCGCCGTCCCGCATGACCTGGTGGGCCGGCACGTCGATGGTGACGTCGCCGATCGCGAGCTGCTCGGCGGGCTCGGCCTCGGTGCGCCGGACCCGGGCCCGGATGCGCGCCACCAGCTCCTTGGGCTTGAACGGCTTCACCACGTAGTCGTCCGCGCCCGACTCCAGGCCGAGGACGATGTCGACGGTGTCGCTCTTGGCGGTCAGCATCACGATCGGTACGCCGGACTCGGACCGGATGGCGCGGCAGACGTCGATGCCGTTCATGCCCGGGAGCATCAGGTCGAGCAGCACGACATCGGGCCGCAGCTCCCGGACGGCAGGGAGCGCCCGGGTGCCGTCGGCGACCACGGCGGTGTCGAACCCCTCGCCCCGCAGCACGATCGTCAACATCTCGGCGAGCGCCGGGTCGTCGTCCACCACCAGAACGCGCGACTTCATGAACGCAGCATCCCATCCCACGTCGCGCGCCCGCCTCGGACCCGCGGGTTCGCGCAAATCGCACCCGCTCCGCGGGCCCGGTCGCCGATCTGGATCGTGCCCGAGGCGGATGCCCCACCAGGCCCTGCCGAGCACCTCGGCGTCCCCCTCCTCACCTGCGACGCCCGTATCCGGCGCGCCCATGGCCATGGAGCCGAAGTCGTCGTCTATCCCACGAGCCGAGCGGCGAGCGCGTCGGCATCGATGGCGGCGCCACCGTCCAGCACCGTCCACGGCGAGAGCCAGGACGCCTCCGCGAGCTGCGCGTACACAACGGCCGTGCGCTCCTGCAGGTCCGCGTCCGACTCGTAGGCGTCCCGTTCCCGGCCCGCCTCGGTGCGTTCCCGGTGCGCGGCCCGCTGCGCCGCCACCTCCCGCGGAACGGCGAGCAGCAGCTGGTGGTCCGGCACGGGCACGCCGAACCGCTCCACCTCCAGCTCCCGCACCCAGCCCGCGAACTCGCCGTCGGCGCGCTGGTGCAGCCGCGCCGCGTTGTAGGCGACGTTCGAGGCGATGTACCGGTCGACCAGCACAACGTCGTGCGACCCGCGGGCGGCCCGCAGCTCGGGAGCGGCCGCGCGGCGGTCCAGCGCGAACAGCAGCGCCATCCCGTGGACGGAAGCCGCAAGGTCGCCGTGCCGCCCGTAGAGGGCCTCGCGGGCCAGCTCGGCGTGCACGTCGCCGTCGTAGCGGGGGAACGCGAAGCGCGCGACCCGCGCGCCCCTCGCGACGAGCGCCGCGCACAGCGCGTCGGACAGGGTGCGTTTGCCGGCCCCGTCCAGTCCTTCCACGACGATCAGCCGTCCCATGCGCGCATCATGCCGGGCACACGTTCTCCGGCGTCCTCGTGTATGCGCACGGACGCGACACCGACTTCCACGTCGCGGCGGCCGCCCAGGTCAAGACCCTTGCCGAAGGCCGGTCGGCGCGGGTGATCCCACCCCGATCAGCGACGCGTGGCGAGCAGCGTGAGGCCGATCGCGGCCGTGTACGCGGCGACGGTCACCGCCATCGGCACGACGAGCGACATCCCGGACCCGACGACCAGCAGGCTGCCGAGGACCGCTGCGCCCAGCGCACCGCCTGCCTGCCGTGCGGTGTTGAGCACACCGCTGCCCAGACCGGCGCGGTCGGCTCCGACACCCGACATGACGACCGACGTCATCGCCGGCATCGCGAAGGAGCAGAAACCGAGCACCGTCGCGCCGGTCACGACCAGCGGCAGCGGTCCGGACGAGCCTGCCGCCAGCAGCAGGGACGCGCCTGCCGCGCCTGCGCCCAGCCCGGCGAGCATCGGGGCGCGGGCGCCGAACCGTCCGGTGAGCCTGCCGCTCATCGCGGCGCCGATGCAGATCGCCACGGTGAGGGGGAAGATCTGCATCCCGGCCGCGAACGCGGACTGCCCGAGGGGGCCCTGCAAGTAGAGCGACAGGCACAGCAGGCTGCCGTAGAGGCAGAAGTTGAACAGGAACCCCACCCCCGTGCCCGCCGAGAACCGCAGGGACGTGAAGACCGACATCGGCAGCATCGGCTCACGGGCACGGCGCTCGACGAGCACGAAGAGCGGGAGGAGCGTCGCACCGGCGAGCACCAGCGCCAGCGGGAGCGGGTGCGTCCAGCCACGGTGCCCCGCTTCGATGAGCCCGCCGGCGAGGCCCGCAAGCCCGGCCGTGCCCAGCACCAGCCCGGGGAGATCGAGCGGACCCGCCTGCCGCGCAGGTGACTCGGCCGCATGGCGGCGGATCATCACGAACGCGGCCATGCAGACCGGCACGTTCACCAGGAAGATCGCCGGCCAGCCGGAGGCGGCGACCAGCACACCGCCGAGAACGGGGCCCGCGGCCATGCCGATGCCGGAGACCCCGCCCCAGACGCCGAGGGCGTGGGCCCGTTCCCCTGGATCCGGGAACTGGTGGACGATCAGGGCCAGCGAGCACGGCAGCAGCGCGGCTGCGCCGATGCCCTGCACCGTGCGGGCCGCGATCAGCACCGGTACGTCCGGCGCCGCCGCACAGGCCACGGATGCGAGCGCGAACGCCGCGAGCCCCCACAGGCAGACGCGCCGCGAGCCGAACCGGTCGCCCATCGAACCCGCCGTGAGCATGCCGGCGGCGAGCGCGACGGTGTAGCTCGCCACGACCCACTGCTGGTCGGCGAGCGTCCCACCGAGGTCGGCGCGGATCGCGTCGAGCGCGACGTTCACCACGGTGGCGTCGAGCTGGATGACGAAGAAGCCGAGGCACGCCGCGACCAGGGCCGGCCGCGGTGCCGCCGATGTACTGCGGATCATGCTTCGAGGGTGGGCGCGAATCGGTTCGACGTGGATCGAATCCTCCGCGGCCTACCGTGGGGGACGTGGTCGCGGGAGACGTGGAGATCAGCGAGGTCGCGGCGCTGCTCGCCGACCGGGCGCGCTGCCGGGTGCTCCTCGCGCTGAACGACGGGCGCGCGCTGCCGGCGAGCGTGCTCGCCGACGAGGCCGGCGTCACGAGGGCGACGGCCAGCAGCCACCTCGGCAAGCTCACCGACGCCGGACTGCTGCGCGTGGAGCCGCAGGGCCGCCACCGCTACTACCGGCTGGCCGGGCCCCATATCGGGGAGCTGCTGGAGAAGCTGATGGAGATCGCCCCCGCCCGGCCCGTCCGGTCGCTGCGCGAGAGCACGAGGGCGGGCCAGCTGCGGGCGGCGCGCACCTGCTACGACCACCTCGCGGGGCGGCTCGGGGTCGAGATCATGGCGGCCATGATCGAGCGGGGGTACCTGGACGGCGGGGACGGCCGGCACCACGCGGAGCTCGCCCGCCATGATCGCCTCGCGGGTTACGGGCGCGACGTCGACTACGCCCTGACCCCAGCCGGTCGGCGGTGGCTGGACGAGATGGGCGTCCACGTCCCGGAAGGCAGGCGCACGCTCGTCCGCTACTGCGTCGACTGGAGCGAGCAGCGCCACCACCTGGCCGGTCTGCTCGGGCGGTCGATCCTCGTCCGCTTCCTGTCCGCGGGCTGGGTACGGCGCCGGGAGCACGGCCGCAGCGTGCAGGTCACGCCGAGCGGCGAGGCGGTGCTCGCCTCGGCCCTCGGCGTCCGCCTGTGATCAGCCGGTGGCAACGCGGGAGCGCCACAGCAGCCACGCGAAGTACGGCGTGCCGATGAGCGCGGTGAGGGTGCCGGCGGGCAGCTGGGCCGGTGCGATCACGGTGCGGCCGAGGACGTCGGCGAGGCACACCAGCAGGCCCCCGAGCATCGCGGCGACCGGCAGGACCCGCGCGTGCCGGGCTCCGACCAGCGCCCGCGCGGCGTGCGGGGCGACGAGCCCCACGAAGGCGAGCAGCCCGATCGCCGACACCGCGGTGGCCGTGAGCACGGCCGCGGCGGCGAGCAGCGCGAGCCGGGACCTGCCGAGCGGGACGCCCAGCACGCGGGGCGTGTCGTCGTCGAGGGCGAGGAGGTCGAGCTCGTCCCGGGCGCGGACGAACCCCCCCACGGCGAGCACGAGCACGACCGCCACCGGGATGACCTGCGGGAACGTCCGCCCGTACGTCGACCCGGCGAGCCACGTGAGCGCTTTGGCCTCGTTCCACGGGTCGGTGAACACGATCATGAGCGTGATCAGGGCCATCGAGCCGTAGGAGACCCCGACCCCGACCAGCACGAGCCGGTCCGTGGCCAGCCCGCCGCGAGCGGCGAGCCCGAACACCAGCGCCGACGCCGCCAACGCACCGAGCGCGGCGCTTCCGGTGAGCGTCCAGACACCGACGGTGGGCACGATCGTGATCATCGCTACCGCGGCGACACCCGCCCCGCCGCTGACCCCGAGGAGCGCGGGCTCGGCGAGCGGGTTGCGGCACACCGACTGCACGACGGCACCCGCGACGGCCAGCGCCGCGCCGGCGAGGAGCGCGGCGAGCACCCGCGGGACCCGTGCGTCCAGTACGAACGTGGTGACGGGCCCGGCCCGGCCCGCGACCCAGTTCGCGACGTCGCCCATGAGCAGGAACGCATCACCGAGCAGGAGACTCCCGGCCGTGACGGCGACGGTCAGCGCCAGCGTCACCGCCGTGACGACGAGGAACGTGCGGCGGTCGCGGAGCCGCCCGGAGCGGGCCGCCGGCGCCTGCCGCACCGGGCCGGAGTCGCGGAACCGGCGGGCCACCGCCACCAGCACGACCGCCCCGAACACCGTGGTCACCACCCCGGTCGGCACCTCGATCCCGCCCTGCCCGCCCAGCGCGAGCCGGACCAGCACGTCGGCGGCGAGCACCACGCCGACCCCGGCGAGCGCGGACATCGGCACGAGCATCCGGTGCCGGTACAGCCCGGGCACGAGCGGGGCGAAGAGCCGGACGACCGCGGGAGCGCAGAGCCCGACGAATCCCACCGGGCCCGCGACCGTCACCGCGGCCGCCGACAGCAGCACGGCGAGCACCGCCGCCACGACGCGCGTGCGGCGCACCGGGACGCCCAGCACCACGGCGGTGTCGTCCCCGAGGCCCAGCACGTCGAGCCGCCTGCCGAGCGCGACCAGCGCCACGATCCCGAGCAGGACCACCGGGGCCATCCGGGCCACCGAGCCCAGCCCGATCTGCGCGAGCTGGCCGCTCCCCCACGCGTACAGGCCCGTGGTCTCCTCGGTGAACAGCAGGATGAGCACGCTGACCAGCGCGAAGAGGGCGAGCGACACCGCCGAGCCCGCCAGCACGAGCCGTGTCGGCCCGGTGCCGCCGCCGGAGATGCCGAACACGAGCGCGGCCGCCCCGAGCCCGCCGGCGAAGGCCAGCAGGGCCGAGGCCTCGACCGGCACCACGAGCCCGAACGCCGCGCAGGCGACGATCACGAGGTGGGCGCCCGCGTTCACGGCAAGGGTGTCCGGCGCCGCGAGTGCGTTCCGGGTGATCGACTGCAGCGCGGCACCCGCTGCGCCGAGCGCGGCGCCCACGACCACCCCGGCCAGCAACCGCGGCAACCGCGAGGCCACGAGCACCGCGGCCGTCTGGTCCGTGCCGGCCCCGGTGAGCAGCGCGAGCAGGTCCGCGGCGGCCACGCCGGACGTGCCCTGCGTGAGGTGCACCGCCGAGAGCAGCAGGACGATCGCGACGCCGAGCGCGGCGACCGCGGCCACGGTGGCCCGGGAGGCCACCCGAGGCGCAACGAGGGCGTCCTGCACCGTCAGCCGGCGAGGGCTGCGGTGATGGCGTCGACGTACTGTCGCATCGACGCCGGCCCGCCGAACATCCAGATGCCGTCGGGCAGCCGCGTGACGTTCCCGGCCTGCACGAACGGGAGCGACTGCCAGACCGCGTTGCCCGCGAGGCCCTCGACGAACGGGTCTGCGCCCTCCACCTTGTTGGTCCAGTACACGAACTCGACGTCGCCGAGCGTGGTGAGCCCTTCGACGTCGGTGCTCGCCAGGCCGTAGTTCTCGTCGCCTGCCATCGGCCACGCGTTCACCAGGCCGAGCTCCTGCGACACCGTCTCGATCAGCGAACCCTCCGTGAACGGGCGGATCGAGAGCCGGCCGCCGTCGAGGTAGCCGTCGGCGAAGGCGATCCGGCGCCCGGCCAGACCGGCTGCGGCGATCCGCTGCGCGCCCTCGGCGAGCGCGGAGTCGAAGCCGGCGAGCATCTGGTCCGCCTCGGCCTGCTTCCCGGTGACCTGCGCGACGAGCTCGACGTTGCGGCGCATCTGGCCGAGCGGGTCGGACGCGTCCGCGTCCCGCACGACCACGACGGGGGCGATCGCCTCGAGCTGCGTGAGCGCGCCCTCGTTCACATCGGACGCGGCGAACACGACGTCGGGGCGCAGCGCGGCGATCGCCTCGATGCTCGGCTCGCCGCGCACGCCGACGTCACGGACGCCCTCGGTGAGGGGGGCGGCCTGCACCCACGCCGAGTAGCCCTGGACGTCGGCGACCCCCACCGGCATCACGCCGAGCGTGACGAGGTACTCCACCAGCGCCCACTCCAGCCCGACCGCGCGGGTCGCAGGCCCGCCGAACGTGATCTGCTTGCCGCGCGCGTCGGTGACGCTGATCTGCGCGCCGCTCGCCGGGGCGGGGGACGTCGGTGTGCCCGCCGGTGCCTCGGTCGTGCCGCAGGCGGCGAGCACCAGTGCGACCACGCCCGCGCCAAGGGCGACGCCGATCCGCCGTCCTCTCATGCTGACTCCTTCTTGTGCCTGTTGGTGTGCCGGCCGACCGGCCGGATGCGCAGGAGCCCCGTGACCGGGTCGCGGTCGACCGCCACCCGGATCCCGTAGGCCTCGGTGAGCAGCTCGGACGTGAGGACCGCCGCGGGCGGACCCACCGCGCGCACGCGCCCGGCCGCGAGCACCACGACCTCGTCGGCAACGGCGGCGGCCTGGTCCAGGTCGTGCAGCACCACGCCGACCGCGATGCCGGACTCGTCGGCGAGGTCGCGCATCAGGTCGAGGATCTCCACCTGGTAGCGCAGGTCGAGGTGGTTGGTGGGCTCGTCGAGCAGGAGCACGCCGGTGTCCTGGGCGAGGCAGCAGGCGAGCCACACCCGCTGCAGCTGCCCGCCGGACAGCTCGTCGACCGGCCGGTCCGCCAGGTCCCCCACGCGGGTCAGCGCCATCGCCCGCTCGACAGCTGCGGGCCCGTCCGGATCCTCGCCACGGAACCGTCCGCGATAGGGGTACCGGCCGAGCCCGACGACGTCATGCACCGAGAGCCCCGTCGGAACCGGGCGGCTCTGGGTGAGCAGGGTGACCCGGCGGGCGAAGTCACGCCGGGTGAGCGCGAGGGCGTCGGCGGGCGGGTCGCCGTCGACGACGATCTCCCCGCGGTCGGGGCGGTGCAGGCGCGCGAGCGCACGCAGCAGGGTGGACTTGCCGCTGCCGTTGGGTCCGACGAGCGCAGTGACCTGCCCGGCACGGATGTGGGCGGCGGCCCCGTGGACGACCTGGACCCCGTGGTAGCCGAGATCGAGATCGGCGCCGCGGAGCGCGGTGGCGGTTCGCCCGGTCGTGAGCACGGCTTAGGATAGCCACACCTTGTTCGAGGACGAGGAGGTGGCCGACCAGCGGGCGCCTGTGGCGATCTGGGCAGGGGGAACGGTGATCTCGCGTGCTCGTGGGCGCCGGAGCTCCAGTGGCGCCTCCTGACCAGGGCCTTCGGTGGCGCCAGGGCCTTCGGTGGCGCCAGGGCCTTCGGTGGCGCCAGGGCCTTCGGTGGCGCCAGGGCCTTCGGTGGCGCCAGGGCCTTCGGTGGCGCCGCGCATCGTGCGGGGCCGCCCCTCACCCGTCAAGGGCGCCTACGGCGTCGCTCCGCGATCGCTGCGCGACCCTTGACGGGCGAGCCTCTGCGACCCCTCCGGGCAGCACAACGCGGGCAGGCCAGGGCCTGCCCGGAGGGCGCGCGGCGCCACCGAAGGCGGTCCCACGGCCAAGATCAAGGCCTCGGCGCGAAAACGGCCGAAAATGACACGAGAACCCACCGAACTGCCGATCATGCCGCCCGTGGCGCCGCCAACAGCCGACTTCACACACCCAGTACGGACTTCACACAAGGCCGGCCTTGTGTGAAGTCGCCGCTGGGTGTGTGAAGTGGCTATCGGCGGAGACAGAGGGCTCTCGGGATCGGCCCGAGGAGTACATCAACGTCACCGCCGAGCCCCCGGTGTGCTGATCGGAGCGATCTCCGCAACCGGCGCACCCGTTCTCCGCCCACGCACCCCGTCGACCGGGCGTGTGGCCCGACACGGGGCGCGCGAGCGCACACAGGGTGCGTGACGGGCGGGGAGATCCGCCATCGCGTGTCCGTGAGACCGGCCTGCTGGCGGCGCCG
This sequence comes from Pseudonocardia hierapolitana, assembly GCF_007994075.1. Lineage (NCBI taxonomy): Bacteria > Bacillati > Actinomycetota > Actinomycetes > Pseudonocardiales > Pseudonocardiaceae > Pseudonocardia > Pseudonocardia hierapolitana. Next base: position 4,705,062 of record NZ_VIWU01000001.1, on the reverse strand, counting down.
CGCGCCCCATCGGGCAGGCCCCCGGCCTGCCCGCACAATGCGCGGCGCCGCCAGCAGGCCCACCGACAACCATGGGCGCGAACGGCGCCCTCTCTCAGCGATCTGCGCCTTGATCCCTGCAGACCTTGGCGGGAGCGGCCGCGGCGCGAGCGACCCGACTGCGCGTCTATGCGATGGCGCGGACCGTCTCCCACGTCTCGGCGAAGCCGGGGTGCAGGGGCAGGTCGGGGACCGATGCGGCCCGCACCCAGCGCACCTCGAGGGTCTCGGCGGTGAGGGCGGTGGGCAGAACCGCCGTGCGGGCCTGGCCCACCACGGTGGTGTAGGACCAGCCGCCGTGGTCGTCGACGTAGCTGCCGGTGATCTCGTACGCGTCGGTGGGGAGCCCCGCCTCCTCGGTGGCCTCGCGCTGCGCCGCCTGCTCCGGCGACTCCGCGCGGTTGCGGGCCCCGCCGAGCAGGCCCCAGGTGCCGCCGTGGTGGCTCCACAGCGCGCGGTGCTGCAGCAGCACGCACTCACGGTGCCAGAGCAGCAGACCCGCCGCGCCGAAGATCCCCCAGTGCTTGTGCCCCAGGGCGCAATGCGTCCAGCCGTCGCCGTCGCCACGGGGGAACGCCACCACGGGCTCACACTATGTCGTGACGCTCGCCCAGGCGAGGTGCTCGGGACCCGGCGATCCGTGCGCAGATTGCAGGAAGGCCACCTCCACGCCACGGGATGGCATGAAGGTGGCCTTGCTGCAACCGGTCAGTACCGGTAGTGCTCGGGCTTGAACGGGCCCTCGACGTCCACGCCGATGTACTCGGCCTGGTCCTTGGTGAGCTTGGTCAGCTCACCGCCCAGCGCCTCCACGTGGATCTTGGCGACCTTCTCGTCCAGGATCTTCGGCAGCCGGTAGACGTCCTTGTTGTACTCCTCGTGCTTGGTGAACAGCTCGATCTGCGCGATCACCTGGTTGGAGAAGCTGTTGGACATCACGAACGACGGGTGTCCGGTGGCGTTGCCCAGGTTCAGCAGCCGGCCCTCGGACAACACGATGATCGAGTGCCCGTCGGGGAACACCCACTCGTCGACCTGCGGCTTGATGTTGATCCGCCGGATCCCCGGGTAGCGGGCCAGCCCGGCCATGTCGATCTCGTTGTCGAAGTGCCCGACGTTGCCGATGATCGCCTGGTGCTTGGTGCGGGCCATCAGGTCCGCGGACACGATGTCCTTGTTGCCGGTGGTCGTGATGACGATGTCGGCCTGCCCGATCACGTCCTCCAGCCGCGCCACCTGGAAACCCTCCAGCAGCGCCTGCAACGCGCAGATCGGGTCCACCTCGGTGACGATCACCCGGGCGCCCTGCCCGGCCAACGCCTCGGCCGACCCCTTGCCCACGTCGCCGAACCCGCAGACCACGGCCACCTTGCCGCCGATCAACACGTCGGTGGCCCGGTTGATGCCATCCACCAGCGAGTGCCGGATCCCGTACTTGTTGTCGAACTTGCTCTTGGTGACCGAGTCGTTCACGTTGATCGCCGGGAACAGCAACAGCCCCTGCTCGGCCAGCTGGTAGAGCCGGTGCACCCCGGTGGTGGTCTCCTCGGTGACTCCGCGGATGTCCGAGGCCACCGTGGTCCACCGCTTCGGGTCCTCGCCCAGCGAACGGCGCAGCGTGTCCAGGATGATCCGGTACTCGTCGGAGACCGTGTGGTCCTCGTCGTCCACCGTGGGCACCACGCCGGTCTTCTCGAACTCCACGCCCTTGTGCACCAACAGGGTGGCGTCACCGCCGTCGTCGAGGATCATGTTCGGGCCGACCACGTTCCCGGCCTCGTCGGTGAACTTGAACAGCTGCTCGGTGCACCACCAGTACTCCTCGAGCGTCTCGCCCTTCCAGGCGAACACCGGCACGCCCCGCGGCTCCTCCGCGGTGCCGTGCGGCCCGACCACGATCGCCGCGGCCGCGTGGTCCTGGGTGGAGAAGATGTTGCAGGACACCCAGCGCACCTCGGCCCCGAGCGCGACCAGGGTCTCGATCAACACCGCGGTCTGCACCGTCATGTGCAGCGAACCCGCGACCCGGGCCCCGTGCAACGGGCGCGCCTCGGCGTACTCGCGGCGCAGCGCCATCAACCCGGGCATCTCGTGCTCCGCGAGCCGGATCTCCTTGCGGCCGAACTCCGCCAGGCCCAGATCGGCCACGGCGAAGTCGATGCCGTTGCGCTTCTGCAGCCTGCTGCTGATGTCGGCAGTGGCGGTCATGGGGTACTAACGCCTCCTCGTAGGGCTGGTGCGGCCGGCCACGTTACTGGTGCCCGGCCGGCTGGAACATCGAGGACGGCGGAACGGAAAACCATGCGCCCGCCTCCTCGTGTGAGTGCAGGCGCCCTTGTTCCGTGTATGCAATGGCCAGGTGATCGAGCGTGGCGGGCGCGTGGCCCGTCGCAGCGCCTCTCGACACCGACTTCGCGATTGCCCTTCCAGCATCCGAGCTCCCGCCGGGGCTGTCAACCGAGCCCGAGGACATAGGGTGACGCCGTGAGGATCGCGTTGTTCCTGACGTGCCTGGGGGACGCGCTGCACCCCGAGGTCGGCCGGGCCACCGTCACGCTGCTGGAGCGGCTGGGACACGAGGTCGTGTTCCCCACCGACCAGACCTGCTGTGGCCAGATGCACGTCAACACGGGATACCAGCGCGAGGCCCTGCCGCTCGTGCGCCACCACGTGGAGACGTTCGAACCGTACGACGTGATCGTCGCGCCGTCCGGGTCGTGCGTGGGCTGCGTCCGCCACCAGCACGCGATGGTCGCCCGCGGCGCGAACGACGACCGGCTCGCCGAGCGTGCCGAGACCGTGGCCTCCCGCACCTACGAGCTCTCCGAGCTGCTCGTGGACGTCCTGGGGGTGGAGGACGTCGGGGCCTACTACCCGCACCGCGTGACCTACCACCCCACGTGCCACTCGCTGCGGATGCTGCGCGTGGCCGACAAGCCGCTGCGCCTGCTGCGCAACGTCCGCGGCATGACGCTGCTGGAACTGCCCGAGTCCGACCAGTGCTGCGGGTTCGGCGGCACGTTCGCGCTGAAGAACGCCGACACGTCCACCGCGATGCTGGCCGACAAGATGCGCAACGTGCTGTCCACCGGTGCCGAGGTCGCCACGGCGGGCGACGCGTCCTGCCTGATGCACATCGGCGGCGGCCTGTCCCGGCTGCGCAGCGGCACCCGCACCGTCCACCTGGCCGAGATCCTGGCGAGCACATCGTGACGACCTTCCTCGGGATCCCCGCGCCGCGCGGCGTCGGGCACCTGCGTGGCGAGCACTCCTTCCCCGACGCCGCCCGCGGCGCGCTCGCCGACTCCCAGCTGCGCCGCAACCTCGGCCACGCCACCCGCACGATCCGCGGCAAGCGCGCGAACGTCGTCGGCGAGCTGGACGACTGGGAGCAGCTGCGCCTGGCCGGTTCGGCGCTGAAGGCGGCCACGATGGCGCGGCTCGACGAGCACCTGGAGCGCCTCGAACGCGAGGTCACCGCCCGCGGCGGCACCGTGCACTGGGCGCGCGACGCCAACGAGGCGAACGCGATCGTCACCCGGCTCGTGCAGGAGACCGGAGCGTCCGAGGTCGTCAAGGTCAAGTCGATGGCCACCCAGGAGATCGGCCTCAACGAGGCCCTCGAGGCGGCCGGCATCGAGGCGCACGAGACCGACCTCGCCGAGCTCATCGTCCAGCTGGGCGGCGACCTGCCCAGCCACATCCTCGTGCCGGCCATCCACCGCAACCGCGCCGAGATCCGCGAGATCTTCCTGCGGGAGATGCCGGGCGTGGACCCGGAGCTGACGGCCGAGCCGCGCCGGCTCGCCATGGCCGCGCGGGCGCACCTGCGGGAGCGGTTCCTGCGGGCGAAGGTCGCGATCTCCGGCGCCAACTTCGCCGTCGCCGACACCGGCACCCTGCTGGTGGTCGAGTCCGAGGGCAACGGGCGGATGTGCCTCACGCTGCCGGAGACGCTGATCACCGTGATGGGGATCGAGAAGATCGTGCCGACCTGGCAGGACCTGGAGGTCTTCCTCCAGCTTCTGCCCCGCTCCTCCACGGGTGAGCGGATGAACCCGTACACGTCGGCCTGGACCGGCGTCACCCCCGGCGACGGCCCGCAGGCCTTCCACCTCGTGCTGCTCGACAACGGGCGCACCGCGGTGCTCGGCGACGAGCTGGGCCGCAGCGCCCTGCACTGCATCAAGTGCTCGGCCTGCCTCAACGTCTGCCCGGTCTACGAGCGCACCGGCGGGCACGCGTACGGCTCGGTCTACCCCGGGCCGATCGGCGCGGTGCTGTCACCGCAGCTCACCGGGGTGGAGGACAACGCGTCGCTGCCGTACGCCTCCAGCCTCTGCGGGGCGTGCTTCGACGCCTGCCCGGTGCGGATCGACATCCCGTCGCTTCTGGTGCGGCTGCGTGCCCAGCACGTGGACGAGCAGCGGAAGCGGCGCGTGCCGAGCGCGGAGGCGATCGCGATGGCGGCGGCGTCCTGGGTGATGTCGTCGCCGCGCCGTTTCGCGGCCGCCGAGAAGGCCTCGCGAGCGGGGCGGCTGCTGGGCAGGCGCACTGGCCGGATCCGCACGCTGCCGCCCCCGCTGTCGGCCTGGACGGCCAGCCGGGACGTCCCGCGCCCGCCTGCCGAGACGTTCCGCGAGTGGTGGGCGCGCGAACGCGGAGGTGCGGGATGAGCGCCCGGGAGGAGGTGCTCGGCCGCATCCGCGCGGCGAACGCAGCAGCCGGGCACCCGGCGCCGCCGACCGTGCCGCGCGACTACCACCGCGAAGGCACCCACCCGGCAGGTGCGCCCGAGCTGCTCGACCTCTTCCGAGACCGGCTGGTCGACTACAAGGCGACCGTGCTGGACGCCCCGGCGGACGGCGTCGCGGAGGCGGTGCGGACCGCGCTGGCCGACGCCACCGGGAACGTGGTCGTGCCGCCCGGTCTGCCGGACGGCTGGTGGCCGGACGGGCTCGCGGCGTCCCGCCTCACCGACGACCGGCTCTCCCCCGCCGAGTTGGACACCGCGGCCGCGGTCCTCACCGGATGTGCTTCGGCCTGCGCCACCACCGGCACGATCGCCCTCGACGGCTCGCCCGACCAGGGCAGGCGCGCCATCACCCTGGTCCCGGACGTGCACGTTTGCGTCGTGCGCGCCGAGCAGGTCGTGCAGACCGTGCCCGAGATGCTCGCCGCGCTCGAACCGACCCGCCCCATCACGTTCGTGAGCGGCCCGTCGGCCACGAGCGACATCGAGCTGGAGCGCGTGGAGGGCGTGCACGGCCCCCGCACGCTGATCGTCGTGCTGGTGGCCTGACCGCGGCCCGGGCCCGAGCTCACGCACCGGTTCTCCGCCCGCGCTACCCGTCGAGGGGTAGCGCCCGCCACGACGGGGTGCGCCGGCGGAATCGGGGCGCCGGCGGAATCGGGGTGCGCCGAGGCCGGCGAGGGGGCGGCGGGCGGGGCCTCGCCGCCACTGCTGCAGGCGGACGCGGAACCTCGACAGATCAGCCGAGCAGGTGGTCGCGCAGCAGCGACTCCGCCGCCTCCGTTCGCCCGCGGGCGGCGAGCAGCCCTGCGGGCACGACCGCGAAGTCGGAGTCGACCACGACCGGCGCGCCGGCGAGCACCGGGGCGAGCACGGGGTCGGTGCGCAGGGTGGCCACCACGGCCGCGAGCCCGCCCGCGAGGTTCCGCTGGCGGAACACGCCGCCCGCCAGCACCACGAGCCCGACGTCGCGCCCGGCGCCCGCGTGCACGCGCAGGTGCCTGCGGACCGCCACCACGGCGGCCAGCGCGGCGATGCGGCGGTCCTCGGCCGCGCTGCCCCGATCGCGCGGGACGTAGCCGGTCTCGCTGGCCATGCGGGCGACGGTGGGTCCGAGCAGATCGGCCTCCACCGGGTCGACGATGCCCTCGGTCTGGCTCTCCACGAGCACTCCACCGGCGGCCGCGCGCACGCCGAGGTCGCCCTCGACGGTGCGCACCGGCTCGGCCCGGTCGGCCGAGTGGACGTCGGTTGTCGCGCAGCCCACGTCGACGACGAGCACCCGGGCGTCGCAGATCGCGGCGAGCCGCGTGGCCGCGTGGCCCACCGCCTCGGGCGTGACCACCCGCACGAGCCTGCGGAACCGGGGAGCGACGGCCGGACCGCGCCCGCCGATCGCGTGCCGCCGGTACAGGTCCGCGAGCGCGGCGCGCGCGGGCCCGGGCACCACCTCGCCCCGGCGGGGCAGCACGTTGTCGCAGGCCACCACGCTGCGTCCGGTGGCGCGCAGCAGGGCGACCGCGTCGTCGCGGGCCGCGGAGTTGCCGGCGAGCACGATCGGGTGCCGGATGCGCGCCCTGGCCAAACGGCTGGCATTGTGCAGCAGCCCGGCCGGGTCGTCGCCGTCCGAGCCGCCCACGAGCAGCACCACCCCGGGCCGGGCGCTGCGCAGCAAACGGACGTCCGACGGTTCCAGGGGCCCTGCGTGCACGTGGACGACGTGCGCCCCGGCCGAGACCGCCACCCGGTGCCCCGCCTCGGCCGCCGACAGCCGGTCGGACCCGACGACCGCCAGGCGCAGCCCGCCGCCCGCCGACGAGCATGCCAGCAGCTCCGGCTCGTCACCGCGGCCCGCCGCCGACACCGCGCGCACCGCCGCGTCCATGCCCGCGAGGACGTCGCCCGTAGTGGTCCGGTGCTCCGCGAAACCCGCGAGGGATCCGTCGGCGTGCACCAGCACCGCCTTGGTCCACGTCGACCCCACGTCGAGGCAGACCGATGCGGCCTGGTCGGTGGGCGTCACGGCGCACGAGCCTAACCGCTGGTGACCCGGATGGCGCTGGATGAAGCCGATGGTGAAGCCACGCGTCGGGAGGTAACTTTCGGTGACTCGCGCCACAGCCGCCCGGAGGAGACCCCGATGCTCGGTCTGATGCAGGATCGGCCGCTCGCCCTGCCGCACGTCTTCCACCGGGCCGAGGAGTACTTCGGGCACAAGTCGATCGTCACCGCGGACGCCACCGGCGAGAGCCGCGTCACGGTGGCCGAGTGGGCGCAGCGGGTCCGGCGGCTCGCCACCGTGCTCGACACGCTCGACGTGAGCGCGGACGGCCGGGTCGGCACGTTCGCCTGGAACACCGGCCGCCACCTGGAGCTCTACCTGGCCGCCCCGTGCACCGGGCGGGTGCTGCACACGCTGAACATCCGGCTCTTCCCCGAGCAGCTCGTGTACGTCGCGAACCACGCCGAGGACGAGGTGGTGTTCGTCGACCGCTCCCTGCTGCCGCTGTTCTGGCCGCTGGTCGACAAGCTGGAGACCGTCCGCCACGTCATCGTGATCGACGACGGCGCCGAGGCCGAGATCCCCTCCGACCCGCGCGTACACGACTACGAGGAGCTGCTCGCCGCGGCCACCCCGTTCGAGGGGCGGTTCGAGATCGCGGACGAGAACACCGCGGCGGCCATGTGCTACACCTCCGGCACCACCGGCAACCCCAAGGGCGTGGTCTACAGCCACCGCTCGACGGTGCTGCACTCGCTGATCACGCTGATCGCCGACGGCGCCGCGCTGTCCGAGCGCGACGTCGTGCTGCCGGTCGTCCCGATGTTCCACGCGAACGCGTGGGGACTTCCCTACGGATGCCTCCTCGCCGGCACCGACCTGGTGCTCCCCGGCCCGAACATGACCCCGCAGGCGATCGCCGATTTGCTGGAGCGGCACCGGGTCACCGTCACCGGCGGTGTGCCGACGATCTGGATGGGGATGCAGCCGCTGCTCGCCCAGCACGACCTGAGTGCGCTGCGCGCGATCCTGTGCGGCGGCTCGGCGGTGCCGAAGGCGCTGTCGGAGGCCTACCGGGAGGCGATCGGCGTGCCGATGCTGCACGCATGGGGCATGACCGAGACCAGCCCGATCGCCACGATGTGCACCCTGCGCACGCAGCACGAGCCGCTCACCGAGGCCGAGCGCGCCGACGTCCGCGCGCGGCAGGGCCAGGCCGTGCCGCTGGTCGACCTGCGGCTGGTCGACCCGGCGACGGGCGAGCCGCAGCCGTGGGACGACGTCGCCACCGGCGAGATCCAGGCCGCCGGGCCGTGGATCGCCGCCGAGTACTACCGCGGCGAGGGCGGACGCGCCCAGTTCACCGACGACGGCTGGTTGCGCACCGGCGACGTCGCGGCCGTCGACCGCTACGGCTTCCTCCGGATCGTGGACCGCACCAAGGACCTCATCAAGTCCGGCGGGGAGTGGATCGGCTCCGTCGACCTGGAGAACGAGATCATGTCGCACCCGAAGGTCGCCGAGGCCGCCGTGATCGCGATCCCGCACCCGAAATGGGTCGAGCGCCCGCTCGCGTGCGTCGTCGTCAAGCCCGGGGAGACCCTCACCGCTGAGGAGGTCATCGCCCACCTGGAACCGCGAGTGGCGAAGTGGTGGCTCCCCGATGCGGTGGAGTTCATCGACGAGGTGCCGAAGACCAGCGTGGGGAAGTTCTCCAAGAAGACGCTTCGTGAGAAGTTCGGTGGCTACCAGGTAGCCGCGCCCGCAGCGGCCAGCACGACCGACGACGGCAGGACATGACGACCGCACCACTCGTTCCACCCCGCACTCCCACCACCCACCAGAACGGGGGCCTGCCGCCGGCACTGAGCGGAGCTCCGCGGAGCGAACAGACGACGCTGAGCGGAGCTCCGCGGAGCGAACAGACGACGCTGAGCGGAGCTCCGCGGAACGATCAGACGCGGACGAAACCGCTGCCGAGCCCGGAGTTCACCGCGCTGCGGATCGCCTACTCCGACATCTCGACGATCGCCTCCTCGCTGGAGGAGGAGGACTCCTGGCTGCCCACCCGCTGCCTGGGGTGGACGGTGCGCGATCTGCTCGTGCACCTGCTGGGCGACGTCCAGCGGGCGCTGGTGGCGCTGGCCACGCCGGCCGCCGGGCCGGCCGACCGCGACGCGGTGACGTGGTGGACGGCCGGCGAGCCGACCGACGACCCCGGCTTCCGCGAGCTGCGCAACCTGCGCACGATCTCGGGGGCGTGGGAGCTCGAGGACCTGGTGCGCACGTTCATGGAGACCACGCGGGCGGTCGTCGCGCTCGCCGGGCGCACGCCGCCCGAGGCGCTGGTGGCGACCCGCGGGCACGTCCTGCAGGCCGTGGACCTCGTCACCACGCTCGCGGTGAAGGCGGCCATCCACCACCTCGACCTCGTGATGGAGCTGCGCCGACCGGGCCCGCGGGCCGAGCCGCTCGCGCTGGTGCGCTGCACGCTGGACGCGCTGCTCGGCCACCCCGCACCGGCAGACTGGCCCGACGAGCGCTGGGCGCTGCTCGGGACCGGCCGGGTCCCGCCAGGCGGCGGCGAGAGGCGGGCCCTGGGGGCGGCGGCAGCCCGCCTCCCGTTGCTCTGCTGAACCCTCGGCGTGGAAGTTCAGGAAAGCCACATTCAGGGCCTGCAGAGCCTTGAATGTGGCTTTCCTGAACCTGCGAGGGCTGCCCGTAGCCTGCCGGCGTGGAGAGCATCGTGGAGATCGCCGCGCTTGCCGAGCAGGTGCTGGCGGCGCCACCGCGATGCGGTGCCACCCGGCTGGTCTGCATCGACGGCCCGTCCGGCTCCGGGAAGACGACACTCGCCGGGCGGGTCGCCGCTGCGCTCGGCGGCCCGCCGGTGCTGCACATGGACGACGTCTACCCCGGCTGGGACGGCCTCGCCGCCTCCGTCCCACTGCTGTACGCGCAGGTCGTCGCGCCGCTGGCGGCCGGCAGGCCCGCCTGCTACCGCCGTTACGACTGGCACTGCGGCGAGTTCGCCGAGGCGCACGACCTCGGGACTCCGGAGCTGCTGGTCGTCGAGGGCGCGGGGTGCGGGGCGCGGGTCATCGCGGAACGGGCCGTCCTCCTGGTGTGGATCGAGGCGCCGCGGGACGAGCGGTTCCGCCGCGGCATCGCGCGTGACGGCGAGACCTACCGCCCGCACTGGGAGCGCTGGGCCCGGCAGGAGGCGGCGCACTTCGCGGCCGAGGCGACGGCGCGCCGGGCGGACGTCCGCGTGGACGGCGCGCCGATCTCATCCCACGACCCGGCCCGGGAGCTCGTCCTGCTTCCCTGACCGCCGGCGAGTCCGACATCCCGCCCGGCGTGTCGGGCAGTCGCGCACGGTGCGCGTTCGCCCGACTCGCCGTGCTTGAACGTCGGACTCGCCGATGGGGGTTCAGCGGCCCGTCGGGACCGCCTCCAGGCGGTCCAGGAGCTGCGCGATCCGTGCCCGGTCTCCCGCGAGGGCTGCCTGCGGGTCGCCGTCGGCGCCGGTGTGGGTGAGCACCAGCCGGGTGCCGTGCCCAGTACCCGCCACCAGCTCCCACCGCACCGAGCCGCCCTCCTCGGCGTCGTGCTCCAGGATGCGGCCACGGACGGAGGCGCCCGGCGGAGCGAGGTCGGTCAGGGCGCCCCACACCCCGTCGGCGGGACGGGTGAGCTGGCGCTCGTGCCGCACCTGCCACCCGGCGGCCCCGGTCTCGACGGTGCCGGCATCGAGCCCGAACTGCGTGAGGAGCTGCTCGTGCAGCGCGATGTCGTCCACACCGGGATCCGCGCCCGCACGTCCGTCGAGCGCGAGGTCGAGGGCGACGATGCAGGTGTGCCAGCCGGCGGCGAAGCTCGCCGCGCCCGCCCGGTCGTCGAAGGTGTGCAGGAGGACGAGCCGGGTGCCCTCGCCGTCCGGGTGCAGCTCCCAGCGCAGGTGGTCGGTGCCCCACGTGTACGCGATCAGCCGGGGAGGGTCGAGGTCGGTGATGGTTCCCGTGTCGCCGTCGCCGTCCAACTCGAAGGTGAGGGCACCGCCTGCCCGCAGGTCGAGTGTGACGCTCCCGGGGAACCAGTCCGCGAGCCGCTCGGGCTCCGTCACCGCCTTCCAGACCTTCTCCGGCCGGTGCTTCAACCACCGCTCCATGCGCAGCACGGAACGGCCGTCCCGGGTCTGCAGGCTCTCGGTCATGTCTCCTCCGCGTCTGCATCGAGGTGCCGCTCGAGGGCGTCGAACCGGTCGGCCCACATCCAGCGGTACGGCGCGAGCCACTCGTCGACCTCGGCGAGGGGGGCCGGGTCGAGCTCGTACCACCGCCGCTGCGCGTCGGCCCTGACCTTCACCAGCCCGGCCTCGCGCAGCACCCGCAGGTGCTTCGACGTGCCCGGCTGGCTGAGGCCGAGCTCCGCGGTGAGCTCCCCGACCAGCCGCGGGCGTTCCCGCAACAGGTCGAGGATCCGGCGGCGGACCGGCTCGGCGAGGACCTCGAACGTCACGAACCGAACATACCAAGGCAGATATATAGCCGCAAGGGAATGTTCAGCCCCGTGCGCGGCGCCCGACCAGGGAGTGGGACCGGCCGTAGGCGAAGTAGACGACGATGCCGATCACCATCCAGATGACGAACCGCAGCCAGGTCTCGACCGACAGGTTGATCATCAGCCACAGGCAGGCCAGCACGGAGAGGATCGGCACGAGCGGCACCAGCGGCGTGCGGAAGGCCCGCGGCAGGTCCGGCCGGCTGCGTCGCAGGATCACCACGCCGATGGACACCAGCACGAACGCGAACAGCGTGCCGATGTTGACCATCTCCTCCAGCGCCCCGATCGGGAAGAACGTGGCGACGACCGCCACCATCGCCCCGATGAGGAGGGTGGCCCGGTAGGGGGTGCCGTGCGAGCCGGTGTGCGCCAGCCCGCGCGGCAGCAGCCCGTCGCGGGACATCGCGAACGCCACCCGGACCTGCCCCAGGAGCAACACCATCACCACGGTGGTGAGGCCGGCGAGCGCGCCGACCGCGATGATCGTGGCCGCCCAGTTCACCCCGACCGCCGCGAACGCGGTGGCGAGCGTGGCGCGGGTTCCGTCGGGCTGGGTCTGCAGGTCGGTGTAGGGCACCATCCCGGTGAGCACCAGGGAGACGCCCACGTAGAGCACCGTGACGATGGCGAGCGACCCGAGGATGCCGCGCGGGACCGAGCGCTGCGGGTTCTTGGTCTCCTCGGCCGTCGTCGCGACGATGTCGAACCCGATGAACGCGAAGAACACCAGCGAGGCGGCCGCGAGCAGCCCGTAGATGCCGAAGGTGCTGTTCGCCTCGCCGCCGAAGAGCGAGAGCAGCGACTGCTCCAGGCCCGACCCCGCCTCCGACTCCGCCGGGGCGGGCGGCGGGATGAACGGGCTGTAGTTCGCGGCGTTGATGTAGAAGACCCCGAGGAGGATCACGAAGAGGACGATCCCGACCTTGATCGTCGTGATCACCATGCTGAACCGGCTGGAGAGCTTCGTCCCGAGCACGAGCAGGGTCGTGAGCACGGCGATGAGCAGCAGCACGCCCCAGTCGACGTCGATCCCGCCGACCGTCACCGTGGTCGGCACGTCGGCGCCGAACTGGCTGAAGACCGTCTCCAGGTACACCGACCAGCCCTTGCCGACCACCGCGGCGGCCACGGCGAACTCCAGCACCAGGTCCCAGCCGATGATCCAGGCGATGAACTCACCGAAGGTGGCGTACGAGTACGTGTACGCACTGCCGGCCACCGGCACCGTCGAGGCGAACTCGGCGTAGCACAGCGCCGCGAGCGCGCACACGATCGCGGCGAGGACGAACGCGAGCGAGACCGATGGCCCCGCCACGTCGCCCGCCGTGCTGGCGGCCAGGGTGAAGATGCCGGCTCCGACCACGACGGCGACGCCGAAGACGATCAGGTCCCAGGTCGTCAGGTCCTTGCGGAGCCTGCTGTCCGGTTCGTCGGTGTCGGCGATGGACTGCTCGACCGACTTGGTACGCATGATCCCGTTGCGGGTCTCGCCGAGGGCCATCCGGGAAACCTAACGGTCACGGGGCGCACCGGCCACCCCGCGCAGCGACGGTCAGCCCGCGAGCGCAGCCCGGTCGAGATCGGGTTCCAGGTAGATGATCCGCGCGTCCGGCACGCGTTCGCGGACCCGCACCTCGGCCGCGTCGATGGCGGAGGCGACGGACTCGAGCGGCAGGTCGGGCGCGAGCGCGATCTTCGCGGCCACCAGCAGCTCCTCCGGCCCGAGGTACTGGGTCTTGATGTGGATCACGCGCTGCACGTCGCCCGACTCGAGGGCCGAGACGATGTCGGATAGCACCGCGGGCGCGGCGCCTTCGCCGATGAGCAGGCTCTTCATCTCGATGATCAGGATGACCGCGATGACACCCAGCAGCACACCGATGCAGATGGTGCCGATCGCGTCCCACACCGGGTCGCCGGTGAGGACGCTGAGCCCGACGCCGAACAGGGCGAGGACCAGCCCGACGAGCGCGCCGAGGTCCTCCAGCAGCACGACCGGCAGCTCGGGGACCTTCGCCTGCCGGATGAACTGCCACCACGTCCCGGACCCCTTCAGCGGGCGGGACTCGACGATGGCGGTGCGGAAGGAGAAGGACTCCAGCCCGATCGCGACGACGAGGATCACGACGGCAACGATCGGCGACGTGAGCGGCTCGTGGGACTCCAGCTTGTGGATGCCCTCGTACAGGGCGAACACCGAGCCCAGCGTGAACAGCAGCAGCGCCACGACGAACGAGTAGAAGTACCGGTCCCTGCCGTAGCCGAACGGGTGCTCCGCGGTGGCCGCGCGCCGGGCGGTGCGGCCGCCGAGCAGCAGCAGACCCTGGTTGGACGTGTCGGCGACCGAGTGCACGGACTCGGCGAGCATCGAGGACGACCCCGTGATCAGGTACCCGATGAACTTCGCGAGCGCGATCCCGGCATTGGCGATCAACGCCGCCACGATCGCCCGCGTTCCCCCACTCGCTGCCATGGCGCGAAGCCTAGTAGTCGGCACCAACCGGACGAATCCCGACGGCCGGAAGTATGGCCTGGTCGACGATCTCCGCCAGCCGCTGCCGCGTCGGCTCCTCCCCGGCGTCGACGATGTGCTTGAACACCAGTGCCTCGCCGATCTCCTCGACCACGGGCGTGACCAGGGCGGGATCGACGTGGCCGAGGCGGGCGTAGTGCTGCAGCACGGTGGCGGTGAACCGCCGCCCGGACCGGTCGAAGACGCCCTGCAGCCGCTCGACCAGGCCGGGATGCCGGTGTCGTTCGAGCATGATCGCCTGTACGGCACGTGCGGTGGGGTGGCGCGACCACTCGAGCAGCAGCTCCAGGGCCGCGATCAGGTCTCCCCGCAGGTCGTCTGCGGCCGGTGAGGGCTCCTCCACGGGGTACGCGGCCGCGATCGCATCGAGCAGCACCTCCTCGGGCGCCGCCCAGCGCCGGTAGAGCGTGGTCTTGGGCGTGCCGGCCCGGCGGGCGATGCCCTCCATCGTCAGCCGCCCGAGGCCCACCTCGTCGAGCTCGGCGAGCACCGCGTCGTGCAGAGCCGCCATGAGCGCCTCACCCCGGCGCCGCGTTCGTGCGGCCATGACCCTCCTTGCTGAGATACGCGTGCGTAGCTTAATCTGCGTCAGCTACGAGTCCGTATCTTACGAGAGGCCCGATGTGTCCTCGCTCCGCTCCGAACCCCCGGTCGCGCCACGGGTGCGCGCCCTCGCCCCCGACCTGGCCAGGGGCACGATGCTCGCCGTCATCGCGCTCGCCCACTCCCAGGTGCTCGCGCGCCCGTTCATCGGCCCGGTCCCCGGGCCGGGGCCTGCCCTGGACACCGCGGTGCAGACCCTGCTGACGCTGTTCGTCGACAGCCGCGGATACCCGATGTTCGCCGCGCTCTTCGGCTACGGGATGGTGCAGATCCTCCGCAGCAGGGAGACCGCACTCGGCTGGGCGGGGGCGCGCCGGCTGCTGCGCCGCCGCGGCGCATGGCTGATCGCGTTCGGCTTCGCCCACGTCCTGCTGCTCTACCCCGGTGACATCCTCGCCTCCTACGGCATCCTCGCCCTCCTGCTCGTCAGCGCGTTGCGCTGGCCGAACGCGCGCCTGTTCGCCGTCGCAGGATGCGCCGCGGCTCTCGGCGCCCTCGCGTACGGCAGCTTGCTCGCCCTTCCCGCGGGCGGTGAGCTGTCGCACGAGGTCGGCCCGCTCGGCTCGGCGGCTTTCCGGGCCGCGGTGTTCCCGCTGATCGTGCCCCTGAACGCCGTGATGGCCGCGGCACCCGTCCTCGTGGGGATGTGGGCCGGACACCGCAGGCTCCTCGACGAGCCCGAGCGGCACCGGCGCCTGCTCACGCGGGTCGCGATCGCCGGCATCACGATCGCCGCGGTCGGCGGCATCCCCTACGCCTTCGTCACCACCGGGCTGTGGCACCCCGAGACCGCCGTCCTCGTCACCGTGGCGACGCTGCACACCGCCGCCGGGTACGCGGGCGGGCTCGGCTACGCCGCCCTGGTGGGGCTCGTCGCGGCGCGGCTGGCCCGGCGGGCCGCCCACGGCCCCGTCACGGCCGCGCTCGCCGCGTGCGGCCGGCGGTCCATGACCTGCTACCTGGCGCAGTCGGTCGCGTGGTTCCTGCTGCTCGAGCCCTACACGGCAGATCTCAGCGGCGCCGTCGGCGTCGCCGCGGCGGCCGCCGTCGGACTCGGGGTGTGGCTGGCCACGGTGGTGGCCGCCGATCTGCTGCGCCGGGCCGGCCGCCCCGGCCCGGCTGATGCGCTCCTGCGCCGTCTGGTCTACCGCGGGTAGCGGGACACCCAGGTCAGACGGCGAGGCCGTCGCCGGCCAGGAACAGCTGGGTGGCCTCGGCGCGCGGCTCGATCGTGACGGACGTGTCGGTGGCACTCAGCCACAGCGACGCGCCACGGCCGATCTCCAGCTCGCCCGCGAGGGAACGGACGCACGCCGCGCCGGCCGTGCACAACAGGATGCGCGGCCCACCGTCGGGCACCGAGACCGGGCTGCCCGGGGCACCGTCGAAGCGGCGGAGCAGGAACTCCTCGGCCGGCGTGTCGTACCGCACCCAGTCGCCGTCCGGCTTCCCGGCGACGATCGGCGGCGGGGTGGAGTGGAAGTCGAGCACGCGCAGCAGCTCGGGCACGTCCACGTGCTTCGGGGTGAGCCCACCGCGCAGCACGTTGTCGGAGTTGGCCATCAGCTCGATGCCCGCCCCCGACAGGTACGCGTGCAGGTTGCCCGCAGGCAGGTACAGGGCCTCGCCCGGCTCGATCGTGACCCGGTTGAGCAGCAGCGCGGCCAGCACGCCCGCGTCGCCCGGGTAGCGCTCCGACAGCTCGAGCACCGTGCGCGCCTCGGTGGAGAACTCCGCGTCGCTGCCCGCCAGGCGGACGCAGCCCTCCTGCAGTGCCGGCACGAGCGTGTCGAGCACGGCCTGCGGCAGCGTGATCCACGTCGTGAACAGCGCGCGCAGACCGTCGGCATCCGGCTGGGCGGCCAGCAGCTCGGCGTGCCCGGCGAGCTCGGGAACCCCGAGGGCCCGCAGCAGCCGGACCGTGGCCGCCGGGTCGCGGAAGCCGACGAGCGCGTGCAGCTCGGTGAGCGCGCAGATCAGCTCGGGCTTGTGGTTGGCGTCCTTGTAGTTGCGGTGCGATGCGTCGCGGGCGATCCCCGCGGCCTCCTCGCGGGCGAACCCCGCCCTTGCCTGCTCGATGCTCGGGTGCGCCTGCAGCGACAGCGGCTCGTCGGCGGCCAGCACCTTGAGCAGGTACGGCAGCGTGGAGTCCCAGCGGTCGCTGCGCTCCGGCCCGAGCAGCTGCTTCGGGTCGGCGGCCAGCGCGTCGAGCAGCGAGCTCCGCCCCCCGTCCGCGTGGACGAGGTGCGACGGGTCCGCCGGATGGGCCCCGAGCCACATCTCCGCCTGCGGATGCGGCGAGGGCACCTCCTGGCCCAGCAGGTCGGGAATCACCGTGCGCGAGCCCCACGCGTAGGCACGCACGGGGTTGTCCAGCAGCTCCACGTCCGGTCAGCTCTCCTCAGGCAGGCTCGATCGTGCGGGTGGCCAGTCCCAGGTACACCGCGGCCACGTCCAGCCGGGACGCGAGCAGCGCAGCCCGGAGCAGGGCGGCGTGGCGGGTGCCGCGCGCCACCTCGTCCACCGGGTGCAGCACGTCGGCCGACGGCCACCCTCGCCCGGCACGCCGCAGCGTCACCTGGCCGGGGTCATCCTCCCCGGTGGCCAGGAGCACGAGACGCACGGGGGGTGCCTCCGCGGGACCGTCCGGGTCGGCGAACGGGTCGCGGAAGATGTCGACGCCGGACGCCCCGCGGTCGAGCGCCCGCACGAGCGCGGTGGCACCGGCCCCTTCGGTGGCCTCTCCCGAGTGGGCGACGACGCCGGCGTGAGTCGCGAGTGCGGTGGCGCCGTGAGCGGCCACAGCGGCCGCGAGCCGGTCGGTGCCCCACAGCAGCGGGGTGTGGTCGGCGAGGCGCAGCGCGAGGGACTTCGCCGGGTTCATGAACGGCTCGTGGCCGGGCTGGTTGCGCTCGGCCTCGGCGTCGAGGGCGTCGGCCAGGGCGTCCATCGCCGGGTCGAGCGGCCCGTCGAGCAGGCCGAGCGCGCGCAGGGCGGCCAGCCCGACGGCCAGCGCACTCGGCAGGTCCAGCCCGGGGGGCACCGGGATGCGCGGTTCGATCAGCCGGGCCCGGCCGGCGCCCGCCGACGCGACCGGCCCCTCGACGGGTGCCGACAGCACCACCTCGGCTCCCCTGCGCACGGCGAGCACGACGCTGTCGGCGAGCTCGGCGTCGGTGGCCTCCGCGGTGTGGGCGACCACCACGTCGAGCGGCCCGATCCACGACGGCGTGGCATCGGTGACCACGACCGGTACCGGCGCCGCCGGGCCCAGCAGAGCCGCGAGGATGCCGGTGGCCGTGGCGGACGCGCCCGGCCTGCGCAGCAGCACGAGGGCCCGAGGCCGGTGACCGGCCAGAGCGCCGACATCGGCCTCGGCCGCGCTCTGCGCGGCCGAACGCACCTGCGCGCCCGCCGTGGCGGCGGAACGCAGGACGCCGCCCGTGTCGAGCGCGGCAAGGGCCCTCGGATCGGCGAGCAGGGTGTCGTCGAGCACGGTCAGCCGGCCGGAGCCGAAGTGGGTGGGGTCGCCTCGTCCAGCAGCAGCACCGGGATCCCGTCGACGACCGGGAACCCCCGCCCGCACTCGGTGCACGTGAGGACGTCCGCGTCGGGGTCGGCCGGTGTGCCGGCCCGCAACGGCGCGTGGTCGTCGGACGGGCAGGCCAGTATCTCCATCAGCTGGGGGTCGAGCTGTACGGCCACGGCCTCCTCCTTCGCAAGGGCAGGCGGAACTGCCCGCGATGTTGCCAGTGCGCGGCGCGGTCCGCCCGTTTCGTTTTCGCCTGTGGCCGGCTGCTACGCCCGGACGACCGCGAGCACCTCGTCGCGCAGCGCCGCCATCGCGGCGGCGTCGGCCGCCTCGACGTTCAGCCGCAGCAACGGCTCGGTGTTGGACGGGCGCAGGTTGAACCATGAGCCGTCCGGCAAGCTCACGGTGAGCCCGTCGAGCTCGTCGAACTCGACGCCCTCGCGGGCGCCGTAGGTCTGCTTGACCGCGGCGATCCGGTCGGCCTGGTCCGCGACCGTCGAGTTGATCTCGCCGGAGGCGGAGTAGCGCTCGTAGTCGGCCATGAGCTGCGACAGCGGCCCGTCCTGCTCGGCGAGCGCCGCGAGCGCGTGCAGCGCGGCCAGCATTCCGGAGTCGGCCTTCCAGAAGTCGCGGAAGTAGTAGTGCGCCGAGTGCTCGCCGCCGAACACCGCACCGGTCTCGGCCATCGTCTGCTTGATGAAGGAGTGCCCGACACGCGTGCGCACGGGGCTGCCGCCGTGCTCGGCGACGATCTCGGGCACCGCCTTCGACGTGATCAGGTTGTGGATCACGACCGAGCCGGGCGCCTTGGCCAGCTCCCGGACGGCGACGAGGGCCGTGATCGCGCTCGGGCTCACCGGCTCACCGCGCTCGTCGACGACGAAGCAGCGGTCGGCGTCGCCGTCGAACGCGAGGCCGAGGTCGGCACCCTCGGCGACGACCCGCTTCTGCAGGTCGACGAGGTTGGCGGGGTCGAGCGGGTTGGCCTCGTGGTTGGGGAACGTTCCGTCGAGCTCGAAGTACAGGGGCACGACGTCGAACGGAAGCGGCTCGAACACCGCGGGCACCGTGTGGCCGCCCATCCCGTTGCCCGCGTCCACGACCACCCGCAGCCGGCGGGACGCGCTGAGGTCGACGAGCTTGCGCAGGTAGGCCGCATAGTCGGCGAGCAGCTCGCGGTGGGTGACCGTGCCGCCACCCGGCCCCGCGGGCACGCCCGCCTCGACGGCCGCCCTGATGGCGGCGAGCCCGGTGTCCTGCCCGATCGGGGTGGCGCCTGCGCGGCAGAGCTTGATGCCGTTGTACTTGGCCGGGTTGTGGCTCGCGGTGAACATCGCGCCGGGCAGGCCGAGCGTGCCCGAGGCGAAATACAGCATGTCGGTGCTCGCGAGCCCGATCGAGACGACGTCCAGGCCCTGCCCCGTGACGCCCTCGGCGAATGCCGCGGCCAGCTCGGGGGAGCTGTCGCGCATGTCGTGGCCGATCACGACCCCCTGCGCACCCTCGCCTCGCACGAGCGCGGCCATGGCCGCACCGATGTCGCGGACGGTGGGGGCGTCGAGCTGCTCGCCGACAACACCGCGGATGTCATAGGCCTTCACGATCGCGCCGAGATCTGCCACAAGACAGACACTAGCGACCGCCACGAGCGAGCCTTCGGTCAGTCCTCCGCGGACCCGGGCAGGACGCGCAGATGCCCGCGCCGACCCGTACCCGTTGCGGTCACCGGCTCGACGGGACGGTCGGCCCGCCCGGCCTCCCGCACCGCCTCGGCGAGCGCGGTGAGGTCGTCGGCGTTGTGCTGCGGCGGGGCGAACTCGCCCTCGAACCGCACGACCTCCCAGCCCCGCGGCGCCGTGAGGCGGTGGGCGTGCTGGGTGCACAAGTCGTAGGAATGGGGCTCGGCCTGCGTGGCCAGCGGGCCGACGACCGCCGTGGAATCGGCGTAGACGTAGGTGAGCGTGGCCACCGCGGGCTCGGTGCACCCGGTTCGTGAACACCGCCGCACACTCAGCACGTCCTGGACGATACCTCCTCCCGCCCCACAACCGCGCCGCGACGCGCGGCCATCCCCGCGAGTCGCCGCGTTCACCCCGGGCGAATGCGGCGTCTCGGCGCGTGAGGACCGCGTGCGGGAGGCGGGAACCGGAAGTGCGTCGCCGGGGCGGGTGGTGTCGGCGGTCGGCGTGGTGTCGGGGAGTGGGGCGGGCGCCTGCGGGGCCGTAGCATTCACGGGGTGACGACCGCGCGCCGCACGCTGCGCCGCTCTCCCCGGAGGCGGGACCGCCGGGGTCGTGGCCTGCGCGGGCTCATGTACCCGGCCAGCACACCCGCCTCGCGCACCCGCGCCGAGAAGTTCGACGCGATGGTGTTGGAGGCACTCGAGCCCATCGAGCTGCGCTGGGGGTCCGAGCTCGCCGACCTCGACCTCGCAGTCGACGAGGTACCGGAGGTCGAGGAGACATCCCCGGACGACGTGGTGTGGGGCCAGGGCGTGCTCGCGGACGTCGGCGTGCCGCTCGCGCAGCTCGTGCCCGCGGGCGTCGATCCGGAGGGCCTTCCCTCGCGGGCCCGCATCGTGATCTACCGCAGGCCGCTCGAAGCGCGTGCCCGGGACGGCGCCGATCTCGCCGACCTGCTGCACGAGGTGCTCGTCGAGCAGGTGGCGGAGTACCTCAACATCGAGCCCGACGCCGTCGACGGCGGCGAGAGCTAGCCGCCCCGCAGTCCTCAGGCCTCAGGCGTCAGGAGGCGGCGCGGCGCAGCCTGCGCCGCTCACGCTCGGACAGCCCGCCCCAGATGCCGAAGCGCTCGTCGTGGGCCAGGGCGTACTCGAGGCACTCCGCGCGCACCTCGCAGCCCGAGCAGATGCGCTTGGCCTCGCGGGTGGAGCCGCCCTTCTCCGGGAAGAACGCCTCGGGGTCGGTCTGCGCGCACAGCGCGCGCTCCTGCCAGTCCTGCTCCTCGCCGTCCTCCTCGGCAAGGGCGACGACGGCTTCGCCGAACGGGTCCGCGGTCGGATACGGAACTCCCCCAGAGGTTTCGACCAGCCCCATCGTGGCTGTGATCACGTTCACAATTGCCCACCTCCCCGCGCGCCCCCGGCGTGGCTGCCACCAACCCTACGGGCTGGGAATGACAGCAATGTAAGTACAGCGCTGTCAGTTCATGGTGGCAAGCTGAAGCTGCCGACCGGGTGATGCAGTCCACCCGGTCGGTCGCCCGGTCAGGACAATGATCCGGTGCGTGTCGAACCCCATCGGGTCAGTCCGTGGTTCCTACTGCTCCTGGCGGTCACCATCGGCGGAGCCCTACTCACCGTGACCGGCACGCCCTACGCGATCGCCGAGGGCTCCTCGGCACTGCTCACGACCGGGATCGTGCTGCTCGTGCTGGGCGGGTGGGCCGTGTCACTGTGCCTGCACGAGTTCGGGCACGCCGCCGTGGCGTATCGCGGGGGCGACCACTCGGTGCGCGCCAAGGGCTACCTCACCCTCGACATCCGCCGCTACACCGACGTCGGGCTGTCGTTCGTGCTCCCGATCGTGATCCTCCTCGTGGGTGGGATCCCGCTCCCCGGTGGAGCAGTGTGGATCAACCACGGGGCGATCCGGTCGCGGGGCGTGCAGAGCCTCGTGTCGCTGGCCGGTCCCGCGACGAACCTGGTGATCGGCGGGCTGCTCACGGCGGCCGTCGCGCTCGTGGAGATGCCGATCGGACTCGCGATCGGGCTGTCGTGCCTCGCGTTCATCCAGGTGATCGCGTTCGTCCTCAACATCCTGCCGATCCCCGGCCTCGACGGGTTCGGCGTGATCGAGCCGTTCCTGTCACCGAACACGCGCCGGATGGCGGCCCGCGTGCGGCCGTGGGCTCCGCTCGTGCTGTTCGTGCTGATCATCAGCGTGCCGGGCGTCAGCTCGGTGTTCTTCCAGGCGGGCGGCACGGTGTTCGCAGCGGTCGGCGGAGACGCCCGCCTCGCGTTCGCGGGCTACTCGGAGCTCCTCTTCTGGCGCTGACGGCGCACCAGAACGCACGACTCACCGTGCTCGAACGTCGGACTCGCCGTGTCGGGACGCACGACTCGCCCACCACCCCGCGAGTCCGACGTTCCGCCACGGCGAGTCGGGCATCCGGACACGGCGAGTCGGGCATCCGGACACGCCGAGTCGGGCATCCGGACACGGCGAGTCGGGCGTCAGGAGAGGCGGTGGCGGGCCGCGGCGACCATCGCAGGGACGGTGTCGGTGTCGCCCGGGAGGGCGTCGAGGGGCCACCAGCGCAGGTCGTCGGACTCCTCGCTGATCCGCGGCACGGCCCCGGCGGGCGCCCGCACGAGGAACCGGACGTCGAGGTGCCGGGTCGGCAGGCCGAGCGAGCACGTGATCGGGTGGACGTCGACGTGCAGCGGCTCCGGGTCGATCACGAGCCCGTCCATGCCCGACTCCTCGGTGGCCTCCCGCAGCGCCGCACCGGCGAGCGAGGGGTCGCCGGACTCGCAGTGCCCGCCCAGCTGGATCCAGCGCCCCACCCGCGGGTGCAGGGTGAGCAGCGTGTGCTCAGCGGCGGCGTCGACCACGAGCGCCGACGCGGTGAGGTGGCCGGGTACGCAGGAACGCGAGCACGCGTCCTCCGGGCGGGCGTCGATGAAGGCGAGCAGCGCGTGCCGCAGGCCCTGCTGCCCCGGGTCCGGTGGTTCCCAGGCGCGCAGCTCCGCGGCCGCCGTGGCGGGCGCTACCACTCGACGAGCCCGGTGGCCGGGTCGCCGGGGGAACGCGGCTGCGGCGGTTCGGCCGGCACGCCCACGCCGACGGCGCCGCGCAGCTGCCAGCCGGGCGGGATGTCGACGAAGCCGCGGACCAGGTCCGTCGCGATCGACGCCGTCCAGTACGAGGCGAGGCCCTCGGTGGCCAGCGCAACCCGGAACGACTGCACGCCGGCGCCCGCGGCCAGTGGATCCGCGCCTGCGGAGAAGGCGAGCACGAGTTCCGGAGCGCGACGCAGACGCTCGTCGGCCAGCGCGTCGAGCAGCGCGGCGCGGCGGTCCCGGTCACGCAGCCAGGCGAACCTGATCGTCGGCTCGGTCGCGAGCGCAGCGCCCGCCGCGCGCCGGACCGCGGACTCGTCCACCTGCTCGTCGGCGAACTCGTCGCTGTCGCGCCGCAGCAGGACGGCCTCGCGCCTGCCTTGGGCGATGGCCTCCTCGGTACCGAGCCAGAACAGGTCCTCCTCGACCGGGCGGACGAGGTCGCGCGCGGTGGAGCCGTCGTCCACCGGGCTCAGGCCGCGGACCACCGCCACCGGCAACCCACCGAGCTTCCCCTTGGCCAGGTCGGCGGCCGCCGCCAGCTCGTCGGCCAGCGCGACCTCGGTGACCAGCAGCTCGTTGCCCTCGGCGTCGTGCATGCCCTCGTAGCGGTGCAGCACGGGCAGCCCGGACGAGCCGATCGCGACGTCGGTCTGCCCCACCCGCCAGGTGCGGCCGAGCGTGTCGGTGACGAGCACCGCCACGTCGACGCCGATCAGCCGCTTCAGATCGGCCCGCAACCGGGCGGCGCTCGCGTCCGGGTCGGCGGGGAGGAGGGCGAGCTCGTCGCGCCGCACGTTCGAGCCGTCGACCCCCGCCGCGGCCTGCACGATGCCGAGCTTCCCCTGGACGATCAGGGTCCGCCCGCGGCGGGCGAGCACCCGCTCGGTCTCGGCGAGGACGAGCTCGCGCCGCAGCGCGTCGCGCGCCTCGGGATCGGTGGGAGCCGGGACGAGCCTGCCCTCGACCTTGGAGAACACCTTGGACGTGACGACGACGACGTCGCCGTCCTCGAGCCACGGCGCCGCCGCGGCCAGTGCACCGGCCAGGTCGTCACCGGGGCGGAAGTCCGGCAGCCCGCGGACCGGGAGGACGGTGAGGCCCTCGGGGGCGGCGTGATCACGCAACGGTGGTCCCCGCCAGCTCCAGGGCGCGCCGGGCCATCTCCGCGGTGGCCTCGACGTCGGTCATCAGCAGGGGCACGGACCGCACCTCGACCCCCGGCACCTCTGCGGTGTCGCCGCTGTGCACGAGCCAGCCGTCGAGCACCCCGCCGTCGGCGCGCGCCCCGAGATGCCGCCCGACGGCCTCGGCCGTGGTCTCCACGCCGATCGCGGTGAGGCAGGCGTCGGCCATCCCGCGCACCGGCTTGCCGCCGACGATCGGCGAGAGCCCCACGACCTTCGCCCTCGTCTCGCGCAGGGCGTCGCGCACGCCGGGGACGGCGAGGATCGTGCCGATGCTCACCACCGGGTTCGACGGGGCGAGCAGCACGGCGTCGGCGTCGCGGATCGCGTCGCGCGCGGCCGGCAGCACGTTCGCCTGCTCCGCACCGACGGAGACGATCTCGTGGGCGGTCGGCTCGGCGTGGAAGCGCACCCACCACTCCTGGAAGTGGATCGCCTTGCGGGCCTGTGGGCCGGTGTCGGGGTCGTCCACGACCACGTGCGTCTCCACCCGGTCGTCGGTGGCCGGCAGCAGCCGGACACCGGGACGCCAGCGCTCGCACAACGCCGCGGTGACGTCGGAGAGCGCGTAGCCGGCGCGGAGCATCCGGGTGCGCACCAGGTGGGTGGCGAGGTCGCGGTCGCCGAGCCCGAACCACGTGGGTTCGGCGCCGTACGCGGCGAGCTCGTCGCGCACCGTCCACGTCTCGCCGAGCCGTCCCCAGCCGCGTTCGGTGTCGATGCCGCCGCCCAGGGTGTACATGCAGGTGTCGAGGTCGGGGCAGATCCGCACGCCGTGCATCCACACGTCGTCGCCGACGTTCACGACCGCGGTGATCTCGTGCTCCGACTCGCCCTCACCCGTGGCCGGCAGCCCGAGGGCCGCCTTCACCCCGAGCAGGAACCGGGCCCCGCCGACACCGCCCACCAGCACCGTGACTCTCACGCGCGCGAGCCTACGCGCGCGTGATCGCCCAACTCCTGCTCCGGGTTCCAGGGGCGAAGGCGCGGCAGCCAGCGCGGCACCGCCGCGCGGTAGCGCTCGTACTGCTCGCCGAACCTGGCCGCGAGCCGCGGCTCCTCGCACAGGAGCACGTACGCATCGACGGGCCCGGACATGATCCCGACGTACAACAGCAGCCGCCCGCGCCCGAGCACCAGCGCCTGCCCCAGGACGGTCGAGGCCAGTGCGAGGTACATCGGGTTGCGCACGTACCGGTAGATCCCGCCGACCACCAGCTCGGTGGGCGCGGCCACCGGGACCGGCGTCCCGAGCCCTTCCCGCACGAAGCGCGCGAAGGCCGAGGTGATCACGGCGGCACCCCCGCCGATGAGCACGGTGCCGGTCACCCGCGCTGCGGTGCCGCCCGGCAACGGGCTGCGGGCCCGCCAGCGGGTCAACAGGTAGGGCACGACGCCTGCAACCGTGCCGGGCCCTGCCAGCATGAAGGCGGCCGAGGCCAGGGCGGCCCTCCTGCGTCGGCTGCCGACGTCCACGGACTTCATCCTACGATGAATTCTTGCGCCTGGTCAGTCGGGCAGGGTCGAGGCACGGATCACCAGGCGGGTCGGCATCTCGAGCGTGCCGCGGTGCGGCCGCCCGGCCACGGCGTCGAGCAGCATTCCGGCGGCCCGGCGGCCCAGCTCCTCCAACTCCAGGTCCACGGTGGTGAGCGACGGGCGGCACGCGAGGGCCATCACGTCCCAGTTGTCGTAGCCGGTGACGGCGACGTCGTCGGGGATCCGCCTGCCCAGCTCCCGCAGCCGCTCGCAGACGCCCCGGGCGATCTGGTCGCTGCCGCAGGACACGGCGTCGAGGTCCGGGTGGGCGCGCAGCAGCAGGTCCACCGCGGCCCGACCCCACCGCTCGCTCCACTCCCCGTAGAGAGCGGGCCCGCGGAACGCGGCGCCCGCCGTGCCGGTGGCCGCCCGGGCGCGTTCGACGGCACTGCGGTGCCGCTCCGGCCCCGTGACGTGCGCGATCGCCGTGCGGCCGATGTCCAGGAGGTGCCCGACGGCGCTGGTGGCGCCGCCGTGGTCGTCGACCACGACGGAGGCGTCGGCCGGATCGGTGGAACTGGAGAACGCGTACACGACCGGGATCGGCACCTTGATCGGCGCGCGCGGCTCGGTGCGCCTGCCCGTGACGATGATGCCGTCGACCCCGCGGGCGAGCAGCGTTCGGACGTAGTGCTGCTCGCGCACCGGGTCGTCCCGGGTGTCGCAGAGCAGCAGCGCCATCTCGCCGGCGGAGAGCGCGTCCTCGGCCCCGAGCATGATCGGGATGCTGAACCGCCCCGAGCTGTCGGTGGTGATCAGCCCGACCGTGTAGCTGCGCCCGGACGACAGCGCGCGCCCGCGGCCGTCCGGGGTGAACCCGAGCTGCTCCGCGGCCCGCCGGACCCGCTCGCGGGTCTCCGCGCGCAGCTGACCGGTGTCGTTGAGCGCCTTCGACGCGGTGCCGGGCGACACCCCGGCGAGCGCGGCGACGTCGGTGATGCGGACGGCGCCGGTACGGCCACTCGTCACCGACACTCCTTTCCGTGCGTTCCGGATGATGCAGCGTACTCGCGTCCGCAACGGAGCTGCCCTTGACTACGCCTCGGCGACAGGCCTACGGTCTGTCGGAAAACGAATTCCTGATTTTCCGCAACACACGCAGGAGTGGCATGACGGCGACCTCGTCCTCGACCGGCACGCGCGGCCCCGCCGCCCCGACGGACGGGGCCCGGGTGGCACTGCACCCGCTCGGCATCGGCGACGTCCGGATCGGCGGCTTCTGGGCCGAGCGGCAGGGGGCCAACGCATCGGCCGTCCGGGTCGGGCTGCAGCGGCTGGAAGAGGCGGGCAACCTCCAGAACCTGCGCATCGCCGCCGGCCGGGCCGATGGCGAGGCGATCGGGCCGGTCTTCGCCGACTCCGACGTCTACAAGTGGCTCGAGGCCGTGGCCTGGGAGTACGCCCGTCAGCCCTCGGACGAGCTGCTGGAGATGCAGCGGGAGGTCACCCGGATCATCGCCGCGGCCCAGGCCGACGACGGCTACCTGAACTCCGTCGTGCAGGTCCGGCACGGGAACAGGCGCTACACCGACCTGCCGTGGAGTCACGAGCACTACTGCGCGGGGCACCTGATCCAGGCGGCAGTGGCCCAGGTGCGCTGCACCGGCGACACCGCGCTGCTCGACGTCGCGGTGAGGCTCGCCGACCACCTGGCCGGGACGTTCGGCGAGGACCGCCGCCACGACGTCGACGGTCACCCGGTGATCGAGATGGCGCTGGTCGAGCTGTACCGCGAGGCCGCCGACCCGCGCCACCTGGAGCTGGCCCGCTACTTCGTCGAGGCCCGCGGGCGCGGCCTGATCGCGGCCTACGGCAAGGAGCCCACGTACTTCTCCGACCGGGTGCCGGTGCGCGAGGCCACCACCGTCGAGGGCCACGCCGTGCGTGCGGTCTACCTCGCGGCGGGCGCCGCCGACGTGGCCGCCGAGCTGGGCGACGAGGAGCTCCTGCAGGCGCTGCGCACCCAGTTCGACCACATGACGGCCACGAAGACGTACGTGACCGGCGGGCTGGGCGCGCGCTGGGAGGGCGAGGCGTTCGGCGACCCGTACGAGCTGCCCACCGACCGCGCCTACGCCGAGACGTGCGCGGCGATCGGCGGCGTCCAGTGGGCATGGCGGATGCTGCTCGCCACCGGCGACGCCCGCTACGCCGACGCGATCGAGCGCATGCTCTACAACGGCTTCCTGGCCGGGGTCTCGCTGTCGGGCACCGAGTACTTCTACGTCAACCTGCTGCAGCACCGCAGCGACGCCCACGCCGACGGCAACCGCTCCCCCGCCCACGGCCGTCGTGGTTGGTTCGACTGCGCCTGTTGCCCGCCCAACGTCATGCGCACGCTCTCCGGTCTGGAGGGCTACCTCGCCACGCACGACGGCAGCGGCGTCCAGCTGCACCAGTACGCGCCGGGCACGATCACGGCGGGCGGGACGACGCTGACCGTCGAGACCGACTACCCATGGGACGGGCTCGTGCGGGTGCGCGTCGACGCCGCCCCCGGCCCGTTCCGGCTCTCACTGCGCGTGCCCGCGTGGGCGGAGGGAGCCACGATCGGCACGCGGCCGGCGCCGCCCGGTTACGTCCACATCGACGCCGCGGCGGGCGACGTCGTGGAGCTGCGGCTGCCGATGGAGGTGCGCACCACCACGGCGCACCCCCGCGTCGACGCGGTGCGCGGCTGCATCGCGCTGGAGCGCGGCCCGCTCGTGTACGCCGCCGAGCAGGCCGACCACGACACCCCGGTCGACGACGTGCGCATCGACCCGGACGCCCCGCGGTCGAGCGAGCACCGCCCCGACCTGCTCGGCGGCGTCACCGTCGTCACCGCGGGTGGGCTGACCCTCGTGCCGTACTACGCCTGGGCCAACCGCGGCCCCGCCCCGATGCGCGTCTGGATCCCCACCACCTGATCCCGGCTCCCGCAGGAGAGGACAGTGTTGACCTCACCGACGACCTCACGCCGCGGTTTCCTCCGCCTCGCCGGTCTCGGCGCGCTGGCCGCCGGGCTGCCGGCGTGCAGCTCGGTGCTCCCGGCGCCGGACACCACGGCGCCCGGCTTCGGCACCTCGGCCACCGGCAGCGTGCGCGTATGGTGCCGGGCCAACACGCAGACCGGGCTCACTGCGGTGGTGGATGCGTTCAACGCGAGCCAGGACCGGCTCGTCGTCGAGCTGACCCCGATTCCGGACGTCCAGTACGTCACGAAGCTCGCCACCGCGATCCGGGCCCGGGACGTGCCGGACCTGGTGGACATCGACGACATCAACTCGCTGCTGTTCGTCTTCCGCGACGCGTTCACCGACCTCACGGACCTGATCGCGCAGCTGGACTTCGGCGACCGGCTCAGCCCGGGGCACCTCGCGCTGGGCACGGTCGGCGAGCGCCGCTTCGCCGTCCCCTACCTCGCCGACAACTCCGCTCTGTTCTGCAACACGCGGCTGTTCGAGCAGGCCGGGCTCGACGTCGACGAGGCCACCACCGACCTCGACTCCCTGCTCGACGCGGCGCGGCGGATCACCGCGCTCGGTGGGGACGTCCGCGGCTGGACGTTCCCCGGCAACGCGACCGGTGCGCTCGGGTTCGTGGTGCAGCCGCACGTCTGGGCGGCCGACACCGACCTGATCAAGGGCGAGGTCGGCGCCCAGTCCGGCAACGTCGCCGGCAACGACGCGGTGGCGCGGATGCTCGAGTTCTACCGGGCGCTGTGGGCCGACGGGCTGGTGCCGCCGGAGAACTTCGCCGACGACGCATCGCGCTGGGGGTCGGACTTCCGGGCGGGCCGCATCGGGATGATGCCCACCAACTACAGCACCGTGACCTCGGACGCCGACCCGGCGCTCGTGGCCGCGACGACGGTCCGGCTGCTGCCCGGTCCGGACGGCGGCCGGGCGTTCTTCGACGGTGGCGACAACATGTGCATCCCGCGCGGCGCCACCAACGCGTCCGGCGCGTGGGAGTTCATGAGGTTCGCGCTCGACCTCCCGCAGCAGTCCGCGCTGCCCGAGGGCGGGTACACGCCCGTCCGCTCCGACGTCGCGACGCCGGAGTTCGCCGCGCGGTACCCGCTGGTCCTCCCCCCGCTGCTGCAGCAGCAGGAGGGCTACGCACCCAAGACGCTGTCCTACAACGAGATCTACAACCAGCCGGACGGCCCGTGGCTCACGATGTTCCGCCGCGCGGTCTTCGACGGCGAGATCGAGGCGGCAATGACAGAAGCGCAAGAGGGCTACGACCGGATCCTCGGGCAGGCCCGCGCATGAGCGCCGTGCTGTCCGCGTCTGCGGCGCGCCGGGCGCCCGATGCGGCACCGGCCCGGAAGCGGCAGCACTCGCTCACCCACCCGCCCCGCACCGGCCTGCTGCTGGTGGCGCCCGCACTGGCGATGATCGCGGTGTTCGTCCTGGTGCCGCTGCTGTTCGCGCTCGGGATCTCGTTCACGAACTGGCCGCTGATCGGGCAGGTCGAACCCAGCGGCCTCACGAACTACGTGAGCATCGGCAGCGACATCGGCTTCGCGGCGGCCGTCGGCTACACGCTGCTCTACACGGCGATCGTGACGCTGCCGATCCTCGTGCTCGGCTACGCGCTCGCCGTGCTGGTGCGCAGCAGGCGCCGGGGCGCGACGCTGCTGCGCACGGTGTTCTTCCTGCCGTTCGTGGTGGGGCTGACGACGCTGTCGTTCATCACGCTGCTGGAGGCGCAGCCGAACAGCGGCGCGATCAACCTCGTGCTCGCGGCCCTCGGCATCACCGACGGCAGCACCGCGTGGCTCGTGGACGGCGCGCTGGCCACCGTGCTGATCTCGGTGCTCGTGATCTGGGGCGTCGCGGGCCTGACGATGCTGCTGCTGATGGCCGGGATGCAGGCCATCCCCCGCGAGGTCTACGAGTCCGCCGACCTCGACGGCGCGAGCTGGTGGCAGCAGGAGTGGCGGATCACGATCCCGATGCTGCGCCGCACGATCGCGATGAGCCTGGTGATCTCGGTGATCGGCTCGCTGCTGGCGTTCACCCAGTTCTACATCCTCACGGGCGGCGGCCCGGGATCCGCGACGACGACCGTCGTCCTCCACATCTACAAGCGCGCCTTCGTGCAGCTGCAGCTCGGGGCGGCGACCGCCCTGTCGATCGTGCTGGTGGTCGTGGTCGCGCTGGTGACGGCCCTGCAGCTGCGGCTGCTGCGCAGCGAGGAGTGAACATGAGCGGGGACGCGAGCGGGCCGGTGCCGTCCCGCGGGGGAGGCGCGCAGGGAGCGAGGAACGAGCAGGCGGACGCGGTGCCGCGGGGGAGGCGCGCAGGGAGCGAGGAACGAGCGACCGAGCACCGGAGGAGCGGGACCGCGTCTCGAGGGCCTGCGAGCCGCCGGAGCGAAGCGGAGGCAATCGGACACGAGCGACCGAGCACCGGAGGAGCGGGACGGCACCTGAAGGGCCCGCGAGCCGCCGGAGCGAAGCGGAGGCCGATAGGGCACAGCACGGGCCGGCGCGAGACGCGCACCAAGCGGGTGCTCTACGCGGTGGGCGGCACGGGCGCCTTCCTGGTGTTCACCGTGCCGCTCGCGTGGGCGCTGTTCCGGTCCGTGCAGCCTGGCGACGTGATCGTGGCCGCGCCGGACCCGGCCACGTTCTTCGACGTGACCGGTGAGAACTTCGTCGCGCTGGTGACGGGCCCCGGCAACCTGATCGGGGCGGTCGGCAACAGCCTCGTCGTGGCGCTGTCCACGGCCGCGCTCACCACGGTGCTCGCCACCGCGGCGGGCTACGGGTTCGCCCGGTTCCGCTTCCGCTCGGGTCCGGTGCTGTTCGCGCTGGTCGTGGCGTCGATGATGGTGCCGTTCCAGGCGATCCTCACGCCGCTGTACCTGCAGATGAACACCATGCGGCTCACCGACAGCCTGTTCGGGCTGGTGCTGTTCAACACCACCGTGAACCTGCCGTTCGGGATCCTCGTGATGCGCAACGCCTTCTCGTCGGTGCCAGGCGAGCTGGAGGACTCGGCGCACATCGACGGGGCGAGCACCCTCCGGATCGTCACGTCGGTGCTCCGGCCGCTGATCGTGCCGGGCGCGGCCACCGTGGCGTTGTACGCCTTCCTCGCCGCGTGGACGGAGTTCCTCGGCGCCCTCACGTTCCTCACCGACCGCGACCTCTACACGCTCCCGGTGGCGCTGGTGAACCTGCAACAGGGCACGTACGGGGACATCGACTTCGGGTTCATCGCCGCCGGGTCGGTGATCGCGATGATCCCCTGCGTCGTGCTCTACGTGGCGCTCCAACGCTTCTACGTCGCGGGGCTGGCCTCCGGCGCGGTGAAGGGCTAGCAGACGCCCCGACCGACCCGGCCCCCTGCAGGTTCGTCATCAGATGGCCCGGTAGTCCTTCGCGGAGAAGCGCGGGCCGAAGCGGGGGCGGCGGAACCCCGAGGCCTCGATGTAGCGCACCGCCCGGTGGCGCTGCGGCACGTACGGGGCGAGCTCGGCGAGCATCCCCGCGTCGTCGAGGGGGCGACCGAGCAGCGCCCAGCCGACGACCGACGGGATGTGGAAGTCGCCGACGCTCACCGCGTCGGGGTCGCCCCAGGCGCGCTGGGCGATCTCCGCAGCGGTCCACACCCCGATCCCGGGCACCTTCCGCAGGAGCTCCCGCCCGCGGTTGCCGCCGAGCTCACAGGCCGCCTCCAGGCGGTGCGCCACCGCGGCCGAGGCCAGGATGGCGCGCCTGCGCGCCAGGTCGACGCCGGCCCGGTGCCACTCCCAGTCCGGGATCGCGCGCAGCTGCGCAGGCGACGGCGGCACCCGCATACCAGCAGGGGCCGGACCCGGCGCCGGGTCGCCGAAGCGGCGGCACAGCTCCCGCCACGAGCGCCGGGCCTCGGTGCCCGTGACCTTCTGCTCGAGCACCGAGGGCACCAGCACGTCCCACACCCGCATCGACGCACCGAGGCGCAGCCCCGGCATCCGCTTCGCGGTCTCCGCGACCAGCGGGTGGTGTGCGACGAACTCCTCCGGGCGGTCGTTCGCGCCGAGCAGCGCCGGGATGCCCTCGAGGGACCAGGCGGCGCCGGGACCCCACGCCTGCGCGACCACGGTGCCGTCGGCGCGCCGGTGCAGCGCAAGGGTGGCCGGGCCGTCCGGAGTGGTGCCG
Organism: Pseudonocardia hierapolitana; assembly: GCF_007994075.1. NCBI lineage: Bacteria > Bacillati > Actinomycetota > Actinomycetes > Pseudonocardiales > Pseudonocardiaceae > Pseudonocardia > Pseudonocardia hierapolitana. The sequence goes on along the minus strand of NZ_VIWU01000001.1, from coordinate 4,672,363 downwards.
GTCCGCCAGATCGCCGCGCCGTCGGCGTGCCACGTGGGGTCGCCGCGGCCGCGCCGCAGCGGGCCGAGCACGGCGGCGACGTCGAGCCGGAAGTCCGGCCGCCACTCCCTCGTGCTCGCGCCCGCCGCGGCGGTCGTCATGTGATCAGACGTCCGGGGAGAAGCGCAGCCCGTGCGGGGGCAGCACCACGTCGGGCCAGATCCGCATGCCGTGCCGCAGCTCGCAGTGGGCGCCCACGACGGCCCGGTCGCCGATCACGGCGTCGTACACGGCGGCGCTCTCCTCGACGCGCGCGCCGGTGCCGACGACCGAGTTCACGACGCGCGCGTTGTCCTCGACGACGGCGCCGTCGAACAGCATCGAGCCGTCGACCCGGGCGCCCTTGCCGATCTTCACGCCGCGCCCGACGATCGTGCCGCCGAACACACGTGCGGAGTCGTCGACGTTCGCGTCCTCCAGCAGCAGCGACTCACCGGTCGGCCCGGGGAGCGCCGCCGACGGCGCCACGCCGCGTACGAGGTCGGCGGAGCCCTTCACCAGGTCGAGCGGGGTGCCCAGGTCGCGCCAGTAGGCGGCGTCGACGTGCCCGGAGACGCGGGCACCTGCCTCAAGCATCCCGGGGAACGTCTCGCGCTCCACCGACACCGGCCTGCCCTCGGGGATCGACTCGATCACCTCGCGGCGGAACACGTAGCAGCCGGCGTTGATCTGGTCGGTCGGCGGGTCCTCGGTCTTCTCGAGGAACGCGGTGACCCGGCCGTCCTCGTCGGTGGGCACGCAGCCGAACGCCCGCGGGTCCTGCACGCGCACCAGGTGCAGCGTGGCATCCGCCTTGGTGCGGCGGTGGGTCTCGACCACCGCGGTCAGGTCCGTGCCGCACAGCACGTCACCGTTGAAGACGAGCACGTCCGGCGCGGAGAGGTACTTGTAGACGTTGCGGATGCCACCGCCGGTGCCCAGCGGCTCGTCCTCGACGACGTACTCGATCTCCAGGCCGAGCGGCTTGCCGTCACCGAAGTACTCGGAGAAGGTCTCCGCGAGGTACGAGGTGCCGAGCACCACCCGGCGCACCCCGGCGGCCTGGATGCGGGAGAGCAGGTGTGCCAGGAACGGCACGCCGGCCGTCGGCAGCATGGGCTTGGGCGCCGACAGCGTGAGCGGCCGAAGCCGCGTTCCCTTGCCGCCGACCAGCACCACGGCCTCGACGTCGTCCAGCACGCGCTCTCCTCCTACGGTTTCAGGTCCGGTGCGCGGCGCGCGAGCGCCGCCAGCGCCCGCGCCGGTCCACGAGCGCGGTCGCGCACGTACCGGTGCAGCCCGGCCGCGTGCGGCTCCAGGATGCCGTGCCGCTCCACGAACGTGTCACCGGGCTCGGCATCCGCCTCGGCATTCGGGACGAACACGACGAGCCACCCCGCCCGGCCCAGCCGGTCCCCCAGGTCGACGTCGCCGATCCCGCCGGGTCCGTCCAGGTAACGGCCGTCGAACCCGTCGACGGAGTCCCACGCGGCGCGGCGAACCAGCGCGCCTGCGGTGGACAGCCAGCCCGTCGGCCCGGCGCCGGTGCCGCTCGCGATCCGCCCGCGCGCGGCGTCGAGCAGGCCCGGCACCGGTCCCCCGGCCGGCCCGGGGACGCCGTGCAGCGCCGGGCCCAGCAGCCCCGCCCGCGGACACCGGACCGCTGCGGCGAGCAGCGTGTCGATCGCACCGGGGCGCCACCGCAGGCCCGGGTCGGCGAGCACGACCCACCCGACGTCGGGTTCCAGCCCGGCCACGCCGCGGTTGACCGCAGCCGCCCAGCCGACGTCCTCGGGCAGCCGCACCACATCCTCGTCCCGCGCGCAGGAGGCGGTGCCGACGACGACCAGGCGCGTGCCGGCGGGCAGCGAGGCCCGGAGCCCGTCGACGGACGGCCGCCCCCGCCGGGTGACGGTGACGACGGCGAGCCGGTCGCCGTAGGCCCGAACGGGATCGCTCAGCACGCCCGCACGGTAGCCGGACGGCCGCCGGGCCCCTGGTTCAGGAAAGCCACATTCAGGGCTTCGTAGGCCCTGAATGTGGCTTTCCTGAACTTCCGAGGACCTCTGCAAGTGCCGCGATGTCCGCCGGCCCCACCCGGCAGCAGCCGCCGACGATCCGCGCGCCCTCCGAGACCCACCTGCGGGCGTCGGCGCCACTGAAGCAGGAGGGGCCGGCCCACGCCCGCGCCCCGGCGTCCCAGCCCTCCCCGCTGTTCGGGTAGGCGATCGCCGGTTTGCCGGTGATCTCGCGGGCGAGCGCGACGGCGGCCGGCACGTCCGCGGGCGCGCAGCAGTTGACGCCGACGGCGACGATCTCCGGCACGTCGGCGGCCACGGCGAAGGCGTCGGCGAGCGGCTGGCCCGCGCGGGTGCGATCGCCGTCGATGCTGTAGCTCAGCCACGCCGGCACGCCGAGCCCGGCGAGGGCACCGACGACGGCCTCGGCCTCGTCGACGTCGGGCACGGTCTCGAGCGCGAGCAGATCGGGGCCCGCCGCCGCGAGTGCCTCCATCCGCGGCCGGTGCCACGCCCGCAGGGCGGCGACGCTCAGCCCGTAACGACCGCGGTACTCCGACCCGTCGGCCAGCACGGCACCGTACGGCCCCACCGAAGCCGCCACCCACCGCCTGCGGCCATCCGCCGGTACGGCGGCGCGGGCCAGCTCGACGCTGCGGCGCAGCAACCGCTCGGCGCCTGCCGTGTCGACGCCTCGCGCGGCCAGACCGTCGAAGGAGGCCTGGTAGCTCGCCGTGATCGCAACGTCGGCACCGGCGGCGAAGAAGGCCCGGTGAACGGCCGTGATCTCCGAGGGGGCGTCGATCAGGAGCCGGGCCGACCACAGCGCGTCGGAGAGGTCGTGCCCGCGGGCCTCGAGCGCGGTGGCCATGCCGCCGTCGGTGACGAGCACGGAGTCGTGCAGCGGGAGATCAGTACTCGTCGGCGTCCACCCCGTCCACCTCGGCCAGCGCCTCGAGGGCCTGCCGGTCGCCCTCGGCGACGGCGATCTCCAGGTACGGGCGCGCCTCGTCGACCCTACCTTCGTCGAGGAGGAAGCGACCGAGCGCGAAGGCCCACCCGGGCTCGGCGATCCGCTCGGCCTCCCGGAACTCCCGCTCCGCGGCGGCCACGTCGCCGCGGGCTAGCAGGAATTGCCCATACGCGGTGCGGGCCCGCAACGCGCCGAGCTCCCCGGCGCGCCGGTAGAGCGCGTCGGCGTCGGAGAAGCGGCCCTGCTGCGCGCGGACGTCGGCCAGCGCCAGGATCGTGTCGGGGCGCCGCTCCGTCGCGTACCGCTCCGCGGCGGCCGCGGCGGCGGGCAGGTCGCCCGCCTCGAGATGCAGCGCCACCAGGTTGGCCGCGGCGAGCTGGTCACCCGCGGCGGCGGCGTCGACGAGCAGGTGCACGGCCTCGACCAGCCGCCCCTCGTCGCGCAGCAGGATCGCCAGGTCGTTCGCGGCCGGCACGTCACCCGACTCGACCGCGAGGCGGAGGACCGACTCGGCCCGGTCCCACTCGCCGAGCTGCACCAGTGCGACGCCCAGCCGCCCGGCGAACCGCAGGTCCTCCTGCTCGACGTGCGGTTCCAGCACGTCGACGACCGCCCGCCAGCTCCCGCTGTCGAAGTAGGCCCGCACGAGCAGGTCGAGCGCCGACGGGGCGCCGCCCGCCACGGCCTGGCGCAGTACCTCCGCGGCCTCGAGCGGTCGGCCCTCGGCGAGCAGCGCGACACCCTGCACCGCGAGATCCTCGGGCGACTGATCCATCACACCCCCTCGATCGGGTGGCGCGATGCTTCCACTACCTCCGAGGAATGTCACCGTCGGTAGGGAGCGATTACTCTCCGATACGCCGAACGGCGGAGGCTCTCCGGGACCAATCGGTAGCCACCGCGTACGACCAGGTTGCGAGCGAACTGGGCGGGCGTGGTGAACCCGAGCTCGCGGAAGCGGCGCTGCACGGCGATCTCGGCCCGCAACAGCTCGAGCCCCCCGCGGCGGCCGTACGCGCCCGCGCCCACGCGGTACTTCACGAGGGGCTCGGCGACGTTGGCCACCCGCGCGTCGGCGAGGATGAGCTTCGCCCAGAGCAGGTAGTCCTCCATCTTCGCGAAGTCGGTGTAGCCGCCCACGCCGGTGACGAGCGGCCGCCGGTACACGACGGTCGGATGGTTGAACGGGGTCGCGAACCGGGCCCGGCGCCGGATCTCCGCCGGATCCGTCGGAACGGCGCGGGTGGCGACGATCTCGTCCGGGTCGTCGGCGAACTCGACCAGCCCGGACCCGACGATGTCGACCCCGGATTCGATGATCGGCAGCTGCACCGCGAACCGGTGGGGCAGGGAGATGTCGTCGGCGTCCATGCGGGCCACGACGTCGTGGTGGCACGCGGCGAGCCCTGCGTCGAGCGCCGGGCCGAGACCGACGTTGCGCTCCAGCTCCACGACGTCCACCGCCACGGGGCTCTCCTTCACGAGCTCCGTGATCTTCTCGGCGAGCGGGTCGGGCACCGGCCCGTCACGCACGATGACGACCTGGTCCGGCCGTCGGGTCTGCGCGTCCACCGAGGAGTGGAACGCGTCGGCGAGGAAGTCGGGCCGGTCACCTGCCCAGACGGGCAGCAGAAGCGACAGCTGCTCGGACAACGAGAGCTCCCTCCGCTCCGGGCACGTCCACCCGAGTAACGGTGCGTAAATGGCAGTGCCGCGACGGCGGTCACCCGCGACACGCCCCGCGGCGTCCTGGACGAGCGCGTTCCGTGTTGCACCCTAGGAGAGGAGGATGATCCCGACGCGCGGAGGTGCACCGATGGAGGGACGGAGCACGACGCGCACGACGCTCACCCGGCCCCGGCCGGCGGGCTGGGACCGTGCGCCTGCCGTTCCCCGACACCCCCGGCCGGGGGACGTCCCTCGCCCGCGCACCGGTCTCCGGCCGGGGCGCGTCGAGCGGCCGGGGCGCCGTCTCCGGCGACGGCTCCGCATCGCGCTGGTGGTGGCGTCGGCGCTGGTCATGGCGCTCACCGGCACGGCGTGGGGCCTGTACCGCGACGTCACGGCGGGCATCAGCACCACGGATGTGATCGCGGGCGGCGGGGACGGCGGCGACCTGAACATCCTGCTCGTCGGCGTGGACAGCCGCACCGACGCGCACGGCAACCCGCTGCCGCCCGAGGTGCAGCGGATGCTCTCGAGCGGCCCCGACACCGGCGTGCTGAACTCCGACACGATCATCCTGCTGCACGTGCCGGAGGGCGGTGGGGCCGCCACCGCGTTCTCCATCCCGCGCGACGCCTACGTGAACATCCCCGGCTACCGCCGCGACAAGATCAACGCCGCGTACCCGGCGACCAAAGCGCTCGCCGCCGAGCGGCTGGTGGCAGAGGGGGTGAAGGACCCGCAGCAGATCGAGACCGAGTCTGCGCAGGAGGGCCGCAGCACCCTCGTCCGCACCGTCGAGAACCTGACGGGGCAGAGCGTCGACCACTACGCCGAGATCAACCTGCTCGGGTTCTACAACCTCACCACCGCGATCGGTGGCGTCGACGTCTGCCTGCGCGATCCCGTCGACGACCCGCTGTCCGGCGCCCGTTTCCCTGCGGGCCCGCAGACGATCTCCGGGACCGATGCGCTCGCGTTCGTCCGCCAGCGGCACGGCCTGCCCGAGGGCGACCTGTCCCGCATCCGGCGTCAGCAGGTGTTCCTCGCCGCTGTCGCCGACAAGATCCTCGCCGGTGGCACGTTGTCCGACCCTGCCCGGCTCGGCACGCTCGTCGAGGTGGCGCAGCAGTCGCTCGTCATCGACGCGGGCTGGGACCTGCTCGGGTTCGCCGGGCAGGCGGCCGACATCGCGGCCGGGAACCTGCAGTTCGTCACGATCCCCACCGACGGCCGCGACTCCAACGCCCGCGGCGACGTCGTGCTCGTCGATCCCCGGACCGTCGAGGAGTTCATCGAGCGGCGGATCGGCGAACAGGCCGCAGCCGCGGAGGCCGCCGCGCAGGCCGCCGCGCAGGCCGCAGAGGCGCGGGCCGCGTTGCCACCCCCGCCGCCCGCCGACCTCATCGCGTCGCGCTACGTGGTGGACGTGCAGAACGGCTCGGCGCTGGGTGGGATGGCCGCCTCGGTGGCCGACCACCTGCGCGGTCTCGGGTTCGCACGCGGGATCGTGGACAACACCGAGGCCACCGACACCTCCGTGGTCCGCTACACCGGCCCCGACGCCGAGGCCGCGCGGGTGGTGGCGGAGCAGCTGGGCGACATCAGCACCGAGCACGACGGATCGGTGGCCCGCGGGCACCTCAACGTGGTGCTGGGCTCCGACTTCGACCCGGCGGTGGTGCCCGCGGAGGCGAGCGAGCCGCCTGCACCCACCACGAACGCCGCGCCGAAGCCGACGGAACCGGTCACGGCCTCGGGCGTGCCGTGCATCGACTGAGGGCGGCCGGCGGGGGCCGCCATATGGTGGGGGCGTGACCCTCACCGCCGCTCTGCTCGGTCCGCTGCGCACCGGCAGCTCCGCCGCTCGCCCGCTGATCACGTTCTACGACGACGCGACCGGCGAACGCGTGGAGCTCTCCGGCACCACCACGGCCAACTGGGCCGCGAAGGCGGCCAACCTGCTGCGCGAGGAGTGCGACGTCGAGCCGGGCACGCCGGTCGCGCTGCTGCTGCCCGCGCACTGGCAGACGGCCGCCGTGCTGCTCGCGGCCTGGTGGTGCGGGGCCGAGGTCGTCAGCGAGCCGACCGGCGCCGAGTGGGTGCTGTGCGACGCGGACCGGGTCGACATCGCGCTGGCGTCCGACCCGGCCGGTGGCGTGGTGGCGCTGTCGCTCGACGCCTTCGGCAAGGGCGTCCCCGGCCTGCCGCCGGGGGTGGTCGACTTCGCCACCGAGGTCCGGCTGCAGGGTGACGACTTCGTGCCGTGGGAGCAGGTTCCCGGCAGCGCCCCCGCCCTCGACGGCGCGAGCGTCGACGAGGTCCTCGCGGGCGCCAGGGCCCGCGCGGGCGAGCTGGGTCTGTCGCGCACCGACCGCGTGCTGTCCACCCTGGACTGGAACACGGGCGACTGCCTGCGGGACGGTCTGCTCGCGGTGCTGGCCGCGGAGGCGTCGCTGGTGCAGGTCCGCCACCCGGACGAGGCCGCGCTGGCCCGCCGCGCCACGGCCGAACGCACCACGGTCCGGCTCGGATAGCCGGGTGCTGTCCAGCGAGCTGCTCGGCCTCCCGCCCGACGCGCGCGTCCTGATCGTGAACGCCGACGACCTCGGCATGAGCCGCGCGGTCAACGCCGGCGTCATCGCCGCCGTCGAGGAGGGGATCGCGACCTCGTGCAGCCTGATGGTGCCCTGCCCTGGCGCCGGGCAGGCGATGCGGCTGCTGCGCGAGCGCCCGCACGTCCCGTTCGGGATCCACCTCACGCTGGTGCGCGATCACCCGCTCGACCGGTGGGCTCCGGTCGCGCCGGCAGGGGAGGTCCCGACGCTGGTGGAGGCGGACGGCCTGCTCCCCCGGTACGGGCAGGTCGAGCGGCTCGTCGCGCGAGCGCGCATCGAGGAGGTCGAGCGGGAGTTCCGCGCCCAGCTCGACGTCGTGCTCGCCGCCGGCCTGCACCCCACCCACCTGGACTTCCACAGCATCGCCGACGGCGGGCGCGACGACGTCCTCGACCTCGCGGTGGCGCTCGCCGAGGAGCACCGGCTCGCCGTGCGCGTGTGGCTGGAACCGGGCCGTCGGCGGGCCCGCCGGAACGGCCGTCCGGTGGTCGACCACCCGTTCCTGGACAGCACCCGCCTCCACCCGGCCACCAAGGCCGACCGCTACGCCGAGCTGCTGCGGGCCCTGCCGCCCGGGCTCACCGAGTGGGCGGTGCACCCCGCCACCGCCGACCGGGACGGCGAGCGCGGACGCCGCGCCGACCTCGAGTTCCTCGTCTCGCCGCTCGCCCGCGAGCTCGTCGCCGACGAGGGTGTCGTCCTGGTCGACTACCGCCCCGTGCAGGAGGCCTGGAACCGCGTCATCCCGTGACCGTCGCCGGGGCCCGGTAGGCCAGCCGCCGCGGGAGCGCGAAGAGCCACGCGCCGCCCCCCGCCACCAGCAGGCGATGCGTCAGGAGCGACAGCACGGTGCACACGACCGCGATCGCCGCGGGAAGCGCGTACTGCGCCACGGGCGGGACGTCGAGGTTCGCCACCCCGACCATGACCACGGCGATCCAGAAGATGTGGATCAGGTAGACCGGCAGCGTCTGCGCGCCGAGGGCGACGAGCGGGCGACCCACCCGGTACCGCGCGACCCAGGCGGCGAACAGCACCCCGAACGTGACGGCGAGGAGGTTCAGCCCGAGCGCGATGCCCGGGATCGAACGGAGGCCGAGCACGACGGCGCCCGCCGCACAGCCGACGCACGCCGCGGCCGTGACGGTCACCCGGAGCGCCGTGCTGGACCGGGCCACCCGCTCGACGAGCGTCCGGGCGTGCCAGCCGAGCAGGAAGAAGAACAGGTGGCGGGCCATGCGCGTCCAGACCTCGGCCTCGAACTGCAGGATCTCCGCCCCGACGAACGCCGACACCACGCCTGCGGCTCCGAGCTGGAGCCACACCGGCACCGGGCGGCTCAGCTTGGCGATCACCGCGAAGAGTGCGAGCGCGTAGATGAACCACACCCCGGAACCTGGGACCAGTGGCGCCATGGCCAACGCGACGACGTCCGTGTCGTGGACGTAGGGGTCCACGGCCGCCACCGCGGGGATGTGGAAGAAGGCGAAGCGGAGCAGGGTCCACAGCGCGAAGAGGTAGAGGAAGAACGCGACGCGCTTGTGCAGCAGCGTCCGCCACGGCGCCGCGAGCGGCCCCGCGACGAAGAGCCCGGAGACGAGGAAGAACAACGGCATGCGCATCGACGCGAGTGCGGTGTTGACGGCCACCACGGCCGGCGGCGCGAGCCCGGACGTGTGGAGGAACGACACCGCGTGGTGAGCCACCACGAGCAGGATCGACAGGCCCTTGGCCGCATCGACCCATGCCGATCGGGACGGGTCGCGTATCGGCAAGGACAGTGGGGAGCTGTGTTGCGCCGACATCCGCGCGGAGGATTCCATCCTTCGGTGCAAGGCACAACCGGTGACGGTGTAGTCACAGCTTGATCAACCCTCTTGGGTGAAATATCCGCAGACCATCTCGACCAGCGCGTCCACGTCGGCCTCGACCATCGGCTCGCCGGTCATCCCCATCCGGTGGAGCAGGATCCCGACGACGACATCGATCAGGAACAGGACCCGGTTCTCCGGCTCGTCCAGCACGTCCTGCAGTGCGCGCCGGTACGGGTCCTGCAACCGCGCGGACAGGACCTCGCGCAGGTCAGGGTCGCTCACGGCGTCGCTGAACACGCCCGCGAAGGCCGCGCCCACCCCGGGCTCGCCGATCTTCCCAGCGGCCCAGCGGATGGCCGAGGCGATCACCTCGGCCTTGCCTGCGCCCTCGAGCGGCGCCGGGCCGAACGCGTGGACGAGGCAGTCCGCCACCAGCGCACCCTTCGACGGCCATCGGCGGTAGATCGTCGTCTTCGCCACACCCGCCGCTGCGGCGATGCGGTCGACGGTGGCGTGGGCGTAGCCGAGCTCGTGGACCGTGCTCAGCGTCGCGGCGAAGACCACGTCGTCGATGCCGGAGCGGGGGCGACCGGGCGGTCTGGTCATGGCCGCACGATAGCCAATTGCGCTACGATCAGTATCGATACCTCCGGTAGCGAAACTCCGGTCGAGGAGGAGACATGACCGACGTCATGAGCGCGGAACGGCTCCCACTGGGCATCCGGCTGCTGCAGGCCCTGAGGAAGGAGCCCGACTGGTCGGCCATGACGGAGGAGGACCTGGCCGCCTTCCGCGACGCGGAGAACCGCAGGCGGGCCTCCCGTCTGATCCGGGTGATCACCGGGCTCCCGGACCGCAGCGCCACGATCCGCTGGCAGGAGGTGGCGCTACCGGACCGAACGGTCCGGGTCCGGGTCTACCGGCCCTCGCCAGGGCCCGCCGCCCTGCCGCTGGTGCTCCACGTGCACGGCGGCGGGTTCGTGGGCACGGCCGTGCAGAGCGACTGGGTCAACAGCCACCTCGCGGCACGGCTGCCCGCCCTCGTCGTCTCCGTCGAGCACCGCCTCCTCGACGCGAGGACGCCGCTCGCTGCGGCCGTCGACGACGGCTGGGACGTGCTCCGGCAGGTGGTGCGGCACGGCACCGAATGGGGAGCCGACCCGATCGCGCCGCCGTCTTCGGCGAGAGCGCGGGCGGGCTGGTCACGGCGCTCGCCGCGATCCGGGCCAGGGATTCCGGCCTGTCCCTCCGGGCGCAGGTGCTCGTCAACCCCGCTGTCGATCTCACCGACACGATGACCGAGCACGCCTCGTTCGCCCAGCACGCCGACAGCCCGACGCTGACCCTCACGCAGATGCGCCTGTTCCACCGGCTGGCCGTTCCGCCGGGAACCGATCCCCGCGCCCTGTCGCCGCTGCACGCCGACGACCTGAGCGGGCTGGCCCCCGCGCTCGTGGTGGTTCCGACCGTCGACCCGGTGGCCGATCACGGCCGCCGCTACGCCGAACGGCTGCGGGAAGCCGGCGCACCCGCGCAGCTCGCCGAGCACCCCGGAGCGCCGCACGCGTTCCTCAGCATGCCCGGCCTGGTCCCGCAGGCGAAGGCGGCGCGGGCGGAGATCCTCGAGTTCCTCGGAACCCGGCTCGCCGGGTGACGCCACGCATCACCTCAGCAGGGCCCGCGCCATCACCATCCGCTGGATCTGGTTGGTGCCCTCGTAGATCTGCGTGATCTTCGCGTCGCGCATCATGCGCTCCACCGGGAAGTCCTTGGTGTAGCCGTAGCCACCCAGCAGCTGCACGGCGTCGGTGGTGACGCTCATCGCCGTGTCGGAGGCGAAGCACTTCGCCGCGCTGGAGATGAACCCGAGGTCCGGCTCGCCGCGCTCGGCGCGCGAGGTGGCGACGTAGACGAGCTGGCGGGCGGCCTCCACCTTCATCGCCATGTCGGCGAGCATGAACTGGATGCCCTGGAACTCGGCGATGTGCCTGCCGAACTGCTTGCGCTCCTTGACGTACGCGGTGGCGACGTCGAGCGCGCCCTGCGCGATTCCGACGGCCTGCGCGCCGATCGTCGGGCGCGTGTGGTCGAGCGTGGAGAGCGCGGTCTTGAAGCCGGTGCCCTCGGCGCCGATGATGCGGTCGGCCGGGATCCGGCAGTCGGTGAAGTAGATCTCCCGGGTGGGCGAGCCGTTGATCCCCAGCTTGCGCTCCTTGGGCCCCACCTCGAAGCCGGGGTCGTCGCGGTGCACGACGAACGCCGAGATCCCGTTGGCCTTCTTCTCCGGGTCGGTCACGGCCATCACCGTGTACCAGGTGGACTCGCCGGCGTTGGTGATCCAGCACTTGGTGCCGTTGAGCACCCAGGAGTCGCCCTCGCGGCGGGCGCGGGTCTTCATCGACGCGGCGTCCGAACCCGCCTCGCGTTCCGACAGCGCGTAGCTGATCATCGCGTCGCCCGCCGCGATGGACGGGAGGACCTGGCGCTTCAGCTCGTCGGACGCCGACAGCAGGATCGGCGTGAGCCCCAGCCCGTTGACGGCCGGGATCAGCGAGGACGAGGCGCAGACGCGCGCCACCTCCTCGATCACGATGCAGCCCGCCAGCTCGTCGGCCCCCTCGCCGCCGTACTCCTCGGGGATGACGACGGCCTGGAGCCCCGCCTTGACCAGGGCGTTCTGCGCCTCGATCGGGTAGCGGCCCTGCTCGTCGACCTCCGCGGCGTACGGGGCGATCTCCTTCTCCGCGAGCGCCCGCACCGCCTGGCGCAGCGCCTCGTGCTCGTCGCTGAGCCGGTAGGTGTCGAAGTCGGGGTTCATGGTGACAGCGTAACGGCACTGCGTGCCATCTGTACACCGATCCTGCTACCCTCCGTGCCATCGAAGGATGGGGAGACACATGACCGGCACTTCCCGTCGCGGCCGCTCCCCCGAGGGCCGGGCCGAGGTGCGCCGGGAGCTCGTGGCCGCCGCGATCCGCCTGTTCCGCGACCGGGGGTACGAGGAGACGACCGTCGACGACATCGCGGCCGCGGCCGGCGTCGGGCGTCGGACGTTCTTCCGCTACTTCCCGAGCAAGGAGGACGCGATCTCGCCCGACCACGAGGTCGGCCTCGCACGGGTCGCGGAGGTGTTCGCCACCGCCCACCCGGCCGAACCGACCGCGGCGCTCGTGGTGCGAGCAGGCGAGACGGTCTTCGACCTCTACGCCGACGACCCCCAGCTCTCCGTTCAACGCTTCCGGCTCACGCACGAGGTGCCTGCCCTCCGGGATCGCGAGTCGGCGCGGGTCGACCACTACCGCCGCCTGTTCACGCGGCGGCTGCGCGAGCGCTTCGCCGGAGAGCCGGACGGCGACCTGCGCGCGGCGGTGACCGGCGCCGCCGTGGTGGCCGCCCACAACCTCGCACTGCGCGCGTGGCTGGCCGCCGGCGGCAGGCCCGACGATCTGGAGAGCTGGCGGGAGCAGTTCCGGAAAGTGGTCGACATGCTGCCCCGCGAGCCGAGCCTGCACGATGTGGCGGAGCGCCTCGAGGCCGCCGTCGCCCGGCTGGAACGCCGAGCCTGACGCGTACCACACCGGACGAGCCCCCGTCCACGGCAGGCCTGGGGGACAGCCCCCATCGTGAAGGTCACGCTGGCGGCAGTCCGACGGGAGGACAGCGGGGTGGTAGCGCCCTCGACCGGTGCCGGATCCTTCTTCATGCCGCAGCCGGCGATCTGGCGGAACGGAGTTCGACGATGAGCACGCAGGCGCCCCCCTCAGCCACCGTGACCTCGCCCCTCTCCGCCACGTCGATCACGCCGGGACCACCTGCGGCACGGCCGGCGAACTGGTCGCGGGCGGCAGGCACCCCCGCGACCAGTCCGCTGTCCGCCGCCCGCGGCGCGTAGCGGGACGGCCGCCGTGTTCCCCGCAGGGGCAGCGCCCGTTCTCACCCGGCAGGACCGCTGCGACCGCTGCGCGGCCGAGGCCCAGGTGCGCGCCGTGCTCCCGAGCGAGCTCGACCTCCTGTTCTGCGCGCACCACGCCCGCAAGCACGCGCCCCGCCTCCGCGAGATCGGCGCGCTGCTCTCACCCGAGCCCTGAGCTCCCCGGCACCCAACTGCGGGCCCGGTCGCGATCGCGACCGGGCCCGCAGTTGGTCCGGACATGCGTGATCCCCGGGCCGCAGCGGGTGCTGCGCAAGCCGAGCTGGACGGGCTCGGGCCCGGGGATCACGGGTGACTGCCTGGAATTCGCCGGCACCACACCGGCTTCCACTTGGCCGTCGGAACGAGTCCTGTGGTGCTAGCGGACAGCCACCTCACGAGTCCTGTAGCTATTCAACGCTGGACCACCTCCTCTCACGTGTACGGCCACAGTACGACCGGGAGACGCGGGCGCGCCACGAGATTTCTTCAGATCACTTTTCGGCGGCGGTAGCGCGCAGTGCGGCGTCCTTGGCGATCACGGAGTCGGCGAGGTCGGCCTGGAAGCGCACCATCCGCTCCCGCACCGCGGCGTCACTCGCGGCGAGGATCCGGACGGCGAGCAGCCCGGCGTTGCGCGCCCCGCCGACGGCCACGGTGGCCACCGGCACGCCCGCCGGCATCTGGACGATGGAGAGCAGCGAGTCGAGGCCGTCGAGCTGCGCCAGCGGCACCGGCACGCCGATCACCGGCAGCGGCGTGGCTGCGGCCACCATCCCGGGCAGGTGCGCCGCTCCCCCGGCGCCGGCGATCACCACGCGCAGCCCCCGCTCCGCCGCGCCCGCGGCGTAGTCGAGCATGCGCTGGGGCGTGCGGTGCGCGGAGTAGACACCCACCTCGTAGGGCACCTCGAACTCGGCGAGGGCGTCGGCGGCGGCCTCCATGACGCGCCAGTCCGAGTCGCTACCCATGATCACGCCGACCTGCGGGTCACGCACGCTGCACCTCCTGTTGCTGGAGGCCGGTGTGCGGCGACCAGCCGTCCGGCCACTCGGCCGTGGACAGCCACGCCGCGGCGAGCGCCGCGCGCGACCGCACCGCGGCCATGTCGTCACCGAGCACGGTGACGTGCCCGACCTTGCGGGCCGGCCGCTCGGCCTTCCCGTAGAGGTGCACCTTCACGTCGGGGAACCGCGCGAAGAGGTGGTGCACCCGCTCGTCCACCGACATCGCGGGCGACCGCGCCGCCCCGAGGACGTTCGCCATCACCACGGCGGGGGCGGTCGGAGCGGTGGCGCCCAGCGGGTAGTCCAGCACGGCGCGCAGGTGCTGCTCGAACTGCGACGTGCGGGAGCCCTCGATCGTCCAGTGCCCGGAGTTGTGCGGACGCATCGCCAGCTCGTTGACCACGAGCACGCCGTCGGTGCGCTCGAACAGCTCCACCGCCAGCAACCCCGTGACGCCCAGCTCGGCGGCGATCCGCAGCGCCATCTCCTGGGCCCCCGCGGCCACGTCCGGGTCCAGGCCGGGGGCAGGCGCGAGCACCTGCACGCACTGGCCGTCCTCCTGCACGGTCTCCACCACCGGCCACGCGGCGGCCTGGCCGAACGGGGAACGCGCGACGAGCGCGGCCAGCTCCCTGCGCATCGGCACGGCCTCCTCGACGAGGAGCGGCGTGCCTGCCGCCAGCAGTTCAGCGACGAGCTCGGGTTCCGGGCCGCGCAGCAACCACACGCCGCGGCCGTCGTAGCCGCCACGGGCGGCCTTGAGCACCACCGGCCAGCCGTGCTCTCCGGCGAACCCCGCGACGTCGGCGGGCTCACGGACCTCGGTGTAGGCAGGGCCTGCCACGCCCAGCCCCGCCAGCCTGCGGCGCATCACGAGCTTGTCCTGCGCGTGCAGCAGCGCGTCCGGACCGGGGTGGACGGGCACGCCTGCCTCGACGAGGGCGCGCAGGTTCTCCTGCGGCACCTGCTCGTGGTCGAAGGTGACGGCCGAGCACCCGCGGGAGAAGGCGCGAAGGGCCTCCAGGTCGGAGGGCATTCCTGCGTGCACATCGGCGCACACGAGGGCGGCGGGGTCAGCCGGGTCGGCAGCGAGCACGCGCAGCGACTGGCCGAGCGCGATGGCGGCCTGGTGCGTCATGCGAGCAAGCTGCCCGGCACCGACCATCCCGACGACTGGAAGGGGCCCGACGGGGTGCGGGCGGGTGGCGTCCACGGTGGAGGAAGCCTACCGGCGGGCGCCGCGCCACCCGCGTCTGGCACGATCGAACAGGTGTCCGTTGTCGAGTCGGCGCTGGCGATCATCCCCCAGCCCTACCGCGACGTCGCCATCAAGCACCGTGAGCTGGTGAAGTTCGCCTTCGTCGGCGGCACCACGTGGGTGATCGACACCGTGGTGTTCCTCCTGCTCAAGTCCACGGTGCTGGCTGAGAAGCCGCTCACGGCGAAGATCATCGCGGTGTTGGTGGCGACGATCGTGTCGTACGTGCTGAACCGGGAGTGGTCCTTCCGCACCCGCGGTGGCCGTGAGCGCCACCACGAGGCGGCGCTGTTCTTCCTCGTCAGCGGCATCGGCGTGGCCGTCTACTCGGCGCCGCTCGCGATCTCGCGCTACGTGTTCCACCTCTCGGTCCCCGAGGTGAGCCTCCTCACCCAGGAGGTCGCCGACTTCGTGAGCGGGCAGATCGTCGGCGTGCTCGCCGGCATGGCGTTCCGCTGGTGGGCCTTCCGCCGCTTCGTCTTCCCGGACGAGGACGTCCGCAGGCGGGTCCCGGCGGCCTGACGCGGTCAGCGCGGGGACGACGGCCTGCGGGGGCCCGCGGCGACCACGTCGTCCGCTCGGGCCGCCGGCAGGAAGATCGTGAACACCGGGGGGCGCGCCCGCGACAGCTCCAGCCGCCCGCCGTCGGCCTCCACCAGCGCGCGGGCGAGCGCGAGCCCGATGCCGGTGGACGAGCCGACCGACACCCCGCGGTCGAACACGTGCGGCACGAGCTCCTCCGGTACGCCTGCGCCCGCGTCGGTGACCTCCACCAGCAGGCTCGTCTCCGCCGCGCGGGCGCTGAGGGTCACCGTTCCGGAGCCGTGCTGGATCGCGTTGTCGAGCAGGGCACCGATCGCCTCGCGGATGCGGGCGGGCGTCACCCGGGCGAGCAGGCCGTCGGGCACCCGGACCTTGAGCGAACGGCCGCTCGCCTTGAGCGTCGGTCGCCACTCCTCGGCCACGGCGCCGAGCGTCTCCCGCAGGTCCCGCGGCTCCGCGCCCGCGGCGCGCGCCACCCGGGCCGCCTCCAGCAGCTCGTCGAGCACCTCGGCGAGCCGCTCGGCCTGCTCCAGCGCGGCGAGCGCCTCGCTGCGCGCCGTCGGGTCGGGATGCGAGGCCAGCTCGTCGAGCCGCAGCTGCAGCGCGGTGAGGCGGCTGCGCAGCTGGTGGGACACGTCGCCGACGAGCGCCCGTTCGCGCTGCAGCAGGTCGGCGAGCGCGACGGCTGAGGTGTCGAGCACGTCCGACACGCGGTCCAGCTCGGGGATCCCGTGCCGGTCGGGCACCGCGCGGAAGTCACCGGCACCGAGCCGGGCGGCCCGGTCGGCCACCCCGCGCAGCGGCTCGGCCAGCCGCCGCGCCGTGACGGTGGCGACCACCGCGCCCGTGCCGACCGACAGCACGACGAGCAGCAGGACCACCGCCGTCACCTGCAGCTGCTCGGTGCGCATCAGCTGCAGCGGCTCCTGCATGACGAGCACGTCGCCCGGCGCGAACGGCAGCGACTCCGAAACGGGATCGGTGCCCACCTGCGCGCCCACGACCTGGTCCGGCTCGCCGGCACGCTGCAACACCAGCCGCCCACCCGCGGGCACGGCGAGCTCGATGGACTCGCGGTCGATCCTGGCGCCCGCGGTGTCCAGCCGCGCCGCCACCTGCTCGAGGCGGGACAGCAGGTCGGCGCGGTGGATGTCCTCCACCAGCCGCCACGTGGTGATCGCGAGCGGGCCGCCGAGCACGAGCGCCGTGATGGCGACCACGAGCAACGTCGACTGCAGGATCCGGCGGCGCACTAGTGTCCCCCGCCGGCAGCCCGTTGCGTGTATCGGCGGATCCAGGTTTCCGCTGGGTGTGCCGACGGGCCGGCCTCGTATCGGACATACTCGGCCGGCTCGGCGGTGCGCCCAGCGGGGAGCTGGGCCGTCGAGACATGTGGCGGGCTGCCGGCGGGGGACACTTCCGTCCTCTTCGGTCAGCTCTGGTTGAACCGGAAGCCGACGCCACGCACCGTGGCGATCCGGCGCTCACCGCCGATCTTGCGACGCAGCCACGACATGTGCATGTCCAGCGTCTTGGACGTCTTCATGTCCGGGTCGTTCCACACCTCGCGCAGGATCTCCTCCCGCGTGACGACTTGGCCCGCCCGCAGGAGCAGCACCCGCAGCAGCTCGAACTCCTTGTTGGCCAGGCCCACCTCGGTGCCGTCGACGAGCACCCGGCGGCCGGAGAGCTCCATCCGCACGCCGCCCACCTCGACGGCCTCCGGGGTGAGCCGCCGCAGCAGTGCCCGCACACGCGCGAGCAGCTCGGCCAGCCGGAACGGCTTGCCCACGTAGTCGTCGGCGCCTGCATCCAGCCCGACGACGAAGTCGACCTCGTCGGTGCGGGCGGTGAGCATCAGCACCGGTAGGTCCGGGTCGTCCAGCCGCACGCGCCTGCAGACCTCCAGGCCGTCCATCCCGGGCAGGCCCAGGTCGAGCACGAGCAGGTCCACCTGGCCGCGCCGCACGCGCTCGAGCGCGGCGGCGCCGTCGGTGGCGACCTCGACGGCGTACCCCTCTCGCTGCAGCGCCCTGGACAGGGGCTCGGCGATCGCGGCGTCGTCCTCGGCCAGCAGGACGGTGGTCACCGGGCAAGTCTAGGCAGCGCGGGATCATCGGTGCGTGTCCGCGACCACATCGCGGCACATCCCGTGCACCGACCCGGTGTCGTGGTCACCCGTTCGCCGGGACCGCGGGCAGCAGCGCGTGGAGCACGCGCCCGGCCCGGTCGGCGTCGGGTTGCTCACCGGTGGTCAGCGTCAGGTAGACGTAGGACTCGAGGATCCGGACGACGACGTACGTGAGGTCCTCGATGGGGATCTCGGTCTGCACCCGGCCCGAGGCGAGGTCCTCGGCGAGGACGTCGTGGACGACCCCGAGCAGCCGCGACTGGAAGTCGGTCGCGCGCGTCGTGAGCAACCGCAGCGCGAGCTCGCCCTCGTGCTCGACGAAGGCCCGCATGCCGGGGTTCTGGATCACCGCGTGCACCCAGGCGTCGAGGACCGACGCCGATCGGCTGCGGCCCGGCTGCACGGTGGCCGGGTCCGCGAGCAGCGCGCTGAACGTGCGGTGCCCCAGTGACCAGACGATCTCGACGAGCAGCTGCTCCCGGGAGCCCACCCACCGGTAGAGGGTGGCCCGGTTGACGCCGAGCTCCCGGGCGAGGGCCCCCATGTCGACGCGGCGGCCCTCGAGGAACGTCCGCCGCGCCCGGCGGAAGGCATCGAGCGCCGACGGGCGAGCGCCTCCCCCGGCCAGCTGCGCCTGCAGCGGGGTCACCACGATGCCGCCTCCCGTCGTATTGACATCCGAGAGTGTTCCGAGCCACAGTCGCGTGCACCATATCCCGCTCGTGTTGCAAAGAGGCCACAGATGAGCGAAATGACGCAGTCGCCCAGGGCTCGGCGCGAGGGCCGGCTGGACGACCCGTCCGTGGATCTGCGCACCGAACCGCGGCTGCACCCGGGCTTGCGGGCCGCGCTCGGCGCCCTCGGCATGGATGGGCACGCCGCCCCGCCACCGCTGGACCGCAGCGCCGATCCCGCCGCCGTGGCCGAGTACGTCGGCGGTGCGCATGCCGCGTTCGAGGGGCTCTACGCGGCGCTGCCGACCGAGTGGCCCGGGGAGGCGCCGGTCGCCGTGTCGTACCGGACGGAGTCGGTGCGCGGTGTGGACGGCAACGACATCGCGCTGCACATCGTCCGGCCCGCCGAGGCAGCCGGCCCGCTGCCCGGCCTGGTCTACGTCCACGGCGGCGGGATGACCATCCTCGACGCGGACAACAAGGTGCACCGGCAGTGGAGCCGCGACCTGGCGGCCACCGGGATGGTCGTGATCACGGTCTGTTTCCGCAACGCCTGGACGCCCCACGGGACGAACCCGTTCCCCGCGGGGCTCCACGACTGCGGCTCCGCGCTCGACTGGGTGCACGAGCACCGCGCCGACCTCGGCATCTCGGCGGTCGTCGTGCAGGGGGAGTCGGGGGGCGCCAACCTCGCGCTCGCCACCGCGCTCGAGGCCAAGCGGGACGGGCGGCTGGACCGCATCGACGGCGTCTACGCGATGGTGCCCTACATCAGCGGCGGCTACGGGTGGCCCACCGACCGCAAGCTGCGCGAACTGCCGTCGATGGTCGAGAACAACGGCCACTACATCGACTGCGAGATGATGGACCTGCTCGTCTCGGTCTACGACCCGACGGGCGAGAACGCCGAGAACCCGCTCTGCTGGCCCTACTTCGCCACCACCACCGACGTCGAGGGCCTGCCCCCGCACGTGATCACCGTCAACGAGCTGGATCCGCTGCGCGACGAGGGCATCGCGTACTTCCGCACGCTGCAGCGGGCCGGCGTGCCGGTGGTGGGAAAGGTCAACCTCGGCCTCACCCACGCCGCCGACATGTCCTTCCGGCAGGCCGTCCCGGACGCGTACCGCGCGACCGTCCGCGACATCCACGCGTTCGCCCGGTCGCTCTGACCGGAGCGCCGCTCGTTCCGGGCAGCGCGAGATCATCGGCACGTGTCCGACGACAACCGACCGCGTCCGCCTGCCGCCGCCGACGAGCGCACGATGCTCGCCGGCTGGCTCGACTTCCACCGTGCGACCCTCGAGATGAAGTGCGCGGGCCTCACCCCCGAGCAGCTCGCCACCCGGCCCGTGGAGCCCTCGACGCTGTCGCTGCTCGGGCTCGTCCGCCACATAGCCGACGTCGAGCGCGGCTGGTTCCGCCGCCGCCTCGGTGGTGAGGACGCGCCGCCGCTCCACTACTCCGACGACGACCTCGACGGCGACTTCGACAACCTCGACCCGGCCGCCGTCGACGACGCCTTCGCCACGTGGCGTTCGGAGTGCGCCCGGGGCCGGGAGATCGCCGCGGCCCTTCCGTCCCTGGACGTCATGGTCACCGACCGCGAGGGGAGGCGGCTGTCGGCACGCTGGGTGCTCTTCCACATGGTGGAGGAGTACGCCCGCCACAACGGCCACGCCGACCTGTTGCGGGAGCGGATCGACGGTGCCACGGGTGAGTGAGGCAGGCTTGCCAGTCGTGGACGCCGATCTCGAGCTCGCCCTCCGTCTCGCCGACACGGCCGACGCGATCACCCTCGCGCGGTTCCGGGCCGCCGACCTGCGGGTCACCCGCAAGCCGGACCGCACGCCCGTGACCGACGCCGACACCGCCGTCGAGGACGCGCTGCGCAGCACGATCGCAGCGGAACGCGGCGGCGACGCGGTGCTCGGGGAGGAGCGGGGTGGGGTCGTCACCGACGCGGAGCGCGGCTGGGTGATCGACCCGATCGACGGCACGAAGAACTTCTCCCGTGGCGTGCCGGTCTGGGCGACCCTGATCGCGCTCACGGTGCGCGGCGAGCCCGTGGTCGGGGTGGCGAGCGCGCCCGCGCTCGGCAGGCGGTGGTGGGCGGCCCGCGGGGAGGGCGCCTGGTGCTCCGACCCCTCCGGCCCGCGGCGGATCGCCGTCTCGGGCGTGACCGAACTGGCCGACGCCTACCTCTCCACGACCGACATCAAGTCGTTCTCCGAGATCGGCCGCCGCGACGACTACCTGCGGCTCGTCGACTCGTGCTGGGAGACGCGCGCATTCGGCGACTTCTGGATGTACTGCCTGGTGGCCGAGGGCGTGCTCGACATCGCCGTGGACGCCGCGGCCAACCCGTGGGACCTCGCCGCCCTCGTCCCGATCCTCACCGAGGCGGGTGGCACGCTCACCGACCTCTCCGGGTCGGCGACGTTCACGGGTGGCGACGGGCTCGCCTCCAACGGCGCCGTCCACAAGGCCGCGCTCGAGATCATCGGGAGGTGAGGGGTGGACCCCGAGCTCTACTTCGAGGACCTGACCCCCGGCCGCGTCTTCGACCTCGGCACCACGGTGGTCGACCGCGACGAGATGCTCGCATTCGCCCGCCGGTTCGACCCGCAGCCGTTCCACGTGGACGACGAGGCCGGCAAGGCCTCGATCTTCGGCGCTCTCGCCGCGTCGGGCTGGTTCACGGCATCGCTGTGGATGCGCGCCTACGCCGACGGGGTGCTGGCCCGCGCCACCTCCCTCGGCTCGCCGGGTGGCGAGGAGATCGCATGGCCCGCGCCGGTGTTCGCGGGCGACGAGCTGCGCGCCTCGATGGAGGTGGTCGAGGCGCGCCGCTCCCGCAGCCGTCCGAGCCTGGGCCTGGTGAAGCTGCGCGCCTTGCTGCACCGCGGCAACGAGGTCGTCTACCGCAGCACCTTCACCGGCATGTTCGGCACGCGCGGTTGACCGTCGACTTCACCAACCGAGTGCGGAGTGTGTGAAGTGGGCTCAGCCGCGGTCGGTCAGCTCCTTCTCGTACTTCTCCGTCATGTGGGCGACGGCCGCCACCTGCTGCTCGGCGTGGCCCGAGCGCGACTCGCTGGCCCGGGCCTTGGCGTCGAGCGTGGCCTGCGCCTGGCCCTGGAACCGCGGCATGACGTGCTGCGCGATCAGCTCGTACGAACGGCGGGTGGCCTGCGGGTTCGCCCACTCGTGGGCGAGCAGCAGCATGGCGCCGAAGCCGCCCGACTGGTCGACGAGCCGCTGCACCTGCGCGGCCGCGTCGTCGGGTGTGCCGATGGCGCCGATCCCGGCCTCGTTGACGAACTCGATCATCTCCCGCACGTCGCCGCCCTCCACGGCCATCTGCGGGAACGCGGCGACCTTCTGGAAGTACCGGAACCACTGCTCGATGCCGTGCTCGACCTCCCGGTACGCCTGCTCCCGCGTCTCGGCCACGTGCATCAGCCCGACCAGCCGCCACGCCGCCCGGTCGACGGTGGTGCCGAAGGTCGCGGCCCGCTCCTCCATCACGTTCCAGTGGTGGGCGAGCGCGTCGAAGCCCTCCTTCGTGAGCGTGGCGCCGATGGAGAGCAGCCCGACGCCGTGCCGGCCCGCCAGCCGCGGCCCGGTGGGCGAGGCCACCGCGGCGACGGCGACGTCGAACAGCGGGTCGGAGTAGGGCCGCAGGTGCAGCCGGGCGTCGATCAGCCGATGGGTGCGGGTCGTGGCCGTGACCGGCTCGTCGCCGCGCAGCAGCCGCATGACGATGTCGAGGTTCTCCTCGAGCAGCTCGCGCGTGTCGGTGGGGTTCAGCCCGATCATGGCCGAGTCGGTGGGCAGCGAACCGGGCCCGACGCCGAGCATCACCCGCCCGCGCGTCAGGTGGTCGAGAAGCACGATCCGCTCCGCCACCCACAGCGGGTTGTGGTAGCTCAGCGAGACCACGCCCGTACCGAGCCGGATGCGCCTGGTGCGCTCGGCCGCCGCGGCGATGAAGATCTCCGGTGAGGCGATGATCTCAGAGCCCGCCGAGTGGTGCTCACCGATCCACGCCTCGTCGTACCCCAGGTCGTCGAGGTGTTGGACGAGCTGCAGGTCGCGCTGCAGGGCGGTGGTCGGGTTCTCGCCCGCGGGGTGGAAGGGGGCCAGGAAGATGCCGAACCTCAGTCGGGACACGAGCCGCTCCAGTCGTCGCTGACGGGGAGCTTCGACCGTCGCACGATCTGCCCGCGCGGTCACCCCTCCGATGGGTGGGGGCCCCGGTCGAGGAGCGATCGGATGTCGATCCGCATCGGGAACGGCTCCTGGACGATCAGCTCGCCCGTGGCCGTCTTGCTCTCCACGTAGCCGTCGCCGGGAGCGCCCAGCCCGTACACCGTGATCGATGGCGCGGGTGGGTCGAGGTCGACGACCCAGTAGTGGGGGATCCCCGCCTCGGCGTACTCGAAGTGCGTCATGTGAAGGTCGATCTTGCGGGAGCCGGGAGAGATGATCTCCACCGCGAGTAGTACATCCCCGGCCGCAACCCGGCTTTCCGGACCGTCGGCGCGCACGATGACGAGGTCAGGCGCGCGAACAGTCGCCGGTCCTTCGGCCTCGACGACCACTTCGAAGTCGGGAAGTACCTCCCATTCCGGAGGCGTGTGCCGCTCCATCCGGGGGGCGAGCCGCAGCAGCGCACGCTGATGCTTCCTTGCCGGTTTCGGCGACACGACGAGCACGCCCTCCTGCAGCTCGTAGTGCGCCGAGTTGTCCTCGGGCAGGGCGTCCCACTCGTCGAGAGTCATCAGCTCCCGCGGGATCGGCAGCGCCACCGCGCACCTCCTCGAACGGTCCGCACCATTGTGTCCCGGGCCACCGACAGAACTACGTCGCACCGCCCAACGCCCGCACCACCCGCGACGGCGACGGCCGCCCCAGCTTCTCGGCCATCCAGACGCTCGTGGCGACGAGCGCGTCGAGGTCCACCCCGTGCCCGATGCCGAGACCGTCCAGCATCCACACCAGGTCCTCGGTGGCGAGGTTGCCGGTGGCCGACTCGGCGTACGGGCACCCGCCGAGACCGCCCGCGCTCGCGTCGACGGTGCGGACGCCGCGGCGCAGTGCGGCGAGCGTGTTGGCCAGCGCCTGGCCGTAGGTGTCGTGGAAGTGCACCGCGAGCTGGCGGACCGGCACACCGGCCGCGACGCACGCGTCGAGCACGGCGTCGACGTGCCCCGGGGTCCCGGTGCCGATCGTGTCGCCCAGCGAGATCTGGTGGCAGCCCATGCCGGCCAGCCTGCGCGTCACCGCCGCCACCTGCTCCGGCGCCACCGCGCCCTCCCACGGGTCGCCGAAGCACATCGAGACGTACCCGCGCACCCGCAGGCCTGCCTCGAGCGCCCGCTCCACCACCGGCTCGAACATGGCGAACTGCGCGTCGAGGGTGCTGTTGAGATTGCGTTGGGCGAAGGTGTCGGTGGCGCTCGCGAAGATCGCGATGTGGGAGACCCCCGCGTCGAGCGCCCGGTCGAGGCCGCGCTCGTTCGGCACGAGCACCGGGTAGTCCACGCCGTCGGCGCGCACCAGCAGGCGCAGCAGGTCACCCGCGTCCGCCAGCTGGGGCACCCACTTCGGGTGCACGAAGCTGGTGGCCTCCAGCACCCGCAGTCCCGCCGCGGCGAGCCGGTGCAGGAACTCCGCCTTCACCTCGACCGGCACGATCGCCGACTCGTTCTGCAGCCCGTCCCGCGCCCCGACCTCGTAGATCGTGACGTGCTCCGGCAACCCGGGCGCGGGCACCGGCATCGGCAGGGGTCTCGTCACTCTCGCCACCTCGCTACTGAGCCGTCTCCATCGGGCCACGTCGCTGTCGGGCCGCGTCGCTACTGCGCCACCTCGTTGTAGAGCACGGTGTGCACGCGCCGCACGCCCGGGACGTCGTCGAACTCGAGCGACTCGTCGGAGTCCGACTCGACGACCAGCGTGCCCGCTCCGAGCATCCGCTCCAGCAGGCCCTGCCGGAACTGCACGCTGCTGATGCGCTTCAGCGGGATGTCCATGCCCTGCCGCGTGAACACACCCTCGCGCACCAGCACCCGACGATCGGTCACCACGAAGTGCGTGGTGCGCCAGCGCACCACCGGGTAGACCGTGAACCGGCCCGCGAGCGCGAGACCGGCCAGCGCGAGCCCGAGCCACGCCCACGGCGCCCAGCTCTGCGCGCTCACGAGCGCGGCGAGGAAGCTGGCGACCCCGACGACGAGCAGCAGCACGACCACGGGAACGACGAGCATCTTCCAGTGCGGGTGCCGGTGCACGACCACCTGCTCGTCCTCCACGAGCAGATCGTCCGGATAGGCCACGAATCCACGGTAGGCGTTCCCCGCGGCGCCGTGTCGGAGGACGCGCCTACCCGGAAGGGCGCAGGTGCACCACGTCGCCCGCGGCGACGGCGCGCCGGTGGCCCGCCGCGTCGAGCAGCAGGAGCCGCCCGTCGCGGTCGACGTCCTCGGCGATCCCGCGCAGCGCGGCACCGCCGGGCAGCTCGACCTTGACCTCGGAACCGAGCGTGACGCAGCCCGCCCGGTAGTCGGCACGCAGCCGGGTGGCCTCGGCGTCACCGCGGCCCTCGCGCCACGCGGCCTCCCGCTCGGCCAGGCAGCCGAGCAGGGTGGTGAGCACGTGGGTGCGGTCCACCACGGCACCCTCGTCGGCGAGCGACGTGGCACCCGGCTGATCGGGGGGCGCGGCCGCGACGTTCAGCCCGATCCCCACGACGACGGCGGGCCGGACGGCGTCGGCGACCTCGGCGAGGATCCCCGCCGCCTTGCGCTGCCCGGTGCCGAGCAGCAGGTCGTTCGGCCACTTGAGCCCGGCCGGGACGTCGCAGACCGCGCGAATGGTGTCGAGCAGGGCGAGCCCGGCGAGCAGCGGCAGCCAGGCGAACCGCGCAGGCGGCACCCCGATGGGACGCAGCAGCACGCTGACCGTGATCCCCGTGCCCGGCGGGGCAACCCAGGTGCGCGTGAGCCTGCCGCGTCCGGCCTCCTGGTGCTCCGCGACGAGGACGGAACGGTCGGGCGCACCGTCGGCGGCGGCGGCGAGGAGGTCGGCGTTGGTGGAGCCCGTGCGCTCCACGACGTCGACGTGTGCCCACCGCCCGGTGAGCGCAGCCCGCAATGCGGCTGCGTCCAGCGGCTCGACGGTCCGGTGCATGGCTGGTGACGCTACCGGCGAGTCACCCGGCCCGCTGGGCTTTCCCGGCATACGCGACGGACGGCGCCCGCGCGTCGCCGGACGCGCAGCGGGCCTCGACGAGCCGCGCCGGGCGTGCCGATGCAACCGGAAGGCTGCGTGACGCGGATCGCGCCGGGACGGGCGCGGGCGGCGATAGGCTGCCGGGCCATGAGCGCTGCAACGGAGCCGTTCGCGTCCGGCCCCGACGAGCCCGACATCCACACCACCGCGGGCAAGCTCGCCGACCTGTACCAGCGCATGGACGGCGCGGTGCACGCGGGCAGCGAGGCCGCCGTCGAGCGGCAGCACGCGAAGGGCCGTCAGACCGCGCGCGAGCGGATCGACCAGCTGCTCGACCCCGGCTCGTTCGTCGAGCTCGACGCGCTCACCCGGCACCGCTCCACCAACTTCGGGATGCAGGACAAGCGCCCGTTCGGCGACGGCGTGGTCACCGGCACCGGCACGATCGACGGCCGGCCGGTCGCGGTGTTCAGCCAGGACGCCACGGTGTTCGGCGGCGCGCTCGGCGAGGTGTACGGCGAGAAGATCGTCAAGGTCATGGATCTCGCCACCAAGATCGGCTGCCCGGTCATCGGCATCAACGACGGCGGCGGCGCGCGCATCCAGGAGGGTGTGGTCGCGCTCGGGCTCTACGGCGAGATCTTCGTGCGCAACGTGCGCAGCTCCGGGGTGATCCCGCAGATCTCGCTCGTGATGGGGCCGTGCGCGGGCGGGGCGGTGTACTCGCCTGCGATCACCGACTTCACGGTGATGGTCGACGGCACCAGCCACATGTTCATCACCGGGCCGGACATCATCAAGACGGTCACCGGCGAGGACGTCGACTTCGAGGAGCTCGGCGGCGGCCGGGCCCACAACACGAAGTCCGGTGTGGCGCACTACCTGGCCGAGGACGAGGCAGACGCGTTCTCCTACGTCAAGGAACTGCTGTCGTTCCTGCCGTCCAACAACCTGTCCGACCCGCCTGCCTTCTCCTCGCCCGAGCCGACGGAGGGCGCCATCGCCGACGCGCTCACCGACACCGACCTCGAGCTCGACGCGATCATCCCGGACTCGCCCAACACCCCGTACGACATGCACGAGGTGATCACCCGGGTGCTCGACGACGGCGAGTTCCTCGAGGTGCACGCGCTCTTCGCACCCAACATCGTCGTCGGGTTCGGGCGCGTCGACGGAAGGTCGGTCGGTGTGGTCGCCAACCAGCCCACCCAGTTCGCGGGCTGCCTCGACATCGACGCCTCGGAGAAGGCCGCGCGGTTCGTCCGCACGTGCGACGCGTTCAACATCCCGATCCTCACGTTCGTGGACGTCCCCGGCTTCCTGCCCGGCACCGACCAGGAGTGGAACGGGATCATCCGCCGCGGCGCGAAGCTGATCTACGCCTACGCGGAGGCCACCGTTCCCAAGGTCACGGTGATCACCCGCAAGGCGTACGGCGGCGCCTACGACGTGATGGGGTCCAAGCACCTCGGCGCTGACGTGAACGTCGCGTGGCCCACCGCGCAGATCGCGGTCACGGGCGCGGCGGGCGCGGTCAGCATCCTCTACCGCAAAGAGCTCACCCAGCTGTCGGGTGACGAGCTCGCAACCCGCCGCGCGGAGCTGCAGCAGGAGTACGAGGACACGCTCGCCAACCCCTACATCGCGGCCGACCGCGGATACATCGACGGCGTCATCCCACCGTCGCACACGCGCGGTTACGTTGCGCGGGCCCTGCGGCTGCTCGCCACGAAGCGGGAGGCCGTGCCCGCGCGCAAGCACGGGAACATTCCGCTGTGACGAGCAGCCCGGAGGAGCGGCGCACCGCGTTCCGCGTGGTCAGGGGCGAGCCGTCGGACGCGGAGCTGGCGGCGCTCACGGTCGTGCTCGCGGCCGTGGCCGCCGATCCGCCCGCCCCGGCGCCGGCCCCCGTCCGGGACCGGTGGTCCGATCCCGCCACGCGTTTCCGCACGCCGCTGCACCACGGACCCGGAGCGTGGCGCACCTCGACCTGGCCTCGCTGACCGGGCGATAAGAAGACCTCAAGGCTTTCTGAAGACGCTGGCCCGTGCGAGTGGCACAGCCCACACTCGGGGCCAGGGCCGGGGCGATCGGCGTCCAGGGGGGCGGTGCGCTCCCGGCCACGAGGAGGCGATCGAGGTGGAAACAGTCATCTGGTTCGGCATCGCCGCGATCATCGTGATCGCCCTGGTGATCGCCGCGATCGGCCGTCCGGGCGATGGCCCTGGCCGCCATGGCCGGAACGTCGGCAGCGACAACCCGCGGCCCCGCGTCGGCAGCCGCAGCGGCGGCGGCCACAGCAGCGCGTACGTCGCGAGCGGCTGGAGCGGCGACACCGGCTCCAGCAGCTGCGGGGGTGACAGCTCCGGCGGGGGCTGCGGCGGCGGCTCCTGAACCGACCCGACCGGCCCGGCCCATCGGGGCCGGGCCGGTCGGTTGTGTCGGGTCGTGGGTCAGCCGGCCGGCACCACCGCGGTGCGGGCGAGCGCGTGCTCGACCAGCGTCACCAGCGCGTCCCGGCTGGACCGGGGATCCCTGGCATCCATCCAGATGAGCGGGCAGTCCGACGGCAGCGCGAGCGCGTCCCGCACGGTGTCGGCGTCGTAGTCGTCGGCACCGGGGAACCGGTTGACGCCGACCACGAACGGCAGCCGCCGGTTCTCGAAGAAGTCGATCGCGGGGAAGCAGTCGTCGATCCGGCGCAGGTCCACCAGCACGACGGCGCCGACGGAACCGCGCGCGAGCTCGTCCCACATGAACCAGAACCGGGACTGCCCCGGCGTCCCGAACAGGTACAGGATCAGCGACTCGTCGACGGTGATGCGCCCGAAGTCCATCGCGACCGTGGTGGTGGTCTTGGTGGGCACCATGTCCGCCTCGTCCACCCCGATCGAGGCCGTGGTCATGGCCTGCTCGGTGAGCAGCGGCGGGATCTCCGAGAGCGAGCTCACGAGCGTCGTCTTGCCCACTCCGAACCCGCCGGCGATCAGCACCTTGAGCGGGATCAGCTCATCGGGATCAGTGTGAGCGTGCACGTAGTCCCTCCAACAACCTTTCCAGGATCTCGGGTGCCGGGCCGCCTTCCGCCGACGGCGGAAGGTGCACGGCCAGGTACCCCGCGTCGACGAGGTCGCTGACCAGCACCCTTGCCACACCGACCGGCACCCGCAGCGCGGCGCCGATCTCGACGACCGAGATCGGCCGGGCCGCGAGTTCGACGGTCGCGCGGTACTCCAGGTGGAGCTCGTCGGCTCGCTGGCCGGCCGGTGTCACGGTCACCAGGGTCTCCACCGGCAACTCGGCGCCCGTGGAGGAGCGGGTACGCCCGCCGGTGAGCGCGTACACCGGCACCACCCGCCCGCCGTGCGCCTCCTGATCGCCCGAGGTGTTGCGACCGATGGCGTCGGAGAGCGACACGGCTACCGTCCAGCGCTCGCCCGCGGAGCGGGCGTGAGTGCATGGCCCACGCGCGCCGCGAGCAACGTCATCTCGTAGCCCACCATGCCGATGTCGCACTGCCGGCGCGTGAACACCGCGAGCGTGGCCCCCTGGCTCACCGACGAGACGAACAGATATCCACCGGCCATCTCGAGGATGGTCTGGGTGACGGGGCCCGCGTCGAGCAGGTGGGCCGTGCCGCGGGCGAGGCTGACCAGCCCGGACGCGGCCGCGGCCAGCTGGTCGCCCAGTGCCACGCTGACGCCGGGCGAGGTGGCCAACCGCAGGCCGTCGCCGGAGACCACGACGCCGTGCACGACCCCGGGCACGTCGCGGGCGAACTCCCCGAGCAACCAGTCCAGCTGCCCCGATCGGATGCTCACTTCCGCATCCCTCCTGCCGTTCCTGTCTCGTCGACGACGGCCTGCGCCGCCTGCCGGCTTGCCTGGTACCGCGACAGCGCGCTGGCCGCGGCGCCGTCGATCTGGGGTTCGGCGTCGGTGTCGCCGATCGTCGCCTGCCGCAGCTCCGGCGCGAGATGCGCCTGCGGCACCCGCCGGCGCAGCTCGGGCTTGCCGTTCGCGGTGACCGCCTCACCGTTGCGCCGCGGCGTCGGGATGTCCGGGTCGTCCGGGACGTCGGCATCGCCCGCTTCGGGCGTGGAAGCGCGCGAGGGGACGGCGGGCAGCGCCTGCCGCTCCCTCGGTGTGGGCGAGGGGTGCCAGTCCGACCCCCGCGTCGCGGCAGCGGCCGGGCCGTCACCGTGACCGCGGTCGTCACCGTCGCCGTTCCCGACCGGCTGACGATCGCTGTGCCGCGTGGGCGACCCCGCCGACTCCGGGTTCCACCACCCGCGCCAGCCACCGTCGGGCGCGCCGTCGAGCCCGTGCCGGTTCGAACCCACCGTCTCGGTGGGCACCGCGGTCCAGGGGCCTCGCGCCGAGCCGTTCACGCTCCGGATGGCGCCCGTCGTGGAGACCGGCTCGACCCAGCCGGTGTTCTCGAGCGGACGGTTGTCCAACCGCGGCTCGCGACGGTTCACCTGGCCCGTGACGTATGGCCGCGCCTCGGTGACGCCCGCGTCGAGCGGGAGCACGGGTTCGGCCGGTGCGGTCGCGAAGAGCGCAGCGGGGAGCGCGACGACGGCCGTGACGCCGGATCCCGGGGTGTTGCCGAGCGAGACCGAGATCCCGTGGCGGGCGGCGAGCCGCGCCACGACGTGGAAGCCCAGCCGCTGCGCGACGGCGAGGTCGACCTCGCGGGGGCTGGCGAGGAGCTCGTTGGCGGCGATGAGGTCGGCGGGCGGCATCCCGACGCCCCAGTCCTCGATCGTCAGCAGGTAGCCGCTCTCGTCGCGGCGGTCGGGCCGGGCCCGGATCGTCACGGCGGTGTCCGGCGGCGAGAAGCGCACCGCGTTCTCGGTGAGCTCGGCGACCAGGTGGGTCAGGTCGGCGACGGACGCACCGGACACGGCGATCCGGTCGTCGATCGCGAACACGACGCGGTCGAGATCCTCGGTCTCGGCGATCGCGGCGCGCACGACGTCACGGAGCGGGACGGGGGCCGACCAGGTGCGCGGCGGCTGCTCACCGGCCAGCACCAGCAGGCTCTCGGCGTTGCGGCGCACGCGGGTGGCGAGGTGGTCGAGCGTGAACAGCTGGGAGAGGGCGTCGGGGTCGCGCTCCTTCTCCTCGAGCTGGTTGATGATGTCCAGCTGCCGGTAGAGCATGCTCTGGTTGCGCCGGGCGAGGTTGACCAGCATCTCGGAGGTGAAGCGCCGGCGCCCGATCTCCGCGTCGGCGGTGATGAGCTGGCGGCCGAGCGCCTCCTTCTCCGTCTGCTCGTCCTCCGTGATCCGCCAGAAGATCACCATGCCGACGCACGCGAAGAGCACCGCGATGCCGTGGATGAACGACCACAGCCACGGGTTCGCCTGCCCCACCGCGTGGGAGAAGATCAGCCCGCCGAGCCAGATCGTGCCGATGCCGTGGCTGAGGAAGGTGAACCCCACGTTCCACAGGAAGGGCACCCAGTCCTGGTAGAGCGCGATGAAGCCGATGATGATGAAGAAGTGGAAGTGGGCCTCGATGCTGCCCGAGGTGAGCACCACGAGTCCCGCCGAGCAGAACACCAGGCCGCCCGTCACGCAGAACGACGCGAGCCTGCGGGTGCGCAGCACGTGCCCGAGCACGAGAAAGCCCACCGGCGCGAGCAGCGTGTAGCCGACCACGAGGGGCGTGTTCTGCAGCGCGAGGCCGAGCACGGCCATCGCCGGCACGTGGATCGCCAGTACCCACTTCAGCAGCCGGTGGCGCCGCTGCCAGGACTTGTCGTCCAGCGTGTTGCCGCGCGGCAGGTAGGCGAGCAGGCGGTTCACCGCCCGGCCCGTTCGATCGGTTCCCTCCTCGGGAGGGCCGATCGGCGCACTGGTCTGCATGGAGGTCTGCTCCGTCCGGTCGCCAACGCCATTTCCGTGCTCCTGGAGGGCGGAACGGTACATCGCGATCCGCGCCGCTCGGCGATGGTCATCAGGCCGATGCGCGAAATGGCCTAACCGCTGAACCGCTCGACTCCGACATTCGTCCGTTCGGCTCACTCCGACCTCGGCGAGAGGACGGTTAGCAACCAGGGCCAATTACAGGTAGCAGGCATGCCAGTGCGTTCCGTGACGACCTACTGTCCTTGAGCGCGGAAGAACTGCCGCTGGGCGCGCTGTAGTGAACTGGATGTACTCGATGCCTTCGGAGTAACTGCACTACCCCGAACGGCCGCTTGAGAGCGGCCATTCGGCCCGACGCCATGCCACCACCGGGCGGTTACAGTGCGATCACGCACCCCTTCCCCGCCGATACAACGATCGACCGGCCGGGAGGATGCGCGCGTCAAGGGCCGACGCATCACGAGCGCATCACGCTTGGTTAGCCGCTTCTCGGCGAAACCGTCGTCGCGCTGTGCACGGAAATCGCTACCACGGAGATCGGCGTGAGAATCCTCCTGTTGTGCTCGTCCTTCAACGGCCTCACCCAGCGGGTGTGGACGGAACTGCTGGCAGATGGACACGAGGTGGTGCACCGAACGGCCGACTCCGAAGACGCCATGCGGGCGGCCGTCGCCGCCTTCGACCCGGACGTGATCATCTGCCCGTTCCTCAAGGAGCGGATCCCGGAGGACATCTGGACCTCGCGGCCGACCGTCGTGCTCCACCCGGGCCCGGAGGGGGACCGCGGGCCCTCGTCGCTGGACTGGGCCATCACCGGTGCCGAGCCGGAGTGGGGGGTCACCGCCCTCGGCGCCATCGGCGAGATGGACGCCGGCCCGATCTGGGGCACGCGCACGTTCCCCCTCCCCGCCGAGCCGCCCCGCAAGAGCGCGCTCTACTCGGGCCCGGTCACCGAGGCGGCCACCGCGCTCGCCAGGGAGGTCGCGCTGAAGGTGAGCGACCCCGCGTTCGTGCCGCGACCGCTGGACTACTCCCGTCCCGGTGTCCGCGGCCGGCTCCGGCCCACGATGCGCCAGGCGGACCGGGCCTTCTCCTGGTCCGACCCCACCGAGCACGTGCTGCGGCGCATCCGCGCGGCCGACGGCTCACCGGGCGTCCGCACCGAGCTCGCCGGGCTCCCCGTGTCGGTGTTCGACGCGCACCGCGGGCCTGCCACGCCCGGCGAACCGGGCACGATCGCCCTGCGGCGCCACGGCGCGGTGCTCGTCCGCACCGGCGACGGCGCGCTGTGGATCGGTCACCTCCGCCGGGTCGGAGACGGCCCCCGGATCAAGCTGCCGGCCACCACGGTGCTCAGGGACCGGCTCGCGGGCGTCCCCGAGTCGCTCGAGCCGCTCGGCACGCCGGGCGCCGGCTACCGGGAGATCACCTACCACCGCCACGGCCCGGTCGGCGTCGTCGGCTTCGACTTCTACAACGGGGCGATGTCCACGGCGCAGTGCCACCGGCTCGCCGCGGCGCTGAGGGCCGCGGCGGCCCAGGACACGTCGGTGCTGGTCCTGCGCGGCGGGCAGTTCTTCTCCAACGGCATCCACCTGAACGTCATCGAGGCCCGGCCGGACGCGGCCGCGGAGGCGTGGCGGAACATCAACGCGATCAACGACGTCTGCCGCGAGATCATCACCTGCACGCACCAGCTCGTCGTCGCCGCCATCGGGGGCAACGCGGGGGCCGGCGGCGTGATGCTCGGCCTGGGGGCCGACCAGGTGCTGGTGCGCGCGGGCGTCGTGCTCAACCCGCACTACCGGACCATGGGCCTGACCGGGTCGGAGTACTGGACCTACACGCTCCCCCGCCGCGTCGGGGCCGCCGAGGCCGAACGGCTGACCGGGGAGTGCCTGCCGGTCGGCGCCGCAGAGGCGGCATCCATCGGGCTCGCCGACGCGGTGCTGCCCGGCGCGCCCGACGAGTTCGATGCCACCGTGCTGGAGTACGCGTTCCGCCTGGCCACCGCGGACGGCCTGGCCCAGCGCCTCGCCGCGAAGGCGGCGGTGCGGGCGGCCGACGAGCGGCACCGGCCGTTGGAGACCTACCGGATCCGCGAGCTGGCCGAGATGAGCCGCGACATCTTCGACGACCGCCACGGCTTCGCCGCCGCGCGCAGCGCCTTCGTGACGAAGCAGCGGCCGTCCACCGCTCCCGCGCCGCAGCAGGAGGCCGCGCTCACCCGGAGCGTGGCCTTCTGAGCCCCGGCTCACCACACCTCTGACGCTGCCGCGGCACTGACCTGCATCAAGATCTGCCCAAGAAGCTGGCGACCCTGCTGTGACCGCACCCACACTCCGATGTGGAGCCGGGAGCAGCCTTCCCGGCGCGGGGGGTTCTCGTGGGCGTCGGAGCAGGTGTCCTCATATTGCTGTCCGCGCTGATCGTGGTCGTCGGGCTCGGCCTGGCGACCCGTCCGCCGCGGGCGACGCTTCGTCCCGGGGCGCGCAGGCCACGGCTGGCGGTCCGGGTCCGCCGCAGACGGGACCGGGTGACGACGCGGCTGCGGAGCGGCTGGTACGCGGCGACGACGTGGTCCACCGGCTCGGACGGGAGCGCCGACGGCTCGTCGAACCACGACAGCTCGTCCGGCTACGACGGCTCGTCCGGCCACGACTTCGGCGGAGGCGGCAGCTTCGGCGGAGGGGGCGGCGACAGCGGGGGTGGGGGCGGCGGCGGCTACTGAGGGCCGCGGCCGCCGGGCGGTGGGTCTCGTAGGCTGACCCGCCGTGCGTGTCGTGCTGGCCTCCGCCTCCCCCGCCCGCAGGGCGGTGCTGCAAGCCGCGGGCATCGACCCGCTGGTCGAGATCGCCGACGTCGACGAGGAGGCGCTGCTCGCCGCGATGCCGCAGGCGTCCCCCGCCGAGAAGGTCACCCACCTCGCCTCGGCCAAGGCCACCACCGTCGCCCGGCGCATCGGCGACACCCACGCGGACGCCGTCCTGATCGGCTGCGACTCGATGCTGCACATCGGCGGCGAGCTCGTCGGCAAGCCGGGCGACCCGGACACCGCCCGCCGCCGCTGGAAGGCGATGGCGGGCGGTACCGGCGAGCTCGTCACCGGCCACGCGGTGCTCCGCCTTGCCGACGGGGAGATCGATCGGGTCGCCGAGGGCCACGCGGTCACGACCGTCCGGTTCGCCGAGCCGTCCGACGCCGAGCTGGAGGCCTACCTGGCCACGGGCGAACCCCTCGTCGTCGCGGGCGCGTTCACCCTGGACGGCCTGGGCGGCTGGTTCGTCGAGGGCATCGACGGCGACCCGTCCAACGTGATCGGGATCAGCCTCCCGCTCGTCCGGCGGCTCCTGGCGGCCGTCGGCGTCCGGGTCACCGACCTCTGGCCCCCCACCACCGCCTGAGCCCGCGATCGGCGCGGAACGCAAGACTCGCCGGACCCGAATGCAAGACTCGCCCGTCCAGGGCCTCACGCCCACAGGCGAGTCCGACATCTCGCCACGGCGAGTCCAGCATTCCCACACGGCGAGTCCGACATCTCGCCACGGCGAGTCCGGCGTTCAGCTCGGCTGAGTCTCGCGTGCGGCCACGGCCGGGACTCACGCTCGGGCCGGTCCGGAAGGCGGGGCAGGCTGTGCGGGTGGAGGTCCTGCTGCTCGTCGTCGGGCTGATGCTCGCGGCCGTGCTCCTGGTCGGGGTGGGCGATCGGCTGCGGCTGCCGTGGCCGGTGCTGATGGTGCTGCTCGGCGTGGTGGTCGCGGCCGTACCGGGGCTCCCGGACGCCTTCGACCTCGACCCCGACCTGATCCTCCCGCTGTTCCTCCCACCGCTGCTCTTCGCGACGGCGCAGCGCACGTCGTGGGCGCTGTTCCGGGCCCGCTGGCGCAGCATCGCGCTGCTCGCGGTCGCGCTGGTGGCCGTGACGATCGCGGCGGTCGCCGGCACCGCGCTCGCCCTCGTCCCCGGGATCACGCTCACGGCCACCGTGGCGCTGGGCGCGATGGTCGCGCCGCCGGACCCGGTTGCCGTCGAGGCCGTCGCGGGACCGGTCCGGATGCCGCGCCGGTTGCTGTCCGTGCTCCAGAGCGAGGGCCTCTTCAACGACGCCACGGCGCTCGTCGTGTTCCAGACCGCCGTGCTCGCCACCGTGCAGGGCAGCGAGCTGTCGGCGTCCGGGCTGGTGCTGCGGTTCGTGCTCGGTGCGCTCGCGGCGGTCGTGCTGGGGGTCGTGTTCGCCCGCCTGGCCCGCCACGTCATCGACCGGGTGGCCGACCCGACCGGCCGCAGCGCGCTCACCCTCGTCCTCCCGTTCGCGGTCTACCTCGCCGCCGAGGAGCTGCACGCGTCCGGGGTGGTCGCCGTCGTGGTGGTCGCGCTCGAGCTGCGGTCGGCCAGCGCGGCGGACGAGGCGGCCGATCGCATCGTGCAGCGCTCGTTCTGGAACGTCGTCGAGCTGCTCGTCACGGGTGTCGCCTTCGGCCTGATCGGGCTGGACCTGCGCCAGGTGGTCGAGGCCGCCGGGGCGGACCTGCCGCGGATGCTCGCGCACGCTGCCGCCGTCTGCGCCGTCGTGATCGGGGTGCGAGCGGTGTGGATGACCGGGGCCTGGCTCGTGGTGCGCCGCTCCCCCGATGCATCGGCCGCGCCCCGCACCGGCCGGGAGGCCGTGGTGCTCGGCTGGTGCGGGATGCGCGGTCTCGCGACGCTCGCCCTCGCGCTGGCCCTCCCGGCCACCACCGTCGACGGGGCGTTCCCGGCGCGCGCGGAGCTGGTCGTGATCGCCTGTTCGGTGCTCGTCGTGACGCTGATCGGGCCGGGTCTCACGCTGCCGCTGCTCGTCCGGCTGCTCGGCGTGCAGGCCGACGCGGACGCGGAGCACGCGGCCGAGAAGGAGCTCACCCTGCGGGCCCGCCGCGCCGCGCTCGCCCGGATGACGCAGCGCGAACGCTCCGAGGAGCTGCCGGAGGAGGCGGTCGACGCGCTGCACGAACGCATGGGCCGGCTCGAGGCGCTGCTGCGCGGCGATCCGCCGACGGCCGAGGAGCGGGACCGGTTCGAGGCGCTGTGCCGGGGCCGGCGGCTCATGATGGAGGTGCAGGCCGACGCGCTGGCCGCGGCCCGTGAGGAGGTGCTCGCGGCCCGCCGGCAGCCCGGCGTCGACCCCGAGGCGGCCGACCGGGTCCTGCGCCGGCTCGACCTGCGCACGGTCCTGCTCGACTGATACGAGAGGACTAACCTCTCCGGGTATGGGACTGCCGAACGACCCCGACTCGAAGCTGGCTGCGTACGCGCACCCCGAGCGCCTTGTCACGACGGAGTGGCTCGCCCAGCACCTGGGCGACAGCGGGCTCGTCGTCGTGGAGTCCGACGAGGACGTGCTGCTCTACGACACCGGGCACATCCCGGGCGCGGTGAAGGTCGACTGGCACACCGAGCTGAACGACCCGGTCACCCGCGACTACGTCGACGGCGAGCGCTTCGCGCAGATCTGCGGCGAGCGCGGCATCACCCGCGACACCACGGTGGTGTTCTACGGCGACCGCAACAACTGGTGGGCCACCTACGCGCTCTGGGTGTTCTCCCTGTTCGGGCATCCGGACGTGCGGATCCTCGACGGCGGCCGTGCCAAGTGGGTGGCCGAGAACCGCGAGATGACCACCGAGCAGCCCAAGCCTCCTCAGGTGGACTACCCGGTCGTCGAGCGCGACGACACCAGGATCCGGGCGTTCAAGGAGCAGGTGCTCGCGCACCTCGGCAAGCCTCTCGTCGACGTCCGGTCGCCCGGTGAGTACTCCGGCGAGCTGCTCCACATGCCCGACTACCCGCAGGAGGGCGCGGTGCGCGGCGGCCACATCCCGGGCGCCGCGAGCGTGCCGTGGGCGCGTGCCGCCGCCGAGGACGCCACGTTCAAGCCGCGCTCAGACCTGGAGGCCATCTACCAGCAGGAGCAGGGCCTGTCCCCGGACGACGACGTCGTCGCGTACTGCCGTATCGGCGAGCGGTCGAGCCACACCTGGTTCGTGCTCACCCACCTGCTCGGCTTCTCGAAGGTCCGCAACTACGACGGCAGCTGGACGGAGTGGGGCAACTCGGTCCGCGTGCCGATCGTGCAGGGCTCGGAGCGCGGGTCGGCATGACGGATTCGATGTCGCGCACCCTGCCCCCGCAGCTCGCGGAACTGGTGGACGACTTCGCGGGCGTCGGGCCGAAGGACCGGCTGCAGATGTTGCTGGAGCTCTCGCGGGAGCTGCCCGAGCTGCCGGAGCGCTACGCCGACGCGGCCGACACGATGGAGCAGGTCCACGAGTGCCAGTCGCCGCTGTTCCTGGCGGTCGAGGTCGACTCCGACCCCGAGCGGCGTGTGCACCTGTTCTTCTCGGCCCCGCCGGAAGCACCCACCACCCGCGGGTTCGCGTCGATCATGCACACCGGCCTCGACGGCGAGGCCGCCGACGACGTGCTCGCCGTGCCCGACGACTTCTACACGGCCCTCGGTCTCGGTGAGG
The DNA here is from genome assembly GCF_007994075.1 of Pseudonocardia hierapolitana. Taxonomy (NCBI): domain Bacteria; kingdom Bacillati; phylum Actinomycetota; class Actinomycetes; order Pseudonocardiales; family Pseudonocardiaceae; genus Pseudonocardia; species Pseudonocardia hierapolitana. The sequence goes on along the minus strand of NZ_VIWU01000001.1, from coordinate 4,634,111 downwards.
CCGTGAGCCCGCTGCGGCTGCGCGGCATGGCCGCGATGCTCGCGCGGATCAAGAAGCAGGTCAGGGCGGCCACCGCCGCCTGAGCGGCATCTCGCCGCAACCTCAAGTCCTTGTGAAGAACGTTCCGTACGCCCGGTGTGGGCCGCGACACTGTGAGCCGTCTCATGAAGACGGCTCAGGAGGTGTTCGATGGCCCTCGCAGCAGCTACCGCTGAGACCTGGGGCATCACCGGCACGACCTTCCTGCCTGCCTACGTCCTGATCGCGTTGACGGTCGGGACGGCTGGCATCTGCACGCGAAGAGCGCTCGCCGAGCCGGGTGCCACGACACCCGTCGACGACATCACCTCCCATCCGCACGACGTCGCGTACCTCGCCGGCGGCAACGAGCTGGCGATCTGGTCGGCGCTGTGCGCGATGCACCTGCGCGGCACGCTCACGGCGGCCGACGGCACGGTGCGGGCGATCGGGCGGCCCGACGCCGACGCCGACACGCTCGAGAAGGCCATCCACGCCACCGCGGGCTCGCCCGTGGGGCACCGGCGGCTCATGTTCCACCGGTCCGTGCGGCCCGCACTGGCCACGATCGAGGAGCGGCTGGTGGCCGCCGGGTTCCTGCTGTCGGAGAACCGCCGCAGGCGGATCCGCCGGGTCGGGTTCTGGATGCTCGCGGTCGCCGTACTCGGGCTCCTCCGGGTGCTCGCCGACGTCGCCGAGGCGCGGCCGGTCGGGCTCCTCGTCACCGCGCTGCTGCTCGTCACCGCCACGGGAGTGATGCAGATCGCCCTGGCTCCACGGCGCACCCGGCGTGGTAACCGTGCGCTTGCGGCGCTGCGTGAGCGGCACCGTGCACTCGCTCCGGAGCGGGAACCGGACTGGCGGTCGCACGGCCCGGCCGGCGCCGCGCTCGGAGTCGGCCTCTTCGGGACGGGGGCGCTCGCGGTCTCCGCGCCCGGTTTCGCCCGGCAGATCGCGCCGCAGGTGACGGGCCCGGACGACGCCGAGGGCTCAGGTCTCGCCGTCAGCGGAGGGGGTGACGGCGGAGGTGGCGGTGGCGGCAACCGGGGGGTGAGCCGCCACCGCCTGACGGATCGGTCGGGGTGATCGCGATCGCCTGACGCAACCGGACAGGGGCGATCGAGGCAATCGCCTCGCCCCCGCAGCGCCGTCTCGAGGGGTGACGGAGCTGCGGGGGCGGGCCCACATCGGTCACACCACGGCCCGGTGAGCAGGCATCGGTCCCTAAACTCCCGGGTAACCACTGCGCCGGGGCACAGGTCCCCCGGGGCACGCCACTCCAGGAGGCTGACCGTGCCGCGCTTGAGCAAGGTCCTCGTCGCCAACCGCGGGGAGATCGCAGTCCGGGTCGTCCGGGCCTGTCGCGACGCCGGGATCGCCAGCGTCGCCGTGTACGCGGACCCGGACCGCGATGCACCGTTCGTGCGGCTGGCCGACGAGGCGTTCGCGCTGGGCGGCAACACGGCGGCCGAGTCCTACCTCGACTTCGACAAGGTGATCGGGGCGGCCCGGCAGGCCGGCGCCGACGGGATCCACCCCGGCTACGGATTCTTGAGTGAGAACGCCGACTTCGCCCAGGCCGTGATCGACGCCGGCATCACGTGGATCGGCCCGACGCCGCAGGCCATCCGCGACCTCGGCGACAAGGTCACCGCCCGCCACATCGCAACGCGCGCGGGTGCTCCGCTCGTTCCCGGCACCCCGGACCCCGTCTCGGGGCCGGAGGAGGTGGAGGCGTTCGCCGAGCAGCACGGCCTCCCGATCGCGATCAAGGCCGCATTCGGCGGCGGCGGGCGCGGCATGAAGGTCGCGCGGGAGAAGAAGGAGATCCGCGAGCTCTACGAGTCGGCGGTCCGTGAGGCGGTGGCCGCGTTCGGGCGCGGTGAGTGCTTCGTCGAGCGCTACCTCGACAAGCCGCGCCACGTCGAGGCGCAGGTGCTCGCCGACACGCACGGCAACGTCATCGTCGTCGGCACTCGCGACTGCTCGCTGCAGCGGCGGTTCCAGAAGCTCGTGGAGGAGGCGCCCGCCCCGTTCCTCACCGGCGAGCAGCGCGCCACGATCCACGAGGCCGCCAAGGCGATCTGCAAGGAGGCCGGCTACCACGGCGCAGGCACCGTCGAGTTCCTGGTCGGGCAGGACGGGCTCATCTCGTTCCTGGAGGTCAACACCCGGCTGCAGGTCGAACACCCGGTGTCGGAGGAGACCTCGGGGCTCGACCTGGTGCGCGAGCAGTTCCGCATCGCCGAGGGCGAAGTGCTCAACCTGCTCGAGGACCCGGAGCCGCGCGGGCACTCGATCGAGTTCCGGATCAACGGCGAGGACGCGGGGCGCAACTTCCTGCCTGCCCCCGGCACGGTCACCGCGCTCACGTTGCCGTCCGGGCCGGGGGTGCGGGTCGACGCGGGCGTCGAGGCCGGTTCCGTCATCGGCGGACAGTTCGACTCGCTGCTCGCCAAGCTGATCGTCACCGGCTCCGACCGCGCCCAGGCCCTCGAACGCTCGCGGCGGGCGCTCGCCGAGTTCCAGGTCGAGGGCATGGCCACGGTGCTGCCGTTCCACCGGCTCGTCGTCGACGACCCGGCGTTCGCCGAGAACTTCACCGTCCACACGCGGTGGATCGAGACCGAGTGGAACAACACCGTCGAGCCGTTCACCAGCGGCGAGGGCGCTGACACCGACGAGTCCCCGCGCCAGACGGTGGTGGTCGAGGTGGGCGGGCGGCGCCTCGAGGTGTCACTGCCCGGCGACCTGACCATCGGCGGTGGCGCCGGTGCAGGCCCGGCCGCCGCGGCCAAGGCCCCTCCGCGGAAGCGGGGCAGCGGCAAGGGCGGCTCAGCGGTGTCCGGCGACGCCGTCACCGCACCGATGCAGGGCACGATCATCAAGGTCGCCGTGTCCGACGGCGACACCGTCTCCGCAGGCGACCTCGTCGTCGTCCTCGAGGCGATGAAGATGGAGAACCCCGTCACGGCGCACAAGGCCGGCACGATCACCGGCATGTCCGCGGTGCAGGGCAGCTCGGTGTCCCAGGGCACCGTCATCTGCGAGATCAAGGACTGAAGGCCGCGTCCTGCGGGTCGTGGCCGCGCTCTTCGCGCCCAGGATCACGAAGCCCATCGACCACGACCCACAGGACACGACCTTTGGACCCCGTAGAGATCAACGCAGGTCTCTGGTACCTGCGCGCCCTGCGCTGCGACGACAGGGTGGACGACCGGCCTGCGGTGGTCGCGTCCAGCCTCGACCCGGAGATCGCACGGTGGCGGCACCGGCCGCCTGCGGACCTCGCGGACGCGGACGCCTACATCCGGCGGCGGGCCGCGGAGTGGGTGCGCGACGAGCGGTACTCCTGGGCCGTGTGCGAGCCGACCACCGGCGAGATGCTCGGCGAGATCGAACTCGCCGAGCTGGACCTCTGCCACGGCGCCGCCGCCGTCGCCTGCTGGGCGCTCCCGGCCGCGCGCGGGCGGGGGATGATCACGACCGCGCTCTCCGCCGTCCTCCGGTTCGCCTACGGCGGGCTGGGCCTGCACCGCGTGACCTACGCGTGGGCCGACGGCAACACCGCGTCCGCGCGCGTCGCCGAGCGGTGCGGGTTCCGGATCGAGGGGCGCCCGCGCGAGGCGTGGGTGGTGGACGGCCGCCGGGTCGACGTGCACATCGCAGGCCGGCTGGCGACGGATCTCTGATCCGACACGGCAGGGAGTGGATCTCTCCCGCCAGTGATGAAAATTTCTTGCTTGGCGTCTAGCGATCAAGCCGCTCAAACAATAATCTCTTGCAGGCCAGGTCGGGGTTCACGGCGGTCGAAGGAGATCGGGTGATCGGACGAGGAAGGGCGGGAACGCCCACGCGGCGGCAGTTCCTGGCGGGGTGCGCGGGGCTCGCGTCGGCCGCGGCGCTGGGTGGGTGCAGCGCAGGCAGCGGGGCGACGCCGCCGAACACGCTCAACGTCTGGGGCGGCGTGCCGCCCGGATCGGGACCGGCCGCGCTGATCGACGCCTTCACCGCGGCGCACCCGGGCACCGAGGTCGCCTACACCCGCTTCGTCAACGACGACCGGGGCAACCTCAAGCTCGACACCGCACTGCAGGGCGGCGTCGACATAGACGTCTACTTCACGTACCAGACGAAAGCGCTCGCGCTGCGGGCCGAGTCGGGCATGACGCTCGACATCACCGACCGCCTCGCGGACGAACCGGAGCTCGCCCCCTTCCTCGATCGCGACAACCCGACCGCCTACTGGGACGGGGACCGCGTGCGGGCGCTCGCCACCGCCGCCGAGCCGTGGTTCGTCCTGTTCAACGAGGCCGCGCGAGAGCGCGCCGGGATCCCGCTGCCGACGCGCTGGACGGTGCAGGAGTTCGAGGAGATCACGCGCGAGATCCGCGCTGACGGCATGTTCGGCACCTACGAGGTGCCCGACTCCGCCCGCATCGCCCTCGGCCCCGACTACTGGTACACGCCCGACGGCGGGTCCAATTTCTCCGACCCGCACTTCCTGGAGTGGCTCGAGCTCGGGCAACGCATGATCCGCGACCGGGTCGCCTACCCCTGGACGGAGGTGCTCGCCCGGAACCTCGACGCCTACCAGCACACCGCGTTCGTCTCCGGCGAGTTCGCCACCTGGGTCAACGCGCCGTACAGCCTGCGCTACCTCTACAACGAGAAGGACTACCCGCACGACTTCCGCGTCGCGGCCGCCCCGTTGCCGACCGCCGCCGACGGCACCGGCTGGAACCAGGGCCAGTTCAACAACTTCATCATGATCAACCCGCAGTCCCCGCGGCAGGACCTCGCCTGGGAGTTCGTGCGGTTCTGGGTCACCGAGGGCTCGAAGCACATGGCCGTCGGCGGCAAGATCCCGACGCTCGGCAACGTGCCCCAGGAGGAGATGCTCACAAGCCTGCTCGGGCCCGATCCGGACCGGTGGTTCGACGTCGGTTCGTTCCGGCGCGTCCTGTTCGAGGAGCGGCCGCACCTGTACGTCGACAGCGACCTCACCGCGCTCCCGGAGATCACGCTCGCCGTCGAGCAGCAGCAGGACCTGTGCTGGATCGGCGAGCGGTCCCCCGCCGACTCCATCGCGTCCATCGACGCACAGGCCGCTGCGGCGATCGACCGCTACCGGAAGGCGGCGTGACCATGACCGTGACCGCTCCGACCGGCATCCCCACCGGCGCTCCCGCCTCCCGTACCGGCCGCGCCACCCCGCCGGCCGCATCCGTCGCCCAGCCACGGGCGTGGGTCGGCTGGCTGTTCATCGCCCCGAACCTGGTGGGCGTCGCCCTGTTCACGCTCGTCCCGCTCGTCTCGGTGGTGCTGCTGTCGTTCACCGAGTGGAACCTGGTGTCCGGCTTCGGCGGGATCGAGTTCGTCGGGCTGGAGAACTTCGTCAACGTCTTCCGCGACCCCGGCTTCTGGAACAGCGTGGTGCTCACGCTGGTCTACGCGGGCGTCAGCGTGCCGCTCACGACGATCCTCGGCCTGGCACTGGGCCTGGCGTTGAACCGCGACATCCCGGGCCGGGCAGCCCTGCGCGCGATCTTCTTCGTGCCCTACATCGTCAGCGTCGTCGCGATCGGCATGACATGGCTGATGTTGATGAACCCGTCGTCCGGCCTGGTCAACCAGGTGCTCGGCGCCCTCGGTCTGCAGGACGCCCCCGCCTGGTTCGCCTCGTCGTACTGGGCGCTCCCGGCGCTCATCGTGATCGCGGTGTGGGGCGGCGTCGGCTACGCCGCGCTCATCTACCTCTCCGCGCTGCAGGACGCGCCCACCCAGCTCTACGAGGCCGCCGACCTGGACGGCGCAGGCGTCTGGACGAAGTTCCGGGTGATCACCTGGCCGTCGCTCGTGCCGACCACGGTGTTCCTGCTGGTGACGCTGTTCATCGGGGCGTCGCAGGGGTTCGGGCTGATCGCCCTCATCACGGCGGGCGGGCCGGGCGACGCCACGACCACGCTGCCGTACTACATGTACCAGACGGGCTTCCAGTTCTACCGGTTCGGCTACGCGTCGGCGATCGGCATGGTGACGTTCCTCGGCGTGCTGGCCCTGACGCTCCTGACCTGGCGCGCGCAGCGCGGGAGGGCCCTCCATGACTGACATGATCCGCTCCTCGCGCGCCCGCCGGCAGCGTTGGCTGTGGGGCATCCCGCTCTGGCTCCTCGCACTCGCCTTCCTCACGCCGTTCGCCTGGATGCTCTCGACGGCGTTCAAGCGCGACGCCGACGCGTTCACCGTGCCGATGGACTGGATCCCGGACCAGGCCACGTGGGACGCCTACGCCGCCGTCCTGTTCGGCGAGTCGTCGATCGTGCCGGCGTTCGCCAACTCCGTGTTCGTGGCGGCGTTGCGGGTGCTCGGCGAGGTGGTGACGGCGACGATGGCGGGCTACGCCTTCGCCCGCATCCGGTTCGCGGGCCGCGACACGGTGTTCCTGCTCTACCTCGCGACGGCGATCATCCCGGCCCAGCTGTTGCTCGTGCCGCGGTTCGTCTACTTCCAGACGTTGGGGCTCTACGACACGCTGTGGGCGCTGATCCTGCCCGGCATGTTCACGGTGCTGGGCACCTTCCTCATGCGCCAGTTCTTCGTGAGCCAGCCCGCCGAGTTCGCCGAGGCCGCCCGTATCGACGGGGCGTCGGAGTGGCAGATCTTCTGGCGGATCTACGTGCCGATGGCCACTCCCGTGATGAGCGCGCTCGGCATCCTCGCCTTCGTCTGGTCGTGGAACGACTACGAGGCGCCGCTGGTGCTGATCTCGAGCCCGGAGACCTACACCCTTCCGCTCAGCCTCTCGAACTTCACCGACGAGCAGGGCTCGCTCTCGCCGAGCCTGTCGATGGCCGCGTCGGTCGTGTCGATCGTGCCGGTGTTGATCGTGTTCCTCGTGCTCCAGAAGCGCTTCGTGCAGGCGATGACCCACACCGGAATCAAGTGAGGGACGAAACCATGATGCAGGTCTCCGGGGTGTTCCCCGCGCTGGCGCAGGTGGGCGACTTCGGCCCGCCGCGCAGCGAGCTCGGCGTGGGGGCGCTGATGCCCTGGAACGGCAAGCTCTACGTGCAGAACTACAACTCGCACCGGGCTGCGAGCGGCGGCGGCGTGAGCCTGCGGCGGATCGACGCGGACCTGTCGATGGAGGTCGTGCCAGAGACGCTCGGCGTCGACGGCACCTACACCAACCGGTTCGTGCACTTCCCCACCAGCACCCTGGTGATCGGCCCGCACGTGGTGTCCGCCGACCACACGATCCGCACGGTGCCGGAGCTGGTTCCGATGCGGGTCTGCGGCACCACCCGGCACCTGACGAAGCCGGACACCCACGTCTACGTCCTCGCGATGGAGGGCGAGGTGTTCGAGCTGGACGTCACGACGCTCGGGTGTCGGCAGGTGTTCGACCTCAACGCCGAGCTGGGCACCGACGGCGAGTGGAAGGTGCACTACAAGGACTGCTACACGAGCTTCGGCCGCTTCGTCGTCTGCTCCAACGAGTACAGCGAGGACGACTGGGCGGGCAAGCAGGCCCGCGGCAGGCTCGCCGAGTACGACGGCGAGCGCTGGACGGTCCTGGCCCGCAAGCCGTTCACCGGGATCGGCGGCCGCCACGAGTTCGGCGGCACGATCTTCGCGACGGGCTGGGATCGGGCCTCCGCGATCCTGGAGGTCTTCACCGACGCCGACGGGCGCTGGACCCGTTACCGGCTTCCCAAGGCATCCCACACGTTCGACCACAAGTGGCAGACCGAGTGGCCGCGCATCCGCGAGGTGGAGCACGAGCGGCTGCTCGTCGACCACCACGGGATGTTCTACGAGCTCTCGCCGTGGGCGTACGGCGGGCGGGTGTGGGGCGTGCGGCCGGTGTCTACGCACCTGTGGGTGCTGGGCGACTTCTGCTCGTGGCGCGGCATGTTCGTCGCCGGGGCGGACAACGCGTCGCCGAGCCACGGCCTGAACCCGACCACTGCGGAACCGCAGTCCGGCATGTTCTTCGGCAAGACCGACGACCTGTGGGGATTCGGCAAGCCGGCCGGCTGGGGCGGGCCGTGGTGGGAGGAGGAGGTCGGCGCCGACGTCCCGTCCGACCCCTACCTGATGACCGGTTTCGAGCACAAGTGCCTGCACCTGGAGAACCAGGGGCGGACCCCGATGAACGTCACTGTGGAGATCGACTTCCACGGGCACGGCCGGTTCGGCGCGGTCGAACGCATCGAGGTCGGGCCGGGCGAGACGCGCACGCACGTGTTCCCCACCGGGTTCAGCGCCCACTGGGTCCGGCTCGTCAGCGACGTGGACACTTCCGCGAGTGCCCAGTTCGTCTACACCTGAGGACCCGGTGACGGTCCCCGTTCCCCACGACGGCGCGCCGCGGCGCGCCGACGAGGCGAGTCCGCTGCAGCAGATCCGCGACGCGCTGGGCTCGCTCAGCGGCGCGACGCGGCGGGTCGCCGAGACGATCCTCGGCTCGCCCGCCGAGGCCGGCCGCAGCTCGATCACCGTGCTCGCCGCGCGGGCGGAGGCCTCGGCCGCCACGGTCACGCGGCTGGCCGCGCTGCTCGGCTACTCCGGCTACCCGGCGCTGCGCGCCGCGATCGCCACCGAGTACGGCCGGGGCGTGCAGGGCGGGTGGGACCGCGACCTCGGCTCGGTGATCCAACCTGCCGACCCACCTGAGCAGGTGCTCACCGTGCTCGCGACCGCGCAGTCGCGGGCGCTGCGCAACGCGATGGGCTCGATCGACCTCGCCGTCGCCGCACGGGTCGCGGACCGGATCGCCGCCGCGCCGCGGATCCACGTGTTCGGCGAGTGGGGCGACGCGATCCCGGCGCGCGAACTCACCATCCGGCTGCTGCGCATCGGGCGCCCCGTGTGGTTCTTCGAGGGGCAACGGGAGTCCCACGTCGGCACGAGCCTGCTGCACCGCGGCGACGTCGCGCTCGCCGTGGACCGCTCGGGGGACGACGCCGTGGCGCGGGCCTTCCTCACCGACGCGGGCGAGCGCGGCGCCTTCACCGCGCTGATCACCGGGATGCCGGACTCGCCGACCGCGGCCGAGGCCGACGCGGTGCTGTTCACCGGCACCCGCGAGACCAGCACCTGGACCGACTACTTCGCAGGCCGCTCCAGCGACACGCTCGTGGCCAGCCTGCTCTGGGTGCTCGTCGCCCAGCGCACCCCGGAGGCGCTCGCCGAGGCCTTCGTGAGCCTGCACGGACCTGCTCCCGAGCCGGAGCGGTAGCACCAGGAGAGGACACGCATGCGCACCGAGCACGTCGAGTCGGACCTCACGGTGATCGGTGGTGGTCTCGCGGGCTGCTGCGCCGCGATCGCCGCCGCCCGCCAGGGCGCGCGCGTCGCGCTCGTGCAGAACCGGCCGGTGCTCGGGGGGAATTCCTCAAGCGAGATCCGGGTGTGGGTGTGCGGGGCCACCGCGCACGGCGCGCAGCGCTACGCCCGCGAGACCGGGATCATGGGCGAGCTCTTCGTGGAGAACCAGTACACGAACCCCGACGGCAACCCCTACTACTGGGACCTCGTGCTGCTCGAGGCCGTACGCGCCGAGCCGAACCTGAGCCTGTTCCTGAACACCGACGTGCGCGACGTCGAGGCCGACGGGCCCGCCGACGCGCGCGTGATCCGCTCGGTGACCGGCTGGACGATGGGCTCGGAGCGGGTGGTCACGTTCACGAGCCCGGCGTTCGTCGACTGCAGCGGCGACGGCCTGGTGGGGCATCTCGCGGGCGCCGAGTACCGCACCGGGCGCGAGGCGCGCGCCGAGTTCGGCGAGTCATGGGCCCCCGAGGTGCCCGACGAGGTCATGCTCGGCAGCACGATCCTCTTCTACTCCACCGACGCCGGGCACCCCGTGCCGTTCGTGCCGCCGTCCTTCGCGAAGGACATCCGGAAGACCTCGATCCTCGACCGCCGCGTCATCCGCGCCGACGCCAAGGGCTGCGCCTTCTGGTGGATCGAGTGGGGCGGCGAGCGCGACATCGTGCACGACAACGAGGAGATCCGCGACGAGCTGCAGGCCGCCGTCTACGGGATCTGGGACCACATCAAGAACTCCGGCGAGTTCGACGCGGACAACCTGACCCTGGAGTGGATCGGCTCGGTACCGGGCAAGCGCGAGTACCGGCGGTTCGTCGGCGACCACGTCCTCATCCAGCACGACGTGCTCGAGCAGACCGAGTTCCCCGACCGGGTCGCCTTCGGCGGCTGGTCCATCGACCTGCACCCGCCCGGAGGCATGTACGCCACCGAGCCCGGGTCCCGGCACTGGCACCCCGACGGCGTCTACCACATCCCGCTGCGCTGCCTGTACTCCCGCAACGTCACGAACATGTGGATGGCCGGGCGCACCATCTCGGCGTCGCACGTCGCGTTCGGCACCACGCGCGTGATGGCGACCTGCGCCGTCGGCGGCGAGGCGGCCGGCACCGCCGCCGCGCTGGCCGTGCAGCGCGGGCTCACGCCCCGCGAGCTGGCCACCGAGCACATCGACGTCGTCCACCGCGCCCTCACCCGCGCCGACGGGCCGCCGCTCGGGGTGCCCGCAGACGACCCTGCCGACCTCGCGCTGACCGCCCGCGTCCGCGCGTCGTCGCAGCTGCGGACACCGGCCGTCGAGGTCTCGGACGGCACCGAGCCGCTCGACGAGGCGCTCGGGCTCGTCCTGCCGGTGCACCCGTCGCTCGGTGCGTTGGAGCTGCTCGTCGACGCCGACCGGGACGCCGAGCTCGTCGCCGAGGTGCACGCGACCGGCAAGCCGCAGAACTACCTGCCCGCCCGCCTCGTCGCGACCGCAACCGCGGCCGTCCCCGCCGGGGAGAAGCAGTGGGTGCGCCTCGACGTCGGGTGGCGGCCCGACACCCCGCAGAACGCGTTCGTCGTGCTGCGGGCCGACCCATCGCTCGCCGTCCACCACAGTGCCACCGCCGAACCGGGCACGCTGTTCTTCCGCCACCGCGAGCCGACCCCCGACGAGCGGTGGACCGAACAGTGGCGGGCGTGGAAGCGGATCCTGCAACGCGAGAGCCTGTGCTTCCGACTGGTCGAACCGACGTCCGCGTTCGCCCCCGCCCGAGTCGTGGGCGGCCATGCGCGGCCGTACGGCGGCCCGCAGATGTGGGTGTCGGAGCGGCTCGACCACGACCGGGAGCCGTGGGTGGAGCTGCGTTGGGACGAGCCGGTGACGGTGGCCGAGGTGGCGCTCGTGCTCGACGACGACGTCGAGGAGGACCTGATCAACCTGCACCACCACCACACACCGTTCCGCGTGCTGCCGACGCTCCTGCGCGACTACGACCTCCAGCTCGATGACGGCGGGGGGTGGCGCACGGTCGCCCGCGTGATGGACAACCGCCGCCGGCACCGGGTGCACACGCTCGACGCGCCGGTCAGCATCGGCGCACTGCGCGTCGTTGCGAGGGCGACGAACGGCGCTCCCCGCGCGCACGTGGTGTCGGTTCGGGCCTACGGCTCGGCGACGGACAGTTGACGATCGACTACACGGCGATTTAACGTCAGCGGGCCAGGTGATTCCACAGCGAACCGCACCGTGCTGAACAAGTGCATAGCGGAAGCAGTGACAACCCGTGTGACAACCGACCACGGGGCCCGGTGATCCCGCCACGCGGAACGCCGCGCCGCGGATCCGTTCACCACGCTGGCTCAGGCCGCGCCGTGAACACGCCAGCACGTCCACATCGGCGACCAGGATCCGTCATGCCCCCCGACACATTCATCACGAGTCACATCCATACCGACGGGCCGATACCCGGCCCCCACTCCCTGCTCACCCTCGTCTCCGCTGCGTACCCGCGCAGCGACGGGCGACCGACCTCCGTGTTCACCACCAACGTCCGAGAGCTGCCCGGAGCCACCCTCCACCCGCTCGCCCTCCAGTCCTGGAGACGTCGGTCGGAGGACTGGCTCTCCACCCGGCGGGCAAGCCGACCCCCTGCCCCTGCGATGAGCGCCTACGCCAGCTGGGTCCACCGGCTGCCTGGGCGTCCGGTGTTCGTCACCGACACCGCTGACCCCGACTACCTGTTCCTCTACTGGTACCTGCAGCGGTTCACCGGGGACTGGCCCTTCGCCAGCACCCGGGGCGATGCGGAGCTCCGCCGCCGCCTCGCCTGCACGACCCTCTGCCCGCTCACCGGGTGCCGCACCGCCGACGCGGCGCTGGCCCGGACGAGTTGACGGAGTTCCCCGACGGCCGGTGCGTGGGCCCCCGCACCGGCCGTCGGTGTGTCCGGGCCGTTCGCACTCGCACACGTTTCGCGTCGAACGGCCCCGCCGGTCCGCGGCCGCGCCATAGCGTCCCGCCCGTGACCGAAACCGTCTCGGCTGTTCTCGACACCCGCCGCCACATCCTCACGACCGCGGAGTTCGACGTGCTGTGGGAGTGGCTCGGGTTGGCCGCCACCCCCGTCGTCCTGCAGCTCGCGTCGCCGGGGCGCACCCACACCGAGCGGCGCGCGATCCAGGCCGACGCGTGGCGGGGCCTTCGGGGGCGGGAGCTCGCCGGGTCCGACGGGCCCGACCCGGAGCTGGCGCGGCTCATGCACCTGCTCGCCCGGCCGGAGGAGCAGCTCGAGCTGCGCGCGTGGTGGGGCCGCGAGGTGCGGGCCCTCGCCGCCGCCCGGCACGGCGCGGGCGCCCTCGCGCTGCGCGAGGCGGACAGCGTGATCGTCACGGCGTGCGGCTCGCTCCCGTCCGCGCTCCTCGGCACGTTCCCCCCGGCCGAGCGCGGCCCGGGACGCGCCTGCACGGTGCCCAGCTCCGTCCTCGCGGCCGCCCCGACCACCGAGCTGCGGCCCGTGCTGCTCGGTGCGGGCGTGCCGTCGGCCGAGGCTGCGCTGCTCGAGACGATGGTGGCCGGCACCAAGCGGCGGGCCCAGGTGGTGGGGCTCGCTGCCGATCGGTGGGGCGTCCTGCGGCGGGCGGGCGGCGTGCTCGGTGTCCTGGACGGGCCGCGCGGCCGCTACCTGCTCACCCGCAGCACGGGCGATGACGGCGTCGAGTGGGCCACGGTCGCCCCGGCCGACGACCGGCAGCTGCGGCACCGGATCTCCGACCTGCTGGCCACCGCGGTCGCGGCCGCCGGCGCCTGAGCGGCTACTTGTCGAGTCGCCCGGTCACCCCGCGACCGGCGACGGCCCCGGCCACCCCTGCGAGCACGGTCAGCCCGGCGAGCAGCACGGTCACCCACCCGAGGCCGGCGACGAGCAGCCCGACCCCCGCCGACACGGCGCCGACGGCGAGCCCGGTGCGGGCCACACCGGCCCCGGTGCGGTCGCGGGTGACGAAGCGAGCGGCGCCGGCCGTGAGCAGCACGGCGAGCAGCCCGCTCAGCGGAGCCAGCAGCGCGGCCGGCGGGAGCACGAAGTAGGCGAGGTCGTCGACGAACTGCGCGCCGACCCCGGCGAGCAGCGCGGCGCCCACGGGCACGCGGGACGTGGCAGGCAGGGTGGTCATGCCCCGATCGTCCGCGGAGCCCCACCCCAGGGCATCGGGGATCCCCCGGACCCACCCCCGACCCCCGCGAGTCCGGCATCCCGCCGGCGAGTCCGACGTCCGAACACGGCGAGTCCCACGTTCAAGCACGGCGAGTCCGACAAACGAGCACGGCGAGTCCGACAAACGAGCACGGCGAGTCCGACAAACGAGCACGGCGAGTCCGACAAACGAGCACGGCGAGTCCGACAAACGGGCACGGCGAGTCCGACGTCGAGCACAGGTCGCGGAGTGAGTTGTCCACATCAGCAGTCGTGCATCCACAACTCGGCCGTTCGTCGGTCCGGGAGCGTCGGGAGGACGCATGGTGCAGGTATGGCTCTTCCGACCAGCGGTCTGCACGGCGCCCACCTCCGCAGCGATCTCGAGCGGGTGCTCGGCCGAAGACGTGTGACCAATGCGGTCACCAGCAAGGAGGTCATGCCGCTGTGGCGCGGGGTTCTCGTCGAGAGCGCCCGGTTGTTGGATCCCTGGACACGCGCCAGCGCGGCGCTGCTGACCGCGGGCCCGCGTGCCGTGGTCTCGGGGGTCACCGCCGCTCACCTCCACGGGTGCCGCGCTGTCGAGTCCCCTGCGGTCCACATCCTCGTCCCGTACGGCTGCGAGACCCGCAGTAGGGACGGGCTGGTCGTCCACCGCGGCAGGGCCTTCGCCGACGACTCGGTCGAGCTAGATGGTGTGCGCGTCCTCCCGCTGGACCGAGTGATCGCCGACATGTTGTGCACGCTGCCGGCCCGTGACGCGCTGGCACTCGCGGACGAGGCGCTGAGACTCGTCGGCGATCCCGCAGACACGTTCCGCAAGCAGGTCGCGCGCCGGATCGAACGACGGCACGACCCTCGGGGCACGGTGCGCGCCGCCGGCCTGCTGGACCTGACGTCCGCTGGCGTCGACTCTCCTGCCGAGAGCTGGATCCGCCTGATGATCGTCGAGCAGGGCCTTCCCGTCCCTGAGGTCAACTGGGAGATCCGGGGTCTCGACGATCGGTTGCTCTATCGCCTCGACCTGGCCTGGCCGCAGCTCCGCATCGCGCTCGAGTACGACGGGTACGCGGCCCACGCCGGGCACGAGGCGGAAGACCGTGCCCGGCGGGCAGACCTCGAGGCACGGGGGTGGATCGTCGTGGTCGTCCGGAAGGAGGACCTACGCGTCTTCACCCCGGTCATCACGGCCTTGCGCGCTGCGTTCGCGCGTCGCGGCTACACCGGGTGATGCTTCGCGCGACTCGCCGCGCCGATACGCCGGACTCGCGGTCAGAGGGACTTGCGGCTGGGGCGGCTGCGCAGGGCGGCGACGTAGTCGTCGGGAGCACCCGCCTGTTCGGCGGCGTCCGCGATGACCCCGAGGTAGCGCGCGCTGGGGAGTCCGCCCTCGTAGGCGTCGAGCACGTACACCCAGGCGAGGACGTCGCCCTCCAGGGTGTGCACCCGTAGCCGCAGCTTCTTGTGCAGGCCGAGCTCACCGCCCTCCCAGCGGTCGAGCTGGGCGGTGTCGAGGTCGGAGACGTCGTAGAGCACGACGAACACCTGCGAGTCCGGGTCCTCGACCACTGTGGAGAGCGCGCCCTCCCAGCCGAAGTCCTCGCCGCCGAACGTCAGCCTCCACCCCATGAGCCACCCGGTACCCGCCATGGGCGAGTGCGGGGCACGCTCCTTCATCTGGGCGGGATCCATGTTCGACCCGTAGGCGGCGTACAGCGGCACCGCAACAGAGTAGAGCGACGCCTCCCGCGTACGGTGCTCGGGGAACGTATCGGACGAGGAAGGGCGTGCTCCGGTGACGCGGATCGTGATCATGGGTGGCGGGCCGGCGGGCTACGAGGCCGCCCTGGTGGCGGCCCAGCACGGCAGTGACGTCACGGTCGTCGAGCGCGACGGCATGGGCGGAGCCTGCGTGCTCGACGACTGCGTGCCGTCGAAGACCTTCATCTCGTCGGCGGGTGTCCGCGTCGACATGCACCGCGCCCCCGACCTCGGAGTCACCACCGACCCGCACGCGATCGGCGTGGACCTGCCCACCGTGCACGCGCGGGTCAAGGGGCTCGCGCTCGCCCAGTCGGCGGACGTCCGGGCGCGGGTCGAGCGGGAGGGCGTGCGGATCATCCGGGGCACGGCCGCCTTCACCGACGAGTCCTCCGCCCATGCGCCCCACCTCGTCGAGGCCCGCACGCCGGACGGCGGCCGGGAGGAGCTCCCCGCCGACGTCGTGCTCATCGCCACCGGAGCCACGCCCCGGGTCCTGCCCGACGCGGTCCCCGACGGCGAGCGGGTCCTCACCTGGCGGCAGCTCTACGACCTGCAGGAGCTGCCCGATCACCTGATCGTGATCGGTTCCGGCGTCACGGGCGCGGAGTTCGTGTCGGCGTACGTCGAGCTCGGCGCCCGTGTCACGTTGGTGTCCAGCCGCGACCGGGTGCTGCCCGGCGAGGACGCCGACGCGGCCGCAGTGCTGCAGGACGTCTTCACCGAACGCGGGGTCCGGATCCTCTCGCAGGCCCGCGCCGACTCCGTCAAGCGTGACGGTGACGGCGTCGTCGTCACGCTCGCCGACGGTCGCACGGTCACCGGTTCGCACGCCCTCATGACGGTCGGGTCGGTGCCGAACACCACCGACCTCGGGCTGGAGAAGATCGGCGTCGAGACCGGACGAGGCGGCTTCATCCCGGTCGACCGAGTGTCACGCACCTCCGTGCCGGGTGTGTACGCGGCAGGCGACTGCACCGGGCTGCTCATGCTCGCCTCGGTGGCGGCGATGCAGGGCCGGATCGCGATGTGGCACGCCCTCGGCGAGGGTGTCGCGCCCATCAAGCTCAAGACGGTGGCGGCCGCGGTGTTCACCCGCCCGGAGATCGCCACGGTCGGGATCAGCCAGCGTGCGATCGATGCGGGTGAGGTGCCGGCCCGCACGATCATGCTGCCGCTGTCGACGAACCCGCGCGCCAAGATGCAGGGGCTTCGCCGCGGGTTCGTGAAGCTGTTCTGCCGCCCGGCCACCGGGGTCGTGGTCGGCGGTGTGGTGGTGGCGCCCGTGGCGAGCGAGCTGATCCTGCCGATCGCCCTCGCCGTGCAGAACGGGTTGACGGTGGCCGACCTCGCCCACACGTTCTCGGTCTACCCGTCGCTGTCGGGGTCGATCACGGAGGCGGGGCGGCAGCTCATGCGCCACGGCGACCTCGACTGAGCAGTAGCGCCAGACTCGCCCTGCACGAACGTCGGACTCGCCGTGCCTGGACGTCGGACTCGCCGCGCTTGAACGCCAGACTCACCGCGCTTGAACGCCAGACTCACCGCGCTTGAACGCCAGACTCACCGCGCTTGAACGCCAGACTCACCGCGCTTGAACGCCAGACTCACCGCGCTTGAACGCCAGACTCACCGCGCTTGAACGCCAGACTCACCGCGCTTGAACGCCAGACTCGCCGCGCTTGAACGCCAGACTCACCGTGCCGGACGTCGGACTCGCCGTGGCAGGACGCTGGACTCGCCGTGCGCGGATGTCGGACTCGGCGTGTGCGAATGCCCGACTCGCGGATGGGTCGGCCCCGCCCGGACCCGGAGTCGCGCGTTGGGGTCCGGGTCCGGGCGGGGTTGCCGGCCGTCAGGTGGTCAGGGCGGTGAGGGCGGCGTGGGTCAGGACCCGGACGCCGAAGGGGAGGGCGCGCTCGTCCAGGTCGAACGTGGGCTGGTGGATGTCGCGCATCGGGCCGTGGCCGGGCCAGACGCCGAGGCGTGCCATCGCACCCGGGACGTGCTCGAGGTACCAGGCGAAGTCCTCGCCGCCGCTGGACTGCTGGGTCTCGGCGGCGGCCTCCGGGCCGCCGACGGTGACGGCCGCGCCGGCGAGCATGCCGGAGCTGACCGCCTCGTTGACGACCGGCGGGACGCCGCGGACGTGCTCGAGCTCGTAGGTGACGCCGGTGGGGGCGAGCACGGACTCCACGAGACGCTGGACGACATCCTCCAGTTCGCCCCAGGTGGCGTGGTCGGCGGTGCGCAGGGTGCCCCGCAGGACGCCGTGCTGCGGGATCGCGTTGGCCGCCTCGCCTGCCTGCACCGCACCCCACACGAGGACGGTGCCGGAGCGGGGGTCGACCTGCCGGGTGAGCAGCAGCGGGATCTGCGTGATGAGCAGGCCGATGGCCTCGACGAGGTCGGCGGTGAGGTGCGGGCGCGAGGTGTGGCCGCCCGGGGAGGTGAGCCGGACCTCGAGCACGTCGCATGCGGACGTGATCGGGCCGACCCTGGTGCCGAGCCGACCGACCTCGAGACGCGGGTCGCAGTGCAGCGCGAAGATCCGGTCGACGCCCTCCATGGCGCCGTCGGCGACCACGTCGATGGCGCCGCCGGGCTGCACCTCCTCGGCGGGCTGGAAGATCAGCCGGACCCGGCCGGGCAGCGCGGGCGCCGCCGCCAGCGCGAGGCCGGCGCCGAGCAGCATGGCGGCGTGTGCGTCGTGGCCGCAGGCGTGCATCACGCCGTCGACGGTGGAGGCGAACGGGAGGCCGGTGTCCTCGCGGAGGGGCAGGGCGTCGAGGTCGGCGCGCAGCGCCACGCAGCGCTCGCCGAACCCGATGTCACAGACCAGACCGGTGCCGCCGGGGAGGGTGCGGGGCTCGAGGCCCGCTGCCATCAGACGCTGGGCGATCATCTGCGTGGTGCGGATCTCGGAGCGGCCGAGCTCCGGTACCGCGTGGAACGATCGACGCCAGCCGACGAGGTCGGCGCGGTGGGCGTCGAGCCAGGCGTCGAGCCACGCAGGGCCGGTTCCCGCACCGATGTCGGGAACGGGGAGATCGGCGACGGCGAGGTCGGGGTTTGCCTCCAGGAGGGTCACCGGGCACCACCGGCCCGGCGGACCCTCGGTCGGCCCGCCACGGCGCGGTGCGTCAGCGGACCGCGCATCGAGGCTGCTCTCACGTGCATCTCCCAATCGTGCTCACCCGGACGGCGGTAGACCAACCAGAACTGGGCCTGATTCCGGTTTCGGCGCCGAGGTGTTGCCGATCTGAGGCGGGCGGGCACGTAGCTGCTGACGAGCGGTCGCCACACCGCGCGCCGAACGGGGACTCGCGCCGTTCGTCGCATGTGTTACGCGCGCGACGGCCCCCCGCCCGAGGGACGGGGCCGCGCCTGCAGAGCCCGTACATGAATGGTCGTTACCCGCTGGAGGCCCTGGAACGCGTGGTGGCACCGACACCACCTGGAGAGGTGATCCGGGGGTCGGAAGCGCAGCGTGAGCCCGGACTGGCCAGAATGGGTGGGTGGGACAGGGTGGCTCGGACTCCGAGCAGGTGCGGCGGATCGGTGGCCGCTACACGCTGTCCGGGCTGCTCGGCGCGGGTGCGATGGGCACGGTGTGGGCGGGCTTCGACGAGGTGCTGCAGCGCCGGGTCGCGGTCAAGGAGCTGAAGGTCCCTCCCGGTGTGCCCCAGCACGAGGCGGCCGAGGCGCGGGAACGGATCATGCGCGAGGCGCGCGCACTGGGCGGCCTGTCCCACCCCAACATCATCACCGTCTTCGACGTGGTCGACGTCGACGGCGAGCCCATGGTCGTCATGGAGCTCGTGCCGTCGCGCAACCTCGCCACGATGATCAGCGAGCACGGCACCCTCACGATGTCGCAGGTCGCGGTCGTCGGGTTCGCGACGGCGGGCGGATTGCGCGCCGCGCACCGCAGCGGGATCACCCACCGCGACGTGAAGCCGGGCAACGTCCTGATCGCCGACGACGGCCGCGTCAAGCTCACCGACTTCGGCATCGCCCGCAACGTGGCCGACGCGCCGATGACGAGCGCGGGCCTCGTGCTGGGCTCGCCCGCGTACATCGCGCCCGAGGTGGCGATGGGCAAGGCGGTCACACCCGCGGCCGACCTCTGGGGCCTGGGCGCCACGTTGTTCGCCGCCGTCGAGGGCCGCCCGCCCTACGACGTGGGCGGTGACCCGGTCGCCACGATCACCGAGGTCGTGGACGGCGACGTGCCGCGTCCCCGCGGGTCCGGCCCGGTCGTGGACGTGATCGCGGCGCTGATGCGCAAGGAGCCCGAGGCGCGGATGTCGCTCGAGGAGGTGCGCCAGCGCCTGCGGCCGCTCATCGAGGACCCGGACGACCCGGTCTACCCGGGCTCACCGGACGCCCCGACGATCGGCGCCGGCATCCACGTGCCTGCCCCGGCCGCGCGCACCGAGATGTCCGGCTCCCGTCCGGCGCCCCTGCCGCCCAGCCCGACGGGTACGCGGGCCCCGGTCGGCGCGGCACCGCTCGCGCCGTCCCCCGGCCCGCTCCCCGGGATGACCTCGCCCCCGGTGCGCGCGCTGGCGCCGGCTCCGCGCGCCACGGTGACCGGTGTGGCGGCACTCGGGTACGTCCTCGCGGGCGCAGCCGTCGTGCTGGCCGGGATCCTGGGCGGCTGGAGCGTCACCCGCGTGCTGGGCGGCCAGTCCCCGGGCACCACGGTGAACGTGACGTCCGCGAGCACCGAGCTCGCGCAGCACACCGACCAGCTCGGCTTCACGATCCCGGTGCCGCGGAACTGGGCCGCCTACCCGCACGAACCCGTCGACGGTGAGCCGTCGATCAGCTTCGTCAGCCCGGACGGCAGCGAGGAGCTCACGGTGCAGCGGGCCGCGTCCGCCGAGGCGGCCCAGTCGGTACCCGGCATCGTGTTGGTTGGCCCGACACCGACCTCGGACGGAGCCGTCGTGCTGATGTACACCGACGCCGAGCGCACCTCGTGGCGGCACGTCGAGCCGGCGGGCAAGGGGGCGTGGACGGTCACCCTGACCGTTCCCCGGTCCGCCGCCGGGGACACGTCCGCCGACCTCTTCGAACTGCTCGTGGACGGGTTCGCACCGACCACCGCTTAGGCTGCCGACCATGAGCGTCGACGACCCCGCCGCCGCCGCGGCGGCCATCGCGAAGGCCACCGGTGTGGACAGCCACGACGTCGCGGTGGTGCTGGGCTCCGGGTGGCGCCCGGCCGCCGACGTCATCGGCGAGCCGGACCACGAGCTCGCGATGGCCGACCTGCCGGGCTTCCGGCCGCCCGGGGTGGAAGGGCACTCCGGCACCGTGCGGTCCGTGCCCGTGGGAGATCGCCGGGTGCTCGTGCTGCTCGGCCGCACCCACCTCTACGAGGGCCACGGCGTCGAGCCGGTGGTGCACGGCGTGCGCACCGCCGCGGCGGCGGGCTGCCGCACGCTGGTGCTCACCAATGCCGCGGGTGGGATCCGCGAGGGCATGCACGTGGGCGAGCCGGTGCTCATCTCCGACCACCTCAACCTGACCAGCCTGTCGCCGCTGTCCGGGCCGCGGTTCACCGACCTGACGGATCTGTACTCGCCGCGGCTGCGCGCGATCGCCCGCGAGATCGACCCGGAGCTCACCGAGGGCGTTTACGTGGGCCTGCCGGGACCGCACTTCGAGACCCCCGCGGAGATCCGCGTGTTCCGCCTGCTGGGCGCCGACCTGGTGGGCATGTCGACCGTGCTGGAGGCGATCGCGGCGCGCGCCGAGGGCGTGGAGGTGTTCGGGCTCTCGCTGGTCACGAACCTCGCCGCCGGGATCACGGGCGAGCCGCTCGACCACCACGAGGTGCTGGCCGCGGGTGCCGCGGCGGCCGGGCGGATGGGCGCGCTGCTGCGCGACCTGATCGAGCGGGCATGACGCTGCGTCCGGATCTGCGCGACGCGGCGATGCGCTGGATCGCCGACGACCCCGACCCGGACACCCGCACCGAGCTGCAGCAGGTGCTGGCCGGGGCGATGGTCGGCACGGCAGGCGCGGTCGAGGAGCTCGCCGATCGCATGTCCGGGATGCTCCGCTTCGGAACCGCGGGGCTGCGCGGCCCGGTACGGGCCGGACCCGCCGGGATGAACGTCGCCGTGGTGCGGCGGGCGACGGCGGGGCTCGCGTCCTGGCTACTTGCAGGCCGGAGCGAAGCGGAGGCAATCGAACACAGCACGGTCGTGGTCGGGCGGGACGCGCGGCACGGGTCGGCGGCGTTCGCGACCGCCGCGGCCCAGGTGCTCGCAGGCGCCGGGTTCGCGGTGCGGGTGCTGCCCGGCCCGCTGCCCACGCCCGTGCTCGCGTTCGCGGTCCGGGAGCTGGGCGCCGTGGCCGGCGTGCAGATCACGGCCTCGCACAACCCACCTGCCGACAACGGCTACAAGGTCTACCTGGCCGACGGCGCGCAGCTCGCCCCGCCGTCGGACGCCGAGATCGAGGCCGCCATCGCCGCGGCGCCCGCCGCCGTCGCGATCCCGACGGCCACCACGGCCACCGAGGTGGACGTCACCGACGCCTACCTGGAACGCGTCGCGCGGCTGCCCCGCGGGACGGAGCGGGACCTGCGCGTGGCGCTCACCCCGATGCACGGCGTCGGCGGTGCCACCGCCGTGCACGCGCTGCACCGGGCCGGCTTCACGAACGTGCACGTCGTCGGGTCGCAGGCCGCGCCCGATCCCGACTTCCCCACGGTCACCTTCCCGAACCCGGAGGAGCCGGGGGCCACGGACGCGCTGCTCGCGCTGGCCGCCGACGTGAACGCCGACCTGGCGATCGCACTCGACCCGGATGCCGACCGCTGCGCCCTCGCCGTGCCGACGGCGAGCGGCTGGCGGCAGCTCACCGGCGACGAGACGGGGGTGCTGCTCGGCGACCACCTCCTGCGGTCCGGCGGTTTCGCGGACCCGCTCGTGGCGACCACGGTCGTGTCGTCGTCGATGCTGCGCCTGATCGCGGCGGGGTACGGCGCGCGCTACGCCGAGACGCTCACCGGGTTCAAGTGGATCGTCCGCGGCGGGCCGGGGCTCGTCTACGGGTACGAGGAGGCGCTGGGGTACTGCGTCGACCCGGACACCGTGCGCGACAAGGACGGCATCGCCGCGGCCGTGCTGGCCTGCGATCTCGCGTCCACGCTGAAGGCGGCGGGGCAGGGCTTGCCCGACCGGCTCGACGAGCTGGCCGTCGCGCACGGGGTGCACCTCACGGAAGGGGTGTCGCTGCGGATGGAGCCCGCCGCGCGCGACGCGGCCGCGGCCCGGCTCCGCGCAGCCCCGCCGGAGGGCTGGACGGGCGAGCTGCCTGCGCCGGACGTGCTGGTGCTGCGGCGCGGCGGCGAGCGCCTCGTGATCCGCCCGTCGGGCACGGAACCCAAGCTCAAGGCGTACCTGGAGGTCGTGGAACCGGTGCCGGACGCCGCCGCGCTCGCCGCGGCGCGGACGACGGCGCAGGCGCGCCTCGACGCGCTGCGGGCCGAGGTCACGACGCTGCTCGGAGCCCCGTGACGTCCAGGATCTGCCGCTCCCACATCGCGGCGATCAGCCGGTAACCCGCCGCGTTCGGGTGCAGGCCGTCGGCCACCTCCTCTGCGTCCAGCAGGTCGGAGGTGTCGGCGTAGCGCATCGAGTGGCCGCGTTCCTGGAAGCCCGCGACGACCACCCCGCTCAGGCGGTTGAACTCCGCGCGGTCCCGCAGGTCGCGGCTGAGCGGCGCCCACACGCCCGCCACGATCACGTGCGCGTCGGTCACCGCCACGATCTGGGAGAGGACTCCCTCGAGGTGACGGGCGGTCTCCTCCGCCGAGCTGCCTTTCAGGAGGTCGTTGGTGCCTGCGTGCAGCAGCACGACGTCCGGGTCGGCGCGGCGCACCCACCCGGCGACCTGAGGCCTCATGTCCTCGAGCGTGAGCCCGCCGTAACCCTCGTGGTCGAGGTCGGCCACCGTGGCGGGCCCGTCGCGCTGCGACCCGACCATGTCGACCGTCACGCCGTCGCGCGCGAGCAGCCCCTGCAACGGCCCTCGATAACCCGCTGTCTCCTGGCTGCCCTTCCCCACGGTGCTCGACGCGCCCAGCGGCATGACCCGCAGAACGACGGGCGCAGGCACCGGCGCAGCGGCGGCGCTGCGCTGCACCGGAACGGCACCTGCGCTGACGCCCGCCAGGACCGTCAGCAGGACCACCATGACGAGCACCCCACGACCGAACCACGATCCGACCCCGGCCATCCCGCCCCTTCGTCCCTCGGCAAGGTCAATCTAGCCGTTGCCGGGGGTGGGAGCATGCTGTTCGTGGCCCGGTTGTTGATCGTCCATCACACGCCGTCGCCCGCCACGGCCGAACTCCTCGACGCGGTCGTGCGCGGGGCGTCCGACCCGGACATCACCGGCGTCGAGGTCGTCCGCCGGGCCGCGCTCGCCGCGACGGCCCCCGACCTGCTCGCCGCCGACGCGGTCGTGCTCGGCACCCCGGCCAACATCGGCTACATGTCCGGCGCCCTCAAGCACTTCTTCGACACCGTGTACTACGTGTGCGGCGACGACACGCGCGGCCTGCCGTACGGCTGCTACGTGCACGGCAACCTCGGTGTGGAGGGCGCGGTGCGGGCCATCGGGTCGATCGCCGAGGGCATGGGCTGGACGCGCGCGGCGGAACCCGTGGAGGTCATGGGCGCGCCGGACAAGGCGGCGCTGGAGGCGTGCTACGAGCTGGGCGCGGTCCTCGCCGCCACCGTCATGGCCGACTGATCCTCAGACCGCCCCGAACTGGCGGTCGCCCGCGTCACCGAGGCCGGGGACGATGAACGCGGAGTCGTTGAGGCGTTCGTCGATGCTGGCGGTGATCACCCGTACGGGCAGGCCGCTGTCGCGCAGGTGGCCGATCCCCTCCGGCGCGGCGAGCACGCAGATGGCGGTGACGTCCGTGGCGCCGCGCTCGGTGAGCAGCCGGATGGTGTGGGCCATCGAGCCGCCGGTGGCGAGCATCGGGTCGAGCACGAACACCGGTCGACGCTCGAGCGAGGCGGGCAGCGACTCCATGTACGGCACCGGGCGGTGGGTCTCCTCGTCGCGGGCGAGGCCGACGAAGCCCATCTGCGCCTCCGGCATGAGGCCGAGCGCCGCGTCCGCCATCCCGAGCCCGGCCCGGAGCACGGGAACCAGCAGCGGCGGGTTCGCGAGCCGGTAGCCCACGGTGCGCGCAACCGGCGTGTGCAGCGGGGCCGTGGCCAGCGGCGCGTCGCGGGTGGCCTCGTAGATGAGCATCAGGGTGAGGTCGGCGAGCGCCGCGCGGAAGGCGGCGTTGTCCGTGCGCGCGTCGCGCAGCTCCGACAGCCGGGCCTTGGCCAGTGGGTGGTCGACGACCTGCACGTCCATGGGCAAGAGGCTAATGCCCGTGGCCCGGAGCGGGTGCGGTCCGCGCCGCCGAGCGGTACAGGCCGACGGCGAGCCGGCCGAGGCCGATCGCGGCGAGCACGAGCCCTGGGCCCAGCGTCGCATCGGGCAGGATGCCGCGCAGCCCGACCGCCACCGCCCCCGTCGCGTACAGCCCGACCGCCACGGGCGGGAGCCCGCCGCGCGCGAGCGCCGCGGCGAAGAGCAACGCACCGGTCAGGAACACGGCCTGGGTACCGGTGAAGACGGCGCCGGCGAGCCCGTCGAGCAGGTCGGCGACGGTCGCCGGCGGCACGTACGGGAGGACGAGGTTCACGATGTACTCGCAGCCGACCAGTCCGGCCAGGCCGAACGAGTTGAGCGCGTACCCGACGAGCCCGAGAGATCCGGTCCGCGCCCGGATGCTCGCGTACAGACCGGTCAGCAGCCACAGCCCGAACAGCTGGGCCAGCGGCGCCGCGGCACGGGCGAGGTCGGTGCTCGGCACCAGACCGCCACGGCGAGCGACGTTGAAGCACAGGGCGAACGCGCACAGCACGCCGGCGGCCGCGGCCAGCCGGTGCAGGGTGGGAACGGGCACTTCGATCTCCTATCCGGATGCGCTCGGAGCGCGCGAGGACGATCAGAGCGCGAGTCGCGCAGGAATCGCCCGTCCCGGGCGGCCGGGCCAGACATCGACAAGAGTTCTTGCGCTTCGGTGGCGTACCGGCCGATGACGCGGGCGCGTCGCCCGCTCGGCCTAGGCTCGGCCGCGTGACCAGCGGGAGTGGCTCGCGCGTGCTCGTCGTCGAGGACGACGCCACGCTCGCCGAGGTGGTGGGCATCTACCTGGGCCGCGCCGGGCTCACCGTCGAGCACGTCGCCGACGGCGAGCAGGCGCTCGTGGCATGCGCGCTGCGGCGGCCCGACCTGGTGGTGCTCGACCTGATGCTGCCCGGCGTCGACGGTCGCGAGGTCTGCCGCAGGCTGCGGGCCACCTGGCCGATCCCGGTGATCATCCTGACCGCCCTCGGGAGCGTCGCCGACCGCGTGTTGGGCCTCGAGCTGGGCGCCGACGACTACGTGACCAAGCCGTTCAGTCCCCGCGAGCTGGTGCTGCGCGCGCAGGCGGTGCTGCGCCGCACCGGAGCGGGCAGCGTGCCTGCCCCGCTGGTCGACGGGGACCTCGACCTCGACGTCGTCGCGCGCAGGGCCCGCCGCGGCGGCCGCGACCTGCCGATGACCACGCGCGAGTTCGACCTGCTCGCGTTCCTGCTGCGCCATCCGGGCCAGGCGTTCACGCGTGACGAGCTGCTGCGACGGGTGTGGGGCTGGACGGTCGGCGGGCACGCGACCGTCACCTCCCACGTCCGGCACCTGCGGGAGAAGGTCGAGGAACAACCGTCCCGGCCGGAGCGGCTCGTCACGGTGTGGGGCGTCGGCTATCGCTGGGAACCGGCCCGCCGTGCGTGACGTACTGGTGTCGGCGGCGATCGCCGCGGGCTACAGCCTGCTGGTCGGCGGCATCGGCGCGCTCACCGTGCCGCTGCTCCGCCGCCGCTCGATCGGCTCGGCGCTCGCCATGGCGGTGCTGACGAGCCAGCTGGCCGTCGTCGTGGCGGTCGCGGGCACCGCCGCCGGGATGTTCGTCGTGGGCTACGACGTCGCGGTGGTCGCGGTGGCGTGCGCCGTCGCGACCCTCATCGGGCTGGCGGTCACCGGAATGCTGGCCCGCCAGGTCGCGGGCGGCGCCGAGGAGCTGCGCTCGGCCGTGCGCGACCTCGCCCGCCACGGTTCGTTCACCGCGCCGCCGGACCCGGCTCCCGAGCTGGCCGCGCTGTCGGCCGAGCTGGCCCACGCCCTCGACGAGCTGGACGCCGTGCGGCGTGCGCGCCGCGAGCTGGTGGCGGGCCTTTCGCACGACCTGCGCTCGCCGCTCGCCGGGATCCGCGCCATGGCGGAGGCGCTGGAGGACGGCGTCGCGCCCGATCCGGCCCGCTATCACGAGACGATCCGCCGCGACGCCGATCGGCTGACGGCGATGGTGGACGACCTCGTCGAGCTGGCTCTGCACGACAGGGCTCTGGCACCTCGGACGGACCTCGTACCGGTCTCGCTGACGACGCTGGCCGCGGACGCCGTCAGCGCGGCCGAGGCCGTCGCCGCAGAGGCGGGGGTGCGGGTGCACGCATCAGGGCCCGCCGTGACGGTCGCCTGCGATCCCGACGCGCTGCGCCGGGCCGCCGGGAACCTCCTGCAGAACGCCATCCGGCACACCCCCGGCGGCGGCACTGTCGCGGTGACCGTCGGCTCCGACGGGCCGGACGCCCTGCTCAGCGTCACCGACGGCTGCGGGGGGATCCCCGCGGAGCACCTGAGCCGGGTGTTCGACACCGGCTGGCGCGCGAGCCGGGCCCGCACCCCGGACGGCGGGGCCGGCCTCGGCCTCGCCGTCGTGCGAGCCGTCACGCGTGCCCACGGTGGCTCCGTCGGCGTCCGGAACGTACCGGGCGGCTGCCGCTTCGAGATCCGGCTGCCCCGCGCTCAGGGGGAGACGGGCTCCGAGGCCCGCGTGTCGTAGGCGCTGCGGGCGGCGGCGATCTCGCGCTGGTGGCTGTCGGTCCAGGTCACGAGGGCCTGCACCGTCTCGTGCAGCGAGACCCCCAGCGGCGTGAGCTCGTAGTCGACGCGGGGCGGCACGACCGGGTGGACGGTGCGGAGCACCAGCCCGTCGCGCTCGAGCTGGCGCAGCGTGACGGTGAGCATCCGCTGGCTCACGCCGTCGATCTGGCGGCGCAGCTCGGTGAAGCGCATCCGCCGCCGGTCGAGCAGCGCGATGACCAGCAGGGACCACTTGTCGGCTATCCGGTCGAGGATCTGGCGGACCTCGCAGTCCTCGCGGGTGTCCCACTGGTAGGCGTCGTCCCACTCGCAGCACGAGTCGGCGGTCACGGTGCCGTGGGAGTGCGTCGGTGACTTCGAAGTGCCTTCTTCCACAGTCGTCGATGGTGACGCACGATGCGGTCGGTTACAAGAAGGAACCGAAAAAGGGAGAAGACGCCGTGTCCGCACCATCCGCCCCGCCGCGCGCCGAACGCATGACCGCGCGCGCGTGGGGCCTGCTGCTCGTCCTGTCCGGGGCGATCTTCCTCGAGGGCATCGACGTCTCGATGATGGGCGTCGCACTGCCGTCCATCCGCGCGGAGCTGGGCATGTCGACCAGCTCGCTGCAGTGGGTCGTCAGCGCGTACGTCCTCGGCTACGGCGGGTTCGTCCTGCTCGGCGGGCGCGCCGCCGACCTGCTGGGCCGACGCAGGATGTTCATCGGCTGGCTGGTCGTGTTCGTGGCGTTCTCCGGGCTCGGCGGGCTCGCCGAGGAGGGCTGGGTGCTGATCGTCGCCCGGTTCGTCACCGGCGTCGCCGCCGCGTTCCTCGCCCCGGCGGGGCTGTCGATCATCACGACGATGTTCGCCGAGGGGCCGGTCCGCAACCGCGCGGTGCTCGTCTACGCGGGGGCTGCCGCCGGAGGCTTCTCGCTCGGCATGGTGACCGGCGGTCTGCTCACCGCCGTGCACTGGCGCTGGGTGTTCTTCGCACCGGTGGTGGTGGCGGCGGCGATCCTCGTGGCGGCGATCGTCCTGATCCCCCGGGAGGAACGGCGCGAGCGCAGGACGGGCGGTTTCGACATCCCCGGCACGCTGACGCTCACCGGCGCGATGCTGCTCCTGGTGATCACGGTGGTGCACGCGCCCGAGGTCGCCATCGGCACCACTCTCGCGACGCTGGCCGGCGCAGCCGTGCTGCTCGCGGCGTTCGTCCGGATCGAGCGGCGCTCGGCCTCCCCGCTCGTCCGGCTCGGGATCCTGCGGTCGGTCCCGCTGCTGCGGGCCAACGCGGGGGCGGTGCTGCTGCTCGCCTCGTTCATGGCGTTCCAGTTCGTCGCGGTGCTCTACCTGCAGGAGCTGCGGGGTTGGTCCACGGTGGAGACCGGGCTCGCGCTCGCGGTGCTCGGCATCGACGCCGTGCTCGCCCCGACGCTGACCCCCGTGCTCGTCGCCCGCTTCGGCAACTCGCGGATCGTGGTCGCGGGGATGGTGTTCGCCGCGCTGGGATACCTGCTGTTCCTGCCGGTCGGGCCGGAGTGGGGCTTCCTCACGATGTTGCCTGCGTTCCTGGCGCTCGGCCTCGCGTTCACACTCGCGTACGGGACGCTGACGATCGCGGCGACCGACGGCGTCGCCGACGAGGAACAGGGGCTCGCGAGCGGGCTCCTGACGACGTCGTTCCAGTTCGGGGCCGCGGTGGGACTCGCCGTCGCCACCGCGGTGATCGTGGCGGCCACCACGGGCGATACGCCGCAGGCCGTGCTCGAGGGCTACCGGGCGGGTCTCGTGGTGCCTCTCGTCGCGGCGGCGCTCGGCACGGTGCTCGTGGCGACGGGCCTGCGCCGCCGCAGCCCGGTACCCCAGGCGTGATCCGACGAGCGGCGCTCTCGTGTCACTGACGGCTGCGCGCGTGCTTCGCGGCGCGCGCAGCCGTCAGACATGCATGGCGTCAGTACCTATCCGACGAACGGGCCGCTCGTCGGAATGGGTGCCTCACGGGACCGCGCGGCCGGGGGTCTCGCTGTGCCACTCCCACCGGCCGTCCGCGGCGCGGACCGCCCGCACGCGGTCCTCGAGCACGGGGTCGAGCTCGTGCTCGCGGCAGCCGGTGGCAGCCCAGCAGGAGATGACGATCTCGTGGCCGGAGACGTCCAGCCGCAGGAAGCTCTTGAACTGCGGCACGGCGTTCGAGTCGAACAGCAGCGACATCAGGTTGTGCGCGGGCGCGGATCCGCGCGCGGGCAGCGGGTGGACGCGGTCGGCGGCGCGGCGGGCGCGGGCGCTCACGGCGCCGGGCGACGGGCGCGGCGGCGTGATCCCGATCCGCTCGGCCATGATCGTCGTGGCCTCCTCTGGGGAGATCACCAACCGGCCGAGCCCGAAGCCCAGCAGCTTGTCGTAGCGGCGGCTGAAATGCGCGAGCGAGTCGCCGCGCAGCGGGTAGCAGCGGAAGTCCTCCTCGTGGACGGCCGGGGCGAGCCGGTCGACGTTCGGGATCTGGTGCGTGGCCGACAGGTAGGCGCCGGACCCGCCTGCCACCACGTACTGGATGGTGCGCCCGTCGCGCTGCAGCACCGGGTAGCGCTGGTAGTTGTGGTCGTCGCCGCCGATGCAGGCCACGTAGTTGAACGCCGGGTCCGTGACGATCTCGTTGACGTCACCGCCGCCCTCGACGGGGCTGTCCTGCCGGTGCGCGTACGTGTAGATGGGGCGGCCCGTGAGCAGGATCTTCGGGCGATCACCGGCGGAGATCTCCCGCAGCCACTCCGCCTGGTCGCGGTCGATGTGCCCGTCGATGCCGGTGTCGATCAGCACCAGCCGCACGGGGCCCGCGTCGATCGCGCAGTAGGGCCCGGGCTGGCCGCCCTGCTGCGACTCGGCGTCGCGGTACCAGCGCATGTCGGCGACGTCCTCGACCGTGGCCGACGGCGCCGGGCGCCAGAGCAGCTTGCACAGCAACCGCCGCCACCACGAGCCGGTGAACACCGGCCTCGGGGCGCCCGCGTCCGGCGGGGCGTCGCAGAAGGCCGTCATGAAGCCGGCGAGCCCGTCGTACCAGTCGTGGTTGCCCGGCAGCGCGTAGATCGGGCCCGGGTAGTCGGCGTACGGGCGGTAGAAGCGGTCCGCGTAGGCACGCACCCCGCCCGCGGGATAGACGACGTCGCTGCACAGCACCGCGAAGTCCGTGTCGCCGGCGACCCGGTCCAGCACCGGCACCACGACGTACTGGGAGGCATCTCCCTCGCCGGGGTCGCCGAGCACGGCCACCGACACGCGCTCGCGGTCGGCGAAGCGGGTGATCAACCGGTCGCGGGGTGGGAGGGGCGCGCCCGCGGCGCGGGCGTACTCGTCGAGGCGACGAAGCCACTCACGGCGCTGCTCGTCGGTCGGGTCGCCGAACCTGCGGGCGAGGATGTCGTTGCGCGACTGGATCAGCGGGCCGGGGCGCAGCCATGAGAAACGGCTTTCCCGAGGCGCGAGCCGGGCACCCAGCCCGGGCGTCCGGCATCCCCAGCCCGCGCCCCTGGTGGAGCTGCGAGAGGGTCCGGCGGCTTCGGAGGTGGGGAGCGGGCGCATGCCGCGATCCTGGCAGCGCGGCCACCCACCGGTCACCCTTCGCAACCAGAGTGACACCATGCGACGGCGTCCGGGACGCCGTCCACGGGCTCCGCGAACGCACTCACGGGACGGTCACACGACGAACTGCACCCCGGGGCCACGAGGCCGCCGAGGGATCACCGAGCGTGCCGCGGACGTGACGGAAACGGCCTACTGATCCCGTGGCCCGTGCCCTCGGTGCCTTTTGCAGCACAAAGGGTGATCAAGTCGAACTTTCACCCTGACCCGAACGGGTGGTCTGGCACGAACACTGTCACGCGGAGAGCCCCGCCGACGCTGTACTTAGTGACTAGGAGGTGATCCGGTGCCGGAGAACACGACTTCCGACGAGGCGACGCTGGTCGCAGCGGCGGAGAAGCTCACACAGTGCGACGGATACGTCGTACTCGCCGTCGACCCCCAGACCGGGGAGGTCGACGCACACGGCCCGTTCGACGGGCTGACGGCCACCGTCAAGGCCGACCAGCTGCGCCGCGACTTCGACCGCGGTGGCCTGGAGGACGTGACCGTGGGTGTCGTGCGGCTGCACAGCTCCACCTGACCAGACAGGAAGAACTGCGCAGCTCCCCGTTGGCGTAGAAGCACGGCCGCATGACAGCACGACAGAATTACGCTCGCTCCCCCTGCACTCATCCCCGCCCGCCGCTCCTCCCGCGCGGCGGGCGGTGTGCTGTCACACGGCCTCCGCTTCGCTCCGGCGGGATCGACGAAGGCCTCTGCGCTGCCCGTCCGCGCATAGACTCGCCCGCGTGACCACGACCGTTACCGCGGGACGCACCGCAGGCGGCCGCGAGGGGGCGTTCGCCGACGCCGTCCGCGACGAAGCGTCGCTGCGACGGTTCCTGCACGGCCTGCCCGGCGTCGACCACGTGGGCGTCGAGCGACGCGCGGCGACGCTGGCCACCCGGAGCATCAAGAAGGAGTCCAAGCTCCAGGCCCTGGACATGGCGGTCTCGATGATCGACCTGACCACGCTGGAGGGCGCCGACACCCCGGGCAAGGTGCGGTCGCTGTGCGCCCAGGCCCGCAGGCCGGACCCGGACCACCCGGACGTCCCGTCCGTCGCCGCGGTCTGCGTCTACCCCGACCTCGCGGGCGTCGCCGTCGAGGCGCTGAAGGGTTCCGGCGTCGCGGTGGCGGCGGTCGCCACCGCGTTCCCGTCCGGACGGTCCTCGCGCGCGGTCAAGCTCGCCGACACCGCGCTCGCCGTCGAGGCGGGCGCGACGGAGATCGACATGGTGATCGACCGCGGCGCGTTCCTCACCGGGCGCTACGGCGCGGTGTTCGACGAGATCGTCGCGGTCAAGGAGGCCTGCGGCAGCGCCCACCTCAAGGTCATCCTGGAAACCGGCGAGCTCGCCGGTTACGACGACGTGCGGCGCGCGTCCTGGCTCGCGCTGCTCGCGGGCGCCGATGTCATCAAGACCTCCACCGGGAAGGTCTCCCCCGCCGCCACCCTGCCGGTGGTGCAGGTGATGCTGCAGGCCGTGCGCGACTGGCACCGCGCCACCGGTGAGCACCGCGGCGTCAAGGCCGCGGGCGGCATCCGCACGGCGAAGGACGCGATCCGGCACCTCGTGGCCGTCAACGAGGTGGCCGGGCCGGCCTGGCTCACGCCGGAGCTGTTCCGCTTCGGCGCGTCCTCCCTGCTCGGCGACCTGCTGCGGCAGCGCCGCACCCAGCTCGAGGGCCACTACACCGACCGCGACCACATCGGAGGGGCCTGATGACCTGGGAGTACGCGCCCGCGCCCGAGTCGGCCGCGCTCGCGAACCTCAAACCGGCCTACCGGCCGTTCGTCGACGGGGAGTTCGTCGACGGCGGCGGCGAGCCGCTCAAGACCCTCAACCCGGCCACGGAGGAGGCGCTCGCCGAGGTCGGCACGGCGAGCCCGGAGGACGTCGACCGGGCCGTCGCGGCCGCGCGCCGGGCGTACGAGCAGGTGTGGGGCCCGATGCCCGGCGCGGAGCGGGCGAAGTACCTGTTCCGGATCGCGCGGGTCGTGGCCGAGCGCGCCCGCGAGCTCGCCGTGCTGGAGACTCTCGACAACGGCAAGCCCATCCGGGAGTCGCGCGACGTCGACGTCCCCACCGCGTCGGCGCACCTGTTCCACCACGCGGGCTGGGCCGACAAGCTCGGCTACGCGGGTCTGGGCCCGGACCCGCGCCCGGTCGGTGTGGTCGGCGCCGTGATCCCGTGGAACTTCCCGCTGCTCATGGCCGCCTGGAAGATCGGGCCCGCGCTCGCATGCGGCAACACGATCGTGCTCAAGCCCGCCGAGACCACCCCGCTCACCGCACTCGTGCTCGCCGAGATCGCGGCCGACGCCGGGCTCCCGCCCGGGGTGCTCAACGTGCTGCCCGGCGCCGGGGACGTGGGCGCCGCCGTGGTGGGGCACGACGGCCTGGACAAGGTGGCCTTCACCGGATCCACCGATGTCGGCAAGGAGATCCAGCGCCGGCTCGCCGGCACCGGGCGCAGGCTCACCCTGGAGCTCGGCGGCAAGGCGGCCAACATCGTCTACGACGACGCGCCGCTCGACCAGGCGGTCGACGGCGTCGTCGACGGGATCTTCTTCAACCAGGGCCACGTCTGCTGCGCCGGCTCTCGCCTGCTCGTGCAGGAGTCGATCGAGCACGAGTTCATGGAGCTCCTGCGGGCGCGGATCGAGACCCTGCGCGTCGGCGACCCGCTGGACAAGAACACCGACGTCGGAGCGATCAACTCCCGCCCGCAGCTGGACCGGATCGTCGACCTCGCCGCGGCCGGTGACGCCGAGGGCGCCACCCGCTGGACCAGCTCGTGCCCGCTGCCCGAACGCGGCCTCTTCTTCCCGCCCACCGTCTTCTCCGGCGTCGAGCAGACGATGCGGGTCGCGCGGGAGGAGATCTTCGGGCCCGTTCTGTCGGTGCTGACGTTCCGCACGCCCGACGAGGCGATCGCGAAGGCGAACAACACCCCGTACGGCCTGTCGGCGGGGATCTGGACGGAGAAGGGCTCCAAGGCCCTGTGGACGGCCCAGCGCGTGCGGGCCGGAGTGGTGTGGACGAACACCTTCAACCGGTTCGATCCCACGGCGCCGTTCGGTGGCTATCGCGAGAGCGGGTTCGGGCGCGAGGGCGGGCGCGTGGGGTTGGAGGCGTACCTGGAGGCGTGAGCACTCCCAGCGCTCGCTGATCCCGGATGGATCGGTCCTACCCGTCGCCGGTGACCGCCAGCAGCTCGCCATCGGCGGCGAGGTAGGCGACGCGGCCATGAGCGGCGATCGGCGTGCCTCCTCCACGGCTCCACAGCAGGACACCGGTCGCGGTGTCGTAGGCGCAGGTCGATCCGTCGCGGAGGGCCATGTACACGCAGTCCTCGGTGATGACCGGAGCGGTGTCCACCCGCGACGGGGGCGTCGTCCAGAGGGCCGTGCCACTCCTCGGATCCAGGCCGCGCACCACCCGACTCTCCCCGTCGCGCCCCTCCTCCTCGAGGAGCACGCCTCCGGCGGCGATCACCGAACGGGCCGGCCAGCCCACCTGCCACCGCTGACGGCCGGTGGCCGACTCGAGCGCAGTCAACGCGCCCAGCAGCACGAGGTCCTCGGTGGCGGCGACCACGGCGGCGGTCGGGGCCGGCGCGGACCAGCGGATGCTCCCCGTGCGCAGCTCCCGGACGACGAGTCGCCCGTCCTGGCAGTAGGCCGCCACTCCCCCGCCTGCGACCACCCGCAGCCCACCCGAGAACTCGTACCGCTCCCCGGTCCAGAGCCGCGCACCCGTGGCGGCGTCCAGGCCGACGACGTTGATCGGCCTCCCGAGCACATCGGAAGGCTCACCCTCCTCGACCACGGCGACGACGGTGCCGTCGCTCACGTCGACCTGGGAGTCGGGCGACGGCCGGCGGCCCATGTCCCAGATCCGGCGGCCGGTCCCGGCGTCGAACCCGGCGAGCATGCCGGCCGCAGCGGTGATCAGCACCCCACCGTGCGGAACCAGCGTGTCCGCCGGGCCGTCGGCGCTCCACCGCTCGGCCCCTGTGGTCGCGTCCAGCGCACGGACGTCGCGGTTCATCCCGGTCGTGTAGAGGGTCCGGTCGTCGGCGGCCCATGCCGTCTGCACCCCGACAGCACCCGAGAAGGGAATCCTCCACCGCACGTGTGGTGCCGGCGGCGCGGGAGCGGGCTGCGGTGCCGTGAGCGCGCTGACGCCCCACGCCCCCGCCACCGCGGCGGTCACGGCGGCGGCCGCCGTGACCAGCACCGTGCGCCGGTTCGTGCCGCGGCGGCCGGCCACCTCCTCCGTCGGCGGCTCGTCCAGCAGGGTCGGCGCGCCCTGCTCCGGCGCGGCGGCGAGCGCGGCAACCGCCGGCGGCAGCCAACCGCCCGGGGAACCCGCCAGCGGCCCGAGCATCCGCCCGAGGGTGGCGGGATCCGGCCGATCCTGCGGCCGCTTGGCCAGGCACACGGCGATCGGATCCCGGAGTGCATCGGGCAGACCGTCGAGGTCGGGCTCGTCCCGCGTGATCCGCAGCATGAGCACGACGGGCGCGACGTC
Organism: Pseudonocardia hierapolitana; assembly: GCF_007994075.1. Taxonomy (NCBI): domain Bacteria; kingdom Bacillati; phylum Actinomycetota; class Actinomycetes; order Pseudonocardiales; family Pseudonocardiaceae; genus Pseudonocardia; species Pseudonocardia hierapolitana. The sequence goes on along the minus strand of NZ_VIWU01000001.1, from coordinate 4,598,648 downwards.
ACCGAACGGGCTGCGCCCCGTCGCTGCGAAGAACAGCACCGAGCCGAGCGAGAACACGTCCGATGCCGGTCCGACGTCCTCCCCGGCGATCTGCTCGGGTGACATGAACGCGGGAGTGCCGATGACCACCCCGGTGCTCGTCACCCGGGTGCCGTCGACCGCCCGGGAGATGCCGAAATCGATCAGGCGGGGGTGATCGGTGTCGAGCAGCACGTTCGACGGCTTGAGGTCCCGGTGCACAAGGCCCCCGTCGTGGACCGCGCCCAGCGCGAGGGTGAGCCCGTGCGCGAGCGCGTGCACGGTACCGGCGGGAAGCGGGCCGACCTCCTCCACGACCGTCCCCAGGTCCGGGCCGCGCACGTACTGGGTGGCGAGCCACGGCAGTTCCGCGTCGGGGTCGGCGTCGACGACCGCCGCCACCCAGGGACCGGCCACACGGCTGCTGACCTCGATCTCCCGCCGGAACCGCGTGCGGAAGCGGCCGTCGTGCGCCAGGCCGGGGTGCACGACCTTGATCGCCACCGGCGTCCCGTCACGGGAGGTCCCGAGGAAGACCTGCCCCATCCCGCCCGCGCCCAGCCGCGCCCGGAGCCGGTACGGCCCGATCCACTCCGGATCCCCCGTCTCGAGCGGCTGCACCACGGCCCCCCTGCCCGTGCCGACGCGAACGGCGCGAGTTTATGGGAGTGGCTCGACGCACCGATCGATCAACCGCAGCCGCACGTGCCCCCTCGGCCGGCAGGCCGGGCAACAGCCCAGAGCCGGTCCGCCCACGTCGCGCCCGGGGGCCGCGATCACCACATACGGATCGGCGGGTCGAGGGGTGTGTGTCGTCGGGCCGCGACCGGCCGTCCGTCACGTGATGGTGAACGCCTCGATCTGACTCCCGGCCACCACGTAGACGTCACGCCCGCGAGCGGCGATCACCGCAGCCCTGCTGTCGGCGTGTTGCCCGCGATAGGTCCACCGTGTCGCCCCCGAGGCCGCGTCGAGGGCGACCGGGGTTCCCCCGGACTGCGAGACGTACACGTAGCCGTCGCCGGCGACGATGTCGAAGTCCGGGTCCCACTCCGACGATCCGACGGTCTGTGACCAGCGCACGGAACGATCGGCCAGATCGACACCCTTCACCTCCGCGAAGGTCCACCCTTCCTCGAGGTGCACGAGCACGTCACCGACGACGGCGAAACCGACGGCCCAGGTCTTCGAGAGCCGCCGACCGGTCGCCGCCTCCAACACGAGGCTCCCCTCGGGGGCGCTGGCGACGACGACACGATCGCCGCTCGGCTGGATCCGCATGCCGGCCGAGCCGAAGCTCTCCTCGACATCGGTGCTCGTACTCCACACCGGCTGTCCGGTCCGCAGGTCCCACGAGTCGATCCACGTCATGGAGTGGAGCCCGGATTCCGTCCTGAGGAGGTGAGCGTTCACCACGACGCACATCCCGTTGTGCGCCGCCACGTCGGCCGACGTCTTGGCCGAGTTGTCGGGTGACGTGAGCTTCACGTTCCAGAGCAGGTCTCCCGTCCGGACGTCCAGCGCGATGACACCGTCGGAGGACCTCGTCACGACGACGCCGTCCGCGACGTCCACCGCAGCAGATGCCGGGACCTGCCACCGCAACGTGCCGGTCGCCGTGTCGTGCACCGACACCGTCTCACTCGTACCGACGACGAGGTCCTCACCGGCCGCGATCATGACCACGTCCCCTTCCCGCGGCGTGTCGAGGCGCGTGGTCCATCGTTGCGCGCCCGTCGCGCCGTCCAGGGCCAGCAATGTTCCGGCTCCGCCGTGGTCGCGGACGTGAACGTAGAGCGTGCCGTCGTCCGCTGCGGCCGATCCGTAGCCCGCCGGCGCCGGCAGCGGAGCGATCCACCGCGGTCCCGGAGACCTGAGCCCGGTGGCCAGCGCATACCCACCGACGGACAGGAGTCCCAGGGCCCCGACCATCTTGAGCCACGACCGGCGGCCGAGCCGCCGCGCGTCGGTCGAACCCTCGAGCTGGTTCGGTTCGTGCACTTCGAGCTGATCCATCGCGGCCCCCCGGTTCGAGATGTCCTCGACGGAGAAGACCGCCCAGAAGCCGTGGGCGTTGGGGGCTTGAATCGTCCACTCGTCGGGCGGTGTCGCACAGATCTCCGCGCCCCGACGCACATGTCCGGGCATGTGTGCCGAGTACCGGAGGTGTGTGCCACGGACGGACTGTCAGGCGGGGCCGAACTCCCCGCCTCGCACGCGGCTCGGGAAGGCCGCCCATGCGGCAGCCCGCGCGACAGGGCTGATCTCGGATGGATCTCGTCACCGATCGAGACCCGCTCGCGTTCCGCGGAACGCAGGGTGCGTGCGGATGGAGCCTCGACCTAGCGCGGATCGAACTCCCCGGCGCGCACACCTGCCAGGAACGCGCCCCACGCCGCCGCCCTGTGGACGTGCGGTGCCCGGGAACGGGCCTTCGTGTCCCGCACCGCGACCTCGCCGTCGGGGAGGAAGGCGACCTCGACGCAGTTGTTTCCGTCGTCGCTGTTGCTGAAGCTGCTGGTGCGCCACCGGACGCCGTTGAGGTCCACGGCACACCTCGCTCTGTCCGCTACGTCTCGGCGGCCACTCGCTGGATCAGCGCCACTGACGCGTCGGGGTCCAGCGCGAGCGACCGCAGCCGGTCGAACTTCAGTCTAGCGACCGCGACCTCCTCCTCCTTGCTGATGTGGACCGCGCCTATCGGATGCTCGACATAGACCATGTCGCCGAAGTCGATCCCGCCGAACGTGAGCAGCGTGAACGGGGCCGAGAGCCCTGGGTGGGCGCCGAGGCTCATCGGCAACACCTGCAGCGTCACACGATCCAGGGCCGCCGCCTCAACGAGATGTGCGAGCTGCGTGCGCATCACCGCCGGGCCGCCGACCGGACGGCGCAACACAACCTCGTCGACGACCGCGACCAGTTCGAGCGGATCCTCCAGGGAGGTCAGCCGCTCCTGGCGGATCCGCCGCACAGCGGTGAGGTTGTCGAGCTCGGCGTCGGTCCGTTGGTGAATCGCGAACACTGCTCGCGCATACGCCTCGATCTGCAGCAACCCGGGCACGTAGGCGGTTGTCGCTTCCCTGACCAGGGTGGCCTCCGCCTCCAGCGGGACATACCCCTTGTCGTCCAGACCGAAGGCCCGCCACCAGCCCTTCTCCGACACGGATCGCGTGAGGTCGAGCAGCTCGTCCCACTGCGGCCCGACGACGCCGTAGATGTCCATCATCGTGCGCACGCCGTGCACGTCGACGCCCTGGCGCCCGTTCTCGATCCGGCTCAGCTTGCTGCTCGACCAGTCGAGGGCCGGCGCCGCGACCTCGAGCGACAGACCGGCCTCCTCCCGCAGCTCCCGCAGGATGCGGCCGAGGTGCAGCCGCCGCACTACAGCTCCGTTCGGTCCGGCCACGGCGCTCCGCTTTCATTCGACGACGCCAGGTGATCGCAAGAAGGATGCCAGGTGGGCAGCTGGAAGTGGGTTGCCCACATTTCGGCAGCACGAGGTGTTGATCGCTTCGAGGAGCACACCACGGTCGTCCCCACTGCACTCACGTACTTCTCGGACAGCTCGGCGACGGATGATCGCCACGAGCGGTACATCGGAGCGGCCCGATCAGCGGTGGCGTGCTTCTCGGGTTGATCATGAGTCAGTCGATCAGCCGCAACCGGCCGTCCCAGCCGTCGGCCAGCAGGCCGGGCAGCAGCTCGGCGAGCTGGAACGGATAGATGGTCTCGGTGGTTGCGCGCAGGTCGTCGGTGCTCCACCAGCGGTGGCCGCGGACGGTCCGGTTCTCCAGCTCGGTGAAGCCCGCCGTGTCGACCTCGGCGGCGCCGGTCAGCCTCGCCAGGAAGAACCATTCGTCGCTGTCGTACTCCACGCCCTCGAAGCTGAACCGCACCCGCCGCAACCACACCGGCCCGAGCAGGCGGTCGGGCGGCAGCCGCAGGCCCGTCTCCTCCTGCAGCTCCCGCCGGGCCCCGGCGAGCAGCTCCTCCCCCGGCTCCAGCCCGCCGCCCGCCGTGAACCAGAACGACTCGCCGGGCACGTGCGGGTCGAACCCCTCGAACAGCAGCAGCCGTCGCGCCGCGTCGACGAGGAGCACGCGCGCGGCCACCCGCACGCCGGGCCGAGGGCCCAGATCTGCGACCGACTCCCCCACGGCCCGGACGCTACCCCTGTGATACAGAGCACATTTCGGAGAACATCGTGTCGAGAACCGCCGACCGGCTCCGTCTGCCCCACACACGTTCACCACGACAGGAGGACGACCATGGACCGCAGCGACGTCGCCGAGGTGTTGGACAAGCCGATCTCCCGGGAGCTCCTCGCATCGTCGATCCCGGCACGGCTGGCGTACACCGCCGTGGACGGCGACCCGCGGGTGGTCCCGGTCGCGTTCCACTGGAGCGGCGAGCAGCTACTGGTCTTCACCGTCCCCACCGCGGCGAAGGTGCGGGCGCTGCGGGAGAACCCGCGCGTGGCGATCACGATCGACACTCAGGAGCAGTGGCCGCCTCGGGTGCTGCTGGTCCGGGGCGCCGCGAGCCTCGAGCCCGTCGACGGCGTGCCGGACGAGTACATCGAGGCGTCCCGCAAGGTCACGCCCGCCAAGGTGTTCGAGGACTGGGAGGCCGGGGTGCGCGGGCTCTACGACCGGATGGTGCGCATCACGATCGAGCCGGACTGGGCGAAGCTGCTGGACTTCGAGACCACCATCCCGAAGGCGGTCGAGGACCTGATCCACGCGAAGACGACGCAGCGCTGATCCCTCAGACGTGAACCGCCTGAGTAGTTTCGCGGATCCGCCGCCGGCCGCGCGCGGCGAGTCTGATCGACATGACGAACGCACTGACGTCCCCGCGGAGCACGGCGGGGCTCGCCGCCGCGACCCCGGCCGACCGGGACCGGTACGCCGACCTGCTCCGGCTGTTCTCGATCAGCATGGTCGTGCTCGGGCACTGGGTGGTCGCGTTGCTGACGACGCACGGCGCGGGCGCGGTGACCACCTCGCTGCCGCTGATGCTCTCGACCTGGGTGTGGCAGGTCATGGGGCTGTTCTTCTTCGTCGGCGGGTTCGCGCACGCCCGCGCGCTGCGCCACCGGCCGCCCAGCGGTGAGTTCGTCCGGACGCGCGCGTCCCGGCTGCTGCCGCCTGCGCTGGTCATGCTGGCGGCCTGGACGCCGCTCGCGGTGCTGATGCACGCCGCCGGGCTGACCAGCGGCCAGTTCGCCGTCGGCCTGCAGCTGATCACGGTGCCGCTGTGGTTCCTCGGCGTCTACCTGGTGATCGTGCTGGCGGCGCCCGCGATGATGCGGCTGCACGTGCGGCACGGGTTCTGGCCGGTGCTGGGGGCGCTCGCGGTGGCCGTCGCGGCCGTCGACGCGGTCAGGCTGGCCACGGGCGTGCAGGAGGTCGGGTACGCGAACATGCTGTTCGTCTGGCTCACGGTGCACCAGCTGGGATTCGGTTACGCGGACGGGACGCTGCAGCGCGGCGGTCGCCGGCTGGCGGGGCTGCTCGCGGGCGGCGGACTGGCCGGAGCGGCGCTGCTGGTCTTCGGCACCTCGGCCTACCCGGTGCTGATGGTCGGGCTGCCCGGCAACGGCGCGTCGAACTCCGCGCCGCCCAACCTCGCACTGCTGGCCCAGAGCCTGTTCCTGGTCGGCACCGCGCTGCTCCTCCGCCGGGCGGGCAGCGCGCTGATGGACCGACCGAGGGCGTGGTTCGCGGTGGCGACGGGCAGCTCGATGATCATGACCGTCTTCTGCTGGCACCTCACCGCCTGCTACCTGGTGCAGGGCGCGTTGCTGGTGGCAGGCACGCGGCTGCCGGCCGCCGACTCCCCGCTGTGGTTCCTGGCGCTCGCGGGCTGGCTGACCGCGTGCTCACTGGCCTGCGCCGGTCTCGTCGCGCTGTTCGGCCGGTTCGAGCGGTCGGCAGGCGCGCCGGGGCGCGGCCCCGTCCGGACGCCCGTCGCCGTCGCAAGCGCGCTCGCCGCGGCGGTGGGGCTGTTCGCGGTGTCGGAGGTCGGGCTCGACGGGCTCCTGACCGAGCAGGGCCTCCCCGGCGCCGCGGTGGTGCCGCTCGTGCTGGTCGCGGCGGGCGCGTTGGCCCTCCGCCGCGCCACGAGCCCGGTCACCTGACTGATTCGAGCGGGTGCCCTCCGCTCCTAGCGTCGATCACGTCCGACCGACGAGAGGAGCAACCGATGGAACCGACACCGCTGCGGCTGGTCGTCGTCATCGCCAGCACGCGGGAGGGCCGCTTCGGCCCGACCGTGGGGAACTGGTTCGTCGAGCAGGCCCGCGGGCACGCGGACCTGGACATCGACGTGCTGGACCTGGCCGAAGCCGCCCTGCCCGACCGGCTCACCGGGTACGGGTCGCCCACGCCCGACGCGGTCGCGGCCGTGACGACCCGCCTCGCGGCCGCGGACGCGTTCGTGATCGTGACGCCCGAGTACAACCACAGCTACCCCGCGCCGGTGAAGACGCTGATCGACTGGCACTTCACGGAGTGGCAGGCGAAGCCGGTGGCGTTCGTGTCCTACGGCGGGCTGTCCGGCGGGCTGCGGGCCGTGGAGCACCTGCGGGGCGTCCTCGCCGAGCTGCACGCCGTGACGGTGCGCGACACCGTCAGCTTCCACGGGGCGTGGGACCGGTTCGGGCCGGACGCGCGCCCGGTGGATCCGGCGGAGTGCACCGCTGCTGCGAAGTCGATGCTCGACCAGCTCGCCTGGTGGGCCCGCGCTCTGCGCGAGGCCAGGGCGGTTCGCCCGTACGTCGCGTCTTGACCTCGACCGAACTTCAACTCTTAGCGTCGGTCCGACGCGGCGACGGAAGGTAGGACGATCATGGTCACGGAGGCGGTGACGCCCCAGCGCACGAAGTGGGCGCCGGTGGCGGCACTCGGGCTCGCGATGCTGGTGGTCACGTCGGAGATGACCATCCCGGCGGTGACGCTGCCCGGCATCGGCGCCGATCTCGCGGTCTCGCCGTCGGCGACGGCGTGGGTCCTGCTCGCCTATGCGCTGCCGATGGCGGCGCTCGCGATCCCGGCCGGACGCTGGGCCGACGGGGCGGACGTGCGGGCGGCGTTCGCGCTGTCGATGACAGGGGTCGCGGTCGCGAGCGTGCTCGTCGGCCTGGCGCCGACGTTCTGGCTGGTCGTGGCCGGGCGGCTGCTGCAGGGCGCGGCGGGCGCACTGATCGTCGCGGTCTACATGCCGATCATCACCACGAGCGTGCTGGCCGCACAGCGCGGCCGGGCGATCGGGTTCGTCATCACGATCATGACGGTGGGCGCGATGGCCGGTGTCCCGCTCGGGGGCCTCGTCGCGGACCTCTGGGGCTGGCGTGCGGTGTTCCTGGTGAAGCTGCCGGTCGTCGCCGCGGTGCTGTGGGTGGGGCTGCGCACGATCACGCGCATCCCGGGCCGCGGCCTGCCCCGCCCCGGCGCGGCCCTCCTGCGCGAGGCGGTCCTGCTGGGCGGTGCGGTGGCCGTGCTGCTGCTCGCCTTCGAGGAGGTGGACGGGAACCCGCTCGTCGCCGCGGCGCTGGTGGTCGGCGCGATCGGGCTGGCGACGTGGTGGTCCCGGCTGGCGGCCTCGCGCCCCGTGCTCGGGCTCGTGCGGACCCCCGCGTTCGGCATCACCCTCCTCTCGCTCCTGGCGGTCACCTTCACCGGTGGGTTGGTGGCGTTCCTGCTGCCCTACTACGTGTCGAACGTGCTGCACGCGGGCCCGGACGTCACCGGGGTGGCGCTGCTGTTCTTCGTCGGGGCGATGGCCCCGCTCTCGGCCGCGGCGGGTGCGCTGGCCGACCGGTTCGGGAACCGCGTGCTGGCCGTGGCCGGCAGCGCGGTGAGCCTCGTCGCGATGTCCCTGATGCTGACGCTCGACGAATCGTCCGGGCTGGGCGACATGGCGTGGCGGCTGGTCGTGCTCGGCATCGGAGCCGCGCTCTTCAACCCGGCGATCAACGCCTCGATGCTCGCGGCGGCGCCCGCAGGCTCGGAAGGCGTGGTAGGTGGCGCGGGCATGACGGTCCGGACGATCGCGATGACCGTGGCTCCGGCGGCGTCCGCGCTCGCCTGGACGGTGGCGGGCGGCGGCATCGCCGGCTTCCGCAGCGGGATCGTGATGATCACGATCGCGGTCGCGCTCGGGCTGCTGGTCCAGCTCGTCCCGGTGCGGCGGCCGTGATCCCGATGCCGGAGGCACCGCGGCTCCGCGGCCGCGAGGCCGAGCTGGCGGTCGTGGACCGCCTCCTCGCCGCGGCCCGCGACGGGACCAGCGCGGCCCTCGTGGTGCGGGGAGAGGCCGGGATCGGGAAGTCGGCGCTCCTCGGGCACGCGGCGACGCGGGCCACCGGCATGCGGGTGCTGCTCCAGATCGGCGTCGAGACCGAGATGGAGCTGCCGTACGCCACGCTGCACGCGCTGTTCGCCGAGGACCGCGACGCGTTCGACCGGCTGCCCGGCGTGCAGGCGGACGCGCTGCGCGTCGCGCTCGGGCTGGCGGCCGGTCCGCCGCCCGACCGCTTCCTCGTCGGGCTCGCCGTGCTCAGCCTGCTCGCCGAGCTCGCGGCCGAGCGGCCCGTGCTGTGCGCCGTCGACGACGCGCACTGGGTCGACCGGGCGTCCGCCCAGGCGCTGCTCTTCGCGGCGCGGCGGCTGGGCAGCGAGTCCGTCGTACTGCTGTTCGCCGCGCGCAGCGGGCTGGCCCCGCAGTTCCCGGCCCCCGGTATCGCATCGCTCGACCTCGCGCGGCTGGACGACGCGAGCGCCCGCGAGGTGCTGGACGCCGAGGCGGGCGACCTGCCGCGCCCGGTGCGGGACCAGCTCCTGCGCGAGGCGGCCGGCAACCCGCTCGCCCTGCACGAGCTGCCCGCGGCCCACCGGGCGGGCCGCGCGCCGGTCTACCCGCTCGGTCCGCCCGACGCAGGCCGCGGTGGGATCGCCCCGACGCACAGCCCCGTCGAGCGGGAGTTCGCGGCCCGCATCGCCGCCCTTCCCGAGGCGGCCCGCACCGCGCTTCTCGTGGCCGCCGCCGACGGGACGTGCGACACGCGCGTGGTGCTCGCCGCGGCCGCGCGGCTCGGCGCCGGGCCGGCCGACGTGGAGCTGCTGGAGCGGGAACGGCTGCTGATGTTCAGCGAGGGGTGCATGGGGTTCCACCACCCGCTGATCCGGACCGCCGTCTACGGAGCCGCGACCATGGGGGCTAAGCGGGCGGCGCACCAGGCGCTGGCGGACGTGCTGAACGGCCGGAACGAGGAGGACCGGCGCAACTGGCACCTGGCGGCGTCGAGCCTCGGCCCGGACGAGGCGGTGGCCGCCGCGCTGGAGGAGAGCGCGTTGCGGGCCCGCGAGCGTGGCAGCCACGAGACGGTGGCCGCGGCCTTCGAACGCTCCGCCGCCCTCACCCCGTTCGGCGGGGAGCGGACGCGGCGCATGGTGGCGGCGGCCGAGGCTGCGGCCGAGGCCGGGCACCGCGAATGGGCGGCCCAGCTGGTCGGCTGCACGGCGCCGGTCACCGACGATCCGCAGCTGCGGGCGCGGCTCGCCCTGGTGCGGGCGCAGCTCGCCGACGCGGACGGCGACGTCCCGGAGACCCACCGGCTGCTCCTGGACGCCGCCGGACCTGCGGCGCGCGCGGCACCCGACCTGGCTGCCGAGATGCTGCTGTGGGCGGTCGAGGCCGGGTGGTCGGCCCGCGACCGCGGCATGGTGGAGCGGGTGGCCGAGACCGCGGCCGAGCTCGGTGTGCCCGGTGCCGACCACATCCGCGCCTACGCCGCGCTGGCCGCGGCGCAGCTCCCCGACGACCCGGACGCCCCGCTGCCCACGGCGGCCGCCGCGCTCGCCGAGATGGCCGCGTGCCGGGGCGAGGGCGAGCCGCGCGCCACCGCGAGCCTCGCCGCCTGGTACCTCGTGGCGGGCGAGGACACCACCGCGCTCACCCTCGCCGCGGCCGCAGAGCGGGAGGCCCGCTCCACCGGCGCGCTCGGCGCCCTGCCCCGGGTGCTCGCCGCCCTCGCGACGAGCCGCTGGCACCTCGGCCACTGGCGCGACGCCGCGGCCGCGGCCGCCGACGGCCTGTGCATCGCCCGCGACGTCGGACAGAACCAGGTCGTCGACCAGCTGGCCGGCGTGCTGGCCCACGTCGCCGCGGCGACCGGCGACGAGATGCGGTTCACCGCCGCCCTCGGCGAGCTGGACGGGCGGCGGCCGACCGCGCGCTCCGTCGGGATCACCGGGTCGGCCCGTGGCCTGCTCGACCTCGGCCTCGGCCGGTTCGACGCCGCCGCAGACCGGCTCACGGAGGCGGCCGGCTCGCCGGGGTGGTGGCGCGGGCTTCCCGACCTCGTGGAGGCGGCGGCGCGCGCCGGACGGACCGCGGACGCGCGGCGCGCCGCCGACCGGTACGCGCGGTGGGCCGAGCACACCGGGCAGACGTGGGCGCGTGCGATCGCCCACCGCTGCTGGGCGCTCGTCGCCTCGGAGGACGGCGCGGCCGAGCTGTTCGCCACGGCCGTGGCGCTGCACCGGAGGGCGGGCACGCACGGGTTCGAACGCGCCCGCACCGACCTCCTGCACGGCGAGTGGCTGCGCCGGGCGCGGCGCCGCAGCGAGGCACGCGGGCCGCTGCGGGCGGCGGCAGACGCGTTCGACGAGCTGGGCGCGGGGCCGTGGGCCGAGCGGGCGCGCGCCGAGCTGCGCGCCACGGGCGAGACCCGCTCGACGTCGACCAGGGCGACCGGCCCCGCCCCCGACCAGCTCGGCGAGCTCACGCCGCAGGAACTGCAGGTCGTCCGGCTCGCCGCGGCGGGACTGTCCAACCGTGACATCGCCGCGCAGCTGTTCCTGTCCCCGCGCACGGTCGGCTACCACCTCTACAAGGCGTTCCCGAAGCTCGGAGTGGCGTCCCGCGCGCAGCTCGTCCGGCTCGACCTCCCGGCGTAGATTCCGCGGGGTGACGACCACCGACCGGCTCACCGTCGCCAAGACCTACAAGCTGTACGTCGGCGGCGCGTTCCCGCGCTCGGAGTCGGGCCGCAGCTACGCGGTCACCGGCGCCGGCGGCACGCTGCTCGCCCACGCCGCGCTCGCCTCCCGCAAGGACGTGCGCGACGCGGTGAGCTCCGCCCGCGCGGCCTTCCCCGGCTGGGCGGGAGCCACCGCCTACAACCGCGGCCAGGTGCTGTACCGGGTCGCCGAGATGCTGCAGGGGCGCCGCGCCCAGTTCGTCGACGACGTGGTGGCCGCCGAGGGCGTGCGCAAGGGACAGGCCGCCACGCTGGTGGACACCGCGATCGACCGCTGGGTCTGGTACGCCGGGTGGACCGACAAGATCGCGTCCGTGCTCGGCTCGGTGAACCCGGTGGCCGGGCCGCTGGTGAACTGGTCCACGCCGGAGCCCACCGGCGTGGTGGGGGTGCTGGCGCCCCGGTCGTCGTCGCTGCTCGGGCTGGTCGACGTGCTCGCGCCCGTGCTCGCCACCGGCTGCACGGCCGTCGTCGTGGCCTCCGAGGCCCGGCCGCTGCCCGCGGTGGAGCTGGCCGAGGTGCTCGCCACGTCCGACGTGCCCGGCGGGGTGGCCAACGTGCTCACCGGGCGCACCGCCGAGCTCGCGCCGTGGCTCGCCGCGCACGGCGAGGTGCAGGCCCTCGACCTGGTGGGGGCGCCCGCCGAGCTGGCCGCCGACCTGGAACGCGCAGCAGCCGAGGGGGTCAAGCGGGTGCTGCCGAGGCCCGCCGCCGAGCCCGACTGGACCCGGGTCCCGGAGCTCACCCGGCTGCGGGCCTGGACCGAGATCAAGACCGTGTGGCACCCGGTGGGGCGCTGACCCCGCACTCCGGCCCGCTCGCCACCTTTCGAGGCAGTGCAGCCCGGGCGATCGGGTGAGCCTGATCTCCCGGATGGGCGAGCAAAACGTGCCGAGCCGGGGCAACGTGCTCGTGCACGCGTCGACGACCGCGGGACGAACGGCCGGTGACGCCCGCCCTCGCGCCGCGTATGCCGCACCACCGGCCGGGCGGTCGAGGCGTGGTCCTAGGCTTCCCGCGTGGCCAGCGACATCGTCCCGATCCAGCTCTCCCTGACGGAGGGCGACCTCGTCACGCTGTGGGCGCCCCGGTGGCGTGAGGACGGCGAGGAATGGGAGGCCTTCCTCGGCGACGACGACGCGTTGTTCGCCTTCCCGGAGGTCACCCAGCTCGCGGCGTTCGTCCGCACGGTCACCGAGCACGACCTCGTCGACCACCCGGCGTGGTCCGTGGTGCCCGACCTCACGGTGCCGGAGCTGACCCCGGACGACACCCAGCGGTACGACATCGTCGGCGTCCCCGAGCTCGTCGCCGAGGACCCCGACACCTGGACGGTCGGCGAGCTCGCCGAGATCACCGAGATGGTCCGCTCGATCGCCGAGGTCTGCGAGCTGGACGCGGTCACCGACGTCCTCGGTGCCGCACCCGCGTTCGGTCTCCTGCGCCAGGGCACGCTGCCGTTCGTCGGACGCGAGGGCCAGCGGCTGTGGACGCAGATGGTCGAGACGATCGCCGAGCGCTGGGACGAGGTCATCGACGCGCTCGACGACATCGTCGCCACCCCCGAGGTCGACGCCGTCGCGCTCGCGGCGGCCGAGAAGGAGGTCGTGATCGTCGAGGACACCGACGAGCCCACGGTCACCGAGGCCGATGAGGACGGCGCGGCCGACGAGGATGAGGACGAGGAGACCGGCTTCTGGGAGGAGGTCGGGATCGACCCCGTCCGGATCACCACCCGCGACGGCGACCACTTCACCCTGCGCTGCTACCTCGACGACAAGGCCGTCTTCCTCGGCTCCGACGGGCGCATCGACGTCTTCCGCAGCGAGCGGGCCCTGGCCCGCTGGCTCGCCGAGGACGGAGCCGCCGGGCACGACCTGGCGACCGCGTCCACCTGGCCGGAGATCGTCGAGCGCGCCGCAGTGGGCGAGCTGGACGTGCAGGTCGACGACCTGAACGCCTACAGCCTCACCGGGCTCGCCGACGACCTCGCCGAGGGCCCGCTCGCCGTCGACCCCTCCCACCTGGAGCTGGCCGCCGAGCTGCTGCTCGACGTCGGCGACTGGGCGGGCGACGACGAGGCCCGCCGCGCGCTCGCCGAGTCGCAGGCCCTCGGCTGGCTCGTCTCCTACATCACCAAGCCCGACCCCACCCGGCTCGCCCCCAGCCCGCCCTTCGACGCCGAGGCGGCCCGCTTCCGCGAGCTGGTCGAGGACGTGACGAACCGCTTCCGCACGCACTAGGCCCGGGAAGATCAGTCCCGGCCGTACTCGTCGTGGCGGCGCAGCCAGCTCATGGCCGGGCCGTCCGCGCGGCCGGGCGGTTGCTCCCAGTCCTCCTGACGGCCCCGGGCGGTGAGGTCGAGCCAGTTGTAGGTGCCGTTGAGCTGATCGATGCCGCGCTCGAAGCAGGAGTAGGTGTGGAAGACGCGGTCGCCGTGGCGGAGGAACGCGCTCACGCCCATCTCCGAGCCCGTGTAGCCCTCCCATGCGGGGTTCTTCCGCACGAGCTCGGCGAAGCCGGTGTAGTTGTACTCGACCGGCACGATCGCCGGGTCGAAGCTGACGTGGAAGTCGTAGTTGAAGTCGCTGCCGTGCGACGAGTACCAGGGGATCGTCCAGCCCATCCGCCGCTTGTAGCGTTCGATCTCCTCCAGCGGTGCCAGGGAGACGGCCGCGAAGGAGGTGTCGCGCGCGTGCAGATGGGTGAGATCACCGACGGTGTCGATCCAGAACGAGCAGGCGGGACATGCCTCGCCCGCGCCGGGATCGAGCATGAGGTGGTAGATCACCAACTGGCCCCGGCCCTCGAACAGGTCCCGCAGTCCGGCGCTGCCGTGTGGTCCGTCGAAGGTGTAGGCCTTCGTGATCTCCACCATCGGCAGCCGGCGCCGGGCGGCGTTGACCTCGTCGCGGTGGCGGGTCAGCTCCTTCTCCTGCGCGAGCAGCGCACGTCGGGCCACGAGCCACTGCTCGCGTGTCGTGATCTCCGGGTCGGACATGGTTGTCTCCTCTCTCGGGTGTGTCACTTCTTCGCGGGTCGGCGCTATCCGGCCACCGCTACCGGCTCGCCACTTGCGACCGGCGCGGAGTCCTCGATCACGGGCGGCTCGAGCCGACTGGTGGCCCACGCGACGGGAACGGCGACGATGGCGATCACGAGACCGGTGAGGATCGCGGCGGAGGCGGTGAAAGCTCCGAGGGCCACGCCACCGGCGAAGGAGCCGAACGCGATGCCCACGTTGATCGCGGAGGCCGGCAGTGACTGGGCCAGCTGGCCGCCGGGGCCGGCCAGGGCGACGACGCGGTACTGCAGCGACGGGCCGCTGCCCATGACGAACGCGCCCAGTGCCAGCAGTAGCAGCGCCACGAGGAACGGGTTCGTGCCGAAGAGGTACAGCGCGGCCAAGGACCCCGTGGCGCCGACGGCCGCCACGATGAGGGTGCGCCCGGCGTTCCGGTCGGCGAACCGGCCGCCGCCGAACGAGCCCACCGCGGTGGCCACGCCGTACGCCAGGAGGAACACGCTGATCAGCGCGCCGGATACTCCGGTGACCTCCTGCAGGAACGGCACGATGTAGGTCATGGCCGCGAAGGCGGCCCCGAACACCAGCGCGCACAGGGCGAGCACGGCGAGCACCCGTGGTGCGAAGGCGTACCTGACCTGGCCGTCGACGCCGCCGCCGGTGCTGGGCACGGACGGAACCAGCGCCACCGTGGCGATGAGCGTGATCGCGAGGAGCACGACTATCGCGGTGTAGGAGCCGCGCCAGCCGAGCGCGTGGCCGAGCAGGGTGCCCAGCGGCACGCCGACCGCGGTGGAGACGGCGAAGCCGGAGATGACCACTGCGAGCGCCCGGCCGGCCCGCTCCCGCGGGACCACGGCGATGCCCGCCGCGAACGCCGCGGCGTCGAACAGCCCCGCGAACGCGCCGGTGAGGGTCCGTGCCACGAGGGTGAGGTCGTAGCTGCTGCTCAGCACCACGACGAGGTTGCACGCGATGGCCAGCACGAGCGTGCCGCACAGGATCGTGCGCCTGTTCAGCCTGATCGTCAGTGCGGTCAGGATCGGACCGCCGATGGCCAGCCCCAGCGCGAAACCGGTCACCAGCGTGCCCGCCGTGGAGACGGAGACCCCCAAGTCGCCGGCGACGAGGTCCAGCACCCCGACGACGAGCATCTCCGAACTGCCCATGACGAACGCTCCCAGGAAGAGCATGGCCAAGGCGCGGGCGGCGCCGCGAGGGCTCACCGCCGCTTGCTGAGTACTCACGAGACTTCCTCCTGTCCGGTGGACTTTGCCCACCGACGAAGGAGGCCGCCCGGGATGGACATCGGCCGGGCGACGAAGTTCGAGTACAGCCCTTTCCCGCCCCGCCGGCTCCGCAGGCTCCGCCGGCTGCCATCCCCCGGTCGTCAGAGCTCGCGGAGGCGGCCGGACAGGTAGCGGCGCTCGGACTCGGTGGGCGCGAGCTTCCGGGCTTCCTCGTACGCGGCCTTGGCCTCGGCGGTACGGCCGGCCCGGCGGAGCAGGTCGGCCCGGGTGGCGGGCAGCAGGTGGTACTCGCCGAGCCGGCCGGACGCCGCGATCTCGTCGACGAGGGCCAGGCCGGCCGGGATGCCGTCGGCCATCGCGACCGCGACGGCCCGGTTGAGGTCCACGACCGGGGACGGCGCCACTCGTGCCAGTTCGGTGTACAGGGTGGCGATCTGCGGCCAGTCCGTGCTCGCCGCATCGGGCGCGGTCGCGTGGCACGCGGCGATCGCGGCCTGCACCTGGTAGGGCCCGGTACGCCGCATCGCCAGAGCCTGATCGAGCGTCTCCACTCCCTCGGCGATCAGCGTCCGGTCCCAGCGGGATCGGTCCTGGTGCTCCAGCGTGACCAGCACACCGTCCTCCGTGCGGGTCGTCCGGCGGGCCTCGTGCAGCAGCATCAGCGCGAGCAGTCCGCGCGGCTCGGGTTCGGCTGGCATCAGCCGGACCAGGATCCGGGTCAGGCGGATGGCCTCGGCCGTCAGGGCCCGGCGTACGTCCTCCTCGTCGTAGCCCTCGTTGAAGATCAGATACAGCACGGCGAGCACGGCGGCGAGTCGCTGTGGCAGGAGCTCGGCGGGTGGGACCCGGTACGGGATACCGGCCTCCTGGATCTTGCGCTTGGCGCGGACCAGGCGTTTCGCCATCGCGGGCTCGGCGGTCAGGAACGCGCGGGCGATCTCGGCGGTGGTGAGGCCGGCCAGCGTGCGCAGGGTGAGCGCGACCCGGGCCGGGAACGGCAGCGCAGGATGGCAGCAGGTGAAGATCAGCCGCAGCCGTTCGTCGGGGATCTCCTCGACCGTCGGCTCGTCCGGGGTGCGGGCCAGCACGGCGAGCTGACGGAGCTTGACCGCACCGGCGGCGTCACGGCGCAGCCGGTCGGTCGCCCGGTTGCGGGCCGTCGTGGTGAGCCAGGCGCCCGGGCGGTGCGGGACACCGTCGCGCGGCCAGGCCGCCAGCGCGGCGGCGAACGCGTCCTGCGCGGAGTCCTCGGCCAGGTCCCAGTCACCCGTGAGCCCGATCAGGGTCGCGACCACCTGACCCCACTCGTCGCGGTAGGCGGCGTCCACGGCCGTCCGGACGTCGTCGGGTGCGGTCATCCCCAGACCGGGCGGATCTCGACACCGCCCCGGCGCGCGTACGGATGGCCGGCGGCGATCTCGATCGCCTCGTCCAGATTCGCGCACTCCACGATCACGATCCCGCCCACGAAGTCCTTGGTCTCGGCGAACGGCCCGTCCGATACCAGGGTCTCGCCGTCGCGGACCCGGACCGTGGTCGCGTCCACCACCGGCCGCAGCCGCTCACCAGCCAGCTCGGCGCCGCGCCGCTCCAGGTCCGCCTCCCAGGCCTGGTGCACCGGATCTGCGGCCAACTCCTCGTTGGTCGGCGAGTCGGTCTCGTCGTCGCAAATCAGCAGCACGTACTTCATGCCGCCGATTGTGCCCCGACGGCACTGGCAGGACGGCCCCCTGGACCTGCGGATCCACCGCTCGACATCAGAGCTCGCGAATGATGATCAGCTTCTCGAACCTCACGAAGGTACGAACCACGGGGGTCACGAACCGAGGCCGGCCTCGCGGGCCAGGAGGCCCAGCTGCGTGCGGTTGGTGCAGCCGAGCTTGTCCAGCGCGTTGGAGACGTAGCCCTTCACCGTCGCCTCGGTGAGGTGCAGCCGCCGCGCCACCTCGGCGTTGGAGCAGCCCTCGCCGAGCAGCGCGACGACGTCGCGCTCCCGCTCGGTCAGCGACGCGAGCCGGCCCTTGGCGCGGCGGCGGGCCACGTGCACGTCACCGGCGCGGTCCACCAGCCGGCGGGCCGCCGACCGGGACAGCACGGTGTGCCCCTGCGCCGCCACGCGCACCAGATCGACCAGCTCGTCCGGTGGCGTCGACTTGAGCAGGTAGCCCGCGGCGCCGGCCCGCAGAGCTCGGTGCACGTGCTCGTCGCCGTCGAACGTCGTGAGCGCCACCACCGGGGGCGCGGAGGGGAGCTCGACGATCCGCGCGGTCGCCGCGATCCCGTCGACGCCGGGCATCCGCAGGTCCATCACGACGACGTCCGGCTCGTGCAGCACGACGGCCTCCACGGCCTCCGCGCCGTCCGCGGCGCTCGCGACGACCTCGAGCCCGTCCGCCGCCCCGAGGATCGTGCGCAGGTGAGCGCACACCATCGGCTCGTCGTCGACCACCAGCACCCGGACAGCCACCGTCTTCTCCTTCATCGCGCCATGGGGAGCTGCGGGTCCTGCTGCGGGCCGACGAGATGCGCCCGTACCGCTTCCTGGCCGTGACCTTCCTCGTGCTGTACGCCGTGTTCGTCGCGGCTCCGGGCCGTCCTTACTACCTGGGCGGGCTGTACGGGATCGTCGCCGCGGCAGGCGCGCTCGGCCTGCAACGGCGCCGGGAGGCCGGGAGGACCCGGTTCCGCTGGGTGGCCTGGCCCGCCTACGCGCTCAGCGCCGTCGCGGCGGGCGGGCTCCTCCTCTTCTCCGCCACGACGATCACGTCGACGTCGGACGAGATCGGCAGGGCGATCGCGCAGCGCACCTCCACCGCCCACCGGGCGCTCGCCCCCGAGACGCGCGAGCACACGGCGGTGCTGGGCGGCTCCTACATCGTCGCCGCCTACCTCGACGGCTACTCGCTGCAGTACGGGCTCCCGCAGGCCTACAGCAGCAGCCGCGGCTACGGCTGGTTCCCTCCTCCGCCGGAGGACGACACCACGGTGCTCTTCGTGGGCGGCGACCCCGACGCGCTGCGGCCGCACTTCTCGGACGTGCGCATGGTCGCCGACGGCGGGCAGGACGCGAGCGTGTGGCTGTGCACCGGCCGCCGGGAGCCGTGGGTGGACCTGTGGCCGCGGCTGCGCACCCTCACCGTCGGATGAAGCTGTTAGGCCAGGCTAACATCACCGGGTGAAGCTCATCCCCACGATCGCGCTCGCCGCGCTGCTCACCCTCGTCGCCGCGTGCGGCTCCGCCCCGCAGACCACGCAGGCGGAGGCACCATTCCGGGTCGTCACGCACGCCATGGGCGAGACCGCGATCCCGGCCCAGCCGAAGCGGGTGGTCGCGCTCGACCAGAGCTTCGTCGACGCGGTGCTGACGCTGGAGACCCCGCTCGTCGGCTACACCACCTATCGCGCGATCGAGGGCGGGCTCCCCACGTACCTCGGCCCGCTCGCCGCGACCTACGGCACGGAGGCCGTTTCGGTCGGCGAGCTCGAAAAGCCGAGCCTCGAGCAGATCGCCGCGCTGAAGCCGGACCTCATCCTGTCGGCCAAGGTGCGACACGAGGCGCAGTACGCGCAGCTCTCCCAGATCGCGCCCACCGTATTCAGCGAGACGACGGGGCCCACGTGGAAGGAGAACCTCCGCCTCACGGGGCAGGCGCTGGGCGAGGAGGAGCTCGCGGAGGCCAAGATCACCGAGTACGAGCAGCGGGCCGCCGCGATCGGCCGGGAGATCACCGCCAAGTCCGGCGGCACGCTACCCACCGTCTCGATCGTCCGCTTCGCGGGCGAGGACACCGTGCGCCTCTACAGCGAGAAGTCCTACGCCGGGATCGTGCTGCACGACGTCGGGTTCCCGCGCCCCGCCACCCAGCCCACCACCGACAAGATCGCGGTGGACGTCTCCCAGGAACGCATCCTCGACCTCGACGCCGACCAGATCTTCGTCGCGACGTGGGCCGACCCCACGGCCACCGGGCCGAAGGCGCAGTTCACCACCAACCCGCTGTGGAGCCGGCTCACCGGCGCCCAGCACGAGATCGACGACCTGACGTGGATGAGCGCCGTGGGGCTCCAGGGCGCGCACACGGTGCTCGACGACGTCGCCAGGGCCTTCTCGGTCGACCCGGTCAGGCCATGAGCGCGGCGTAGCCGGGCTTGATCACCTCGTTGATCAGCGCGAGCCGCTCGTCGAAGCCGATGAAGGCCGACTTCATGGCGTTCACGGTGAACCACTGCAGATCGGCCCACCCGTAACCGAACGTGTCGGCCAGCGCGGTCATCTCACTCGTCATCGACACGTCGGACATCAGCCGGTTGTCGGTGTTGACGGTGACCCGGAACCGCAACTGGGTCAGCAGCCCGATCGGGTGGTCTGCCAGCGATTTCGCCGCACCGGTGTGCACGTTCGACGTGGGGCACATTTCGAGCGGGATCCTCTTGTCACGCACATAGGCGGCAAGAAGGCCCAACCGGGGGGTTCCATCGGCACCCAGAGTGATGTCGTCGACGATTCGGACGCCGTGCCCGAGGCGGTCGGCACCGCACCACTGCAGCGCCTCCCAGATCGACGGCAGGCCGAATGCCTCACCCGCGTGGATCGTGAAGTGCGCGTTCTGCTGGCGCACGTACTCGAACGCGTCCAGGTGACGCGTGGGCGGGAACCCGGCCTCGGCTCCGGCGATGTCGAACCCGACGACGCCGAGGTCCCGGTAGCGCACCGCCAGCTCCGCGATCTCGCGCGAGCGCGCCGCGTGCCGCATGGCCGTGAGCAGGCAGCCCACCCGGATCCGCCTGCCGTGCTCGGCCGCGCGCGCCGCGCCCACGCGGAAGCCCTCGATCACCGCCTCCACCACGGCGTCCAGCTCCAGACCGGCCTCCACGTGCAACTCGGGGGCGAACCGCACCTCCGCGTAGACGACGCCGTCGGCCGCGAGGTCCTCCGCGCACTCGGCCGCCACGCGGACCAGCGCGTCCGCGGTCTGCATCACCCCGACCGTGTGCCCGAACGTCTCCAGGTATCGCACCAGCGACCCGGAGTGCGCCGCGGCCAGGAACCACCCGCCCAGCTCCGCCGCGTCCGTGGACGGCAGGTCGCGATAACCCGCGGCATCGGCGAGCTCGATGACCGTGGCCGGCCGCAGCCCGCCGTCGAGATGGTCGTGGAGTAGCACCTTCGGGGCGTCGCGGATGGTGTCGACGGTCAAGGGTGCAGGCACCGGGCCACGCTAGAACACGCTCCCTACCTTGGGGTATCCGGGCGCGGGCCACTGCTCCGATCGGGGCACGACACCTCCGATCGGGGAGCCGCGGAAGGGTGATCGGCCACGGTCGCTACCCTCATTGCCGCACGACCCGATGTCCGGCTCAGAGGAAGCTCCCCCGCCGCCATGAGCAATGACTCCACCCTCTCGTTCGACCGCATGCGCGGGATGCTGATGCGCGCAGCGGAGATCCGCGACAGCGAGCAGCAGCAGATCTTCGATTCGCTCGACGAGATCCACGCTCGGCTCGCGGCCCTGGACGCTCTCGGCACAGTGCGCAAGCGCCTCACCGAGCTCCCCGACCGCACCGAGGTCAGCGTCCTCGCGGAGCGCCTCGACGAGACGGTCGCCAAGCTCGACGCGCAGGACGCCTCGATCGCGTCCGTCCTTCGCGCGGTCGAGGCGATGCCGGACAAGCTGGCGAAGCCGATCGCACAGCTCGACGGCCGCCTCGACGGGATGGCCGGTCGCCTCGAAGGCGTCTCCGGACGGATGGACGGGCTGGACGACCGCCTCGGCGGCCTGCACAAGCGCCTCGACGACCTGGACAACCGCCTCGACCGGCACGAGATGCGCCTCGACGCCATGCCGTCTTCGGTGGGTGCGCCGATCAAGGAGCGCGTCGACGGGATCGAGCGCATCGTCCGCGAGCAGCTCGACAACGCCCTCCGCTCGGTCGACGAGTCCGGTGAGGGCCTGCGCAACCTGCTCGGCGACACCAGCATCGGCCTGCACCGCAGGCTCGAGGACCTGGCCGCCCGCCCCGCCGTCGACCCGACCGAGCCGCTGAGCAACCTCGAGAAGCGCCTCGAGAACCTCGCCGCCCGCCTCGACGCCATCGAGGAGAGCATGTCCGGGCGCCTCGGCAACCTCGGTGGCACCATCGACGAGAAGCTCGGCAAGCTCGACGCCGCGATCGTGGAGCGGCCCGACACCAGCTCGCTGCGCTCGCTCGTGGAGCGCGCCAACGCCGAGTCGGAGCGGCGCAACGCGGGCCAGCTGGACGAGGCCATGGCCACGTTCGCCGAGCTCATCCTCGGCCGCGGCCCGTCGGTGCACCAGATGCCGCCGCCCCCGCCCCGCCAGACCCCGCGCCGCAACCGCAGCAAGGTCACGGTGAAGAGCCCCAACGGCGCGTCCGCCCACGACACGGTGACCGACGACCCCGACGTCTGAGACGAGCGGGGCCTCGCGGGCGGTGATCGCTCCGAGATCCGGCCCTGCGCCCTGGTGAGAGCGTATCCACGGATCTCGCGACGATCATCCCTTCTCGGCGGCCCCTCGCACGGCCCGTCAGCCCCGCACTGCGTCCAGCAGCAGGGTGGGACGCGACATGGGCTCGTCGGACACCAGCACGCCGCCGTTCAGCGCCGCGCGGGCTCCGGGAACGGCGTCGGGGGTGTCGGTGTGCAACTCCAGCAACGGGTGCCCGGCCTCGACCTCGTCACCCACGTCCACCAGCAGCCGCACGCCCGCGGCGGCCTGCACCGCATCCTCCTTGCGGGCCCGACCGGCGCCGAGCCGCCAGGACGCCACCCCGATCGCGTAGGCGTCGAGCCGGGTGAGCACGCCCGATCGCTCGGCCACCAGCTCCTCCACGTGGGCGGCGACGGGCAGCGGTGCGCCCGGGTCGCCGCCCTGCGCGGCGATCATCCGCTCCCACACCTCGTAAGCCTTGCCGGAGGCGAGCACCTGCGCCGGGTCGACGTCGGTGATGCCGGCCAGCACGAGCATCTCGCGGGCCAGCGCCACGGTCAGCTCCACGACGTCGGCCGGGCCGCCCCCGCGCAACACCTCGACCGACTCGGCCACCTCCAGGGCGTTGCCCACCGCGCGACCGAGCGGCACGGACATGTCGGTCAGCAGCGCGGTGGTGGCGAGGCCGTGCGCCGTCCCGATCGCGACCATCGCCTCGGCGAGCTCACGCGCCCGCTCGGGCGTCTTCATGAACGCCCCGGACCCGAACTTCACGTCGAGCACCAGGCCGTCGGTGCCCTCGGCGATCTTCTTGCTCATGATCGAGCTGGCGATCAGCGGGATCGACTCGACGGTGCCGGTGACGTCGCGCAGCGCGTAGAGCTTGCGGTCGGCCGGGGCGAGGGTCGGGGTCGTCGCGCAGATCACCGCGCCGACGTCCGCGAGCTGCGCCGCGATCTCCTCCTCCGAGAGCGACGCCCGCCAGCCGGGGATCGACTCCAGCTTGTCCAGGGTGCCGCCGGTGTGGCCGAGCCCGCGCCCGGACAGCTGCGGCACCGCCGCCCCGCACGCCGCCACGAGCGGGGCGAGCGGCAGCGTGATCTTGTCGCCGACCCCTCCGGTGGAGTGCTTGTCCACCAGCGGCCGCCCGACGTCCCCGAATGCCAGCACGTCGCCGGAGTCGATCATCGCCTGGGTCCACCGGGCGATCTCGCCCGCGTCCATCCCGTTGAGCAGGATCGCCATGGCCAGCGCCGCCATCTGCTCGTCGGCGACGACACCGCGGGTGTAGGCATCGACTACCCAGTCGATCTGCTCGTCGGTGAGCCGGGCACGGTCGCGCTTGGCGATGATCACGTCGATCGCGTTCACGGCCCCGACCCTATTCCGGTTCCGACGAGCGGCGCGTTCGTCGGTACCTATCCGACGAACGCGCCGTTCGTCGGGTCAAGAGGGCAGGTCCTCCGGGCCGAACGCGTCCGGCAACACCTCGCGCAGCGGGAGCACGCCCCTGGGGGTGTCCAGGAGGCAGTCGGGGCCGCCGAACTCGTAGAGCACCTGGCGGCAGCGGCCGCACGGCATGAGCAGGTCGCCGGTGCCCGAGCGGCAGGCGACGGCGGTGAAGCGGCCGCCGCCGGTGAGGCGCAGCTGCCCTGCCATCGTGCACTCCGCGCACAGCCCGAGGCCGTACGAGGCGTTCTCGACGTTGCAGCCGGTCACGACGCGCCCGTCGTCGCACAACGCGGCCGCCCCGACGTGCAGGCGGGAGTACGGCGCGTAGGCCGAGGCGGCGGCCGCGACCGCGGCGTCGCGCAGGGAGGGCCAGTCGGGATCAATCACCTTCACCTCGCCGGTACTCGACACCGATCGCGGCGGGCGGCCGCAACCGTTGCGATGCCACCGCGAGCACGAGCAGCGTCACCAGCTGCGGCGCGTAGGACGCGAACTCGCGCGGCACCTCGGGGATCGCCCAGTACAC
The DNA here is from genome assembly GCF_007994075.1 of Pseudonocardia hierapolitana. Lineage (NCBI taxonomy): Bacteria > Bacillati > Actinomycetota > Actinomycetes > Pseudonocardiales > Pseudonocardiaceae > Pseudonocardia > Pseudonocardia hierapolitana. The sequence goes on along the minus strand of NZ_VIWU01000001.1, from coordinate 4,574,875 downwards.
GGCGTAGACGACCACGCCGGCGGCGAGCGCGACCGCGGCCGAGCGCCAGTGCCGCCGCGCCGCCCAGAACACCGCCACGATCACCGCGAGGATCGTGGTGGCGTAGAGCAGGGCGTGCACGGCCTCGCCACCGGCGCGCAGCTGGACGCCGTCGACGTACCCGAACAGCGCGGCTCCGGCGAGCAGGCCACCGGGCCGCCAGTTGCCGAAGATCATCGCCGCCAGGCCGATGTAACCCCGCCCGCCGGTCTGTCCCTCGAGGTAGCCGAGCTGTCCCGGGTTGAGCGTGAGCGCCGCGCCACCGAGCCCGGCCAACCCACCCGAGACGATCACGGCGATGTACTTGTACGTGAACACCTGCACGCCCAGCGACTCGGCCGCCACCGGGTTCTCCCCGCACGAGCGCAGCCGCAGACCGAACCGGGTGTGCCACAGCACGTAGTAGCTCACCGGCACGAGCAGGAACCCGAGCACGACGAGCGGGGTGAGGCCGGAGACGAGGCCGCCGAGCAGCCCGGCAGCGTCGGAGAGCAGGACGCGTTGTTCGCTCTCCAGGGCGGAGAGCCAGTCGGCGAGCGGCTGGACCGAGAACGTCTCGAAGCCCTCGATGCGCGGCGACTGCCGCGGGTTCTGCGAGAGCGGCACGAAGATCAGCTGGGCCAGGTACTGCGTGATGCCCATCCCGAGCAGCGTGATCGCGACACCGGACACGATGTGGTTGACGCCGAAGGTCACGGTGGCGATCGCGTGCAGCACGCCACCCAGCGCGCCGAACACGAGCCCACCGATCACGGCCGCCCACGGGCCCCAGTAGAACCCGGCCCACGCCGCGCCCCAGGTTCCGAGGATCATCATGCCCTCGAGACCGATGTTGATGATCCCGGAACGCTCGGACCAGAGCCCGCCGAGCGCGGCGAACAGGATCGGCAGCAGCAGCCGGACCGCGGCCTGGGTGGTGCCGCTCGAGGTCAGCTGGTACTGCCCGGTCAGCGTCGTGGTGACCGCCAGGATGCCGACCCCGATCGCCACGACGATCGCGGCCCGCGCCCAGCCGGGAAGCCGCCGCCCGTTCCGGGTCTGGGGGACGGGCGCGGCCGCCGTGTCGACCGTGGTCACGATCCCACCTCCGCAGGCACGCCCGCGCCGGCGCGCAGCTGCGCGGCGACCCGACGCTGCTCGGCGGCGAGCTCGTAGCGGCGGACGATCTCGTACGCGATGATCACGGACAGCACCACCGATCCCTGCATGATCAGCACGATCTCGCGCGGCACCCCGACGTTGTCCAGGGCCAGCGCCGACTTGTCCAGGAACGCCCAGAGCAGCGCACCGAGTGCGACGCCGACCGGGTGGTTGCGCCCGAGCAGGGCCACCGCGATGCCGGTGAAGCCGTAGCCCGCGGGCGAGGTGAGTGTGTAGGCGTGGTCGCGGCCGAGCAGCTCGGGCAGGCCGACGAGCCCTGCCATCGCACCGGACAGCAGGAGCGCGACGATCACCATCCGGCGCGCGTTCACCCCGCCCGCGGCCGCCGCTGTGGGCGACTCGCCCGACGCCTTCAGCTCGAACCCGAACCTCGTGCGGTTGAGCATGAACCCGTAGGCCAGTCCGAGCGCGGCGGCCACGAACACGAACCCGAAGATCGTGCCGCTCGCCCCGAACGAGAGGCCGATCAGGTGCCCGGTGGGCTCGATCGGATCGGTCGAGATGTTGTTGCCCTGCAGCACGCCGAACGCTTCGGTGCTGATCAGGTAGGCGATCAGGCCGGTCGCGATGAAGTTCATCATGATCGACGAGATGACCTCGTGCACGCCGCGAAATGCCTTGAGCAGCGCCGGCACCGAGGCCCAGAGCGCGCCCACCGCCGCGCCCACCAGGATGATCGCAACCGTGTGCAGCACCGGCGGGAGCGAGAGCGCGCCGCCGGCGATCGCGGCCACGCACGCGGCGAGTCGGAACTGGCCCTCGATGCCGATGTTGAACAGCTTCATCTGGAAGCCGATCGCCACGGCGAGCCCGGCGATGTAGTAGATCGCGGCGCTGTTGACGATGTCGACGGCGGTGGTTCCCTCACCGACCTGGGTGACCATCACCGTCAGGGCCGTGAGCGGCGAGTCGCCGCTGATCAGCAGCGCCACCGCGCACAGCAGGGCGGAAAAGACGATCGCCAGCGCGGGCGGCAGCAGAGCCGTCCGAATGCGGGTCACGCCGCCCCCTCCGCATCGGCCCCGGTCATCGCGGCCCCCAGCTCCTCCGGTGTGACGGTGGCCGGGTCGGCGTCGGCGACGAGCCGTCCCCGCAGCATCACCTTGATCGTGTCGGACAGCCCGATCAGCTCGTCCAGGTCGGCGCTCACGAGCAGCACCGCGAGGCCGTCGGCCCGGGCGCGCCGCAGCACGTCCCAGATCCCGGCCTGCGCGCCGACGTCCACGCCGCGCGTCGGGTGGGCGGCGATGAGCAGCACCGGGTCGCCGGAGAGCTCGCGGCCCACCACCAGCTTCTGCTGGTTGCCCCCGGAGAGCGCCGCCGCGGGCACGTCGACGCCCGGCGTGCGCACGTCGAACTCCTCGACGATGCGCTCGGTGTCGCGCCGCGCCGCCGCCCGGTCGAGCACGCCGAGCAGCCCGCCCGAGGCGACCGGTTTGCGGCTCTGGTAACCGAGGATCCGGTTGGCCCACAGCGGCTGGGTGGCGAGCAACCCGTGGCGGGTGCGGTCCTCCGGCACGTAGCCGATGCCCGCCTCGCGGCGCTGCAGCGTGTGGGCACGGGTGATGTCCTTGCCGGACAGCACGATCGTGCCGCCGCTCGCCCGCCGCATCCCCATGATCGTCTCAACGAGCTCGGTCTGCCCGTTGCCCTCCACACCGGCGATCCCGAGCACCTCGCCCGCCCGCACCACGAGGTCCACCCCGTCGAGCACCGGGCGACCGCCGCCCTCGGCGTCGAGCGTGAGACCGGTGACGCGCAGCACCTCGCGGTCGGTGACGGTGGACTCCCGGGTCTCGGGGCTGGGCAGCTCGCTGCCGACCATCATCTCCGCGAGCTGGCGGGTCGTCACCGTCTTCGGGTCGGCGCTGCCCACAACGGCCCCGCGGCGGATGACCGTGACCGTGTCGGCGATGGCCCGCACCTCGTCGAGCTTGTGGGAGATGAAGACGAACGTGAACCCCTCCGCCCGCATCCTGCGGAGCGTGGTGAACAGCTCGTCGACCTCCTGCGGTACGAGCACGGCCGTCGGCTCGTCCAGGATCACCGTGCGCGCGCCGCGGTAGAGCACCTTGAGGATCTCGACGCGCTGCCGATCGGCCACCCCGAGCCGCTCGACGAGCATGTCGAGCCCGGCCCGCAGGCCGACCGTGCCCTCGAGCTCGGCGATGCGCTGCCGGGCCTTGGCACCCATGCCGTGCAGCGCCTCCGCGCCGAGCAGGATGTTCTCGGCGACGGTGAGGTTGTCGGCCAGCATGAAGTGCTGGTGCACCATGCCGATCCCGGCCTTGATCGCATCGGCGGGCGACCGGAAGTGCACCACCTCGCCGTCCACGGAGATGGTGCCCTCGTCGGGCTGCTGCATCCCGTAGAGGATCTTCATCAGGGTCGACTTGCCCGCCCCGTTCTCCCCGCACAGGGCGTGCACCTCGCCGTGGCGCACCCGCAGCGAGATGTCGCTGTTGGCGACCACGCCGGGGAAGCGCTTGGTGATCCCCGCCAGCTCGACGGCGTACTCGGTGCGCGGTGGCGCGGTCTCGACTACGGCCATTCCCTCCCAGCCTTCCAGGGATCTACGGCACGGGGGCCGGGATCCGTTCGGACCCGGCCCCCGATGGTGCCTCACGCGACTCGCCGCGCCCTACTGCCGCGCACTGGGCACCTTGATCTCGCCGCTGATGATCGCGGCCTTGTAGGCGTCCAGCTGATCGGTGATGTCGTCGATCTTGCCGCCTGAGGTGGAGTACCCCACGCCGTCGACGGAGAGGTCGAACGCCTCCGGCAGCGAGCCCGTGGAGCCGCCCGCCACCGCGTTGATGTAGTTGAACACCGCGACGTCGACCCGCTTGAGCATCGAGGTCATGATCACCTCGTTGACCGGCGCCGCGACCGTGTTGTACTGGTCGGAGTCGACGCCGATCGCGAACTTCTGCGCATCCGGCGTGGTCGCCGTGTTGACGGCCTCGAACACGCCCTGGCCGGAGGCACCCGCGGCCTGGTAGACGATGTCGGCCCCGCCGTCGAGCTGGCCGCGCGCCACCTCGGTGCCGCGGGCCGAGTCGTTGAAGCCCGAGAAATCACCGGCGGGGCTGATGTAGTCGACGTCGACCTCGATGTTCGGCGCCACCGCCTTGGCGCCCGCAACGTAGCCCGCCTCGAACTTGTGGATCAGCGGCACGTCGACGCCACCCACGAAGCCGATCTGGCAGGACGTCGTCTTCAACGCCGCCGCGGCGCCCACGAGGAACGAGCCCTGCTCCTCGGCGAAGACCAGCGGGGTGACGTTCGGCAGCTCGACCGTCGCGTCGTCCACGATCGCGAACTGCACGTTCGGGTTCTCGGCGGCGACGGTCTGCAGTGCCGTCGCGTACTTGAAGCCCACGGCGATGACCGGGTTGAAGCCATCGGCCACGAGCTGGCGCAGGCGGGTGGCCGCCGCGTCCTCGCTCTCGTTCTCGGCAGCGGCGAGCTCGCGGGTGTTGGCCTGCTGCAGGCCGAGGTCGCTGATCGCCTTCTCGAGCCCGGCGGCCGCGGAGTCGTTGAACGACAGGTCGCCACGCCCGCCGATGTCGTAGGCCAGCCCGACCTTCAGCCCGCTGGCGTCGGCGTTCGGGGCGATCGGCGCCGGGGTGGCGGCGGTGCCGCCTGCCGCGGCCGGGGCGGGGTTGCGGGTGCACTCGGTGCCTGCCGTGCCACCACCGCCCTGCTGCGGGGTGCCGGTGTCGCGAGCGCAGCCCGTCACCACCAGTGCGCTGGTCAGCACAGCGGCTGCCAGAACGAATCCTCGACTGATCCGCAAGGGAGACCTCTCCTGTTCCGGCCCGGGACGACGGTGGGGAACCGTATCCGAGGCTCCCGGGTGTTCACATGATCGACCGATGGGCGTGACCGAATCGTCGACTCCGGAGCGTGACCGGGTGACCGCGTCCCCCATTCGATGATCATCCCTGTTCTCGCCGGGCGCGCGCGGACGACACCGATCTACAGTCGATGACGTGCGATGGGTCGCTGCGGTGACGCTGGTGCTCGCACTGGCGTGCCCGACCGTCGCGGTCGCGGATCCGCAGCCGGTGGCGAGTGTGACGGTCGGCTGCCCGGGCGCGCAGGTCCCGCCCGGCCCGCCCGCCGACGAGGAGAAGGCGGACCCCCCACCCGCCCCGCTGCCGTGGCCGCCCGAACCCGTCGGCGGGCCGCAGATGGGCGCGTGCGACGAGATCGGCCCGGGCGGAGGCCCCGAGCTGACCGCCGCCTCGTGGGTGCTCGCCGACCTCGACACCGGCGAAGTGCTCGCCGCGCGCGCCCCGCACGCGCGGCACCGCCCCGCGTCCACGCTCAAGGTCCTCACCGCGCTCACCGTCGTGCGGTCGCTGAACCCGGACCAGGTCGTCCAGGGCACGGCCGAGGACCAGGCGATCGACGGCAGCAAGGCAGGCATCGGCCCCGGCGGGCAGTACACCGTGCGCCAGCTGCTCGCCGGGCTCATGCTCAACTCCGGCAACGACACCGCGCAGGCGCTGGCCCGCTCGATGGGCGGCGACGGCCCCACGCTCGCGCGGATGACCGACATCGCCCGCGAGGTGGGTGCACTCGACACCCGCCCCGCCACGCCCTCCGGGCTCGACGGTCCCGGTATGGCGTCCTCGGCGTACGACCTCGCCGTGCTGTTCCGGGTGGCCATGCGCGAACCGCTGTTCGCCGAGACGGTCGGCCTGCGCTCGATCCCGTTCCCCGGCTACGCCGACCACCCCGGGTTCGTGCTCTACAACAGCAGCAAGCTGCTCGCCAACTACGAGGACACGATCGGCGGCAAGACCGGCTTCACCGAGGCCGCGCGGCACACCCTCGTCGGTGCGGCCGAGCGGGGCGGGAGGCGCCTCGTCGTAGCGCTGATGCGGGGCGAGCAGACGCCGGTCCCGACGTGGAAGCAAGGCGCCCGCCTGCTCGACTGGGGATTCGAACTGCCCGCCACCACCCCCGCCGTCGGCCGGCTGGTGGACGCCGCTCCGGTCCCACCGGCCCCGCCGCCCGTGGCGGACCTGGCGGCCGGCAGGACCCTCGCCCTCAGGCCCGTCCCCCCGCTGCTCCCGGTCAGCCTCGGCGTGATCGCGGTCACCGGGTTGGTCATCGGCGGCCTCGCCCTGCGCCGCCGCCGCTGACACGCGGGTCGCAGGCGTCCCGAGCGCGCGACTCACCCGCCCCGAACGGCGGACTCGCCGTGTCCGTTCGTCGGACTCGCCGTGCTCGAACGCAAGACTCGCCGTGCTCGGACGCAAGACTCGCGTGACGCAGGCGAGTCCGACATCCCAGCACGGCGAGTCCGACATCCCAGCACGGCGAGTCCGACGTTCGAGCACGGCGAGATCTGCGTTCGGGCTCAGGCGGGTTGCTGGGCGGGGATCGGGAACGCGCGCTCGGGGCTGTAGCGCGGCGAACCGTCCGGGGCGTCGCCCAGGTAGAAGTGGGTGGCCATCGTGCGGCTCTCCAGGTCGAAGACGGTGCGCCACAGCGTGCGGACGGGGTAGGGCGTGTCGGTGGCCGCGTCGACGCGCACCGCGTCGAGGGCCTCGCGCATCCGGGCGGCGGAGAGACCGGCGCCCGCCGAGCGATCGGCGATCGTCCGGTAGCGCTGGTAGGTCAGCAGCGCCTCGTCGGTGTCCTCGGGAAGGGCCGCCTGGTCGCGGTGGCGGTGCAGCGGGTGGTTGGTCATGCAGAGCGCGCCGCCGGCCGCCTCCACGATGTGCTCGTCGCCGCCCGGTCCGCGCTCCCACACGAACGCCGCCCCGCTCGGGTCCGCGACGAGGTAGTGCAACGAGACGCCGAGGTCGTACTGCTTCGCCCCGAGCAGAGCGGCCTTCGCTTCCTCGACGGTCCTGCAGGTGTCCAGCAGGAACCGCAGGAGCTGGCTGCTCGACACACCGACCTGAGGACCTGCATCGACCGGCCCGCTCGTGTTCTCGGCATCGGCCAGGTTGAACACGGCGGCGAGGCCGTGCTCGTTGATCCCCTCCATGCAGCCGTCGAGCTCGTTCATCGTGAGCACGGTGGTGGCCGGGCCGTCATCAGGGACAGTCGTGATCACGTAGGGCCGCGCGCTGAGGGGCATCTCGTCGCTCGGCGCGGAGTGTCCTCCGGCGAGCATCGCGAAGAGCTCGGTGGCGCTGGTGGTGAAGAAGTCGTAATTGCGGCCGAGCACCCCTCGGCCGTCCGCGGTGACGGCCGGTGGGTAGTAGCTCGCCGAGCAGGCCGAGCCGAGCGGGATCCCGCCGGCTCCGTCCAGGTGCACCTCGTCGGTGTCCGGGTCGAGGCCGAGTGCCTGCGCGGCACCCCGCATCCGGGCCAGGTGCTGCGGCCAGTGGCGGGCGAACCAGGCCCGCCGGGCACGGGCCTTGACGGGGTCGGCCGGTGCGGGCGTCCAGCCGTAGGCGCGCTGCGCCTCCAGGGCGAGTGCGCGCCCGATGTCGGCCTGGCGACCGGACGCGACGACGTGCCGCACGGTCATGAAGTCGGCGCTGCCGCCGGCGACGATCTCGGTGGTGACGGTCATGTCTTCTCCTTGTCGAACGGACTTCAGGGGCGGGCGGGGCGCCACATCGGCCAGACGGTCGGGCCGTCGGGCAGGTGGATCGGGTCACCGGTGTCGCGGAACCCGTGGCGCTCGTAGAGCGCCCGGCTGCTCCGCGACGTCGCCTCCAGGTATGCGGGCAGGCCCGCGGCGTCGGCGCGGCCGAGGCGCTCGCGCAGGAGCGCGCCACCGAGCCCGCGGCCCTGCGCGCCGGGCACGACACCGAGCAGCACCAGGTACAGGTGCGCGGTGCCGGTGGGGTGCCGCGCCTCGGTCAGCTCCATGAACGCGCGGAGGTGCGCGAGCGCCTCCGGGATCGGCTGCTGGTCCCGCTCGGGGGGATCGGCTGCGCGAGGAAGCCAGACGGCGGCCGCCGTCGCGTCCGGGGCGACCGCGAGCTCGCCGTGCGACGACGAGGCGTGCACGAGCGGGCCGAACACGATGTCGGCGGCCGCCCCCGCCGGATGGCCGGGCAGCAGCCACCGCGCAAGGGGATCGTCGGCGAAGGCCGCCGTCAGCACGCGGACCGCGGTATCGGTGTCACCCATGCGTACACCGTATTGGCAGAACTTTTTCCGCAGTTGAATTGCCAGTGCGCTTTTCCTTCGCACTAGTACAGTTGCCGTGTGACGGAGCCTCCGTACCTGCACATCGCCGCGGCCATCCGCCACCGGATCGAGACAGGCGCCCTGCGCCCCGGTGACCGCGTGCCGTCCACTCGACAGGTGGTCCGCGACTTGGGGGTGGCGATGGCGACCGCGACCCGTGCCCTCGCAGTACTGCGGGACGAGGGCCTCGTCGTCACGCGCCCCGGCTCGGGCACCGTCGTGCGCACGCCGGACCCGCCGGCCCGCAGGCGAGCGCCGGTCCAAGAGCTCACCACGGACCGCATCGTGACCACGGCCATGGCCGTGGCCGACGCCGAGGGACTGGAGGCCGTCTCGATGCGCAGGCTCGCCGCCGAGCTCGGGGTCGGCCCGATGTCGCTGTACCGCCACGTGGCCGGCCGCGACGCGCTGGAGGTGCTCCTCGTCCGTGCCGTGCTGCGCGAGCACCCGCTGCCCGAGCCGGGACCTCCGGGCTGGCGGGCGAAGCTCGAGCTGGTGAGCCGCGTGCAGTGGCGCGCCTACCGCACCCACCCGTGGCTACCCGAGCTGATCTCGATGACGAGACCCGTGCTCGTCCCCGAGGCGATGGCCCACACGGAGTGGACGCTGCAGGCGCTGGCCGGCCTGCCCCTGCCCCAGGCCGAACGCTTGCGCGAGGCGCTCACGCTGCCCGCGCTGGTCCGCGGCCTGGCCGCGAGCGTCGCCGCGGAGACCCGGGCCGAACGGGAGACCGGCCAGGACAACCACGAGTGGTGGACCACCCTCGGCGGGGAGGTGCGCGCGTTGCTCGGCTCGGGCCGGTTCCCACACCTCGCGGCGGTCCAGGGCCAGACCCTCGAGGACATGGACGCGCTCCTGGAGCACGCGTTGACCCGCCATCTGGACGGCCTGGAGATGCGCCTGCGGGCCGCTACCTCCGCCGGCGGATCAACCAGCCGGTGAGCGCGCCCGCACCGAGGAGGCTCAGGGCTGTGGTGGCGGTCGGCCCCTTCCGGAGCACCACTTCCGTGCGCAGCACCGGCGGTTCCGGAACGGGCACGGGCTTCTCCTGCTCGTTCTCCCGAGCGGTGGCGGCCCACGCCGTGACGAAGAGGACGAAGCGGGACCCGAAGAACACGAAGACCAGCAGGCCGAGGAACGAGCCGAACACCGCCCCGCTCGGCGACGACGTCACGGTCGCCAGGTAGTAGGTCATGACGATCTTCAGGATCTCGAACCCCACCGCACCGAGCAGGGCGGCCTTGGCGGCGCTGCGCAGCGTGGCGTGCTCACGTGGCAGCCGGGCGATGACCCACAGGAAGATCAACCAGTTGGCGAGCAGACCGAGCAGGAACCCGAGCACGCCGAGCAGGAACAGGGCCCAGCCCTCGTCGGCGAGCCCGACGAGCCCGAGCAGGGTCTCGGCGAACCCGGCGACCGCACCCGTGATGGCGAAGGATCCGACCAGCGCCAGGCCGAGCCCGCCGAGCGTGAGCAGGTCGAACAGGATCCGCTTCGGCAGGGCAGGAACGGCGGGCACCTGCGCCCACTGCTCCGAGAGCGCCTCGCGCAGGTTCGACATCCATCCGATTCCGGAGTACAGGGCCGCGAGCAGGCCCAGGAACCCGACGGCCCCCCGCTGGTCGATCGCCTGCTGGATGACCTGATCGATGGTGTCGCTCAGCCCGGGCGGGACGTTCTCCGTGATCGCGGCCAGCAGTTCGTTCAGCAACTCCGGGTTGAAGAACAGCACGTACCCTGCGGCGGCGAACGCGATCATCAGCAGCGGCACCACCGACAGCACGCTGAAGAACGTGATCGCCGCTGCGTAGTGGTCCCCGTGCCGCTCCGTGTAGCGGATGCCGGCCCGCACCATGTGATCGAGCCACTTGTACCGGGCGCGCAGCCGCTCGAGCTTCGACGGCGTCTCGTCAGCTCGCTCGGCCACGCCCGTCATCCCATCACGTCGGCGGCAGGAAACCGATCCTCTCGTGGACGACCGCGAGGGTGGCGCAGGCGACCTCGCGCGCCCGGGTGGCTCCGCGGGCGAGCACCCGATCCAGCTCCGCCGGGTCGTCCCGGTAGGTACGTACCCGTTCCCGCAGCGGTTCGACGAACTGGGCGACGACCTCGGCGAGATCCTTCTTCAGGTCGCCGTAGCCCTTGCCGGCGTAGTCGGCCTCGATCTCGGAGATCTTCCGGTCGGTGAGCGCCGAGTAGATCGTGAGCAGGTTGGAGATGCCCGGCTTGGCCTCCGGGTCGAACCGGATCTCCCGCTCGGTGTCGGTGACCGCAGAGCGGATCTTCTTGGCGCTCACCTTCGGGTCGTCGAGCAGCTCGATGATGCCGGCCGGGCTGGAGGCCGACTTGCTCATCTTTGCCGACGGGTCCTGCAGGTCCTGGATCTTCGCGATCCCGGCGGGGATGAACGGCTCCGGCACCGTGAACGCCTTGCCGAAGCGGGTGTTGAAGCGCTGCGCGAGATCGCGGGTGAGCTCCAGGTGCTGGCGCTGGTCCTCGCCCACCGGCACGCCGTCGGCCTGGTAGAGCAGGATGTCGGCGGCCTGGAGGATGGGGTAGGTGAACAGGCCGACGGTGGCCCGGTCGGCACCCTGGCGCGCTGCCTTGTCCTTGAACTGGGTCATCCGGCTCGCCTCGCCGAAGCCCGTGAGGCAGCCCAGCACCCACTCGAGCTGCGCGTGCTCCGGCACGTGGGACTGCACGAACAAGGTGCAGCGTTCCGCGTCCAGGCCGAGAGCCAGCAGCTGCGCCACGGCGTTGCGGGTGCGGTCGGCGAGCGTCTTCGGATCGTGCTCGACGGTGATCGCGTGCAGGTCCGGGATGAAGTAGAACGCGTCGGAGGTGTCCTGCATCGCCACCCACTGCCGGACCGCGCCCAGGTAGTTGCCCAGGTGGAACGAGTCCGCGGTCGGCTGGATGCCGGAGAGCACCCGCTGGCGACGGTCGGTGGGGGCGGTCATGCCCCCGATTCTCCCAGCTCCCGCGATCGGGCTACGCCGGGGCGGTGCCGTCCTGCTCGGGCTCGTCGGCAGCGACGCGCTGCACCTGGACCGTGCGGTTGTCCAGATCGATCGGCCCGAGCTGGAAGTGCTCCTGGCCGTCGCCTGCCTCCGTCGACTCGTCCTTGATCTCCCGCCCGGGGAACATCTCGCCAAGCACACCCATGCGGCCACGGTACGCGTCGCACCGGACGGGATCGCCGCAGTGGACGCCACCGAACTGCTGGTCACGGGATGCGCGGTGCGCGACGAGGGCACGGGCCGTGAACCGTCCCATGATGAGACAGGATGCAGTGACCTGCCTCACTAGCGTCGCCGGTGCCGACCCGCCCGACCAGCGGCGAGTCCGGCACGCGACCAGCGGAGGCACCAGATGAAGGCACTCGTCTACCACGGTCCGGACAACAAGGCCTGGGAGGACGTCCCGGACGCGACCGTGCAGGAGCCGACCGACGTCGTCGTCAGGGTCGACACCACCACGATCTGCGGTACCGACCTGCACATCCTGCAGGGGGACGTCCCCGCTGTCACCGACGGGCGGATCCTCGGCCACGAGGCCGTGGGGACCGTCACCGAGGTCGGCGACGCCGTCCGCGGGTTCTCGGTCGGCGACCGGGTGCTGGTGCCGGCGATCACCAAGTGCGGCCGCTGCGAGTACTGCCAGCGGGGGATGCCGTCGCACTGCCAGACGGTCGGCGGGATCGGCTGGATCTTCGGGCACCTGATCGACGGCACCCAGGCCGAGTACGTCCGCGTCCCGTACGCCGACACCTCCCTGTACGCGGTACCCGAGGACGTCTCCGACCAGCAGGCGATCTTCCTGGCCGACTCGCTGCCCACCGGGTACGAGGTCGGGGTGCTCGCCGGCAACGTCCGCCCGGGCGACACGGTCGCCGTCGTCGGGGCGGGAGCCGTCGGGCTGGCCGCGGTGCTCACGACCGGCCTGTGGGGCGCCTCGAAGGTCATCGCCGTCGACACCAACAAGTTCCGGCTGGAGAAGGCCATCGAGTTCGGCGCCACCGACACCGTCGAGGCCGGCCCCGGCGCGGTCGACGAGGTCACCGCGCTCACCGACGGCCTCGGCGTGGACGTCGCGATCGAGGCGGTCGGCTACCCGGAGACCCTGCTCACCGCGGCCTCCCTGGTCCGGCCGGGCGGCACGATCGCCAACATCGGCGTGCACGGGGTCCCGGTGGAGATCCCGATGCAGGACATGTGGATCCGCAACGTCACGATGACGATGGGCCTGGTCGACACCGTCTCCATCCCGACCCTGCTCAAGATGGTCGCCGGCGGTCGCATCCCGGCCGAGAAGATGGGCACCCACTCGTTCACGTTCGACCGGATCGACGAGGCCTACGACGTCTTCAAGAACGCCGCGGCCAACCAGGCGCTCAAGGTCGTCATCACGCCGGGCTGACGACGCAGAAGTCGGTCGACGCCGCCGCAGCCCTGACCTACCGTCCGGGCCGTGGCGGACGTCGTCGTGGTGGGCGCCGGGATCATCGGGGCGTCGGTGGCCTACCACGCGGCCCGGCTCGGAGCGACCGTGACGATCGTCGACAAGGCGCTGCCGGGCACGGGTGCCACCGGCGAGTCGTTCGGGTGGATCGGCGCCTCCCAGCGGGTGCCGGGCCCGGGTGGCGCCCTGCGCGCCGTCGCGACGCAGGAGTACCGGCGATTGGCCGCCGAGCTCCCCGACGTGCGCGTGTCCTGGAGGGGTTCTCTGCAGTGGGGTGGGCCGGAGCCGCTCGGCGACCTCGAACCCGGCCGGCACCTGGTGGACGCCGAACAGGTCGCCGCCATGGAGCCGAACCTGCGCACACCTCCGGCCCGGGCCGTCCACATCCCCGGCGACGGGGCAGTGGATCCGCCGGCCATCACCGACGCCCTGGTCTCCGCTGCCCGCGCGAGGGGTGGCCGGCTCGAGGCGGGCACCGCGGCCACCCGGCTGCGGGTCGCGCGGGGCCGCGTCGTCGGCGTCGAGACGACGAGCGGCCTCCTCGAATCCGGCACCGTGGTGCTGGCGAACGGCGCCGACGTCGCCGTGCTCTGCGGGCCGCTGGGCGTCGCGGTGCCGGTCGCGCCGTCACCGGCGATCCTGCTGCGGCTCGCCGGTCCACCGGATCTCGTGCGGACCGTCGTGGCCACCCGGGACGTGGAAGTTCGCACTGCCCGCGACGGCGAGCTCGTCTCCGCTGTCGGGTACGCCGGGGAGACGACGGCCGCCGAGCTGGCGCGTTCCGCTGGACGCATCCGCGGGCGGATCTCCGAGATGTTCCGCGGGGGCGAGGAGGTGCGGCTGCTGGGCGCGCGCGTCGGGATGCGGCCGATGCCGGCCGACGGACACCCGGTGATCGGCCCGCTCCCCACGGTCCGTGGTGCCTATGTGGCGGCGATGCACTCCGGCGTGACGCTCGCGGCGGTCGCCGGACGGCTCGTCGCCGAGGAGATCGTGCACGGCGTCGATGCCCCTGAGCTGCGCGGCTGCCGGCCGAGGTGAAGCGTGCCGAGGCCGCGACCCGCGGGCTGGGTGCACCGGGATCGTGGTCAGGGCTCCAGCGCGACGACCGTCATCCCGGCGGGCGTCGGGCCGTCCATCGCCGCGAGCGCCGGGCCGGCCTCCTCGAGGGAGACGACCCGCCCGACCAGTGCCGCCGGGTCGAGGCCTGCGGTCGTGATGAGGTCGAGCAGACCGCGGTACTCGTGGGCGGCGATGCCGTGCGAGCCGTGGACCGACAGCTCCCATGCGAGCACCCGGTCCATCGGCAGCGGCGGTGTGGCGGACGCGCCCAGCAGCAGGCCGACCTGCACGTGCCGGCCCCTGCGGCGCAGCGACAGCACCGAGGACGCCGCGGTCGCGGGCGAGCCGAGCGCGTCGAGCGAGACGTGCGCGCCTCCGCCGGTGATCTCGTGGATCGCGGCCTCGACGCCGTCCGGGGCGGAGGCGTCGAGGACCGCCTCTGCGCCGCGGGCCCTGGCCAGCGCAAGGGCCTCCTCCGAGACGTCCACGGCGATCACCCGGGCGCCCAGCGCCGTCCCGAGCAGCACGGCCGACAGGCCCACGCCGCCGCAGCCGTGCACGGCGAGCCACTCCCCCGCAGCGAGCCTGCCGTGTGCGGTGAGGGCCCGGTAGGCCGTGGCCACCCGGCAGCCGAGCCCGGCGGCCGCGACGAACGACATCGCGTCGGGCAGCCGCACCAGGTTGAACTCCGCGGCCCGCACGAGCACCTGCTCGGCGAAGGAGCCGGGGTGGGTGAAGCCGGGCTGGGTCTGGTCGGGGCAGACCTGCGGGTCGCCGGACCGGCAGTACGCGCACCGCCCGCACCCGCACACGAACGGCGCCGTGACCCGGTCCCCCGGCCGCCACGACCTGACGTCCGCACCCACCCGTGCGACGACGCCGGCGAACTCGTGCCCCGGCACGTGCGGCAGCGCCACCGGGTCGTGCCCGCGCCAGGCGTGCCAGTCCGACCGGCACACCCCGGTGGCGTGGACGTCGAGCACCACGCCGTCCGGCGGGCAGTCCGGCTCGGGCACGTCCCGGACCTCGAGCGGCCCGCCGACGGTGTCGAAGACGACCGCGCGCACTACGCCGTGGTCAGCGGCAGCAGGCGCGGGGCGGGCCGCTGGGCCGGCACCAGTCGCTCGACCGGCTCCCGGTAGGTCGTGCTGCGCTGGCGCACCGGCCGCCCGGCCGCGGTGGCGATCGCGGTCAGCTCCGTGACCGTGCGCGCGGAGCCGTTCTCCGACCCGGCCATCCGGCTGATGGTCTCCTCCATCAGCGTGCCGCCCATGTCGTCGGCGCCGCCGCGGAGGATGTCGGCGGCGGGTCCGTCGCCGAGCTTCACCCACGAGCACTGGATGTGGTCGATCCGCCCGTGCAGGGCCAGCCGGGCGAACGCGTGCACGGCCCGGTTGTCCCGCACCGTCGGGCCGGGGCGGGCGATGCCTGCCAGGTAGATCGGCGCGTTGTGGTGCACGAACGGCAGCGGCACGAACTCGGTGAACCCGCCGGTCTCGTCCTGGAGCGCGGCGAGCGTGCGCAGGTGCCCGAGCCAGTGGCGGGGCTCGTCGACGTGGCCGTACATCATCGTGGACGACGACGGGATCCCCAGCCGGTGCGCCGTGCGCACCACCTCCAGCCACTGGGCGGCCGGCAGCTTGCCCTTGGTGAGCACCCAGCGGACCTCGTCGTCGAGGATCTCGGCGGCGGTGCCCGGGATCGAGCCCAGCCCGGCGTCGCGCAGCTCGGTGAGCCACTCCTCGATCGACACGCCTGCCTTGGCCGACGCGGACACGATCTCCATCGGCGAGAACGCGTGGACGTGCATGCCCGGTACCGCTGCCTTCACCGCGCGCACGAGGTCGGCGTAGAAGGTGACCGGCAGCTGCGGGTCGATCCCGCCCTGCATGCACACCTCGGTGGCGCCCGCCTCGGCCGCCTCGACCGCGCGGGAGGCGACCTCGTCGAGCGAGAGCCGGAACGCGTCGGTGTCGCGCTCCCGCTGCGCGAAGGCGCAGAACCGGCAGCCGACGTAGCAGACGTTCGAGAAGTTGATGTTGCGGTTGACGACGTAGGTGACCTCGTCGCCCACGACGTCCGCGCGCACGGCGTCGGCGAGGCGGGCCAGCTCGTCCAGCGCGGGTCCGTCGGCGGTGAGGACGGCCATCGCCGACGACTCGTGGGCGGGGTCCAGCAGCGCCGCGGGGTTCGACGCCGCGAGCTCGAGCCCGGCGCGCACGTCGGCGTCCAGCCGCTGCGGGGCCGACCGCTGCGTGGCGGCCAACTCCTCGGCGACCGCGTCCCAGTCGCCGTAGACGGACGCGAAGTCGCCGCGCCGGTCGGCCGTGCGACCTTCGCTGTCGATCGCCGTGTTCAGGTCGACCCGACCGGTGGAGTCGAACCCGCCGTCCGGCTCCTGCCACGGCCGCCCGATCACGACGGCGCTCTCGTCTGCCAGACCGGTCTCCTGGTCGGCGAGCGCGGCGATGTGCACGGAGATCCGGGAGTCGATCCACGGCGAGCCGGCCAGCACGTACTTCGGGTACACGGCGAGCCGCTCCCGGATCCGGAAGCCGGCCGCGGCCGAGCGGGTGGCGAGCTCGTCGATCGCGGGCCACGGCATCTCCGGGCTGACGTGGTCGGCGGTGACCGGCGAGACGCCGCCCCAGTCGTCGATCCCGGCGCGCAGCATGAGCGCGAACTCGTCGCCGATCAGGTTCGGCGGCGCCTGGATTCGCATCTTGGGGCCGAGCACGATCCGCGCGACGGCGATCGTGGCGGCGAGGTCGTGCAGGTCCGCGTCCGGGTCCTTCGCCATCGCGGTGTCCGGCTTGGCCCGGAAGTTCTGGATGATCACTTCCTGGACGTGCCCGTGGGCCCGCGCTGCCGAGCGGATCGCGAACAGCGAGTCGGCCCGCTCGGTGCGGTTCTCGCCGATCCCGATCAGGATCCCCGTGGTGTACGGGACGCCGACGCGCCCGGCGTCGGTGATGGCGCGCAGCCGGACCGCGGGCTCCTTGTCCGGGCTGCCGAAGTGCGGTCCGCCGGGTTCGCTCCACAATCGCTCGGCCGTGGTCTCCAGCATCATCCCCATGCTCGCGGCCACCGGCTTGAGCCGCGTCAACTCGGCCCAGGACAACACGCCCGGGTTGAGGTGCGGCAGCAGGCCGGTTTCCTCCAGCACCGCGATCGCCGAGGCCCTGACATAGTCAAGGGTGGAGTCGTACCCGCGCTCCTCCAACCACTCCCGGGCCGCGGGCCAGCGGTCCTCCGGCCGGTCGCCGAGGGTGAACAGCGCCTCCTTGCACCCGGCGGCCGCGCCGGCGCGGGCGATCTCCAGCACCTCGTCGCGCTCCAGGAACGCGGCCGGCAGCCGGTGCGGCACGGTGGCGAACGTGCAGTAGTGGCAGCGGTCGCGACACAGCCGCGTGAGCGGGATGAACACGTTCTTCGAGTACGTGACCACACCCGGCCGCCCCTCGGCCACCAGGCCGGCATCCCGCACCCGGGACGCCACGGCGAGCAGCTCGTCCAGCGCGTCGCCGCGGGCGGCCAGCAGCACGGACGCCTCGGCGACGTCGATCGTGACGCCGTCGCGGGCTCGCCGCAACGCGCGGCGGAGGGCGGCGTCGGACGGCGCGGTCTCGCGGGGCACCTCGACCATGTCCTGAACAGTAGGTCGGCCGGACGGGCACGGTCGACCTACCGGGCGCCGCTACAGATCACAGCGCACCTGGGAATAAGACGGCGCCGTGGTCAGGTCAGGACGGCTGAGATCTTCCCGACCAGAGCGTCGATCACGGTCGGGAGGCTGAGCACGGTGCCCCACGTCCACGCCGCGGAGACCATCGGGTCGTCGACGAAGATCGCGCGCCCCTCCTCCACGACGTTCAGCCGCGAGTACAGCGGCGCGCGCTCGATGTCCTCGCGCACCTCCGGCGAGAAGCCGGTGTTCCACAGCAGGACGTCGCGGTCGAGGAGGGCCATCTGCTCGTCGCTGATCGTCGCGCCGTCCATGTCGCCTGCGAGTTCGCCGATCTCGGGCGGGATCGTGAACCCGAGCGCGGCCACCAGCTGCGAGCGCGGGTCGTTCGGCGAGCGGACGAAGGATTGGCCGCCCTCGAACCGCTCCGCGACCACGGCCGTGCGCCCCTCGAACCGCGGATTCGCGGCGGCCGCCGCCTCGAGCTGCGCGTTGACGCCGGTGATCAGCTGCTCGGCCCGGTCCGGGACACCGAGCGCGCGGCCGGCGAGACGGGTGTACTCGTCCCACGGCGCACCCCACTCCGGGTAGCCGGCAGGCGGGGCGACGGTGGGGGCGATCCGCGAGAGCGTCTGGTACTGCGTGTCGTCCATCGACGTGTAGAGCCCGACGATCAGGTCCGGGGAGAGCGCGGCGATCTCCTCGTACCGGTAGTCGGGGGTGCCGGTGAACGCGCCCCGGTTCAGCACCACCGGCTGCGCGTCGCCGAGCTCGTCCTGCGCCCACGGCCAGGTGGCGTACGGGTGGTCGCCGTACCAGTCCGTGACGGCCACCGGCCGGACACCCATCGCGAGCACCGGGTCCTGGTCGCTGAACCCGACCGTGACGACCCGCTGCGGGGCGCTCTTGATCTCGGTGGCGCCCTTGCTGTGCTCGACGGTGAGCGGGAACGCGCCCGCCGGGGCCGGCCCGGCCGCCGGCGGCGGCGGCGTGGAACCGCCCCCGCAGGCGGTCAGCAGGCCCGCGGCCCCGAGTGCTCCGACGCCGGCGAGCAACTGGCGGCGGCTGAGGTGACCGAGGAGGCGGGGAACGGCAGGCACAGTGCCTGAGGTTAGCCTCCCTTAACGACCCGCGTCGCGCCGGTGTCATTCATGCCGGCCCCGATCCCCGAGGCGGCGTCTCCCAGGCGGTCGGGGTCCCCACCGGGGTTCCCGACCCGTCGACAGCGACGAATCGGAACCGGTGGATCGTCCTGGACTCGGTCTCGCCCCGACAGGACGGGGTCGCCGGACGCCGGGTGTAGAAGTCGTCCCTACCGTCCGTGGGGTCGATCTGAATGCCGATCGATGTGCCGTCCCGGTTGAAGTCGCAGGCCGCGAAGATCGTCCAGGATTTGCCCTCGACGTATTCCAGGCTCCCGATGTCGGTGGTGCTCTCGCCGGGATCCGGGGTGCCGCCGGGCCACCACCGGCGAATGCACTCGAGCCGGCCACCACTGACCTCCGCGCAGCTGCCGGCCGTCGCCGAGTCCTCGTCCGAGTCGTCGTCCGGGGCCTGGCTCGGTTCGCGAGTCCCGGCGCGGTCGTCCTCGGACGACGGCGGTACGGGTGCATCCGGCTCCGGCGGGGTGTCGAGGACCCGCAGCAGGGTCGCAGGCTCCGCCGCCCGCGCCGGCTCCACCGTGCTCGTCGCGACCGACAGGATGGACGACAGCGCGACCACAGCCATGCCGGCGAAGGTCATCCTCAGGAAAGCAGTCACCGCAGCTCCGTTACGTTGGTGAACGATTTCAAGGCGTACCTGCTACCGCCGGGCCCAGAGGACCTTTCCGTCGGGCGTGCGGAGGGTCAGGTTCTCGTCGTCCTGAACGTGCAGGGTCACGTTCTTGCCCTTGGTACCGGTGTGGAACAGCGCCTTGCCGTTCTTCGTGACCGTGAGGTTCCCGTCGGCCTGCATCGTGGCCACGGCGCCCGCGTTCGGGGCCGTAGCCGTGTGCCACAACACCTTGCCCGCGGCGTTGGTCAGGACCAGGTTCCCGTCCGTCTGCATGCGCAGCGTGTTCTTGCCGTTGAACGACTTGCGCTCCTCGCCGCCCTTCAGTGCCTGCCCGGTCCGGAGCTCGGCCTTCGACTGGTTCACGTCACTGAGCGCCCAGAGAACCTTGCCGTCGGGCGTCCGCAGAGTGAGGTTGCCGTCGTCCTGGACGTGCAGGGTCACGTTCTTGCCGGTGGTACCGGTGTGGAACAGCGCCTTGCCGTTCTTCGTGACCGTGAGGTTCCCGTCGGTCTGCATGGTGGCCACGGCACCCTCGTTCGGGGCCGTTCCGGTGTGGAACAGCACCTTGCCCGCATCGTTGATCAGGACGAGGTTGCCGTCCGTCTGCATGCGCAGCGTGTTCTTGCCGTTGAACGACCTGCGCTCCTCGCCGCCCTTCAGGGCCTGCCCGGTCCGGAGCTCAGCCTTCGACTGGTTCACGTCACTGAGCGCCCAGAGGACCTTGCCGTCGGGCGTGCGGACGGTCAGATTGCCGTCGTTCTGGATGTGCATGTTCACACCGGTGCCCGTGGTGCCGGTGTGGAAGAGCGCCTTGCCGTTCTTCGTGACCGTGAAGTTCCCGTCGGTCTGCATGGTGGCCACGGCACCCTCGTTCGGAGCCGTACCCGTGTGGAACTTCACCTCACCCTTGTCGTTCAGGAGAACGAGGTTCCCGTCCGTCTGCATGCGCAGGGTGAACGTCCCGTTGGCGGACTCGACCTCCTGGCCGCCCTCCAACTTCTCCCCGGACTTCAGCACTCCGCTCGTCGCGGCCGCCGACGCTGCGCTCGCCGCCGCCACCGGCTGATCCGCCAGGGCGGTGCCCGCGGTGGTCAGGATCGAGCCCGCGAACACCACGGCGGTCGCGACGGCGGCCGCCCCGGCCCGCAACCCGACACGTCTCGGCCTGATCGACATATGTCCCCCCACTGTTACGAGATGCGTTCGGACCCGATTCGTTCCCATCCATCGGCCGCTGACGCGCAAATTCGGGCCAAGGTGCCGGCGAATGCGCGAATCAGGCCGGAGGGAAGATCTCCGGGCGTGCGGACGCTATCAACGGAGATCTCCCGGCCGTAAGGCGGAGAATGGACAAGGATCGCCCTGTTCTTGCCACCGCCGTCCATTCGGCGACAACGAAACGGGACAACCTATCCGATCCGATCCGGCCTGAATCATTCAGGGTGGGTTCGCAGCGCCCTTCGCGGTCCTGATCCGACGCGAGCCCGCACGGGACCGAGCCTGCGTCCGGAGCCGGGCCGGGCATCGATCGGCCCCGACCACGCCCTGTGATCAGGGTCACGTGCCCGTTCCTGAAGCGGAGGGGTCTACCGGCATACGTACCTGTGAGCAGCAGTGAAACCGACGGGGACGTGCCTGTCGGCACTGCAGATGGGGGAACCAAGTGACGAGGTTCTGTGCCCGCGCGATCGCTGTCGCCGGCCTTGTGATCGCGGCGATGCTGTCCGTCGCCACCATCGCGTCCGCAACCGAGGCGATGGGAGCGGTTCCGCACCCACGGCCGTGCCCGGCACTCCGGTCTCGTTGTACATCGAGTACGGGATCGACCTGGGCATCGACCTGCTCGCGATCTTCCTGCTGGCCTACGTGCTGTACTACCGCCGCCACCGCCGCGCCGACCTGTTGCTGGCCTACGTCACGCTCAACATCGGGATCTTCGTGGCGATGTCGTTGCTGAGCACGGTGCGGGTGGACCTGGCGCTGGGCTTCGGGCTGTTCGCGATCCTGTCGATCATCCGGCTGCGCTCGTCCACCGTGACCCAGCAGGAGGTCGCGTACTACTTCGTCGCGCTGGTCGCCGGCCTGGTCAACGGACTGAGCCTGGACGACCGCGTCCTGGCCGTGGGGATCAACGTGCTGTTGGTCGCGACCATGCTGGTGGTGGACAGCAGGCCGTTGCGTGCCCGCGCCCAGCGCCTGGAAGTCACCCTCGACGTGGTGCACCACGACGACGACGCGCTGATCGCCGACCTCGAACGCCGCCTGGGCGGCCGGGTGATGCACCACGTGGTCGACCAGATCGACTACGTGCGCGACGTGATGATCGTCGACGTGCGGTTCCAGGCCGCCACCCGCGCCCCCGACCCCTCCGTGAACCAGCAGGTCGCAAACGCCCAGCAGGCCCTGCTCAACCAGCAGCCCGCGATCAACCAGAAGCCCGCGATCAACCAGCAGGGCCCGATCAACCAGCAGCCCGCCATCCACCCGCGGCCCTCCGTCGGCCGCCGGGCCGCGGTCCGCCCGCAGCCCGGCAACGGTCAGCAGCCCGGGAACGGCCGGCAGATCGCCAACAGCGGGCAGCCCGCCGACAACTCGCGGACCGTCATCGTGGACCGGCGATGAACACCCGCACCCCGTGCGCCGCACCCGGCTACCGCGCATTCTCGCCGGCAACCCGGGTCACCCCGGCCGAGCGGGCGGCGGGCGAAGCCGCCGCGATGGTCGCCCCCATCGGGCTGGAAGAGCTGATGGCTCTGGCCGAACTGCAGACCCGCGTGGACCGCAAGTACTTCGTGCCCGCCGCGATCTTCCACCGGATGATCGCCGAACTCGCCCCCGGGATGCAGGTGCTGGAGATCGACGGGCGGCGCACCTTCGGCTACGAGTCGATCTACTTCGACACCCCCGGCCTGGACGGCTACCACTCCCACATCCAGCGCCGCCGTCAGCGGTTCAAGGCCCGAACCCGCACCTACACCGACAGCGGGCAGTGCATGTTCGAGGTCAAGCTCGAGGGCGCCCGCGGGGAGACGGTGAAGCGACGCGTGCCGCACCCGGTCGAGCACAGCGGCGAGCTCACCGGTGCGGCGCTGGCGCACCTGCGCACCGCTCTGTCCGACGCCTACGGCTGGTCCCGGCCACTCCGCCTGCACCCCGCCCTGGCCACCACCTACCGACGCACCACCTTCGTCTCCCGCACCGGCGACGTCCGACTGACCTGCGACGTCGCGCTGTCCTGCCTCGATGCCCACCACGAGGTCCGCGACACCGGCACCCACGTACTCGTGGAGAGCAAGTCCGCCGGAGGCGGCAACGCCCCCGACCAGATCCTGCGCCGCTTCGGCGTCCGCCCCGTCTCGGTCAGCAAGTACTGCGTCGGCATCGCCGCCCTCCACCCCGAACTGCCGTCCAACCCCTGGCACCGCACCCTGCGCCGCTACTTCGGACCCCTGCGGGTCGCCGCATGAGGCCGACCGAGGATCCGGCTCGTTCACTCGCCGGCGGAGCCGTGGAAACCGCCCCGATCACGGATGGCGCGGTGGACCAGCCTTTTGGCCGACGCGGGGGCCGAAGATCCGGCTTTGTGGCCGAGGCCGTCCGACCCGAACTCGGTGACCATCGCCTCTCTGCACGAGATGATCAGTGGAATCGGCGTGACACCGGTCGAAGCAGTCCTGGTGGTGGGCGCACTCGCGCTGGTGTCGGCCCGTTGGTTGCCGCCGCGGTTCCGGCGCCGAGTCGCGATCGGCGCCGCAGCGGTGTCGTCGGCGTCGGCGGCGGTGCTCCCGGTGGTGGGTCTTCGCTGGCAGCTGGTCCCGGTGCTGGTGGCGGTCGCGGTGGCGCTGCCGATCGCAGCCCGGACCATGATGGGGAAGCCCGACGGCCGGCGGATCCGCTGGTGGCTGGCCGGACCGGGTTCGGCGGCCGGCGTCCTGGCGATCGTCGCCGGTGTGGGCGCGGCGATCGCCTTCCCGATCCCGGACTTCCCGACACCGACCGGCGAGTACGCGGTCGGCACCACCGTCGTCGAGTGGACCGATCCCGATCGGCCCGAGACGTGGACGACCGATCCCGACGACGTGCGTGCGGTGCAGGCCCAGATCTGGTACCCGGCCGAGGCGAGCCCGGACGAGGTGGAGCGGGCGCC
Organism: Pseudonocardia hierapolitana; assembly: GCF_007994075.1. Taxonomy (NCBI): domain Bacteria; kingdom Bacillati; phylum Actinomycetota; class Actinomycetes; order Pseudonocardiales; family Pseudonocardiaceae; genus Pseudonocardia; species Pseudonocardia hierapolitana. Next base: position 4,551,374 of record NZ_VIWU01000001.1, on the reverse strand, counting down.
CTACCTGGGCCGCTCGGAGGCCGAGGCGAACGCCGTCGCCGAGGGCGTCGGAGACTTCCTCGGGATCCCCCGGTTCCTCTTCGACGGGCAGGTGGTGGCCCGCACCAACGCGGTGCCCGAACCGCCCGTCGCCTCCGGCGATGAGCGGTTCCCGGTGGTGCTGTTCTCGCCGGGTGGGGGCATGGGGCGCACCACGAACACCGCATGGGCCGAGGAGTTGGCCAGCCACGGCTACGTGGTCGCCGCGCTCGACCACCCCTACGACTCGACCGCGGTCGTGTTCGCCGACGGCCGGACGGTTCGCAGGGCGGAGCACTCCGTCAGCTCCGAGGCCGAGGCCTTCCGGTTGAGCGAGGAGTTGGCGGCGGTGAAGGCCGGCGATCTCCGTTCGGCCCTCACCCACCTCGGCCGCCTCGACAACGGCGAGGTGGGGAGCGTCCTCGCCGGTCGGCTGGACACCGGCCGCGCCGCGGTCGTCGGCATGTCGGCCGGCGTGGGCGGCGCCTTCCAGGCAGCCCGCAGCGATGAGCGCTTCTCCGCGGTGGTCGCCCTCGACGGCCGTCCGTACGACGCCCATCCCGGACCGTACGACCAGCCGGCGCTGGCGCTGACCAGCCAGATCGGGCTCGAGGACAACCCCACCTACCTCCCCCATCTGGCGGGGGCGCTCGAGCGCACCACGACGACCGGCTACATGCTCACCATCCCCGGCACCGCCCACCCGACCTTCACCGACGCGCCCCTGTGGATGCCGCCGGTGCCGTCGCTGGTCGGCTCCCTCGGGCGCACCGAAGGCAACCGCATCATCACCGAGGTGACGATCGGCTTCCTCGACGCCGAGCTCCGCGACCGACCGACGGACCTTCCCGTCCTCTTCTCCGAGCACGGCGAGCTGAGCGTCCACGACGCCGGTGGATGGCGGTGGCACACGTAGGTCTGGCCGAGCTGAGAACGGATCTCGCTACGCCACGTCCGCCGGCGTGCCGCCCGTGACCGCCACCAACTCGCCGTACGTAGTGGGAAAGACAGCGTGCGGGATCCCGCCGGCCGCCCACACCTCGTCGTAGGCCTCGAGCGCCCGGTCGACCAGCGTGCGCAGCGGTTGCGGGTGCCCGACGGGGGCCACGCCGCCGATCGCCTGCCCGGTGGCGGCCCGGACGAACTCCGGCGAGGCCCGCCGTACGCGCTGCGCGCCGATCAGCTGGGCGACCTTCGCGGTGTCCACCCGGTGCGCGCCGGAGGTCAGCACGAGCAGCGGGTCGCCGTCGGCGTCGAAGACCAGCGAGTTCGCGATCTGCCCCACCTCGACGCCCAGTGCGGCCGCCGCGGCCGCGGCGGTCGTGACGGCGTCGGGCAGCACCTGCAGGCGCGCCACCCGGGAGGGGTCGGCGCCGCCCGCGGTGAGGGCGGCGACCACGAGGTCGATGTTGCGGTGGGTCGCGGTGCTCACCCTGAGAATCAGACCACGCGCGTCATCCCACTTTCCCGGGGGAGCGCGCCACGCAGTGCACGATCCGCTCACCGGCATCGAACGCCGCCTGAGTGGGGACCAGCGCAACGAGTTCCAGGCTCGCCCGCCGGGGCCGCTCGACCACGGCGTCGAACGCCGGTGTGCACGCCCCCGCCGCGAGCCCGACGAGCGCGTCGCGGCCGGGGAAGCGTTCGCCGGACAGCTGGAGGGACGCGACGATCTCGGCGCCGTGCGGACCGGCACAGTCCGCACCGCTGATCACGGCACCGGGAGCCGGCGCCGCGTCGAGGCACGCGGCCGGACCGGAGAGCCGCACGTCGCCGTCCGGCCCGTAGGTGAGCGCCTGGATCCGCGGCGTCGCGAGCGCGAACCCGGCGGCCAGCCCGACCAGGAGGCCGACCACCACTCCCGTGACCGCGAACCACCAGCGGCGCCCGCCGCGGGGGGCCGCGCCTGCCAACATCCGCGCGGCGTCGAGCGCACCGACCACGTGCTGGGCCGCCGGCCGGTCCCGCGGCGCCGGCTGCAGCAGCCCGGCGAGGGTGCTCCCCAGCACGCCGCCCCCGAACTCCGGCACGACGCCGTCGGCGGGCGGGCGGCCGAGCAGCGCGACGTGCAGCGTGGCGCCGAACGCCCACAGGTCCGATTCCGGGGTTGCCGGCGCGCCGTCGCGCAACTCCGGAGCCAGGAAATGCGGATCGCGGGTCGTGCGCAGCGGGTCGACCGCCTCGGCGACGCCGACACCGGCGAGGAGCACCTTCCCGTCCGCTCCGAGCAGCACGGTGTGCGGGGTGATGTCCCCGTGCACGATCCCCGCGCCGTGAGCCGCGTGCAGCGCGGCTGCCAGCTGGCGCGCCATCGCGGACGCCGCGCGCTCGTCCAGCGGCCCGTCGCCCGCCACGCGCTCGGCGAGTGTCGACGCGTCGACGAGCTCGGTCACGATGTGGTCGACGTCGCCGTCGGTGACGACGTCGTGGATGGCGACGAACGCGGCGTGGTCGAGCCGACCCGCTGCACGCGCCACCCGCAGCAACCGCTCGCGCACGATCCGCCGCTCGTCGGGATCGGGGGGCAGGTGCAGTTCCGCCACCGCCACCGACCGGCCCGTCACGCGGTCGGCGGCACGCCACACCACGCCCGCGCCCGCGCTGCCGATGTCCCCCAGCACGACGTACCGCCCGCCGATGACCCGGGTGGGGCTGAGTCCGGTCATGAAGGGTCACCGATCGACGGGCGGACCATGATCATCGCTCAGGCACAGTCCGAACCCGGCAGCGGGGCCAGGAACTGGTCGGCCGCCCACCGGCCCGCCTCCAGCTCCCGGAATCCGTCCGTGACAACCTTCGTGCCGTCGACGCGCATGCCCCGCGTCAGCGTCTCGACGGACGCGGCACCCGGGCTCGGCCCGTTGCGGACGTTCAGCTCGTCGGCCACCACTTCCAGCTGGCAGCCGGTGGAGCCGTTGGCGACCGTGGTCGCGCCGAGCCCGCCCCGGTCGACGATCGCGAGGAGCGCCAGCACCACGCCCGCGACCAGCACGAACGTCCACCCCTTGAAGGTGGAGGCCTCCAGCTTGGGAACCGTGATCCTGGCCACGACCGTGCCTCCCCGAGAACGTGTGGAAACCCACGGTAGCGGGCATGTGGCCTCCCGCGCCTCATGACGCGGTCCACTCCCGGTTCGGGATAGCGTGTCCGGGTCCGACCACCCGTCCCGAGGCAGGCCGAAGCAGAAGATGAAGGTCATCTACACCTACACCGACGAGGCGCCCGCGCTGGCCACGCACTCGTTCCTGCCGATCATCGAGGCGTACGCCGGCAAGGCGGGCGTCGAGGTCGAGACCCGCGACATCTCCCTCGCCGGGCGCATCCTCGCCGCGTTCGACCTGGCGCCCGACTCGCTCGCCGAGCTCGGCGAGCTCGCCAAGACCCCGGCCGCCAACATCATCAAGCTGCCCAACATCAGCGCCTCGATCCCGCAGCTCAAGGCCGCGATCAAGGAGCTGCAGGCCGCCGGCTACACCGTGCCGGACTTCCCGGACGACCCGAGCACCGACGAGGAGCGCGCCGCGCGTGCCGCGTACGACGCGGTGAAGGGCAGCGCGGTGAACCCGGTGCTGCGCGAGGGCAACTCCGACCGCAGGGCGCCCGCGTCGGTCAAGAACTACGCGAAGAAGCACCCGCACTCGATGGGCGCGTGGTCGGCCGACTCCACCTCGCACGTCGCCACGATGTCGGACGGCGACTTCCGGCACTCCGAGCGCTCGGTCACCGTTTCCGAGGCAGGCGAGCTGCGCATCGAGCACGTGGCCGAGGACGGCGCCGTCACCGTGCTCAAGCCGTCGGTGCCGGTGCAGGCGGGCGAGGTGGTCGACGCCGCCGTCATGCGGGTCGAGGCGCTGCGCGCGTTCCTCGCCGAGCAGGTCGCCGACGCCAAGGCCAAGGGCGTGCTGTTCTCGGTGCACCTCAAGGCCACGATGATGAAGGTCTCCGACCCGGTCCTGTTCGGGCACGCGGTGCAGACCTACTTCGCCGACGTCTTCGCGCAGTACGGCGACGAGCTCGCGAGCGTGGGTGCCGACCCGGACAACGGCGTCGCGAGTCTGCTGACGGCGCTCGAGAAGCTCCCCGCCGGGAAGCGGGATGCGATCGAGAACGCGATCACCGCCACCTACGACAGCGGCCCCGGGCTCGCGATGGTCGACTCCGACCGCGGCATCACCAACCTGCACGTGCCGAGCGACGTCATCATCGACGCCTCGATGCCGGCCGCGATCCGCTCGTCCGGGCAGATGTGGAACGCGAAGGGCGAGCTGCAGGACACGAAGTTCGTGATCCCGGACTCGTCCTACGCGGCGCTCTACGCCGAGGCCGTCGCCTTCTGCCGCGAGCACGGCGCGTTCGACCCCACCACGATGGGCACCGTGCCGAACGTGGGCCTGATGGCGCAGAAGGCCGAGGAGTACGGCAGCCACGACAAGACGTTCGAGATCAGCGCGCCCGGCACCGTCCGCGTGGTGGACGGCACCGGCACCACGCTGCTCGAGCACGAGGTCGCCGCGGGTGACATCTGGCGCGCCTGCCAGACGAAGGACGCCCCGATCCACAACTGGGTGCAGCTGGCCGTCTCGCGCGCCCGTGCCACCGGCTGGCCGGCTGTGTTCTGGCTCGACGAGACCCGCGCCCACGACGCCCAGGTGATCGAGAAGGTGCGCGCGTACCTCGCCGAGGAGGACACCGACGGTCTGACGATCGAGATCCTCCCGGTGGCCGAGGCCACCCGGTACACGCTCGAGCGCGCCAAGCGCGGCGAGGACACGATCTCCGTCACCGGCAACGTCCTGCGTGACTACCTCACCGACCTGTTCCCGATCATGGAGCTGGGCACGAGCGCCAAGATGCTCTCGATCGTGCCGCTGATGAACGGCGGCGGGCTGTTCGAGACGGGCGCGGGCGGCTCGGCCCCCAAGCACGTCCAGCAGCTCGTCCGCGAGAACCACCTGCGGTGGGACTCCCTCGGCGAGTTCCTCGCGCTGGCCGTCTCGTTCGAGTTCCTCGCCGAGAAGACCGGCAACCCGCGCGCCGCGGTGCTCGGCAAGGCCCTCGACGACGCGACCGGCACGCTGCTGGAGACCGGGAAGTCCCCGTCCAGGCGGGCGGGCGAGCTCGACAACCGCGGCAGTCACTTCTACCTGGCCCTCTACTGGGCCCAGGCCCTGTCCCGCCAGACCGAGGACGCCGAGCTGGCGGGGATCTTCGCCCCGCTCGCCGAGCGGCTCGCGGCGGACGAGGAGAAGATCGTCGGCGAGCTGAACGGCGTTCAGGGCGAGCCGGTCGAGCTGGGCGGCTACTACTTCGTCGACAAGGCCAAGGCCGACGAGGTGATGCGCCCCAGCGCGACGTTCAACGCGGCGCTCGCGGAGTTCTGAGGCCGCGGAAGTTCAGGAAAGCCACTTTCAGGGCCGTGCAGGCCCGGAAAGTGGCTTTCCTGTACCGCGGCCGGCTCACGCCGCCGGGGTCAACGCGTCGAACACCGCCTCCGCCTCGTCGCGGGCGACGTACATGTGCCACGCGGTGTCGGCGATCTCGTCGGGGTCGAGCGTGGGCAGCGGCATGCCCTGCTCGACCATCGTGCGGTGGATGTCGCCGCGTTCGATCAACCCGCCGATCGTGAGGGTCGCCGCGTACACCCCGTGCTCCTTGACGGCCGCGGCGAGCGTCAGGACGTACATGCGCAGGGCGGCGGACGCGGGTGCGAGGTTGCCCAGCATCGGCATCGGCCGCAGGCCGCTCAACCCGCCGCCGAAGAACAGGGCGCCGTCGCCGCGCTCCAGCATCCGCGGCAACACGGCGGTCACGACGCCGACGGCGGGGAGCACGGCGGACTCGAACGGCGCCCGCACGGCGGCAGCGTCAGCATCCGGGAGCGGGACGATCCGCGCTCCGAGATCCGCCGCGGCCGGGCCGTAGTACACGGTGTCGATGTCCCCCAGGTCGGCGGCGATCCGCGTCAGCACGTCCCGGACCTGCTGCGGGTCGGTGACGTCGGCCGCGTAGCTGCGGGACTCCACACCGTCGGCCGCGAGCTCGGCCCGGTACCCGGCGTGCCGCACATCGGTGCGCGACACGAGCGCAACGGCGAAGCCCTCCCGCCTGAACCGCCGGGCCACCGACATCCCCAGCCCCGGTCCCACGCCGAGGACCGCGATCACCTTGCGCGAAGTTGAGGTCATGCTCAACTTCATACCGGTAACCTGAGGACATCGTCAACTTCCTGGATGGAACATGCCCCTGCGCAAGGACGCCCAGCGCAACCGCGCACGGCTCGTCGAGGCCGCGCGCGCGGTGTTCGCCGAGCGCGGCCTCGACGTGGCCCTCGACGAGGTCGCCCGGAGGGCGGGCGTGAGCATCGGGACGCTCTACAACCGCTTCCCGACCAGGACCGACCTGGTGGACGCGGTGTTCGCCGACCGTCGCGAGACGCTGATCGAGGTCGCCGAGCACGCGCTCGCGATGGACGACGCGTGGGCCGGCTTCGTCCACTTCGTGGAGCAGGTCTGCCGGATGCAGGCCGCCGACCGCGGCTACAACGACCTGTCCGCCCGCAGCATCCCGCAGGCCGCGCCGACCCCCGACCACGTGCGCGGCCACGAGCTGATGACCGAGATCGTCGAGCGCGCGAAGCGCAGCGGCGAGCTGCGGCCGGACTTCGTGCTGGCCGACATGGCCTTCGTGACCTGGGCGATCACCCGGACCATCGAGGCCACCGGCGACGTCGATCCGCAGGCATGGCGCCGACACCTCGGGTTCGTCCTCGACGGCCTCCGCGCAGGGGCCGCCCATCCGCTGCCCGTCCCGGCCCTCACCGAGGAGCAGGTCAGCCGCATCATGCGCAGCTGCTGACGGACACGAGCCGCTCCTGGCGAGAAACGGCCGCGCCACCGAGGCCTGATCGCCGATCAAGGCGAGATGGTCGCTAGTTGATCTTCAACAGCGGCCATCAGCCCTTGATCGCGACCATCTGACCTTGATCGTCTGTGCAGCACGGATCCCACCTGCTGATCATGCGCGGGACCGCCTCCTGGCGGCGCCGCGCGCCCCACCGGGCAGGCCCCGGCCTGCCCGCACCGCATGCCCGAGGGGCCGCAGAGGCTCGCAGGTCAAGGGTCGCGAAGCGATCGCGCAGCGACGCCGCAGGCGCCCTTGAGCTGGGAGGGGCGGCCCCGCACGATGCGCGGCGCCGCCAGGAGGCCCTGAGCAGGAGGCCCTGAGACAGCCAGCCGGTGACGACAGCGATGAGACGTGGGAAAACCGGTTGCGCCCGGGCCTAGCGTGGACAGACGTGCTCAGGCCCTACCTCCACCTGGTCAGGGCGGGCTTCCGGCGCCACTCCACCTACCTCGCGGCGAGCATCGCAGGCCTGTTCACCAACACCGTGTTCGGCCTCCTGCGGGTGGCCGTGCTGCTCGCCGTCGTCGGGCAGACCGGCAGCGCGGCCGGCTACGACGCCGCCGACACCGGCACGTTCGTCTGGCTGGGCCAGGGCCTGCTCGCGGTCGTCATGATCTGGCCGGACCGGGAGCTCGCCCAGCGCGTTCGCTCCGGCGACGTCGCCATCGACCTCGGGCGGCCATGGAACCTCCAGCCCGCGCTGCTGGCGCAGGACGTCGGGCGGGCCGGGCACGCCATGCTGATCCGGTTCGCACCGCCGGTGCTGTTCGGCGCGCTGGTCCTGCCGTTCCGGTGGCCGCAGAGCCCGTGGACGGTGCTGCTGTTCGTGGTGTCGACGGTGCTCGCGGTGGTGGTCAGCTTCGCGGCGCGCTTCCTGCTCGACCTGACGGCGTTCTGGCTCCTCGACAACCGCGGCGTGGTCACGGTCTACGCGGCGGCGACCGGGGTCGTGTGCGGGCTGACCGTCCCGATCGCCTTCTTCCCCGAACCCCTCCGGATCGCGCTGTACGCCACCCCGTTCCCGGCGATGCTGCAGACGCCGATCGACGTGTTCGGGGAGCGAGGAGCGACCGCGGCCCTGCTCGCCCACCAGGCGCTCTGGGCTGCCCTGCTGCTGGCCGCCGGGCAGCTGCTCCTCGTACGGGCGACCCGGAAGCTGGTGGTGCAGGGTGGCTGATCTCGGCGTCCACCTGCGCATCCTCGGCTCGCGGGTACGCAGCCAGCTCGCCTATCCCGTCTCGTTCGGTCTCGACGCGCTCGGGCAGGCGATCGCCCAGGCCAACGAGCTCGCCGTGATCCTCATCGTGTTCGCGCAGGTCGAGTCGCTCGGCGGCTTCAACCGCGACGAGGTGCTGCTGATCTACGGGTTCGCCGGGATCTCGTTCGGCCTCGCCGACCTCGCCGTCGGCCAGCTCGACGACCTGCCCCGCTGGATCCGCACCGGCGAGCTCGACGTCCTGCTCGCCCGGCCCCTCGGCCTGCTCCCCCAGCTCATGACGAGCGATCTGCAGCTGCGCCGCCTCGGCCGCGCGGCGGTCGGCGCGATCGTGCTGGCCGTCGTCCTGGCCCATGGCGAGGTGGAACCCACGCCGCAGAACGCGCTCCTAGTCCTGTGCACCCCGCTGGTCGGCGCGACGATCACCAGCGCGATCTGGGTGGCCACCTGCTCGGTGTCGTTCTGGGTGGTCGAGGGGCGCGAGGTGGCGAACGCATTCACCTACGGCTCCCAGCTCACCACGGCGTACCCGATCACCGTGTTCGGACCGTGGCTGCGCCGCCTGCTCTGCTACGCGGTGCCATCGGCGTTCGTCGCCTACTTCCCCGCCCTCGCGCTCCTGGACCGGCCCGACCCGCTCGGCCTGCCGCACGCCCTGCGCTACGCCGCACCGCTCGTCGCCGTCGTCGCCGTGCTCGTCGCGGCGCTCGTCTGGCGCGCCGCAATCCGCCACTACCAGGGAGCCGGGTCATGAGCGCCGAGAACATCGTCGAGACCGAGGGCCTGCGGCGCGAGTTCACGGTCGGCCGCCGCCGCGCGCGGCGCCGCGTCGTTGCGGTGAGCGACGTCGACCTGCGCATCGCGCCCGGCGAAGCGGTGGGCTTCCTCGGCCCGAACGGGGCCGGCAAGTCGACGACGATCAAGATGTTGACCGGCATCCTCGTCCCGACCACCGGCCGGCTCCGGGTCTGCGGGCTGGACCCCACGCGGCAGCGGCGCGAACTCGCCCGCCGGCTCGGCGTGGTGTTCGGGCAGCGCAGCCAGCTGTGGTGGGACCTCCCGCTGCGCGACAGCTTCGAGCTGCTCGGGGCGATCCACCGCGTGCCCGGACCAGAGCACCGGGCACGGTTGGAGCGATGCGTGGAGGTGCTGGAGCTCGCCCCGTTCCTCGACGTCCCGGTGCGGCAGCTGTCGCTGGGCCAGCGGATGCGCGGCGAGGTGACCGCCGCCCTGCTGCACGGCCCGCGGTTGCTGGTGCTCGACGAGCCGACCGTCGGGCTCGACCTGGTGAGCAAGGAGCGGCTCCGCGCGTTCCTGCAGGAGGTCAACGTCGTCGACGGCATGACGATCCTGCTCACCACGCACGACCTGCCGGACGTCGAGCGGCTCTGCCGGCGCGTCGTCGTGATCGATCAGGGGCGGGTCGTGGCCGACGACACGATCGACGCGCTGCGCGCCCGCTCCGGCGGTGCGCGCGAGGTCGTCGTGGAGCTGACCGAGCCGGCCGCGCCGCTGAACGGCCTGTCAGGCGTCCGCGACGTCCGCGTCGAAGCAGGCGGCCTGCGCCAGCGGCTGGCGTTCGCCCCGGCCGACACCACCGCCGCTGCGCTGATCGCCGCGGTCGCGGCGCGGGTGGAGCTGCGCGACGTGACCGTCGTCGAGCCGTCGATCGAGGACCTCGTCCGCACGTTGTACGCCCGCCGATGAGGTGCGGTGTGTGGTGCGGTGTATGCACCGCACGAACATCTACCTCACGGACGAGCAGGTCGCGCAGCTCGACCGGCGCGCTCGTGCGGAAGGGGTGTCGCGTGCCGAACTGATCCGGCAGCTGCTCGACCGGTTGCTGCACAGCGACTCGGACCGACTCGGTGCCGACCTGGCGGCGATCGACATGTCGTTCGGCCTGCTCACCGACGTGGAGATCGAGCTCGATCGCACCGACGGCGAACGCGGTGCCCACCTGGAGCGGATCGCCACCTCGTGATCCTCGTCGACTCCGACGTGCTGATCGCACACCTGCGCGGCGTGGAGGTCGCCCGCGACTGGCTCGTCGACGCCCGGCGCCGCACCGGGCCGCTGGCCGTCAGCGTCGTGTCGATCGCCGAGATCGCGGGCGGGATGCGATCGGGCGAGCGCCTCGAGGTCACCCGGCTCCTCGGCTCCCTCCAGCCGATGCCGATCGACCCGTCCGTCGCGTCGCGGGCAGGCGAGTTCCGCCGGAAGTTCCGCCGATCGCACGCCGCGATCGGCACGGCCGATTACCTGATCGCGGCGTGCGCCGAGGTGCACGGGTGCGAGCTCGCCACGGTCAACGTCACGCACTTCCCGATGTTCGACGGTCTCGAGCCGCCGTTCGCGCTCTGATTCACGCTCCGGCGGAAGCGGACACGCCCGGGACGCGGCCGTGCCGGAACGCCTCGACGAAGAGGGCGTGGTCCTCCCGCACCTGCGCCGCGTAGTCGTGGGCGAACTCCACCACCCACGCCACGAACTCGTCCTCCCGCCCGGCGACGACCTGGGCGATCGCTTCCTCGGTCTGGAACGGCACGAGGGAGTGGTCGGCGTCGGAGTCGGCCACGCAGTGCACCTTCGCCGTGGCCCGGCCCAGGTAGTCCACCACGGGGGCGATCTCGGCCGGCTCCGTGAGCTCCGACCAGTCCAGGTCCGCCTCGTACGGCGACACCTCGCTCACCACGAAACCGACGCCGTCGAGGTCGGTCCAGCCCAGCAGCGGGTCGGCGTGGGCCTGCAGCGCCCGCTGCGACACCGCCGTGCGGTGGCCGTGGTGGCGGAAGGCGCCCGCGATCGCGGGATCGGTCACCACCCGCGACGGGGCGGCGACGTTGCCCTGCTTCATCGACAGCACCACGTCGTTGTCCAGCGCCTGGTTGTAGCCCTCGATCAGCACGGTGTACGCCGGGAGCCCGGCGCTGCCGATACCGAAGCCGGAGCGCCCGGCCACGTCCTTGACCCGGTAGGTCACCCCGCGGAACCGTTTCGCCTGCGGGATCGAGTCGAGGTAGCGCTCGAACGCCTCCGTCGCCGCCGCTCGCTCGGCCTCCTCGAGCCGCCGCAGGCCCGGCACCTCTCGCAGCACGCGGTCGAACCCCTCCGTCTCGGTGACGGCATCGAGCAGGCCGACCCGCGTGCGCAGCTTCGCCAGCTGCAACACCTGGTGGATGGCGCCTTCGGTGGTGTCGAGCCGCAACGAGAAGCTGCGGTCGTCGGCCTGGTCGACGAACCACCGCACCCGGTCGAGATACGCCCGCACGTACCGCTCGACGAGGCGGGAGATGTCGGCGTCCGAGATCGCCTTGCGCCAGCCCAGCAACGCCATGCTGGCGGCGAACCGGGTGATGTCCCAGGTGAAGTGCCCGACGTACGCCTCGTCGAAGTCGTTCACGTCGAAGATCAGCACACCGTCGCCGTCCATGTAGGTGCCGAAGTTCTCCGCGTGCAGGTCGCCCTGGATCCAGATCCGGCTCGTCCGCTCGTCGGCCCACGGGTCGTCCCGCTCGGCGACGTCCGCGTAGAACAGGCACGCACTCCCGCGGTAGAACGCGAACGGATCGGCAGCCATTTTGCGGAATTTTGTCCGAAATGCTGCCGGATCGGCCGTCATGAGGTCGGCAAAGGCCTCGACCAGGGTGTCGACGATCCGTTCCGAGCGGTCGGTCATTCCCCGATGATGCCGCGCGGTCCGTCCCAACCGACCGCCGGAGCGTCCGGCGGGAGCGGCACGCGCAGCACGCGCATCTGCATCGCGAGGAGCGAGTAGTAGCCGACGAGCGTCGTGAGCTCGACCGCGCCGGCCTCACCGAGCGCGCCGACGACGCCCGCCCAGGCGTCGTCGTCGACGTCGCCCGTCGCGAGCAGCTGCGTGACCGCGACGGACGCCGCGCGCTCCGCCGGGTCGTCCGGCTCGACCGGCCCGCCGGTCCGGACCGCATCCACCAGCGCCGCGGGCAGCCCGGCAGCGGTTGCGAGCGGCGCGTGCGCGAACCACTCGAAGTCCGACCGGTGGTGCGCCGCCACCTGGAGCGTCGCGAGCTCGCGGACCCGCTCGGGCAGCACGCTGCCGTACCGCAGCGCCGCGCCCACCGACTGCAGGGCAGCACCCGACCGCGGGGCCCGCAGCATCGCGTCGAACGGGCCGCGCAGGCTCCCGTCGGCATCCAGCCCCACCCGGCCGGGCGGATCGGCGAGCGCGTCGTACACGGCGCGCTGGTCGGGGTCGAGCTCGTCGGGACGCAGCGGGCGCAGCCGTCGCCGGGACATCCTCACCCGCCGTTCAGCAGGCTCGCGGTGATCGTCATGGCCAACACGGAGATCACCGTGCCGAGGCCGCCGTAGCAGAGCACGTCGATCGGGCGGCTGCGGATCGCGAGCAACCCGACCCGTTCCGTCGGCAGCAACAACCGCAGGATCGCCGCCACGATCAGCGCACCGCCGAGCAGCACCGCTCCCTCACGCCAGTGCTGCGTGAGCGTCCTGACCATGCCCGCAGCCGCGATGAGCAGCACGAACGTCATCGGCGCGTGCACCGGCAGGCGAGAGCGGAGCGCGGTCACGACCGCTCGCCAACCGCCCGTACTGCATTGATGCTCACTTCGACAAGCTCCGTTCGGCGTCGATGCTCACTCCGACAAGCTCCGTTCGGCGTCGATGCTCACTCCGACAAGCTCCGTTCGGCTGCCTCGACCACGTTGGTCAACAGCATCGCCCGCGTCATCGGCCCGACCCCACCCGGCATCGGCGCCAGCAGCCCGGCCACCTCCGCCACCTCGGGTGCGACGTCCCCGACCAGTCCGGCCTCGGTGCGCGTGACGCCGACGTCCAGGACCGTGGCCCCCGGCCGCACCATGTCGGCGGTGATCAGCCCCTGGACACCGGCCGCGGCGACCACGACGTCCGCCCGGCGCACCTCCGCGGCGAGGTCCTTCGTGCCGGTGTGGCAGAGCGTCACGGTGGCGTTCTCCGAGCGGCGGGTGAGCAGCAGCCCGAGCGGCCGCCCGACCGTGACCCCGCGGCCGACCACGGTGACGCGCGCGCCGTTCAGGTCCACGCCGTAGCGGCGGCAGAGCTCGACGATCCCGCGCGGCGTGCACGGCAGCGGCCCCGGCTCGCCGAGCACCAGCCGCCCGAGGCTCACCGGGGCGAGCCCGTCGGCGTCCTTCATCGGGTCGATGCGCCCCAGCGCGGCCCCGGCGTCGAGCCCCTTCGGGAGCGGCAGCTGGACGATGAACCCGGTGCAGGCCGGGTCGGCGTTCAGCTCGTCGACGGCCCGCTCGACGTCGGCCTGGGACGCATCGGCGGGCAGCTCCCGCTGGATCGAGGTGATCCCGACCTTGGCGCAGTCGCGGTGCTTGCCCCGCACGTACGAGTGCGAGCCCGGGTCGTCGCCGACGAGGAGCGTGCCCAGGCCCGGCGTCACGCCGTTCGCCTGCAGCTTCTCGACCCGCCCCGCCAGCTCGCCGAGCAGCTCCTGCAGGGTGGCCTTCCCATCCATCACCGTCGCCGTCACGTGGCCATCCTCCCAGCCGTGCGGCTGCCGTTCATCGTCCGGTGTGCCGAGACACGGTACGTCAGGCGACGCGGAGGCCATGGGCCGACGCGAACGCGATGGCCTGCTCGACGTCCACCGAGGCGCCCGCCAACCGCGCCTGCACCAGGCCGTTCGCATCGATCCGGGCTCCGCGCAGGTCGGCGCCCTCCAGCCGGGCGCGCAGCAGGCGGGCTCCGGTGAGGTCGGCGCCCTGCAGGTCGGTACCCCGGAGGTCGGCCTCCACCAGGTTCGCCTCCCGCAACCGCAACCCCGACAGGTCCGTGTCACGCAGGTCGGAGCGGCCGAGGGCGGCGAGGGTGAGGTCGCAGTCGGTGAAGGTGATCGGGCGCAGCCGGGAGTCGATCAGCGACGTGCCCAGCAGCGAGCAGCCGCGGAACGTCGCGCCTCCGAGGGTGGCCCGCACGATCCGGCAGGTGCGGAACGCGCCGCCCTGGTGAACCGAATCGCCGAGGTCAACGCCGGTGAAGTCGCACTCGTCGAACGTGCACGCCTCGGTGACCAGCCCGCGCAGGTCCGCCTCCTCGAAACGGCAGCGCACGAACCGGCGGCGCCGCCACGGAGCCTCTCCCGCCCGCACCTCGGACATGTCGAGGTCGGTGTATTCGGCGTCGTCGGACAGGTCCACCCGGGCAGCCTGCCAGTCCTCTGCTCGTCAGGGCTGGGCCGGGCTGCCGCGAGCGGCGACGTCGGGCGCGGGGTGTCTACTGTGTCCTGTGCTGCGCGTCGAGGACCTCCGCTCGCTGCCGCTGTTCGGCGACCTGTCCGACGACCAGATCGCGCAGCTGATCGCGGCCGGCACGGTCGTCCGGATCGAACCCGGTGTCGAGCTGTTCCACGAGGGCGAGCCGGCGGACGCCTGGTGGGCGCTGGTGGACGGCGCGATCGAGCTGAGCCGTCGCGCCGGCCGCGAGGAGACGGTGGTCGGCCGGATGGACGTGCCGGGCAGGTGGGCGGGCGGGTTCCGCGCCTGGGACGAGGGCGGCGTCTACCTCGCGACCGGTCGCGGACAGGTCGCCGGGCGGGTGCTCCGGGTGCCCGCCGCGGCGCTGGCTGAGCTGGCGAGGGCCTGGTTCCCCTTCGGCAGCCACCTGATCAGCGGTCTCTACCGCACGGCGCGCTCGATCGAGTCGACCGCGCGCCAGCACCAGTCGCTGGTGGCGCTGGGCACGCTCGCCGCGGGTATCGCCCATCAGATCAACAACCCGGCCGCGGCCGCCACCAGGGCGATCGACGAGCTCGATGCGACGTACCGGACCCTGGTGTCGTCGCAGGTCCTGCTCGCCGGCGGCGAGCTCTCCGCCCGGCAGTTCGCCGCGCTGGACGCCCTTCGCGGCGAGCTCGGCTCCCGCTCGGCCACCTCGGACCCGCTCACCGTGTCCGACCTCGAAGGCGACATCGAGGACTGGCTCGCCGACCACGGTGTCGAGCGGGAGTGGCTCCTCGCCCCGGCGCTGGCCGCGGCGGGCGCCGACATCGCCTGGTGCGAGCGGGCGGCCGCCGTGATCGGCGGACCGGCCCTCGGGCCCGGCCTGGAGTGGGTGGCGAGCACGCTGTCGGCCACCGCGCTGCTCGCCGAGCTCAAGGAGTCGACCGCCCGGATCTCCGAGCTGGTCGCGACCGTGAAGGTCCTACTCCCAGATGGACCGCGCGTCGCTGCAGCGCGTCGACGTGACGAGTGGACTCGACAGCACACTCGCGATGCTCGGTGACCGGATCGGCGGCGGTGTCACGGTCGTCCGCGACTACGGGTCCGACGTGCGGCCGATCGACGCCTACGCGAGCGAGCTGAACCAGGTCTGGACCAACCTGATCGACAACGCGCTCGACGCGATGGACGGCGCGGGAACGCTCCGGCTGACGGTGCGCGCCGACGGCGACGCCGTGGCGGTGTCGATCGCCGACACCGGGCCGGGGATGTCGCCCCAGGTGGCGGAGCGCGCGTTCGACGCGTTCTTCTCGACCAAGGACGTCGGCAAGGGCACGGGCCTCGGCCTCGACATCGCGCGGCGCATCGTCGTGGAGCGCCACGGCGGGACCATCACGATCGACTCCCGCCCGGGCGCGACCGCCCTGCACGTCCGGCTGCCTCGCTCGGGTGTCGCTGCCGGGTCATGATCCCTCGTACCGGTTCCTCATCGCCGTCACGACAGCGGTGGACGACTGCTCACCGCCACCGTGCGATAGCGCGCCCACAGCCCCTCCGAGCAGGTGACGTTGAGCATGCCGCTCTCGTCCTCCAGGTTCGGGAACGGGACGGCGCAGCGCGCGGTGGTCCGGCAGGACCGGCGTCGCGCCGGGGCGAGACCCGTCAACGGCGTGCAGCCGGACGCGCACCACGAGCAGCTCGGCACCGAGCACCCGGACGTTCATCGCATTGAGGATCCGCAGGGGGTGCCAGCGGATGATCGCCCGCTGCCGCGCCAGCGCATCGTCGTGCGGACGGATCTCGGCGACTCCGGAAACCCAGCGGTAGCGCCATCCGACGCGCAGCCGGATCCGCACGCGCGGGTCGTGCTCGATGTTGCGGACGTACCCGGCCTGCAGCCCGTGCTCGGCGATGATCCAGAACTCGTCGCCGACACGTCCGTTGCCGACCGGCGTCGTGCGCGGCTGACCGCTCACCCGACCCCGCGTCTCCAGGATCGCGAGACCCAGCGGGTTGATCCCGACCCGGAACAGCAGCCGGACCAGCGGGTTCACGACGCGTCGCTGGACCGCCCGCACGATCAGGATCTTCGTTCGCGGGCTCCTCGTCGTCACCGCCAGGTTTGCCAGCAACAGCGCGGTCTGCGCGATCGCGCCGGTCAGCCCCGGCCATGCGGACGGGTCGAGCGCGTACAGCCCCCACACCAACGCGGTCGCCGCCGCGGTCGCCACCACGAGCCCACGTGGCACTCTCATACGATCGTATGGTCTCATACGGTCGTATGATTCCAGGTGTGGCTCCCGTGTCAATCCGCCCCACGAAGGACGTCCTCACCGACGCGCTCCTGGACATCACCGCCCGGCACGGCCTCGAGCGCGTGAGCGTCCGGCAGGTGGCAGCCGCGGCCGGCGTCGCGATCGGGACCGTCCAGCACTACTTCCCCACCAAGGACGCCATGCTGGACGCCGCGTTCGGCGAGGTCGTGCGGCGCATCCGCGCGCGGGTCTCGAACCTCGCACTCGGCCCCGACGTCCGCCGCAACCTGACGACCGTGCTGCGCGAGCTGCTGCCGCTGGACGAGGAGCGGACCACCGAGGTCCGTGTCCAGGTGGCATTCGCGGCACGCGCCGCCACATCGCCGTCGCTGGCTGCCGTCCAGGCCGGAATCCTCGCCGAGGTCAGCGAGTCGATCGCCGAGGCACTCGCACTGGCCGGCCGGGGTGACGACACCCCGGAGGAGCTACGCCGGAAGGCGCGCATCGCGCTCGCGGCCGTCGACGGGCTCGCGCTGCACGCCGTCAGCTCCGGCTCGTGGCTGGACGCGGCTGCGCTGACCGACGCGGTGGACCAGCTGATCGACGCGCTCCTGCCGACCCGGGGCGTCAGCGGAAGTCGCGCGACTTCACCGGCACCGTGAGCGCCAGCTTCTGCAACCGGTCGGCCACCAGGTTGAGCACGCCCTCCGGGCTGCGCTCCAGCCGTCCGCGCACGAGCAGCGCGGAGCTGCTCAGCGCCACCGTGCGGTAGCGCGCCCACAGCCCCTCCGAGCAGGTGACGTTGAGCATGCCGCTCTCGTCCTCCAGGTTCAGGAACGTGACGCCGCGGGCGGTGGCGGGCCGCTGCCGGTGGGTGACGAGCCCGCCGACCAGCACCCGCGGCATCCCGTGTTCCGGGTCGCCGGCCGGGACGGCGCGGCCGATGCCCTCGAGCGCTTCGATCCGGACGGCGCCGAGGCCGTCGAGCCGTTCGCGCAGGTGCTGCATGGGGTGGGCGCCGGGCGAGACGCCGGTGGCCCACACGTCGGCCGCGGTGAGCTCGACGTCGGTGAGCCCGGGCAGGGCGGGCGCCTCCAGCCCGACGGCGGTGCCGGGCAGCTGCTCGGGCCGCACCGCCGCGACCACCCCGGCCGCCCACAGCGCCGAGCGGCGGTCGATGCCGAAGCTGCCGAACGCGCCCGCGGTGGCCAGTGCCTCCGCCTGCGGCACGGTGAGCCGGACGCGGCGGGCGAGGTCGGCGAGGTCGCGGTACGGCCCGCCCCGGTCGCGCTCGGCGTCGATCTGCTCGGCCAGCTCGAGGCCGATTCCCCTGACCTCGGCGAGCCCGAGCCGGATGGCCTGCCCGCCGGTGGAGAGCGGGTCGGGTTGCAGGATCGCCTCGGCCCGGCCGAGGTTGACGTCGGCTCCGCGGGTGAGCACCCCGTGCCGGCGCGCGTCGGCGACGAGCGACTGGGGTGAGTAGAAGCCCATCGGCTGGGAGTTGAGCAACGCGGCGCAGAACGCGGCCGGGTAGTAGAGCTTGAACCAGGCGCTGTAGTAGACGAGCGACGCGAAGCTGATCGCGTGGCTCTCCGGGAAACCGAAGTTGGCGAACGCGATCATCTTGTGGAAGATCCCGTCGGCCACCTCGCCGGTGATCCCGTTGGCCGCCATGCCGGCGAAGAAGCGGTCGCGCAGCCGCTCCATCTTCTCCTCCGAGCGCTTGGCGCCCATCGCGCGGCGCAGCTCGTCGGCGTCGGCGGCGGAGAACCCGGCGACGTCCACCGCGATCTGCATGAGCTGCTCCTGGAACAGCGGGACGCCCAGGGTCTTCTCCAGCGCACCCTTGAGCAGCGGGTGGTCGTGCTCCCACTCCTCCAGCTTGTTGCGCCTGCGGATGTAGGGGTGCACCGAGCCGCCCTGGATCGGGCCGGGCCGGATGAGCGCCACCTCCACGACCAGGTCGTAGAACACCCGCGGCTTGAGCCGGGGCAGCGTGGCCATCTGCGCGCGCGACTCCACCTGGAACACCCCGACCGAGTCGGCGCGCGCGAGCATCGCGTAGACGTCCGGGTCGGTGGGCTGCAGCTCGTGCAGCTGGATCCTCTTCCCGTGGTGCTCCTCGACGAGGTCGAGCATCAGGTGCAGTGCGGTGAGCATGCCGAGCCCGAGCAGGTCGAACTTGACCAGGCCCGCGTACGCGCAGTCGTCCTTGTCCCACTGCACGACGGTGCGGCCGGGCATGCGCGCCCACTCGACGGGCACCACCTCCGAGACCGGCCGGTCGCAGATGACCATGCCGCCGGAGTGGATGCCGAGGTGGCGCGGGAAGCCGAGCAGCTCGTTGGCCAGCTCGACCACCTGGTCGGGTATCTCGACGGGCACGTCGGCGACCGGGCCGCCCCAGCGTTCGATCTGCTTGCTCCACGCGTCCTGCTGGCCCGGTGAGAACCCGAACGCCTTCGCCATGTCGCGGACGGCCGAGCGCGGCCGGTAGGTGATCACGTTGGCCACCTGGGCGGCGCACCCGCGCCCGTACTTGGCGTAGACGTACTGGATGACCTCCTCGCGGCGGCCGGACTCGATGTCGAGATCGATGTCGGGGTAGCCCTCGCGGGCCGGGGAGAGGAAGCGCTCGAAGAGCAGCCCCATCGCCACCGCGTCGACGTTGGTGATGCCCAGCGCGTAGCAGACGGCCGAGTTGGCGGCCGAGCCACGGCCCTGGCAGAGGATGTCGACCTTGCGGCAGAACTCGACGATGTCGTGGACGATCAGGAAGTAGCCGGGGAAGTTCTTCTTCTTGATGATCTCGAACTCGCGCCGGATCGTCTCGATGGCCTCGGGATGCTCGGCGTGGCTGCCGTAGCGGACGGTCATCCCGCGCTGGATCAGCTCCCACAGCCAGCTCGCCTCGTCGTGTCCCGGTGGGACGTCGAAGGGCGGCAGGTCCGGCGCGACGAGGCGGATCGGGAACGCGCACGCCGTGCCGATCTCCGCGGCACGCGCGACCGCGCCCGGGTAGCGGGCGTCGAACCGGGCCGCCATCTCCGCGCCCGAGCGCAGGTGGGCGGTGCCCGCGGGCGGGAGCCAGCCGTCGGCCTCGTCAAGGCTGCGCCGGGCACGCACCGCGGCAAGGGCCGTGGCCAGCGGGAACCTGCGTGCGGTGGCGTAGTGGGCCGCCGTGGTGGCCACCGTGGGCAGCCCGGCGTCGTGGGCGAGCTCGGCGAGCACGTCGTTCAGCTCGGTGTCGGTGGGCAACCCTGCGTAGGTGAGCTCGACGGCCACGTGGTCGGCCCCGAACCGTTCGACGAGCCTGCGCAGCTCCTTGCCCGCGGCGTCGCGCCCGCCCGCGCGCAACGCCTGCTGCACGCCGCCCTTGCGGCAGCCGGTGAGCACGAGGACCTGACCCGCGGTGTCGGCCACCACCTCCTCGAAGTCGTAGACCGGGCGGCCCTTCTCCTCCCCGCGCAGCTGGGCCGCGCTGATCGTGCGGCAGAGCCCGCGGTAGCCCTCGGGCCCGCGGGCGAGCAGCAGCAGGTGGCTGCCCTCCGGGTCGGCCACCCCGTTCTGCGGTGCCGTGAGCCCGAGGGAGAGCTCGGTGCCGAAGACCGTGCGAACGCCCAGCTCAGCGGCCGCCTCGGCGAACCGGACCACGCCGTACATGCCGTCGTGGTCGGTGAGCGCGATCGCGTCCAGCCCCAGCCGCGCGGCCTCCTCGACCAGCTCCTCCGGGTGGCTCGCACCGTCGAGGAAGCTGAAGTTGGAGTGGCAGTGCAGCTCCGCGTACGGCACGCGCTCGCCGGGCTCATCGAGCGGCGGGGCCACGTACGGCTCCCGCTTGCGCGACCACGCCGGGATGTCGCCGCCGTCGGCCTCCGGCCCGCCTGCGAGGCTCCCGCCGTTCCACGCGCGCCCCGACAGCGCGGCCTCCAGCTCGTGCCACGGGACGTCCGGGTTGTTCCAGCCCACGCCCTCAAGTCGAACAGGTGTTCGAGATCATCTCAACCGCCCGACCAGGCGAATCGGTCACACCACAGCGGGTGGCGCTCCGGTCACGCTCCTCCGGGACGACCCCGCGGCAGCTCACATGCGCGCGATCGCGTCCGCCGCCGCGAGCATCTGCCCACCGACCGGCTGCAGGCCGACGGCCACCGCGAGCAGGCCCGTCGAGACCCGCTCGACCACGCCCCACTCCCAGATCGCCACCGGGTCGCAGCCGGTCCGCGCGGCGAGCCACCGGGCGCGCCCGCGCGGGTCGCCCGCCATCAGCTCGACGGGGTCCTCGCGCATCAGGACGCCCATGTCGTACTCCGGCTCGGCCAGCAGGCCGTCCGGGTCGACGAGGGCGAAGCCGCCGTCGCGGGTCTGCAGGGTGTTCCACTGGTGAACGTCGCCGTGCACGAGCACGGCCCGCTCGGGCGAGTGGGCGGCGATCCGCCGGTCCGCGCAGTTCAGTGCGTGGTCGACGGTGGCGCGGGAGCACGGCCCGCCGAGGTCGGTCCACATGCGGAGGATGTGCTCGACCAGCCACCGGCCCTTCTCCGCGCCCGTGCGCAGGCCGGCGTCCGGGGCCGGGCGCCACAGCTCGGAGGCCAGCCGGCACATGATCTCCAACCGCCGCCCGATCGGCACGCCCAGCTCGTACAGCGACGGGCCGAGCCGGTCCAGCAGCAGCGCGTTCCGGCCGGCGTCCGAGGCGAGCAGCCGCACGCACCCGGCCCCGTCCGCGAGACGCAGCACGGTGATCTCGTCCGCTGCCTGGCCGGGGCGCGGGACGAGCAGCTTCAGCACCGCGGGCGTGCCGTCGGCGAGCTCGGCCTCGGCCACGTACGCCTCGGTCGGGTCCCGGTACGCCCGGCCGACCGTGATCCCCCAGTCCCGCTCCAGCCCGGCCACCAGCTCCGGCAGTCCGGCGAGCCAGCCGGCCTCGCCCGCCTGCACAGCCTTCGCCCGCACCACCGCCGGCACATCCACGGCCGGCACGCTAACCAGCCGTTCGCGGTGGTGCGACCGGGTTGGTTGCCGGACCAGCGTCATCGGCACGAGGAGCGGGCGCCCCTACGCCTCGACGAGTGCGATCGCCACGGCAGCGGACTGCGTGCGCCACAGCGGCAGGTCCTGGAAGTTCTCGGTCGGCAGTGGAGGCCGCATACGCCGAGGAGATCTTCACCGCGGTGCGCGGTCGGGGGATCCCGCTCCAGCGCGTCTACCTGGACGTCCCCGCCGACGAGCTGGCCCGCCGCCTCAGCGTCCGTGTCCACGCCCCGAGCGACCCGCAGCGGGAGGCGAGCGTGACGAACTGGGGCATCGCCCAGATCGAGCGCTGCGCCGCCGCCAGGGCACTGCTGCCGCCGGACGTCCGAGTGCTGGACGGCCGCAGGCCGACCACCGAGCTTGCGGCCGAGGTGCTGGCCGTCAGGCCACCGGCAGCGGAAGGTGCTCTGCGATCGCCCGCATGAGGGCCGCCTTCGGGCGCGCGCCGACGACCTGTGTGACCACCTGCCCGCGCACGTAGAGGTTGAGCGTGGGCATCCCGAGCACGCCCGCGGCCTGCGCGGTGCGCGGGTTGGCGTCGACGTCGAGCTCGGCGACGACCAGGCGGCCCGCCAGCTCGTCGGCCAGCTCGGCGAGCACCGGCTTGATCATCTTGCACGGCGGGCACCAGTCGGCGGTGAAGTCCACCAGCACCGGCAGCTCGGTGCGCAGCACGAGCTCATCGAACGTGTCGTCGGACACCGTGGCGATCATCAGCTCTCCTCCGAGAAAGAACAGCGTGGGACGGGCGGTTCACCGAGCTGGGCCACGAGCTCGCGGCGCACGGCGTGCAGCCGGGCCAGCCACTCGTCGACCTCGGTGAGCTTCCGGCGCTGCACGGCGCGCGAGTCCGGGCAGCTCGCCCCCGTCGGGTTGCCTGCACGCAGGCACTCGACGAACGGGCGCGTCTCCTCGAGCGCGAACCCGAGGTCGACCAGCGACCGGATCTCGGCGACGACCCGCAGGTCGCGCTCGTCGTAGTCGCGGTAGCCGTTGGCCCGGCGCCGCGCCGCGAGCAGGCCGAGCTCCTCGTAGTGCCGCAGCGTCCGGGGGCTCACCCCGGCACGGCGGCCCAGCTCACCGATCCGCACAGGAACGACGCTAAACCTTGCCGCCGACGGAAACGCCAGCGTGAAGCCCGCCCCATTCCGACGAACGGCGCGTTCGTCGGATAGGTACCGACGAACGCGCCGTTCGTCGGGATCAGCGGGGTGGGAGTTCGCCCGAGCCCCTCCGGATCAGCGTCGTCGGGACCAGGCGGACGCCCGGTGGGCCGGTGTCGCCGCCGATGCGGGCGAACAGCAGGGCCGCCGCGGTCCGCCCGATCGCGGCCGGGTCCTGGGCCACCACGGTGATGCCCGGCGAGAGCAGGTCGCCGAGCGGGACGTCGTCGAACCCGACGAGCGCGACGGACCACTCCGCGCCCAGCCTGCGCAGGGCCCGAACCGCCCCGATCGTGATCAGGTTCTGCGCGGTGAACAGGGCGGTGGGGGGATCGGGCCGGGCCAGCAGGGCGGTGACGGCACCGTCGGCATCGGCCGATTCGCGCAGGTCGTGCACCACGAGGCCGGGGTCGAGGGGCAGACCGAGCGAAGCGAGGGCGTCGCGGTAGCCCGCGAAGCGCTGGTCGGCGGTGCGGATCGAGCGCCGGTCGCCGAGGAACGCGATGCGCCGGTGCCCCACAGCGGCGAGATGCCGAACGCCCTCCGCGGCGCCGAGCCCGTTCGTGGTGATCACCGAGTCGACGGCGAGGTTGCGTGCCTCCCGGTCCACACAGACGACCGGGGTGCCGGTGGGGAGCTCGTCCGTGAGGTAGGACTGGTCGTCGCCCGCCGGGGCGAGCACCAGCCCGTCGACCCGCCGCGCGCCGAACTCGCGGGCCAGCGCACGCTCCCGCGCCGGGTCCTCGTCGATGCTGGCGGAGAACACGACGACACCGCGCTCCCGCGCCTCGTTCTCGACGGCCCGGTGCACCGCGGCCGAGTACGGGTTGGCGACGTCCTCGAGCAGCAGGGCGATCGCCGACGTCCGGCCGTCGGTGCGCAGGAGGCGGGCGCCCGGGTGCGGGTGGAAGCCCAGCTCGTCGATCGCCCGCTGCACCCGGACGGCGAGCTCGACCGAGACGCCCGGCTCGTCGTTGACCACGCGCGACACGGTCTTGAGGCTGACGTCGGCGAGCTGGGCGACGTCACGCATGGTCGGGCGACGGCGCCGCGCCGGGACGCTCTGCACGCCTGCCAGCATGGTCCCCGCGCTTTGACATCGTTGTCAACGTTATTCCTTCGTTACGAAGAGATCCACGATGCGGGCTTGTGGACCGGGGGCGATGGGGACCAGAGTTCGGACAACGTTGTCTCCACGTCGATGCTGACGAGAGGTCGTGCGATGAACCACGCAAGGACGGCCCGCAGGCGGGCCACCTCGCTCGCCATCGGGGCCGTGGCGGCCCTCACGCTCACCGCGTGCGGTGGCGGATCCGAGCCGGGTGGCGGAGGAGGCGGCGGCGACACGCCGATCGTCGGCCTCATCACCAAGACCGACACCAACCCGTTCTTCGTCAAGATGCGCGAGGGCGCCCAGCAGGCGGCCGACTCGGCAGGCGTCGAACTGCAGAGCTTCGCGGGCCGCCAGGACGGTGACAACGAGTCGCAGGTGCAGGCCATCGAGACCCTGATCTCCGCGGGCGCGACCGGCTTCATGATCACGCCCAGCGATTCGGCAGCGATCGTGCCCACGCTCGACCGAGCGCGACAGGCGGGCCTGATGGTGATCGCGCTCGACACCCAGACCGAGCCGCCGGACGCCGCGGACGCCACGTTCGCCACCGACAACTTCCAGGCCGGCCTGCTCATCGGCCAGTGGGCGAAGTCGAAGTTCGAGGCCGAGGGCAAGCAGGCCAAGATCGCGATGCTCGACCTCTCCCCCAACCGACCGACCGTCGACGTCCAGCGCGACCAGGGCTTCCTGCAGGGCTTCGGGATCGAGGTGGGCGACCCCACCCAGATCGGCGACGAGTCCGACCCGCGCATCGTCGGTCACGACGTCACCGACGGCGCCGAGGAGGGCGGCCGCACGGCGATGGAGAACCTGCTGCAGAAGGACCCGTCGATCAACCTCGTCTACACGATCAACGAGCCGGCGGCCGCAGGCGCGTACGAGGCGATCAAGGCCGCCGGCCGCGAGAACGACATCGAGATCGTCTCCGTCGACGGCGGCTGCCCGGGCGTCGAGAACGTCAAGGCCGGAATCATCGGGGCCACCTCGCAGCAGTACCCGCTGAAGATGGCGGCGCAGGGTGTCGAGGCGCTCTCCGCGTTCGCCAAGGACGGCACCAAGCCGCAGGCCACCGCGGGCAAGGACTTCGTCGACACCGGCGTCACACTGATCACCGACGAGCCGCAGCCCGGCGTCGAGTCGCAGGACACCGCGTTCGGTCTCGAGAACTGCTGGGGCTGATCGGATGACGGAAGAGACCCAGGGCCCGGTCGCCACGGCGGCCGGGCCACAGCCCCACGGGTTCGAGGATCGGCGGGCCGAGACGCCGCTGCAGCGACTCCAGCACGTCCTGCACGCCCGGCCGATCCTCGGCCCGCTGGCCGTGCTCCTGCTCGCGATCATCGCGTTCTCGTTCGTGAGCGACCGCTTCCTCACGGCGGCCAACCTCGGGCTGGTGATGCAGCAGGTCACGGTCATCGCGGTGCTCGCGCTCGGTCAGACGCTGGTGATCCTCACCGCCGGTATCGACCTGTCCGTCGGCGCGATCGCCGTATTCTCCTCGATCATCATGGCCAACCTGGCCACGGATCTCGGCCTGCCCGGCGTGCCCGCCCTGCTTGCCGGGATCGTGTGCGGCACCGCGATGGGGGCCTTCAACGGCTTCCTGGTGACGCGGATCGCGCTCCCGCCGTTCATCGTCACGCTGGGGACGCTCTCGATCTTCTTCTCGCTCAACTCGGTGGTGTCGCGCAGCGAGACCGTCCGCGGCACGGACATGCCGTCGATCATGACGTGGACCGGCACCGCCTTCCCCATCGGCGACTTCCGGCTCACCTACGGGTCGATCATCATGCTGCTGCTCTTCGCGTTCTTCTACTACGCGCTGGGCTACACCGCATGGGGCCGGCACGTCTACGCCACCGGCGACGACATCGAGGCGGCGCGGCTCGCCGGTATCAACACCGGCCGGGTGCTCTTCTCGGTGTACACGGTGGCCGGGCTGGTCTACGCGATCGGCGCGTGGGTTCTGATCGGCAGGCTCGCGTCGGCCAGCCCGAACGTCGGCATCGAGTACAACCTCAACTCGATCACCGCCGTCGTGCTCGGCGGCACCAGCCTGTTCGGCGGCCGCGGCTTGGTGGTCGGCACCCTGGTCGGCGCGCTCATCGTCGGCGTGTTCCAGAACGGGCTGCAGCTCGGCGGCGTCGACGTCGTGTGGCAGGGCTTCGCGATCGGCCTGCTGACGCTCGTCGCCGTCTCCATCGACCAGTGGATCAGGAAGGTCCGCGCATGACTCCTCCTGCCCACCCCGCCGGCTCCGCAAGCTCCGCCGGCTTCCCGTCCCCCGGCACCGACCAGCAGCCGGTGCTGCAGGCGCGCGGGCTCGTCAAGCGGTACGGGCCGGTCACGGCGATCGCGGGCAGCGACCTCGAGCTCTACCCCGGCGAGATCCTCGCGATCATCGGCGACAACGGCGCCGGCAAGACCAGCCTGATCAAGGCGCTGTGCGGGGCGCTCATCCCGGACGCCGGTGAGATCCTGCTGGACGGCGAGCCGGTGCACTTCCGCAGCCCGATGGACGCCCGGCGCGCCGGCATCGAGACCGTCTACCAGACCCTCGCCGTCGCGCCGGGGCTCGACATCGCCGACAACCTGTTCCTCGGCCGCGAGGAGCGAAAGCCGGGGATCCTCGGTTCGGTGTTCCGGATGCTCGACCGCAAGCACATGCGGTCGGAAGCGAAGCGGCACATGTCCGAGCTCGGCATCACGACGCTGCAGAACATCGGGCAGGCCGTGGAGAGCCTGTCCGGCGGGCAGCGGCAGGGCGTGGCCGTCGCGCGGTCCGCGGCGTTCGGCAGCAAGGTCGTGATCCTCGACGAGCCGACGGCGGCGCTGGGGGTCAAGGAGGGCAACCGGGTGCTGCAGCTCATCCGCGACGTCCGCGACCGCGGCCTGCCGGTGATCCTCATCAGCCACAACATGCCGCACGTGTTCGAGCTGGCCGACCGGATCCACATCCAGCGGCTCGGCCGCCGCGCCACGGTGATCACGCCGCAGTCGCACACGATGACCGAAGCGGTGGCGATCATGACGGGCGCAGCGGAGCCTCCCCCACCGGTCGCCTGAAACGGGCAGACTGCCGGACATGCGGACGGTCCGGACGCTGGTGCTGGTTGCGATCGCGGCGATGGCGTGCAGCGCGCCGCCCGCCTCGACACCTGCGCAACCGGCGCCACCCGCGCCCGATCCGGGGCTGCCGTCCCGGCTGGTCGAGGAGGTCAGCGGCGAGGGCGCGCTCACGCATCTCACCGAGCTGCAGCGCATCGCCGACGCGAACGGCGGCAACCGGGCCCTCGGCACCCCCGGCTACGACGCGAGCGTCGACCACGTCGTGGGTGTGCTGCGCGGCGCAGGCTACGACGTGCAGACGCCGATGTTCAACGCCCGGCGGTTCGAGGTGCAGCAGGCACAGCTCGCGGTGGACGGCGAGCCGGTGCCGATCGTGGCGCTCGGCTTCTCACCCACCACGCCGGAGGGCGGCGTCACCGGGCCGCTCGCCCTGATGGTGGGTGAGGGCTGCGCCCCGGCCGACGCCTCCGCCGTCACGCCCGGCTCGGTGGCCCTCGTCCGGCGGGGCACGTGCACGTTCGCGCAGAAGGCGACGCATGCGGCCGCGGCAGGCGCCGTCGGCCTGATCGTGATCAACAACGAGGACGCGCCGCTGGACGACGGCACCCTCGGCGAGACCGCCACCGGGGTGGTGCCCGCGGGCGGCGTGACCCGCTCGGCGGGCGACGCGCTCGCCGGTCGGGCGGGTGCGAACGTCACGCTGACGCTCGTGACCACGATCCGGGAGACCCCGAGCCGGAACGTGATCGCCCAGACCCGCACCGGGAACCCGGACGAGGTGGTCGTCGCGGGCGCGCACCTCGACTCGGTGCCCGAGGGGCCGGGCGTCAACGACAACGGGTCCGGCGTGGCCACGTTGCTGGAGACGGCCGTCCGGCTCGGCGCGGCCCCGCCTGCGACGAACGCCGTGCGCTTCGCCTTCTGGGGCGCCGAGGAGGTCGGCCTCGTGGGCTCCACCACGTACGTACAGGGGCTCACCGAGGAGGAGCGCAACCGGATCGCGCTGTACCTCAACCTCGACATGGTCGGCTCGCCGAACGCCGGCTACCTCGTCTACGACGGCGACGACTCCGACCGCGAAGGCGACGGCCCCGGCCCGCGCGGCTCGGCCGCCATCGAGCGAGCGCTCGTCGAAGGCCTGGCCGCCGCGGGTGTGCAGGCCGCCGGCACCGACTTCAGCGGCCGCTCCGACTACGGGCCCTTCATCGAGCGGGGCATCCCTTCCGGCGGGCTGTTCACCGGCGCCGAGGAGACCAAGTCGCCCGAGGAGGCGGAGCGCTGGGGCGGTACCGCGGGCGAGGCGTACGACCGCTGCTACCACCAGGTCTGCGACCGCCTGGAGACGATCGACCGCACCGCCCTCGACCGCAACACCGACGCCTTCGCCGCCACGCTGGCCCGCTTCGCGCTCTCCACGGAGGAACTGGCCGCGGGGTGATCGGCCGCCGGCGCCGAGCAAGCGGTGTCAGTCGTATTCGCCGATGACCCACCACCTCCCGTCCCGGAAGAGGAGCAGCAAGGCCCCGCCGTCGTCGAGGGCGAGCTGCAACCGGCTCGCCTCGGTACGGCCCGTCGCCCACCACCGCTGCTGCACCGGCCACGGCCCGGCCCACCCCTGCACGCGCCGCGGCGCGCCGCCGTCGACCGCGACGGACCCCGGCAACCCGAAGAGCAGATCGGGCGCACGGAGCAGGATCGGGCTGCCGTCGGCGGCGGTCAGCTCGGCCGGGAGGGGCTGCGGTGGCACCGTGGCCGGCGACGGCGCGGGGAGCCGGCCCGGCCACGACGGCGGGGGCTCGCGGGGTGTGGAGCGGCCGGCGGGACGGCGGGGTGCCGGAACCCGCCTACGCCGGTTGCTGGTGCGCATGCGCTCCGCCTCGGGCAGGTCGGCCGCGGAGACCCGGCCGGTGTGGCGCACGACGTCCTCCGGCCACCCGGCCGGCGCGACGTCGCTCGACTCCCCGGAACTCGCCCATGTCCGCCCCGCACCCGGCGGGCGGGCGGCACTCTCGCCCGACGGATCGGGACGGGAGTGTCGCTCGTGCGATCCGAGGTCGGGGCCCACGTCGCGGTCGTCGCCCCACGGGACGAGACGGACCTGCTCCGCAGGGTCCCGCCCGCCCACCAGCACGGCGGTGACCACCGACTCCGGCCCGAGCAGCGCCTGCACCCGCACCAGCGCGCGCCCGGCACGCTCGTCGGACTCCCCGACGTCGCCCCACAGGCCCATCTGCAGGGCCCCCGCGGTGACGGTCTCCTCCGGCACCAGCCGGAGGCGGGCCACCGCGCCGTCGGCCGCCTCCTCGGGGAGGTCGCCGGAGCGCCTGCGGCGGGTGAGCCAGGCGTCCAGCTGCCAGCGGACGCGATCGACGGTGCCGGCCGGGGTGAGCGGCTCGGCGCACCGCCAGATCCGGTGCAGCTCCTCCCCGCCCACGGTGTGGGCGGCGACGCCGAGCCGGGTGCACGAGAGGCCGTGCGAGGCCAGCGTGCGGTGCAGCCGCTCGGCGAGCCCGCGGGCGGCGAAGGCGGCAGCGTCGACCCGGTCGACGGGCGGGTCCAGCTCGACCTCCACCGCGAGCTCCTCCGGCGGGGTGCGGCGCACCGGAGGACGTGGGTCGAGGCCGCGCGCGAGCCGGTGGCAGTGCACGGCGTCGGCCCCGAACCGGGAGGCGACGTCCTCGGCGTCGAGCGCGGCGAACGCCCCCAGGCTGCGCAGCCCGAGGCGGCGCAGCAGCCCGACCAGCTCGGACCGGTCGACGTCGGGCTCGCGGTCCAGCTCCTCGACGCCGAGCGGGGCCAGGAAGGCCGGGGTGTCGCCCGGCGCGACGGCCAGTGCCCGCCGGGCCGCGAGCACCGCGGCGAACAGCCCGTCGGCCACCCCCACCTGGCTCTCGACGCCGGTGCGGGCGGCGACCTGGTCGACGAGGGCGACCGCGGCCTCCTGCTCCCCGCCGAACCAGCCCACCGGCCCCTGCGCGCCCAGCGCCACCAGCCCGGGCCGGACCACCTCCACCCCCGGCGCCACCTCCTCGACGGCGGCGACGACCGGCTCGAACGCGCGGGCGTCGCGGTCGGGGTCGCGCCCGAGCACGGCGAGGTCGGGGCACCGCGCCTGCGCCTCCCGCCTGCGCAACCCGCGCCGCACCCCCTGCGCCCTGGCCACCGCCGAGCACGCGAGCACCCGGTTGGCGACGATCACCGCCGCGGGCCGGTGGGGCGGGATGTGCGCCGCCATGGCCGCCGCGGTGACCGGCCAGTCGGGCGACCACAGCGCGAGCACCCGCGTGGCCCCGGCCTGCTCGCCGGATGAGGCCCTCACCGGGCCCACGGGCTCTGCGACGACCTCACTCGGCGCGCCGATCCCGCTGTGCGAGGGCGCCTTCATCCCGCCACTCGATCCACCTGCTCCGCGCGGGCCACCGGGCTTTCCGGCGCGAGGGCCACCGCGCCACCGGACGCCGGCAGCAACATGTCGCCCGACCGTCCACCGGTGGCCACGCCCCGCCCGCGCAGGCGCACCCGGACCTGCCGCGCCCTCAGCCGCCCTGCCCCGGCGCCCAGCCCCTGCCACCCCACGTCGGTGCAGCTCAGCTCGAGGTCGGCGCCCGGCCACGGCCCGAGCGCCACCAGCACCGTGCCGCGCTGCCGCGCCCGGGCCGCCAGCCGTTGCCGCTCGGCCGCACGAATCCCGGCCCGCTCGGCACCCGCGACCGCGACGACGTCCATCCCGTCGAGCAGGGCGACGGTGACGGCCATCAGATCGGGCCCCGGTTCAGGGACCAGCGCGAGCCGCTCCAGCCGCACCCCCGCCTCTGCCGCTGCCACCAGCCCCAGCCCCGGCCTGCCGACCACGGCCGTCCACGCTCCCCCCGAAGATGCCTCCGCGAGCAGCGCGAGCAGCAACGACGTGGCGGCGGGCGCAGGCGGGAGAGCGACCGTGGAGCCGCGGCGCAACCCTCCCGCCGGCAGCAGCCGGGCGAGCGGCTCGGCCACCGGGAGCAACCGGCCGTCCGACTCCGGTACGGGCACCGCCCGCACCGCCGCCGACCGGTCCTCCATGCGCCGCAGCAGCCCGCGGGCGAGCTCGAGCCGACCGGTCGAGTCGGGCCGGTGCCCGGCAGCGACAGCACGTACACCCACGCATGCCTCCCCAAGTCCAGACCGCGGGGAAGGCGGTATCGAACGCGTGTTCGACTCTAGCGGAGGGTGCGCCCACTCTCAAGCCCGGGCATCGCGGCTCCCCGGTGTCGCAGCTCCACGGCGCCGCAGCTCCACGGCGCCGCGGTACAGGGCGGCCCACCGCTCGGCGTTCAGCTCGCCCGGGCGCGTCCACCTGGTCAGGCCCTGCGCCGTGAGCCACCTGCGTGAGGCGGGTACCAGCCCCCGGATCGCGGGGAGCAGCCGGTCGCCGCGGAACGCCTCCGCAACCAGCCGCTGGTACGGCCCGCGCTCCGCGAGCGGCACGAGCGGCACCTCCCGCCTCCGGATCAGGAGGATGCCACCGTCGACGCTCGGACGCGGCCGGAACGCGGATGCGGGCACGCGGCCTGCGAGGTCGAACTCGTACCAGGGCCACCAGCTCGCCGTGAGCAGCGTGGTGCCGCCGACCGCCGCGCGCTTGCGGGCGACCTCCCACTGCAGCAGGAGCACGGCGGTGGTCCACGCCCGCTGCCGGAGCAGGTGCCGCAGCACCGGCGTCGTGACCCCGAACGGGACGTTGGAGACGACGTTCGGGGCGGTGGCCCGGACCCGCAGCATGTCGGCGTGGACGACGCGGACGCGGCCGCCGAGGGTCCGGCGCAGCCCGGCGACGCGGGCGGGGTCGAGCTCGACGGCGGTGACGGCCTCCTCGCGCCGGGCGAGTCGCCGGGTCAGCGCGCCGTCACCGGCGCCCAGCTCCAGTACGGGGCCGGGTGGCACGAGCGCGGCGATGCGCGCGACCACGCGCTGGTCGACCAGGAGGTTCTGGCCGAGTTCGTGCCGGCCGCCGACGGCGCGGCGGGAGGATGAGGGCATGAGAGAACCTGCGCTTCGCATCGATCGGGACGGTGGTCCGGATCGGGCGCGCGCAGCGCGGGAAGAACCCGAAGAAGGAGATCAGCTGCGTGGCGCCCGAGCGTCGCGCCACGGCCGTATGGATGCACCCATGACGATCACGCTACCGATGGCCGCGACCGGTTTTCCGGCCCGACGCCGGTACCGCCGGTGCGCCGGATCTCGCCGGCCCGAGCGACCTGTCCGTTGCTCACCTGGTGATCACGGCACCGCCCGCGACCGAGTTCAGTGCGCGAAGTGCCGGGTGCCCGTGAAGTACATGGACACGCCCGCCGCCGCGGCCGCGTCGATCGACAGCTGGTCGCGCACGGAGCCACCGGGCTGCACGACGGCCCGCACCCCCGCCTCGAGCAGCACCTCGAGCCCGTCCGCGAACGGGAAGTAGGCGTCGGAGGCCGCGACCGAGCCGCGGGCGCGGTCGCCGGCGCGCTGCACCGCGAGCCGGCACGAGTCGACCCGGTTGACCTGCCCCATCCCGATCCCGACCGCGGCACCGCCGGACGCGAGCAGGATCGCGTTCGACTTCACCGACCGGCACGCCCTCCACGCGAACGCGAGGTCGGCGAGCACATCGTCCGGCACCGGCTCGCCGGTGGCGAGCGTCCACGTCGCCGGGTCGTCGCCTGCGGCGTCCAGGGCGTCGCGCTGCTGCAGCAGCAGCCCACCCGATATCGGCCGCAGCTCGGCACCCCGCCGCTCGACCACGTCCGGCAGCCGCAGCACGCGGATGTTCTTCTTCTGCGTGAGCACCTCGAGCGCGCCATCCGCGTAGCCGGACGCCACCACGACCTCGGTGAACACCTCCGCCACCTGCTCGGCCATCGCGACGCTGACCTCGGTGTTCGTCGCGATCACGCCCCCGAACGCGCTGACGGGGTCGGTGGCGTGCGCCAGCCGGTGCGCCTCGGCGACGTCGGCGCCGACCGCGATACCGCACGGGTTGGCGTGCTTGATGATCGCGACGCACGGCCCGTCGTGGTCGTGCGCGGCGCGCCATGCGGCGTCGGCGTCGACGTAGTTGTTGTAGGACATCTCCTTGCCGTGCAGCTGCTCGGCCGCCGCGAGACCGGGCCGCCCGGAGACGTACAGCGCGGCCTGCTGGTGCGGGTTCTCGCCGTAGCGCAGCGTCGCGGCGCGGTCCCAGGTGGCACCGACCCAGGCCGGGAACACGCCCGAGCCCGCTTCGGGGGCGAGCACGCTGCCCATCCAGGACGCCACGGCCACGTCGTACGTCGCGGTGTGCCGGAACGCCGCCGCGGCGAGCGACCGCCGGTCGTCCAAGGCGAACCCGCCGTTCTTCACCTGCTCGAGCACCCAGTCGTAGCGCGCCGGCTCGACGACGACGGCGACGCTGTCGTGGTTCTTCGCCGACGCGCGGACCATCGCAGGCCCGCCGATGTCGATCTGCTCGACGCACTCCGCGGACGTGGCA
Organism: Pseudonocardia hierapolitana; assembly: GCF_007994075.1. NCBI lineage: Bacteria > Bacillati > Actinomycetota > Actinomycetes > Pseudonocardiales > Pseudonocardiaceae > Pseudonocardia > Pseudonocardia hierapolitana. The sequence continues at coordinate 4,517,903 of NZ_VIWU01000001.1, read as the reverse complement.
CCCGAGGCGACGGTCTCGGTGAACGGGTACAGGTTCGACACGAGCAGGTCGAACGGTGCGATCCCCAGCTCCTCGAGCTGGGCGACGTGCGCCGGGTTGTGCGTGTCGGCGAGCAGGCCCGCGTGCACGCGCGGGTGGAGCGTCTTCACCCGGCCGTCCAGGCACTCCGGGAACCCGGTGAGCTGCTCGACCGGCGTGACCGGGACCCCGGCGTCGGCGATCCGCTGCGCCGTGGAGCCGGTGGAGACGATCTCGACACCGAGCGCGTGCAGGCCCGCGGCCAGCTCCGCGAGCCCGGTCTTGTCGTAGACGCTGATCAGGGCCCGGTTCACGGGACGCCGCTCGCTCACGGAATGGTCACCTCTCGTCCGGTCACGGTGGCCCCTTCCCGGGCCAGCGCGGCGACGGCGCCGACCAGCAGCCGCCGCTCCTCGATCTTGATGCGTTCGTGCAGCGTGTCGACGGTGTCACCGGGCTCGACGGGTACCGCGCTCTGGGCGAGCACCGGCCCGGTGTCCACGCCGTCGTCGACGATGTGCACGGTGGCGCCGGTGACCTTCACCCCGTAGGCCAGCGCGTCGGCCACCCCGCGGACGCCGGGGAAGGCCGGCAGCAGCGCGGGGTGCGTGTTGATCATCGGGCTGCCGACGTTCGCGAGGAAGTCCGGACCGAGGATCTTCATGAAGCCGGCGCTCACCACGAGGTCCGGGCGGTGCTCGGCGACGGCCTTGGCGATGGCGGCGTCCCAGTCGGCGCGGGCGGCGTGGTCGGCGACCCGCACCGTGAACGTCGCGACGCCGGCGCGCCGGGCCCGCGCGAGGCCCTCGATCCCGTCGCGATCGGCCCCGACGGCCACCACCTGCGCCGGGTAACCGGGCTCGGCGGCCGCGTCGAGGAGCGCCTGCAGGAGGGTGCCCGACCCGGAGACGAGGACCACGACCCTGGCCGGGACGGGGATCTCGACCCGGTACGAACGGCTCGGGGACGCGGGCACGCGGGAGCTCCTCGAGGGGTCGGGAAATCGCCTCTGACGGTGTCAAGGGTAAGCGGAGGTGCAGGTCACACCGCCTTCGGATCCTCCAGACGCGTCACGAGGAGCCGTCGCGGCGCTCGCCGTCCTCCCGCTCCGCGGCCTCATCGGCCCGCTGGGCGACGAGGTCGGCCACGGTCTGCGGGCCGCGCTGATCCGGGACGGAGGCAGTCGCCTCCACATGCGGCTCCGCCCGCCTCCACCAGCGGCGACGGGACGGCTGCGCGTCAGGCTCCGGGGAACGGCGGGCCGCCGGGATGCGCCGCGGGGCGGCCCGTTCGGGGCCGTCTCCGCGCCGGCGACGTCGGGCACCGGCATCGCGGGGCCGGACGGCGCGCCCGGACGGCTCCTCCCCCGACCCCTCACCGGCCTTCACGCCCTGCTCCGCCTGCGCCTTCCCGGCGGGTTCGGCGTCCGAGCGCGGTGAGTCCGGCGAACGGGGCGGCGGGTCGGGGTCCTCGGCCCCGGAGTCGTCCTCGGCCCCGGAGTCGTCCGTCGCCGCGGAGTCTGCGTCGCCCTCGCCGTCGCCCTCGCCGTCGCCCTCGCCGTCGCCCTCGCCGTCGTCCTCGCCCCGATCGGCGGCCTGTTCGCCGTCGGCATCGGCTCGGTCGCCGTCGCCCTCCGGGGTGCCGGCCGCCTGATCGGCGTCGTCCCCACCAGGGGATTCGGCCACCGTCTCGCCTGCCTCGGACCGCTCGTCCTCGGTCGTGTCCTCGGGAGGAGCGGCGCCCGGCTCAGCGGCGCCCGGCTCAGCGGCGCCCGGCTCAGCGGCGCCCGGCTCAGCGGCGCCCGGCTCAGCGGCGCCCGGCTCAGCGGCGCCCGGCTCAGCGGCGCCCGGGGCATCGACGCCGGCCGGTACAGCGGCGCTCGGCGCGGCGTCCGGCCGGAGCACCGCGAGAAGCATGATGGGCACCCCGACCCACAGCAGCACCGCCGGCACCAACAGCTCGACGGGCAGCCGCACCGGGTCGAACGGGCCGGTGGCCAGGCGGCCACCCGTCAGGAACGCGAGCAGCCCGACGAGGACGGCGGTGGAACCGGTGGTGGCGAGCGCCGCCGAGAACCGGTGCCCGGGGGGCGCCGCGCGGCGGCACGTGAGGCCTGCCAGCAGGCCGACGCCGAGCGGCAGCAGGAACACCGTGAGCGCCCACGCAGGCGGCACGCCGCTCGGCAACGCGGCGAGCAGCGGGAAGCTCGACGGCGCCGTGGTGCTCGCGACGAACGGGGACGCCGTGGCGGCGCCTACCGTGATCCCCGGGCCGAGCGCCCAGCTGAGCCCGCCGATCACGGCGTTGGGCAGGTAGGCGATCGCCAGGAACGTCACGCCGACCGCGGCACCGAATCCGGGGGCCAGCCGCGCGTAGGCCGAGGCGACCGTGCCTGCCTGCAGGGCCAGACCGGCCAGCAGGACGGTGGCCCCGGTGAACGCGAGCCCGGTGAGCGCGACCGCCGTGCCGCGCATGGCCGCGGGCATCCACCCGGGCACCCGAGCCGCCACGTCCGCGGCCAGCCCGCACGCCCGCAGCACGCCCACGGCGGCCGCCAAGCCGGAGACGAGCCCACCCCCGACCATCGCGGACCACGGCGCAACGGCGACCTCCGTGGCCCGCGGCAGCAATGCGCTGCCCAGAACCGCAACCGCGGCGTGGGCGCCCGCGACCGCCACGAGCACGGCGCCCGCGTCGTGCCGCGGCCTGCCACCGAGCCTGCCCGCCGTCCAACCCGCACCCAGCGCGATCACCGCGGCGACACCGGCGGTCGGGAGGAGGGGCAGCACGCTGAGCGGTTGACCCTCCAGCACGAGTGGGATCTGGTGCGCCGCGAGCCAGAGCGGGATCGCGGGGGCGAACGCGCCGTCGATCGAGAGGGCGCCGCCCGCCGTGAAGATCACCACGGCGGCGGCAGGCACGAGCAGGGCATAGCTGAGCAGCACGGTGCCCATCGCCCCGGCCAGCAGGAGCCGCAGCCGGTCGAGGCCCTCGACTCCACCCTCGAGCCCGCTCGCGGCGGGCCCGGGCTCAGGATCGGGCGTCGGATCGTGGTCCGTGCCGGCGAGGGTGCGCGTCACCCACCCAGGGTCGCAGCGCTACCCGCCCGGGTGGAGCAGGCTCGCCGGGGGACACCGGATCCACGGTCGTGGACTAGAAGGCCCCGGGCGGGTTGTTCGACGGGCCGCCCTGGTCACCCGGCTGCTTGATGATCCGGGTCTGGTCGACGCTGGTCTTCTCGGCGTCACCGTCGTCGGGGCGCGCCGGCTGGTTCGCCTGCGGGATGGCGGTGGTGGGTTCGCCCGGGGTGCCCGATCCCACGGGAGTGCCGGGGGCGCTCGGCGTGTCGCCCTCGGTGGGGCCGCCGTACCAGCTCGGCGCTCCTGCGGGACGTGCACCGGCCTGCGGCTGCTGCTGACCGAAACCGCCGGGGGCGCCGAAACCCTGTTGCCCGTAGCCGGGCTGCTGTCCGTAGCCGGGCTGCTGGCCGTACTGCCCGGGCTGGCCGTAGCCGGGCGCCCCGTAGCCCGGTTGCCCCGGCGGGTACTGCCCGTACCCGCCCGGCTGGCCGTACCCCGGCGGGTACTGGCCGTACGCACCCGGCTGGGCGTATCCCTGCGGGGCGCGGGGCCGCGGCGCGGGCGCCTTGACCAGGCCCGCGTCGAGCAGCACGGCCCCGATCACGGCCACCGCCTGGAGGAACGCCAGCACGAGCGCGATGATCGCGGTGGTGGACGCCCCGCCCTGGGTGACCGCCTGCAGCAGGAACAGCGTGCCGGTGACCACGCTCACCGCGGCGGGCACGAGCACCCGCCCCACCTTCGGCAGCAGGGCCGTGCAGGCGAGCAACCCGCCACCGAGCAGCAGGAACCCGATGAGGCTGCCCGCGAGCCCCGTCTCGACGAAGCTGAGCACGTAGATCACGACGCCGAGTCCTGCGGTGGCGAGCACCAGCAGCCGCGCCGGGCCGGGAGCGAGCTGAGGCGCCTCCGGCGTGGTGGTCGCCGGCTCGGAGCTCGAGGCAGGGGCTGCCGGGGATCCGGAAGCCTGCGGAGCCGACGGGGACGGCGATGCGGACGGCGTGGGCTGCCCGGGCCCCTGGGCTCCCGGCTGCTGGCTCATTCCGACTCCTCGCTGACGCTCGTCGCGGGCATTCGCCCAAGGCGGTGCGCCCATGATTCGCTCGCACGCTCGCTCACAAGGAATCTCCCTCCGTGCGGACTCCCGCGGTCCAGCGCAGGCGGTGCAACCGAACGTAGTCCATCCATCGGGTACCGGCTCCGGCGGGCGATCAGCGCCGCCCCGGATGGACGAGCTCCTGCAACCCGTCGTCGACGCTCCACCACCGGCTGCAACCCACCCTCCGCAGGAACGGGACGTCGTGGCTCGCCACGATGATCGTTCCACGGAACGCGGCCAGCGCCTCGGTGAGGCGTTCGACACTGTCGAGGTCGAGGTTGTTCGTCGGCTCGTCGAGCAGCAGGAGCTGCGGCGGTGGTTCGGCGAGCAACAGCATGGCCAGCACCACCCGGAACCGCTCCCCACCCGACAGCGTGCCGGCCCGCTGGTCGACGGCGTCCCCGTGAACGCGGAACCTCGCGAGCCCGGCCCGCACGTCCTGCGGCGCGAGGGACGGCGCGGCGGTGCGGACGTTGTCGAGCACCGACCCCGCGTCGTCGAGCACGTCCAGCCGCTGCGGCAGGTACGCGTGCGGGACAGCCGGAACGAGGCTGCGCAGCAGCGTGGTCTTGCCGCTGCCGTTGGCGCCGAGCAGCCCGATCCGTTCCGGGCCGCGCACGACCAGTCCGCCGACCTCGAGCACGGTGCGTCCCGCCGGGACGGCCGTGCGCGGCAGGTCGACGCGGATCCGGTCGTCGTCGCGGACGGCCGACTCGGCGGTGCGCAGCTCGCGGCGGGCGCCTGCGAGCCGCTGCTCGTGCATGATCCGGTGCTTGCCCGCGGAGACCTGGGCCTCGGTCCTCCGCTGGTTCATCACGATCTTCGGCTTGCGCTTGTTCGCGTGGTCGGTGTTGGCGTAGCGGACGCGGCGGGCGAGCTTGATCCGCGCCTCCACCAGCTGGCGCCGCTCCCGCCGCAGGTCCGCCTCGGCCACCCGCACGATCCGCCGCGCCGCCTCCTGCTCGGCGGCGAGCTGCGCCTCGTACTCCGAGAGCGTTCCGCCGAACATCCGCACGGAGCCGCCACGCAGCTCGGCGATCGCGTCGACGAGCTCGAGCAGCTCCCGGTCGTGGCTCACCACGAGCAGCACTCCCGGCCAGGCCGAGACGGCCGCGTAGAGCAACTCGCGGGCCCGGCGGTCGAGGTTGTTGGTCGGCTCGTCGAGCAACGCCACGGCCGGTCGGCGCACGAGCAGGCCGGCCAACCCGGTGAGCACCACCTCGCCGCCGGAGAGCGTGCCGACGCGGCGGTCGAGATCGGTCGGCAGGCCGAGGCGGGCGAGCTCCGCGACCGCGCGTTCCTCGACGTCCCACCCGTCCCCGACGGCCGCGATCGCCGTGGCGTCCCCCGCCTCGACGGCGTGCAGCGCCGCCCGCTGCCCGGCGATCCCGAGCAGCTCGGCGACGGTGCGCCCTGTGTCGAGGGCGACGTCCTGGGGCAGGTGGCCGACGTCGCCTGCCGTGCTGATCGACCCCGCGGTGGGTGCGAGCCTGCCCGCGACCAGGCGGAGCAGGGTGGACTTGCCGGACCCGTTGAGCCCGACGATCCCGGTGCGGCCGGCGCCGAACGCGACGTCGAGGTCGCGCAGCACCGGGGTCCCGTCCGGCCAGGAGAAGGACAGGCCGGAGCAGACGACGGCAGGGGTTGACATGGGCGGACACCTCGCGGACGAACCGGAACCCGGTCGGGCGGAGCCTCGGACGCGGGCAAGGAGGTGTCAGCTGCGCACGGGGACACGGTACCCGAGACGAAGCCCAATTGCAACAGCCGTCGCATTAGTAGCGGAACCCCCGGATGCAGCAAGGCCACCTTCCTGCAACGTGGCTGCGGGAAGGTGGCCTTGCTGCAACTCGGCTCCGGCGCCTACTGCCCGGCGAGGATGTCCTTCATCAGCTGGGCGGTCTCGCTGGGGGTCTTTCCGACCTTCACCCCGGCCGCCTCCAGCGCGTCCTTCTTGGCCTGTGCGGTGCCCGCGGAGCCGGACACGATCGCACCGGCGTGCCCCATGGTCTTGCCCTCGGGCGCGGTGAACCCGGCGACGTACCCGACGACCGGCTTGCTCACGTTGGCCTTGATGTAGTCCGCGGCGCGCTCCTCGGCGTCGCCGCCGATCTCGCCGATCATCACGATCGCCCGCGTCTCCGGGTCGGCCTCGAACGCCTCCAGCGCGTCGATGTGCGTGGTGCCGATCACCGGGTCACCACCGATGCCGATCGCCGTGGAGAAGCCGTACTCCCGCAGCTCGTACATCATCTGGTAGGTCAACGTCCCGGACTTGGACACCAGCCCGATCGGGCCCGCACCGGCGATGTCGGCCGGGATGATCCCCGCGTTCGACTTCCCGGGCGAGATGATCCCCGGGCAGTTCGGGCCGATGATCCGCGTCTTGTTGCCCTTGGCGCAGGCGTGCGCCCAGAAGTAGGCCGAGTCGTGCACCGGGATGCCCTCGGTGATCACCACGGCGAGGGGGATCTCGGCGTCGATCGCCTCGATCACCGCGTCCTTGGCGAAGCGCGGCGGAACGAACACCACGCTGACGTCGGCACCGGTCTCCTTGATGGCCTCCTCGACGGTGCCGAACACCGTGAGGTCCTTGCCACCGATGGTCACCGTGGTGCCGGCCTTGCGCGCGTTCACACCACCGACGATGTTCGTGCCGGCGGCCAGCATCTTGGTGGTGTGCTTGGTGCCCTCACCACCGGTCATGCCCTGGACGATGACCTTGCTGTTCTCGTTGAGGAAGATCGACATCTCAGGCTCCTGCCGCGGCCAGCTCGGCGGCCTTGTCAGCCGCGTTGTCCATCGTGTCCACCTGGGTGACCAGGGGGTGGTTCGCCTCGTCGAGGATCCGCCGCCCCTCGACGACGTTGTTGCCGTCCAGCCGCACGACCAGCGGCTTGGTGGCCGCGTCGCCCAGGATCTTCAGCGCCTCGACGATGCCGGTGGCCACCGCGTCGCAGGCGGTGATCCCACCGAACACGTTGACGAACACGCTCTTGACGTCCGGGTCACCCAGGATCACGTCCAGCCCGGCCGCCATCACCTCGGCCGAGGCCCCACCACCGATGTCCAGGAAGTTCGCCGGCTTCACCCCGCCGTGCTTCTCCCCGGCGTACGCGACCACGTCGAGCGTGGACATGACCAGGCCCGCGCCGTTGCCGATGATCCCGACCTCGCCATCGAGCTTGACGTAGTTGAGGTCCTTGGCCTTCGCCTTGGCCTCGAGCGGGTCCTCGGTGCGCTGGTCCACCAGGTCCGCGTGGCCGGGGTGCCGGAAGTCCGCGTTGCCGTCCAGGGTGACCTTGCCGTCCAGAGCGACGACCTTGTCCTGCGGGTCGCGCACGAGCGGGTTGACCTCGACCAGCGTGGCGTCCTCGGAGACGAACGTCTCCCACAGCTTCACGATGACGTCGACGGCCTGGTCGGCCACCGCGGCCGGGATCTTCGCCTGGGCCACGATGTCGGCGGCCTTCGCGCGGTCCACACCGGCGATCGCGTCGACCGGCACCCGCGCCAGCGCCTCGGGGCGCTCCACCGCGAGCTGCTCGATCTCCATGCCGCCCTCGGCGGAGCACATCGCGAGGAACGTGCGGTTCGAGCGGTCCAGCAGGAACGAGAAGTAGTACTCCTCGGCGATGTCGCTCGCCTCGGTGACCAGCACCTGGTGCACGGTGTGGCCCTTGATGTCCATGCCCAGGATCGCGGCGGCCTTCTCCTTCGCCTCCTCGGGCGTCTCGGCCAGCTTCACGCCGCCCGCCTTGCCCCGCCCACCGGTCTTCACCTGGGCCTTCACCACGACGGCTGTGCCGAGCTCTGCGGCGGCGGCGCCTGCCTCCTCCGCCGTCTCGACCGTGCGGCCCGGCAGGACCGGCACTCCGTGCGCGGCGAAGAGCTCCTTCGCCTGGTACTCGTAGAGGTCCACTCGGGTTCTCCCTGCCCACTCCGCTGTGCGTCGCGGGCGCCGGGCCCGCGAGATCCGCTGCCTCGCCGACCCTAGCGACGCGTCCCGCACCCGCTCTGACCTGGTCCGGTGACGGCAGTCACCCCGCGTCGCCACTGTCTGCAGCATCATCGTCTCGGGCAGGCGGGAAAGGCGATCCTCATCTACCGTTCCGGTATGGCGCTGGTCCATATCGGGGTGGACCGCCTGGCCCGGGTGGCCGGGGCGGCGCAAGCCGCTGCGGTCGATGTCACGCGCGCCGGCGCCTACGCCGCCCGGACGTTCGGCAGCCCGGCCGGCCTCCGCGGGCTCGCGGTGGAGGGGGCGTGGCTCACCGCGCACCTCGCCGTCTACCCCGCGGGCCTCGTGCACGCGCAGCTGCGCGTCCCCGCCGTCCACCGCACCGACCCGTTGCCGCCGGTGCGCCGCAGCCTGGTGGTCACCGACGTCGAGGCCGCCGGAACCCCGATCCTGCTGCTGCACGGGATCATGGACAACCGTTCGGTCTTCACCGTGTTCCGGCGCTCGCTGCGGCGCCGCGGCTTCGGCGTGGTGCACGCGGTGAACTACAGCGTGTTCACCGAGGACATCCGCACGGCGGCGCACCGGTTGCACCGGCAGGTCGACGAGCTGCGCGAGCTCGCGGGCGCGGAGCGCATCCACATCGTCGGCCACTCGCTCGGCGGGATGATCGCGCGCTACTACGTCCAGCGGATGGGCGGCAGCGCCGCCGTCGACACGCTCGTCACGCTCGGCAGCCCACACGGCGGCACCCTCGCCGCCCACCTGCTCCCCACACCGCTCGCGCGCCAGCTCCGCCCCGGATCGGATGTGATCGCCGAGCTCGCGCAGCCCGCGCCCGGGTGCCACACGCGCTTCCTCGTGGTGTGGAGCCGGATGGACCAGATGGTGCTGCCGCAGCGCAACGGGCGACTGCGGCACCCCGACCTCGACGTCGAGGAGCTCGGAATACGTGACGTCGGTCACTTGGCTCTGCCGATCGACCCTCGGACAGTGCGCTGGGTAGCCGCCGCGCTCGGCCGTACGGCGCGGGCGACTCACCCGTTGCGCCCAGGTCAGACCTACTCACGGGTCACTTCCGAACGCTCCGCGACCGCGCGTCACCCGCATCCTGACGCTGCGTCGATCACACCGCCACGCCGAGCGAGAAGTTGCCCCTAGCGGACCAGCCTCGCTACCGTCCCCCGGTCCGTGTCACAAGCCGGTCACGGTGGCGCCCCGAAAAGCCACCACTGCGGGATCCCCAGCCCGCACCACCCGGTCACGGCGCGGTACCCCGGTCAGTCGAGAAGGGCAGGTCTTGGCGCGCCACCGCTCCCCCAGCGGCGCCGAGGCGGACGATCCGGGACGGACGACGCCCCTGCGTGTCGTCGACGTCCCGGGCGTGCACCGTCTCCCAGCGCCCCCTGCTGCATCGGTGCGCGGACGCGCCACCGTTGCCGCGGTGGCCGCTGGTGCCGTGGTGGCAGGCGGCCAGACCCTCGCCACGACGTTCTTCGACAGCACGCAGGCGGTCGCCGCGTTGCAGCCCGTCGCCCAGGTGTCGAACGATCCGCCCGCCGACCCCGACGCCTCGTTCGAAGGGGCGATCGGCGGCGACCAGCTGCTGCCCGATCCCCTCGCGATCGACGCGCTCGACCCGGCGTCCCAGGTGGACGTGCAGAACCTCGCCAAGGCCGTGGACATCGGGCGTGAACTCGCCCGGCAGGCGGCGAAGATCGAGGCGGCGCTGGCCGACGGCGCCCCCGAGGCGTTCCTCTACGGCGAAACCGCGTTCGTCAAGCCCACCGTCGGACACCTGACGTCCCTCTTCGGCAGCCGCTGGGGAAGGGCCCACGAGGGCATCGACATCGCGGGCCCGATCGGCACGCCCATCTACGCGCTCACCGACGCCGTGGTCGAGGAGTCCGGCCCGGCGACGGGATACGGGCTGTGGGTGGTGCTGCGCCACACCGACGGAACGCAGAGCGTGTACGGGCACGTCAACCGGACGTTCGTGAAAGAGGGCGAGCGGGTGAAAGCGGGCGAGGAGATCGCCGAGATCGGCAACCGGGGCTACTCCACCGGCCCGCACCTGCACCTGGAGGTCTGGAGCTCGGACGGAAGCAAGATCAATCCCTTGACCTGGCTGCGCAAGCGCGGGATCGAGTACTGAATCTGATTGCCTCCGCTTCGCTCCGGCGGCTCGCGGGCCTTCAAGGCGCCGCTCTGCTCCTCCGGTGCTCGGTCGCTCGTTCCTCGCTCCCTGCGCGCCTCCCCGCAGAACAGCGCCGGCCCGCTCGCTCCAGCCACGGCCTCACCGCGAACCTCCGGCCGCAGCCGAGCTCTAGAGCTTCTGCAACGGCACTCCGCCGATGAGCATCAGCCGGACCGTGCCCGCGCTGCCGAAGTCGATCAGCACCCGCTGCGTGGACTTGTCGGACTCGATGACGGTGCCCAGCCCGTACTTGTCGTGGTTGACCCGGTCGCCGACGTCGAGGGAGATCGACGCCTTGAGCGCGGCCTTCGGGACGTTCCAGCTGCCGCGGTCGGTTGCGGTGGGCCTGCGCCCGAACCCGAACCTCCCCACCGGCGCCGAGCGTTCCGGCTCGGCGCGCCGCCAGTCGACCAGGTCGTCGGGCACCTCGGCGAGGAAGCGGGAGGCCGGGTTGGCGTTGGGCTGCCCGAACGACGAACGGATCATCGCCCGCGACAGGTACAGCCGCTGCTGTGCGCGCGTGATGCCCACGTAGGCCAGGCGCCGCTCCTCGGCCAGCTCGGCCGGGTCGCCCATGGCCCGCATGTGCGGGAACACGCCGTCCTCCCAGCCGGTGAGGAACACGACCGGGAACTCCAGCCCCTTGGCCGTGTGCAGGGTCATCAGGGTGACCATGCCCTCGTCGTTGTCGGGGATGGAGTCGGCGTCGGCCACCAGCGCCACGCGCTCGAGGAACGCCGCCAGCGAGCCGGGCGCAGGCGCTCCCACCTCCACGTCCGAGTCGTCGAGGTCGGCCACCGCGGCGTCGCCGGCGAACTCCCGGGCCACCGTGACGAGCTCGGCGAGGTTCTCCCGGCGCGAACCGTCCTGCGGGTCGTCGCTCGCCTCCAGCTCGGCGGTGTAGCCGGTGCGCGCGTAGACGGCCTCCAGGATCTCCGCCGTGTCGTCGCCGCGCTCCACCAGCTCGTTCAGCTCGTCGAGTAGCTGGACGAACGAGGCGATGCACCGCTGCGACCGCGTGACCAGTCCCGGGATCCTCTCCGGCTGCTCCGCCGCGATCCGCAGCGCCGCCGCGAACGAGATCCGCTCCCGGTCGGCGTAGGTGGCCACCAGCTCCTCGGCGCGCTCGCCGATGCCGCGCTTGGGAACGTTGAGGATGCGGCGCAGGCTGACGGTGTCCTCCGGGTTGGACAGCACCCGCAGGTACGCCAGCGCGTCGCGCACCTCCTTGCGCTCGTAGAAGCGCACCCCGCCCACGACCTTGTAGGGCAGGCCGACGCGCAGGAACACGTCCTCGAACACCCGCGACTGCGAGTTGGTGCGGTAGAAGACCGCGACGTCCGAGTTGCGGATCTCGCCGGAGTCGACGAGCCGGTCGATCTCCTGCGCGACGAACGCGGCCTCGTCGTGCTCGTTGTCGGCGACGTACCCGACCACCTTCGCGCCGTCGCCCTGATCGGACCACAGCCGCTTGTCGCGCCGGTTGGGGTTGCGCGCGATGACCGCGTTGGCCGCCGACAGGATGCGCTGCGTGGAGCGGTAGTTCTGCTCCAGCATGATCGTGCGGGCGTTCGGGAAGTCCTGCTCGAACTCGATGATGTTGCGGATGCTCGCGCCGCGGAACGCGTAGATCGACTGGTCGGAGTCGCCCACCACGCACAGCTCGCCCGGCTCGACACCCTCGGCGGCGGGCGCGACCAGCTCGCGCACCAGCACGTACTGGGCGTGGTTGGTGTCCTGGTACTCGTCGACCAGCACGTGCCGGAACCGGCGCCGGTAGTACTCCGCAACGGCGGGGAGCCGCTGCAGCAGCGCGACCGTCTCCATGATCAGGTCGTCGAAGTCGAACGCATTGGCGGTGCGCAGCCGCGCCTGGTACACCGCGTAGACCTCGGCGACCTTGCGCTCGAAGTCGTTGGCGGCCCGCTCGGCGGCGGCGTCGGCCGACAGCAGCTCGTTCTTGAGGTTGGAGATCTGCGCCGCGACGCCGCGGCCGGAGAACTTCTTCGGGTCGAGCTCCAGGTCGCGCACGACCAGGCCGACGAGCCGGCGCGTGTCGTCGGCGTCGTAGACGGAGAACGCGCTGCGCACGCCGAGGTGCTTGGCCTCGCGCCGCAGGATGCGCACGCACATCGAGTGGAACGTGGACACCCACATCGCGTTGCCGCGCCTGCCGACGAGGGCGTCGACGCGCTCCTTCATCTCGGCCGCGGCCTTGTTGGTGAAGGTGATGGACATGATCTCGCCGGGGTGGACCCCACGCTCGGCGAGCAGCCACGCGATGCGGTGGGTGAGCACGCGGGTCTTGCCCGAGCCCGCCCCCGCGACGATCAGCAGCGGCGAGCCGGCGTGGACCACCGCCTCGCGCTGCCGCGGGTTGAGCCCCTCCAGCAGCGCCGCACCGCGCTCCGTGCGGGGCTGGACGGGGTTCTCTGTTGGCAGTTCGAACAGCGCACTCATCGTGTTCGAAAGGGTACCGCCGCTCCCCGACAGCCCCCGGTGTGGCACACTGCTGCGGTGCCACTGATCAGCCATCGATTTTTCTACGGGTACCGGACACCGGTGCCCGTGGCCTGCTGATCAGCCCCCACGACGCCCCGGAGTCCTTCGGACCCGGGGCGTTCGCGCGTCACGGGCCCGGGCCGGGCACCTGCAGGAGGAGACCGTGACCGTGACGACCGACAAGACCGAGAACGCCCCCACCGCCGACGACATCGACGCGCTGCGGGTCGAGATCGACCGCCTCGACGCGGAGATCCTGCGTCTCGTCAAACGCCGCACCGAGGTGTCGAAGACGATCGGCAGGGCCCGCATGGCCGCCGGCGGGCCGCGGATCGTCTACAGCCGGGAGATGGCCGTGCTCGCCCGTTTCCGGGAGCTCGGCAGCGAGGGCCGCGACCTCGCGCTGCTCCTCCTGCGGCTGGGCCGTGGTCGCCTCGGCACCAGCTGACGCACCGAACGCGGAGTTCCCGGGCGCGCCACCCCCCTTCCGTGGCACTCTGGTGCCATGGGTGCGGTGTTCGGGATCGTCGCGGCAGTGATCGCCCTCGCCGGGCTGGGAGTCGCCGCTTTCCACGTCCTCTACCTGGCGCTGCTGGGTAACGCGGCGAAGAGGAAGGGGCTGTCCGGCGGCACCACCTCCGACTACGTCAACAGCCGGTGGAAGGTCGCGGGCGGCGCGGCGGGCGTCGGGCTGCTCGGCCTGCTCCTCACAGCGTCCCCGTCGGTACCGGTCGACCTCGTCGGGCTGCTGCTGGGCGGCGGCGCCGGGATCTACGCCAAGCAGGCGCTCGACTCCACCCGCTCGCGCTTCCGCACGCTGCCGTGATCGAAAACGCGTAACGCCAGATCACGGATAGATCACGACGCGATCCATCCACCGCATGGCACCCGCGGGCCGAACGGCCCGGACGGGTCCGACGAGCGGGTCGACGAAGCGCCGGACGGCAGCTCGATCGGCCGAGCGGTCGGTAATCATCGTTGAACGGAAATAGACCGTTCGTGTGACATGCGACGAGCGGATGAATGACACTTGGTGCACGTCATCGGCATCCGGTAGACATTCGAGCGTCCGTTCACTCCAAGGGAGGACGTCCCGCTGTGGCTCAGATCCGGTTCGAAGGTGGATCAGATGCACCCGCGACGGAAGTGATCACCGTTGCCGACCTGCTGAGCCGCAATGCGCCCGCTCCCGTCAGGGAGGTCGAGCCGGACACCGGCGGCATCTCCGTGGGCGCCCTCCTGCGCCGCGAGGGCCGCGCTCCCCGCACCGCCGACCGGCCCCGGCAGGCTCGCCCCCAGCAGGAGCAGGACCCGGCAGGCGCCGACCGGCGAGTCCTGGTCCGCCGCGGCGCGATCGCCGCGGGCACGCTCCTGGCGGCGGGGTCGGTGCTCGGGGCCGCGATGCTCACCGACGTCACGCCCACCGCCAACCAGTCCCCGGCCGCAGGGGGCGCCGAGGACGGTGGCTCCTACCCCGGTCAGGGCCTGCTCGACCCCGAGAACCCGGTCGCCGCGCCCCCGGACAGCGTCGTGATCGACCAGGCGTCGGCACGCGACGCGCTCGACCCCGGCACCCCCGCCCCGTCCGACTGGGTCCCCGTCGCCTTCCCCGGCGCGCTGGCCGGCGAGAACACCGGCACGGGTGCCAGCGACGGCGGTGACACCGGCAACGGTGGCTCCACCAGCGGCTCCGGCGACGACAGCTCGTCCGCGGCGGCCGCAGGCGGCGACGACGAGGACGACGACACCGCGACGAAGTCCTCCTCCGGCAGCAGCGACTCGTCCTCGAGCGGCTCGGGCAGCGACTCCGGCGCCGGCGACGACTCCGGCAGCTCGAAGGACGAGAGCGGCGACAACGACGACAGCCGCGGCGACGAGGACGACGACGACCGCGGCGTCGTTGGCGGGATCCTCGACACGGTCGGCGGAGTCCTGGGCCTCGACGGCGGCGACGACGACGACGACAAGAAGAGCGACAGCAAGAACGACGACGGCGACGACGAGGACAGGAAGAGCTCCCGCTCGATGAGCCTGTTCTCCGCCGGTGATGAAGAAGACTCGTCCGCTCCCCAAGACGAGGATGACTCGGAGTCCGGCAGCGATGCCAAGAGCAGCGACAGCGACGACTCCGAGGACGGCGACGGCGACGGTGGTGACAGCGACGACGACGGCGATGGTGGCCTCGTCGGCGGTCTGCTCGGCACCGTCGGCGGCCTGCTCCGCTGACGCGGTCGTGGGCGTCGGGCCGGTGTCCTAGACGAGACGCCGGTCCGACGCCCACCGCGAGAGCTCGTAGCGGTTGGACAGCTGCGTTTTGCGCAGCACGCTCGAGACGTGGGTCTCCACGGTCTTGACCGAGATGAACAGCTCCCCCGCGATCTCCTTGTACGCGTAGCCCCGCGCGAGCAGGCGCAGCACGTCACGCTCGCGGCGGGTCAGCAGGTCCAGCTCCGGATCGCCAGGAGGAGCCGCGCCGGGCCGGTCGGAGAACACGTCCAGCACGAAGCCGGCCAGCCGCGGCGAGAACACCGCGTCGCCCGACTTCACCCGCCGTACCGCGTCGGCGAGCTCCCGCCCCGAGATCGTCTTCGTGACGTAGCCGCGGGCGCCGGCGCGGATGACCGCGATGACGTCCTCCGCCGCGTCGGACACCGACAGCGCCAGGAACACGACGTCGGGCAGCTCGGGGCGCAGCTGGCGCAACACCTCGGCGCCGCCGCCGTCGGGCATGTGGACGTCCAGCAGCACCACGTCGGGACGCAGGTGGCGGATGGCGGCCACCGCCTCGTCGACGGAGCCGGCCTCCCCCACCACGGTGACGTCCGGGACGTGCCGGTCGAGTTCGGCCCGCACCCCGGACCGGAAGAGGCCGTGGTCGTCGACCAGGAAGACGCGGATGGGCGCGTCGGTCGGTTCGGTGGTCATGTGTTGGATTCCTCCTGCGCCCGCACCGGGGGTGCGGTTTCGTCCTGCTCGGCGGCGCGCCCGTCGACCGGCATGGAGATGTGGACCTCGGTGCCCTCTCCCGGCGTGCTGCGCAGCCGCACGGTCCCGCCGTGCCGCTCCATCCTGCCGTGCACGGAGTCGGCGAGGCCGTGCCGGTCGCCGGGCACGCTGTCCGGGTCGAAGCCGACGCCGCGGTCGCGCACGAACACGTGCACCTCGTCCGGCTCCACCTCGACGTAGACGCTCACCTCGCCCACCTGCGCGTGCTTCGCGGCGTTGACCATCGCCTCGCGGGCCGCGAGCACGAGCGCGCGCAACCCGTCGTCGAGCGGACGGTCGCCGACCACGACCGGGCGCACGTCGATCGCGTACGTGTCCTCCACCTCGGCGGCGGCGGCGGTGATGGCGTCGGCCAGCCCCTCCGAGAGCGCCGGGTCGCCGGACGCGCGCCCGGAACGGCCGTAGCCGGTGGGGCCGTACAACCAGTGGCGCAGCTCGCGCTCCTGGCCGCGGGCGAGCCGCAGCACCTCGCGCGGCTGGTCGGACTGGCGCTGGATGAGCGCCAGGGTCTGCAGCACCGAGTCGTGCAGGTGGGCCGCGATCTCGGCGCGCTCGGTCTCGATGATGCGCTCGCGGCGCTCCTCGGAGAGCTCGCGCATCAGCCGCACCCACCACGGGATGGTGAGGACGCCGACGCCGAGCAGTGTGGCCAGCACCGCGAGCAGCCCGAACTGCACCTGCGAGAGGTCCAGGTTGCCCAACAGGAACACCCCGATCCCGGTGGCGACGAACAGCGCGCCTGCCAGCACGCGCCACAGCGCGGCCCGGCCGCCACCCGTGACACCGGTGACGCCCGACCTCGCCCCCGCGGTCCAGCGCCTGCGCTGCGACTCGTCGGCCTCCCGCCACACCACCGCGGCACCGACGGCCGCCACCCCGAGCGGGCCGACGATCCAGCCCACGACGGTGTTGCCCAGCGCCGCGGCCGCGAGCCCTGCCCCGATGCCCAGCGCGGCGAGCCCGAGGGCCTGCTGGCGCTCGGCACGTCCCAGCGGGCGCGGAACCTCCATCGGCTCCTGCCGCACGAAGATCCACAGCAGCCCGTAGGCGATGACACCGGCGCCGTTGACCGCCGCGAGCACGACGAACGCGGCGCGCACCCACAGCACGTTGACGCCGAGGTGGTCGGCGACGCCGCCGGCGACACCCGCCACGAGGCGGGCGCTTCGCCGGCGCGCGAGCGGCGGTGTGCCGGCGGTTGCGCCGGGACCGGGAACTCCCATCACACGTCAATGGTCACACGCGTGGAGGGGGAGGACATCGGGGAAACCTCCGGGACGGCTCGGGGCCATCCCCCATCCTCGTGGTGGGCGCGGGCGGGCAGTCTGAGCCTCATGAGTCGCACGGACGTCGGCGAGACGCTGCGGGAGATGTGGGAGACACGCCCTGCCCGGCCGAGGGACGACCGCCAGGTGGCGGGGGTGGCGGCGGGCATCGCGCGCCGCTACGACATCGACCCGGTGCTGGTGCGGGTCGGCTTCGTCGTGGCGGCCTTCTCCGGGATCGGGGCGGCGCTCTACATCGCGGGCTGGATCCTGCTGCCCGACGAACCCGCCGGTCCGGCGGACCCGCGAGCGAACCGGCCGCGCAAGTGGCTCGTCGTCGCGCTCGCCATCGCCGCCGCGGTGACCATGGGAAGCGTGTTCGGCGGCAACGGACCCGATTGGATCCTCCCGCTGCTGGTCGTGGCCGCGCTGCTGTACCTGCTCCACCGCAGCCGCGGTGACCGCGGCCAACGGGCGGCGGAGGCACCGACGGTCGCCGCTCCGATGGCCGCTGCGGGTCCACCGCTGGTGGGTGAGCCCACGGGGGCGGCCGGCAGCACCGAGCCCCCGGTGAACCCGCCCGCATGGGACCCGCTCGGCGCGGCACCGTTCGCATGGGACCTGCCGGAGCCCTCACCCCCGCCTGCCGAGCCACCGCCGCGCCGGCTACCCGTCACACCGGTGACGCTCGGCCTCGCGCTGATCGTCGGCAGCGCGACCGCGGTGATCATGATGCTCGGCGGCATGCTGACGCTCGCGAACCTGGCCGTGCTGTGCGGGGTGGTGCTCGCGGTGCTCGGCGCCGGTCTGGTGGTCGGGGCGTTCCTGCGGACCGGGCGCGGCCTCATCCCGTTCGCACTGCTGCTGGGCTCCCTCACCTGGGCGATCGTGGCGGCGCCCGTGGACCGATGGGAGGGTGACGGGTACGGCGAGCTGGTCGCCGCACCCACCACCGTGGCCGCGCTGCAGGCCAGCTACGAGCGCGGTGCCGGCGAGATCGACCTCGACCTGCGCAACCTGGACCTCACCGTGCCGCCGGACGGGAACACGAGCCCCGTGCGCACCCGGATCTCGATGGGCGCAGGCGACGTGACGGTGCGGGTGCCGAGCACGGCCGACGTCACCCTCACGGCACAGGCCGGGTTCGGAGACGTCCGCTTCGGTGCCCGCGAGGACGACGGTCCGGACGCGCACGTGCAGGTGATCAACGACCTCGGCACCGACGGCGTCCGCAGCGGACGCCCGCTCGTGATCGACATCGACGCAGGACTGGCAGACGTGGAGGTGCGCCGTGGCTGAGCTGGTGAAGAAGGAGACGACGCAGAGGCGCGGGCCCGACCCGCTGGCGCTGGTCGTCGGGCTGCTCACGCTGGGGATGGCCGCGAGCGCGTTCGTCGGCGAGGTGCCGTCGCTCGCCGGGTTCGACGCGAGGTGGTTGCTGGCGGCGGGGGCCGCCGCGATCGGCCTCCTGCTGCTGGTCGGCAGCCTGCGGGGGCGCCGCCGCTAGGAGAAAAGGGGCGTGAGCGGTTACGGGTGCGGGGGCACCCGTAACCGCTCACGCCTATTCCCACTCGATGGTGCCCGGGGGCTTGCTCGTGACGTCCAGGACGACCCGGTTGACCTCGGCCACTTCGTTGGTGATGCGCGTGGAGATGCGCTCCAGCAGGTCGTAGGGCAGCCGGGTCCAGTCGGCGGTCATCGCGTCCTCGCTGGAGACGGGACGCAGCACCACGGGGTGGCCGTACGTGCGCCCGTCGCCCTGCACGCCGACGCTGCGCACGTCGGCCAGCAACACCACCGGGCACTGCCAGATGTCGCGGTCGAGCCCCGCGTAGGTGAGCTCCTCGCGGGCGATCGCGTCGGCGGCTCGCAGCGTGGCCAGCCGGTCGGCCGTGACCTCACCGATGATCCGGATGCCGAGGCCGGGCCCGGGGAACGGCTGGCGGTGCACGATCGTCTCGGGCAGGCCCAGCTCGGCGCCCACCCGGCGCACCTCGTCCTTGAACAGCGCCCGCAGCGGCTCCACCAGCTCGAACTCGAGGTCGTCCGGCAGCCCGCCGACGTTGTGGTGGCTCTTGATGGTGGCCGTGCCCGACCCGCCGCCTGACTCGACGACGTCCGGGTAGAGCGTGCCCTGCACGAGAAAGCCGACGTGTTCGCTCTCCGCGACCTCCGCCGTGGCGGCCTCGAAGACCCGGATGAACTCCCGGCCGATGATCTTGCGCTTCTGCTCGGGGTCGCTGACCCCTGCGAGCGCGTCGAGGAAGCGGTCCCGGGCGTCGACGGTGTGCAGCTTCGCGCCCGTGGCGGCGACGAAGTCGCGCTCCACCTGCTCTCGCTCGCCGGAGCGCAGCAGGCCGTGGTCGACGAACACGCACGTGAGCCGGTCGCCGATGGCGCGCTGCACGAGCGCCGCCGCCACGGCCGAGTCGACGCCACCGGAGAGGCCGCAGATGGCCCGCCCCTCACCCACCTGCGCGCGCACGGCGTCGATCGTGTCGTCGATGATCGACGAGGTGGTCCAGCCGGGCGTGATGCCCGCGACCTCGTGCAGGAACCGGCGCAGCACCTCCTGCCCGTGCGGGGAGTGCCCGACCTCGGGGTGGTACTGCACGCCGGCCAGCCGGCGCACCGGGTCCTCGAACGCCGCCACCGTCGCCCGCTCCGACGAGGCCGTGACCGTGAAGCCCTCCGGGGCGCGCACCACGGAGTCGCCGTGGCTCATCCACACCGGGTGCCGCTCCGGCAGCCCGTCGTGCAACGCGCTCCCGCCGCAGAGGGTGAGCTCGGTGCGGCCGTACTCGCGGGTGCCGTCCGGGGCCACGTCCCCGCCGAGCGCCTGCGCCATCGCCTGGAACCCGTAGCAGAGCCCGAGCACCGGGATCCCGGTGCGGAACAGCTCGGGATCGACGGCCGGCGCACCCGGCTCGTACACGCTCGACGGCCCGCCGGAGAGGATCAGCGCAGCGGGCTTGCGGGCGACGATCTCGGCGACCGGCATGTCGCCCGGGATGATCTCCGAGTAGACCTGCGCCTCCCGCACCCGGCGGGCGATCAGCTGGGCGTACTGCGCGCCGTAGTCGACGACGAGGACGGTGGGGGGCTGCACGGCACCAGCGTAATCGCCGGTCCCGCCGCCCCGGCCCGCCCGGCCCGGGATCGCGGCGAGAAGCACACGTGCACCCGCCGTTGATCGTTGCGAGCAGCATCCGGCCGCCGTTGCAGCAGCGCTGTCGTGCTTCTCGATGGGAGTGATCGTTCGGATCAGCACGTAGGCCTCGCGAGAGCAACCCTGGCGTGCTGCTCGGCGCAGGGCGTGTGCAGGTGCGAACGTTGCGGAACCGCAGCGCCGTGAGCGCCGTCAGTGCCGGCCATGGACCTCACCCAGCCCTTCCGCGGGCTCCGCCGCGATCGCCGCCGGTCTCCTCACCCCGGGCGTGCTCCGCGGCCCGCGCTTCCGCCGCCTGTTCCCCGACGTCTACGTGCCCGTCCACGCCGAGGTCGACCGCGCGCTGCTCTCCCGGGCGGCGTACCTGCTGGTCGACGGTCGCGGTGCCCTGGGTGGCCACTCCGCAGCCGAGCTGCTCGGGGCCGACTGCGCCCCGGTCGGGGCGCCGGCCGAAATCGTCTCGCCACACCGCGTGCGCCGGCACCCGGGTCTGATCGCCCGCCAGGACCGGATCCCGCCCGACGAGCTGCAGGAGCTGGGCGGCCTCGTCGTCACGACTCCGGTGCGCACGGCCTACGACCTCGGCAGGCGCACCCCGCTCGTGGAGGCGGTCGTGGCCGTCGACGCCCTGTCCCACGTGCACGGCGTCGACCCGCACGAGGTGCTGGTCCTGGCCCGGCGGCACCTGGGATCCCGCGGCAGCGCTCAGCTGCCGCAGGTGGTCCCGCCGAGCAGCACACAACGGTTCCGCGGACGACGCCGACGTACGTCTCGCCACGATCAGGCCGCTCGAAAAGCACGCCATAGCGATCCCGAGCGCTGTCGCGTGCTTCTCGCCGCGATCAGCCGCGGACGGTGAGCCCGACCCGCTGGAACTCCTTCAGGTCCGAGTAGCCCGTCTTCGCCATCGCCCGCCGCAGGGCGCCGAAGAGGTTGACGGTGCCGTACGGGCTGCGGGTCGGGCCGTGGAGCAGGGTCTCCAGGTCGATCTCGCCCTGGAGGAACCCCGTGATCTCCGACCGGGGCAGCGACGGGTGTGCCACCGCCGAGGTCCAGTACAGGCCGCGGCCCGGGCTCTCGGCCGCGCCTGCGAGCTGCTCGCCCAGCATCACGGCGTCGGC
This sequence comes from Pseudonocardia hierapolitana, assembly GCF_007994075.1. Lineage (NCBI taxonomy): Bacteria > Bacillati > Actinomycetota > Actinomycetes > Pseudonocardiales > Pseudonocardiaceae > Pseudonocardia > Pseudonocardia hierapolitana. The sequence goes on along the minus strand of NZ_VIWU01000001.1, from coordinate 4,496,485 downwards.
GCCGCAGGCGATCGCCTTGGCCATGTCGCCGGAGCCGGCCATGCCGCCGTCGGCGATCACGTGGACGTACCGGCCGCCCGTCTCGTCGAGGTAGTCCCGGCGGGCGGCGGCCGCGTCGACGATGGCCGTGGCCATCGGCACGCCGATGCCGAGCACGTCGTCGGTGGTGGTGGCCGACGACTCGCCGTACCCGACGATCACGCCTGCGGCGCCGGTGCGCATGAGGTGCATGGCCGTGCGGTAGTCGCCGACGCCGCCCGCGACCACCGGGACGTCGAGGGAGTTGATGAACTCCTTGAGGTTCAGCGGCTCCCCGCCGGACACGTGCTCGGCGGAGATGATCGTGCCCTGCACGACGAGGATCTCGACGCCGCCTGCGAGCAGGTCGGGGGTGAGCTCGCGGGCGCGCTGCGGGCTCACCCGGGCGGCGACCGTGACGCCGGCCTCGCGCACGGTCTTCAGCGCCTCGGCGAGCAGGTCGGGCTGGATCGGGGCGGAGTGCAGCTCCTGCAGCAGCCGGATGGCGGCGAGGGGGTCGTCGTCGTCCGCCGCGGCCACGACGCGCTCCAGGGCACCCTCGGCGTCGGCGTGGCGGGCCCACAGGCCCTCCGCGTTGAGCACCGGCAGACCGCCGAGCCGGCCGATCCGCACCGCGGTGGCGGGCGACACGATCGCGTCGGTGGGATGGGTGACGAGCGGGATCCCGAACTGGTACGCGTCGAGCTGCCAGGCGGTCGAGACCTCCTGGGAACTGCGCGTCCGCCGGGACGGCACGATCTCGACCTGGTTCAGGTCGTAGCTGCGACGGGCCTCCCGGCCCATCCCGATCTCCACGAGGTCACGCACGGGTGACCACAGTAGAACGCCAGTGTCCCGGGCCGGAAACCCGGTGCGGATATCGGCGGATCCAGGTCTCCGCTGGGCGTGCCGACTGGCCGGCCTCGTACCGGGTGTACTCGGCCGGTTCGTCGGTGCGGCCAGCGGAAACCTGGGCCGTCGAGATGTGCGCCGGGTTTCCGGCCCGGGGCACTCCCTAGCGCGCCGAGTAGTTGGGCGCCTCGACCGTCATCGTGATGTCGTGCGGGTGGCTCTCCTTGAGCCCCGCTGCGGTGATCCGCACGAGCTGCGCCTGCTGGAGCTGCTCGATCGTCTGGGCGCCCGCGTAGCCCATGCCCGATCGCAACCCGCCCACGAGCTGGTGCACCACCTGCGCGAGCGGCCCGCGGAACGGGATGCGGCCCTCGATGCCCTCCGGCACCAGCTTGTCCTCGCTGAGCACGTCGTCCTGCGCGTAGCGGTCCTTCGAGTAGGACCGGGCGTCGCCGCGCGAGCGCATGGCCCCGATCGACCCCATGCCGCGGTAGGTCTTGAACTGCTTGCCGCCGACGAGGATCACCTCACCCGGCGACTCGGCCGTGCCGGCGAGCAGGCTGCCGAGCATCACGGTGGACGCGCCGGCCACGATCGCCTTGGTGATGTCGCCCGAGTACTGGATGCCGCCGTCGCCGATCACCGGCACGCCCGCGGCGGCGCACGCCTGTGCGGCCTCGTAGATCGCCGTGATCTGCGGTGCGCCGACGCCCGCCACCACGCGGGTGGTGCAGATCGAGCCCGGGCCGACGCCGACCTTCACCGCGTCGACGCCCGCCTCGACGAGAGCGGCCGCCCCCGCGCGGGTGGCGACGTTGCCGCCGACCACGTCGACGGTGTGGCCCACCTCGGCCTTGAGCTTGGCGACGGTCTCCAGCACCCGGCGGGAGTGGCCGTGGGCGGTGTCGACGATCAGCACGTCGACCCCGGCGTCCACGAGGCTCATCGCGCGCGCGTACCCCTCGTCGCCGACGCCCACCGCGGCCGCGACCACGAGCCGGCCGTCCGGGTCCTTCGTGGCGAGCGGGTACTTCTCCGTCTTGTTGAAGTCCTTGATCGTGATGAGGCCGCGCAGGATGCCGTCGCCGTCGATGATCGGCAGCTTCTCCAGCTTGTGGCGGCGGAGCAGCCCGAGCGCGGCCTCCGCGGTGACGCCGACCCGCGCGGTGATCAACGGCGCGTGCGTCATGACCTCGTGCACCGGCCGGGAGTGGTCCATCTCGAACCGCATGTCCCGGTTGGTGATGATCCCGACCAGATGGCCGCCCGCGTCGGTGACCGGCACGCCGGAGATCCGGAACTTGGCGCACAGCGCGTCGACGTCGGCGAGGGTGTCGTCGGGCGAGCAGGTGACCGGGTCGGTGACCATCCCGGCCTCGGATCGCTTCACCACCTCGACCTGCGCCGCCTGCTCCTCGGGCGACAGGTTGCGGTGCAGCACGCCCAGGCCGCCTGCGCGGGCCATCGCGATCGCCATCCGGGACTCGGTGACGGTGTCCATGGGGGAGGACACGATCGGCACCTTCAACCGGACGCGACGCGTGACCTGCGTGCTCGTATCGGCCGTGCTCGGCACGACGTCGGACTCGGCGGGCAGCAGGAGCACGTCGTCGAACGTCAGGCCCAGCATCGCGAACTTGGGGGCCAGTTCCTGGCTCGCGGCCTCGGTCGTCATCGCCACCATCCCGTCTCGCCTTTCGACCCCGTTCGCCCATCGTATCTGCGGGTGTCCCGCCGATCGCGTGGGTCGTGGGAGCCGTTGTCCGCGCCTGATCATCCGCAGGCGGCCGCGATCGCCGTGTGGCCGGGCCGGAGGGTCTCACGTGCGGGTATCGTGAGGCACGTGTCACGTGATGCGCTGCCACCGGACCCGTTCGCCGGAGATCCGCACGACCCCGCGCTGTCGCTCGACGGCCCGGAGACAGTCGAGCAGGAGTCGCTGAGCGAGGCCGAGCGCGACGAAGTGGTGGCCGACCTCGCCGATCTCGCTGTCTACCAGGCACTCCTCGAGGCCCGTGGCGTGCGCGGCATCGTCGTCGATTGCGGCGACTGCGGTGAGCAGCACTTCCACGAGTGGAGCCTGCTGCGCTCCAGCCTCCAGCAGCTGCTCGACGAGGGCCAGATGCGGCCCCACGAGCCGGCCTTCGACCCCGACCCCACCAACTACGTCACCTGGGAGTACTGCCGCGGCTACGCCGATGCGGTGCTGTCCGACTCCTGACGACGGCCCCGAACACGACGAAGCCCCCCGATCTCCACCGGATCGGGGGGCTTCGTCGTGGTCGGCGTCAGTTGGTGGCGGTCGGGGCTTCCGCGCCGGACGCGCTCGGGCCACCGGTATCAGGTGCCTCGCCGTCGACCTCATTGCTCGGTGACGGTGAGGTCGTGGCATCGGGCCTGCCCTCCGACGTGGCGGGCGGGTTGCCCCCGCTCGTCGGGTCGTCCGGCTCGCCCTCACCGTTCCCGGGCGGGGGCGGCTTCGGGCTGCTGGTGGGCGCCGAGCCGGCGTCCTCCGGCGCGACCGCCCGCCGGGGGTCGGCGGTGGGGCGGGTCGTCGGGTTGCCGGTGTTCTCATCCGGCGTGCTGGCGACCTCCGGCCCGGGCTCACCCTCCCCGGTGGCGGACGACGGGTCCGGCTCCTGGGTGGTGCTGTCGGGGTCATCGGACTCCGACGGCCGCGGCTCGCGGACGCTCTCCGGAACCCGCCGTGAGGGCTGCGTGGCGAGCGGCGACGCCGGGTTCACCTTCGTGCCCTCGGGGGTCTCGGCGGCCTTCGCCTGGAGGAAGTCCTGCGCCTCCGCCAGCTCGTCCTGGCCCTCCTGGGGACGAACGACCTGCAGATCCTTCTCGGCCTGCGCGAGCTCCTGCGCTGCGAGCACGGGCTGTCCGGCAGCGAGCGCGTCCTTGGCGCTCTCGATCCGCTCCTCGACGCGGGCCGCCGCCTCCACCGACTCGGCCCGCTCGCTGTAGAGCACCTTCGAGATGCCCCACAGGGCGTCGTCCGGATTGGCGTTGTAGGAGGTGACCGACACACCGCCGATGGCGAGGACCAGGAACGCGGCCGCCGCTGCGACCGGCACCAGGTGCCGGGTGCGCCCGGACGGTGGGCGCGCGGCGAGCAGTGTGGACACCGCCGTGTCGACGTCGACGAGCTCCGGCACCGGATCGGCGTCGACGTCCGCCTTCCAGGCGGCGAGTATCGCGGCTACGCGATCGTCGGCGTCGTAGCCGCCGACCCCGGGCGCCGAGACGGACATGCCGGCGGCCAGGGCGTTGATGAGCTCGTCGTCGGCCTGAACGGCGACCAGGTCGACCGGCTCGGCCAGATCGTCGAAGGCGACGGGCTTCGACTGCATGCCGGGGGGCCGGGACCCGTTCGTGCCTTTGTGGCCGTTGTGGCCGTTGTGGTTGCCGCCGAAGGGGTGGAGCGTGTCGTCGGGCACTCAGACCACCTCCTCCTCGGGCATCGACTTCCGCAGGCGCGCGAGCGCCCTGTGCTGTGCAACCCGGACCGCTCCCGGGGTGGAGCCGACGGCCTCGGCCGTCTCCTCTGCCGACAGTCCAACGACGACGCGCAGCACGAGGATCTCCCGCTGCTTCTCGGGGAGCGTGTCGAGCAGCTTGCCCATCTCGCTCGACAGTTCGATCCGCAGCGCGCGCTGTTCGGGCCCGTCGGCCGACTCGACCGCGTCCGGGATGTCCGCGACCGGCTCCGACCGGTTCCGGGTGGCTGCCCGGTGGGCGTCGATCACCTTGTGCGAGGCGATCCCGTACACGAACGCGAGGAACGGTCGTCCCTGCACGCGGTACCCGGGCAAGGCCGTGAGCACGGCCAAACACACCTCCTGTGCAACGTCGTCGGCGGAGACCGACGACCTGTCCACTCGGCCCAGCCGTGCCCGGCAGTAACGCACGACCATGGGCCGGATGAGCGCGATCAATGCCCCGACTGCCTGGTGGTCGCCCGTCATGGCACGGGCCACCAGTTCGTCGGGTACGTCTGTCTGCTCACTCATCGCGGCCCGCGGTACGCGCGTTACGGAACATCTTCGGCATCATCCGTTCGTGAGGCTGACCACGGAGAGTGTTCAACCGTGCCTCATTGCGGACCACCGTAGCGAAGCCGCTCGGCGGACCGGGATGGGCTACTTCGTCTGCAGAGGTAGACGCACGAAGGACGCTCTGGGTTGCCGAAAGTGGACGATGACCACCCGATCGGGTGCCCGAAGCCGCCGCGGGAAGTTGACACCGCAGGGCGGGATGTGCGTCATCGCGCAGAGCGAGTAGACGGCAGATGGTGCACAGGAGTGGCGCGAGGTGCCTGCCGGAACCGAGGGCGGTCGACGGCGAGCGCGAGAGCTCAGGAGCGCACGAACACGGAGCGCGAGCGGGAGCGGCGCCCCGCGGCGCCGCTCCCCGCGCTCGTCGTGCCTCCGGAGGTCAGGAGACGAGGCCCCTGCGGAAGCCGTGGGCCACGGCCTGGGCCCGGTCACGCACGCCGAGCTTGCGGAACAGGCGCCGTGCGTGGGTCTTGACCGTGTCCTCCGACAGGTAGAGCTCGCGGCCGATCTGGCCGTTGCTCTTGCCCTGGCTCATGCCGCGCAGCACCTGGAGCTCGCGCTCGGTGAGCTGCACGCCGGGATCCGTTGGCGCACGGGGCGTCGGTACGGCCGTGCTCGCCAGCGTGTGCGCGAGCGCGGCGACCAGCTCGGGGCGCGACGCGTCCCAACGCAGGTAGCCGCGTGCACCACCGGCGATCGCGGCAGCGATGCTGCCCGCGTCGTCGGGGGCGCCGAAGACGATGACGTTGGCTTGTGGATGGGCGGCGACCAGCCGCCGGGTGGCCTCGACCCCGGTGGGCACCGCACGCTGGGTACCGACCAGAACCACGTCCACCGGCTGCCGGGAGAACCTCGCCAGCAGCTCGTCCCCGTGCGCAACGCAATCGATCCGGTGCACCCCCGGCACCGCGGACATCACGCGGGTCAGGCCTTCGCGGACGCTGCGACGATCGTCGCAGATGAGTACCGTCGTCACGACGATTCCTTCCTGCAGCTTCCTGCAGCCGGGTGATGTGTCACCCCCCTCATCGGCGAGTGACCGGCTCACCTTGACACGATCAGGGCCGGTTTGTGCCCTCCATTCGGGAGTGTTGCGCCAAGTGGCACTCGTCATGTGGGTGACGTAGGTCCGAACGGACTAATCAGGTTACCGGGAGCAGAGCAGGTAGGCCCAGCGCCTCCCTCATCAGGCGCCTCCCAACGGGGTCACATCGGCCCAGGATGACGCTCACCGTGGCGGTCCCGGCGTGTCGTCGGCGTGGCGCGCCGCTCGTCCGCCCGTTCACCGACCGCTGCGCCGTTCGGGCGGCCGACTCGTTTGCTGTCCAGACTCCGTTCGGGGCGTTTTCGATCACGTCCGCGGCGGCGTACCTCGCGGGCCAGACGAGGGACAGCAACCCGGCCCGGCCGGCGTCGTCGGCGGCCGAGTCGAGCTCGGCGAGCACCTCGCCGGGGTCACCGCCCGCGACGCCCCGCGCGACGGCGTGGACGATCCGCGACTTCAGCACGTGCCGCACCGATCCGCTCTCCTCCGCGAGCTCGAGCGCGGTCCGGGCAGGGGCGACTGCCGCGGCGGCGTCGCTGCGCAGGAGCGCCAGCTCCGCGCGCACCCAGCCGAGCCGCACGGCGGGCCGCCACGAGGGACGACGCTCCGCGGCGGCAGCCGCGGTATCGAGAAGCCGCTGCGCCGGTCCCACCGCACCCGTCCCGACCGCGTCGGCGGCCAGCCCGGTCAGCGCGTCGATGCGCGCGGCGGACGCGTCGGCCCCGTCGGGGTCGGGCGGGCCCGGGGGCGCCGCGGCCGCGAGCCGCAGCCCCACGGCGTCGAGGCGGCGCGCCACGGCGTGCCCGCCGAGCTGCCGGCGATGGGCCGCGAGCGTGACGGCGGCGTGCGCCGCCACCGCGGGTGGCACCCCGGGTGCGGTCAGCAGGTCGTCGAGGACGGCGGCGGCCGCCGCGTACCGGCCCTGCCCGCCGAGGGTCACCGCCACCAGCCAGCGGTCCGCGCCCGACATGCCCGGTCGCACGCGGACGGCGGCGCCGGGGTGGGCGCCGAAGGCGGCGGCGCGGATGCCTGCGGGCGGGCTCACACCAGGACCGCGTCGCTGATCGCCGTGACGGCGGCGCGCAGCGACGTCAGCCGGCCGGTGCGCCGCGGGAGCGCGGCGTCGGCCCATCCGGGGCCGGCGGCGAACGTGCGGTAGCGGGGGCGGGTGCGGGGCATTGCCGAGAGCATGCACGGGTCGGCGGTGCCCGGCATCAGCGACCAGAGCACCACGGCGACCGGGGCCGTGCGCCGCGCCGCTGCCGCGAGGGCGTCGGCCGGCAGGTCCGCGCCCAGGTAGCGGGGGACGACGCCGTGTGCGTGCAGCGCGGCCGCCAGCGCGAGGATCGGCAGGGCGTGCTGCTCCCCCGGCATCGCGGCGAGCAGCACGGGGCGAGTGTCGTGGGCGGCCGGTCCCGTCCGGCCGAGCAGCGCCCCGAAGACGGCGCTCACGCAGGCGGTGACGAGGTGCTCGACCTCCACACCGGTGGCGGTGTCGGCCCACCGCGTGCCGACCGCCCCGAGCACCGGCCGCACGAGCTCGTCCCACGTGATCTCGACCCCGTCGCTGCGCACCGACTCGGCGAGCAGGCCGGAGACCGCCACGGAGTCGAGCGCGAGCGCTGCGCGGCCCAGGCCGCGGGCGCGGCCGTCCACACTCGGCAGCCGCAGCACCCGGCCGCCGACCCGCGCGCGGCTCTCGTCCGGCTCCGGCCGCACGGGCGCACACTCGGGCTCCTGGACGGACAGCGCGTAGCGCGCCGCGTCGCCGGGGGACACCCCGCGCACGAGCGCGCGCTGCATCAGCTCGAGGCGGGCCACGTCGGCCGTCGAGTAGCGGCGGTGCCGGCCGGGCGCGTGGTCGCTGGGCCCGATCCCGTAGCGGCGATCCCAGGTGCGCAGCGTGCCGGGGGCCACCCCGAGCCGACGCGCCGTCGCGGCCACGGTGAGACCCGGCGCGTCCGCGGTATGGGCCACCACCCCATCGTCGACGCCGCAACGGGTCGCGGGCAACCCGGCCCTATACCGACGAACGGCCCTCTCGTCGGACGAGAGGGCCGTTCGTCGGGGACTGCTCACTGATCGCTCAGTGACCGTGACCGCTCAGTGGCCGTGACCGTGGCCGTGGCCGTGGCCGCCCGCGGCGGGCGCCGGCGGCTCCGGCTTGTCGACGACCGAGCTCTCGGTGGTGAGCACCATCCGGGCGATCGACGCGGCGTTCACCACGGCGGACCGGGTGACCTTGACCGGGTCGATCACGCCGTCGGCCATGAGGTCGCCGTAGGTGAGGGTGGCGGCGTTGAAGCCCTGGCCCCACTCCTGCTCCGCGACCTTGCCGACGACGACGGCGCCCTCCTGGCCACCGTTGGCGGCGATCCAGAACAGCGGCGCGGTGAGCGCCTTGCGCACGACGGCGACACCGGTGGCCTCGTCACCGCTGAGGCCGAGGCCGCCGTCGAGAGCCTTGGCGGCCTGCACCAGCGCGGACCCGCCGCCGGGGACGATGCCCTCCTCGACCGCTGCCCGAGTCGCCGACACGGCGTCCTCGATGCGGTGCTTGCGCTCCTTGAGGGCCGTCTCGGTGGCGGCACCGGCCTTGATGACGGCGACGCCGCCCGCGAGCTTCGCGAGCCGCTCCTGCAGCTTCTCGCGGTCCCAGTCGGAGTCGGTCTCGTCGATCTCGCGGCGCAGCTGCGCGATGCGCCCCTCGATGGCCTCCTTGGACCCCGCGCCCTCGACGAGGGTGGTGTTGTCCTTGGTGACCACGACGCGCCGAACCCGGCCGAGCAGGTCCAGCCCGGCCTCGGAGAGCTTGAGGCCGACCTCGGGCTTGATAACCGTGCCGCCGGTGGCGGTCGCGAGGTCGTCCATGAACGCCTTGCGGCGGTCACCGAAGAACGGCGACTTGACCGCGGCGACCTTGACGGTCTTGCGGATCGAGTTGACGACGAGGGTGGACAGGGCCTCGCCCTCGACGTCCTCGGCCACGATCAGCAGCGGCTTGCCCTCACCGAGCACCTTCTCCAGAAGCGGGAGCAGGTCGGCGATCGCGCTGATCTTCTCCTGGTGCAGGAGGACGTAGGCGTCCTCGAGCACTGCCTCCATCGACTCGGCGTCGGTGACGAAGTACGGCGAGAGGTAGCCCTTGTCGAACTGCAGGCCCTCGGTGATCTCCAGCTCGGTGGCGAGCGTGGAGCCCTCCTCGACGGTGATGACGCCGTCGGTGCCGACCTTCTCGAGCGCCTCGCTGATCAGCGCGCCGATCTCCTCCTCGCGGGAGGCGATGGTGCCGACCTGCGCGATGGCCTTCCCCTCGACGGGGATGGCCTTCTCCTTGAGCACCTCGGCCACCTTCTCGGCGGCGGCCGAGATGCCCTTGCCGAGCGCGGTGGGGTTGGCGCCGGCCGCCACGTTGCGCAGGCCTGCGGCGACCATCGCCTGGGCGAGGACGGTGGCGGTGGTGGTGCCGTCACCCGCGACGTCGTTCGTCTTGGTGGCGACGGACTTCGCGAGCTGGGCGCCCAGGTTCTCGAACGGGTCGTCCAGGTCGATCTCGCGGGCGATGGTGACGCCGTCGTTGGTGACGGTCGGCCCACCGAACTTCTTGTCCAGCACGACGTGGCGCCCACGCGGGCCGAGGGTGACCTTGACCGCGTCGGCCAGCTGGTTCACCCCGCGCTCCAGCGCCCGGCGCGCCGTCTCGTCGAAGCTGATCTGCTTCGGCATGCCTGCCTCTCTTGTTCAGCCGGAAATACGACGCCGCCCCGGCGGCCCGCTCGGTCGAGGGACCACCGGGGCGGCGGTGCTACGGAGACTGCGTCAGTTGACGACCGCGAGCACGTCGCGGGCGGAGAGGATGAGGTACTCCTCGCCGTTGTACTTGACCTCGGTGCCGCCGTACTTCGAGTAGATGACGACATCGCCGACGTTCACGTCGAGCGGGACGCGGTTGCCGTTGTCGTCGATGCGCCCGGGGCCGACCGCGAGGACCTTGCCCTCCTGCGGCTTCTCCTTGGCGGTGTCCGGGATGACGATGCCGGACGCGGTGGTGGTCTCGGCCTCGCTGGCCTGGACGACGATCTTGTCCTCGAGCGGCTTGATGTTCGCCACTTGATGACCTCCCCTTCCTGGGGTGCGTGCACTCGCTGAATGGGTTCTGGTGGACAGCGCGCGGGCGCCCCGTCGTCGCGGGTGCCGGAACGTCCGGGCCGTTCCGTTGGCACTCTACCCATGAGAGTGCCAACGGTTCAACGCCGGTCGGGCCCGGCGGTTCGCGGCCCCCGATGGGGCCGTCCGGGCGCCCGACGTGCACACTTCCGGGTGAATCACGGGGGAGGCCCCACCGCCCGCCAGTGGGGACCGACAGGGGGCCGGGACGTCCGGGAGCCCCGACCGTCGTCTGTGCTGGGGGCACGGATGGACGAGCTGCAACCCGACGACCGACCCGCATCGGGCCCTTCCGGCTCGTCGTGAGGCTCGGCGCGGGCGGGATGGGCCAGGTGTACCTCGGGCGCGACATCGGCGGCCGGCAGGCGGCGGTCAAGGTCGTGCGTCCCGGCCACGCCGCCGACCCCGAGTTCCGCAACCGCTTCGCCCGCGAGATCACGACCGCCAGGAGCGTCAACTCCCCGTGGACCGCGGCCGTCGTCGCCGCCGACCCGCACGCCCCGCAGCCGTGGCTCGCCACCGAGTACGTCGCGGGATCCGACCTCGCGGCCGCCGTGGCGGCTTCCGGCCCCTCCCCGAGGGCGCCGCGACGGTCCTCGCGAGCCGGCTCGCCCAGGCACTGGCGCACCTGCACGCCGCCGGTGTGGTGCACCGCGATCTCAAACCGTCCAACGTCCTGCTGAGCGCGGACGGGCCCCGCCTCATCGACTTCGGTATCGCACGCGCGGTGCGGCAGCACCCTCTTCGTCACGTCGGAGGCCGGTCTCACGGTGGTGCCGATCGAGGGTGGGGGTGGGTGAACCGGCGCCCGCCGCATGTCACCCCGTCCGTAGGCTTGGGGGCATGCTGAAGATCGGCTCGAGCGACCTCGAGGTGAGCCGGCTCTGCCTGGGCGGCAACGTGTTCGGTTGGACGGCGGACCGGGACACGTCCTTCGCCGTGCTCGACGCGTACGCCGCCGCGGGCGGCAACTTCGTCGACACCGCCGACTCCTACTTCTGGCGCGCACCGGGCAACTCCGGTGGCGAGTCCGAAGCGATCATCGGGGAGTGGATGGCGTCCCGCGGCAACCGCGACGCCGTCGTCGTCGCCACGAAGGTGGGCTCGTGGCCGGAGCGCAAGGGGCTCTCCGCGAAGAACATCGCCGAGGCCGTGGACGACTCGCTCCGGCGGCTGCGCACCGATTACATCGACCTCTACTACGCCCACCGCGACGACCCGGACACCGCGCAGGAGGAGACCGCCGACGCCTTCGACGCGCTGGTGCGCGCCGGGAAGGTGCGTGCGATCGGGGCGTCCAACTTCACGGCCGAACGGCTGCGCTCGGCCCTGGAGATCTCCGCGCGCGACGGGCTCGCCTCCTACGTCGCGCTGCAACCGCACTACAACCTGATGGAGCGCGAGGAGTACGAGAACGCGCTCGCCCCGCTCGTCGAGAGCGAGGGCCTGGCCTGCATGCCGTACTACGCGCTCGCGAAGGGCTTCCTCACGGGCAAGTACCGGCCGGACACCCAGGTCGACAGCGAGCGCTCCGAGGGGGCGCTCGCCTACCTCGACGACCGCGGGCGCGCGGTGCTCGCGGTGCTGGACGAGATCGCGGCGGGCCACGGGGCTCCGGTGGCCGCCGTGGCCCTCGCCTGGCTCGCCGAGCAGCCGACCGTCACCGCGCCGATCGCGAGCGCCCGGAACCCCGAGCAGCTGGCCGCCCTCCTGCCGATGCTGGACCTGCAGCTGACGGACGACGAGCTGAGGCTGCTCTCGCACGTGTCGGCGTAGGCGTCGAGCGACATCAGCGAGGTGGCTCTACTGCCGTGTTGCAGCAAGGCCACCTCGCTGACGCTCTCGTGACGCGCGCTGCACCAGCACCACCCCCGTCAGCGTGACCGCCAGGCCGGCCAGCGTCCGCGGCTCGAGCGGCTGCCCGAGGACGGGCACGGCGAGCACGGCGGTGACCGGCGGCACGAGGTAGAGCAGCCCGCTGACCGAGGCCGCCGTGCCCCGGCGCAGCAGTGCGAAGAGCAGCAGGACGGCCGCGCCCGAGTTGACGACCGTGAGCCAGGCGAGCGCGCCGGCACCGGTCGCGGTGTGCGGCAGGACGACGCCACCGTCCACCAGGAGGGCGAGCGGCGCCAGCACGGCCGCACCGACCAGCACCTGCACGGCGGAGCCCGTGCGCAGATCCATCCTGTCGCCCACCCGCTTCTGGTGGAGTGTCCCCCCTGCGAATCCCGCGAGCCCGAGGCCGAGCAGGGCGAGCCCCGCGATACTGCCGCCGTCGTCGAGGTGGTCGAGGCCTGCGACGAGCGCCCCGGCCACCGCGACAGCAGATCCGAGCCACCCGAGCGGGCCGAGCCGTTCCCCGAGTACCGGCCCACCGAGTGCGGCGACCACCACCGGGCTCAGGCAGAGCACCAGCGCGGCGAGGCCGGCCGAGACGCCGAACGCAAGCGCACAGCTGGTCGCGCCGTACTGCACCGCCTGGATCAACACGCCCGTGACGACCAGGTCGCGCCACTCCCTCCGACCGCGCGGCCATCGGGCGCCGGTGGCCACCGCGACCGCGACCAGCAGGCCGCCGGCCAGCATCAGCCGCACGGTTGCGAGCGACAGACCCGGCACGTCCCGCGTCGCGAACACGCCCGCCAGGAAGCCGGAGCTCCACAGCAGGACGAACAGCGGCCCCAGCACCCGGTCCACGCCCACCTCCATGTAACGGTCCGACCCGTTACAGGTTGACCGGCGGCGCCGTAACGTGTCAACCCGTTACAGTGGGGCGGTGCCCGCTTCGCCCGTCCTGCGCCTCGACGCCGGCGCCGCATGGCTGGACCTGCTGGCCAGCGTCGGGAACGCGTACGGCACCCATCCGGTCGAGCGCCTCACCGGGCCACCGGTCATGCAGCGCTGGCTCGCCCACCACGGGCTGACCGCCGGACGCACCCCGACCGACCGCGACGTCGCGAGCGCCCGTGCGCTCCGCGAGACGCTGCGCCCCCTCGCGCTCGCCGTGCTGGACGAGGCCCCGGTCCCCGCCGAGCCACTGCAGGCGCTCCAACGCTGGCTCGACGCGGACGCCCCGCTCCGCGCGGTCGAACGGAACGGGCGCCCCGCACCCGCACCACCGCCCACCCCGGCAGCCGCGCTCGCCCGCGTGGCCCGGCAGGCGCTCGAGCACCTGGGCGGCCCGGAGGCGCAGCACCTGCACGCCTGCGCCGCGGACGACTGCCGGATGGCCTTCCTCGACCCCGGTGGCCGCAGGCGATGGTGCGCCCCGGAACGCTGCGGTGTGCGCGCGCGGGTGCGGGCCCATCGCGCACGAGTCCGCGGCCGAGCGGGCTAGGCGGCGAGCAGGACCTCGGCGATGCCCCTGGCCACCTGTGCCGCGGCCGGCGAGCGCTCGCGGAATGCCGTGACGATGGCACCGTCGACGAGCAGCGTCAGGCGTGGAGCCATCGCCTGCGGGTCGGCGTGGCCCGCGGCGGTCAGCAGGTCGCCCAGGTAGGCGGTGAGCCGACGCTTGTGCTCGTCGGCCACTGCGTGCGCGGGACTCCCCGGATCCGCGGCCTCCACGATCGTGTTGATGAAGGCGCAGCCCCGGAAGTCGGCCCACGCGAACCGCTCCGCGAGCGCGTCGAACACCGCGAGTGGGCGCTGGGCCGGCGGTACGTCGCGCTGGTCGACGGCGTCGCGCCCGTGTTCGGCAACCCGTACCGGCGCCGGGTCGAGTCGCCGTCGGCACGGCACTTGTTCGCCGAGGCCACCCAGCTCGTCCACACCGCCGAGCAACGCACCCTGGGCGTGGGCCGACGTGCTGGACGCCGCCGAGCGCGGCCATTCCTTCTCGCCCGCCGAGTTCGCCCACGCGCGGGTTGCAGCTCATGGCCGCGGTACAGGACTGCCGCCTCGCGGTGGAGAAGCTCCTCGACCTGCACGGCTCCAGCGTGTTCGCCGCGGGGAACCCACTGGGGCGGTTCTGGCGTGATCTCGCGGTCGGCTCCCGCCACGGCGCGGTCAACCCGTGGGCGGCCGCCGACGACTACGGCCGCATCCTGACCGAAGACCGTCATGGCCCGACCAGCATCTGAACACCCGACGGCGCGCAGCTTTGATCAGGAAAGCGGAGCGGGGAGGGGGATGGCGACGGCGTTGTACGGCGTGTCCGGGGTCTGCGTCGTGGTGAAGCGAGCATTGGGGAGGTACAGCCGTGACTCGAAAGTGGCCATGGTGGCCGGCACGTCGAACTGCGGATCGCCGACCCGCCGCTCGACGCGGCCCTCGGTTCCCGCCTCGTTCAGCCGCAGGACGGCCACGACGTTGAGCCGGTTCTGCACCACCAGCAACGTCCGGCCGTGCAGCAGCATCCCGTCACCTTCCGGCAACGACTCGCCGTGCAGGTCCACCCGGCGGGTCGCGCCGGAGAAGTCGACGCGGAACAGTGCACCGGTGTTCGACTGCACCACGAGCAGGCCCTGGCCGTCCGGGGTCGGCGTGATGCCGTTGGCGTTGAAGCCGTCGCCGTACACGAGATCCCCGGTGAGCGGGATCCGCTCCGCGGCGACGGGGAGCTCTCGGTCACGCAGCGGCAGCTTGTAGAGCACCGGGGCGGTGGAGTCGGTGAACCACGCAGCGCCCTGGGTGAATGTGAGGTCGTTCACGAACGATGGTCCGGTGGCCAGCCGGTAGGAGGCCAGCACCTCGCCGGTGCGGGTGTCGACCACGCGCGCGTCACCGCCCGTACCACCCGCTACGAACAGCCGTCCCTGCGTATCCGTCTTCAAACCGAGGGACGGTGTGCCCGGCCCCCGGCTGAAGATCTCGCCACGTCCGGTGCGCAGGTCGGCGCGGTAGATCGAGCCGTCGGCCATGGAGCCGATGAAGGCGAACGGGCCAGGCCCGATGGCGATGCCTTCGGGCCGGAAACCGGCGGGCAGCGAGATCGATGTCGGAAGGGTTTCGGCCGGCAGCTCCGATTGTCCGCCGGCGCACCCGCCCATGGGGAGGGCCATAGCGAGTGCGGTGAGAGCCGCGCCGAAGCCCTTCAGCGATCGCATCGTCCATTCCCTCTTCCAGTTCCGTGTCGGCCCTGTCGAGGAGCCGTTGCAGCTCGCCCAGCACGAGCTCCACAGGAGTCTCGCCGGGCACGATCAATGAGTCCAACGCATGCTGTTCATGACATCGATCTCGATACAAGATGGATCGGTGGAGCTCCAGCAGATGCGCTACGTCGTCGCCGTCGCCGAGACGAACAGCTTCACCCGGGCCGCCGAGCGATGTCTGGTCGTCCAGTCCGCCCTCAGCCACCAGATCGCGCGCCTGGAACGCGAACTGGGAGCGAGACTGTTCGACCGCACAAGCCGTCGGGTGCGGCTGACTCCGGCAGGCGCGGCGTTCCTCCCCACCGCACGCCAGTGCCTGGAGGCCGCCGAGCGCGCTGCCGCCGAGGTCGCCGCCGCAGTCGGTGAGGTGCGCGGACGGCTCGCCGTGGGCCTGATCTCCACCGCCGCTGCGGTCGATATCCCGGGCGCGCTGCGCGACTTCCGCCAGCGGTACCCGCAAGTGCGCATCAGCCTGCGCGTCAGCCCGAGCGAGGAACTCATCGAGCGGGTCGAGCAGGGGGCCATCGACGTGGCCTTCTGCGGGCTGCCGACCGCGGCGTGGCCCCGGGGTGTCGACGCCCGGGAACTCGCCCGTGACCGATACGTCGCCGTGGTCGCGCCAGACCACCCGCTCGCCGAAGAACCAGTGGTCGACCTGCGGAGGCTTTCCTCCGAGGTGTTCGTGGACCTGCCGGCCAACACAGCCGGACGTGCCCAATCCGACCAGGCGTTCGCAGCCGCTGGTCTCAGCCGCGACGTCGCCTTCGAAGTGACGACGGCCTACCTCATAGCTCGGTTGGTCGGGCATGGCCTCGGCGTCGCCGTACTCCCCGCCGCATACGCGCCTCAGCTCACGGGCGTGACCACGATCGAGGTATCCGACGCGCCGGCCCGCGTCGAGTACGTCATCTGGAGCCGTGCCGGCCGCACGCCCGCGGCAACCGCGTTCCTCACCCTTGTCGGAGTCCCGGGGTTGTAGCGAATCACGGCAGGTGCAACGCGCGCGAAACCGGTGTGATGGCCCGGTCGGCGCTTGCCCGCGCTCAGCCGACCAGCACCTCGGTGACCGGGAGAGAGGAGTCGGCCGGCAGGTCCGGTGGGCTCGCCGCGGCACCGGCGGCCAGCAGGTGCGCGCCGAGCGCCGCGACCATCGCCCCGTTGTCGGTGCACAGCGCGGGCCGCGGCACGCGCAACCCGATGCCCGCGGCGTCGCAGCGCTCCTGCGCCAGCGCGCGCAGCCGCGAGTTGGCCGCCACCCCGCCGCCGAGCAGCAGGGTGTCCATCCCGCGCTCCCGGGCCGCACGCACGGCCTTCGCCGTGAGCACGTCGACCACGGCCTCCTGGAAGCTCGCGGCGACGTCCGCCACGGGCACCGGCGTGCCGACCCGCTCCAACGCCTCGACGTGGCGCGCGACCGCGGTCTTGAGCCCGGAGAACGAGAAGTCGAACGGGGCGTCACGCGGACCGGTGAGGCCGCGGGGGAACGCGATCGCCGCCGGGTCGCCGTCACGGGCCACCCGGTCGATGTGCGGACCGCCGGGGAACGGCAGCCCGAGCAGGCGCGCGACCTTGTCGAACGCCTCGCCCGCCGCGTCGTCGATCGTGGCGCCGAGCGGGGTGACGGGGCCGGCGAGGTCGGGCACGTCGAGGAGGCTCGAGTGCCCGCCGGAGACGAGCAGCGCGAGGCACGGCGGCAGCGGACCGTGCTGCAGCGTGTCGACGGCGACGTGCGCGGCGAGGTGGTTCACCCCGTACAGCGGCACGTCCCAGGCGGCCGCGTAGGCCTTGGCCGCCGCGACCCCGACGAGCAGGGCGCCGGTGAGCCCTGGGCCGGCGGTGACCGCGACCGCCTCGACGTCCTGGCCGGTGACGCCCGCGGTGTCGAGCGCGCGGTGCACGGCGGGCACCATGGCCTGCAGGTGAGCGCGCGACGCCACCTCGGGCACGACACCGCCGAACCGGGCGTGCTCGTCGACCGAGGAGGCCACCTCGTTGGCGAGCAGCTCCACCCCGCCCGCATCGTCGAGGCGCACCACGCCGACGCCCGTCTCGTCGCACGAGGTCTCGATCCCCAGGACGATCATGATCTGCGCTCCCGCCGCATCGTGTACGCGTCCGCGCCGCTGGGTCGGTAGTAACGCTTGCGCAGCCCCACCACCGTGAACCCCTCGGCCTCGTAGAGCGCCTGCGCGGCCTCGTTGTCGGTGCGGACCTCGAGGAACACGGTGGCGCCCAGCTCGTCGGCCACCGTGAGCAGCCCGCGCAACAGCGCGCGGCCGATGCCGCGGCGCTGGTGGGCGGGGTCGACGCCGATCGTGTGGATCTCCGCCTCGGCCTGCGGCGGCCCGGCGACGAAGCCGAGCCCCGCGTATCCGACGAGCAGCTCGCCGTCCCGAGCGGCCAGGTACGGGTGGCCCGCCTGCAGCTCGTCGCGGAACGCCCGCTCGCTCCACGGGTCGTCGCCCGGGAAGAGCAGCCGCTCCAGCTCGGCGCAGCGCGCCGCGTCCGACTCGCGCAGCACGTCGATCTGCACGGTGGCTGGCATCAGGCGCTCACCCGCTTGCGGGTGCCGGGCTCCACGGCGTCGGGGCGGCGCAGGTAGAGCGGCACGAGCGGGTCCGGCGCCGCACCCGCACGCAGGATGGGCGCCGCCACCGCGACGAGCCCCGTGGGCGACGGCGACTCCGGTGGCCGCGCCGGCAGCCCGACCAGCGCCGCCGACCCTCCTGCCGCGGCCACCGCCCCCAGCTCGCGCGCCCGCTCGGCCACTGCGGCCGGCGCCTGGACGTGCGGCCCGTCGACCCGCTCCCCGGACTCGTCGTAGGCGGCCCAGTAGACCTCGCGGCGCCGCGCGTCGGTGACGACGAGCAGCAGGCCCTCCCCCGCCGCGTCGACAGCGATGGCGTCGAGCGAGCACACGCCGTGCACCGGTACGCCGAGAGCGTCGCCGAGGGCCGCGGCGGTCACCATCCCGACCCGCAGCCCCGTGAACGGCCCCGGCCCCGCGCCGACGACGACCGCGTCGATCGCACGCAACGGCATGCCTGCATCGCCGCACACCGCCTGCACGGCGGGCATGAGCAGCTCGGCGTGCTTGCGCGCGTCATGCTCGACGCGGGCGGCACGCAGGAGGACAGCGTCATCGGTCAGCTCGACGACACCAGCGGTGACGGCGGGCGTGGCGGTGTCGAGGGCCAGGACCAGCACACTCCTGAGCCTACGAGCGGGGCGGATGCGGCGGTCGACTCGGGTCCGTCGACCAACCCGGCGTGACCTCCACGACCCGCTCGCAGCCGTGGAGGACGAATAGTCCCTCAGGCGATGCGCCGTCCCTGTTCGCACAGAACGGTCACGCCCAGCTCCACCGCCTCCAGCGCCGCCGCGATGCGGTCGGCCAGCACTGGCTTGACCTTGCCCCTGGCCTCAGCCACCGTGTGGAACCCCGCTGAGCGGATCTCCCCGTCCGGGAACACCGTTCCCACCAGGTCGGCCTCTTCGAGCACCCCACCGTCGAAGACGAACCTCATGCCCTCGGGACGCGGGCCCTCTGGACGCACGTGGTCGACCACCAGCAGCCGGCCCACCGGCCCGTCCCAGCCCAGCTCCTCGGCCAACTCGCGGCTCGCCGCCGCCCATGGGGACTCTTCGACCTCCACCACACCGCCGGGAATCTCCCAGTCCGGCTTGTAGGACGGCTCGACGAGCAACACCCGATCCGCCCGGTCCCGGAACAGCACTCCTGCAGCCATGTGCTTGCCGGGCAGCGAATCCATCGCAGCAGGCATTGCGGATTCCGACTCGGTCACCGCGAGGAGCCTCCCGGGTAGCGCTCGGCGATCAAGGGGAGAGGGTCGCTGGTGGGCCGGCGGCGGCCATCAGCCCTTGATCGCCGCTGTTGGCCGGCTACCAGTTGGCGATGAGCTCCGGCAGGTCCGTGAGCCGGTGCAGCACGGCGTCCGGATGCACGTCCACCGGAACCTGCTGCACGGCCGGGATGTCCGAGTGCGGCACGAAGACCGCCCGCATGCCCACGGCCTTGGCGCCGCTGATGTCGTCGTAGGGCCGGTCGCCCACGTAGACGCACGCCCGCGGATCGTCGACGCCCACCGCGTCCATGGCGGCCCGGAACGCCTCGGGGTGTGGTTTGGTCCACTCCAGGTCGCTCGACCAGACGCAGGCGTCGAACAGGTCCAGTACCCCGTCGGAGCGGAACCGGTCCTCGTGCCACTCCCGCGGCCACGAGGTGGACGACAGCACGCCGAGCTTCAGGCCGCGCTCCCGCAGGATGCGCAGCACGGGCCCGGCCTCCGGGTCGGTCGGCATCTGCCCGAGCCAGAACTCGCGGTGCAGGGCCAGCGCCGACTCGCGCACCTGGGCCGGGACGTCGGCCGGATGGTGGTGCGCGGCGTCGGCCAGCACCTGCTCGAGGGTGAACGCCAGGTGCTCCTCGCGGGCGGCGGCCCAGCGCGCGTCCTCCGCGGCCAGCAGTGCGTCCGCGAGGGCCGCAGCGCGCTCGGCGTCACCGTCGTGCAGCACCTCGGCGAGCAGGCGCCAGCCCTCGAGGTTGTCGATCCGTTTCCAGGGGGTGAGCGTGCCGCCCCAGTCGAAGATGACGGCCTTGATCACGCGTCCTCCACCCGGGACACGGTGGCCGTGCGCACGTCGTCGGGCCGGCGTTGCAGCCGCACGAGCAGGTGCCGGGACGCCAGCCGCTCCGCCACGCCCTCGCCCCACTCGACCACGACGACGGCCTCGGACAGGTCGGTGTCGAGGTCGAGGTCGTCGAGCTCGGCGGCGCCGCCGAGGCGGTAGGCGTCGACGTGCACGAGCGGCACGCCGCGCCCGCCGGGGAGCGGCCGGTGCTCGCGCGCGATCACGAACGTCGGCGAGGTGACCGGCCCGGCCACCCCGAGCCCGCGGGCGATGCCGCGCACCAGCACCGTCTTGCCCGCGCCCAGCGGCCCGGACAGCACGACGAGGTCGCCCGGCCCGAGCTCGGCGGCGAGCCGCTCGCCGAGCGCCTCCGTGTCGGCCGGTTCGGGCAGCACCAACTCGACGTCCAGCTCCAGCCCGGCGGTCATGCACGCCACCGGAAGCGGCGCGGGCGGACCCGGTCGGCGCTGCGCCGGATGAGGTCGACGAGCGCCTCGTCCATCTCGGCCGGCCGTTCCAGCATGGGCAGGTGCCCGACCCCGTCGAAGTGCACCAGCCGGGCGTCCGGCAGCTCTGCCGCGATGACGTCGCTGTGCGTGACCGGGATCACGCGGTCGGCGGTGCCCGCGGCGACGAGCACCTCGCAGTGGGCGAGCGCGGGCAGCGCGGCCACCCGGTTGTGGCTGTTGACGGTGTCGGCGAAGTCGATGAGTGCGTCGACGGCGTTGGCGCCGATCATCGTGTCGACGAGGTCGACGAGCCACGGGGCGACGTTGTGTTGGCCGTAGGCGAACTTGCGGGTGAGCGACCAGATCACGTCACCGAGTGCGCGCCGCGCGGTCTCCACGAGCGTGGGCTGCAGCCGCGCGAGCAGGCCGACGGTGCGGGTGAGCGGGTTGTGCCGGGAGAGCAGCGTGCCGGGCAGGCCGCCGCTGGCCACCTCACCCGCCGACGTCGACACGAACGCGACACCGGCCACCCGCTCGGCGAACAGCTCCGGGTTCTGCTCGGCGAGCGCCATGATCGTCATGCCACCCATCGAGTGGCCGACGAGCACGAGCGGACCCTCGGGGGCCAGCGCCCTGATGACCGCGTCGAGGTCGTGGCCGAGCTGCTCGATGGTGCAGCTCTCCTGCGGGGCGCGCTCGGAACGGCCGTGGCTGCGCTGGTCGTAGAGGACCACGCGGATCGACGGGTCGGACAGCGCAGGCAGCGACTGGCGCTGGAAGTGCCACGTGCGCCGGTCCAGCGCGAAGCCGTGCACGAGCACCACCGTGAGCGCCGGGTTCCCGTCCCGCGCCTCGATCTCCTCTGCAGAGATGCGCACCCCGTCATCGGCGGTGACCGACGACGGCTCGCTCTCCGGCACCCCGGCCAGCTGCGGTGGCTTCTCCGACAGCTGCGTGGCGAGGCGCCTGCGCTCCGACGCGACCCGTGAGTGCTTCCGGGCGGCCACGCCGACGGCGACGCCGGTGACCGCCGCACCCGCCGCTCCGGCCACAGCTCCCCAGATCTGTCCTCGTCTCACTCTGCGATCCCGGTGTACGAACGGGTCACGCGTCTGCTGTGCACGCCCGTCACGATCTCGTAGTGGATGGTGCCGAGCTCGTCCGCCCAGTCCTGGGCGGTCGGCTCACCATGATCACCGGGGCCGAAGAACACCGCTGTGTCACCTTCCCGGACGTCCGTGCCGTCCTCGCAGTCGACCACGACCTGATCCATGCTCACCCGGCCGACGACCGGCCGCAGTGCGCCACCGAGCAGCACCCGCAGCCGACCCCCCAGCAGGCGCGGCACCCCGTCGGCGTACCCGACGGGAACGAGAGCAAGGGTGGTCTCGCAGGGAGTGGTCCACTCGTGCCCGTACGACACGCCCTCGCCGGCCGGCACGCGCTTGACCAGCGCCACCCGGCCGCGCAGCGTCATCGCAGGCCTCAGGGGGGTCCCGGCGGGCCTGCGACCCAACGGGTCGAGCCCGTAGACCGCGATCCCCGGCCTGACGAGGTCGAAGTGCAGATCGGGCCGGGTGAGCGTCGCCGCGGCGTTGGCCAGGTGGCGGATCGGGGTGAACCCGCGCGCGCAGGCCGCCTCCCACGCCGCCGTGAGCCGGGCCGCCTGCACCTCGAGGCTCGGGTGGTCCGGGACGTCGGCGTTGGCCAGGTGCGACCAGACCGCCACGACCTCCACGTGCCCGTCGGCGGCCGCCTTCTCGACGTCGTCGAGCAGCGCGTCCCACGCGGCGGGTTGCGCCCCACCCCGGGAGAGCCCCGTGTCGGTCTTCAGGTGCACCCGCGCAGGCCGGCCGGCGCGCCGGGCACCCGCCGTGACGGCAGCGAGGTGCGCCCTCGACGCGACCGAGAGATCGACGTCGGTGGCGACGGCCTCGGTGAAGTCGTCGTCCGGCAGGTGCAGCCACGACAGCAGGGGCGCGGTGATCCCGGCGCCCCGCAGCTCGGCGGCCTCCTCGAGGGTGCACACGCCCAGCCAGGACGCCCCCGCCACCAGCGCCGCCTCCGCGACCGGCACCGCGCCGTGCCCGTAACCGTCGGCCTTGACCACCGCCATCAGCTCGGCCCGAGGGGCCGCAGCACGGAGCACCGCGATGTTGTGGCGGACGGCGGCGAGATCGACGAGGGCTTCGGCCCGCGGCGCGCTCGACGGAGACTGCACGTAGTCAATCATCGCATTCATCACGGGCAACGCATCCCGGCTGGCCCGACCTCCGGCACCCGGCGGCCGGGCATCCCGTGACACAGTTCGGACGAACGGCGCTGTAGTGCCACTACCGGGCAGCGCCGCTCGTCGGAGTGGAAGAGGCTCGAACGGAGCGGATCGCTTCCGGGAGTGCGGCCTGCAGGCGAGAGGCCGGGGCCGGGGCACCCCGAGCCGCCAGACCCGCCGCCAGGTCGTGCACGTACGCGGCGCATCCCGCCGCCCACCACGGTTCGAGGCCTGCGGCCAGCAGGGCGCCGATCATGCCGCTCAGGACGTCACCGGACCCGGCCGTGGCCGCCCACGAGGACGCGGCGGGGTGCACGAGCGCGCGCCCGTCCGGGTCGGCGACGACGGTGGCGTTGCCCTTGAGCAGCACGGTGACGCCGAGGTCGGCGGCCGCCCGGCGGGCCGCGCCGATCCGGTCGGTGCCCACCTCGCCCGCCACCCGGGCGAACTCGCGGTCGTGCGGGGTGAGCAGCACCGGCCGCCCCCGCAGCGCGTCCCTGAGGTCCTTGTGGGCCGCGAGCAGCGTGATGGCGTCGGCGTCGACGCACAGCGGCACCTCGTCCGCGATCGCCGCCGCGAGCACCGCGCGGCCCGCGTCGTCGGTGCCGATGCCCGGCCCGACCGACCAGGCCTGCACCCGCCCAGCCTCCTCGATCGATCCGGCGGCCACCACCTCCGGCCAGTGGTCGCGCACGCCGGGCGCGGCGCTGCCGGCGAACCGCACCATCCCGCTCGTCGCGAGCGCGGCGGCACCGGTGGCCAGCACGGCCGCGCCGGGGTAGGTCGCCGATCCGGCCGCGATCCCCACCACGCCCTGGGTGTACTTGTCGTCGGCCGGGCCCGGCGCGGGCCACCGCCGCCCCACGTCGGGGGCGTCGAGCACGTGGGCGTGCGGCTCGGGCAGGAGCGGCGCGAGCCCGATGTCCACCAGGTGCACCGGCCCGCAACGGGCGGCGGCGAGGACGTGCACCGGCTTGAGCGCGCCGAACGTCACGGTCGCGGCGGCGGTGACGGCGGGCCCGTCGGCGGCGCCCGTGTCCGGGTCGACCCCGCTGGGCAGGTCGACGGCGAGCACCGGCACGCCCGCCCCGTCGGCGGCCGCCACGAGCCGGGCGGCGGGCTCGCGCAGCGCCCCCCGGCCGGAGATGCCGATGATGCCGTCGATCACCAGGTCGGCGCCGGGCACGGCGACCAGCCCGGCCTCCGCATCCACCGCGCGCCCGCCGACCCGCAGCAACGCGGCGAGCCCCGCCGGATGTGCCCGCGCCGGGTCCAGCAGCACCGCGGTGACGCCCACCCCCCGCCTGCGCAGCTCCACGCCGGCCCAGAGCGCGTCGCCGCCGTTGTTGCCCGCGCCGACGAGCAGCACGACCCGTCGCCCGGCCACCCTTCCGTCCCCGGCGAGCATCCGGCGGGCGTGCACCGCGAGCCCGAACGCGGCCCGCCGCATCAGCGCGCCGTCCGGGGTGCGGGCCAGCAGCACCGCCTCGGCGTCCCGTACCTGCTGCGCGGTCCAGACCCCCCTCATGCGACGAGCGTAGGGCCGACGCGCGCGTCCCGTCGCCCCGCTCGCGCGCGGGCGGCTAACGTGCGCGTGTGACCCGCACCCGCTCCGCTCTCCGACCGCCCGAGGTGCGCGGGGCCAAGGACGCCGTCGAGCGGCTGTCGCGCCCCGGTCCGCACACGGTGCTGCGCGGCGATCTCGGCATGGTCGGCCTCCCCGGCGTGGTCTTCGCGCCCGAGGAAGGGCTGGGGCTGCCCGCCGTCGCGTTCGGGCACGACTGGCTGCAGCCCCCGGAGCGCTACGCCGACCTGCTGCGCCACCTCGCGTCCTGGGGCATCGTCGCGGCCGCCCCCGGTAGCCACCGCGGGCCGCTGCCCAGCCACGCCGGTTTCGCCGCCGACCTGCGCACCACCCTCGACGTCTGCGTGGGAGTGCGCCTCGGCGACGGGAAGATCAGCGTCGACGCCCGCCGCACGGCCTTCGCCGGACACGGGATCGGCGGCGCGGCCGCGCTCATCGCCGCACAGGGCCACCCGCGGGCCGCCGCCGTCGTCACGATCGCGGTGGCGCAGACCCACGCGACCGTCCACGACGCGGCGCGCGCCGTCACCGTGCCGGTGCTGCACCTCGCCGCCGGCCGCGACACCGTCGCACCGGCCGCGGGCAACGCCGAGCCGGTCGCCGCGGCGGCGGGCGGGCCGGTATGGCTGCGAACCCTCGACAAGGCCTCCCACACCGGCTTCCTCGAGGGCACGCACTGGAGCGACTTCGTGCTCTCCGGCAGCCCCGACGCCAAGACCCGCCGCCGCACCCGCGCCCTGGTCACCGCGTTCCTGCTGCACCACCTGCAGGACGAGGACCGCGTCGACGTGCTCGTCGACGGCAAGGTCCCCGGCACCACCCTCATCGCCCGCCCCTGACCTACGGCGCGAGTCCCCGCGCCCGAACGCAAGACTCGCCCGGCGGAGCGCAGGACTCGCCGTGACCGAACGCAAGACTCGCGGAACGAAGCCGCAACGCCCAGACCCGCGAGTCCGACATCCCGACACGGCGAGTCCGACATCCACGCACGGCGAGTCGGGCACCCCGACACGGCGAGTCCGACACCCGGACACGGCGAGTCCGACACCCGGACACGGCGAGTCCGACACCCGAGCACGGCGAGTCCGACACCCCGACACGGCGAGTCGGGCGTCGTTGCACCGTCCGCTCGGGTTTGTGAGCCGGTCAGCCGGACGGCGGTGGGTCGAGCTCGGCGATCCGCATTCCGCGCTCGTCGTCGGTGCGCTGGGCGTCCGTGCCGCCCAGCCGCATCCCGGTTCGCCTGCCGGCGCCGCCGGTCGCCGGGAGCGGCGGGGTGGGCGCGTCGGCCGCCTGCCGCGCGTACGACTCGCCCAACTCGGCCGCCGTCGTCGCCTCGCGCCCGAGCAGGGAGCAGAGCACCGAGGTGCGCTCGGCCCACTCGCGGCCACGGGGGTCGGGCCAGTCGCGGGCGACCAGCTCCGCGAGCTCCCCGGCCCGGCGCCCGACGTCGCAGAGCACCTCGGCGAGCCGTGCACCCCACCGCGCCGCCTCCTGCAGCGGATCGTCGGTCACTGCTGGTCCAGCGCATCCCTGAGGCGGACCAGCACGGCCGACACATGGGCATCGGCGTCGAGCCCGGCCGCCGCGGCAGCGCGAAGTGCGGCGCTCAGCTCCGCGAGCTCGTGCACCGCCGCACCGACGACGCCCTGCAACCGCTCGACGTCGAAGCCTGCCGGCGCGCCACGCAGCGCCGCGTGCAGCTCCTCCGCCAGCCCGGACGCGGAGCGCGCGTGATCGTGCAGCCGGTCGGGACGCAGGTGCAGCTCGGGCGGCATGCGCCGATCGTGCCCCGAACCCACCCTTCGCCGAGGGCGAACGCGGAAATCACCGCGAGGCGGAGCGCGTTGGCGGCGTCGTGGGGGATGTCACGGGGGATGTCGTCGTCGTGGGTGCCGGTCCAGCCGGCCTCGTACTCGCTCGCCTGCTCCAGCGGGCCGGGATCCCGGTCACGGTGTTCGAGCGCCGGTCGCGGGCCGAGCTCACCGCCAAGCCGGGGGCAGGCCTGATCGAGTACCGG
Source organism: Pseudonocardia hierapolitana (assembly GCF_007994075.1). Classification (NCBI taxonomy): domain Bacteria; kingdom Bacillati; phylum Actinomycetota; class Actinomycetes; order Pseudonocardiales; family Pseudonocardiaceae; genus Pseudonocardia; species Pseudonocardia hierapolitana. The sequence continues at coordinate 4,470,270 of NZ_VIWU01000001.1, read as the reverse complement.
TCTGTCGAGCTGCTGCGCAGTGTGGGGATCGCGGACGTGGATCTCGAGTTCACGATCCAGAACGGCCGCATGGAGTTCCGGACCCCGACCGCGTCGACGGTGTTCGACTACGGCGGGCTGACCGGCGGCCGCACGAACTACATCTATCCGCAGCACCAGCTGGTCGGGGCCCTGTGCGACGCGCTGGTCGCCGACGGCGGCGACGTCCGGTTCAGCACGCCCATCGCCGCGGTGCGCCAGAACGGCGACGGTGTCGTCGTCATGCGTGCGGACGGGAGCGAGATCCGCGCGCAAGCCGTGGTCGGGTGCGAGGGCGCGCACAGCGTGGTCGCGACCGCGATGACGGGCCTGCGGACGAACGAGGTGGACCTGCCCGCCCGCATCGTCGCGGTGATCGCCGACGCCCCGCCGTTGGAGGAGCACACGATCTACGGGCTGCACCCGCGGGGCTTCGCGGGGCAGATGCGCAGGGGGCCCCAGCAGACGCGCTACTACGTGGAGGTGCCGGGCACGGACACGGCCGCGGACTGGCCGGAGGACCGGATCCGCGAGGAGCTGGGGCTCCGCCTCGACATCCACGGCAAGCTCGACGGGGTGCCGTTCAGCGAGCCGGTCCTGGTCGATCTCCGCGTTCGCGTGAACGAACCCATGCAGGACGGCCGACTCTTCCTCGCAGGCGACGCCGCGCACCTCATCACGGCCGCGGCAGGCAAGGGGATGAACCTGGCCATCCAGGACGCCGTCGAACTGGCCGCCGGGTTGATCGACCGCCTCGGCCCGGCGGGCGACGACCGCCGCCTGGCCGCGTACTCCGCCACCCGGCTGCCCGCGATCTGGCGGACCGAGGCCTTCTCGCTGTGGTACCTGCGGATCCTCCTCGCCGGCCTCCACGACGGCACGGAGCCTGCGGGCACCGTGCCGGGCGGGTTCACGAACGGCGCGCGGGAGGGCTGGCTGGCGGCGCTGCTGGGCGACCCGCTGCTGGCGCGCTGGTTCGCACACGCCTACGCCGGGGTCGACACCTCGCCCTGAGCCGCTATCGGGCCGCCGCGACGATCTCGGCCAACCGCCCCGCGGTGGCCCGGGCCTGCTCGGCCGTGGGCGCCTCGACCATCACGCGCACGAGCTGCTCCGTGCCCGACGGCCGCAGCAGCACGCGGCCGGAACCGCCGAGCTCGACCTCGGCCTTCTCGACGGCCTCGCGGACGGCGGCCGACCCGGCCACCGCGGCCTTGTCGGCCACCCGCACGTTCTGCAGCACCTGAGGCAGGGGCGTGACGATCGCGGCGAGATCGGCGAGGGAGCGGCCGGTGGCTGCCATGCGCGCCATGAGCCGCAGCGCGGTGAGCAAGCCGTCGCCGGTGGTGGAGTACCGCGGCATGACCACGTGCCCCGACTGCTCGCCGCCGAGGCTGAACCCGCCCTCGCGCAGCTCCTCCAGCACGTACCGGTCGCCGACCGCCGTGGTGCGGACCGTGATCCCGGCCTCGCGCATCGCCAGGTGCAGGCCGAGGTTGCTCATGACGGTGGCGACGAGGGTGTCGTCTGCCAGCTCGCCCGACTCCCTCATGGCGACGGCCAGCACGGCCATGATCTGGTCGCCGTCGACCTCGGCGCCGGTGGCGTCGACGGCGAGGCAGCGGTCGGCGTCGCCGTCGTGGGCGATGCCCAGGTCGGCGCCGTGCGCCCGGACGGCCTCCCGGAGCGGCCCGAGGTGCGTGGAGCCGACGCCGTCGTTGATGTTGAGCCCGTCGGGCTCTGCGTGCAGCGCCACGACGTCGGCGCCGGCCCGCCGGTAGGTCCCCGGAGCGACGGTGGAGGCGGCGCCGTGCGCGCAGTCGACCACCACACGCAGCCCGGCCAGCGGGGCCGGCGTGACGGCGAGCAGGTGGTCGCGGTACCGATCGACGGCGTCGGCGAGGTCGCGCACCCGCCCGATGGCCGCACCGGTGGGCCGTTCCGCGGCGGCGCCCAGCCCGTCCTCGACGGCGCTCTCCACCGAGTCGGGGAGCTTGTGGCCGCCTGCCGCGAACAGCTTGATGCCGTTGTCCGGCATCGGGTTGTGCGACGCGGAGATCATCACGCCGAGATCGGCCCCGAGGTCACCCACCAGGAACGCCACCGCGGGCGTGGGCAGGACCCCGACGCGCACCGCGTCGGCACCGGCCGAGGTGAGCCCGGCGACGACCGCGGCCTCGAGCATCTCGCCGCTCGCGCGCGGGTCCCGGCCGACGACGGCGATCGGGCGGCGCGAGCGGTCGCGCTCGGCGAGCACGCGGGCAGCCGACGCGGAGAGCGCCACGGCGAGCTCCGGGATGAGGAGCTCGCCGTTGGCCAGTCCGCGGACGCCGTCGGTGCCGAACAGACGCCGTGCGCTCAAAACGTCAGCGCTTGCTGTACTGAGGTGCCTTGCGGGCCTTCTTCAGGCCGTACTTCTTGCGCTCGATGACCCGCGGGTCACGGGTGAGGAAGCCGGCCTTCTTGAGCGGCGGGCGGTCCTCGGAGTCGGCCTCGATCAGCGCACGGGCAATGGCCAGCCGCAGCGCACCGGCCTGGCCGGAGGTGCCGCCGCCCTTGAGGTTGGCGAAGATGTCGAAGCGCTCGGTCTTCTCGACCGTGACCAGCGGCTCGCGGATCAGCTGCTGGTGCAGCTTGTTCGGGAAGTACTCCTCGAGCGACTTGCCGTTGAGGCGGAACTCGCCGGACCCGGGCATGAGCCGCACACGGACCACGGCCTCCTTGCGGCGGCCGACGGTCTGGATCGGGCGGTCGGAGTAGACGGCCGGGATCTCGGGCAGCGCGACGTCGGCACCGATCTCGGTGTCGTACTCGTCGGCAGCGTCGGCGAGCTCGGTGGCCTCGGCGTCGACCGCGGCCTCCTCGACGGCCTCGAACTCGGACTCGGGCGTGGTCACGGGCTGTCCCTCTTCTGGCGTGGTCGCTTCTGGAGTGGTCACTGGGCGACCTGGGTGATCTCGAACGCGGCCGGCTTCTGCGCGGCGTGCGGGTGCTCGGGGCCGGCGTAGACCTTGAGCTTCTTGGCCATCGCCCGGCCGAGGCGGTTCTTCGGGAGCATGCCCTTGATCGCCTTCTCGACCAGCCGGTCCGGGTGCTTCTCGATCATCTCGCCGACGGAGCGCTGCTTGAGGCCGCCGGGGAAGCCGCTGTGGCGGTAGACGAACTTGTCGTCCCGCTTGGTGCCGGACACCGCGATCTTCTCGGCGTTGACGATGATGACGAAGTCGCCCGTGTCCATGTGCGGGGCGTAGGTCGGCTTGTGCTTGCCGCGCAGCAGGGTGGCGGCATGCGTGGCGAGGCGGCCGAGCACCACGTCCGTGGCGTCGATCACGTGCCAGGCGCGGGTGATCTCGCCGGGCTTGGGGCTGTACGTGGGCACGGACCTACCTCGTCGCTGTCGTCTGCTCGTGGGAGCTGCCTCTGGTGCGTGAGTGCGGCATGCTGGGGCGCCGGGCCCGTGGGCCGGGCCGTGCGGGCCGTGGTGGCACGGCCGCGGGTGTCCACCCGCCGCACATCGAATAACGAGGGTACCCGCCGCGTCGGAGGAGGGTCAAAACGCCCCCCTCCGACGAAGCGGGACCCCTTCGCTCACGCGCGCCAGCGTGATGCGTTGGACTGTTCGACCTGACGGTAGCTCTCGTTCGCCGTGCCCAGCGCGACGCCGATCCGCCCCAGCACGTTCGCGAGGCCTGCGGCGGCGGTGTCCCACTGACGCTGCTTGGCCTGGTACTCGGTGGCGGCCTGGCCCTCCCAGGTGGCGACCAGCGGCGCCAGGAACCGCTTCAGGTCCTCCAGCTGGCCGGTCATCCGGCCGGCCACGCCGGAGACGTCGGACTGCGCGGCCTCGAGCGCCGCGAAGGTGACCTTGATCTCGCTCATGACTCCCCCTCAGCCCAACGCCGCGCGGATCGCGGACATGTCGCTCGTGTGCTGGTCCTCCTGCGCCTGGTAGCTCACGCCGCTGCCCTGGATCGACTCGCCGATGCCGCGCAGGGCGTCGTTCAGCGCCTTGGCATCGGTGTCCCAGCGCACCATGAGGTTGGCGAACTCGGTGGCGGCCGCGCCCCGCCACGCCCCGGCGAGCGGGGCGAGCCGCGCTCGCAACGTGGCGAGGTCGGCCTGCACCGTGTCGTTCACGCTGAGCACGTGCTTCGCGGCCGCCTGCATCTCCTCGACGCTGGTGCCGAACCCCTGGGTCATGCCGGTCTCCTCCCGTGCGGATGCCGTCACGCTCGCACCGACACCCGCTCCGCCGGGGCGGAATGCGGCGGATCGTTCGCAGCTGTGAACGCTCGGAGCGAGGCGGAGGCCGCTGGTCCCCTCAGCCGGCGCGAACCGACGCCACGACGACGGCGCACGCCGCCCGCACCGCCTCCGCACCCGCGGGCGTGTGCCGGCAGCCGACGCTGAGCTGCGCGTCACGGTCGAGCACGACGTACCAGTCGACGACGGTTCCGCCCGGATCCTCCTGCCGGTACGCGGTGACCTGCCGCCCGGCGAAGTGCCCGGCCGGGTCGTAACCGGAGAACGCGGAGCCCTCCCGCAGCGCGGCGTCGTACGCGGCGCGCAGCTCGGCCCGCGCCCGCTGCGGCTCGGCGGCCGTGTCGTAGCCGAGCGGGGAGCGCTCGACGGCGATCAGGTCGCTGCCCTCGGGCGCGGCGACCGGGGTGAGCAGAACCCTGCGCCGCTCGGGGAGCCCGCCGGTGTGCTCCCAGCCCGCGGGCACGTCGAGCCGGTAGCCGTACTGCACGAGGGCACCCGCCGGCACGGCCTCGGCGCCGGGCGGCACCAAGAGCCACCCGAGCAGGAGCAACGAGGCGAGTCCAACAGCAGCAGCAACCCCCAGAAGCGCCCCCCGCAGGGCCCGCCTCGGACGAGCAGGCAGCCGCGGCAGGTAGGGCCCAGCTTGGAGCCGTACTGCTGTTTCCGGGCGCTCGAGAGAGCAGTGGGGCTCCAAGGTGCGTTCCAGGGCGCCCAGGACCGCGGCCGCCTCCGGGCGTGGAGGCACCTCGGCCTGCGTGAGGCCTGACTCGTCGACCACGCGGGCCAGCAGCGGGGTACGGGCCACCCCGCCGATCAGCACGACGCGGGGAGCGCCCGACACCACCTCGCGCAGCGCCGCCACCGCGGCCGTCAGCGGCTCGGCGAGCAACGGCCGCACCTGCGCGGCTTCGACGCCGTCGACGGCCGGGAGCAGCGACAGCGCCTCCCGCACCGCCCGGGCCGCCGCCGGGTCGCGGCCGGTGTGCGCGGCCACCAGCTCGTCGAGGAGCCGCCCGCCCACCTCCCCGGCGGCAACGGCCCGGACGCGGCCGGCCGCGTCCAGCCGGGTGGCCTCCGTCGTGGACGCGCCGACGTCGAGCACGGCCACCTCGCCCTCGCCTGCGGCTGCGAGCGGGGCGGGCACGGTGCGCACCGCGGCGGCGAGCCCGGCGCAGTCCCGGGCCCACTGCGCGGCGCGTTCGGGCGGCCACCGCGCGGGGTGGACGAGCACCAGCTCCCGCGGAGGCGGGCCGACCAGGTCGGCGAGCAGCGCGGCGACCCCGGGCCCCGAGGCGGGCAGCTCGGCGATCAGCCACGGCGCGCCGTCGTCCCCCGCGCCCGCGATCCGGACGAAGCCGGCGCCTTCCTGGACGGCGACGCGCACGGGGCGCACTAGGCGTCCTCGTCCGGCGGCAGCCACGCGAGCTGGACGCGGCGGGTGTTGCGGCGCCGGTCGACCAGCACCCCGCGCCCCGGCGGCTCGGACGCGGGCTTGGCCGTGCCGAGCAGGGCGCCCTCGTCGGGGCTGCCGTTCATGACGAGGCCCGGAACGGCGAGCTCGCGCAGCCGCCCGAGCACGGGGTCGTACAGGGCCCGCGCGGCCCCGCCGCAGCGCCGGGCGACGACGAGGTGCAGCCCGACGTCCTTGGCCTGCGCGAGGAACTCGACGAGCGGGAGCAGCGGGTTCGCCGAGCCGCCGCCGGGAGCGACGAGGTCGTAGTCGTCGACGAGGACGTACACGTCGGGCCCGGTCCACCAGCTGCGTTCCCTCAGCTCGCGTGGGGTGACGCCGGGGCCGGGCAGCCGCCTGCGCAGCGAGTCGGCCACGTCGCGGGCGGCCGACGCCGTGGCGTCGGCGGTGCTGGTGTAGCCGATCAGGTGGGAGTCCGGGACCGCGCCGAGGAGGGTGCGCCGGTGGTCGACCACCACGATGCGCGCCTCCTCCGGTGGGAAGGCCGTCACGACGCCGTGCGCGACCAGCCGCAGCAGCGCGGTCTTGCCGCTCTCGGCGTCGGCGAAGCACAGCAGGTGGGGGTCGGCGGCGGGGTCGAGCACGACCCGCGCGAGCCGCTCCTCGTCGACCCCGAGCGGGATCCCGGCGGCACCCGGCGGCAGCCGGTCGAGGTCGATGCGGTCGGGCAGCAGGCGCACCGGGGCGAATCCCGGGCCCGGCCGGGCGGCGCCGATCTCGGCCACGAGGCCCGGGAGGTCGCCGGTGGAGGTCCGGGGCGCCGCGACGACGGCGGGGGCGCCGTCGGCCGCGAGCCCGTGCCCCGGGCGGGCGGGCACGCCCGCGGCCCGGCGCCGGTCGACCTCGGACTCCGTCGGCTCCCCCAGCCGCAGCTCGATCCGCCCGCCGACGAGGTCCTTCAGCGCGGGCCGCAGCTCGCTCCACCGGTTGGCCGACAGCGCGAGGTGCAGCCCGTAGGACAGGCCCTGCGCGGCCAGCGGCAGCAGCCGTGCCTCCAGGTCGTCGAACTCGCCCCGCAGGACGAGGTACCCGTCGACGACGAGCAGGACGTCGGTGGCCGGTTCGTCGGGGAACGCGCCAGCGGCCCGGCGGGCCCTGAAGTCCTCGACCGACGCGATCCCGTGCTCGCGGAAGAGCTGCTCGCGCCGCGCGAGCACGGCCGCGAACTCGGCGACGACCCGGCGCACGAGGTCCGGCTGCTGCCGGTCGGCCACGGTGCCGACGTGGGGGAGCCCGGCCAGCGCGCCCAGCGCGCCGCCGCCGAAGTCGAGGACGTGCACGCCGAGCTCGGCGGGCGTGCTGGTGAGCGCCAGCCCCAGCACGGCGGTGGCGAGCACCGAGGACTTGCCGCTGCGCGGGGCGCCGACCACGGCGAAGTGCCCGGATCCACCGGCCAGGTCGACGACGAGCGCGTCGCGGCGCTGCTGGTAGGGCCGGTCGACGAGCCCGACGGCCACCCGCAGCGGGCCGGCAGCCAGCCCGGCCACCTCGTCCAGCGGCGGCGGGTCGCCCAGCGGGGGAAGCCAGACCTGGTGGGCAGGCGGGCCGGAGCCGGCCATCGCCGCGATGACGGCGTCGAGGACGGTGGGCCCCTCGTCGAGGTCCTCGTCGGGTGGTGTCGCCTGCTCGGACTCACGCACCGGTGCCACCCGGAACGGGTGTGCCCGCGGCCGCTGCGGCGCCGGGCCCGCCGAGCGGGGCGCCGTGTCCGGGCCCGACACGTACGCCGAGCGGAACCGCACGAGCTCGCCGGTGCCGGTGGCGAGGAACGCCGACCCGGGCGCGGACGGCAACTGGTGCGCGTCCGGCACGCCGAGGACGGCCCGCGACTCCGCTGCGGAGAACGTGCGCAGCGCGATCCGGTAGGACAGGTGCGACTCGAGCCCGCGCAGCCTGCCCTCGTCGAGGCGCTGCGAGGCCAGCAGCAGGTGCAGCCCGAGCGAGCGCCCGAGACGGCCGATCGTGACGAGCAGGTCGATCAGTTCCGGCCGCTGCGCGAGCAGCTCGGAGAACTCGTCGACCACGACGAACAGGGCCGGCAGCGGCGGCAGGTCGGCGCCGGAGCGCCGGGCCGCGGCGTACTCGGTGACCCCGACGAGGTTGCCCGCCGCCCGCAGCAGCTCCTGCCGGCGCGTGATCTCGCCTGCGAGCGCGTCGGCCATGCGGTCGACGAGGCCGATCTCGTCGGCGAGGTTCGTGATCACCGCGGAGACGTGCGGGAGACCGGCGAGCCCGAGGAACGTGGCGCCGCCCTTGAAGTCGACGAGGACGAGGTTGAGCTCCTCGGATGAGTGGGTGGCGGCCAGTCCGAGCACGAGCGTGCGGAGCAGCTCGCTCTTGCCCGAACCGGTGGCGCCGACGCAGAGCCCGTGCGGGCCGCTGCCGCCCAGCGCCGCCTCCTTGAGGTCGAGGGTGACCGCGCCGCCGCTCTCGTCGATGCCGATCGGCACGCGCAGCCGGTCGGCCTCCGAGCGCGCCCAGCGGGCCCGCAGCGCGGCGATCCCGGCCGGGCCGGGCGCGAGGCCGAGGAGCGCGCGCAGCCCGGGCGGTGCCGCCGTGGCCGCGTCTCCGGCCGTCGTGACGTCCGCCGCGCGGTGGCGCGCCAGCCTGCGGGCCAGCGCCGCGGCCTCCGCAACCGTGAGCCCGTCGGGGCGCCCGATCACGACGGGCTGCTCGTCGCCACCGCCCCGCAGCAGGAGGTCCGGCGCGACCTGCAGCCGCACCACCGACGGGGCCGGGCGCCTGCCCGTGGGGGCTCCGACCCGCAGCACGGAGACGCCGGCGACCCCGGACCACGCCCCCGGCCCCTCGGCGACGTCGTCGACGACCACCAGCAGGTGCGGCTCGCCGATGCCCGGGCCGGGTGGGCGGCCTGCGAGCTCGGCGAGCCACCAGTGCCGCACGTCGTCGGCGTCCGCCGTGATCATCCGCACCGGGCCGACCAGGTCGTGACGACGCGGGTGCCCGGCGTGCGGGAGCCACTTCACCCACTCCCACTCGTGGGCCAGCGATGGCGGCGCCACGACCGCGAGCAGCGCGTCGGCGGGTGCGTGCCAGAGCGCGTACTGGACGACGGCGGCGCGGGCCAGCGCACGCACGCGGTCCATCCCGGCACCACCCGCCGGTTCCAGCCACACGATGCCGCTCGCCCGCAGCGACAACGCGACCGGCAGGTCCGGCACGACCGCGTGGCTCAGCAGGAACCGGCGCAGCGCGAGCGCGGCGACCGGTTCGAGGCCGTCGACCGGCCCGGTCTGCGGCGGCACCAGCCGGGTGGCGAGGCGCTGGGCGCCCCGCCCGACGCGGACGTGGGCGAAATCGGGGTCGGCGGGCCGCCGCTCCCACATCCGGCCCGCCCGCAACACGGCAGGCCACGCGGAGGGCTCGGGGTGCGACCACTCCAGCGCCGCCCGCTGCTCGGCAGCGATCCGCCGCACCCGGTCCCGGAGCACGGACAGGTACCGCAGGTAGTCGCGGCGGTCCTCGTCGATGTCGGCCGTGCGGCTGCCACCGCCGCGCCCGCTGCCGGTGAGCAGCATGCCGAGCGAGGAGATCGCGAACATGCCGCCGAAGAGCCACGACGTCGGATCCCGCACGCCGAGCACGGCGATGAAGCCCACCGACCCGACCAGCATGGCCAGCGGCAGCATCCGCTGCAGCACACCCGCCGGGATGATCCGCTCCGGCTCCGGCGGCGGTTCGAGCGTGAGCTCGCCGCCCGGCATCCTGGGTGGTGCGGGCCGCGATCTACCGGTGCTCATGTTCGGACTCCACGAGTTCTGCGAATCGGCCCCGCCGGGCCACGAGCGCTGCGATGCTAGGCAGCCGACGGGGAGCGCCGGGGCCGTTTGGCAGAACTCGTCCGGCCGGCATCCCGCGGAGGGGACCAGGGACCAGCATGCTCACCGCAGGTCAGGAGGCGGCGTACCGCGCGCCCTACTGCCGCCTCACGGTGCTCGCTCCACGGGCGGCGGTGGACGTCGCGCTGCCCGCGGACGTGCCGGTGGCCGAGCTGGTCCCGATGATGCTCGACCTGGTCGGCGAGCCCCAGTTCGGTGTCCGCCCGGTGCCGTGGCGGCTCACCGGTGCGGCGGGCGCGCCGCTCCCGCCGGGAGCGTCCCTCGCCGAGCTCGGCGTGCCCGACGGCGAGCTGCTGCGGCTCGCGCCGGACCTGCCGCCACCACCCCCACCGGTGTTCGACGACCCCGTCGACGCGCTCGCCTCCCGCGCGGGCGGCACGGGGCCCGACGACCGGCGGTTCCCCGCGGCGGCGGTGTTGCTGGTGGTCGTGGCCGCAGCGGTGCTGCTCGCCGTCGGCTCCCCCGACACCGCGGTGCTGCGCGCGGTCGCCGCCACGCTCGCGGCAGGGGCGGCGGTGGGTCTGGCGGCCCGGTCGGCGCGCGTGGAGCCGGAGGCCCACACCCTGCTCGCGGGGCGCACCGCAGCACTCGCGGCAGTTCCGTTCGCCGCCGCGGCCGGCTGGGCCGCGCTGCCCGGTTCCTCCGCCGCCGCGCAGCTGCTGCTCGCCACGGCGGCCGCCGGCACGGTCGCGGCGGCCGCCCAGATCGCGCTCCGCGTCGTGTCGCCGGTGCTCGTCGCCGCAGTGGTGGCCGCCGTGCCCGTGGGGCTCGGTGCCGTCGCCGTGTTGCGCCTGGAGAGCCCGCTGTCGTCCGTCGCGGCGGCGGTGGGGGCGTTCGCCGTGGCCGTCGGGCCGCTGCTGCCCCGGATCGCGCTCCGGTTGGCCGGGCTGCCCCGCCCGGTGGTGCCCGCCGACGGCTCCGAGCTCGTCGAGGCCGACCGCGGCCCCGACGTCCTGCCACCCGACGAGTTCGCCGAACGCTCCGACCTCGCCCGCGGCTACCTCGCCGGGCTCGCGGGCGGGTGCGCCGCCGTGGCCGTGGCGGGAGCGCTCCCGGCTGCGGCCGCGGGTGGCTGGGCCGGGCCGGCACTGGCCTGCGTGATCATCGCTGTGCTCGCACTGCGGGCCCGCGGCTTCGCCGATCCCGCGCCGTCACGCACGCTGCTCGGCTGCGCGGTCGTCGGCCTGGCCGGGCTCGCGATCCTCACGGCCGCCCGGCCCGAGCCGATTCCGCGGCTCGTGGCGGTCGGCGTCCTGCTCGTGGTGGCCGGGGTGGGCCTCGTCGCCATCGGCCGGAGCAGCCCCGCCGGGTCCCCGGTGGCGCGGCGGGCGGTCGACCTGCTCGACGTGGTCCTCGTCGCGGCGGCCGTGCCGCTCGCCCTGGCGGCCATGGACCTCTTCCGGCTCGTCCGCGGGCTGTGAGCGTGCCGATGCCCGCTCCGGTACCGGGGTCCGCCCCTGGACGGCGCTCGGGCGCATCCCGCAGCGGCAACCGGCGGTTGGGCGTCGGGTTGGCAGCGGCGGCCCTCGTGGGTCTCGCGCCCGCGATCGCCGTCCCTGACGCTCCCCGGGTCACCGCCGTGGTCGCGCCGGCGGCGGCCGTGACCCAGCCCGTGCCACCCGGGATCACCGGTGACCTCGCACCGCCCCCGCCACCGCGCGTCTCGGTGGCGCCACCTCGGGGGCAGCAGCCGGGCCCGGCACCCGGGATCCGGGCGGCCGCACGTTGCGCGCCACCCCGCGCCGACGCACCGGGCGTACCGTCCGGTCCGGGCAGCGTCTCCGCGCGGCTGCGCCTCGCCGACGTGCATCAGCTCGCCACCGGGCGTGGCCAGGTGATCGCCGTGATCGACACCGGGATCGCGCCGCACCCGCTGCTGGGTTCCCGGTTGCGCGGGGGCGGCGACTACCTCACCGGCGGCGACGGCCTCGACGACTGCGACGGCCACGGCACGGCCGTCGCCGGGCTGCTCGCCGCCGGGCCCGTCCGCGGGGAGCGCTCCACCACGCCGGTCGGGATCGCCCCGCAGGCACAGCTGCTCGCGATCCGCCAGTCCAGCCCCTCGTTCGACGTCCCCGCGCCCGACGGCGGCCGCCGCGCGGCGGGCGACACCGCCACCCTCGCCGAGGCGGTGGCGCTGGCCGTCCGCTCGGGCGCGGACGTCGTCAACATCTCCGAGGCCGTCTGCCTGCCCGCGGCGCGCGCGGCCGCGGCGGGCGCTGCGCTGCAGGCGGCGTTGCGGGCCGCCACCGCCGCGGACGTCGTTGTGGTCGCCGCAGCGGGCAACGTGGGTTCGGGCGGCTGCACGGCGAACGGCCGGGGGCAGGTCGCGCTCCCCGGCTGGTACGACGCCGACGTGCTGACCGTCGGCGCGGTCGGCCCGGACGACACCCCGGCCCCGTTCACGATGCCCGGTCCGTGGGTCGACGTGGCGGCGCCCGGCACCGGGCTGCGCTCGCTCGCCGTCGGCGGCGGCACAACCGGCGGCCTGGACGGCACCAGCTTCGCGGCGCCGTGGGTCGCGGGGCTCGCCGCGCTGGTCCGCGAGCGGTTCCCCGAGCTCACGTCGACCGAGGTCGTGGACCGCATCGTGGCCACCGCTCGCCGGGCACCCGACGGTGCCGGCGCGCTGGGGCGCGGTGTGGTGGATCCCGTCGCCGCGCTCACCACGCTGCCGGCGCGCCTCACCGCCGGCCCGGAGCAGCTGGCGAACGCCGCGGCGCTGGTGGCCGAGCTCCCCGGCACCCGGCCGGCGCCGGCCGAGCCCCCTGCGCCCGACCGCCCCCTCGACCTACTGGCCGCCGCGGTCCTGCTGGCCGCGGCGGGCGTCTCGGTGGCGGTGCTCCGCCGCCGCCCGAGGCGCGGGTAGCGCCCTCGCCCCATCCCGACGAACGGCCCTGTTGTGCCACCGAGGGCTGCGCGCTTGCTTCGCGGCGCGCGCAGCCCTCGGACATGCATGGCGTCGGATACACACCGACGAACGCGCCGTTCGTCGGATGGCTACGGGGCCGGGAGCACGTCGACCACCTGCCCCGCAGCGGCCAGGTCCAGGGTCGGCCCGGTCGGCAGCAGACGCAGGACCGCCTCGGGAGCGGGTTCGGTGGCTGTGACGCCCAGCGCGGCGGCGGTGGCATCGTCGGCGACGGCGTGGGCCACGCCGCTGCCGGACACCAGCCACAGCGGCCCCGTGCTCGGTTCCCGGCCGGGCCCGGTGCCGCGGACGGCCCCGCCCGGCCCGACGGCCACCGCGTCGACCCGGTCGCCGGGCCCGTCGGACTGGGCGAGCTGCACGGGGGCCGGGCCCGCGAGGGGCGGCGCCGCGCCCGTCCAGACGGTGCCGTCCGGGTCGCCACCCGCGGCCCACGTCCAGCAGAGCACCGGTGCCTCCGCGGCCTCCGTCAGCCGCGGGGCGACGTCGGGCCAACCGCCGACGGGCAGCTCGTCGACGACGGCCGCGCCGGCCAGCTCCGCGGCACCCACCGGCTGCGGCTCGCGCGCCCCCGAGGCCGCCCCCAGCAGCTCGGCCAGCACCGCGGGCACCTCCTGCACCCCGCCCGCGAGCACCACGTAGTGCTGCGGGGCGGCGCCCGGCGGGCGGGCGACGAGCACGTCGCCGATCCGGCCCGGCAGCCCGTCCGGCGCCCGCCTGCCCCGCCCCGGCACCGCCGGGTTGACCAGCGGCGGTCCCTCGGGCAGCAACGACAGCAGGGCCGGTGTCACCGGCCGCGGCACCCGGCCGGTGATCCCCAGCGCCGCGGCGAGCCGCCCGTCCTCGGCGGCGACGCGGTGCCGCCGGCCCGCCATGACGAGCCACGTGGTGTCGTCCGCGTCGAGCAGCACCCCGGCATCGGCAGGGGGCGGCGGGAGCGGCGGGGCACCGCCGATCACCGTGGTGCCGGCGAGCGCACCCTCGGGCGTGACGGAGTCGCAGACGGCCCAGCCGGGCGCCACCGGCGGCCCGTCGGGACGCACCGCCAGCGCGCCGGGGACGGCGGCAGCGGGCGTGCGCGGGGCGCCGTCGAGGAGGGCGTCCGGGACCGGGACGGGCGTGGCCGCTGCCGGGTCGGCGTCGGTGCTCCCACCGGCCCGCAGGGCGGCGAGCACGAGCCGCGCGGCCGGCAGGTTCGCCACCGGGACCAGCCGGTCCGGGCCGTGGGCCACCGCGTACATGGCACCGGAGCTCGCGCCGACGACCACGGCCTGGCGCGTCCAGTCCGGCTGCGGCGACACCGCCGCGAGCACCGCGGCCCCGCACAGACCGAGCAGCCCGAGCACGACGCCGACCAGCGCGGCGCGCCGCTGGGACCGGATCTGCTCGTGCAGCGGCACCGGGTCGCCGCGCACCAGCGCCGCCTCGAGCCGCCGCAGGCCGAACCGGTAGGCGTCGGCCTGGTCACGAGTGGCCGGTGCCGGCACGGCGGTCGCTCGGCGGGACACGGCCCGACGTTAGCGGCGGTGCCCCGTCCGGCGGGGGCGTTCGGAGGAATCCGGCGACGGCCGCGCTCAGCCGACCGAGATGGCGTCCAGCCGCTCCCGCAGGAACGGTGCGGACACGACCGGCTCCAGGTCGGCCCGCCGCCCCAGCGGCGGCGCGAGCGGCGTGACCAGCGCGTCGTGGTCGAGCTCGAAGAAGAACACGAGCGAGACGAGCTCCTCGTCCGGAGCGTCCGCCTGGGGCGGGAGCACCCGGTGCCGGCCGGAGCGCCAGCGCAGCCCGGTCCAGTGGGCGAGGAGGTCGCCGATGTTGACGGTGAACGCGGCCGGGTCGTACGGGGCGTCGGACCAACCCGCGCCGTCGACGTCGACCTGCAGCCCGCCGGCGCCCGGCTCGCGGTCGAGCACGGTGACCGTGCCGAAGTCGGTGTGGGCGCCGATCCGGAACTGGCCGGGCGCAGGCTCACCGACCTCCCTGAGCGGTGGGTACCGGTTGATGTTGAACGTCCAGGTCGGGTTCTTCGCGAGCGCGGTCAAGGCGTCGCGCTGCAGGCCGAGCGCGTCGGCGCACAGCTCCAGCAGCTCCAGCGACACCGTGGTCATCGCCGCGACGTAGCGGCCGACCGCCTCCTGCAGTTCCGGCACCTCGGCGGGCCACACGTTCGGCGGGAACCACACGGCGTCGACCTCGGGATCCCCGGTGGGGGTGTCCGGCCCCACCGCGAACGACTCCTTGAGGTCCGGCGGGGTCTCCACGCCCTCGACGTTGCCGTTGGCCTCCACGCCCGGCGCGAGCCAACCCCGCCCGCCGATCCGCACGGAGTACTTCTGCTTGACCTCGGTGGGCAGGGCGAAGAACCGCCGCGCGGCGGCCCGTACGTCCGCGCGCAGGGCGTCGTCCACACCGTGCCCGGCCGCCAGCAGGAAGCCGGCCCGCTGCAGCGCGGTGTCCACGGTCGGGCCGATGGTCGGGTCGCCCTCGCGCCAGGCCGCCAGGTCGATCGTGGGAATCATGAAGTGACCTCTCCGATGTCCTCGTACCAGAGCTCGGGGCGTGCGGCGATGAAGTCGGTCATGAGGGCGACGCAGCGCTCGTCGTCGAGCAGCGTGATCCCGACGCCGTGCTCGGCGAGCCAGTCGTGCCCGCCCGAGAACGTCCGCGCCTCGCCGATCACCACCGCGCCGATCCCGAACTGGCGCACGAGCCCCGAGCAGTACCAGCACGGGGAGAGCGTGGTGACCATGATCGTGCTGCGGTAGTCCCGCTGCCGGCCTGCGGCCCGGAAGGCCGCCGTCTCCGCGTGCATCGACGGGTCGCCGTCCTGCACGCGCCGGTTGTGCCCGCGGCCGAGCAGGGTGCCGTCGGCGGCGAACAGGGCGGCCCCGATCGGGATGCCGCCCTCGTCGAGGCCGGTCTTCGCCTCGTCGAGCGCGACGTCGAGCAACGCAGCAGGGTCGAGAGCCACGGACGTCACTCTGCGGTCCCCGGGGTGTGCGCCGCAAGCCGCGGGTACAGCAGCGCGTACACCGCGGCCGCCAGCACGAAGCCGACGACGAACGTCACGTCGCCCACGCCGGGCACGAGCGCCGGCACCAGGCCGGTGAACAGCGCCTGGTTGGAGAACAGGGGTACCGAGACCACGATGCCCGCCAGCAGCGCGACGACGCCCGCGTGGTTGCGGTAGCCGCGGTCGTAGAGCATCCCGACCGACACCCCGTCGCGGCGCAGGTACTGGTCGGTGAGCACCACGCCCAGCCACGGCCCGATCCAGTAGACGATGACGAGCAGGAACGCCTCGTAGCTGTGCGCGGCATCGGCGAGCGCGATCAGGGCGATCACGAAACCGACCACGCCGAACGCGAGCGCCACCACGGCGCGCGCCCAGCGCAGCGGCACGTCCACGCCGAGGCTGAGGAACGCCATCGCGCCCGAGTAGACGTTCAGCACGTTGGCGGCCACGGCACCGAGCGCGATCGCCAGCAGGGTGAGCGCGGCGAGCGCGCCGGGCAGCACGCCGACGAACGCGGTGGTGGGGTTGTCCGACGCCGCCCCGACCGCCGCGGTGGCGCTGACCGACGCGGCACCCACGATCATCAGCACGCTCGTGGAGCCGAAGAGCCCCAGCCCGGCGGCGAGCCCCGTGCGCAGCGGCGGGGAATCGGCGGGCAGGTAGCGCGCGTAGTCGGCCGCGTACGGGCTCCAGCCGGCCGTGTAGCCGACAACCGCCCCGACGGTGAGCAGGAACCCGCCGACGCCGCCCGCACCGCCGTCCACCGGGACGTAGCCCGGGTCGGTGTGGGCGAGCACGATCACCGCGCCGATCGCGAACACGATGGCGAGCACCGGGAACGCGAACCGTTCGAACGCCTGCACGAGGTTGTGCCCGAAGAAGGCGACACCGATCTGCACCAGCACGACGACCACCAGCCAGGCCGCGGCCGGCAGGTCCGTGAGCGACGCCAGCGCGAACGCGGCGCTGACGCTGTTGACGGCGAACCAGCCGAAGCCGGACGTGATCGTCATCAACGCGGAGGGCAGGGCGTTGCCGCGGTAGCCGAACGCCGCCCTGCCGAGCACCATCTGCGGCACCCCGACCGACGGCGCTCGCGCCGACAGCGTCCCGTGGGCGAGTGCGGAGATCCCGTTGCCGAGCAGGATGGCCGCGACGGCCTGCGGGAACGTCAGCCCGAACGCCGACACGGACAGGACACCGACGAAGACCGTGGCGAACTCGAGGTTCGGCGACGTCCACGTCCAGAACAGCTGGCGGGGCCTGCCGTGCCGCTCGGCGGCGGGGATCGGCTCGTTCCCACCCGGCTCGACGGCCGCCACCCGATCGCCGTAGTGGCGGTCGGCGGCGGTGGCAGCGGGTGATTGCTCGGCGGTCACCGCATCACTCTCAACCGCGTACGCCGCCCGGGCAACTGCCCGGCGCAGTCGTTAACCGCGATGTTCGTTCACACGCACGACCGTCAGGTCGAGGGCCCGCAGGATCGCCTGCATCTGCTCGGCAGCGGGACGGCCCCGGCGCTCCCGCAACTGGCGAACGGCCTGGTCGAGCTGCTCCGTGGTGATCGTCCGCGCCGGAACGTGGTGCCCGGGACGGCGGCCGACGTCCAGGGAGACGCCCCTGCAGTCGGCGGCGGTGCGGTCCGGGTTACCCAGCCGGACGTCAGGCGTCGTCGTCAAGGCGTCTCCGTTCGTGGCGCGCAACGGGTGAGGCTCGATCCATCGGGTGAACAACCGAGCCGGCGTCACGGTACGTGTTGTCCCTCTTGGTGGGAATTGCCGGGCAGGAAAATTCACGTACCACGCCGAGAGGAGCACCGAACGTAACCCGTTCGGCCTAGCGGTTCTCAGGCCGGAGGGACGCGCAGGCGCCGCGTCGCATGGGCCCGAGCGGCCAGCTCGGACGCGGGCGGGTAGTCCACCGCCACCAGGGTGAGCCCCTGTGCCGGCGCCACCGGCACCTCGCTCGCGCGCTCCGAGCGCAGCAGCAGATCCGCGGGCCATGCCACGGCACGCCTGCCGCGCCCGACGTCGAGCAGCGCGCCGACCAGGCTGCGCACCATCGAGTGGCAGAACGCGTCGGCCGCCACCGCGGCCTGCACCACCCCGTCGGCATCACGCGACCAGGTCAGCTCCTGCAACGCCCGCACCGTGGTGGCGCCCTCCCGCCGCTTGCAGAACGCGGCGAAGTCGTGCTCCCCCAGCAGCCCGTCCGAAGCCGCCTGCACGGCGTCGAGATCGAGCGGGTGCGGCCAGGAGAGCGTGTCGCGGGCGCGCAGCGGCTCGGCGCCGTACGGGGCCGTGGCGATCCGGTAGCGGTAGTGGCGGCGCAACGCGGAGAAGCGGGCATCGAACTCCTCGGGCACCTGCGAGACGGCCCGCACCCGCACGTCCGGCGGCAGCAGCCGGGCGAGCCTGCGCACCAGCCAGCCCGTGTCGAGGCGCGCCGCAATGTCGGCGTGGGCGACCTGACCGGTCGCGTGCACCCCGGCGTCGGTGCGACCGGCCACGGTCAGGGGCACGGGCTCCCGCAGGACGACGCCGAGCGCGTCCTCGAGCACCCCGCACACCGTG
This sequence comes from Pseudonocardia hierapolitana, assembly GCF_007994075.1. NCBI lineage: Bacteria > Bacillati > Actinomycetota > Actinomycetes > Pseudonocardiales > Pseudonocardiaceae > Pseudonocardia > Pseudonocardia hierapolitana. The sequence continues at coordinate 4,452,140 of NZ_VIWU01000001.1, read as the reverse complement.
CGGCGGCCCGGCTGACGGGCCCATCCGGAGAAGTCGGTGCCGTCGTAGGAGATGTCGAGCCGGAAGCGCGAGCGCGGCGCCCGAGGAACGCCGTCGAGCCCGCCGTCCTGGTGGACGACGGGCTCGACGGGTTGTTCCTGCGTGATCAGGACTCCTCGGAGTCGCCGTCCTCACGCTGGGAGGCGGGCAGCTGGAAACCGGCGGCCTCGGCGGCCTCCGGCGTCGCGAACCAGACCTCGGCCACGGTGCGGTCGTAGTGCGCCGATCCGGGTACGTGGTACAGCTTCGAGTCCTCGTTGCCCTTGATCGGGAAGCCCTCCGGGGCCTCGGACGCGTCGGCGAGCGGGGCGTGGCTGCCCTCGCCGTACGGCGCGTCCTCGGTGGAGGCGCTCTCCTCGACCGTGTCGGCGGCGGTCTCCTCCGAAGCAGGCGTGGCCTCGTCGGCCGGCGCCGCGGCCTTCTCCTGCCGCTGCTGCTGCGAGGCCGCGACGCGGCGGGCGCGGTCGGCCTCGTCGGTGACGGTCTTCTGCGCGACCAGCTCGATCACCGCCATGGGGGCGTTGTCGCCCTTGCGCGGAAGCGTCTTGGTGATCCGCGTGTAGCCACCGTTGCGGTCGGAGAAGAACGGCCCGATCTCCTCGATGAGCCGGTGCACGACGTCCTTGCGCCGGATCACCTTGAGGATCTCGCGGCGGTTGTGCAGGTCGCCCCGCTTCGCCTTGGTGATCAGCCGCTCCGCGTACGGCCGGAGCCGGCGGGCCTTCGCCTCGGTGGTGGTGATCCGACCGTGCTCGAACAGCGCCGTGGCCAGGTTGGCCAGGATCAGCCGCTGGTGCGCGGGCGACCCGCCGAGACGGGGGCCCTTGGTGGGCTGAGGCATGGCTACAGCTGCTCCGTTTCTGCGTAGTCCTGACCGTCGTCCCCGAAGCGGTCGGGGTCGAACGCGGTGTCGGACCCGTACTCGACGGCGGCGGCCGACGGGTCGAATCCGGGCGGGCTGTCCTTCAGCGCCAGGCCGAGGCCGACGAGCTTCATCTTGACCTCGTCGATCGACTTCGCACCGAAGTTGCGGATGTCGAGCAGGTCGGCCTCGCTGCGGCCCACCAGCTCACCGACGGTGTGGATGCCCTCGCGCTTGAGGCAGTTGTAGGAGCGGACGGTGAGGTCCAGCTCCTCGATCGGCATCGCGAAGGCCGCGATGGTGTCGGCCTCCTGCGGCGACGGGCCGATCTCGATGCCCTCGGCGTCGACGTTGAGCTCGCGGGCGAGCCCGAACAGCTCCACGAGGGTCTTGCCGGCCGAGGCCAGCGCGTCCCGCGGGGTGATCGAGGGCTTGGTCTCCACGTCGAGCACCAGCTTGTCGAAGTCGGTGCGCTGCTCGACGCGGGTGGCCTCGACCTTGTAGGTGACCTTCATGACCGGCGAGTAGATCGAGTCGACCGGGATGCGGCCGATCTCGGCGCCGGTGGCCTTGTTCTGCATGGCCGGCACGTAGCCGCGGCCCCGCTCGACGACGAGCTCGACCTCGAGGCGGCCCTTGTCGTTCAGGGTGGCGATGTGCAGGTCCGGGTTGTGCACGGTGACACCGGCGGGCGGCACGATGTCGCCCGCGGTGACGGTACCGGGGCCCTGCTTGCGCAGGTACATGGTCACCGGCTCGTCCTCCTCGGAGCTGACGACGAGCTCCTTGAGGTTGAGGATGATGTCGGTGACGTCCTCCTTGACCCCGGGCACGGTGGTGAACTCGTGCAGGACGCCGTCGATGCGGATGCTCGTGACGGCGGCGCCGGGGATGGAGGAGAGCAGCGTGCGCCGGAGCGAGTTGCCCAGCGTGTAGCCGAAGCCCGGCTCCAGCGGCTCGATGACGAACCGGGAGCGGGTGTCGACGACCGTTTCCTCGGAAAGGGTGGGGCGCTGAGAGATCAGCATGTGTCGGTGCCTCCTAACACCCTGCGGCAACCGCTATTTGATGCCGCAGTGGACCCCCGGCCCCTCCTGCGGGGCCGGGGGTTTTCGAACTACCTACCCGAAGAGATCACTTCGAGTAGAGCTCGACGATCAGCTGCTCGTTGACCTGCGTGTCGATCTGGGCCCGCTCGGGGAGCTGGTGCACCAGGATCCGCAGGTTCGAGGGGACGACCTGCAGCCAGGCCGGGACCGGACGGTCGCCGAGGAGCTCCTTGGCGATGATGAACGGGTCCGTGGAGAGCGACTTGGGCCGCACGTCGATGACGTCGTACTGCGAGACGCGGTAGCTGGGGATGTCGACCTTCTGGCCGTTGACCACGAAGTGGCCGTGGCTCACCAGCTGCCGGGCCATGCGCCGGGTGCGGGCCAGACCCGCCCGGTACACGACGTTGTCGAGCCGGGACTCGAGGATCTGCAGCAGGTTGTCGCCGGTCTTGCCCTGGCGGCGGTTGGCTTCCTCGTAGTAGCGGCTGAACTGCTTCTCGAGCACGCCGTAGGCGAACTTCGCCTTCTGCTTCTCCTGCATCTGCAGGAGGTACTCGGTCTCCTTGATCCGGATCCGGCCGTGCTGGCCGGGCGGGTAGGGACGGCGCTCGAACGCCTGGTCGCCGCCGACGAGGTCGACCTTCAGCCGGCGGGACTTGCGGGTCATGGGGCCGGTGTAACGAGCCATGTCTGGTTACTCCCTTCCCCTAGACCCGGCGCCGCTTGGGCGGACGGCAGCCGTTGTGCGGCTGCGGGGTGACGTCGGAGATCGTGCCGACCTCGAGGCCGGCTGCCTGCAGCGAACGGATCGCGGTCTCCCGGCCGGAGCCGGGACCCTTCACGAACACGTCGACCTTCTTCATGCCGTGCTCGGCGGCCTTGCGGGCGGCGTTCTCGGCGGCCATCTGCGCCGCGAACGGCGTGGACTTGCGCGAGCCCTTGAAGCCGACGTGGCCCGCGGAGGCCCACGCGATCACGGCGCCGTTGGGGTCGGTGATCGAGACGATCGTGTTGTTGAACGTGCTCTTGATGTGGGCCTGGCCCACGGCGATGTTCTTCTTCTCCTTGCGGCGGACCTTCTTGGGCCCGGCCGCAGCGCGGCTGCGGGGCGGCATTACTTCTTACCTGCCTTCTTCTTGCCGGCCACGGTCTTCTTCGGACCCTTGCGGCTACGGGCGTTGGTCTTGGTGCGCTGGCCACGCACCGGCAGGCCCCGACGGTGCCGGATCCCCTGGTAGCAGCCGATCTCGATCTTGCGGCGGATGTCGGCCTGCACCTCGCGGCGCAGGTCGCCCTCGACGCGGTAGTTGTTCTCGATGTACTCGCGGAGGGCGGCGATGTCCTCGTCCGTGAGGTCGCGCGAGCGCAGGTCCGGGCTGATGCCGGTGGCCTGCAGGATCTCCTTGGACCGGGTGCGCCCGATCCCGTAGATGTAGGTCAGCGCGATCTCCATCCGCTTCTCGCGGGGGAGGTCGACGCCGGACAGGCGTGCCATGCGGCGGTGTTCTCCTCGGTGTTCGCCAGGTCTGCCCAGCGCCCGTCCCGGGCGGAGTTCCGCCCGGGCCCCGGCCTGGTTCCGGGGGTGGTGGCGCCCGTGTGGCGCGGTAGGCGCGCTGGGTTCCTCTTCTGGTGTGCCGCGGCTAGCGGGTGATCAGCCCTGGCGCTGCTTGTGGCGCAGGTTCTCGCAGATCACCATGACCCGCCCGTGACGGCGGATCACCTTGCACTTGTCGCAGATCTTCTTGACGCTCGGCTGGACCTTCACGTCCGTCGCTCTCTCGTTGGTCAGGTCGTCACTTGTAGCGGTAGACGATGCGGCCGCGGGTCAGGTCGTACGGCGACAGCTCGACCACGACCCGGTCCTCGGGGAGGATCCGGATGTAGTGCTGACGCATCTTGCCGCTGATGTGTGCGAGGACCCGGTGTCCGTTCTCCAGCTCCACGCGGAACATCGCGTTCGGCAGGGGCTCGACGACCCGGCCCTCGACCTCGATCGCCCCGTCCTTCTTGGCCATGTCCTCCGCGTTCCGTGACAGGTGGACGTACTCTTCGTTCGTGCTCGGGCACGTCGCTGCTCCGGGACCGTGAGGTGCGGGAGGCACGACGGAACCGGCGCCAGTAGGCGCGCCGAAAGACCAGTGTACGACCGTTGCGCGGGCTCCCGCACATGGGGTAGGCGCCGCCGTCGTCCGGTCTCGCCGGAATCGGGAGGATCCTGTCGGTCCGCCGCGTTACCGTGCTTGACCTCGACTCGGATTCACATGGTCCCGTGGAACGGTGATGACCGCACAGCTCTCCGGCAGCCGGCTACCCCGGCCCCTCCGACCGTTCCGCCACCGCGAGTACCGCCTGCTGGCCACCTCCATGGCGGCGTCGCTGTTCGCCAGCGGGCTGTGGCTCGTCGCAGGCGTCTACCAGGTCATCGCGCTCGGCGGCGGCCCGAGCGAACTGTCGATCGTGGCCACGGCCACCGCCGTGGGGCTGCTGGTCAGTGCCCTCGGGGGCGGGGTCGCCGCCGACCGGCTGCCGAAGCGGGCCCTCCTGCTCGGGGTCGAGGGCGTCCGTGTCGTGTCGGCCGCCACGGCGGGCGCGCTGGCCGTCACGGGGGCTCTTCAGCTGTGGCACCTCGCCGTCATCTCGTTCGTGCTCGGCGCGGCCGAGGCCTTCTTCTTCCCGGCCTACTCGGCGATCCTGCCCACCCTCCTGCCCGCCGACGAGCTGCTCGCCGCCAACGGCGTCGAGGGCACCCTGCGGCCGGTGGCCCAGCAGGCGCTCGGCCCTGCGCTCGCGGGCGTGCTGGTCGGCGCGTTCGCACCGAGCGCCGCACTGCTGCTCGCGGCCGCCATCTACGCGATCGCCGCGGTCACGCTGGTGGCGATGCGGCGGGTCGCCGTTCCGGCGGCGGGCGAGCGCAGCTCGGTGCTCGGCGACCTGGCGGAGGGCTTCCGCTACCTGTTCCGCACCGGGTGGCTGTTCGCCACGCTGGCCTTCGCCACGCTCTACGTGCTCGTGCTGATCGGCCCGATCGAGGTGCTCCTGCCGTTCGCGGTGCGCGACCAGACCGGCGGTGGAGCCAGCAGCTTCGCGCTCGTGCTGGGTGCGTTCGGGGTCGGCGGCGCGATCGGGTCGCTGGTCGTGTCGTCGTGGCGATTGCCCCGCCGCTACCTCACGGCGATGATCCTCCTGTGGGGAGCGGGGGCCGCCCCGCTCGCCCTGATCGGCGTCACCACACACCTGTGGGTCATGGCCGCCGCCACCTTCGTCGTGGGGTTCACCGGCGCGGCCGCGATGGTCATCTGGGGCACTCTGCTGCAGCGGCGGGTCCCGCCGCACCTGCTCGGGCGCGTCTCCAGCCTCGACTTCTTCGTGTCGCTCGCCCTCATGCCGGTGTCGATGGCCGTGGCCGGCCCCGTCGGCGAGCAGCTCGGCGTGCCGATGACGTTCGTGCTGGCCGGGCTCGTGCCGGTGTTCCTGGCCGTCGCCGCGATCCTCGGCTGGCGGCTCCCCGCCGACGAGATCGCCCATCCCCTCGACGGCCCCCTCGACGCCACTGACGACCCGGCGCCCGTGTCCGCGGCCTGACGGTCGGCGGCACGGCTCGTCGGCGCTGAGGCAGCCGAACCGCGGTGAGACCGAGGCCACTGTCACCAGCCCACCAGGTGTCTCGTCTCAGGTGCGACGAGATCGGGAGAGTGGGAGGAGACCGTGATGCGGGTCTTCGTTGCAGGAGGCACGGGAGCGCTGGGTCGGCGGCTGGTCCGGCAGCTCGTGGCGCATGGCCACGAGGTGACCGCGACGACCCGGAGCGCGGGCAAGGCCGGTGAGCTGGCGGCGCTCGGCGCCCGTCCCGTCGTGGTGGACGGGCTGGACGGCCTCGGGGTCGGGCGGGCGGTCGCCGAGGCGCAGCCGGACGCGATCGTGCACCAGATGACCGCGCTCGCCGGGGTGGCCGACCTGCGGCACTTCGACCGCTGGTTCGCCACCACGAACGAGCTGCGCACCACCGGCACGCGGCACCTGCTGGCCGCGGCGCAGGCGAGCGGGGTCGAGAAGGTGGTCGCGCAGAGCTACACCGGCTGGACGAACATCCGGACGGGCGGGCCGGTGAAGACCGAGGACGACCCGCTCGACCCGCATCCGGCGAAGGCGCAGCGGGAGAGCATGGCCGCGGTGCAGTTCCTGGAGCGGGCGGTGACCGGGGCACCGCTCACCGGGATCGTGCTGCGCTACGGCAACTTCTACGGGCCGGGAGCGTCGGAGTCGATGGTGGAGCTGGTCCGGGCCCGCCGGTTGCCGATCATCGGCAGGGGCACCGGGGTGTGGTCGTTCATCCACCTCGACGACGCCGCCACCGCTACGGTCGCCGCCGTGGAGCGAGGCACCGCAGGCGTCTACAACGTCGTCGACGACGACCCGGCGCCGGTGGCGGAGTGGCTGCCCCACCTCGCCGAGGCCGTCGGTGCCAAGCCGCCGCTGCGGCTGCCGGTCTGGCTCGCCCGGGCGGCGGCCGGGGAGGTCGTGGTTGGGTGGATGACCGAGGGCCGGGGCGCGTCCAACGACAGGGCGAAGAGCGAGCTGGACTGGCGCCCCGCCTGGACCAGCTGGCGGGACGGCTTCCGCCATGGGCTGACCGACGTCGCGGAGGCCCGCCCGTGACGGATCCCGAGGAACCGCCGGCAGCACTGCGCCCGCTGTTGTTCTCGATCGCCTACCGGATGCTCGGCACGGTCAGCGACGCCGAGGACATCGTCCAGGAGACCTTCCTCCGGTACCAGCGGGCGCTCGCCGACGGCACCCGGATCGAGTCGACGCGGGCCTACCTCTCCGCCGTGACGACGCGGCTGGCGATCGACCACCTGCGCTCGGCCCGCGTGCGCCGCGAGTCGTACGTCGGGCAGTGGCTCCCCGAGCCGCTTCTCACCGACCACGGCGAGGAGGACCCCGCCGCACACGCGGAGCAGGCCGACTCGCTGTCGATGGCCTTCCTCCTCGTGCTGGAGCGGCTGAACCCGGTCGAGCGGGCCGTGTTCCTGCTCCACGACGTGTTCGGCTACGGCTACGACGAGGTGGCCCGGATCGTCGGCAAGACCGAGGCGAACAGCCGCCAGCTGGCGACCCGGGCCCGCCGCCACCTCGAGGAGAGCAGGCAGCGGTTCGACGCCTCCCGGCAGGAGCAGCAGGACCTCGCCGAACGGTTCTTCGCCGCCGTCACCGACGGCGACGTGGACCGGCTCGTCGACGTACTGGCCGCCGACGTCGTCGTCTACGGGGACGGGGGCGGCAAGGCCCCGCAGTGGATGGTGCCGATCGCGGGCGTCGACAAGGTGGCGCGCCTGTTCGCCGCGGTGGGCCGCCAGATGCGCGAGGTCGGCGTCCGGCTGCAGCTGCGGGAGGTCAACGGGCATCCGGGGGCGCTCGTGCTCGACGCCGACGGGCGCATCATCAACGTCTTCGTGCTCGACCTCGCCGACGGCGTCGTGCAGACCGTCCGATCGGTCATCAACCCGGACAAGCTCCGCCACCTCGGGCCGGTCGCCGACGTGCGGGCCCTCATGCGCGAGCTCCGGTCGCGGCCGGAGTGACACCCGCGAGGCGCGGGCGCCGAGGGCCGCGGAAGGCAGGGCCGAGACGATCGGGCATGGCCGCCAGAGCCTCGGACATGGGCCCCCGGCCTGCTGTTCCCTAGCGTCGGTCCCCTGATCGACGGAGGGACAGGACATGAAGATCGCCGTCTACGGTGCGAGCGGGTTCACCGGAGGGCTCGCCGCGGCCGAGCTGGGCCGCCGGGGCCTCTCCCCCGTGCTCGTCGGCCGCGACGCGGAACGGCTGCGCAAGGCGGCCGCCGACGCGGGGGTGGCTGGAGCCGAGGTCCGGGTCGCAGGGCTCGACGATCCGCGCGCGCTTGCCGCGGCGTTCGACGGCTGCGACGCGGTGCTCAACGCCGCGGGGCCGTTCGCGCTCTGGGGCGAGCCGGTGGTGCGCGCGGCGATCGCCGCCGGGTGCCACTACCTCGACACCGCGGGCGAGCAGGTCTACATCCGGCACGTCCTCGACACCGCAGGCCCCGATGCGGAACGGGCCGGGGTGACGGTCGTCCCGGCCATGGCCGACGACGGCGGCCCCGGCGACCTGATCGCCCACCTGACCGCACGCGAGCTCACGACCGTCGCCGACCTGCTCGTCGTCGACGCGCGACGGCCCGGGGCGGCCTCGCGCGGAACGGCCCGCTCGATGAGCGCCGTCTTCGACGCGGGCCCGCTCGAGTACGTCGGCGGGACGTGGCGACCGGCGACGGGCGGCGGCTCGTGGATCGCCGTGCCCGGCGAGGCCGAGCAGGTCTCTCTGACGCCGTTCGCCCTGCCCGGCATCGTGACCGTGCCCCGGCACGTCCCGGCGGGGCGGGTGCGCAGCGGCATCCGGACCGAGGTGGCCGAGCTGTTCGCCTCGCTCACCCCGGACGTGGTCGACTCGGTTCCCGAGGTGCTGGACCAGGAGGCGCGGAGCACGAACCGCTGGCTGATGCTGGTCGAAGCCGTCGACGACGCAGGGCGGCGGGCCAGGGGCTGGGCGACCGGGCCGGACGCCTACGGCCTCACCGCGGTGATCGCCGTGGAAGGCGCGCGCCGGCTCGTCGCGGGCGGCGCCCCGGCCGGGGCGCTCACGCCGGCCCAGGCGTTCGACGCGGCCGATTTCCTCGACGCCCTGGCCCCCCACGGCGTCACCTGGCAGATCGCCTGACGACGCCGGGCAGCTCAGAATGTGTTCGAGAAGCCCGCATGTGGGCGCAGACGCCCTGTGATCCAGCAGGTCCCGGCCGCCCTGGGCGGCCCGCTCCGCGCTTCTCGAACACGTTCTCAGGGTTGCCCGATCCGGTCCACCTGCTCCGGCGCCACCGGCCGGTGCACCGGGTCGGAGAAGATCACGTGCGTGTTCGGGTCGGCCTGGCTGAGCGCCCACAGCCCCACGGCGTCGGCCGCGGCGAACACCACCGCGGCGAGGATCGCGAGCACCAGCCGCCTGCGCCGGTAACGCCGCCGCCACCCGGCGCTCACCCGCCGGTACGCGTCCGGGTCGGTGCTGACGCCTGCCGCGAGGGCGTCGAACGCCTCGCGCAGCCGCTCGTCGGTGCCCGGTGTGGTCATCTGCGCTCCTCGAGCACTCGCGACAGCGCGGCCATCCCACGGGAGACGTGCACCTTGACCGATCCCGCCGTGATCCCCATCGCGTCTGCGATCTCGCTTTCGCGCAGGTCGAGCCAAAACCGTAACACCAAGGCCTCCCGCTGCCTGGCCGGCAACGCGCGCACCGCGTCCACCAGCGCCTTCTGATCGTCCCGGAGCACGGCGCGCTCCTCGCCGGAGGCCGCGTGCGCCCGTTCGTCACCCGTCCGTGCCGCGTGCTTGCGCACGACCTGCAGGTGCCGGATGCGCATCCGCGTCAGGTTCACCACCACCGAGCGCAGATAGGTGGCGGCCGCCTCCGGACTGCGCAGCCGCGGCCACCTGCGGTAGAGCTGGTAGAAGGCCTCCGCGACGACGTCCTCGGCGTCGTCGGCACCCAGCAGCACCGCCAGCCGCACGAGTGGCAGGTGGTGGACCTCGAAGAGCTCGGCGACGGCGGCCTCCCGGTCGGCATCGGGCTCGGTGCGTGCGGCGGCGCCGCGCACGACCGTGCCGGTCTCCTTCACCCCGCCACCTCCGCGCGCCCGGCGAACACGGGCGTGAACACCGCGGCAACGGCGAGGTTCACCGCCAGCGCGACGACGGCGACGTAGAGCAGGACGGGCCCGATCGCCACCACCGAGGTGAAGCCGCCCGCCACCGCGAGCACGGTGCCGACGAGCATCCCCGCCGCCCAGCCGACGAGCAGCGCGGAGCGGTGCCACCAGCCGGTGAACAGGCCCAGCACGACGGCCGGGAACGTCTGCAGGATCCAGATGCCGCCGAGCAACTGGAGGTTGATGGCGTCCTGCTCGCGCAGCCCGAACACGAACGCGAGCGCCGCCACCTTCGCCAGCAGCGACACCCACCGCGCCACCCGCACCTCCTGCTTGGGCGTGGCGTGCGGCAGGAAGAACTCGGCGTAGACGTTGCGGGTGAACAGGGCCGCCACCGCAACCGACATCACCGCGGCCGGCACCAGGGCGCCGACGGCGAGCGCCCCGAACACCGCGCCGCTGGCCAGCTCGGGCAGGAGCTCCCGCACCAGCAGCGGGACGGCGACCTCGGCGTTGCCCACCGGCGCCACGACACCAGCGGCCAGTGCCGCCACGCCGAGCAGCCCGAAGAGGCCGAGCACGAACGTCCACGCGGGCATGGCGACGGTGCTGCGGCGCAGCGCGTCGGGGCTGTCGGCGGCGAAGGCCGCGGTGAGCACGTGCGGGTACATCGGGAGGGCGAGCGCTGAGCCCAGCGCGAGGGTGGCGAACGCCGGGTGCAACGCCGGATCGAGCAGCAGGCCGCCGCCGGTGCCGTCGGTCCGCAGCTCGCGGTCGGCGCTGTCGAACATCGCGGCGAACCCGCCGAGGCGCTCGAGCGCCACGGTCAGGACCCCGACCGCGGCCCCGAACACGAGCACGCCCTTGACCAGCGAGATCACGGCCGGCACCCGAAGCCCGCTGCGGAACGTCGCGCCCGCGAGCACCGCGAAGACGGCGGTGAGGACGAGGTCACCCGCCAGGCCCTCCGGGTACAGCCCGCCGGCGGCGAGCACCGCGCGCACGCCGAGCAGCTGCAGCGCGATGTAGGGCATCGTCGCAAGCACCCCGGTGAGCGCGACCACGAGCATGAGCGCGGGCGAGTCGTAGCGGGCACGCACGTAGTCGGCCACGGTCACCGCGCCGGTCTCCCTCGCCGCCGTCCACAGCTTCGGGAGCAGCACGAACAGCACCGGGCAGAGGATCACCGTGTAGGCCAGCGGGAAGAAGCCCAGCGCGCCCGTGCCGTAGGCGAGGCCGGGCACGGCGGCGAACGTGTAGGCGGTGAAGATCGAGCCGCCCAGCAGGAACCAGGTGACCCCGGTCCCGAACCGCCGGTCACCCAGCGCCCACCCCTCGAGGTGGGGCAGTACGTCGCGGCGGTGGAACCAGCGGGCGGAGAACGCCAGCATCGACGTCACGCCGAGCACGGCGATGAACGCGAGGGTGGCCAGCGGCTCGTCCATGGCCCCCACACCTCATCAGGCGGTCCCGCCCGTGTCCATGCCCCCTGCAACCGGAAAGTCTGCGATGCATGTCAACCGGGGGCAGGATGTCGGCAACTACTGCTCGGACCACGGCGACGGCGCCGTGGAGGGGCGAGGAGATGTGATGTTGCAGAGGCTGGGATCCCGGCACTTCCCGGGAGGCAGGGCATGACGCTCACCGAGGCACGGCAGCGGATGAACCCGCGTTCGGTGCTGATCTGGACGGCCGTCGCCATCGTCGGCGCGGTGGCGTGGGGCGTGCTGGCCACATCCCGCGGGGAGAACGTCTCCGCGATCTGGCTGGTGGCCGCCGCGCTCGGCTCGTACGCGATCGCCTACCGCTTCTACGCGCGGTTCATCGTCAAACGGGTCCTGAAGGCCGACGACAACCGCGCCACCCCCGGCGAACGCCTGGACAACGGCACCGACTTCCAGCCGATGGACCGGCGGGTGCTGTTCGGCCACCACTTCGCGGCGATCGCGGGCGCAGGCCCACTCGTCGGCCCGGTGCTGGCCGCCCAGATGGGGTACCTGCCCGGCACGATCTGGATCATCGTGGGCGTCATCTTCGCCGGCGCGGTGCAGGACATGGTCGTGCTGTTCTTCTCGATGCGCCGCGACGGCCGCAGCCTCGGCCAGATGGCGCGCGACGAGATCGGCGTCGTCGGCGGCGTCGCGGCCCTCATCGCCGTGTTCGCCATCATGATCATCCTGCTGGCGGTGCTGGCCCTCGTCGTCGTGAACGCACTCGCGCACTCCCCGTGGGGCACCTTCTCCATCGCGATGACGATCCCGATCGCCCTGTTCATGGGCTTCTACATGCGCAACATCCGGCCCGGCCGCGTCGTGGAGACGAGCCTCATCGGCGTGGCGCTGCTGCTGCTCGCGATCGTCGCGGGCGGCTGGGTGCAGAACTCGAGCTGGGCCGATGCCTTCACGCTCGACCCGCGCACGCTGGTGATCTGCCTGATCATCTACGGCTTCGCCGCCTCGGTGCTGCCGGTCTGGATGCTGCTCGCCCCGCGCGACTACCTGTCGACCTTCATGAAGATCGGCACGATCGTGCTGCTCGCGCTCGGCGTGATCTTCACCGCGCCGACGCTGCAGACCGCGGCGTTCACGGACTTCGCCTTCTCCGGCACCGGCCCGGTGTTCGCCGGGTCGCTGTTCCCGTTCGTGTTCATCACGATCGCGTGCGGCGCGCTCTCCGGCTTCCACTCGCTGGTCTCGTCGGGCACCACACCGAAGCTGATCCAGAAGGAGTCGCAGGTCCGGCTCATCGGCTACGGCGCGATGCTCATGGAGTCCTTCGTCGCGATCATGGCGCTGATCGCGGCCTGCATCCTGGACCCAGGGCTCTACTTCGCGATGAACGCGCCCGCCGGAGTGCTCGGCACCACGGTCGAGTCCGCGTCGGAGGCCGTGAACAGGCTCGGCTTCACGATCACGCCGGAGGCGCTCGCCGGCGCCGCTGCCGCGGTGCAGGAAAGCACCCTCGTCGCCCGTACCGGCGGTGCGCCCACCCTCGCCGTGGGCATGTCGGAGATCTTCTCCGGAGCCTTCGGCGGCGACGCCCTCAAGGCGTTCTGGTACCACTTCGCGATCATGTTCGAGGCGCTGTTCATCCTCACCACGGTGGACGCGGGCACCCGCGTCGGGCGCTACATGCTGCAGGACACCCTCGGCAACGTCTACAAGCCGTTCTCGAACGTGAACTGGAAGCCCGGTCTGTGGATCACCAGCGCGGTCGTCGTGCTGGCGTGGGGCTACTTCCTGTACGCGGGTGTCACCGACCCGCTGGGCGGCATCAACCAGCTCTTCCCGCTGTTCGGCATCGCCAACCAGCTGCTGGCGGCGGTGGCGCTGACGGTGGCGACCACGATCCTGATCAAGACGGGTCGTGCGAAGTACGCATGGGTCACGCTCATCCCGCTCGCGTGGGACGCGGCCGTCACGCTCACGGCGAGCTGGCAGAAGATCTTCTCACCCGTGCCGTCGCTGGGCTTCTTCGCCCAGCGCGACCGCTACGCCGCGGCACTGGAGCAGGGCCAGGTGCTGGCCCCCGCGAAGGACATCGACGACATGCACACCGTCGTGCTGAACTCCACGGTCGACGGCGTCCTGTCGATCCTCTTCGCCGTCCTGATCGTCATCGTGATCGTGAACGCGATGTTCGTCTGGTACCGGGCGCTCACCTCGTCCGAGCCGCTGCCGAGCACGGAGGTGCCCGCGACGCCGTCGAACATCGTGGCGCCCTCGGGACTCATCGCCACGGCGGAGGAGAAGCGGGCGCTCGCGGCGGCCGGGGAACGGTCGTGACCACCCTCGCGAGGGCGTGGCGGGGCGTGCGCTGGTACCTGCGCGAGCTCACCGGCGAGACGCAGTACGACCGCTACGTGGAGCGGCACGCCCGCGAGCACGCCGGCACTCCGCCGCTCTCCCGGCGGGAGTTCGAGCGCCGTCGGATCGACGGGCAGGAGCCCAAGCCGGGCAGCCGCTGCTGCTGAGCCCCTCGTAGCAGCGCCACCGTTGCAGCAGAGCCACTTTCCCGCAGTCACGCTGCAGGAAGGTGGCTCTGCTGCGATATGGGCGCCCGCACCTGGCCGAGCGCCCTGTGGTGAGGCTAACCTCACTTCGTGATCAGTCGCTCCACCCACAGGCAGACGTCGGCCGAGCTCGGTCCGGCGGCGTGATGGGCGCCCCGGACCTGCTCACCGCTCGCGTGCAGGCGGTGCGCACGCTGTGCCCCAACATGATCCGGATCGTCCTCGGCGGCGGTGACCTCGCCTCGTACGTCCCGGCCGGCGTGCCGGACGAGGCGGTCGCTCTCTGGTTCCGGGGCGCGGGCCCATCGGCCGAGCCGATCGGCCGGAACTACAGCGTCCGCGCCTTCGACACCGCCCGTGCCGAGATGACCATCGACTTCGTCGTGCACGACGGCGGCGCGGCGGCCCAGTGGGCCAAGCGGGCCACCCCCGGTGACGAGGTGGAGATCAGCCGGCCGCGCAGCTGGTACCGGCCGGCACCGGACACCGAGTGGCTACTGCTCGTCGCCGACCTCGCCGGCCTCCCGGCACTGGCCCGGATCCTCGAGGAGCGGGACCCGGCCGTACCGGCGCACGCCATCGTCGAGGTGATCGACGAGCAGGAGCTCGCCATGCTGCCGGAAGCACCGGGCGTCACCGTGGACTGCAGCACCGGCACCGGCAACGGGGTCGCCCCGAGCGTGCTGTCCGATCGGGTCCGCGCCCATCCCCTGCCCCCGGGCACCGGGTACGCCTGGTTCGCCGGCGAGGCGGGTGAAGCCCGGCAGGTCCGCAAGTTCCTGCGCACCGACCACGGCTGGAGCCGGGACCGGCTCGACGCCATCGGCTACTGGCGCGTCGAGGCCGAGCGCTGGACGGCGCGCTACGAGCGCGTGCAGAACGAGTTGATCGCCGTCTACCGGGGCGCGCTCGAGGCCGGGCGCAGCGAGAAGGAAGCGAGCGAGCTGTACGACGACGCCCTCGAGCGGGCCGGCCTCTGACGCGTGAGTGGTGACGGGTGCTCCCGCACTCGTCACCACTCACGAGCCCGTCAGAGCGCCTTGAGCTCCTCGGTCACCTCGGAGACGCTCTTCTTCGCGTCGCCGAAGAGCATGGAGGTGTTCTCGGCGTAGAACAGGGGGTTGTCGATGCCGGCGAAGCCGCTGCTCATCGAGCGCTTGAGCACGATCACCGATTTCGACTCGTCGACGTTGAGGATCGGCATCCCGTGGATGGGTGAGCTCGGGTCGGTGCGGGCGGCGGGGTTGGTGACGTCGTTCGCCCCGATCACCAGCGTGACGTCGGTGCGGGTGAACTCGCCGTTGATCTCGTCCATCTCCTTGAGCGCGTCGTAGGAGACGTCGGCCTCGGCGAGCAGCACGTTCATGTGCCCCGGCATCCGGCCGGCCACGGGGTGGATGGCGTACTTGACCTCCACGCCCTTGGCCTCCAGCAGGTCGGCCATCTCCTTCACGGCGTGCTGCGCCTGTGCCACGGCCATGCCGTACCCGGGCACGACGATCACCTGCGCCGCGTACGCCATCTGGATCGCAGCGTCGGCTGCGGACGTCGACTTCACGGTGCGCTCCACACCGTCGTCCGCCCCGGGCAGCGTGGTGGTGCCACCGAACCCGCCCGCGACGATCGCCGGGATGGAACGGTTCATCGCCGTGGCCATCAGGTTGGTCAGGATCGAGCCGGACGCCCCGACGATCATGCCGGCGACGATCATGGCGGTGTTGTCCAGCGCGAGGCCGGCGGCAGCGGCCGAGAGCCCGGTGAGGGCGTTGAGCAGCGAGATCACCACCGGCATGTCGGCGCCGCCGATCGGCAGCACCACCAGCACGCCGAGCACCGCAGCCAGCACCAGCAGGCCGACGATCCAGATCTGCGGTGCCCCGCCCATACCGGCCACGACTGCGCAGACGACCGCGCCGAGCAGCAGGAGGCCGTTGACGAACTGCTGCGCCTTGCCCAGCCCGATGGGGCGCCCCGGGAGGATCTCCTGCAGCTTGCCGAAGGCGATCAGCGAGCCCCAGAACGAGATCGACCCGACGATCGCTGCGAACATCGACGCCACGATCACGTGACCGGGCTCGGCGAGGAAGCCGTCCGTGGTGCGGAACTCCGACCACGCGATGAGCGCCACCGCCCCGCCGCCGACGCCGTTGAACAGCGCCACCATCTGCGGCATCGCGGTCATCTTCACCTGCCGGGCGGACGGCACGCCCAGTGCCGTGCCGACCACGAGGCCGACCACGATCAGCAGCCAGTTGTGCTCCACCTGCAGCAGCGTGGCCACCACCGCGAGCGCCATGCCGGCGGCGGCGATCCAGTTGCCGCGCACCGCCGTCTTCGGGCCGGTGAGGCCCATCAGGCCGTAGATGAAGAGCGAGAACGCGATGATGTAGAGGATCGCGACGAGAGCGTCCATCAGGAGTCGCCCTTCCCGTTCGACGCGATCTTCTCCGCGGCCGGGGCCTGCGGCTTGGCCTTGAACATGCCGAGCATCCGGTCGGTCACGAGGAAGCCACCGATCACGTTGATCATGCCGAACGCGATGGCGACGACCAGGAGGATCGCGTCCACGACCGACGGGTTCTCCAGGTGGCCGAGCACGATCAGGCCGCCGAGCAGCACGATGCCGTGGATCGCGTTGGTGCCCGACATCAGCGGCGTGTGCAGCGTGTTGGGCACCTTCGAGATCACCGCGAAGCCGACGAAGCCGGCCAGCACCAGGATCGCGAGGTTCGCCAGCAGTCCGGTTTCCATCAGTCCCTCCCGCGGGTGACGCAGGACTTCGCGAGCACCTCGTCGTCCCAGTTCGGCGCGACGGCGCCGGACTCGTCGAGCATCAGTTCGAGCAGCGCCGAGACGTTGCGCGCGTACAGCTCCGACGCGTGCTCGGGCATCGTGGCCGGCAGGTTCAGCGGGGCCGCGATCGTGACGTCGTGCTTGACGACCACCTTGCCGGGCTCGGTGAGCTCGCAGTTGCCGCCGCTCTCCCCCGCCAGGTCGACGACCACGCTGCCCGGCCGCATGCCCTTCACGGCCGCGGCGGTGACCAGGGTGGGCGCCGTGCGGCCGGGCACGTTCGCCGTGGTGATGACGACGTCGAAGCCCGTGATCGCCTCCTCGAGGCGCTTCTGCTGCTCCGACCGCTCATCGGCTGTGAGCTCGCGGGCGTAGCCGCCCTCCCCCGCAGCCTCGATCCCGAGGTCGAGCCACTGGGCGCCGAGCGAGCGCACCTGGTCGGCCACCTCGGGTCGCACGTCGTAGCCGGTGGTGCGGGCGCCGAGCCGCTTCGCGGTGGCCAGCGCCTGCAGACCCGCGACACCCACGCCGAGCACGAGCGCGGTAGCGGGCTTCACCGTGCCGGCGGCCGTGGTGAGCATCGGGAAGAAGCGCGTGCTGTGCTCCGCGGCGAGCAGCACGGCCTTGTAGCCGGCGACGTTCGCCTGCGACGACAACGCGTCCATCGACTGGGCCCGAGAGATGCGCGGGACCGCCTCCATCGCGAAGCCCTGGACGCCTGCCTTGGCCAGCGCGTCGACGGTGTCCGGCGACGTGAGCGGCGCGAGGAACCCGATCAGCGTGCTGCCACCGGCCAGCTTGCCGATCTCCTCGGGGGTGGGCGGGTTCACCTTGGCCACGACGTCACACGGCCACGGGTCCCCGATCGTGGCCCCCGCCTGCGTGAACAGCTCGTCGGGGATCAGCGCGCCGAGCCCGGCCCCGGCCTCGACCACGACGTCCACACCCCGCGTTCGAAGCTTCTCGACGACCTTCGGCACCAGGGCGACCCGGCGCTCCCCGGCGGCAGTCTCGCGCGGCACCCCGACGGTGGTCCGTCGCGGTACTGTGGATTCTGTATTCACAAGACCGGAGCCTAGCCCACGGCACGCCCGATCAGGGGACGAGTGTGACGTGCGCGGCCCGAACGCGCACTTCGCCCCCTGTGTCTGTGCTACTCGGAAGATCGCCGCCACCGGCTCCGGCGGACCAACGCATGTGTCCTCGGTGGCGGCGCATCGTCCGGGCCCAGCCCGCCTGGCCTTTGGTGGCGCCCCGCATCGTCAGGCCCAACCCCACCGGGCCTTCGGTCGCGCCGCGCATCGTGCGGGGCCGCCCCTCAGAGCTCAAGGGCGCCTACGGCGTCGCTTCGCGATCGCTTCGCGACCCTTGACCTCCGAGTCTCTGCGACCCCTGAGGGCAGCACTACGCGGGCAGGCCAGGGGCCTGCCCTCCTGGCGCGCGGCGCCACCGAAGGCGGTCCCACGGCCAAGATCGAGGCTCCGGCGTGGAAAACGGCCGAAAACGACACGGCAACGCGCCGAACAGCCGATCATGCCGCCCGCAGCGCCGCCAACAGCCGACTTCACATACCCAGTACGGACTTCACACAAGGCCGGCCTTCTGTGAAGTCGCCACTAGGTGTGTGAAGTGGCTATCCGCGGAGGGAGAGGGCTCCCGGGATCGGCCCGAGGAGTCCATCAATGTCGCCGCCGAGCCCATGGTGCGCTGATCGGAACGATCTCCGCAGCTCGCGCGCCCGTTCTCCGCCCACGCGCCCCGTCGAGCGGGTGCCTGGACCGACACGGGGGCGAACAGACACCAGGAGCACGACCGGCACGCAGGCCCACGATCACGTGCCGTGAGACCGGCCTGCCGGCGGCGCCGCGCGCCACGACGGGCAGGCCCCGGCCCGCCCGCACCGCATTCCCCGCACAATGCGCGGCGTCGTCAGGAGGCCTGAACCCGGAAGCCTGCCCGGCAGGGGGATCAGGGAAGGGTGAGGATCCTGGGGCCGTCATCGGTGATCGCGACGCTGTGCTCCCAGTGCACCGCCCGGCTGCCGTCGGCCGTGACCACGGTCCAGCCGTCGTCCAGCTCGACGGTCTCCGGGTCACCGGCAGTGAGCATCGGCTCCACGGCGAGGGCCATCCCGGGTAGCAGCCGCGGCCCTTGACCGGGGTCGCCGTAGTTGGGCAGGAACGGGTCCATGTGCATCGACGTTCCGATGCCGTGCCCGCCGTACTCGGCGACGATCCCGTACCGCACACCGTCGCGCTCACCGGCAGCCTCGGCGGCCACCTGCACGGCGTGCGAGATGTCGGTGAGCCGGCCGCCGGCGCGCACGGCGGCGATCCCCGCGTGCAGCGCCTCCTCGCAGGCGGCCGACAGGGCGAGATCGGCGGACGAGACCGCGCCGATCGGGATCGTCACCGCAGCGTCGCCGTGCCAGCCGTCGAGGATCGCCCCGCAGTCGACGGAGATCAGGTCACCGTCGGCGAGGATCTGGGAGGCCGCCGGGATGCCGTGCACGATCTGCTCGTTCACCGAGGCGCAGATGGATGCGGGGTAGCCGTGGTACCCGAGGAACGACGGGGTGGCCCCGCCGTCCCGGATGGTCTGCTCGGCGAGCGCGTCCAGCTCCGCCGTGCTCACCCCGGCCTTCGCCGCCTCGACGACCGCGGCCAGCGTGCGGGCGACGAGAGCACCCGCGGCGCGCATCGCATCCAGCTCACCGGGGGTCTTCAGCTCGATGTCCCGCCCCCGCCAGCGCGCGATCAACCCGCGAACGCCCCTGCGCCCCGAACTCATCGATCCCGGAGCGCGTCGGAGATCCGGTCGGTGATCTCCTCGACGGCGCCCACGGCGTCGATGGTCACCAGCCGGTCGCGGTAGTGATCCAGCAGCGGCGCGGTCTCCGCGCGGTAGACCTCCTGGCGGCGACGGATGACGTCCTCGGTGTCGTCGGTGCGCCCCCGGCCGAGCAGCCGGCGCACCAGCTCGTCCTCGGGCACCTTCAACTCGACGACCGTGTCGATGTCCTCGCCGCGCTCGGCCAGCAACTGGTCGAGCGAGTTCGACTGGCTCAGGTTGCGCGGGAAGCCGTCGAGCACGAAGCCCTTCGCCGCGTCGTCCTCGGCGAGGCGCTCGCGCATCATCGCGATGGTGACGCTGTCCGGCACGAGGTCGCCCGCGTCGATGTACCGCTTGGCCTCGAGCCCGATC
Organism: Pseudonocardia hierapolitana; assembly: GCF_007994075.1. Classification (NCBI taxonomy): domain Bacteria; kingdom Bacillati; phylum Actinomycetota; class Actinomycetes; order Pseudonocardiales; family Pseudonocardiaceae; genus Pseudonocardia; species Pseudonocardia hierapolitana. The sequence continues at coordinate 4,432,461 of NZ_VIWU01000001.1, read as the reverse complement.
GGCGTCTCGGCGCCCGGCCGCAGGTTGGCGCGGAACAGATCACCGCTGGAGATGTGTGGCACGTCCAGGTGCTCCGCGAGACGCACCGCCTGGGTGCCCTTGCCCGCGCCTGGTGGACCGACCAGAAGAAGACGCACGCGACACCGACCTCCTGAACTCGACAACGAACCGAACCCGACCGATCGACCGACGCTAACGCAGGAAACCGTCGTACTTGCGTTGCATGAGCTGGCTCTCGATCTGCTTGACGGTGTCGAGGCCCACTCCGACCATGATCAGCACAGCGGTGCCCCCGAAGGGGAAGTTCTGGTTCTGGCCTGAGCCGGTGATGCCGAGGAAGAAGTTCGGCAGCACCGCGACGATGCCGAGGTACAGGGAGCCGGGCAGCGTGATGCGGGACAGGACGAACTGCAGGTACTCCGCGGTCGGCCGGCCCGGGCGGATGCCCGGGATGAAGCCGCCGAACTTCTTCATCTCGTCGGCCCGTTCCTCGGGGTTGAACGTGATGCCGACGTAGAAGTAGGTGAAGAAGATGATCAGCGCGATGTACAGCGTGATGTGGACCCAGCTCGACTGGTCGACGAGATAGGTCTGCACGAACTGCTGGAACCCGCCGCCGGTGGTGCCGGCTAGCCGAGAGATCAGGTCCGGCAGGTACAGCAGCGAGGAGCCGAAGATGACCGGGATGACACCGGCCTGGTTGACCTTCAGCGGCAGGTAGGTGGAGGTGCCGCCGTACATGCGGCGCCCGACCATCCGCTTGGCGTACTGCACCGGGATCCGGCGCTGCCCCTGCTCGACGAACACCACGCTCGCGATGATGGCCAGGCCGAAGAAGCAGACACCCGCGAAGACCAGGCCGCCGTTCTGCAGGATGTTGGCGCCCTCGCCGGGGATCCGGGCCGCGATCGAGGTGAAGATCAGCAGCGACATGCCGTTGCCGATGCCGCGCTCGGTGACCTGCTCACCCAGCCACATGATGACCGCGGTGCCGGCCGTCATCACGATCACGATCACCGAGAGCGTGAAGATGTTGGACTCGGGGATCACCGGGAGGGAGCAGTTGGTGAACAGCTGCCCGCGGTCGGCCAGCGCGACGATGCCGGTGGCCTGCAGGATGGCGAGCGCGATCGTGAGGTACCGGGTGTACTGGGTCAGCTTGCTCTGACCCGACTGCCCTTCCTTCTTGAGCTGCTCGAAGCGCGGGATGACCACCGTGAGCAGCTGGATGATGATGCTCGAGGTGATGTACGGCATGATGCCGAGCGCGAAGATCGACAGCTGCAGCAGCGCGCCGCCGGAGAACAGGTTGATCAGCGAGTAGATGCTCGCGTTGTCGCTCTGCTCGACCTGTTCGAGGCACTCCTGGATGTTCGGGTAGGACACCCCGGGCGACGGGATCGAGCACCCGAGCCGGTACACCGCGATGATCCCCAGCGTGAAGAGGATCTTCTTCCGCAGGTCCGGCGTGGTCAGTGCCGACCGAAAAGCGCCTAGCACTCGGTGATCCTCCTGTACTGGGTGGCCCGCTCCGCGGCGGGCCCGTCCGTCGCGATCGAGAGCGACGTTTCGCCGGGCTCCCGCTGGACTTCGACGAACCCGGGCACGAACGACTCTAACAGCGGCCGCTCCACCCGTACGGCACGGACCGGCCCATATCAGGGCCGGTCCGCACCGAACAGGCGTGAACTGTCTACAGTTCCGTGACGCTGCCGCCCGCGGCCGTGATCTTGTCGCGGGCGCTGCCGGAGAAGGCGTGGGCGCTCACGGTGAGCGCGACGCCGTCCAGGTCGCCGTTGCCGAGAACCTTGACGAGCTGGTTGCGCCGCACCGCGCCGGCCGCGACAAGCTCGTCGGGACCGATGGTGCCGCCCTCGGGGAACAGCTGGGCGAGGTCGCCCACGTTCACCACCTGGTACTCGACGCGGAACCGGTTCTTGAAGCCCTTGAGCTTCGGCAGCCGCATGTGCAGCGGCATCTGGCCACCCTCGAAGGCCGGCGAGACGGTCTTGCGTGCCTTGGTGCCCTTGGTACCTCGGCCCGCCGTCTTGCCCTTGCTGCCTTCGCCGCGCCCGACCCGGGTCTTCTCGGTCTTGGCTCCCGGGGCGGGGCGGAGGTGGTGGATCTTGATGGTGGTCATCAGGAGCCGACCTCCTCGACCGTCACGAGGTGACGGACGGTGTGGATCATGCCGCGGATCTGCGGGGTGTCGTCCCGCTCGACCGTCTGGCGGATCTTGCGCAGACCCAGCGACTTCAGGGTGGCGCGCTGGTTCTGCTTGCAGCCGATGCTGCTGCGGACCTGGGTGATCGCGAGCTTCGCCGCGTTGGTCGTTTCGGCCATCACGACCTCGCACCCTGCGCAGCGGCCGCACGGGCCCGCAGCATCTCGGCGGGGGCGACGTCCTCGAGCGGCAGGCCGCGGCGGGCCGCGACCTCCTCGGGCCGCTGGATCTGCTTCAGCGCGTCCACCGTGGCGTGCACGATGTTGATCGCGTTGTCGCTGCCCAGCGACTTCGACAGGACGTCGTGGATGCCCGCGCACTCCAGCACGGCGCGCACCGGGCCACCGGCGATGACACCGGTACCTGGGCTCGCCGGGCGGAGCATGACGACGCCCGCGGCGGCCTCGCCCTGCACGCGGTGGACGATCGTGCCGCCGATGCGCGGGACGCGGAAGAAGTTCTTCTTCGCCTCCTCCACGCCCTTGGCGATCGCCGCCGGCACCTCCTTGGCCTTGCCGTAGCCGACGCCGACCATGCCGTCGCCGTCACCCACGATCATGAGGGCGGTGAAGCTGAAGCGCCGGCCACCCTTGACCACCTTGGCCACGCGGTTGATCGTGACCAGGCGCTCGATGTACGGGGTCTTGTCCTGGGCCGCCCCGCCACGGCCTCCGTCCCGGCGGTCCCGGCGGTCGCGGTTGTCGCCGCCCCCAGGGCCCCCGCCGTCACGCCGTGTGCGTCCCGGCATCAGACGTTCCCTTCCATCTTGTTCGTGTACATCAGAACTCCAGCCCGCCTTCGCGGGCGGCGTCGGCCAGCGCCGCGATGCGCCCGTGGTAGTCGTAGCCACCCCGGTCGAAGACCACAGCGCTGACGCCGGCCTCGCGGGCGCGGGCGGCCACCAGCTCGCCGACCTTCGCCGCGCGGGCCTTCTTGTCGCCGTCCAGCGCGCGGACGTCGGCCTCGAGCGAGGACGCCGAGGCCAGCGTGTGGCCGGCGACGTCGTCGATCAGCTGCACGAGGATGTGCCGCGAGCTGCGCTTGACGGCCAGACGCGGACGCTCGGCGCTGCCGACGACCTTCTTGCGCAGGCGCGCGTGCCGGCGGGTGATCGCGGTGCGGCGCTTGGCCGACACCTGGGAAGCTACGCGCTTCCTGGCGTTGGCGGAGATCGTCTGCGTCGAATCGCTCTGGGCCATGATCACTTACCCGTCTTTCCGACCTTGCGGCGGACGTTCTCGCCCGCGTACCGCACACCCTTGCCCTTGTACGGCTCGGGCTTGCGGATCTTGCGGATGTTGGCTGCGGTCTCGCCGACCAGCTGCTTGTCGATGCCGCTGACCGAGAACCGGGTGGGCGTCTCCACCGCGAAGGTGATGCCCTCCGGCGGCTCGACCACGACGGGGTGGCTGAAGCCGAGCGCGAACTCGAGGTTGGAGCCCTTCAGCGCGACGCGGTAACCGACGCCGACGATCTCCAGCCTCTTCTCGTAGCCGGAGGTGACGCCGACGACGAGGTTGTTCACCAGCGAGCGGGTGAGGCCGTGGTAGGCCTTGCTACGACGCTCGTCGTCGGGGCGCTTCACGAGGATGGCGCCGTCGTCACCGCGCTCGACCGTGATCGGCTCGATGACGGTGTGCGACAGGGTGCCCTTGGGGCCCTTCACGGTCACCGTGCGGCCGTCGATGGAGACGTCCACCCCGGCGGGCACGGTGACGGGCAGCTTCCCGATGCGGGACATGTCTTCTACCCCCTCACCAGACGTAGGCGAGGACTTCCCCGCCCACGCCGTTCTTCTTCGCCTGCTGGTCGGTCTGGAGACCGCTGGACGTCGAGATGATCGCTACGCCGAGGCCGCCGAGGACCCGGGGCAGGTTGGTGTTCTTCGCGTACACCCGCAGGCCGGGCTTCGACACGCGCCGCAGACCGGCGATGCTGCGCTCCCGGTTGCGCCCGTACTTCAGCTCGATGACCAGGTTCTTGCCGACCTCGGCGTCCTCCACGTGGTGGGAGGCGATGTAACCCTCCTTCTGGAGGATCTCCGCGATCGCGACCTTGAGCTTCGAGTGCGGCATCACCACGCGGTCGTGGTACGCCGAGTTGGCATTGCGCAGACGCGTGAGCATGTCTGCGATGGGGTCGGTCATCGTCATGTGACGTCGTCACTTTCCCGCCGTGGTTCCCCGGTGCCGGGGCCTGCGGCGAACAGGATTACCAGGAGGACTTGTTCACGCCGGGCAGCTCGCCCGCGTGAGCCATGTCCCGGACGCAGACGCGGCAGAGGCCGAACTTGCGCAGGACTGCCCGCGGCCGGCCGCACTTCTGGCAGCGGGTGTAACCCCGCACCTTGAACTTCGGCTTGCGCGCGGCCTTGATGATGAGAGCCTTCTTGGCCATCTCACGCCTCCCAGACAGGCAGTAGGGGAAGCCGAGCTAGCGTCTGGGCCATCTCACGCCTCCTTGAAAGGGAAGCCGAGCTTGCGCAGGAGCGCCCGGCCTTCCTCGTCGGTCGTGGCCGTGGTGACGACCGTGATGTCCATGCCGCGCGGCCGGTCGATCGTGTCCGGGTCGATCTCGTGGAACATCGACTGCTCCGTGAGCCCGAACGTGTAGTTGCCCCGCCCGTCGAACTGCGTGGCCGAGAGGCCACGGAAGTCGCGGATACGCGGCAGCGCGATCGTCAGCAGGCGGTCGAGGAACTCCCACATCCGGTCGCCGCGCAGGGTGACCTTGGCGCCGATCGGCATGCCCTCACGCAACTTGAACTGCGCGATGGACTTGGTGGCGCGGCGGATCTGCGGCTTCTGACCGGTGATGGTGGCCAGGTCGCGGACCGCGCCGTCGATCAGCTTCGCGTCGCGGGCGGCCTCGCCGACACCCATGTTGACGACGACCTTGACGACGCCGGGGATCTGCATGACGTTCCCGTAGGAGAACTGGTCACGCAGCTCCGACTTGATCTCGTCGAGGTAGCGCTGCTTGAGCCGGGGCGCGGTGCGCTCGGCGGTGGGTGCGCTCATCAGATCTCCTTCCCGGAACGCCGGGAGATCCGGACGCGCTTGCCGTCGTCGGTGGCCTTCTTGCCGACGCGGGTGGGCTTGCCGTCACCATCGACCAGCATCACGTTCGAGACGTGGATGGCGGCCTCGGTGGTGATGATCCCGCCGGACTGCGCGCCGCGCTGGTTCTGGGTGATCCGGGTGTGCTTCTTGATCCGGTTGACACCCTCGACGAGCACGCGCTGCGTGTCCGGGTAGGCCTGGATGACCTTGCCCTTCGCGCCCTTGTCCTTGCCGGCGATCACCTGCACGGTGTCGCCCTTCTTGATCTTCATGTCAGAGCACCTCCGGGGCGAGGGAGATGATCTTCATGAACCGCTTGTCGCGCAGCTCGCGCCCGACCGGGCCGAAGATGCGGGTCCCCCGCGGCTCGCCGTCCTGCTTGATGAGCACGGCGGCGTTCTCGTCGAACCGGATGTAGGACCCGTCCGGCCGCCTGCGCTCCTTGACGGTGCGCACGATGACGGCCTTGACCACGTCACCGCGCTTCACGCCGGCGCCGGGGATGGCGTCCTTCACCGTGGCGACGATCGTGTCGCCGATTCCTGCGTAGCGCCGACCGGAGCCGCCCAGCACCCGGATGCACAGGATCTCCTTGGCACCGGTGTTGTCGGCGACGCGCAGCCGCGACTCCTGCTGGATCACTTCGCCTTCTCCAGGATCTCCACCAGCCGCCAGCGCTTGGTGGCCGACAGCGGGCGGGTCTCCATCAGCCGGACGCGGTCGCCGATCCCGGCCGTGTTGGCCTCGTCGTGCGCCTTGACCTTGCTGGTCCGGCGGATGACCTTCGCGTACAGCGGGTGCTTCACGCGGTCCTCGAGCTCGACCACGATGGTCTTGTCCATCTTGTCGGACACGACCAGGCCCTCACGGACCTTGCGCTCCCCGCGGACCTGAGCCTTCTCACTCATGCCGCACCCTCGTCGTTCTCATCGGGGGCGGCCGAGAGGCCCAGCTCGCGCTCGCGCATGATCGTGTAGATCCGCGCGATGTCGTGCCGGACGGTACGCAGCCGCCGGTTGTTGTCCAGCTGCCCGGTGGCCATCTGGAAGCGGAGGTTGAACAGCTCCTCCTTGGCCTCCCGCACGCGCAGCACGAGCTCCTCGTCGGAGAGCTCACGCAGCTCGGCAGCGGTGGTCGTGCCTGCGGCCATCAGATGTCACCACCTTCACGGGTCACGATCCGGCACTTCATCGGCAGCTTGTGGATCGCGCGACGCAGCGCCTCACGAGCCGTCTGCTCGTTCGGGTAGCTCATCTCGAACACGACCCGGCCGGGCTTGATGTTGGCGACCCACTTCTCCGGCGAACCCTTGCCGGAACCCATGCGGGTCTCGGCGGGCTTCTTGGTGAGCGGGCGGTCCGGGAAGACGTTGATCCAGACCTTGCCGCCACGGCGGATGTGCCGGTTGATGGCGATACGGGCGGACTCGATCTGCCGGTTGGTGATGTAGGCAGGCTCGAGCGCCTGGATGCCGAAGTCGCCGAAGGTCACCCGCGTGCCGCCGGTCGCCATGCCGGTGCGGTGCGGACGGTGCTGCTTGCGGTGCTTGACCTTGCGTGGGATCAGCATGGGTCAGCTCCCACCCTGCTCGTTCTCGACGGTGGCGGTGGCGGTACCGCCACCCGACGACTGCTCGGCGGCGGCCCGCCCGGCCTCGGTGCCCGAGCCGGTGGTGCCCGACGCACCCGAGCGACGACGCTGCGGACGGTCCCGACGCGGACGCTCCGGAGCGGCAGCCGCGGCAGCGACGCCCTCCCGGCGGCCACCGACGACGTCGCCCTTGTAGATCCACACCTTCACGCCGATGCGGCCGAACGTGGTGCGGGCCTCGAACAGGCCGTAGTCGATGTCGGCGCGCAGCGTGTGCAGCGGCACGCGACCCTCGCGGTAGAACTCCGAACGCGACATCTCCGCGCCACCGAGGCGGCCGGAGCACTGGATCCGGATGCCCTTGACCTGCGGGCTGCGCATGGCGGACTGGATGCCCTTGCGCATCGCGCGGCGGAACGCCACCCGGTTGGACAGCTGCTCGGCGACCGCCTGGGCCACGAGCTGCGCGTCCGACTCCGAGTTCTTCACCTCGAGGATGTTCAGCTGCACCTGCTTCTTGGTGAGCTTCTCGAGCTGGCCGCGGATGCGGTCGGCCTCGGCGCCACGGCGGCCGATCACGATGCCCGGGCGCGCGGTGTGGATGTCCACCCGCACGCGGTCACGGGTGCGCTCGATCTCGACCTTCGAGATGCCGGCCCGCTCCATGCCCTTGGAGAGCATGCGGCGGATCTCGACATCCTCCTTGACGTACTCGGCGTACTGCTTGTCGGCATACCAGCGCGACTTCCAGTCGGTGGTGATGCCGAGCCGGAACCCGTGCGGGTTGATCTTCTGACCCATCAGCGGGTCCTCCCCTTCGCACCGCGGGCGCCGCGACCGGCCTTGACCGGCTGCGACTCGACCTCGACGGTGATGTGGCTCGTGCGCTTGCGGATCCGGTAGGCGCGGCCCTGGGCCCGCGGCCGGATGCGCTTGAGCGTCGGGCCCTCGTCGGCGTAGGCCGCCGCCACCACGAGGGTGTCGGGGTCCAGGTCGAGGTTGTTCTCGGCGTTGGCCGCGGCGCTCGCCACGACCTTGAACAGCGGCTGGGCCGCTGCCTGCGGCGAGAACCGCAGGATGTCGAGTGCCTCCTGGACCGGGCGGTCCTTGATCAGCGCAACGACCCGCCGCACCTTCGTGGGCGACATGTGCACGTACCGCGCCACCGCGCGCGCCCGTGCGGGCGCGGCGGCAGGGGCTTCGGTGGTCTCAGCCACTTCTCTCTCCTCTGCTACCAGTGCCCGCGCCTCGCACGCCCTCGCTGAGCTCGGGCGGGCGCTGCGCGCAGGCGCTGTGTCGATGATTCGCTCGCAAGCTCGCTCATCGCCTACGCGCCTTGCGGTCGTCCTTGATGTGGCCCCGGAAGGTGCGCGTGGGCGCGAACTCCCCGAGCTTGTGACCCACCATCGAGTCCGACACGAAGACCGGCACGTGCTTGCGGCCGTCGTGCACCGCGATCGTGTGGCCGATCATGTCGGGGATGATGGTCGAACGGCGGGACCAGGTCCTGATCACCGTCTTCTTGCCCGACTCGTTGAGGGCGTCCACCTTCTTGAGCAGGTGGTCGTCCACGAACGGGCCCTTCTTCAGGCTGCGCGGCATTTCTTACCTCCCTGCTCAGCGCTTCTTGCCGGTGCGACGCCGGCGAACGATCAACTTGTCGGACGGCTTGGTGCGGCGGGTGCGGCCCTCGGGCTTGCCCGCGGGGTTGACCGGGTGGCGACCACCCGAGGTCTTCCCCTCACCACCACCGTGGGGGTGGTCGACCGGGTTCATGGCGACACCGCGGACGGTGGGGCGCTTGCCCTTCCACCGCATCCGGCCCGCCTTGCCCCAGTTGATGTTGGAGTGCTCGGAGTTGCCCACCTCGCCGACGGTGGCGCGGCAGCGCACGTCGACGTTGCGGATCTCCCCGGACGGCATGCGCAGCTGCGCGTAGGGGCCGTCCTTGGCGACCAGCTGCACGCTGGAACCCGCGGAGCGGGCGATCTTGGCGCCGCCGCCGGGGCGGAGCTCGATCGCGTGCACCACGGTGCCGGTGGGGATGTTGCGCAGCGGCAGGTTGTTGCCGACCTTGATGTCGGCGCGCGGACCGGCTTCCACCGTGTCGCCCTGCTTGAGCTTCGCCGGCGCGATGATGTAGCGCTTCTCGCCGTCGGCGTAGTGCAGCAGCGCGATGCGGCTGGTGCGGTTCGGGTCGTACTCGATGTGAGCGACCTTGGCCGGGATGCCGTCCTTGTCGTTGCGCCGGAAGTCGATCAGGCGGTAGGCGCGCTTGTGGCCGCCGCCCTGGTGCCGGGTGGTGACCCGCCCGTGCACGTTGCGGCCGCCCTTGCTGTGCAGCGGGCGGATCAGCGACTTCTCGGGCGTCGAACGCGTGATCTCGGCGAAGTCCGAGACACTCGACCCACGACGACCCGGGGTCGTCGGCTTGTACTTGCGGATGCCCATATGTGTCGTCAGCCCCTCAGCTCGCCCGGCCGCCGAACACGTCGATCGTCCGGCTCTCCTCGGAGAGCGTGACGACCGCGCGCTTGGTGTCCTTGCGCTTGCCGTAGCCGGTGCGGGTGCGCTTGCGCTTGCCCGGGCGGTTCAGCGTGTTGACGCTGAGCACCTTGACCCCGAACACCTTCTCCACGGCGATCTTGATCTCGGTCTTGTTCGCGTCGGGGGCGACGACGAAGGTGTACTGGCGCTCCTCGAGCAGCCCGTAGCTCTTCTCCGACACCACCGGCGCGAGCAGGATGTCCCGCGGATCGGGGATCACTTGTCAGCCTCCTTGCGCTGCGACGGCGGGGCGGAGAACCCTGCCGCCTCGGCCGCCTCGGCGGAGGCGAACCAGACCTCGGCCTCCGTGCGGGCGTAGAACGAGCTGCCCGGCACGTGGTAGAGCATCGAGTCGGCGTTGCCCTTCACGGGGAAGCCCTCCGGCTGCGAGCCGTCGGCCAGCGGAGCGTGGCTCTGCGGCCCGTACGGCCCGGCCTCGGCGCCCTTCTCGAGCGACGCGGCCTCGCTCTCCCGCGCGATGGCCCTGGCGACCGCCGCCTTCGGCGTGGCGATCGGGCCGGCGAGGAAGGCGTCGAGCGCCTCCTGGGTGAACACCACCGCGTCGTTGACCAGCACGTCGTACGTGTTGAGCTGGTCGGGCGCGATCAGGTGCACCGTGGGCAGGTTCCGCAGCGACAGCCAGCTCGTCTCGTCGTCACGACCGAGCACCACCAGCACGCGCTTCGCCTCGCCCGCGACGGCCTCGATCGCCTTGCGCGCGGACTTCGTGGACGGGGTGTCCCCCGTGACGACCGCGGAGACGACGTGGACCAGCCCGGCGCGCGCCCGGTCGGAGAGGGCACCGCGCAGGGCGGCGGCCTTCATCTTCTTCGGGGTCTTCTGCGTGTAGTCCCGCGGCGTGGGGCCGTGGACCACACCGCCACCCGCGAACTGCGGGGCGCGGGTCGAACCCTGGCGGGCGCGGCCGGTGCCCTTCTGGCGGTACGGCTTCTTGCCGCCGCCACGCACCTCACCGCGGGTCTTCGTGTCGTGCGTGCCCTGGCGGGCCGCCGCCAGCTGGGCCACCACGACCTGGTGCATCAGCGGCACGTTGGCCGTGACGTCGAAGACGTGGTCGGGCAGCTCGACGGTGCCGCCCTTCGTGCCCTCGGGGGACAGGACGTCGACGGAGCTCACTTCACACCACCCTTCGCGGCCGTCTTGACGAGGAGGAGGCCGCCGCGCGGACCGGGAACGGCGCCCTTGATCAGCAGCAGCCCGTTGTCGGTGTCCACGCGGTGCACCGTGAGGTTCTGCGTGGTGACGCGCGCGTTGCCCATCCGGCCGGCCATGCGCAGGCCCTTGAAGACCCGACCGGGCGTGGCGCAGCCGCCGATGGAACCCGGCGAGCGGTGCTTGCGCTGGGTGCCGTGGCTGTTGCCCAGGCCCTTGAAGCCGTGGCGCTTCATGACACCCGCGGTGCCCTTGCCCTTGCTGGTGCCCACCACGTCCACGGCGGCGCCGGCGTCGAACACCTCGGCGGTGATCTCCTGCCCCACCGTGTACTCGCCGGCGTCGGCCGTACGCAGCTCGACCAGGTGCCGGCGCGGCGTGGTGCCCGCCTTGCCGAAGTGGCCGGTGCGCGGCTTGTTCACCTTGCGCGGGTCGATCGACCCGTAGGCGAGCTGCACGGCGGTGTAGCCGTCGGTCTCCGGCGTGCGGACCTGCGTCACCACGTTCGGGCCCGCCTGGACCACGGTGACCGGGACCACCCGGTTGTTCTCGTCGAAGACCTGGGTCATCCCGAGCTTCGTGCCCAGGATCCCGGTGATCTTGCGTTCGGTCATCGGTCCAAGCCCTACTGGATGTTGACGTCGACGCTGGCCGGAAGGTCGATGCGCATCAGCGCGTCGACCGTCTTCGGCGTCGGGTCGAGGATGTCGATCAGCCGCTTGTGGGTGCGCATCTCGAAGTGCTCCCGCGAGTCCTTGTACTTGTGCGGCGAGCGGATGACGCAGTAGATGTTCTTCTCCGTCGGCAGCGGCACCGGCCCGACGACCCGAGCGCCCGTGCGGGTGACCGTCTCGACGATCTTGCGCGCGGAGGCGTCGATGGCCTCGTGGTCATAGGCCTTCAGCCTGATGCGGATCTTTTGTCCCGCCATGGTCGTCGGTCGTCCTTCTCTTCCTGCCGCTTCTGTACGCAAGTCCGGGGTCTGCACACCGAGGAGCGCGCTCACCTGTTGCCTGGGCGGTCTCACTCGTGGTGGCTCCGGTCCACGAGGTCGGGCGTGTCGCGCCGTGACCTCATACCGGTCCCCGGGCCGCCTGCGTCCCCCTGGGGGGTAGCTGTGCTCAGGGGCTGGGCGTGGGTGCGGCGCACTCGAACTCTTGTCCTGGGACGGAGTCCGGGCGCGCCGCAGCCCTACGCGCAACCCGTCAAGGATGCCACACGTCGATGTGGCGCCCTCGACCGGGGGGTGCTACTTGTTGATCTTGGTGACCTGGCCGGCGCCCACGGTCCGACCACCCTCGCGGATGGCGAACTGCAGGCCCTCCTCCATGGCGATCGGCTGGATCAGCTGAACGCTCATCGAGGTGTTGTCGCCGGGCATGACCATCTCGGTGCCCGAAGGCAGCGTCACGACGCCGGTCACGTCCGTGGTCCGGAAGTAGAACTGCGGACGGTAGTTGTTGAAGAACGGCGTGTGGCGGCCACCCTCGTCCTTGGACAGGATGTAGACCTGGCCCTCGAACTCGGTGTGCGGGGTGATCGAGCCCGGCTTCACGACGACCTGGCCGCGCTCGACGTCCTCGCGCTTGACACCGCGGAGCAGCAGACCGACGTTCTCGCCCGCACGACCCTCGTCGAGGATCTTGCGGAACATCTCGACACCGGTGACGGTGGTCGAGGTCGACTTCTCGCGGATACCCACGATCTCGACGGTCTCGTTCACCTTGACGATGCCGCGCTCGATGCGGCCGGTGACCACGGTGCCGCGACCGGTGATCGTGAAGACGTCCTCGACGGGCATGAGGAACGGCTTCTCGGTGTCGCGCTCCGGCTCCGGGATCGACTCGTCGACCGCGTCCATGAGCTCGAGGAGCTTGTCGCCCCACTCCTTGTCGCCCTCGAGCGCCTTGAGCGCCGAGACGCGGACGATCGGCAGGTCGTCGCCCGGGTACTCCTGCGAGGACAGCAGCTCCCGGACCTCCAGCTCGACGAGCTCGAGGATCTCCTCGTCGTCGACCATGTCGGCCTTGTTCAGGGCCACCACGATGTACGGCACGCCGACCTGGCGGGCGAGCAGCACGTGCTCACGCGTCTGCGGCATCGGGCCGTCGGTGGCGGCGACCACCAGGATCGCGCCGTCCATCTGGGCGGCACCGGTGATCATGTTCTTGATGTAGTCGGCGTGACCAGGGCAGTCGACGTGCGCGTAGTGGCGCTTCTCGGTCTGGTACTCGACGTGCGCGATCGAGATGGTGATACCGCGCTGGCGCTCCTCGGGAGCCTTGTCGATCTGGTCGAACGCCGAAGCCTCGTTGAGGTTCGGGTACTTGTCGTGCAGAACCTTGGTGATGGCCGCCGTCAGCGTGGTCTTGCCGTGGTCGATGTGACCGATCGTGCCGATGTTGACGTGCGGCTTGGTCCGCTCGAACTTCGCCTTCGCCACTGCAGGGTCCTCCTGGACTGGTTTCTTCTTGTCCGCCGTGCTGACGGCAGGTCTTGGGGTGGTGCTCGGAATGAGCCGCGGACCTTACCGGCCCGCGGCACACCCCATTTATTCGCCCGTGGCCTTGGCGATGATCTCCTTGGCCACGTTGGTCGGGACCTCCGCGTAGGAGTCGAAGACCATCGTGTAGTTCGCCCGGCCCTGGGTCCGCGACCGCAGGTCGCCGACGTAGCCGAACATCTCCGAGAGCGGCACCAGCGCCTTGACGACGCGGGCACCGGCCCGCTCCTCCATGGCCTGGATCTGGCCACGGCGGGAGTTGAGGTCGCCGATCACGTCGCCCATGTAGTCCTCGGGCGTGGTGACCTCGACGGCCATCATCGGCTCGAGCAGGGCCGGGTCGGCCTTGCGCGCAGCCTCCTTGAGGGCCATCGAACCGGCGACCTTGAACGCCATCTCGGACGAGTCGACCTCGTGGTACTGGCCGTCGAGCAGCGTCAGCTTGATACCGGTCAGCGGGTAACCCGCCAGCACGCCGTACTGCATGGCGTCCTGCGCACCGGCATCGACCGACGGGATGTACTCCCGCGGGATCCGGCCACCGGTGACCTTGTTGTCGAACTCGTACAGCGCACCGTCGGCCGTGTCGAGCGGCTCGAGCTTGATGATGACGCGGGCGAACTGGCCCGAACCACCGGTCTGCTTCTTGTGCGTGTACTCGTACTTGTCGACCGTCCGGCGGATGGTCTCGCGGTAGGCCACCTGCGGCTTGCCGATGTTGGCCTCGACCTTGAACTCGCTCTTCATGCGGTTGACCAGCACCTCGAGGTGCAGCTCACCCATGCCGGCGAGGATGGTCTGGCCGGTCTCGTCGTCCAGGGAGACCTGGAACGTCGGGTCCTCCTCGGCGAGCTTCTGGATCGCCGTGGAGAGCTTCTCCTGGTCGGCCTTGGTCTTCGGCTCGACCGCGACCTGGATGACCGGGTCGGGGAAGGTCATCGACTCCAGCACGATCGGCGCCTGCGCGTCGCTCAGCGTGTCGCCGGTGGTGGTGTCCTTCAGCCCGATGACCGCGTAGATGTGACCGACAAGGGCCTCGTCGACCGGGTTCTCCTTGTTGGCGTGCATCTGGAAGATCTTCCCGATGCGCTCCTTGCGGTCCTTGGTCGAGTTGATGACCTGGGAGCCCGCGGCGACCCGGCCCGAGTAGACCCGGATGTAGGTCAGCTTGCCGAAGAACGGGTGCGCCGCGATCTTGAAGGCGAGCGCCGAGAACGGCTCCTCCTTCTCCGGCTTGCGGAAGGCGGGGGTCTCCCCGTCCTGCAGCGTGCCCTCGACCGGCGGCAGCTCGATCGGCGACGGCAGGTAGTCGATCACGGCGTCGAGCAGGGGCTGCACGCCCTTGTTCTTGAACGCCGAGCCGCAGAGCACCGGGTAGGCGCTGCGGTTCTTCACGATCCTGCGGATGCCGTGCTTGATCTGCTCGACGGTCAGCTCCTCGCCGCCGAGGTAGAGCTCCATGAGCTCGTCGTCGGTATCGGCGACGGCCTCGACGAGCGCCGTGCGGTACTCCTCGGCGCGCTCGCGCAGGTCGGCCGGGATCTCCTCGACGGTGTAGTCCTCGCCCTTCTGGACCTCACCGCGCCAGGTGAGCGCGCGCATCTCGACCAGGTCGACGACACCGATGAAGTCGTTCTCCGAGCCGATGGGCAGCTGGATCGGGAGCGGCTTGGCGGCGAGACGGTCCTGGATCGTGCCGACGGTGAAGTAGAAGTCCGCGCCCAGCTTGTCCATCTTGTTGACGAAGCAGATGCGCGGGACGTCGTACTTGGTGGCCTGCCGCCAGACCTGCTCGGACTGCGGCTCGACGCCCTCCTTGCCGTCGAAGACGGCGACGGCACCATCGAGCACCCGCAGGTTGCGCTCCACCTCGACGGTGAAGTCGACGTGCCCGGGGGTGTCGATCAGGTTGATCTGGTGGTCTTTCCAGAAGCAGGTCGTCGCGGCGGACGTGATCGTGATGCCGCGCTTCTGCTCCTCCTCCATCCAGTCCATCGTGGCCGCGCCGTCGTGGACTTCACCGATCTTGTAGTTGATCCCGGTGTAGAACAGGATCCGCTCGGTGGTGGTGGTCTTGCCGGCGTCGATGTGCGCCATGATGCCGATGTTGCGGACCTTGCCCAGGTCCGTCAGCACGTCCCGTGCCACTTCAGATTCTCCCTCGGATTGGCGCGGACGATCGGCCCGTCACCAGCGGTAGTGGGCGAAGGCCTTGTTGGACTCCGCCATCTTGTGCATGTCCTCGCGCCGCTTCACGCTGGCGCCCAGCCCGTTGCTCGCGTCGAGCAGCTCGTTCATCAGGCGGTCGACCATCGTCTTCTCGCGGCGCGCCTTGGAGAAGTTCACCAGCCAGCGCAGCGCGAGAGTGGTCTGCCGGGAGGCCCTGACCTCGACCGGCACCTGGTACGTGGCACCACCCACGCGGCGGCTCTTGACCTCCAGAGCCGGCTTCACGTTGTCCATGGCGCGCTTGAGCGTGACGACCGGGTCGGTGCCGGTCTTCTCCCGGGTGCCCTCGAGGGCGGCGTAGACGATGCGCTCTGCGAGCGACCGCTTGCCGTCCTTGAGGACCTTGTTCACCAGCTGGGTGACCAGCGGGGAACCGTAGACCGGGTCGGAGACCAGCGGGCGCTTCGGCGCCGCTCCCTTGCGCGGCATCAGCTCTTCTCCTTCTTCGCGCCGTAGCGGCTGCGGGACTGCTTGCGGTTGCGGACACCCTGGGTGTCCAGCGAACCGCGGATGATCTTGTAGCGGACACCCGGCAGGTCCTTCACCCGGCCACCGCGCACCAGCACGATCGAGTGCTCCTGGAGGTTGTGCCCCTCACCCGGGATGTAGGCCGTGACCTCGATGTCGCTGGAGAGCCGCACGCGCGCCACCTTGCGCAGCGCGGAGTTCGGCTTCTTCGGCGTGGTGGTGTACACGCGGGTGCACACGCCGCGCCGCTGCGGGCTCCCCTTGAGCGCTGCGGTCTTGGTCTTGCCGACCTTGTCCTGACGGCCCTTGCGGACCAGCTGCTGGATCGTGGGCATGAACCGTCTGCTTCTTCCCGTCGGTGGTTCTTGGAGCTTCGTTGTGGAGCGGTAGTTCTGGGTTGCTCGTGCGGGCTACCCGGCCCCCGAGGTCGGGCGTGTCCCGAGGTCGGGCGTACTGCTACCCGGGCACCGAGCAATGAGATCGGGGGACCTCACGGGGGCCAGGGCCCGCGCACCCCGAGGCCAACGACCACCAGGCACGCAGATTGGCCCGACCGTGGCCGAGCGCAAGACAACAGGTTACCCGCCCCGTCGGAGAGGGGTCAAAACGGGTCCTGGACAGCGCCTGTCGGTATCGGCAGAGTGCCTCACCGACGCCGCCGCCGCAAGGGGACACGCCCGCTCGCCGCTTCCCAGCCCCCGCTCGTCGCAGGTCACCGGGGCGTTCCCTCCACGTGCGGTGCAAGTTACCGTCCGGTATGCGGTTGCCCCGTCGCGTCGTCCGGCAGCTCACCCGCGGCGTCGTGCGTCCACTGCTCTCCCCTCGGTTCCCGCTCGTCCTGCGACGCCCGCTGCTGGACGTCACCGGTCGTGTCGTGCCCCTCCCGCGCGGCACCCGCCGCAGCCGCGGCACGCTCGGCGGAGTACCCACCGAACGGGTGGCGACACGCGAGGCCGCCGGACCGCACCAGGTGCTGTACGTGCACGGCGGCGGCTACCAGACCGGTTCACCGGCCTCGCACCGCGCGCTCGCCGCGCACCTGAGCCGGGCCGCGGGCGCTCCCGTGCACCTGCCGGTCTACCGGCTGGCACCGGAACACCCCTACCCCGCCGCCGTGGACGACGTGGTGAGCGCCTACCTGGCCCTGCGCGACGCAGGACACCCACCTCAACGCATCGCGGTGGCCGGTGATTCCGCGGGCGGTGGACTCGTCATGGCACTGGTGCTGCGGCTGCGCGCGGCGGGCGAGGAGCTGCCGGGGTCGATCGGGTTGATCTCCCCGTGGCTGGACCTCGACCTCACCTCGCCGCTGCTCGCGGTCAACGCCGGCACCGACGCCATGCTCGACCCGAACTGGCTCCCGGACGCCGTCGACCGGTACTTGGGCGTCGCGGGCCCGCGAGCCGCCGGAGCGGAGCAGGGGCAGATCGACAAGAGGCAGATCGACACGGTGCTGCGGCCGCTCGACGCCGACCTGGCCGGCCTCCCGCCGGTACACGTGATCGCGGGCGGCGACGAGGTCCTGCTCGGCGACTCCGACACCCTGGTGGCGCGGATACGGGCCGCGGGCAGCCGCGTCGACTACCTGCGCGCCGAGGGTCTGTGGCACGCCTTCCCGGTGTTCGCCGGGATGCTGCGCGAGGCCGACGAGGCGGTCGCCGCGCTCGGGGCGGCGATGCGTTCTGACTGCGCCGGGGGCCCAGCGAGCGGGCCGAGTGGGACCACGACGTCGACCTCGCCGGCAGGCGGGTCGCCGTGATCGGCACCGGTGCGAGCGCGATCCAGTTCGTCCCCGCGGCGCGCGCTACCCGTCGGCGGGGCGCGTGGGCGGCGAAGGGGTGGGTGAGCGATCGTCTGCCGGGTGCGGGGCGGTCAGGGCCGCCAGCGCGCGCAGGCCGGCCACCACCTCGGCTCCGGTCGGGGCCGTGTCGGGGTCGAGCAGGTGCTGCATCAGCACGCCGGAGATCAGGGCCGACTGCACGGCACCGATCGTGCGGGCGTCCTTCTCCTCGACCGCGGACTCGTCGATGCCGAGGAGTTGCGCTGCGATCCCCTCCCGCCCCTGCCGCTGCCCGTCGGACAGCTGTGTCCGCAGAGCGGGGTTGTGCTCGGCCTGCAGCAGCGCGTCGATCGTGGCGCGCCACATCGGGCGGTGGGTCGTGTAGGAGCGCACCGTCTCGTCCCAGAACGCCTCGTAGCTCCCCACCGCACCGAGCGCGGCGAGCGCGTTCCCGGTCTCGGTGCCCCACTCGTCGATCGCCTGGATGAGCGCTGCCGTCAGCAGGGCCTCGCGGGATCCGAAGTGGTAGCCGATCGCGGCGTGGCTGACGCCTGCGGCCGCTGCGATCTCCCGGACGGTGCTGCGGGCCCAGCCCTTCTCCTCGAGACACGTGATCGCGCCCGCGAGCAGGTCCTCCCGGTTCCCCATGCGGGCAGGCTAGCGCACGGTTTGCCCAAGTGGTTTGCCCAAGTGGTTTGACCAATTGTGCAAGGCGTGCGTACCGTCCCCGGCACACCGACCGAGGGGGAACAACGTGCACGTCCTGATCTCCGGAGCGAGCGTGGCCGGGCCCACGCTCGCGTACTGGCTCCTGCGGCGCGGCTACGACGTGACCGTGGTCGAGCAGGCGCCCCGACTGCGGACCGGTGGCCACGGCGTCGACTTCCGCGGAGCACAGATGGAGCTGCTGCGCCGGATGGACCTGGTCGACTCCGTGCGCGCCGCGGAGACCGGGATGGGCGAGCAGGTCGTCGTCGACGAATCAGGGCGCGCGCTCGTCACGCTGCCCGCCGCGTTCATGAGCGGCGAGGTCGAGATCCAGCGCGGCGACCTCGCGCGCATCCTGTACGAGCGCACCCGCGAGGACGCCGAGTACGTGTTCGGCGACTCGATCACCGCGCTCGCGCAGGACGCGAGCGGCGTCGACGCCACCTTCGAGCGCGGCGGGACGCGCCGCTTCGACTTCGTGGTCGGTGCGGACGGCACGCACTCCGGGGTGCGCTCCCTCGTCTGGGGCCCCGAGGAGCGGTTCTCGACGTTCCTCGGCTTCTACCAGGCGGGCTTCAGCGTCCCCAACCACTGGGGCCTCGACCACTCCGGCCTGCTCCACAACGAGCCCGGTCTCGGCGTGATGATCTCCAGCGGCCGCGACGCGGCGACAGCGGGTGTCGGGCTGGTGTTCTCCGCTCCACCGCTCGAGTACGACCGCCGCGACCGCGATCAGATCGTCGGCATCGTGACCGACCGGTTCGCCGACGCGGGGTGGGAGGTGCCGCGGCTGCTCACCGGGCTCGCATCGGCGACCGACCTGTGGTTCGACCGGTTCGCCCAGATCCACCTCTCCCGCTGGTCGCAGGGCCGCATCGTGCTCCTCGGCGATGCGGCATGGGCTGCGGGCCCCGGCGGAAGCGGCACAGGCCTGGCGATGGCGGGCGCCTACATCCTGGCCGCCGAGCTCGCGGCGGCGGGCGGCGATCACACGACCGCCTTCGCCCGGTACGAGGCCGCGCTGCGCAAGGGCGCCGTCAGCGGGCAGAAGCAGGCGCGCAACGCGGGCCCCTTCCTGGCCCCGCCGACCACGGCGAAGATCCGACGTCGCAACCGCGTCTACCGGGTGCTGTCGAGCCGCCTGCTGCTCCCTCTGTTCGTGCGCCTGACAGAGGGCTCGGCGAACACGGTGCGACTGGACCGGTACCCGGCCGACGGCACGCTGGTCCGATAGCACAACGGCGTGCCCGGTCGGCGCCTCCCGCCGACCGGGCACGCGAGGACGTCGGGTCTCAGGCGTCCTTCGACCACTCGATGATCTGGAGGTAGTTCCCGTCGGGGTCGGCGAACGTGCCGAACCTGCCCTTCGGCCGGTCCGCGATCGAGATCCACTCCACGCCGGCCGCGTTCAGCTGGGCCTCCACGGCGTCGAAGTCGTCGACGTGGAAGTTGACGATCGCGCGGCCCGGTTGGTCGTTCTTCGCCTCGACGTCGTCGCGCCCGTCGATGACCAGCAGGAAGCCGCCGAGGTCGATCGCGCCCTCACCGGTGAACTCCGGCGCCAGCGCCTTGATGTACCAAGCCCGCAGCTCGGCGGGACGGGTGGTGCCGAGCAGCATGCTGCCGGGCTTGAGCGTCGTCATCGATGATCTCCTTTTCCGCGAATCCGGAACTCAGTCCACAAGTGCGCCACCGGAGAGGTTGACAACTGTTCCGGTCATGGCTCCAGCGCGATCCGAAGCCAGGAACGCGGCGGTCTCGGCGATTTCGGAGAGCGTGGGCAGCCTCTTCAGGAGCGTTCCCTGCGCCAATCCGCCTTCGAGGAACTCCTGGACCGACTGCCCGGCTGCCGCCGCGGACTGCGTGAAGAGGTCCTTCGTGTAGGAACCCGCTGCCGGCGCATCGACGACGGCGTGGGGGCGGATGTCGACCACCCGGATGTTGCCGGGTGCCAGCTCGGCGGCCAGCAGCCGCGAGAACGCCTCCTTGCCGGCCGCGCTCACGCCGTGCCCCAGGATGCCGCCGATGGCCAGTTTGGCACCCGGTTCGGACAGGGTCAGGATGACGCCGGGACGCTCGCGACCCATGTGCCGTGCCACGGCCTTGCTCGTGATGAACAGCGGCCGCAGAAAACCGTCGATCGGCCGCATGAACTCCTCCAGCGAGAGGTCCGCCAGCAGAGTCCCCTGGTCGTGCATGACGCTCACGGCGTTGACGGCGACGTCGATGCTGCCGGCCGTCGCCGCGATCGCATCGGCGTGCTCCTGGACCGCCCGCTCGTCGAGAACGTCGACGTGCGCGGTCTCGACCGTTCCACCCGCCGCGGCGATGTCGTGCGCCACGGCGTCGAGCTTCGCCTGCGTCCGCCCGGCGATGAAGACGCTCGCGCCTTCCCGGGCGAACACCCGTGCGATGGCACCACCGATGGCTCCGCCGCCGCCGTAGATCACAGCGTTCTTCTTCTCGAGCAGCAAGCCGCTCATGTGCGTCCTCCAGGTGTTCGTTTCTTCCGTGATCACGCGGGCTCGGGGGCCACGTCCGCCGCCACTACGGGCTCCGCCGCGTCCGCAGTGGCCGGAGGCTTCAGGAAGCTGGTGGCCCAGGCGACCGGGATGGAGACCATCGCGATGATCAGGCCGATGATCACCGCGGACGAGGCGGTGGAGCTGCCGATCGCCACGCCACCGCCGTATGCGCCCAACGCGATCCCCACGTTGGCCGCGGAGACGGGCAGCGAGGACGCCAGCTGGCCACCCGGGCCGGCCAGGCTCACCACGCGGTACTGCAACGAGGGCACCATGCCCATCGCGAACGAGCCGAGAGCCAGTAGCGCCAGCGCCACGAGCGCGGCGATCGTGCCGGCGAGGTAGAGCACCAGCAGGGAGACCGCCACCCCGATGGCGCCGACGATCAGGGTGCGCGCGGCGTCCTGGTCGGCGAACCGACCGCCTGCGAACGAGCCCACCGCGGCGGCCACACCGTAGGCCAGGAGGAACACGCTGATCAGCGCGCCGGAGATGCCCGTGATGCTCTCCAGGAACGGCACGATGTACGTGAGCGCCGAGTAGACCGCCGCGAACGCCAGTGCGTTCATGAGCAGCGCGGCGAGCACCCGTGGTGCGAACGCGTACCTGGCCTGGCTGCCCGCGCCGCCACCGGTGCTGGACATGGACGGGATCACCACCAGCGTGGCGATCAGCGCCACCACACCGAGCACGGCGACCGCCGTGAACGAACCGCGCCAGCCCAGCACCTGACCGACCAGCGTGCCCAGCGGCACGCCCAACGCGGTCGACACGAAGAGCCCCGAGACGACCACCGAGATCGCCCGGCCCATGCGCTCCGGCGGGACGATCGACATCGCCAGCACGAACCCGACGGCGACGAACAGGCCGTGCAGTGCTCCGACGGTGGTGCGGGCCACGACGAACAGCCCGAATGTGCCGGTCAGCACCGGGATCAGGGTGAGGAGGACGACCAGGGCGACCGTCGCGATCAGGATCGTCCGCTTGTTCAGCCTGATCGTCAGTGCGGTCAGGATCGGGCCCCCATGGCCAGGCCCAACGCATAAGCGGTCACCAGAACGCCCGCAGTGGGGATGGAGACCTGGAGGTCGGCCGCGATCAGGGTCAGCAAGCCGACCACGAGCAGTTCGCCGCTGCCCAGCACGAACATTCCCAGGAACAGCGTGGCCAGAGCGAGGTTCGTCCTGCCCCGACTCAGCGTTTCCGGCTGAGTACTCGTCTGCTTCATCCTGCTCCCTCTCGAGGAATCCCTCGCGCTGGTGCTGCCGCAGAGGGTCGCCAGATGGGCCCGGTGATCTCGACCTCGTCCGCCGAGGCCGTCCTGGCAGTACGGCCATGCACCCCGGTGCTCGGGCCGGCACGTCCTGCACGACCTGCGCCCGAGCAGACCGTAGCCATGTGTGGTTGCAAAAGTCAACCATTATCGCTTGCGTATAACAACTAGGAGCTGTGGTAGTTTCGGATCAGTTCGACGAGGAGGGCGGCATGCCGACCAGCCGTAGCTATCGGGACTCATGTGCGATCGCCCGTGCCCTCGACGTCGTCGGGGAGCGATGGGCCCTACTGGTCGTCCGCGAGCTGCTCCTGGCGCCTCAGCGCTTCTCGGAGCTGCGTCGGGCGCTCCCCCACGTCAGCTCGAACCTGCTCGCAGACCGACTCCGCGAACTGGAGGACAAGGGGGTGATCCACCGGCCGGCACCCACGGAAGGCCCGCGGGCCTACGAACTGACCGAACGGGGCCGGAAGCTGGAACCGATCCTGATGGCTCTGAGCGACTGGGGCATGGACGCGCCGCAACCCCCGCCGCCGAGCTCGCTCAGCGCCACATCCGTGCTGATCTTCCTGCAACGTGCCGCTCGCCCCGACCCCGCGGCGCCGCCGACGAGTTGCCGTCTCGAGCTCGAGGGCCGGGTGTGGACGGTCCGCCTGGCGTCCGGACGGGTCGAGGTGCAGCCCGGTGAACCTGCAACGGCAGCCGCCTCGCTCCGTACGGAGCCCATGACGCTCAGCGCCCTGCTCACCGACCCGGCCACACTCGACACCGCATGCGCCGACGGCAGCGCCACCGTCGTGGGAGATCTGTCGGCCATCGACCGGCTGCTGCGCGCGGTCACCGAGCCGTGGCCCTCCGGCGACCAGCCGGCCGCCACCCAGGAGCGCCACTCAGAAGTGGCCGTCCCCCACAGCCGCTAGATCTCCGGCGCTCGCCCGGCCGCACGTCCACCTCGTGACCGACCCCATCGCCGAGGTCGCCGCCATGGGCGTCCGCACGGCGGACGGCGCGGAGCACGCCGCCGACGAAGGTGTTCGGCCCCGGCGGGCACGAGCTCTCCGAACGGTGGCGCGACGGCGCGAGCGCCCACCTCGGCATCACCGTGCCACGCTTCCCGAACCTCTGCCTGCTCTACGCCGAACACGAGCCTCGGCTCCGGCTCGATCGTGCACATGCTGGAGTGCAGATCGGCTACGTGCGGCAGGCGCTCGAGCTGCTGCGCTGCGGCGTGCCCACGCTCACCGTGCGCCCCGAGGTTGCCGCCCGGTTCGACGCCGAGGTCCAGCAACGCCTCGCCCACTCGGTGTGGACCGGCTGCCGCAGCTGCTACCGCACGGCGAGCCGCCGGACCATGAACAACTGGCCGGGCACGATGCGGGAGTACGCCAGGCGCACGAGGCGCTTGGACGGCGGGCAGTACGTGGCGCAGGCCTGATCACAGACCGAACGGCACTTCCGTCCCGCTCCCCTGGACGGCTGCGCCGCTCGTACAGCCCGGGTCCGTCCACATCCTGACTCAGGTCCGCAAGGGTCCTGAGCTCATCCCCTCCCCTCTCCCGGACGCGCACGATCAGCGCACGCCTGGTCGGGCAGCCCTGCGCACGGACGAGCTCGCCGTCCACGCGGCCGGCGCCACGGTCGTCCCGGTCGGCCACCTCGCCTGAGCTCGGGCTCACCGACCGCACACGCTTACCGCCGCAAAGGAAGAGTGTTACATTGCGATATACCAATATTCGCTGGCCAAAGGGGCCGGCGATCACAGCGGTCGCGCTGGCTGGGCTACCCCGCTCGCCAGACCGCGCAACCAACAAGGAGGTACCACCTTGACGATCGGCATCCTGGGCACCGGACGCATGGGAGTGCGGCTCGCGGCGATGTACAGCGCGGCCGGACGCGACGTCATCCTCGGCTCTCGCGATCCGGACCGCGCCCGGACGATCGCCACCACGCTGGCTCATCCCCGTCTGACGGGCGGCGCCTACCAGGACGCCCTCGAAGCGCCGGTGGTCCTGCCGGCCATCTTCATCCGCGACGGGCTGCTCGATCGGCTGGAAGCGCTGCGTGACCAGCTCGCCGGCAAGATCCTGATCGACATCACCAACCCGTTCAACGACGACTACAGCGACTTCATCACCCCGTGGACGACCAGTGGCGCCGAACAGATCGCCGAGCGGCTGCCCGGGACACGGGTGGTCGGCGCGTTCAAGAACGTGTGGTGGGTGGTCTTCGACGCCCCCGACTTCGACGGGACGGTGAGCGACGTCTTCGTCGTCTCCGATGACGAAGAGGCCAAGCAGCAGGTCGTCCGCCTCGGGGAGGGCACCCCGTTCCGTTACCTCGACGCGGGACGGCTCAGCAACGCCCGCACGGTGGAACGGATGACCCTGCTCAGCGGCGAGCTCGGTAGCCGCTACGACTTCTTCCCCCGGATGAACTACAAGCTGCTCGGCACGAGCTGGACGCCGGGCCAAGCCGATCACACGATCGGGTCGCTGATCGGGTGACCTGACGTGCGCGGTCACCGGCACCGGCGGGACCCGTTGCCACCATCGTGGCCTCGGAACCCCTGGCGCCGGTGGCCGCCGGTCGCTCCTGCCGCGACGCGTTTCTGGCCGACGGAGATCACCGTGGGCCGACACTGACAGATCGAACACGTACAGGAACGGATGGCGTCGATGATCGAACCACTGCAACGCCTGCACGACGCGGGCCTGCACCTACCCGAGGCACCCCCGCCACTGGGCTCCTACGTGCCGGCCATCCGAGCGGGCGGTCTGCTCTACCTCAGTGGCATGCTTCCCCTCCGCCAGGGGGCGCCGGGCGTGACCGGGCGGGTCGGAGAGGACCTCGATCCCGATCAAGGCCGCTCCGCCGCCGCGATGGCCGCGCTCAACGCACTGGCCGTCGTCCACGCGGCGGTCGGCCTCGCCGCCGTGTCCGGCGTGGTCAGGTTGGCGGTGCACATCGCCTGCCCACCAGGATTCCAACGGCACGCCGAGGTCGCCGACGGCGCATCGCAGGTGTTCGACATCGCCTTCACACCGGCACGACACAGCAGGCTCGCCTTCGGCTCCACCGCGCTGCCCGCGGGCATGCCCGTCGAACTCGACGTCATCGCGGCCCTGCGCTGAGGGGGGCCACCGGGCGCCCGCCCCGCCACGGCCCGGAGGTCACCGTGAACCGGCCCGACACCTGGCCCGCACCCGCGGCACACCACCCGCACTGCGACGACTCGCTACAGCACCCCGGTCGCGGACAGCTGAGACCGGGTCCGCCGGTCGACCCGGCGTACCTGATGGATCGACCGCGACCGGGGAGGAACCGGGAGTCGCAGGACTCGCCTCTCGACCAGGTCGAGGACGGATGCGCGTTGCTCGCGATTGTTGTCGCCCCGGGCCGCGGAGCCGACGGGACCATCGCCTGGAACGAGATGCGCGCGCAAGCAGCGGCCCTGTTCGAGACTGCTCCCGAACGTCATGAGCGGCCGACTCCAGCGCCCTTGCGGGACACGTCACAATGCTTCGGCCAACGTATCGAGGAAGCGCTTTATCTCTTCGTCGTCCCGCTTGTAGAAATGCCAGTGGCCGATTTTCTGGCGGGTCAGGAGCTTCGCCTGGTAGAGGATCTTCAGATGCGCGGACACGGCCGGTTGGGACAGCCCGGTGCGTTCCTGAATCACCGAGACACACACGCCTTCGACGTCGAAGTCGCCGATCTCCTGGTGGCCGAAGTTGCGGGCGGGGTCTTTGAGCCAGTGCAGGATGTCGAGCCGGGTGGCGCTGGCCAGAGCGCGGAAGACCTCTTCGCTCACTGCCCGCTCCGTCTTGCTCACAGGGCAGAGAGTACCAGGATGCAACGATTGACAGACATATCCGAATTGCCCATGGCGCTGACTCGCGCCCGGCATCGTGATGCTCGACAACGCCCCGATGTGCTGGCGATCGCGGGGAGGTGACACCCGATCGGGACGAGCGTGCCGCGAGTGCGGGGAGGGGGAAGCAGAACGGGGCCGGTCACCTCCACGGGAGAGAGGTGTCCGGCCCCGTTCAGGGCATCGGGCAGCCGGTCCGGAGGGCCGTCGCCCCCCGGTACCGGATTGCTCCTACCTACCGGTAGTCGCGCCCGAAGTCGTAGTCGTCCAGCGGCACCGCGGCACCGGTGCCCGTGCCGAACACGTCGGGGCTGTAGTAGCCGTCGTCGTAGCTCGGCAGCGCGTAGGCGGCCGCGCGGGCCTCCTCCGTGGGCTGGACCTGGATGTTGCGGTACCGGTTGATGCCGGTACCGGCCGGGATCAGCTTGCCGATGATCACGTTCTCCTTCAGCCCGACGAGCTTGTCGCGCTTTCCGTTGATCGCGGCATCGGTGAGGATCTTCGTGGTCTCCTGGAACGAAGCCGCGGACAGCCACGACTCGGTGGCCAGCGAGGCCTTCGTGATCCCCATCAGCACCGGGCGGCCGGAGGCCGGCTCGCCGCCCTCGGCCACCACGCGCCGGTTCTCCGAC
This sequence comes from Pseudonocardia hierapolitana, assembly GCF_007994075.1. Taxonomy (NCBI): domain Bacteria; kingdom Bacillati; phylum Actinomycetota; class Actinomycetes; order Pseudonocardiales; family Pseudonocardiaceae; genus Pseudonocardia; species Pseudonocardia hierapolitana. The sequence continues at coordinate 4,405,876 of NZ_VIWU01000001.1, read as the reverse complement.
TCGAACTCGCCGCGCTCGGCCAGCGCACCGGGCAGGAACTCGGTGGCACCCGAGTCGATGATCGTGACCCGGCGGAGCATCTGCCGGACGATGACCTCGATGTGCTTGTCGTGGATGTCCACGCTCTGCGTGCGGTACACCTTCTGCACCTCACGCACCAGGTGCAGCTGCACCTCGCGCGGGCCCATGACGCGCAGCACCTCGTGCGGGTCGGCCGTGCCCTCGAGGAGCAGCTGGCCCACGTGCACGTGGTCGCCGTCGGCCAGCGGCCGCTCGACGCCGTCGACGACGGTCATCGCCAGCCACTGCCGCTTCGACAGCTTCTCGTAGACGATCTCCTCGCTGCCGTCGTCCGGCGTGAGGGTGATCTTCCAGAAGCGCTCGCCGTCCTCGATGGAGATCCGGCCGTCGACGTCGGCGATCGGCGCCTTGCCCTTCGGCACGCGAGCCTCGAACAGCTCCGTGACGCGGGGCAGACCGGTGGTGATGTCGTCACCGGCGACACCGCCCTGGTGGAACGTGCGCATCGTCAGCTGTGTGCCGGGCTCACCGATGGACTGCGCGGCGACGATGCCGACGGCCTCGCCGACGTCCACCAGCTTGCCGGTGGCCATCGAGCGGCCGTAGCACATGCCGCAGATCCCGGTGGCCGAGGCGCAGGTCAGGGCGCTGCGCACCTTGATCTGCCGGACGCCCGCCGCGACCAGCGCGTCGAGCGCCGGGTCGCCGAGGTCGTCTCCCCGACGCACGATGAGCTGCCCGTCCGGACCCGTGACGTCCTCGGCGGACGACCGGGCGTACACCGAGGTGCGCAGGTAGCGGTGCGGGATCAGACGCCCGTCCGACAGCTCCTCGGTGACCGGCATCGTGATGCTGCGCTCGGTGCCGCAGTCGACCTCGCGGACGATGACGTCCTGCGACACGTCCACCAGACGCCGGGTGAGGTAACCCGAGTCGGCGGTGCGCAGCGCCGTGTCGGCCAGACCCTTGCGGGTGCCGTGGGTGGAGATGAAGTACTCACCCACCGACAGGCCCTCGCGGAAGTTGGACTTGATCGGACGGGGGATGTACTCGCCCTTCGGGTTGGCCACCAGACCACGCATCCCGGCGAGCTGCCGGACCTGGGTCATGTTGCCCGCCGCGCCCGACTTCACGATCGTCGGGATCGGGTTGTCCTCGGGGAAGTTCTCCTCCATGGCCCGGGCGACCTCTTCCGTCGCCTGGGTCCAGATCTTGACCATCTCGTCGTTGCGCTCCTGGTGCGACAGGGCACCGCGCTGGTAGCGCTTGTTGATCTGGTCGGCCTTGGCCTCGTAGCCGTCGAGGATCTCCTGCTTGTTGGCAGGCACGATGACATCGGAGATGGCCAGGGTGACGCCGGAGCGCGTGGCCCAGTAGAAGCCCGCCTCCTTGAGGCGGTCGAGGACCTGCGCGACCTCGGTCATCGAGTACCGCTCGGCCAGGTCGTTGATGATCGTGGCCTGGCGCTTCTTGGGCAGCGGCTCGTTGACGTACGGGTAGTCCGCCGGCAGCAGCTCGTTGAACATGACCCGGCCGAGAGTGGTCTCGGCGAGCCACGGGTCGCCCGCCTGCCAGCCGTCGGCCTCCAGCGAGGTGACGACGTCGGCCGGCGGGACCACGCCGGTGAGGCGGATCTTGATCGGGGCCTGCAGGTGCAGCGCCTTCCGGTCGTAGGCCATGATCGCCTCGGCGGGCGAGGAGTACACCTGGCCCGCACCGGTGGCCTCGTCGCGCTGCCGGGAGAGGTGGTACAGCCCGGTGACCATGTCCAGACGGGGCATGGCCAGCGGACGGCCCGACGCGGGCGACAGGATGTTGTTGCTCGAGAGCATCAGCACCCGGGCCTCGGACTGCGCCTCGGCCGACAGCGGCAGGTGCACCGCCATCTGGTCACCGTCGAAGTCGGCGTTGAACGCCTCGCAGACCAGCGGGTGCAGCTGGATGGCCTTGCCCTCCACCAGCTGCGGCTCGAAGGCCTGGATGCCGAGGCGGTGCAGTGTGGGCGCGCGGTTGAGCAGCACCGGGTGCTCGGAGATGACCTCCTCGAGCACGTCCCACACCTGCGAGCGGCCGCGCTCCACCATGCGCTTCGCAGACTTGATGTTCTGCGCGTGGTTGAGGTCGACCAGCCGCTTCATGACGAACGGCTTGAACAGCTCCAGCGCCATGCCCTTGGGCAGACCGCACTGGTGCAGCTTGAGCTGCGGGCCGACCACGATGACCGAACGGCCCGAGTAGTCGACGCGCTTGCCGAGCAGGTTCTGGCGGAACCGGCCCTGCTTGCCCTTGAGCAGATCGGACAGCGACTTGAGCGGGCGGTTGCCCGGGCCGGTGACCGGCCGGCCACGGCGGCCGTTGTCGAACAGCGCGTCGACGGCCTCCTGCAGCATCCGCTTCTCGTTGTTGACGATGATCTCGGGCGCGCCGAGGTCGATCAGCCTCTTGAGGCGGTTGTTGCGGTTGATGACCCGGCGGTACAGGTCGTTCAGGTCGGAGGTGGCGAAGCGGCCACCGTCGAGCTGCACCATCGGGCGCAGGTCCGGCGGGATGACCGGGACGCAGTCGAGCACCATGCCCATCGGGCTGTTGCCCGTGGACTGGAACGCCGCGACGACCTTGAGCCGCTTGAGGGCGCGGAGCTTCTTCTGCCCCTTGCCGCTGCGGATGGTCTCCCGCAGGCTCTCGGCCTCGGCCTCGATGTCGAAGTTCTGCAGCAGCGTCTGGATCGCCTCGGCGCCCATGGCGCCGGTGAAGTAGTCGCCGTACCGGTCGTAGAGCTCGCGGTAGAGCCCCTCGTCGGCGATCAGCTGCTGGACGTCGAGCTTGTTGAAGGTGGTCCAGATCTCGTCGAGCCGGTCCAGCTCGCGCTGGGCGCGGTCGCGGAGCTGGCGCATCTCGCGCTCGCCACCCTCCTTGACCTTGCGGCGGACGTCGCTCTTGGCGCCCTCCGCCTCCAGCTCGGCCAGGTCGGCCTCGAGCTTCTGGGCCCGGGCCTCCAGGTCGGCGTCGCGCCGGTTCTCGACCCGCTTGCGCTCCACGCTCATCTCGTTCTCGAGCGTGGAGAGGTCCTGGTGGCGCAGCTCCGTGTTCACCGAGGTGATCACGTAAGCGGCGAAGTAAATGATCTTCTCGAGGTCCTTGGGAGCCAGGTCGAGCAGGTAGCCCAGGCGGCTCGGGACGCCCTTGAAGTACCAGATGTGCGTGACCGGGGCGGCCAGCTCGATGTGGCCCATCCGCTCGCGCCGCACCTTGGCGCGGGTGACCTCCACGCCGCAGCGCTCACAGATGATGCCCTTGAACCGGACGCGCTTGTACTTGCCGCAGTAGCACTCCCAGTCGCGGGTGGGACCGAAGATCTTCTCGCAGAAGAGCCCGTCCTTCTCCGGCTTCAGGGTGCGGTAGTTGATGGTCTCGGGCTTCTTGACCTCGCCGTGCGACCACTGGCGGATGTCCTCGGCGGTCGCCAGGCCGATGCGCAGCTCGTCGAAGAAGTTGACGTCGAGCAAATTCGTTTCCTTCGTTCGTATTCGGCTCTGGGCGGCGGTCAGTTGACGACGTCGTCGACGGTCATCGAGTCGGAACCGGGACGGCTGGACAGGTTGATGCCCAGGTTCGCCGCGGCCCGCTCGAGGTCCTCGTCGTCGGTGTCGCGCATCTCGATCGCCGCGCCGTCGCTCGAGAGCACCTCGACGTTCAGGCAGAGCGACTGGAGCTCCTTGAGGAGCACCTTGAACGACTCCGGAATGCCCGGCTCGGGGATGTTCTCGCCCTTGACGATGGCCTCGTAGACCTTCACGCGGCCCACCACGTCGTCGGACTTGATGGTGAGCAGCTCCTGCAGGGTGTAGGCGGCGCCGTAGGCCTGCATCGCCCAGCACTCCATCTCGCCGAACCGCTGGCCACCGAACTGGGCCTTACCGCCCAGCGGCTGCTGCGTGATCATCGAGTAGGGGCCGGTGGAGCGCGCGTGGATCTTGTCGTCCACCAGGTGGGCCAGTTTCAGGATGTACATGTAGCCGACGGCCACCGGGAACGGGTACGGCTCGCCGGAACGCCCGTCGAGCAGCGTGGCCTTCCCGTCCGGGCCGACCATGCGCTCGCCGTCGCGGTTGGGCCGGGTGGAGCCCAACAGCCCGGTGATCTCGTGCTCGCGAGCGCCGTCGAAGACCGGGGTGGCGGTGCGGGTGCCGGGCGGCACCGCGTACAGCTCCTCGGGCATCTTCGACGCCCACTCCGGCTCGCCGTCGATCTCCCAGCCGGACTTGGCGATCCACCCGAGGTGGGTCTCCAGGATCTGGCCGATGTTCATACGACGCGGCACACCGTGGGTGTTGAGGATGATGTCGACCGGCGTGCCGTCCGGCAGGAACGGCATGTCCTCGACGGGCAGGATCTTGCCGATCACGCCCTTGTTGCCGTGACGGCCGGCGAGCTTGTCGCCGTCCTGGATCTTGCGCTTCTGGGCCACGTAGACCCGGACCAGCTCGTTGACGCCGGGCGCCAGCTCGTCCTCGTCGTCGCGGGAGAAGACGCGGATGCCGATGACCTTGCCGTTCTCGCCGTGCGGCACCTTGAGGGAGGTGTCGCGCACCTCGCGGGCCTTCTCGCCGAAGATCGCGCGCAGCAGGCGCTCCTCGGGGGTCAGCTCGGTCTCACCCTTCGGGGTGACCTTGCCGACGAGGATGTCACCCGGCTGCACCTCGGCACCGATGCGGATGATGCCGCGCTCGTCGAGGTCGGCGAGGACCTCCTCGGAGACGTTCGGGATGTCCCGGGTGATCTCCTCGGCGCCCAGCTTCGTGTCGCGGGCGTCGATCTCGTGCTCCTCGATGTGGATCGACGTGAGCACGTCGTCCTGCACGAGGCGCTGCGAGAGGATGATCGCGTCCTCGTAGTTGTGGCCCTCCCACGGCATGATCGCCACGAGCAGGTTCTTGCCGAGGGCCATCTCGCCGTCCTCGGTGCACGGCCCGTCGGCGATGACCTGGCCGGCCTCGACGCGGTCGCCCTCGTCGACGATCGGCTTCTGGTTGTTGCACGTGCCCTGGTTGGACCGGCGGAACTTGTTCAGCCGGTACGTGGTGCGCGTGCCGTCGTCGGCCATCACCGTGATGTAGTCGGCGCACAGCTCCTCGACCACACCGGGCTTGTCGGCCACCAGCACGTCGCCCGCGTCGACCGCGGCACGCAGCTCCATGCCGGTGCCGACCAGCGGGGCCTCGCTGCGCAGCAGCGGCACCGCCTGGCGCTGCATGTTGGCGCCCATCAGCGCGCGGTTGGCGTCGTCGTGCTCGAGGAACGGGATGAGCGCGGTGGCCACCGACACCATCTGCCGCGGGGAGACGTCGATGTAGTCGACGCCCGCCGGGGAGATGTAGTCGAGCTCGCCGCCCTTGCGGCGGACGAGGACGCGGTCCTCCTGGAAGTTGCCGTCGTCGTCGAGCGGCGCGTTGGCCTGCGCGACGACGAAGCGGTCCTCCTCGTCGGCGGTGAGGTAGTCGATCTGGTCGGTGACCCGGCCGTCGACCACCTTGCGGTACGGGGTCTGGATGAACCCGAACGGGTTGACCTGCGCGTACGTGGACAGCGACCCGATCAGGCCGATGTTCGGACCCTCGGGGGTCTCGATCGGGCACATGCGGCCGTAGTGGCTGGGGTGCACGTCGCGCACCTCCATGCCGGCCCGCTCCCGGGACAGACCGCCCGGGCCCAGCGCGTTGAGCCGGCGCTTGTGCGTCAGCCCCGCGAGGGGGTTGTGCTGGTCCATGAACTGCGACAGCTGCGAGGTGCCGAAGAACTCCTTGATCGCCGCCACGACCGGGCGGATGTTGATCAGGGTCTGCGGCGTGATGGCCTCGACGTCCTGCGTGGTCATGCGCTCGCGGACGACGCGCTCCATGCGGGACAGACCGACGCGGACCTGGTTCTGGATCAGCTCGCCGACCGTGCGGATGCGCCGGTTGCCGAAGTGGTCGATGTCGTCGACCTCGACCGGGATCTCGGAGGCGTTCTCACCCTCGCCGATCGCCATCGCGGTCTCGCCTGCGTGCAGCCGGACGAGGTACTCGATGGTGGTGGCGATGTCCTCCTCGGTGAGCGTGCCCACCGACATGTCGATCGAGAGGCCCAGCTTCTTGTTGGCCTTGTAGCGGCCGACCTTGGCCAGGTCGTAGCGCTTGTCCTTGAAGAACAGGTTCTCGAGCAGCGTCTGGGCGCTCTCACGCGTGGGCGGCTCGCCCGGGCGCAGCTTGCGGTAGATGTCGAGCAACGCCTCGTCCTGGCCCGCGGTGTGGTCCTTCTCGAGCGTGGCGAGGACGGTCTCGGAGAACCCGAACCGCTCCCGGATCTGCTCGTTGGTCCACCCCAGCGCCTTGAGCAGCACGGTGACCGGCTGGCGGCGCTTGCGGTCGATGCGGACGCCGACGGTGTCGCGCTTGTCGACGTCGAACTCGAGCCACGCACCCCGACTCGGGATGATCTTGACCGAGTAGACGTCCTTCTCGGTCGTCTTGTCGATCGTGTGGTCGAAGTAGATGCCGGGGGACCGCACCAGCTGCGACACGACGACACGCTCGGTGCCGTTGATGATGAACGTGCCCTTGCTCGTCATCACCGGGAAGTCACCCATGAACACCGTCTGGCTCTTGATCTCGCCGGTGGTGTTGTTGGTGAACTCCGCCGTGACGAACAGCGGGGCGGCGTAGGTCATGTCCTTGTCGCGGCACTCCTCCTCGGAGGCCTTGACCTCGTCGAAGCGAGGGTCGGAGAACGACAGGGACATCGAGCCGGAGAAGTCCTCGATCGGCGAGATCTCCTGCAGGATCTCCTCGAGACCTCCGATCGGGTTCTCGTCGCCGGCGTCGATCCGGCGCTGGAACCAGGCCTCGTCGCCGACCAGCCACTGGAAGGACTGGATCTGCAGGTCGAGGAGGTCGGGCACCTCGAGCGGCTCACGGATCTTCGCGAAGGTGACCCGGGTGGGCGCACCGGGGAAGTTCGGGTTGGCCGAGACGGCAGCGGGCGCGGGGGTCGCGAGGGGGCTGGTGGCGCGGGACGAAGCCAAGATGCGTCCTTCCGAGAACTGCGCTCTCGTTCTGGCGGGCACCGGCTCCACGCGATACCGTCTGCTCGTCCGCCCCGGACGGGAGGTCCGGGGCGAGCGGGCCGACGGATGCAGGATCCGACGCACGCCGTCTGTTGTCATGGCGCAGCCATCGCCATACGCACGTGAGCCCGGAAGGGACACCCTGGAGCGGGAGGACTCCTCTGAGCGCGCGCGAGCTGGACGAGGGCAGCGCAAAGAGGCAGTCTAGCTGCAAATGCAGCCGCTGTCGAGATGGGTCCGCAAGGCAACCATCGAGACCTAAGAGTGACCTGACGAGCGCATCCCGTCAAGACTCTACGCGCCGGTAAGTGGTCCTTTTCGCGGGACGAGCGGCATGGCGCTGCAGCTCCATGGCCTGAGCTGCCGTTCGCCGAGCGCCTCCGCCCCGTCGAGTGACCGCCGAACGGGCGGAACGGTCGATGCCGTCCGCCTGCGGGCTTCACCGGCCCGTCGCCGGAACGTGTCGCCATCGTCACCTCCGGCGGCCGGCCCACCTCTCGGTCAGGGGGCCCCGGAGTTCCTTGACACCGTCTCACGGGCGAGCTGACGATCGTGGCCAGGGGCAGGGAGGCGACGATGGAGTCCGCTACGAGCACGTACGACGCGCGGCCGTGGCTGGCGCGCTACGCCGCCGGGCAGCCGCACGATCTGGAGCTCGAGCACGGCGACGCACTGGCCATGTTCCGGGCCGCGGTGGCGCGCAACCCCGGCGGCGACGCCGTGCGGTACTTCGACGGCCGGATCACGCTGCGCGAGCTCGACGAGCTCTCCGACGCGTTCGCCGCCGGTCTCCTCGACTCCGGCCTGGCGGCGGGCGACCGGGTGGGGCTGTACCTGCAGAACGTGCCGCAGTTCGTCATCGGGCTCCTCGGCACATGGAAGGCGGGCGGCGTCGCCGTGCCGATCAACCCGATGAACCGGCAGCGCGAGCTGGAGCTCCTGCTCACCGACTCGGGCGCCCGGGTGCTGGTGTGTCTGCAGAGCCTCTATCGCGACGTCGCGGCCGACGTGGTCGGGCGCACCGGGGTGCGGACCGTGGTCACGACGTCCGAGCTCGAGTACCAGAGCCGGAACGACCCGCGCGCCTTCGGCGGGTCCGAGCACATCGACGTGCCGGGCACGCTCGACATGGGAGAGCTGATCGGCCGGTTCCGCGGGGGGACCCCGCCCCCGGTGGCGTTCTCGCCCGACGACACCGCGTTCCTCACCTACACGTCCGGCACCACCGGCCCGCCCAAGGGCGCCATGAACACCCACCGGAACGTGGTGTTCAACAGCCAGGCCTACCGCGAGTGGTGCAACCTCGACGCCGACGACGTCGTGCTCGGCGTGGCCCCGCTGTTCCACATCACCGGGCTCATCGCCGGGATCACCACGGCGCTGCTGCTCGGCGCTCCGCTCGTGCTGTTCCACCGGTTCGAGCCCGCGCTCGCGATCGACGTGATCCGCGAGCAGCGTCCGACGTTCACGGTCGGCTCGATCACCGTGTTCATCGCGCTGATGAACGCCCCCGACGCCGAGCGCGACGCGCTCGCGTCCCTGGAGAAGATCTGGTCGGGCGGAGCGCCCATCCCACCGTCGACGGTGAAGGCGTTCTCGGCGACGTTCGGCCGGTACATCCACAACATCTACGGGCTCACCGAGACCACCTCGCCGTCGCACGGCGTGCCGAAGGGGGCCGAGGCGCCGGTGGACGACGCGTCCGGTGCGCTGTCGGTCGGCGTGCCGCTCTACAACACCGTCGTGCGCATCCTCGGCGACGACGGGGAGGAGCTCCCACCCGGCGAGATCGGCGAGATCGTGACGAGCGGTCCCCAGGTCGTGCCCGGCTACTGGAACAAGCCGGAGGAGACCGAGCGCGCGATCCCCGGCGGGGCGCTGCACACCGGGGACGTCGGGTACATGGACACGGACGGCTGGTTCTACATCGTCGACCGCAAGAAGGACCAGATCAACGCAGGCGGCTACAAGGTGTGGCCGCGCGAGGTGGAGGACGTGCTCTACGAGCACGACGCCGTGCGGGAGGCGGCGGTGGTCGGCGTGCCGCACCCGTACCGCGGTGAGACGGTGAAGGCCTATGTCAGCCTCCGGCCGGGGCGCAGCGCCGACGAGGCCGAGCTGATCGCGTTCTGCCGGGAGCGGATGGCGGCCTACAAGTACCCGCGTCAGGTGGAGTTCCTGGACGAGATCCCGAAGACGGTGACGGGCAAGCTGCTGCGGCGCGAGCTGCGCGCCAGGGGCTGACCCCGGAAAGCACGAAGCGGCACCCCCGAGGGGATGCCGCTTCGTCGGACGGTGCCGGGTGTCAGCTCAGGCTGACCTTGGCGCCGGCCTCCTCGAGCTTGGTCTTGGCCGCCTCGGCGGCGTCCTTGGCGACCGCCTCGAGGATCGGCTTCGGGGCCGACTCGACGAGGTCCTTGGCCTCCTTGAGGCCCAGGCCCGAGACGAGCTCGCGGACGACCTTGATGACCTGGATCTTCTTGTCACCGGCGGCCTCGAGGACGACGTTGAACTCGTCCTTCTCCTCGGCGGCCTCGGCCGGGGCGCCGGCGGCGGCCGGGCCGGCAGCGGCGACGGCGACCGGAGCGGCCGCGGTGACGTCGAAGGTCTCCTCGAACTTCTTCACGAACTCCGAGAGCTCGATGAGGGTGAGGTCCTTGAAGGCCTCGAGCAGCTCGTCGGTGGACAGCTTCGCCATGGTGGTTCCTCTTCCAGTGGTGCGGTACGGGGGGTGGTCAGCTCGCGGTCTCGGAGTCGGTGGCGGCCTCGGCCGGAGCCGCACCGCCCTCCTCCGCGCGCTTGTCGGCCAGCGCCTGGGCCAGGCGGGCCACCTGCGACGCCGGGGCGGCGAACAGGCCTGCGGCCTTGGCCATGGTGCCCTTCATCGCGCCGGCCAGCTTCGACAGCAGGACCTCGCGGGACTCCAGGTCGGCGAGCTGGTTGACCTCTGCGACGGTCAGCGTGCGACCGTCCATGTAGCCACCCTTGATCACCAGGCCCTGGTTGGCCCTGGCGAAGTCGCGCAGCGCCTTGGCGGCGTCGACGGGCTCGCCGGTGATGAACGTGATCGCCGTCGGGCCGACGAGCAGCTGCTCGAGCCCTTCGACGCCCGCGTCCTCGGCAGCGCGCTTGACCAGCGTGTTCTTGGCGACGCGGTAGGTCGCGCCGTCGCCGAGCGACCGGCGCAGGGTCGTCAGCTGGGACATCGTGAGGCCGCGGTACTCGGTGACCACCGAGGCGGACGCGCCCCGGAAGTTCTCGGCGATCTCCTCGACCGCCGCGACCTTGTCGGGTCGGGCCATCCTCGCCTCCTCTCGTCGTGGTCGGTGTTCTTCCTGCGGTTCGCACCCACCGACGACCTCGGAAACGACGAACGCCCCGGCGCAGGAGCGCACGGGGCGTGGCGAGGGGCGCGCACGAGCGCACCCCGCGATGACCTCGTCCTCCTGCGCGGGCCGCCCGCGGATGCGGGGCCTTCGTGTGCCCGGTGAGGGGCACAGACCTGCGGTCTTCGGTGGAACCGTCGTCCAGGATACGCGACCCGGTCCGGTGTCCCGCGAGACGGGTCAGAGTGGCGTGACGGCGGCGATCTTCCAGCGGCCGTCCACCCGCTCCCCCGTGACCGCGAGGCGGCCGGCCGCGGCGAGCTGCTGCGACTGCGCGTCCGGCGCGGCACGGGTGGCCTGCTGGTCGACGAACGCGATCAGCACGGCCCGGTCACCGGTGATCTCCTTGACCGCCGTGCGGGTGACCGTGGCCGACACCACCGCCTGCTGCTCCGGCGCCCGGGCCCTGACCTCGCCGAACAGGCGGTCGAACTCGGCCGCGAACTCCGGCGTGATCACGTCGCGGGCGGCGTTCTCGTTCTCGTCGAGCCGCGCGAAGTCGAACGAGTACACGGTCTCGATCGCGTCGGACAGCTGGCCGGCCACCTCCGTGGTGGTCCCGACGTCGACCAGCGCGGTGTTGGCCGCCGCCGGGGTGCCGCGCAGGCGCGCGTCCTGGACGCCTGCGACCACGGCCACGGTGGCGAGCACGAGCACCGCCACCGCGAGCAACGGCACGGCCCTGCGTCGCACGAGGGCGGTGAGCCGGGCCCCGCGACCTGCCGCGGAGGGCTCGGTGGCGTCGTCGCCCGTGCCGTCCGCGGTCGCGGTGGCCGGGGTGGACTCCGCGGGTTCGGCCGCGCCGGTGCGGGCCGTCTTCCGGCCGGGCTCGCCCGCGGCCTTCGCCCGCTTCCCGGCCGCGACCACCGGCAGCTGCTCGGTCCGGCCGGAGGTCTCCCCCTCGGCCTCGAGATCCGCGGCGGGAGCGGCCTCGCCGGCGGGAGCGGGCTTCGGGCGCGGGCGCTTCGGCCTGGCCTTGCCGCCCCCGTTCCGGTCCGGGCCCGCCGGCGGCGCGGCCTCGGGCTTGCGGTCGGGCGGTGCGGCCACCCTGCTGTCGGCGGCGTCGCCCGGTCCGTCCTCGATCCGCTCGGAAGGGCGGGGCACGGCGGGCGCCATCCCGGCCACCCGGGGGCGGCGGGACGGGGTCGGGCGGGGGCGCGGGGAACGCGGACGAGGTGGCATTCGGGGTGCTCCTGTCAGCTCGGCGTGCGGACCGGGGCCACCCGGCTCGCCTTCCAGCCCTGGTCGGTGCGGGTCATCTCCAGCTCGAGCCGCTGGCGGGTGACCACGGGACCCTGGCCCTCCGGCCGGACCTCGACGTCGACGGCCACCAGCACGCGGGCGGTACCGGCACGCACGTCCAGCTCGGCGACGCCGGCGTCCGGCACGGTGGCGACCGTGACCCGCTTGGCCTGCGTGACGACCTGCTCGTACTCGGCGCGGTTCGCGCGGAACTCGTCGAGCAGGGTGCCGGTCGACGTCTGCTCCCACAGGTCCAGCCCGGGGGCGACGTTCTGGTAGTCGAGGGTGTTCAGGTTGATCGCGGCCTGGCGGGCGTCGACCAGCACGGCCTCGCGCTCGGCCGCGAGCTCCAGCCCCTCGTCGCCGAGCGCGAGGACCCACCGGCCGCCGAAGAACAGGGCGGCGAGCGCGGCGAGCGCCACCAGCGCGGCGAGCGCGCGCACGGGGGTGATCTCGAAACGGCGCCGCGGCGGCGCCGGATCCGGGTCCTTCTGTTGCGTGATGGGCTTCTCGAGGACGGTCATGCGGCTCTCCGTCGGGGGTCGGGTCGGCGCGGATGTCCAGGGTCAACTGAGGATCTGGGCCAGGGAGCTGAGCGGCGGGAGCGAGCCGACGCGGTCGGGGATCACGGGAGCGGATCCGGCGGGCAGGCCACCCCTCGGGGGCCCGGACGGGGCGTCGGCGGGCGCCGTCGGGGTCTTCGCGTCCGGGACGTTCTGCGCGCCTCGGACGTCGATCGGGCTCCCCTGGGGTTCGGCGCAGTATGCCTTGCGGTTGATCGGCGCCTCCGACACGTCGCTGCCGGGGCGCCGGTTGGTGCCCTCGTAGCCCCGGGTGCAGGGCGGCGGGTCGAAGAGGTTGCTGAGCACGAGCCCGAGGTGCGCGGTGCCGTCGCCGGGCACGACGGTGTACGTCGTGGTCGTGACGCCCGGGTAGGTGACGAGGATCTGGCGGAGCGCGGCCTGGCGCGGCTCGGCGACGCGCGAGATCGTCAGCAGGTCGGCGATGAGCTGTCCGAGGCCGCTGCCGCTCTCCCGCAGCAGGCCCCTGATCTCGGTGGACGCCTCGGGGCCGGTCTCCATGAGCCTGCGCAGGTCCGGGTCGGACTCGGCGAGCTGGTCGGCGAGCAGCGCGAGATCCTCGCTGAAGCTCCGGAAGGAGCCCGAGACCTCGTTCTGCGTGGTGAGCACCGTGCGGCCGTCCTCGATGAGGCGGATCGTCTCGGGCAGCGCCTCCACGGCGTCCTCGGTGAACGCGTTGGTGGTGTCGAGGAGCTTCTGCAGCGGCAGCGCGGTGTCGGAGAAGGCGTCGCCGAGCTCACCGACGACGGTGCGCAGCGAGTCCAGCGGCACCGACCGGACGAAGTCGTCGAGGCTGACGACCAGCTCCTCGACCGGCACCGGCGTGCTCGTGCGGCCCACCGGGATCACCGAACCGTCCTGGAGGTACGGGCCGTCGTCGCTCGCCGGCAGCAGGTCGACGTACTGCTCGCCGATCGCGGAGAGGTTGTGCACGGCCGCGTCGACGTCGGCGGGGATCGCGGGGGCGTCGCGCCGGATGTCCAGCTGCGCCTCCACCCCCTCCGGGGTGATCGTCAGCGGGCCGACCCGGCCGACGCTCACACCCCGGTACGTCACGTCGGCGCCGGTGAAGATCCCCCCGGACTGGGCGAGCTGCACGCGCACCGGATAGGTCGTGGCGCCGAACAGGTCGCCGAACCCGGCGTAGCGGAACCCGGCGTATCCGACGCCGAGCACGGTGATCAGCAGGAACGCCACCAACTGCAGCCGCACGACCCTGGTGATCATCGGTCACCTCCGAGCAGGCCGCCGAGCAACCCGCCCTCGCGGGTGGGCTCGGCCCCTTCCTCCGGCGGCTCGGCCGAGCCGGAGGTCGGCGGCGGCTGCACCTCACCGGGCAACGGCAGCAGATCGCCCTCGCCGATGAGCGGGAAGTCCGGCAGCGACGGGCTCGTCGGGCCGAGCAACGGCCCGAGCAGCTGCGAGGTGGGCGGCAGCATCCCGAGCGGCCCGTCCGGGCCGGGGAACGGCTCGCCGGAGCGAGCCATGTTCTTGAGGAGCTCGCTCAGGTCGAGGTCGAGCTTGACGTACAGGTTGGAGTAGTCGCCCGCGAACGCGTCGACCGTGCCGTCGCTGAACGGGAAGGTGGGCAGCAGGCTCAGCGAGTTCACCAGGTCGGGCCCCGACTCGACGAGCTTCGCCAGCACCGGCCGCAGCAGCTCGAGGTCGGCGACCACGTCGTCCCGGCTCCGGTTCACCACGTTGGTGGCCACCCCCGAGAGCCGGTCGAGCGCCTGCAGCATGTCGACGAGCTTGGCGCGCTGGTCCTCCAGCTCGCGCAGGCCAGGCGGTAGGTCCTGCAGCGCCGTCTCGATCTGCCCGCTGCGGTCGCGCAGCGTGCCTGCGAGGCGGTTGATCTCGTCGATGGCCCGCGTGATCTCACCCTTGTGGTCATCGAGGGCCCCGACGAGCACGTTGAGGTCGTCGAGGAGCGCGCGGATCTCCGGCTCGTTGCCCTCGAGGGCCTTGTTGAGCTCGTCCGCGATCGTCCGGATCTGCGCGACGACCCCGCCGTTGAGCAACAGCGACAGCGCGCCGAGCACCTCCTCGACCTCGGCGGCCCGGCTGGTGCGCAGCAGCGGGATGGTGGCGCCGTCGGCGATGCGGCCGGGCGCGGCGTTCCGCGGCGCCTGCAGCTCGACGAACTTCTCGCCCAGCAGGCTCGTGGTGCGCACCCGGGCCTCGGCGTCGGGTGGCAGCGCGACGTCACCGTTGACGAACACGGTGACCTCCGCCGTCCAGTCGGGGCCCACCCTGATGTCGCTGACCGTCCCGACCGGCACGTCGGCCACCTTCACCAGCGACTGCGGCACGAGGTCGACGACGTCGGTGAACTCGATCGTCAGTCGGTACGGGTTGTCGCCGAGGTTCGCGCCGCCCGGCAGGTCGACGCCCCGCAGGCCGCCCGACAGCGCGCCGCAGCCGCTCGTGAGCAGCACGGCGGCGGTCGCGGCGGCGGCGATGCGGCGGGTCACCGGTCACCCCCGAACAGCCCCGAGAGACCGCCCGAGCGTTCGTCGGACTCGTCCTGCTCAGCGCCCTGGTTCCGATCGGACCCCTCGGCGTCGTCCGGCTCGGCCCGGCGCGTCGACTCCGGTCGTGGCTGCTGCGAGGTCGGCTCCGCCCGCTCCCCCTCCGGCTGTGCGGACGGGGCGGACGGGGCGGGCAGGCCGGGCAGCGGCAACGCGGCCTGGGGTGCCGCGGGGTCCTTCTCGGTCGGCAACGCGAGCCCCGGCACGGGCGGGGGCTGGCCGCTCTGCAACGCGGTGATCACGTCGGCCGCGCTGGGCAGCGGGACGAGACCGTCAAGGACAGGGGCGAGCTTGCCGCACGGCTCGATGAGCTCGTTCGGCACCGGTCCGCTGCGGCGCAGCAGCTCGCAGACCAGTGCCGGGATCGGCATCGTGAGCTCGTTGATGTCCGCCCGGGCGTCGAGCGTGCCGGACGAGCCGTTGTAGGCCAGCGAGAGGTTGCCGAGCGCCACCGGCGCGACGTCGAGGACCTCGGCGAGGGCCTTGCGCTGGTCGACGACCACCTCGGTGACGTCCGTCAGCTTGTCGACGTTGGACTTGACGAGCTCCCGGTTGTCCCGCACGAAGTCGGCCACCTCGCCGAGCGCGATGGACAGCTCCCGCACCGCCGTGGCCAGGTCGCCCCGCTCGTCGGCGAGGAAGCCGGCGACGTCGGCGAGCCGCTTGTTGAACTCGCGCACCTCGCCGTCGTTCGCGGCGAGCATGGACGTGAAGGACTGGAGCTCCTTCACCGTGCCGAAGAGGTCCTCGCGGGAATCGGCGAGGGTGCCGGAGAGCTCGCCGAGGTTGCGGATCGTGTCGTTCAGCGCGCGGCCGTTGCCGTCGAGGTTCGCGGCGCCGACGTCGAGTGCGTCCGACAGCGCCCCCTGGGCGTTGACGCCGCTGGGCCCCAGCGCGTCGGCGAGCTCGTCGGCGGTGCGTGCGAGGTCGTCGACGCCGAGCGGCACCGCGGTGCGCTCGAGCGGGATCACGGCGCCGTCCCGCAGCTCGGGGCCGCCGGACCAGGTCGGGGCGAGCTGGATGTAGCGGCCGGTCACCAGGCTCGGCGAGACGACGACGGCCATCGCGTCGGCGGGCAGCTTGAGGTCGGGGTCGTCGATGCGCATCTCGACACGCACCCGCGTGCCCTCCGGGGTGATGCTGACGATGTCGCCGACCCGCACGCCCAGCACCCGCACCGAGTTGTCCTCGAACACACCGGTCGCCGACGTGAAGTAGGCGGTGATCATCCGGGACGGGCCCTGGAGCACGAGGTAGAGCGCGCTGGCCACCAGCACGGCGATCACGGCGATGAGCCCGGTGAACTGGAGCTGCCTGCGGTCGGTCGGGGTGAGTCCCATCAGCAGCCCCCTGGGTTGATCGGGCCCGCGGAGGGCGGGAGCAGCGCGCAGATGTAGTTGTCGAACCACTCGCCGTTGCCCGTGGCGTTGGCGAAGAGCCGCACGAACACCGCGAGGTCGCGGATGCCGGCGCCGAGCGAGTCCCGGTTGCGCTGCAGCAGCGCGGCCACCCGGTCGAGCTGCTCCAGCGTCGGCCGCAGCTGCTCCTCGTTGTCGGCGACGAGCCCGCGCAACTGCTCGGACAGCGCGATCGTGCCGTCGAGGAGCCTGCTGATCGCCTCCCGCCTGCGCTGGAGCTCGCCGAGCAGCAGGTTGCCGTCCTTCAGCAGCTTCTCGACCTCGGCGTTGCGGTCGGCCAGCACGCCCGCGAGCTCATGGGTGCCCGCGAGCAGCCTGCGGATCTCCTCGTCGCGGCTCGCGATCGTGGTGGACAGCCGCGAAAGCCCGTCGAGCGCCCCCCGGATCTCCGGCGGGGTGTCGCGGAAGGTGTCCGAGAGCGTGTTCAGGCTCTGCGCGAGCTGCCCCGTGTCGATCTGGTCGAGGGTGCCGGACAGCCCGTCGAACGCCTCCACCACGTCGAACGGGGACGAGGTGCGGGAGAGCGGGATGGTCCGGTCGGGGTTCAGGTCGTCGTCACCCTGCGGGTCGAGCGCGAGCGTCTTGGCGCCGAGCAGGGTGCGGATCTGGATCGAAGCCGACGTGCGGTCACCGACCCACGCGTCGGTGACCTTGAACGTGACGAGCACGTGGTCGCCCTCGAGCTCGACGTCCTGGACGCGGCCCGCCTCGACACCCGCCACCGTGACCATGTCGCCCGCCGTGAGCCCGGCGGCCTCGCGGAACTCGGCCTTGTATGTGGTGCCGCCGCCGAAGAGCGCCGGCCCGTTGAACGCGAGCACCACCACGAGCACGATCGTCAGCAGGCCGATGATCGCCGTCGCGACGGGGTTGCGGGTGCCCGGCATCAGTTGCCTCCGAGCGAGATGTCGGACAGCAGGGGCAGGTCGGGCGCGGGCAGGTCCGGCACGGGAAGGTCGGGCACGCCGGGTTCGCCGCCCGGCAGGGGCAGGTCGGGAAGGGGCAGTCCGGCGAGCGAGTCGGTGTTGCCGCTGTCCTCGCCGTCGGGGTCGGCCCCGCAGCGGGGCTGACCGCTGGCGAACACCGGGATCTCGAAGGTCGGGATGTACGGCGAGAGGCCGACCTTGCCGCTCGCCCCGCACAGGTAGAAGTTGAACCAGCTGCCGTAGCTGCCTGCGCGGATGACCTTCTCGAGCTTGGGCGGCAGGTTCCTGATCGTCCGCTCGAGGTGCTCGTCCTGCGCGTTGAGGTTCTCCGCCAGGTCGCCGAGGTGCCCGATGTCGTCGCGCAGCGGCGGCCGGGCGTCCTCCAGGAAGCCCGCGGTCACCTCGGTGAGCTCCCCGATCGAGACGATCGCGTCGCCGATCGGCTCGCGGTCCTGCGCGAGGCCGGACACCAGCGCCTGCAGTGAGCTGATGAGCTCCGACAGCTGCTCGTCGCGCGCGTTCACGGTGTCGAGCACCGCGTTGAGGTTGTCGATCACCTGGCCGATCACCTCGTCGCGGTCGGCGAGGGTGTTGGTGAGCGATGCGGTGTGGGCGAGCAGGCTCTTCACCGTGCCGCCCTGGCCCTGCAGCACCTGGATGATCTCGAAGGAGAGCTGGTTCACCTGGTCCGGGTCGAGCGCGGTGAGCAGCGGCTTGAACCCGTTGAAGAGCACGGTGAGGTTGAGCGGCGGGCGCGTGCGCTCCACGGGGATCGTGCCGCCTTCGGGCAGCGTCTCGCCGGAGGGCCCCGCGCCCTGCTCGAGCGCGAGGTAGCGCTGCCCGATGAGGTTGCGGTACAGGATCGACGCCCCCACCGACGCCGGGAGCGGCTGGTCGGCCGCCACGCTGAACTCGACCTCCGCGAACCGCCGGTCGGCGATCCGCACGTCGTCGACGGTGCCGACGATCACCCCGGCGATCCGCACGTCGTCGCCGGGCAACAGCCCGCTCGCGTCGGTGAAGCGCGCGGTGTAGGTGGTGCGGGCGCCACCGGAGGCGTTGGCGATGGTCAGGGCGAGCACGGTGGTGCACAGCGCCACCACCACCGCGAGCGACAGGAACTTGACCAGTGGGGCGACCGGGATCCGCTTCATCGCTCGCCCTCGCTGGCGCTCGGACGGCGCTTCGCGCAGCCGCTGTGCTGATGATTCGCTCGCTGACGCTCGCTCATGTCACCTTCACCTCGGTCCCGCGGTAGAGCGGACCGACGAGCATCGTGCTCCACGCGGGCATCGCGTCGGGCGACGTGCCCTGCTGGAGCGCCAGCAGCTCGTTGACGACCTGGCGCTCACCCGGCGAGTTGGGCACGCCCATGTCGGCGCCCGAGTAGGACGTCGGGACGGCCCCGAAGTCCTCCGCGTCGCCGTACTGGGTGGTCGTCGGCGGGTTGTCGTGCGGCTCCGTGCCGTCCTTGAACGGGCCGTCCGGCGGCTGGTCCGGCCCCGGGGTGAGGATCGGGTAGCAGCGGGGGCCACGGTCGTCGAGGTAGCGCGGCTCGTCCTGGTCGGGGATGTACTTGCCCTGGCTCGCGACGATCTCGATGGTGGCGCGCAGGCCGGGGTTGTCGCTGCCGGCGCCGAACGCCTCGTCGAGCCGCGGTACGAGCCCGGCCAGCTGGTTGAACAGGCACGGGAACTCCGGCGAGTACCGGGCGAGGGTCGCGAGCGTCGGACGGGCCGAGTCGGCGAGCGCGATGATGTTGTCGCCGTTGGCGTCCAGGAACCCGCGCAGGTCGTCCGACGCGGCGGTGACGCTGGTCAGCAGCTCGCGCAGCTGGGCGCGCTGCTCCACCACCGTGCGGCTGGTGACGGTGAAGTCCTCCAGCGCGTCGAGCAGGTCCGGGGCGGCCGCGTCGACGTTGCGGGCGAAGTCGGCGAGCTCGGTGATGTCCGCCTGCAGGTCCGGGATGGCCGGGCGGAGGCCCGACGTCAGCTGCTGCAGCCGCACCAGCGTCTGCCCCAGGTTCTCACCGCGCCCTTCGAGGGCCTGCGACATCGCGCCGAGCGTGGTGGCCAGCTCCTGCGGCTCGACGGCCGTGAGCAGCGGGAGCAGGCCGTCGAGCACGCGCTCCAGCTCGCGGGCCGACGCACTGCGGTCCATCGGGATCACGTCCCCGGCCGAGAGCAGCTGCGCGCGCGGGCCGTCGGGCAGCACGAGCGAGACGTAGCGCTCACCGAAGAGCGTCTTGGGGATGAGCTGCGCCGAGACGTTCGCCGGGATCAGGTCGACCTTGTCCGGGTCGATCGTGAGCTGCACCGTGGCGTTCTCGCCGTCGGTGGTGACGGACGTGACCTTCCCGACGTCCAGCCCGCGAACCTTGACGTCGGCCTTCTCGGCGAGCTGGTTGCCGACCCGGTCCACCTGCAGCGTGACCGGAACGCCGCGGTCGAACGCCCCGGCGTAGCTCCCGACCGACAGCCCGACGAGCGCCAGCAGCACGACGACGAACAGCAACCCCTGCAAACGGCGTTTCATCCGGCCACCCGCACCGACGTCTCGGTGCCGAACAGCACCAGCGTGAGGAAGAAGTCGAGGATCGCGGTGCTCACGATCGACAGCCGCACCGAGCGGCCCACCGCGATGCCGACACCCGCGGGGCCACCGCGGGCCGTGTACCCGTAGTGGCAGTGGATCAGGATGATGACGACCGCGAAGACGATCACCTTGAGGTACGAGTACAGGACGTCGGTGACCGGCAGGAACAGGTCGAAGTAGTGGTCGTACGTGCCGCCGGCGAGGCCGTTGATCAACGTCACGTTCAGCCGGGACGCCGCGAAGCTCGCCAGCAGGCCGATCGTGTACATCGGGATGATCGCGATGACGCCGGCGATCATGCGGGTGGTGATGAGGAACGGCACGCTGGGCACGGCCATCACCTCCAGCGCGTCGACCTCCTCCGAGATCCGCATCGCGCCCAGCTGCGCGGTGAAGCCGGCGCCGAGCGTGGCCGTCAGCGCGGCCGCGGCGACGAGCGGGGCGATGTCGCGGGTGTTGAAGTAGGCCGTGATGAAGCCGGTGAGCGCCTCGACGCCGAGCGAGTCGAGCGCGCGGAAGCCCTGCAGACCCACGAGGCTGCCGACGAACAGCGACAGCGACAGCATCACGCCCGCCGTGCCGAGGATGACGATGAGCGCGCCGGACCCGAAGCTGACCTCGGCGAGCAGGCGCCCGATCTCGCCGCGGTACCGGCGCAGCGTGCGCGGCGTCCACGCGATCGCGCGCACGTAGAGCGAGAGCTGGTCGCCCAGCTGGTCGAGGACGGTCAGCGGGCCCGTGACGACGCGCCGCGCCCTGCCGTTCAGCAGCGCCACGTCACGACCCCTTCGGCGGGACGAGCTCGAGGTACAGGCCCGTCAGCACGAGGTTGATCAGGAACACGAGCACGAACGAGATGACGACGGACTGGTTCACCGCGTCACCGACGCCCTTGGGCCCCGGCGGTGGGTTGAGGCCCCGATAGGCCGCCACGACACCGGCCGTGAAGCCGAACAGGAACGCCTTGATCTCGCTCACGACGATGTCGGAGACCTGCGCCACGGCGGAGAAGCTCGCGATGTACGCCCCGGGCGTGCCGCCCTGGACGATCACGTTGAAGTAGTAGCCGCCCGCCACACCGACCACGCTGGCCAGCCCGTTGAGCACCACGGCGGTGGTGGCCATCGCGAGCACGCGCGGCACCACGAGCCGCTGGATCGGCGAGATGCCCAGCACCTCCATGGCCGCGATCTCCTCGCGGATGGTGCGCGCGCCCAGGTCGGCGCAGACCGCACTCCCGCCGGCTCCGGCGATCAGCAGCGCGGTGACGATCGGGGCGGCCTGCTGCACGATCGCGAGCACCGCACCGGCGCCGGTCTGACTCTGCGCGCCGAACTGCCGGGTGAGCTCGGCCAGCAGCAGCGCGATCGTGGCGCCGAACGGGATCGTGAACAACGCCGTCGGCAGCGCCGAGACCTTGGTGACGAACCACGTCTGCTCGATGTACTCGGCCAGCTGGAAGGGCGGCTGGAAGGCGTTGCGCACCACGGCCACACCGAGGCCGAAGAGCCGGCCGACCGGGGTGAGGGCACGGGTGATCGGGGCGGGAGCTGTCATCGGCTGCCTCAGGCCCGGCCCTCGTCACGGGACGACGGGTCGTCGTAGCCGGGGTCGAAACCGCCGATCACCTCGGTGGGCTCGTCGCGGGCGAGGTCCGGCGACGCGAACCGCGGCCGCGGCAGGGGCCGCGGGATCGGACCGGTGGGCGGGTCGGCGGGCATGTCATCCTGCGCGTAGCTGTCGCGGATGGCCTGCTGCGCCGCCGGCGGGAGCGTGTGCAGCATCTGCAGCACGCGCTCGCGCCTGCGGCCGACGGCGCGACGCTCCCCCACCCCGGTGCTCGGCTGAAGCTGCGGCTTGAGCGGGGGCAGGCCCTCCAGCTCGCCCGCCTCCTCCATCTCGCGGGCCGCCTGGGCGGTGTCCTTCTCCTCCGACATGCCGATCGGGCCCTCGCGGCGCCCGTTGAGGAACTGCGCGACCACCGGTTCCTCCGAGGTCAGCAGCACCTCGCGCGGCCCGAACATCGCCAGGTGCTTGCGGTAGAGCATCCCGATGTTGTCCGGCACCGTCTGCGCGGTGTTGATGTCGTGCGTGACGATCAGGAACGTGGCGTCCGTCTGCGCGTTCAGGTCGATGATCAGCTGGTTGAGGTACGCGGTGCGCACCGGGTCGAGGCCCGAGTCCGGCTCGTCGAACAGGATGATCTCGGGGTCGAGCACCAGCGCCCTGGCCAGCCCGGCCCGCTTGCGCATGCCGCCGGAGATCTCCCCGGGGAGCTTGTCCTCGTCGCCGGTGAGGCCGACCATCGCCATCTTCTCCTCGACGATGTCCCGGATCTCCGACTCGGACTTCTTCGTGTGCTCGCGCAGCGGGAACGCGATGTTGTCGTAGAGGTTCATGGAGCCGAACAGCGCGCCGTCCTGGAACAGCACGCCGAACAGCTTGCGCAGCTCGTACAGGCGCGACTCCGAGCACCGCACGAGGTCGGTGTCGTGGATGAAGATGGAGCCCTGCTCCGGCTTCAGCAGGCCGATCAGCGTCTTCAGGAACACCGACTTGCCCGTGCCCGACGGGCCGAGCAGCACCGACACCTCGCCGGGCGGGAGCGTGAGCGTGACGTCGGACCAGATGTTGGCGCGCCCGAAGGACTTGGACAGCCCTTCGACCTTCACCTCGACACCCGCCACCGACGCCTCCTGAACGAATTCCGGTGGGGCCTTGCCGACTCTGGCGCGGAGCTGGGCGGCGGCTCCCATAACGGGTCAACGACACCCGCCGAGGCGGGTTACTCGCGAGTCAGGTCCCGAGCGGGAAGTTGCTCCGATCGGACCGTAGCAGGTCGACCAGGCGCAGTACGCGGTCGCTCTGCGTCCCCGAAACCCCACCCGACCGGCGACGATGTTCACTCCCCGAAATATCTGTTGACGCATATATACGCTTGATGTGATACTTGGGCCGTGGACGTGTTCGAAGCCGTCGCGGAGCCCCATCGGCGGGTACTTCTCGATCTGCTCGTCGAGCGGGAGCGACCCGCGGGCGAGCTCGTCGCGAGCCTGCCCGCGCTCACCCAGCCCGCCGTGTCCCGCCATCTGCGGATCCTGCGCGAGGTCGGCCTCGTCGAGGTCCGCCCCGACGGGCAACGACGGATCTACTCCCTGCGGGCCGAGCGGCTGATCGAGATCGACAGCTGGCTCAGCCGGTACCGCAGGTACTGGCACGACCACCTCGCCGCCCTGGAGCAACACCTCGCAGAACGGAACGACAGATGACCGACGACCGCTACGGAGACCTGGTGATCGACGGCGACCACGCCACGATCACCTTCCGCCGCCACCTGCCTCACCCGGTCCACGCGGTGTGGGCCGCGCTCACCGACCCGGCCGAGCGCGCGGCCTGGTTCGGCGAGACCGTCATCGACGGCCGCGCGGGCGGCACGATCGAGATGGTGGCCGCGGAGCCGCCCGCCGCCGTCGAGCAGAAGCGCATGACCGGCCGCATCCTCGTCTGGGATCCGCCGCACGTGCTCGAGCACGAGTGGCACCAGCGCATCGTCGAGGACGGGGTCGTCCGCTACGAGCTCGTCGAGGACGGCACGGGAACACTGCTCACGTTCACCCACCGCGGCCTGTCCGTCCGCAACGCCAAGGGGTTCATCCCCGGCACCCACGCCTTCCTCGACCGGCTGGAGGCGCACCTCGGCGACGCCCCGCTCCCGAACTGGAGCGAGCGGTACGCCGAGGCGGCCCCGGCCTACCCGAGCTGGGCCTGACGCAGCTGCGCCGGTCTCAGCCTCTGACCGCAGCCGCGAGCGACGCGACGCGGGCCGTGCGCTGCCCGCGTCGCCAGCACAGCACCCAGCGCACCGGGGGCGAACCCGGCTCGAACGGCACCATGGCCAGGCTCGGGCGGGCGAAGTAGTCGGCGGCGTGCGCGGCCAGCGGGCAGACGCCCTCACCGGCTGCGATGAGCGCCATGAGTTCCAGCAGGGTGCCCGCGGTGCGGTCGGGCCCCCGCCGGTAGGGCGCGGCGCGCCGGCCCGCCCGGAACACGGTCTCGCCGTCGAGGTCGGCCAGTGCCACGGTCTCCCGGTCCGCCAGGCGGTGCCCGCGCGCCACCGCGAGCACCACGGGCTCGCGGTACACCTCGGGCCCCTCCTCGAACGCCCCCTCGTCGACCGGGGCGTTCGTGACGGCGACGTCGACCTCGCCATCGCGCAGCAGGTCGAGCGGATCGGTGAAGCCGGTCTCGCGGAACACGACCTCGACGCTCGGGTGCCGCGCCCGGAAGCGGGCGAACACGTCGGCGGCGAGCTCCGCCACGGCGGGCGCCTCCAGCCCGACGGCGAGCGTGCCGGTGACCCCCCGGCCCGCCGCGACCGCCGCGGCGATGCCCTTCTCGATGCGGTCGTGGCCGGCGCGCACGTCGGCGTACAGCGCGGCGCCGACGGGGGTGAGGGCCACCCGGCGGCTGGTGCGCTCGAACAGCGAGACGCCGAACCGCCGCTCGAGCTTCGCGATCGTCTGGCTGACCCGGGCCTGGGAGACGAGCAACCGCTGCGCCGTACGCCCGAAGTGCAGCTCTTCCGCGAGGGTCAGGAAGATCTCGATCTCCCGGCGTTCCATAACTCAGAGGTTATCAGTCCATGCCGGATCCGTCGTTGTTCCCGCAGGTCAGCACACAGATAGTCGAGGCATGACAAGCTTCCTCTCCGCCGCCGATCCCGGTTACGACACCGAGCGCACCGGCTACAACCTCTCCGTCGAACACGAGCCCGAGGTCGTCGTGCCCGCCGCCTCCGTCGACGACGTCGTCGCGGCGATCCGCTACGCCACCGCCCGCGGCCTCGGGGTCGCCGTACAGGCAACCGGCCACGGCCCGTCGCGCAGTGCCGACGGCGCCGTCCTGATCACCACGTCCCGGATGGACGGCATCACGATCGACCCGGTCGCCCGCACCGCGCGCGTCGAGGCGGGCGTCCGCGGCGGTGCGTTGGTGCGCGCGGCCGCCGAGCACGGCCTCGCCCCGCTGAACGGTTCCTCGCCCGAGGTCGGGGTGGTCTCCTACCACCTCGGCGGCGGCATCGGGATGCTCGGGCGCAGCCTCGGCTGGGCCGTCGACCACATCCGCGCGCTGGAGGTCGTCACGGCCGACGGCGTGCTGCGCCGGGCGACGGCCTCCGAGGAGACCGAGCTGTTCTGGGCGCTGCGCGGGGGCGGCAAGGGCACGCTCGGCGTCGTGGTCGCGATCGAGATCGACCTGCACCCGGTGGCGCGGCTGTACGGGGGCGGCATGCATTTCGCCGCGGCCGACGCGCAGCGCGTGCTCACCACCTGGGCCGAGTGGATCCGGACCGCACCGGAGGCCATGGGCTCGTCGGTCCTGCTGATCCGGATGCCGGACCTGCCCGTGCTGCCCGACGCGTTGCGCGGCCGGTACGTCGTCCACGTCCGGTTCGCGTTCACCGGCAGCGCCGAGGACGGGGAACGGCTGGTGCGCCCGTTCCGCGGCCTCGGGCCGGTGACCGACACCGTCGCGGAGATGCCGTACTCGGCGGTCGGCTCGATCCACGCCGAGCCGACGACCCCGGTGCCGTTCCACGCCCGCAACGCGATGCTGGCGTCCCTCGACGCCGCGGCCGTCGCGGAGCTGCTGCGCCACGCGGGGCCCGGCGCGGACGCGCCGTACCTGGTCGAGCTGCGGCTCATGGGCGGCGCGCTCGCCCGGCCCCGGGCGGTGCCCAGCGCGCTCGCCCGCCGCGACGGCGCGTTCGTGCTGTACGCGGGCGCGGCGGCGGAGCCCGAGCAGGTGCCCGCGCTGCGGGCGGCGTACGACCGGCTGTTCGCGGCGATGGCGCCGTGGAGCACCGGCGGGGTGTGCGTGAACTTCCTGTCGGGGCCGGACGTCACCGCGGCGCAGCTGGCCACCGGCTACCTGCCGGCCGACGCCGCCCGGCTCGCGGCGGTCAAGCGCGCCGTCGACCCGGACGACGTGTTCCGCGTCCACCACGGGCGCGCGTGACCGATCAGCCGGCGGCGACCAGCTGCGCGGAGTCCTCGGCGTGGAAGCGCTCCTCGAGCGCCTCCGGGCTCGCGTCCAGGTCGATCGTGCGCAGGTCGGCACCCCTGGCCGTCTCGATCGCGCCGAGGCGGCGGCCGACCTTGTCCATCGCGTACTCCGCCATCTCGTTCATGTCGACGGGGAACGGCGGCGGCCCGTCCCACCGCTCGAACGTCGCGGTCACCACGCCCATCGCCGGAACGAGCAGCTCCTGCATCCGCTCGTCGACGGCGTCCCACAGGGTGTCGTCGGCGGCGACGTGGCGGCGGCAGGTGAACGTGCCCCACGCCATGTGCCGGCGCTCGTCGTCGCCGATGTGCTTGATGATCTGCTGCATCCCGGGCAGGATCCCGCGGCTCGCGCAGATCTTCTGCCACGAGAAGTAGCCGGTGAGGGCGAGCGTGCCCTCGACGATGTGGTTGTACGTCACCGACGCCCGGATCTGGTTGCGCGGCGACGGGTCCTGCGCGAGCGTCTGCAGGCTCTCCGGCAGCTCCTTGGTGAAGATCTGCTGGTAGGGCTCGTTGTCGGCGATGTAGGTGTGCAGGTCGTCGGTGATGCCGACGGCGTCGAACCAGCGGCGGAAGGCCTCGGTGTGCTTGGCCTCCTCGTACACGAACTGGGTCAGGTACATCTCGTCGGCGAGCCTGCCCTCGGCGGCCATCGCCGCGAGGAACGGCTGCAGGTCCTGCGTGACCGACTCCTCGCCCGCCATGAACTGCGCGGCGAGGGAGCAGGTCCACCAGCGCTCGTCGTCGGTCATCGCGGCGACGTCGGCCGCGTCCTGGCTCAGGTCGATGTCCGCCGGGTTCCACTGGCGGCCGTTGCCCTTGGTGAACAGCCGCATCGGGAACGAGTCGAAGTGGATCCCGCCCTTCCGCAGGCTGGTGAAGCCGGTGCGCTCGGACATCGTCGTCCTCCTCAGAATCGGATGAGACCGCGGATGTTGCGGCCCTCGCGCATGTCCTGGTAGCCGGTGTTGATCTCGTCCAGCGCGTACTCGCGCGTGATCAGCTCGGCGAGCTTGAGCTGGCCGAGGTTGTGCATCTCCAGCAGCCGGGGCACGTCGTGCTGGCCGTTCGAGCTGCCGAAGAGCGCCCCGCGCACCTGCTTCTCGTAGAGCGTGAGCTCCAGCAGCGACATGGACACGGTGTCCTCGCCGGGGTGCCCGAGAGCCGTGACGACGACGCGGCCCCGCTTGCCCACCAGCTGCAGCGCCGGCTGCAGCTGCGCGCCCTCCGCGACACCGGTGGTGAGGATCGCGGCGTCGGCCAGCTGGCCGCGGGTGATCGACGAGACGGTGTTCCAGGCCTCGTCCATGCTCGCCGCGACGTGCGTGGCGCCCAGCTCGAGCGCCTTCTCCCGCTTGAACTCCACCGGGTCGACCGCCACCACGTAGCGGCAGCCTGCGATCCGCGCGCCCTGCACCGCGTTGGCACCGATGCCGCCGACACCGATGACGACGGCGGTGTCGCCCGCGCGCAGCTCCGCGGTGCGCACGGCCGAGCCGAAGCCCGTCGTGACGCCGCAGCCCACGAGTGCGGCCAGGTGCAGCGGGAACCCCTCGTCGATCTTCACGACCGACTTGACCGGCACCACCGTGTGCTTCGCGAACGTGCCGAGCAGGCACATCTGCCCGATGTCCTCGCCGCGCGCGTGGAAGCGGTAGGTGCCGTCGAGCTGCGGCCCCAGCGTGGCGCCCGCGCCATCGTCGCAGAGGGCCGTGTAGCCGCGGACGCAGTAGCTGCAACGCCCGCAGCTGGGCAGGAACGTCATGACGACCGGGTCGCCGACCTCGACCTCGGTGACGCCCGGCCCGACCTCCAGGATCCGGCCCGCGCCCTCGTGGCCCCCGACCATCGGGTACGCGACCGGCAGGTCGCCGGTGACCAGGTGCTCGTCGGAGTGGCACAGGCCGCTCGCCGCGAGCTCGACGAGCACCTCGCCCGCGCGCGGCCCGTCGAGCTCGACCTCGCCGACCTCCCACTTCCCGCCGAGTTCCCAGAGCACCGCTGCCGTGGTCTTCATGGCGTCAGCATGACCGCGATCACGTCGGCGCACAGGGGGCCGCGGGTTCCTGCCATGGCCCGCGGGTGCCACACCACCCGTCCGGGTCGGGCAGAACGCCCGACTCGCCACGTCGGGATGTCGGACTCGCCGTGTCGAGATGTCGGACTCGCGGGTGAGTCGGACGTTCGGGCACGCCGTGTCCGGCATTTCAGGCCGACGGGAGGGGGAGCTCGAGGTGCGCGACGAGGCCGCCGTCGTCGCGGGGCAGGAAGCGCAGCTCGCCGTCCATCGCAGCCACGAGGGCCTCCACGATCCACAGGCCCAGCCCTGCGGTCCCCCGGCGCTCCCCCAGTGCCACGCCCTTGGCCGTGACCACACCTTCCTGGCCGGGCGGCAGGCCGGGGCCGCGGTCGCGGACCTCGACGACCAGCTGCCCGTCGGAGTGCCGCAGGTCGAGCTCGACGGGCGCGTCCCCGCTGTGCCGGGCGGCGTTCTCGACCAGGTTCGTGAGGACCCGGCGCAGCCGCTGCGGGTCGCAGCGCACCGCGGCTTCCGGCGGCTCGACGTCTGCCACCCGCCGCTCCGGAGCGACCCCCGCCGCGTCGAGGACGGCATCGGCCAGCTCCGCCAACCGGACCGTCCGCTCGCGCACCCGGCCGAGCGGGCTCCCCTCCTGCACGGCGACGTCGGCGAGGCCGTCGAGCATGTCGCGCAGGTGCACGGCGTGCTCGGCGAGCAGGCGGGTGGCCGTCTCCCGGGCGGGA
The DNA here is from genome assembly GCF_007994075.1 of Pseudonocardia hierapolitana. Lineage (NCBI taxonomy): Bacteria > Bacillati > Actinomycetota > Actinomycetes > Pseudonocardiales > Pseudonocardiaceae > Pseudonocardia > Pseudonocardia hierapolitana. Next base: position 4,377,240 of record NZ_VIWU01000001.1, on the reverse strand, counting down.
CCGGAGAGCCGGTCGGCGGCGAGGTCCGCCGACAGCGCGGTGAGCGACGCGACCGGCGTGCGGAACTCGTGCAGCACGACGCGAACGCCGTCCAGCCGCGCCTGCTGGGCGGCCAGCAGCCGGGACCTCAGGTCGCGCTCCTCCAGGAACGCCTCGTGCTCGGCGCGCGCCCGCGCCCGCGACTCCGCGGCGGCCTCGTACTGGCGTTCCAGCATCCGCAGCAGCACCCCGACGAGCACGGCGGCCGCGACGAGGTAACCGGTCCACCACACGCCGGCCATCCACCGGTCGGACACCGACACCTGCGGATCGGAGCCCGCGAGTGCGGCGACCGTGAAGCCGGCACCCACCCCGAGGGCGCCGAGCCTGCCCACCACCACACCGCCGCGCACCGCACCCGCGATCACGACGAGGGGCAGGATCGCGACCATCACGCTGTCCGCGCCGCCGGTGAGCCCGCAGGCCAGCAGCGCGAGCGCCGCGTCGACCGAGGTCGCGACCCGCGGCGGGACCAGCCGCCGCCCCCACCACTCCCCGACGCCGAGCACCAGTGCGTAGGCGAGCGTGACCAGCACGAGCGCCCCGAGCAAGGCCGCCCGGCCGCGGGCGAGCCCCGGCTCCAGCACGAGCGCGACCCCGACCGAGCAGACGACCAGCAGCCGGATGACGACGGCCGTGCGCTCCTCCAGGGCGCGGAGAGCCACGTCGGCGTCCATCGGGCCAGCATCTCCCACCGACCCCCACGCCTCGGCACGCCCCGCGGGTGATCCCCGTGCTCGACCGCCGAATCCAGCTCGGTCGCCCGACTCGCCGTGGCGCAACGCACGACTCGCTCCCACCTGGCGCGAGTCCGACATCTCGACACGGTGAATCGCGCGTTCGGACCCGGGCTCGCGGGAGGCGCGGGGTACTACGGTCCACCCCGTGCGCGGGGGCAGGTACGTCGTGGTCATCGTGGACGACCACGCCCTGTTCTCCCAGGGCCTCGCGCTGCTGCTCGAGTCACGCGCGGGCGACACCTTCCTCGTAGCCGGCTCCACCACGGCCGGCGAGCAGGCCGTCGCGCTCGTCGGGCGCGAGGCCGCCGACATCGCGATCGTCGACCTCGCGCTCCCGCCGCTGGGCGGCGTGGAGACGATCCGGCGGATCACCGCCGCCTACCCGCGCACGCGCATCCTCGCGCTCTCGGGCACCGAGGACCTCGGCCTCGCGACCGCCGCCCTGCGCGCCGGGGCCGCCGGGTTCCTGGCCAAGTCGGCCGATCCCGAGGTGCTGGTCGCACCGCTGCTGACGATCGCGGCGGGCGTCCGGGTCGTGCCAGCCGACCTGCTCGACGCGCTGCTCGCAGCGGGTGACCGGACGGGCGAGGGCGTCGTGGAGCGGCTGGAGGACCGGGAGCTGCAGCTGTGGGCGCTGCTCGCGCGGGGCCTGGAGACCAGCGAGATCGCCAAGGTGATGCTCGTGAGCGAGCGGACGGCCAAGCGGATGATCGCGAGCCTGCTGCACAGGCTCGGCGCGGCCAACCGCATCGAGGCCGCGGCGCTCGCGGGCCGCTACGGCCTGCTCGACGACGCCCCCCACCGCCCTCGCTGACACTCCGTCCCCGTTCCGACGAACGGCGCGTTCGTCGGTACCTATCCGACGAACGCGCCGTTCGTCGGTACGGGGTTGGCCCGTGCGGGCCGCGTGTGGCCCGATCGTGGGGTCGCCTGGCCGGCGATCGCTCCGCAAGACTCATCCCGTCGGCAACGAACGGGGAGGCGACGAGTGGCGGCGTTTCGCGACGAGGCGGAGGTCTACGAGTTCCTCGGCGGGATCTTCCGGCGCGGCATGCAGGACCCGGTGCTGGTGGAGAAGCTCAGGCCCAGCGGGATCGTCCTGCGGATCACCTACAGCGAGCCGGACGCCGTGCTCACGGTGGACATGCCGAACACGCAGATCTACGAGGGCGCGGGCAACGGCCCCGAGCCGAACGTCGAGCTGTTCATGAGCGCCGACACCGGCAACCGGTTCTGGCTCGGCAAGGTGATCCTCCCCGTCGCGCTCGCGAAGGGGCAGGTACGGGCCAAGGGTCCGGTCGCGAAGCTGCTCACCGTGCTGCCGATGGCGAAGGGCATGTTCGGCCCGTACCGCGAGCAGCTGGAGGCGGCGGGGCGGACGGATCTCCTGAGCGCCTGAGTCCGATCGGGTGAAGATCCGATTGGGCCACACGGTCCACGCCGATACTCCACTGTGGATACCGTGTGGCTGGACGTCAGCATGTGGACCGGACTGCGCGGCAACTTCCACCCGTTCATGGACATCGCGTGCGAGTCGCCGGACCCACCTCCCGCCGATGCCGGCGAGTGGCAGCAGTGGGCCGGCTCGTACCTGGCCGCCGTCGCTCAGCGGGAGGCATGGCAGGCCGGCCGCTACGCCTATCGCGCGGAGCGCCGCGACGACGGCGGCCACCCGGTCGAGGTCCTGACGCGGGGCCAGTGGGAGTGGAGCCCGACCACCACCCCCGGCTGATCCACGCGCCTACGATTGGCCTGCACAGGCAATGCCAATCGCAGGGAGTGGACCGCGTGGACCGTGCCGACATCGAACGCCGGATCGGCGCACGGAGCTTCGCCCGCCTGCTGGGCGACTGGCGCCCACCAGGCGGAAAGGGCCTCGCCGATGCGCTGGCCGACCGGATCCGGCTGCTCGTCCTCGACGGGAGGCTGCCGCTGCAGACCCGGCTGCCCGCGGAGCGCGAGCTCGCGGCGGCCATCGCGGTCAGCCGCACCACGGTGGCCACCGCGTACGAGGCACTGCGCAGCGAAGGCGTGCTCCGCAGCAGGCGCGGGGCGGGCAGCTGGACCCAGCTCCCGGCAGGCCCCCCGGACGACGCAGGGCCTGCGCCGTTCTCGCCGCTCGGCGACAACGCGCTGTACGACCTCGCGCACGCCGCTCTCCCCGCACCGTCCGCCGCGCTGCGCACGGCCGCCGCGGCCGCCGTACGGGACCTCGACATCCTGATGGCCGGCCACGGTTACGACCTCAGCGGCCAGCCCGCGCTGCGCGCCGCGATCGCCGACCGGTACACCGCCAGGGGTCTCCCGACCACGCCGGACCAGGTGCTGGTCACGGCGGGCGGCGTGCACGGGATCCACCTCGCCCTCATGGTGCTGGCCGGACCGGGCGACCGCGTGCTCGTCGAGCACCCGACCTACCCGAACGCGCTCGGCGCGGTGACCACCCGCGGCGCCCGCCCCGTCCCGGTCCCGATGGCGCCGGCCGGGGACGGAGGCAGCCGGTGGGACCTCGACCTGCTCACGTCGGCAGTTCGCGACGCAGCACCGCGACTCGCCTATCTCATGCCCGACTTCCAGAACCCCACCGGTGCCCTGCTCGACGACGCCGACCGCGCCCGGCTCGTGGAGCTGGCCCGGCGGACCGGCACCACCCTCCTGATCGACGAGACCCTCATCGACCTCGCGCTGGACGGCCAGACGGTGGTGCCCGTCGCCGCGCACGGTGCCGCCGACTCACCGCTCGTGCTGAGCATCGGGTCGGCGAGCAAGACGTTCTGGGGCGGGTTGCGGATCGGCTGGATCCGCACGTCGGCCGCGATGGTGCGCAGGCTTGCCGCGGCCAGGGCCGGTGTCGACCTGGGCGGACCGGTGCTGGAGCAGCTCACCGTCGCCCGCCTGATGGCCGAGCACGACTCCGTCGTCACGAGCCGGCGGCGCGAGCTGGTCGCCGCCCGCGACCACCTGCTCGGCAGGATCGCCCGCACCTTCCCCGGCTGGCTGCCGTCGCGCCCCGGTGGCGGGCTGAGCCTGTGGGTCGATCTCGGCCGGCCCGAGTCGAGCCGGCTGACCAGCGCCGCACGGCGCCACGACGTCCTGCTCGCGGCGGGTCCCCGGTTCGGTCTCGACGGGGCGTTCGAGCGGTACCTGCGGCTGCCGTACACACTGCGCCAGGACCGGATGGACGAGGCCCTCGATCGGCTCGCCGCCGCCTGGGCGGGCCTCGACCGCCCGGGCCCGGCGGTGGAGAGCGAGCCGGTGGCCGTTGCGTGATCAGCCCTCGGCCCCGGACGTGCGAATAGGGTGTCCTCGGCCTCGCGCGAGTGGGCCGGCGCCGTCCCCCGGGAGGCGCGCAGGGAGCGAGGAACGAGCGACGGAGCACCGGGGAGCAGGACGGCGCCTGAATGGCCCGCGAGCCCGCCGGAGCGGAGCGGAGGCAGATGAACACAGCCACAGGACCGTTGGCCGGGCTGAAGGTCGTGGAGCTGGCCGGCATCGGGCCGGGACCGCACGCCGCGATGGTGCTGGCCGATCTCGGCGCCCAGATCGTGCGGGTCGACCGGCCGTCCGGCGGCCTGCAGCTCGGCGACCCGGGCGCCCCGGACCCGACGCTGCGCGGCAGGCGCCGGGTCACCGCCGACCTGAAGGACGAGGCGGGCCGGGAGACGGTACTGCGCCTCGTCGAGCACGCCGACGTCCTGCTGGAGGGCTACCGGCCGGGCGTCACCGAGCGGCTCGGCGTCGGTCCCGCCGACTGCCACGCGCGCAACCCGCGCCTCGTCTACGCCCGGATGACCGGGTGGGGACAGGACGGGCCGCTCGCCGCCCGCGCCGGCCATGACATCAACTACATCTCGCTCACCGGTGCCCTGCACGCCATCGGCCGGGCCGGGGAACGCCCGGTGCCGCCCCTCAACCTCGTCGGCGACTTCGGCGGGGGCTCGATGCTGCTGGTCATCGGCGTGCTCGCGGCGCTCTGGGAGGCGCAGCGTTCCGGGCAGGGGCAGGTGGTGGACGCCGCGATGGTGGACGGCGCCTCGCTCCTCGTCCAGATGATGTGGGGTCTGCGCGGGCAGGGGCTGTGGACCGACGCGCGCGAGGCCAACCTGCTCGACGGCCACGCGCCGTTCTACGACACCTACACCTGCTCGGACGGAAGGCACGTGGCGGTCGGGGCGATCGAGCCGCAGTTCTACGCCGCGCTGCTGGCCGGGCTCGGCCTCGACGGCGAGGGGCTGCCCGACCAGCACGACCCCTCCGGCTGGCCGAAGCTGCGGGCCCGCTTCGTCGAGGTCTTCGCCACGCGCACCCGGGACGAGTGGGCGGAGGTGTTCGCCGGCACCGACGCGTGCGTCACGCCGGTGCTGTCGTTCGCCGAGGTGCCCGGGCACCCGCACGTGGCCGCCCGATGCACGATCGTCGAACGGGACGGGATGCCCCAGGCCGCCCCCGCCCCGAGGTTCTCCCGCACATCCCCCACGCTCCCCGGCCCGCCCGCCGACCCGGAACCGGTGGAGCAGGTACTGGCCGACTGGTCCCGCTGACCCCGACTCGCGCGAGTCGGGGCGTGGATGCGACGAAGCCCCCGGCGCGGGAGGCGCCGGGGGCTTCGGGAAGAAACGTGCGTCAGGCGGTGGCGGTGTCATCCACCAGCAGGTTGCGGGTGCGGTTCGGGTCGACCGGGATGCCGGGGCCCGTGGTGGTGGAGACCGTGACCTTCTTCAGGTAGCGGCCCTTCGCGGCCGAGGGCTTGGCCCGCAGGATCTCCTCGAGGGCGGCGCCGTAGTTCTCCACCAGCTTCTCGGTGTCGAACGAGGCCTTGCCGATGACGAAGTGCAGGTTGGCCTGCTTGTCCACCCGGAAGTTGATCTTCCCGCCCTTGATGTCCTGGACGGCCTTGGTGACGTCCGGGGTGACGGTGCCGGTCTTCGGGTTCGGCATCAGGCCGCGCGGGCCGAGGATGCGGGCGATCCGGCCGACCTTGGCCATCTGGTCCGGCGTGGCGATCGCCGCGTCGAAGTCCAGCCAGCCGCCCTGGATGCGCTCGATGAGGTCCTCGGCGCCCACCACGTCGGCGCCTGCGGCCTCGGCCTCCGCGGCCTTGTCACCGGTGGCGAACACGATGACGCGCGCCGTCTTGCCGGTGCCGTGAGGCAGGTTCACGGTGCCGCGGACCATCTGGTCGGCCTTGCGGGGGTCGACCCCGAGCCGCATGGCCACCTCGACGGTGGCGTCCATCCTGGAGCTCGAGGTCTCCTTCGCCAGCCGGGCGGCCTCGAGCGGGCTGTAGATCCGGCCCGCCTCGATCTTCTCCGCCGCCTGGCGGTACACCTTGCTGCGCTGTGCCATTGCTCTGTCCTCTTGTCCCTTGTCAAGTCGTGGTTGCGAGCCGAGCCAGCTCTCCCACGCGTGCTGCGGCTGGGATCAGCCGTTGACGGTGATGCCCATCGACCGCGCGGTGCCGGCGATGATCTTGGCGGCCTGGTCGATGTCGTTGGCGTTGAGGTCGCGCATCTTGGCCTGCGCGATCTGCCGCACCTGCTCCATGGTCACCGAGGCGACCTTGGTCTTGTGCGGCTCGCCGCTGCCCTTCTCCACACCGGCCGCCTTGAGCAGCAGCCTGGCGGCGGGCGGCGTCTTGAGCTCGAAGGTGAACGAGCGGTCCTCGTACACCGAGATCTCGACGGGCACCACGTCGCCGCGCTGCGACTCGGTGGCGGCGTTGTACGCCTTGCAGAACTCCATGATGTTGACGCCGTGCTGGCCGAGCGCGGGGCCGACCGGCGGGGCGGGCGTGGCTGCACCCGCCTTGATCTGGAGCTTGATGATCGCGGAGAGCTTCCGCTTCTTGGGAGGCATGTCGTTTCCCTGTCGTGGTTTTCCTGCGCGCCGCGGACCTGCCTGCCGCGGCGGGGGTCAGATCTTCGAGACCTGGCTGAACGCCAGCTCGACGGGGGTCTCGCGGCCGAAGATCGACACGAGGACCTTGAGCTTCTGCGCGTCGACGTTGACCTCGTTGATGGTGGCCGGGAGCGTGGCGAACGGACCGTCCATCACGGTGACCGACTCGCCGACCTCGAAGTCGACCTCGACGGCCGCCTTGCCTGCGGCGCCGGACGCGACGTCGGCCTTGGCCCCGCCGCCCGCGGCGGCCGCCTGCTTGGGCTCGACCTTCGGGAGCAGGAACTTGATGACGTCGTCGTGCGACAGCGGCGACGGGCGCGACGTGGCGCCCACGAAGCCGGTGACGCCGGGGGTGTTGCGGACCGCACCCCACGACTGGTCGTTGAGCTCCATCCGGACGAGGATGTAGCCGGGCAGCACCTTGCGCTGCACCTGCTTGCGCTGCCCGTTCTTGATCTCGGTGACCTCTTCGGTGGGCACCTCGACCTGGAAGATGTAGTCCTCGACGTCGAGGGTCTGGATGCGGGTCTCGAGGTTGGTCTTCACCTTGTTCTCGTAGCCCGCGTAGGAGTGCACGACGTACCAGTCGCCGGGCGCGCGCCGCAGCGCGGCCCGCATCTCCTCGACCGGGTCGACCTCTTCCTCGACGGCGTCGGCCTCGGGTTCGGTGTTCTCGGCGTCGGTGTCCTGGACGTCCACGTCCTCGACGGCGGTGTCCTCGGCGTCGGTGGGGTCGTCCGCGTCGGTGAGCTCGGCGTCGGCGGCCTCGGCCGGCTCCTCGACGGTGGCCGCGGCCTCCGCCGCGCCATCGAGCTGGTCAGCCTCGCGCTCGGTCACGTGCCTCTCGCTTCCTTCGTCCGTGTCGTGCGTGCTGGCGGCCGCGGTCACGTGCCGAACACGTACTGCACACCCTGCGCGAACGCCAGGTCCAGCAGCCAGACCAGCGCGACCATGAACGACACGAAGACCAGCACGACGATCGTGTAGGTGACCAGCTGGTTGCGGGTCGGCCAGATGACCTTCCGCAGCTCGGCGACCACCTCCCGCAGGAACCGGGCGAGCTTGGCGAACGGCGACACGCGCGCCGGGCGGGCCTCGCGGACCGCGGCCCGACCGCCCCGCGTGTCGCCGGTGGGCGCAGGACCGGAGCGCCGACCCCGACGGTCGGCGGCGGTGCTCGGGCGCTCCCGCCCGTCCCCGCTCGCCTCGCGTTCCTCAGTCACGCCCGCATCCTCCAGCTCACCAGCGGCCCGGCCGCCGTTCGTGCCTTACTCCGATCCAGCACATCCTGCAGTGGCAGGGGCGACAGGACTTGAACCTGCAACCTGCGGTTTTGGAGACCGCTGCTCTGCCAATTGAGCTACACCCCTAGACCAGCTCCGGCCCATGAGCCGGAGGGGTGCATCACGGATGCGACACACCCAGCACGTCGAGTGTACGGCACCCCTTACGGGCGTCCGTCACCGCACACCCCCGGTGGGGCACCAAGGCCGTGCGTGACCCGCTGGGGGAGGATGCTGCCATGGCTGCCAGCACCCCGACGAGCACGGTCCCCGCCACCCGCCGCATCTCGGCCCGCATCGGCGGCATCGCCGAGTCGGCGACGATGGCCGTGGACGCGAAGGCGAAGGCCCTGAAGGCCGCGGGGCGTCCCGTCATCGGCTTCGGTGCCGGGGAACCGGACTTCCCGACGCCCGCCGCCGTCGTGGCCGCGGCCGAGGCGGCCTGCGCCGACCAGCGCAACCACCGGTACACCCCCGCCGCGGGCCTGCCCGAGCTGCGGGAGGCGATCGCCGCGAAGACGCTCCGGGACTCCGGGCTCGAGATCGCCCCGTCCCAGGTGCTCGTGACGAATGGCGGCAAGCAGGCCGTCTACCAGGCGTTCGCCACATTGATCGACCCCGGCGACGAGGTCCTGCTGCCGACGCCCTACTGGACGACCTACCCGGAGGCGATCGCGCTCGCCGAGGGCGTGACCGTGCCGGTGGTCTGCGGGCCGGAGGCGGACTACCTACCGTCGGTGGAGCAGCTCGAGGAGGCGCGCACCGAGCGCACGAAGGTGCTGCTGTGGTGCTCGCCCTCGAACCCCACGGGCGCGGTGGCCTCCCGCGAGCTCACGGAGGCGGTCGGGCGCTGGGCCGTCGAGCACGGCATCTGGGTGGTCACCGACGAGATCTACGAGCACCTCGTCTACGACGGCGCGGAGGCCGTCTCGATGCCGGTCGTCGTGCCGGAGCTCGCCGACACGTGCGTGGTGATCAACGGCGTCGCCAAGACCTACGCGATGACCGGCTGGCGGGTGGGCTGGCTGGCCGGTCCGGCCGACGTGGTGAAGGCGGCCACCAACCTGCAGTCGCACCTGTCGTCCAACGTCGCCAATGTCTCCCAGCGCGCGGCGCTGGCGGCGATCTCGGGCCCGCTCGACGCGGTGCACGAGATGCGCGCTGCGTTCGACCGCAGGCGCCGCACGATCGTGGACCTGCTGCGGGCGATCCCGGGCGTCGAGTGCCCGACGCCGCGTGGGGCGTTCTACGCGTACGCGTCCGTGCAGGGGCTGCTCGGCAAGGAGCTGCGCGGTTCCCGTCCGCGGACGAGCGTGGAGCTGGCCGCCGCGGTGCTGGAGCACGCCGAGGTGGCGGTGGTACCCGGGGAGGCGTTCGGCACGCCCGGGTTCTTCCGCCTGTCCTACGCCCTCGGCGACGACGACCTGCGCACGGGCGTGGAGCGGATGGGCGCGCTGCTGTCCGAGGCGAAGTGAGTGCGCCGGCCGGGCCCGTCGGGCCCGGCCGGCGGAGGTTCATTTGTCGAGCTCGGCGAGCGCGACGAGCGCCGCGGCCCGGTTCGCGTACTTCCACTTGCCGAGGTCGCCCACGGTCTTGATGCCGAGCTCCTTCAGCGCCTCGGCGTGCCTGTCGCTGAGCCCTTCGAGCGCGGACGGCGGCGCCTTGAGGATCTCGGCGGCCGTCTTGTCCTCCCACGCCTTGTCCACGAGCTTGCCGAACTGCACGACGTGCTCCCTCCCCGTCAAGCCGGTGTTGGCGTGGCCGAGGATCGACCCGAACACATCGACCGGCAACTCGGAGCGGTCACTCCGACGGGACGGCCACCTCGGCGATCGCGCGGCCCAGCACGGTCTTGCCCTCGAACGCGGCCGTGATGGCGACCTTCGCGATGCGCTCGCCGCCCTCGGGCTCGCTGAGGCCGGTGACCTTGCCGCTCAGCTCGACGAGGGCGCCATCGTCGTCGTCCGGGACGACGACGGGCCGCGTGAAGCGCACGCCGTAGGTGCGCACGGCGGCCGGGCTGCCCGCCCAGTCGGTGACGAGGCGCCCGGTGAGCGCCATCGTGAGCATGCCGTGGGCGATGACGCCGGGCAGGCCCGCCGAGGTGGCGACGCGGTCGCTCCAGTGGATCGGGTTGAAGTCGCCGGACGCGCCCGCGTAGCGCACGAGGTCGGCGCGCGTGACCCGCACCGACAGCGGCGGCAGCTCGTCACCGACGGCCGTCACGACTCCCCCTCGGCGGCGGTGACGAGCAGGAGCTTCGTGGTGGCAACCGGCTCGCCGTCGGTGTCGGCGACCTCGCAGCGCAGGGTGAGCATGTGGCTCCCGCCTCGGGTCCTGAGGTCGTCGACGTGGATCGTGGTGACCAGGTCGTCGCCACCGCAGATCGGGCGGTGCAGCGTGATCGACTGGTCGCCGTGGACCATGCGGAGGTAGTCCCAGCCGAACGCCGGGTCACGCAGGAAGGCCTCGATCGCCGGCATGGTGAACGTCACGGCGAACGTGGGGGGCGCGACGACGTCGGGATGGCCTGCGGCCCGCGCCGCGTCGACGTCCAGACACACGGAAGCGCCCTCACCGATGGCGAGGGCGAACTCCCGGATCTTCTCGCGGCCGACCTGGTAGGGAGCGGTCGGGGGCAGCGCCTTCCCGACGTAGGAAACGTCGGGCACGCTCAGCGCGTCTCGCGGTGCTCGCGATGGGTGCCGCAGTTGGGGCAGAACTTCTTGATCGCGAGCCGGTCGGGGTCGTTGCGCCGGTTCTTCTTGGTGATGTAGTTGCGGTGCTTGCACTGCTCGCACGCCAGCGTGATCTTCGGCCGGACGTCCGTGGCCTTCGCCATCGCGGGTGCCTCCTGCTGAGCTGTCTGCTTGATCTGGGTAGAGATGGTAGCGGCGGCCGGACTTGAACCGGCGACACAGCGATTATGAGCCGCTTGCTCTACCGACTGAGCTACGCCGCTTCGCGGAGCCGGGTCAGCCGCTCCGCAGAGCCCCTTTACGGAATCGAACCGTAGACCTTCTCCTTACCATGGAGACGCTCTGCCGACTGAGCTAAAGGGGCGGCAGACCGGGCGGACGGTCACTCCCGCACGGCCGCAGACGATGCTACACAACCCTCCGGTGAGGCCGGAAACGGGTACCTCCTCACCAGCTCGACTTGCGCACCCCCGGGAGGTAGCCGGCGTGCACGAGCTCGCGCAGCCGCACGCGGGACACCCCGAAGGCACGCAGGTGGCCGCGCGGGCGGCCGTCCACGGAGTCGCGGTTGCGCACGCGGGTGGCGCTCGCGTCGCGGGGCTGGCGGGCGAGCTCCCGCTGCGCCGCCGCCCTCTCCTCATGTGTTGCGGTCGGCCGGGCGAGCACGGCCTTCAGCTCCGCCCGCCGGGCCGCGAACCGCGCCACGACGGCCTTGCGGCGTTCGTTGCGGGCGATCTTCGCCTTCGTCGCCATCAGACCTTCCCCCCACGGGCCCTGATCTTCGCCACCGCGGCGTCGACGCCGATCCGGTCGATCGTGCGGATCGCGTCGGTGGACAGGCGCAGCCGCACGTACCGCCCCTCCGCCGGGTACCAGTAGCGCTTGGACTGGATGTTCGGGTCCCATCGCCTGCTCGTGCGGCGGTGGGAGTGCGAGACGGACTTGCCGAACCCGGGCTCGCGCCCGGTGAGCTGGCAGCGTCGGGACACGGTCAGCCCCTCCCGGCGTGCGGGTAGGGCAGGAGCGCCATCTCACGGGCGTTGCGGATCGCGATCGCGACCCGGCGCTGCTGCTGGGGCGTCAGGCCCGTCACCCGGCGGGCCCTGATCTTCCCGCGGTCGGAGATGAAGGTGCGCAGCAGCGTCCCGGGGGATGGCAGCCGCCGGAGCCTGCGGAGGCGGCGGGGCGGGTAAGGACAGTCCTTCCAGTCGACCTCCGTGATCCCCCTCGTGTGCAGGGGGTTGGCCTTCCGCTTCAGCGGCCGGCGCGCGGCGGGCCGCATCTCAGCGCTCCTCGCGGAACTCGACGTGGCGCCGGACCGCGGGGTCGTACTTGCGCAGCACCATCCGGTCCGGGTCGTTGCGCCGGTTCTTGCGGGTCACGTACGTCGTACCGGTGTCGGCCGTCGACCGCAGCCTGACGATCGGGCGCAGCTCGTTGCGAGCCATCTCCCACCCTCCTCACAAACGACATTCATTTTCATCTAGGCTCAACGTACCCGACCGAGGAGGGATTCCGTGAGCCGACCCGAGCTGCTGGTGCTCAGCGGGCTGCACGCGCCGGGTGTCGAGGCCGTGATCGCCCGGATCAGGACGCTCGACCCGGACGTCGCCGTCCTGCACCACGACCTGCGCGACATCGCGTCCGGGCGGCTGTACCGGCGGCTGCGCCACGGCGACCGCGACGATCAGGCGGTGCTGGAGCTCGCGCACGGCTGCCTGTCCTGCACCTTGCGCGAGGATCTCCTGCCGCAGCTGCACGCGCTCAGCGGACCGGGCGGCCCGCAGCGGATCGTGCTGCACCTCGACCCGGTGCTCGAGCCCGAGCAGGTCTGCTGGTCCCTGCTGCACGTGCTCGTCGACGGCGCGCCGATCATCGACCGCGCCGACCTGCGCGGTGTGATCACCTGCATCGATCCCGGCAGCTGGCTCGACGACGCCACCGGCGACATCACGATCGGCGAACGCGGACTGGCCGAGCTGCCCGACGACGAGCGGACGGTGGCACAGGTCGCCGTCGGGCAGGCCGAGTTCGCCGACCTGCTCGTGCACACCGGCACCGCCGACGCCTGGCAGCTCGCCCGCACCGACGCCGTGCTGGAGCGGCTGGCGCCGGGCACGCAGCGGATGTTCCTGTCCGGGCTCGACGCGCGCGTGCTGCTCGCCGACCTCCCACCGGCCGCCCGCCGCGGCCGTCCCGACGACGTGCACGGCCCACTGCTGCGCGGGGAGCCACCGCTCGGTCGCGACTGCGGCGTGCAGCTCTCGGTGTTCTCCGCACGGCGGCCGTTCCACCCGGAACGCCTGCACGAGGCGATCGACGCGCTGCTCGACGGCGTGGTGCGCACGCGCGGTCGGATCTGGCTCGCCACGCGGCCGGAGGCCGTGCTCTGGCTCGAGTCGGCGGGCGGCGGGCTGCGGATCGGGCACGCAGGCGAGTGGCTGGCCGGCGGGGACGCCGACGCGTGGGCCGCGGCGGATCCCGAGCGGCGCGCGCTCGCGTCGCTCGGCTGGCACCCCCGCTTCGGCGACCGCGCCCAGGACATCGTCGTGCTCTCCCACGACACCGACCCGACCGGCATCGAGGCCGCACTCGCCGAAGCGCTGCTGACCGACGCCGAGCTGGCCGCGGGCGAGGCGGCGTGGCGCACCTTCCCCGACCCGTTCGGCTGGTGGCACACCGATCCCTGCGACCCACCCGCCGGACTCGCCGCCACCGGCCACCCGGACACCGAGCACGAGGAGCACTGATGGCCGTCCCGAAGCGCCGCACGTCCCGGTCGAACACCCGCAAGCGCCGGGCGCAGTGGAAGGCGACCCTGCCCGACCTGGTGCCGATCACGATCGCCGGCCGCCGCCACCTCGTCCCCCGCCGCCTGGTGCGCGCCTACCAGCGGGGCCTGCTGACCCCGGAGTGATCCCGCCCGCCCACTCGCGCCCCCGGCGTCGAGTGATGCACCCGGGTCGCGCGGCCCGACAAGGGAGCGTGGGCGAAGAACGGGTGCGTGATGTCCGCAGCCACGCACACCCGGTACTCCGCGGCGCCTTGATCAGCACTTCGGCGCGTTCCCGGCCGAATGTGGCCGTGCTCGCACCCAACCGGTGATCATGGCCGTGCAGCCGCCTCGGGGGGATGGTGCGTGCAGGCCTTGATCAGCAGTTCGGCGCGTTGGCGGCCGGATACCGCCGTCTTCGCGCCAACCCGGTGATCACGGCCGTGCAGCCGCCTCCCGGAGAGGCGCGTGCAGGGGCTTGATCAGCAGCTCGGCGCGCTCCCGGCCGAATATCGCCGTCCTCGCACCCAGCCGGTGATCACGGCCGTGCAGCCGCCTCCCGGAGAGGCGCGTGCAGAGGCTTGATCAGCAGCTCGGCACGCTCCCGGCCGAATACCGCCGTCCTCGCACCCAGCCGGTGATCACGGCCGTGCAGCCGCCTCCCGGAGAGGCGCGTGCAGAGGCTTGATCAGCAGCTCGGCACGCTCCCGGCCGAATATCGCCGTCCTCGCACCCAGGTGGTGATCATGGCCCGTGCAGCCGCGTCCGGGAGGGGACGCGTGCAGAGGCTTGATCAGCAGCTCGGCGCGCTCCCGGCCGAATACCGCCGTCCTCGCACCCAGCCGGTGATCACGGCCGTGCAGCCGCCTCCCGGAGAGGCGCGTGCAGAGGCTTGATCAGCAGCTCGGCACGCTTGCGGCCGAATACCGCCGTCCTCGCACCGAAGCGCTGATCATGCCCGGGAAGCCGCCTCCGGTGGCGCCGCGCGCCCAGAGGGCAGGCCCCTGGCCTGCCCGCGCAGCCTGCCCGAGGGGTCGCAGAGGCTCGCCTGTCAAGGGTCGCGCAGCGATCGCGAAGCGACGCCGGAGGCGCCCTTGACAGGTGAGGGGCGGCCCCGCACGATGCGCGGCGCCACCGGAGGCCCTCCACCGGCCGATACGCGGCCCGCACCACGCGCGGCGCCACCGGACGCCTTCCGCCGGCCGATGCGCGGCCCCGCACCACGCGCGGCGCCACCGGAGACCCTCCACCGGCCAATGCGCGGCCCCGCACCACGCGCGGCGCCACCGGAGACCCTCCACCGGCCAATGCGCGGCCCCGCACCACGCGCGGCGCCACCGGAGACCCTCCACCGGCCGATGCGCGGCCCCGCACCACGCGCGGCGCCACCGGAGGGCACCCGCTCAGGCCTCCAGTGACGCGGCCAGTTCACGCAGGTCAACCGGGAGTAAGGGGTCCCGCCGGACCCCTTACCCGGGATGCGCGGCCGACCCGACGAGCACGACGTGATCGCCCGATGTGCTGAACGGGCCCTCAGGCCGAATCTGGTCCCATGCTCATCGACATCTCGCACCTGACCACCGAGTCCGAGAGCCGCCGCGCCGCGCTGCTGGCCGACGCCGAGAACTACCGGCTCGCCCGGCTCGCCCGCCGGGCCCGCAGGCGCCGGGACACGCCGCGCGGTGATCCGCCCCAGCGCGATCGCTCGGAGCCGGGTGGAACACCGCGCAATCACGAGGCAGGACGTCGGTACGCCGTGTCACGATGACCGGCGTGGCGCGGCTGGGGGTCGGCATCGAGCTGGTGGGGCGCCGGCACGAGGTGTCGGCGCTCACCGACGCCCTCGAACGCGCCGCCGTCGGCAAGCCCACCGGGCTGTTGATGTCGGGTGACGCCGGGGTGGGCAAGTCCCGGCTGGTGGCCGAGGCGGTCGAGCGGGCGGCCGGGTCGGGGTTCACGGTTTTGGTGGGCCGGTGCCTCGACACCGCCGAGTCCGCGCTGCCGTACCTGCCGTTCACCGAGATCGTCGGCGCGCTGGCGGCCACGCGTCCCGAGCTGGTCGCCGAGCACGTCGCGCTGCGGCACCTGCTGCCGGGCGGCCTGGCGAGGGCGGCCGCCACCGGGGAGCAGCGCGACCTGGGCCAGCTGCAGGTGTTCGACGCCGTCCTCTCGGTGCTCGACCACCTCACGGCCGCCACGCCCGCGCTGCTGGTGGTGGAGGACATGCACTGGTCCGACCGCTCCAGCCGCGATCTGCTGTTCTTCCTGCTCTCCCGGCTCACCGGCCAGCGGCTCGTGGTGCTGGCCACCTACCGCAGCGACGACCTCCACCGGCGCCACCCGCTGCGGCCGCTGCTCTCGGAGCTGGTGCGGCTGCCCCAGGTCGAGCGGATCGACCTCGGGCCGCTCGACTCCCGCGAGTCGCTCGAGCTCGTGCGCAGGCTCGCCGACGGCGGCCTCCCGGAGGCGAAGCTGCGGCGGATCGCCCGGCGCAGCGAGGGCAACGCGTTCTTCGCGGAGGAGCTCGTGTCCGCCTCCTCCGACGGCCTGCCGCACGGGCTCGTCGAGGTGCTGGTGGCGCGCATCGAGGGCCTCTCCCCCACCACCCAGCGGGTGCTGCGGATCGCCTCCGTCGCCGGGCGCCGGGTGAGCCACCGCAAGCTCGCGGCGGTCTCCGGTCTGCCCGACGACGATCTGGAGCAGGCGCTGCGCGAGGCGGCCGCGCACCACGTCCTCGTCGCGGCCCACACCGAGCAGCGCGCGTTCGGCGACGACGGCTACCACTTCCGGCACGCCCTGCTGCGCGAGGCGATCTACCACGACCTGCTGCCCGGCGAGCGGAGCCGGGTGCACGCCGCGTACGCCGAGCTGCTCGCGGTGCCGGGGGGCACGGGCCCGCGCGGGGTCGCCGAGCCCGGCCGGGCCGCGGAGCTGGCCCACCACGCGATGGCGGGCCACGACCTGCGGCTCGCGCTGGCGGCGTCGGTGCAGGCCGCGATGGAGGCCGACGACCGCGAGGCCCCTGCCGAGGTCCTGCTGCACTCCGAGCGGGCCATCGAGCTGTGGCGCGCGGTGCCCGATGCGGAGGCGGTGGCCGGTATCGACGAGTGTTCGGTCACCCGGTGGGCCGCGTGGGGTGCGAGCAGCACCGGCGACCCCGACCGCGGCATCGCGCTCGGCAGGCGGGCGCTCGAGCTCGCCGAGGAGCGCGGCGACCCGGCGCTCACCGCCCGGATCGGTCAGCGGTACGCGTTGCGGTTGCTGGATCTGCCGGGCCGGGAGCAGGAAGCCCTCGCCACCGCCCGCCGCGCGCTGGCCCTGCTCGAGCGCGAGCCGCCGTCGTCGGAACTCGCCTGGATCCACACCACGCTCGCCCGGGTGCTCACCCGGATCGACCACTTCGCGGAGGCCGTCTCCGAGGCGGAGACGGCGCTCGCGGTGGCCGAGCACCTGCCGCCGGGTCCCGACAGCGACCTCGATGCCGCCAAGGCCGACGCCCTGGTCTCGCTCGCGGTGTGCGCGGAGTACGGCGGCGACCCCGAACGCGCCCGGCAGCTGCTCGGCGAGGCCAAGTCGCTGGCGCGGCCGTCCGGCAACCTGACCGTCGAGCTGCGCGCCTACTACTCGCTCGGCATCTCCCTGCTGGACGAGGGACGGCTCGCCGAGGCGGGTGCTGAGTTCGCCGCAGGAGAGGAGCGGGCCGCTTCCACCGGCACCACGTGGAGTGCGTACGGCCTGAACCTGCGGGTGGCCCATGTGATCGCTCGGTTCATGCGCGGCGAGTGGGACGCCGCGGAGGCGGCCGCCGAGATCGCGGGTGAGTCGGTGTCGGCCGTCGTCGCCACCCGGCTCGCCGCGGCGGGCCTGCTCACCGCGGTGGGCCGGGGCCGGTTCGGGCCGGTGCAGCGACGGCTCGCGGAACTGCGCGACTCCACACCCGTCGACGAGCAGGTGATCCTGCTGATGGGGCAGGCGGGCGCCGAGGCCGCGCTCTGGCAGGGCCGGCCCGACGAGGCGGCACGCCGGGTGCGGGAGGCCATCGCCGGCCTCGAGATCGGCTCCTACACCGAGCTCACGCCCCACCTCGGCCGCATCATGCTCGGCGCGCTGGGCGCGGCCGCCCACGTCGAGATGGCAGCGGCCGGCCTGCAGCCCGTCGAGGAGGCCACGGCGGAAGCGGGCGAGATGGTGCGGATCGCCGAGCAGGCCGCCGTACGGGGCCTCCCCCGCGCCGGCACGCTCGGGCCCGAGGGCACGGCGTGGTTGCAGCGCGCGCGGGCCGAGCTCACCCGGCTCACCGGTCCGCCCGATCCCGCCGTGTGGCGGGAGGTCGCCGACGCGTTCGGCTACGAGACGGGCGGCACCGGCCCGTGCTCCGGCCCGGCGCCGGTCGGCTACCGCCAGGCCTACGCGCTGCTGCGGCACGCAGAGGCCGTGCTGGCGAGCGGCGGCTCCCGCCCTCCGGTCGAGCCCGATCTGCGCGCCGCGTACGCCACCGCCACCGCGTTCGGCGCCGCGCCGCTCGCCGACGCCCTGCGCCGGCTCGCCGAGCGGGCGGGCGTGCAGCTGGAGGCGGGGGCGCCGAGCCCGGCGCCGGCCGGGGCCGACCCGCTCACTCCCCGGGAGCGTTCGGTGCTCGCGCTGGTGGCCGAGGGCGGCACCAACCGGCAGGTCGGCGCCGAGCTGTTCATCAGCGAGAAGACGGTGAGCGTGCACCTGTCCCGGGTGATGGCGAAGCTGGGCGCGAGCAGCCGCACGGAAGCGGTCAGCATCGCGTACGCACGGGGCCTGTTGGCCCCGGCAGACCGGGAGCCGGCGCGGCCGACCCCTTGAGGATTACCCCTCGGTAACTACTGTGGATGTGATCGGGTCCACAATCGGGGGAGGTCCAAAGATGGGCACGAGCACCGCGACGAGCGTCTGGGCCGGGCGGCCGGACCTGTCCGACATCGGATTCTGGACGGCGCCGATCACCGAGCGGGCCGCCGCATTCGCCGCGCTCCGGGAGCACGAGCCGGTGCCGTTCTTCCCCGAGCCGGACATCGGGCTCCCCCGCGGGCCCGGCTTCTGGGCCCTCACGAGGCTGGCCGACGTCGTCGAGGCCAGCCGCAACGCCGGGGTGTTCATCTCGGGCAAGGGCGCGACCAACGTCGTGGACCAGCCGCCGGAGTTCCGCGAGTTCTACGGCTCGATGATCAACATGGACGATCCGCGGCACGCCCGGCTGCGCCGCATCGTCTCCCGCGGGTTCACCCCGAGGCGGCTCGCCGACCTCACCGACGAGGTGCAGCGCACCGCTCGCACGATCGTCGACGACGTGATCGAGCAGGGCGAGTGCGACGCGGTCAGCGCTATCTCGGCCCGCCTGCCGCTGAAGATCGTGTGCGACATGATGGGCGTGCCGGAGAGCCAGTACGGGTTCGTGTTCGACCGCTCGAACATCATCCTGGGGCCGAACGACCCCGAGTACGTCGCGGAGACCGGCAACATCATCACCGCCCTCCTGCAGGCGGGCCACGACCTGGCCGAGCTGATGCGCGACCTGGGCAGGCACCGCGCCGAGAACCCGACGGACGACGTCACGTCGGCCCTGGTCAACGCGGAGATCGACGGCGAGCGCCTCACCCCCGACGAGCTGGCGAGCTTCTTCATCCTGCTCGTCGTGGCCGGCAACGAGACCACCCGCAACGCGATCAGCTGGGGTTTGCACCTGCTCACCGAGCACCCCGAGCAGCGGGCGGTGTGGCTGGCCGACATCGACGGCGTCACACCCACCGCGGTGGAGGAGATCGTCAGGTGGGCGTCTCCGGTGATCTACATGCGGCGCACGCTCGCCGTCGACGCCGTGCTGGGCGGTCAGCAGATGCGGGAGGGCGACAAGGTCGCGCTGTTCTACTGGGCGGCCAACCGCGACCCGGCGACCTTCCGCGACCCGGACGCGCTCGACGTCCGCCGCTCGCCCAACCCGCACGTGGGCTTCGGCGGCGCGGGCCCGCACTTCTGCCTGGGCGCCCACCTGGCGCGCCGGGAGATGACGGTGATGTTCCGCGAGCTGCTCACCCGGGTTCCCGACATCGCGGCCACCGCACCGCCGCAGCGGCTGACGTCGATGTTCATCAACGGCATCAAGCGCCTACCGGTGGCGTTCACGCCCGGTGGGGTGGGCTGATGGACTACCCGGAGATCCCCGTCGGCGCGATGCTCGCGGGGTCGGCACGTCGCTTCGGGGAGCGCACGGCCGTGCACTACTACGGCCGGGAGCTCACGTTCACGCAGCTGTACGCGCGGGCGTCGGCGTTCGCGCAGGCGCTTCGCGCGGCCGGGATCGGCCGTGGTGACGTCGTGGCGCTG
The DNA here is from genome assembly GCF_007994075.1 of Pseudonocardia hierapolitana. Classification (NCBI taxonomy): domain Bacteria; kingdom Bacillati; phylum Actinomycetota; class Actinomycetes; order Pseudonocardiales; family Pseudonocardiaceae; genus Pseudonocardia; species Pseudonocardia hierapolitana. The sequence continues at coordinate 4,357,454 of NZ_VIWU01000001.1, read as the reverse complement.
CACCTGCCGAACTGCCCGCAGTACCCGATCGCGTACTACGGCACGCTGATGGCCGGCGCCACCTTCTCCCCGGCCAACCCGCTGCTCCCGCCGGCCGACCTCGCCGCGCAGCTCGCCGACTGCGGCGCCGTCGCCGCGCTGACCTGGGCACCCGTCGCGCCTGCACTCGCGGCCGCGCTGCCTTCCACCCGTATCCGGCTCGTGCTGGCCACCGACCGCGCGCAGTCGCTCGACCCGGGCACCACCGTCGCCGTGCCGGGGGCGCAGGACTTCGAGGTGTTCCACGCCGACGCGCCGCAGACCCCGCCCGACGTCACGATCGACGTGCACACCGATCTCGCCCACCTCGCCTACACCGGCGGCACCACCGGACGGTCGAAGGGCGTGCTGCTGCCACACCGCAACGTCGTGGCGAACACCCTCCAGTCGGCCTGCTGGGGCAGCGGCTCGGTTCCCGACCTCGACAGGGACGGCGGACTCGTGCTCGATCAGGTGGAGCCCCCGGAGGAGCGGCCGGTGCGGCTCGGCACCGGGTGCGCCGTCACGGTCACCCCGTGGTTCCACGCCATGGGCACCATCGGCGGCATGAACGTGCCGATGCTGCGGGGCGACACGCTCGTGCTGCACGACCGGTTCGACCCGGGCGCCTACCTCGCCGACGCCGAGCGGTTCCGCGTCACGACGCTGGGCGGCGCCCCGCCGCTGTTCGGGGCGCTGCTGCGGCACCCGGACCTCGCCACCCGGGATCTGTCTTCGGTCCGGTCGATCGCATCGGGGGCCGCCCCGATGCCGGTGGAGATGATCGAGGCGCTGCACCGGCGCTTCGGGCCGGACGTCGTGATCTCGGAGGGGTACGGCCTCACCGAGGTCACGATGGTGGCCACACAGGGCCCGCTCGCCCGCTCGGCGGTCCGCAAGCCCGGTACGGTCGGGCCGCCGGTGTTCGACACCGAGATCCGCATCGTCGGCCCGGCCGCGACCGGCCTGGAGCCGCTCCCACCGGGCGAACCGGGGGAGGTGTGCATCCGCGGGCCGCAGGTGATGGTCGGCTACAAGGACCGTCCCGAGGAGACGGCCGCCGCGCTCGTGGACGGCTGGCTGCGCACCGGTGACATCGGCACCCTCGACGAGGACGGCTATCTGTCGATCGTCGACCGCAAGAAGGACATGCTGCTCTACAAGGGCTACAACGTGTACCCGCGGGAGCTGGAGGAGCTGCTGCACGCCCGGCCCGGTGTGGTCGGGGCGGCGGTCGTGGGGCGCCCGGACCCCCTGGCCGGCGAGCTGCCGGTGGCGTTCGTCGTGGCGCCCGGCCTCGGCGCGCCGGAGGGCGACGCGCTGATGGATGCGGTCAACGCGCAGGTGCTGCCGTACAAGCGGCTGCGCGAGGTGCACCTGGTGGACGAGATCCCGGTCTCGGCCGCGGGCAAGGTGCTCAAACGTGCACTCCGGGACCGCCTGACGCCGCAGGGTTAACGCCGGGCGACGGGGGCGCGATAGCAGGAGCATGGCTGCTCCTGCCGCGTTCCCCACCTTCCGCGCCACACGTCGCCGACGGGCCGCGCGGGTGCGCGCCGGGATCGCGCTCGTGGGCTACGCGGGCAGCTTCGTCACGCTGGCCGCGATGCTCGTGCTGGCGGCCACGGCGGGCGCACTCGCCGACGGGGTGCCGGCAGACGACTCGACCGTGACCGCGACGTACGAGCGGTAGCGCCCGTCAGGCGGCGTCGGCCTCCGCAGTCGGCTGCGGGATCGGTGACTTCAGCACGTGATCGACCAGGCGCATCACGAGCTGCTCGCCACCGAGCCGGTACCCGAACTCCTCCCATGTGAGCAGCTCACGAGACACCAGCTCACCGACCGGCCCGGGGTACAGCCGGGTGGCGCGGAACGCCGCGGCGCGCAGCCGCATCTTCTCGTGATGGTCCATCGGAGCGGGATCCATTCGACTCACCTCCGCAGTGCAAAATGCGGTCCGACGCGCTCGGCGTTGAGTCGCCGCCCGTGGTTGCTCCCATGGTGAACTACCGGTGTCGGGACGCAAGAGAGAAGCATACGGAAGAGTGAGCGACATCTCATTTCCTGGCCACCTCTCCGGCCGCGCGGTGACCAGGGCATTCCCTGCAATTGCCTGAGCAAACCTCTCGTGCAATTGCCTGGCGATTCGGGTGGCTTCCGCCGGGGCCACGGCCGCCGTAGCGTCGGGCCATGGCGACTCCAGCCCGCTCCACCCTGCGCACCCGCGACGTCCTGTGGGCGGACGTCGAGGACGTGTACGGCGCGATCCTCGCCCACCCGTTCCTCACCGGGCTGGCCGACGGCACCCTGGCCCGGGAGTCCTTCCGGCACTACATCGTGCAGGACGCGCACTACCTGCGTGGGTACGCGCGGGCGCTGGCGGTCTGCGCCGCCAAGGCACCGGACGAGAGCGGCACGGTGATGTTCGCGGAGCACGCGGCGCAGGCGATCGCGGCCGAACGCGACCTGCACGCGGCGTTGATGGCCGAGCTCGGCTCCTCGCCCGAGGAGGCGGCGCTCGAGCCGGTGGCACCCACCACGCAGGCCTACATCAGCTATCTGCTCGCCACGGCATACGGCGGATCATTCGCAGAGGCGATCGGAGCAGTGCTGCCGTGCTATTGGATCTATGCGCGGGTCGGTGACGAGCTGATCGCCCGCAGTTCACCCGACCCGCTCTACGCCCGCTGGATCGCGATGTACGGCAGCGAGGATTTCCAGGCGGTGGTCGACTCGGTGCTCGAGCTCACCGACCGGGTGGGCGAGACGCTCTCCGACTCCGAGCGCGCGCTGATGCGCCAGCACTTCCGTCGCACGTCGACGTACGAGTGGATGTTCTGGGACGCCGGGTACCGGCGGGAGGTCTGGCCCCTCTAACGCTGGTCGAGCCGGTCGGGGATCAGGACGTGGAGCAGGAAGCCGACCACGGCCACCACGATGGCCCCGAGGAACGCCGCGCCGAACCCGCCGACCTCGAACGGCAACCCGAGCCCGCCGGCGAGCGCGCCGACGAGCATGAAGAGCAGCGCGTTGACCACCAGCCCGATGAAGCCGAGCGTCAGGATGTAGAACGGGCAGCCGACCACCTTGATCAACGGTTTCAGCACGGCGTTGACGAGGCCGAAGATCAGCGCGACCCCGACCAGCGTGCCGATGCGGGCGCCGGTGGTGCCGGCCGTGTTGTCGATGCCGGGGACGATCAGGGTGGCCACCCACAGGCTGACCGCCACCACGGCCACCCGGATGACGAGCGCGAGCGCGTTGGACATCCCGATCAGTCCACCAGCGCCTGGTTGATCAACGCCCGCAGCTGCAACCGGATGGGATAGGTGCTCGACGGGAGCAGCTGGGTGAAGAACATCGCGGTGACCTCCGCGGCCGGGTCGACGTAGAACGCGGTGCTGGCGAGCCCGCCCCACGCGTACTCGCCCTCGTGCGTGAGTGTCTTCCCGGCCGCCGCGTCCACGACCACCGACACGCCGAGACCGAAGCCGACCCCCCTGTTCGGCGACTCGGAGGAGATCGGCCTGCCGAACGCCTTGAGGTCGGCACCGCCCGGCAGGTGGTTGCGGGTCATGTAGGCGATCGTGCGCGGGCCCAGCAACCGGACGCCGTCGAGCTCGCCGCCTCGGGCGAGCATCTGGGTGAAGCGGTGGTAGTCGGCGGCGGTGGAGACCAGGCCGCCACCGCCCGACAGGAAGGTCGGCTCGCGGGTGGCGTTGTCGCCCAAGGACGTGTTGCGCAGCAGCCCGCCTGCCGGGTTCGGCATGTACAGGCCTGCGAGCCGGTCGAGCTCGTCGGGAGCGACGTGGAACGCCGTGTCGTCCATGCCGAGCGGCGCGAAAACCTCCTCGGCGAAGAACGTGTCGAGCCGCTGCCCGGACACCACCTCGACGATCCGGCCGAGCACGTCGGTGGCCACGGAGTAGTTCCACTCGGAGCCCGGCTCGAACAGCAGCGGGAGGGACGCCCACACGTCGCAGGCCGTGGCGAGGTCCATCCCGCGGGGAGCCCCGAACTCGAAGCCCTTCGCGCGGTAGATCTCGTCGACGGCGTGGGCGTGGTGCCAGCCGTAGGTGAGCCCTGCCGTGTGGGTGAGCAGGTGCCAGATGCGCATCGGCTCGGAGGCAGGCGCGGTGCCGGGGTTCGCCGCCGAACCGGCGCGGTACACCCGCAGGTCGGCGAAGGACGGGATGTAGCGGGCCACCGGGTCGGTGAGCTCGAGCAGGCCGCGCTCGTAGAGCATCAGCACGGCCGCCGAGGTGATCGGCTTGGTCATCGAGTAGATGCGCCAGATCGTGTCGTCGGCCACGGGGCGCTGGGCCTCGATGTCGGCGAGCCCGTGGTGGGCGTGGAGCACCAGCCGGCCCCGGCGCGCCACCGCGACCGTCCAGCCCGCGAGCCTGCCGTCGTCGACGTAACGGCGGTAGTGCGAGACGACCCGCTGCAGCCGCTGCGCGTCGAACCCGACCTCCTCGGGCTCCGCGTCCACCTTGAGCTCTGCCACGGAGCCGACAGTACCGCCGAACTGATCGCCTCCGGCCGTTGCAGCAAAGCCACTTCGCTGACGTCAGGCGTTCCGGACCGTGCAGGGTGGAGCCCGTGGACAGCACCCTCAGCGCCGTCGTCGTACCGATCCCCGAAGCCGAGCCCCGGGTGGGCGCACTGCGTGCCGCGCTGGACCCGTCCGCCGCGCTCGGCGTGCCGGCGCACGTGACGATCATGTTCCCGTTCGTCCCGCCCGCGCGCATCGACGAGGGAGTACTGACCGCGCTCGGTGAGGTGTTCGCCGCCGCGCCGGCGTTCGACGTCCGGTTCTCGGCGCTGGGCTGGTTCGAGGACGCCGTCTGGTGGGCACCGGAGCCCGCCGAGCCGTTCGTGGCGCTGACCCGTGCGGTGTCCGCCCGGTTCGGTCTGAAACCGTACGAAGGTGAGCACGGCGACGACGTCGTGCCGCACCTGACCATCGGACACCGCGCACCGATCGAGCGGCTGCGCGCCGCGGAGGCCGAGGTGGCGACCGGGCCGCCGGTGCGCGTGGCCGTGCAGTCCGCGGTGCTCATGACCGGCTCCCGCGTTCCCGGGTCGTGGACGACGCTGGCCGAGCTCCGGCTCGGCGGGAGATGATCGGTCGGTGGGCGTGACACGGCGGGTCGGAACGCACGACTCGCCGCACCGGAACGGCAGACTCGCCGTCGGGCCGGCGGGCGACGACGAGGTGATCCGGGCCTTGCTGCGGCGGCAGGCAGCCGGAAGCAGGTCCGACGGGAATCGCATCGCGCTCGCGGTGAGCGGCGGCGGGATGCGCGGCGCGTACGCGGGCGGGATGGTGCACGCACTCACCGACGCGGGGCTCGCGCCGTTCTTCGACGTCGTCTACGGCAGCTCCGCCGGTGCCTTCGTCGGGGCCGGGCTGCTGCTGGGCAGCGGACGGGGGTCGGCGGCGATCTTCTACGAGGACATGGCCTGCCGCGAGTTCATCGACCCGCGCCGGTTCCCGCGCCGGCCCCTCGTGTCGCTGGACCACCTGCTCGACGAGGTCCTCGTCCGCTCGAAACCGCTCGACTGGGAGCGGCTGCGGGACTCCCCCGTGCCGCTGCGCGTGGTGGCGACCGCGCTCGACGATCTGGCGCCGCACGTGCTGGAGCCGGCCACGTCGGCGGAGTGGAAGCTCGCCCTGAGGGCCACCGCCTCGATCCCGCTGCTGGCCGGCCCGGCCGTCGAGCTGCACGGGCAGCGCTGGATCGACGGGTCGATCGGCGAGCCGCTTCCCGTGCTGCGGGCGCTCGCCGACGGCGCGACGCACGTGCTCGCGCTGTTCACCAGGGCGCCGTCCGAGCTGCGGCGCGGCGATCCCGGCGGGCCTGCCGGCTGGGCGCGCGCCCTCGACCGCCTCGCGCCCGGGCTCGGTCAGATGGCGCAGGAGGCCCGGCGGCACGCCCCCGTGCTCGCCGTGCTGGACGATGCCGCGCACCCGTCCCGAGACGGTGCCCACCTGCTGGCGATGCTCCCGGAGCGGGACGAGGGGGTCCGCGGCCTCACCACCGACGTCGCGCGTGTCGAGCGGGCCGCGCAGGCGGGCTACGCCGCGGTGGTCACGGCGCTCGCCCGCGTGCGAAGGTGATCGGATGGACGCCGACGTCATCGTCGTGGGGGCCGGTCTCGCCGGTCTGGTCGCCACCGCCGAGCTGGCCGGCGCCGGCAAGAAGGTGCTGCTGCTCGACCAGGAGCCCGAGACGGGCATCGGCGGGCAGGCGTTCTGGGCGTTCGGCGGGCTGTTCCTGATCGACAGCCCCGAGCAGCGCCGGATGGGCGTGCGCGACTCCGTCGACCTCGCGCTCCAGGACTGGCTCGGCACCGCCGCCTTCGACCGCGGTGTCGACGACCCGGCGGGCGAGGACTTCTGGGCCCGCCAGTGGGCCACCGCCTACGTCGACTTCGCCCACTCGGAGAAGCGCGCGTGGCTGCACGGTCTGGGCGTGCGTTGGTTCCCGGTGGTCGGCTGGGCCGAGCGGGGCGGCGGCCTGGCCGACGGCCACGGCAACTCGGTCCCGCGCTTCCACATCGTGTGGGGCACCGGGCCCGGACTGCTGGACCCGTTCGTGCGGCAGGTGCGGGACGCCGCGGCGCGCGGGCTCGTCGAGCTGCGGTTCCGGCACCGCGTCGACGGGCTGTCGGTCACCGGCGGCGTCGTCGACGGCGTGCACGGCGCGGTGCTCGAGCCGAGCTCCGCGGCGCGCGGCACGGCCAGCTCACGCACCGAGGTGGGCGAGTTCGCGCTGCGCGCGCAGGCCGTGATCGTCACGTCCGGCGGGATCGGCGGCAACCACGACCTCGTCCGCGCGAACTGGCCGTCCCGGCTGGGTCCCGCGCCCAGGAGGATGCTCTCCGGGGTGCCCGAGCACGTCGACGGGCGGATGCTGGGCGTCGCCGAGGAGGCCGGCGGGCGCGTGGTCAACCGCGACCGCATGTGGCACTACACCGAGGGCGTCCGCAACTGGAACCCGATCTGGGTGCGGCACGGCATCCGGATCCTGGCCGGCCCGTCGTCGCTGTGGTTCGACGCGAGGGGCCGCCGGTTCCCCGCACCGTGCTTCCCCGGTTTCGACACGCTCGCCACCTTGGCGGCCATCACCGCGAGCGGCCACGACCACTCATGGTTCGTGCTCACCCAGAAGATCATCGAGAAGGAGTTCGCGCTGTCGGGCTCCGAGCAGAACCCGGACCTCACGGGCAAGGACATCCGCAAGGTGCTCTCCCGCGTGCGGCCGGGCGCGCCTCCGCCGGTGGAGGCGTTCAAGCAGCACGGCGCCGATTTCGTCGTGGCCGACACGCTCCCCGGGCTCGTGGCCGGGATGAACGAGCTCACCGACGAGCCGCTGATCGACCTCGCCGAGCTGGAGGGCCAGATCCTCGCGCGTGACCGCGAGATCGAGAACCCGTTCACGAAGGACCTGCAGGTCACCGCCGTGCACGGGGCCCGGCGCTACCGCGGCGACCGGCTGGTCCGCACCGCGATCCCGCACAAGATCCTCGACCCCGCGAACGGGCCGCTGATCGCCGTGCAGCTGCACGTCCTCACCCGCAAGACGCTCGGCGGCCTGCAGACCGACCTGTCCGGACGGGTCCTGCGCGCCGACGCCACCCCGTTCCCGGGGTTGTATGCAGCGGGCGAGGTCGCAGGCTTCGGCGGCGGGGGCGTGCACGGGCACGCCTCGCTGGAAGGCACGTTCCTGGGCGGCTGCCTGTTCTCGGGCCGCCAGGCGGGCCGCGCGGTGTCCCTCGCCCTCTGAGAAAACGGGTTCGGGGGCCGCAGCGGGCCGTGCGATGCTGATCGCGTGCGCCGGACCGCCGTGATCATGATGCCCCTTCGGGGCTCCTCCGGCGTGCGCTGACCCCAGCCATCCCACCCGATGCCCCGCTGCTGCGGGGCCTACTGCGGTGTCCGCATCCGGGGCGGAACGGACGCCGATGAACGGCTTCTACGTCACCACCGCCATCCCCTACGTCAATGCGGCCCCGCACCTGGGGCACGCGCTCGAGCTCGTGCAGGCCGACGTGCTCGCCCGGCACCGGCGCCGCCGCGGGCAACCGGTGCGCCTGCTCACCGGCACCGACGAGAACGCCCTCAAGAACGTCACGGCGGCACGGGCGGCCGGTGTCGCCGTGCCCGAGTTCGTCGCGGCGGGGGCCGACCGGTTCGCCGCGCTGCGCGGGCCGCTCTCGCTCTCGTTCGACGACTTCATCAGGACCAGCGCCGATCCACGCCACCGCCGCGGCGTCGAGCTGCTGTGGCGCCGGTGCGCCCCCGACCTGTACCGGCGCCGCTACGAGGGCAGGTACTGCGCGGGCTGCGAGCAGTTCTACGCCCCCGCCGAGCTGGTGGCGGGACGTTGCCCGGAGCACGGCACCGAGCCCGAGCACATCGCAGAGGAGAACTGGTTCTTCCGGCTCTCCCGGTACGGGGATGCGATCGAGGAGGCGATCGTGTCCGGCCGCGTCCGGATCGAGCCGGAGACGCGGCGCAACGAGGTGCTCGCGTTCGTCAGGAGCGGTCTCGCCGACATCAGCGTCTCCCGGCCCGCCGCCCGGGCCGGCGGCTGGGGCATCCCGGTGCCGGACGACCCCGAGCAGGTCGTCTACGTCTGGTGGGACGCGCTCGCGAACTACATCACCCCGCTCACCGGCGACGAGCTGGACGAGTGGTGGCTGCGTTCAGCGGAACGCGTGCACGTGGTCGGGAAGGGGATCGTGCGGTTCCACGCCGTGCACTGGCTCGCGCTGCTGACCGCCGTCGGGCTCCCGCTGCCCACCGCGATCTTCGTGCACCCGTACCTCACCATCGGCGGGTCGAAGATCGCCAAGAGCGCAGGCACCGGGGTCGACCCCCTGGAGCTGGTCGCACGCTTCGGCGTCGACGCCGTGCGCTGGTGGCTGCTGCGCGAGGCATCGGGGCGCTCCGACACCGACTTCACGGTCGCCCGGCTCGTCGACCGGGCCGACCGCGAACTCGCCGGCGGCCTGGGCAACCTGGTCCAGCGCCTGGTCGTGCTCGCACACCGGATCGGCGACGGCCGCCTGGCACGCGGGACGCCGGGCGAGGCCACGGCGGCCGCGACCGCGCTGCCCGGGCGGATCGACGCCGCGCTGGCGCGGTTCGACCTGCGCGGGGCGACGGCGGCGATCTGGTCGTTCGTCGAGGTCGCCAACCGCGTTCTGGAGCGGGAGCGGCCGTGGGAGCGCACTGCCGCGGACCGGGAGGGCGTGCTGGCCGGCCTGGTCGACGCGTGCCGGATCACCGTCGGTGAGTGCCTGCCGTTCCTCCCCGACGGCGCGGCGGAGCTCCTGGCCCGGCTGGGTGCGGGCGACGCGGTCGGACCCGCGGGTGCGGTCTTCCGGCGGCTCGGGCCGGTCGCGGAGCCCGCTCGTGTGGAGGCGGAGCCGGAAGGGACTCGTCCACGCCCCCGAGCATGGACGAGTCCCGTGCACGGTGCCGCGCATGGCGGACTTCATCAGCCGCAGGCCAAGCGGTTGACGACGGTTTCAGTCGAGGGACACCCCCGCGGCCGGGGTCACCCGGGCGGCCCGGTGGGCCGGGAGAACACTGGCGAGCAGTCCGGCCAGGGTGGCGATGAGGACGACGGCGCCCAGTGACGGCCAGGGGATGACCATCGTGGCGTGGGTGAGGGCCCGCTTCACGAACGTCTCGTAGCCGACCCAGGCGAACCCGACGCCGATCACGGTGCCGAGCACGGTGGCCACCACCGAGAGCAGCAACGCCTCGGCGGCCAGCGTCCGCCGCAGCTGCCCGCGGGTCAGCCCGAGCGCACGCAGCAGCGCGTGCTCGCGGGCGCGTTCGAGGACCGACAGCCCCAGGGTGTTCCCGATCCCGATCAGCGCGATCGCCACGGAGACGCCGAGCAGGCCGAGCGCCGACCCGGCGAGGAGGTCGCGCTCCCGGTTCGCCGCCGCCTGGGCCTGCAACCGGTCCTCCAGCTGCGCGCCGGCCGCATCCGCCAGCCCGTCCAGGTCGTCGACGAGCTTCAGCGGGTCGGCGCCTGCGGTGGCGCGGACCCACACGACGCGCGGTTCGGGGGCGTCGGTGAGCTGTGCCAGGGTCTGCGGTGCGAGCATGCCGGCCCGGCCCCAGCCGGAGAGCGAGACGACCCGCAGCCGGGCTTCGCGGTCGCCGACGCGCACCGTGACCTGGTCCCCGGGCCGGACGCTCGGGTCGGTGAAGGCGTCCAGGTCGAGCCGGATCGTCCCGGGCTCCACCTGGGCGAAGCTCCCACCGTCGCGGGCCACCTGCGGCGCGGCCGACGTGGTGAGGACCGGCAGCGGTGCGTCGAACCCGGAGACCCGGGCCACGGCGCCGTCCACGGCGACGGCCTGTTCGACACCGGGAGTGCGACGTACCCGGTCGAGGAGGTCGGTGGGGACCGGTTCCTCGAGCGAGGTGAGCGCGGCGTCGATGGGGTTGTGCCTGACGTTCACCTCGTCCAGCCCCGCACGCCAGGTGGCCATCCCGGTGAGCACGGCGGTCGTCAGGGTGGCCCCGACCAGCAGGGCGGCGGTGGTGGTGGCGGTCCGGCGCGGGTCGCGCACGGCGTTCTGGGTGGCCAGCCGGCCGGCGCGGCCGAGCAGCGCCCCGCTGACCCGCACCAGGCGGGGCACCAGCACCGGCCCGAGCAGCAGCACGCCGGTGAACACCGCTGCTCCGCCGGCCACCATGAACAGCGTGCTGTCCCGGACCATCGCGGCCGCGAGCAGGGCCGGCCCGGTGAGCAGGAGCAGCGCGGCGAGCCCCAGCCGCACCCGGCCGGTGGCGGTGCGCACGTCGAGCGCGGCCGGCGGGCGCAGCGCCGCCAGCGGGCTCACCCGGATCACCTGCCGGGTCGGCAGCCAGGACGCGAGCATGGTGACCAGCAGGCCGACGGCGAACCCGCCCAGCAGCCAGGGCACAGGCGGTGCGGGAGCGGCCAACGGGGTGGGGGCGAGGGTGTTGATCAGGGGGAGCAGGCCGTAGCCGAGCCCGACGCCGACCAGCGTCCCGGCCACGGACGCGAGCCCGCCGACGGCGGCCGCCTCCCGGCGTACCGAACCCAGCACCTGCGCCCGGGTGGCGCCGACGCAGCGCAGCAGCGCGAAGTCGCGCAGGCGCCCCGCGAACAGGATGGAGAACGTGTTCGCGACGACCAGGACCGAGACCACGAGCGCGACGCCGGCGAACAACAGACCCATCAACGCCATGAAGTCCACATCGTTGTTGAGCGCGGCCAGGCTTTCCCCGATGTAGTCCTCGACCGGCTGCACCGTCATGCCTTCCGGGAGCTGACCCACTTCCCCCCGCACCGCCACCTGGACGTGGAAGGTGGGGTGGTCGCGCCACTGCAGGTACTGCGGCCACGTGACGTACACCGAGGACTGGGTCCAGGTGGACGGGGAGTCCACGAAGCCGACCACCTCCAGTTCGGCGGTGGTGGCGCCCTCGCCGACCCGGATCCGGTCACCGATCGCGACCTCGTGGGCCTGGGCGTCCCACACGTGCATCACCGCCTCGCCGGTGTGTGCCGGGAAGCGGCCCGAGACGAGCTTCTGCCAGCGAAGCTCCTCCCCGGCCGCGATCGGCCCCACGGTCGTCTCGCCCCGCAAGTCGCCCACGCCGAGTGGGGCGCCGCCTTCGGTGTACGCAGGCAGGTCGACCCGGCCGAGCCCGGACGCGTTGTCGCCGAGGCGGTCGACGAGCTCGATCGCGTCCGACTCGGGTCCGTCCTCGGGCGCCTCGACCACGTGGTCGGCACCGCGGTACGGCGCTCCGGCGTTTTCCATGAACCCGGCCCGTGCCCCGGAGGTGAGCACGCCGATCACGACGACGAAGGCGACCGAGGCGATCACCGCGGTCGCCGCCGCGAGGTAGCGGCGGGCGTGGATGCGCAGGGAGGCGAGGAGGAGGGTGCGCATCAGGCGATCAGCCCGTCCTGCATGGTGACCACGTCGTCGGCGTAGCTCGCGGCGTCCCGGTCGTGGGTGACCATCACGACGGTCCGGCCCAGCTCGCGCACCGCGGCGTGCGGGGGTTGTCCAGCATTCTGGTCACTTCTGCATCCTCGGATCGTGCGTGGGATCGGCGTACATCCGCGGGCAACTGTCATCGACGGCGTCGGGGCGCAGTTCGAAGTGCCAAGGCTCGTTGCGGTAGATCTGGCACAACCCGTACCCGGCGCCGTGGTCGGACAGCCACGCCGCGGCAGCGGTGGGCCCGATGTCGACCGCGTCCCCCGACACGTGCGGAGACGTGTCCGCTGTGGCGACCCACCGGGCGGCCTCCTTCTCCGAGCCGTACTCGGCGATGGCCTCACGAAGCAGCTGATCCTGGTACTCCCGGGAACGCCAGCCGCTGTTGACGGAGAACTCGACCCCGCCGCGCGCTGCGTCCTTCGCGGCCCGGCGCAGCGCCTCCAGCAGACCCGCATCGAGTTCGGCCACGGCCGGGAACTCGTCGTCGAACACCGTCACGCCGTCGGGGACGACACCGTCGGCCTCGCCGACAGCACCACGGCGGTCACCGTCACGATCGTCGCTGCGTGGTGGAGGAGGACGCGGTGGGACGTCATCTGCCTGCCGGGCCTCGGTGGCCGGGTTCGTGGCGGAAGCGGATCGCGCGGGGGCATCGGATGCCGCCGACGGGGACGAGGACGCCCACGTCCGGTAACCGAGGGCTCCGGTCACCGCGGCGAAGACCACCGCCACCGCGATCAGGATCGTCAATCGGGCCGGCCGGGACGCTGTTCGTGCCGGTCCGCGGTGGGACACACCACCGGCCGCCGCAGCATGGTGGTGCCGGGACGGAGGCGCTTGCCGGTACGCCGGCGGCATGCGCCGGCCGGCGGCATCGGGAGCACGCGGGTGCCGGACGTCGAGGACGAGCCCTACCTGGTGGCGGCCGACCGCGATGGGCTGCGTCGGGAAGTCATCGCCGAACGCATCGTCGCCGCGGGTTGCGGCGATCCGGTCGACGGCTCCGCTCGGCGCCCAGGCCGTCCGGCTCACTTCGGGCCCCGGTCCGCGCGCATGAGCTCGTCGCACTTCTCACTCGCGGACTTCATGTCCGGGTCGTCGCCGTAGTACAGGATGTGCGCGTTGGCGTCGGGGTCCGGGAAGTCCTCCACGCCGTTCTCGCGCATGCACCTGGCCGACTCGCGGCGTTCTTTCAGCAGCTCCTGCAGCTCGGCGGGACTCGGAGCGGGTCCCGTGGGCCCGGTCTGATCGCCGACGTCACCGGTGAGGCCGTCCGTCGTGGCCGGCTTCTCGCCGCCACCGCCGCCGGCCTCGGCAGGAGCGTTCGAGCAGCCCGTGCCGATCAGGGCGACCAGGGCGACGGCGGCCACCAGCCGTCCGGACGGCGCCACGCGCAGTACCGCGGGCGTGCCGGGGGCCGAGGACGCCAGAGACCGGGCTGCTTCTCGTGCCGGCGCGTTGGAGGTCATGCCTCCAGTCAAGGAAGGGTGGTGTTGCCGGCACGTATCCGGTTTTCGATATGCCGACGATATGCGCAGGCTCCCCGGCGGCCCTCGCCCGCGGCGCGCTGGTGACAAGTGCTCCTGTTCCTGCTACCCGGGCAGCGGGTGCCAGCGGCCGAGCCCTTGCAGAAAGAGCTCACGACGGGTCGAGGAACGGCGTGAGCACGGCCAGCAGCTCCTCGGGCGCCTCCTCCGGGACGAAGTGCCCGCCCGGCACGCGGGCCGCGGTGACGTCGTCGGCCCAGGCGGCCCAGACCTCAGGGGCGTCGGCGAGCTGCGTCTCGTCCGCGCCGGTGACGACCAGGAGGGGCGCGGCGATCCGCCGCCCGGCATCGCGGTCGGCGGCGTCGTGCACGCGGTCGAGGTGGAAGCTGGCGCGGTAGTCGCCGCACATCGCGGCGATCGTGTCCGGGGTGGCCGCGGCGAGGTACTCGGCCCGGTGCCGGGCGTCGATCGCGGCGGGGCGACTCGTCCAGGTGTCGAACGCGTGGTCCAGCAGCGCGGCCGGGTCGGCCCCGACCAGCCGCTCGGGGAACGGCGCCGGCTGCGCCAGCAGGAACCACGGCCAGTACCCCAGCGACGGCCCGCCGCCCATGCGGGCGAACTGGTCGAGCGTCGACACGATGTTGAGCACCGCCGCCCGCTCGATCCGCTCGGGATGGTCGAGGGCCATCCGGTAGGCGACGCGCGCGCCGCGGTCGTGCCCCGTGACGGAGAACCGCCGGTGGCCCAGTTGCTCCATCAGCTCGACGAGCTCGCGCGCCATCTCCCGCTTGGTGTAGCCCTCGCCCCGCGGTCCACCGGCCGGCGCGCGCGATGCGCCGTACCCGCGGATGTCGGGCGCGACGACGGTGTGGCCCCGGGCCAGCGCCGGAGCGACGCCGGACCAGCAGGCGTGCGTCTGAGGGAAGCCGTGGAGCAGCAGGAGCGGCGGGCCCTGGCCACCCAGGGTGACGCTGTACTCGGCCTCGCCGACGATGACCCGCCTGCCCTCGAACCCCGACCACGGCACCGGCCGATCATGCCGCGCGACATCGGATCCGGCGACCGGTTGCAGGAGCCGGCCGCCCTAGACGCGGGCGGCCAGCTGGGCATCGATCCGGGACAGGACGCTCGCGAGGACCTCGAGGGTGCCGTTCAGGTCGCCCGGGCGTTCGAGGGAGTGATCGGCGCCCGGAACCTCGAAGACCTGCGCGCCGGTGGCGGCGGCCGCGGCGCCGTCCCAGTACGGATCGGCGGTGCCCCCGATCAACAGCGTGGACGCGGCTGCGCGCGCCGCGGCCCGGCGCACGTCCTCGACGCCCAGCAGCGGGGTGAGCCAGATGCCGGGCACGCCCCGCGCGGCGGCGGCCGGCAGCGCGAGCGAACCGAGCGACTTGCCGACGACGAGGTCCCGCGCCGGGTCGGCCGTGGCGAGCACCTCCCCCGCGAAGGCGGCGATCGCACCCTGGTCGGCCGGGTCGAGTCCGGGGACCTTCTCCCAGTCGACCGTCCGGACCGCCCACCCGCGGCCGCGCAGCAGCACGCGGGCGTAGTAGAGCAGCGGAGCCTGCGGACCGTATCCGCGTCCCGGCAGCAGCGTGGCCACGGGCGCGCCGGGGGCGGCCCGCTCCGTCTCGACGGCTGCCATGTGCCGAGGGTGGCACAGCAGCGGCGCCCTGGACAGGGAGATCACCTACTGTCGGGCCGGTGGCTCCCCGGCGCGCGCGGATCGGTGTCTCGATCGTCTTCCTGGTCTGCGGGGCCGCCTTCGCCACCTGGGCCGCCCGTGTGCCGGCCGCGCAGGAGCGGCTCGGTCTCACCGAGGGCGAGCTCGCGCTCGGCCTCTTCGGGCTCGCCGCCGGGTCGGTGCTCGCGCTGGTCGGCGCGGGAGCGCTCGTCACGCTGATCGGCAGCAAGCGGACCAGCATCCTCGGCGCCACGGTGCTGTGCGCCGGTCTGCCGGCCGTCGCGGCGGCACCCGACCTCGGGCTGTTCGTCGCCGCGCTCGCCGTGCTCGGCGCGGGCAACAGCCTGCTCGACGTGGCCATGAACGCCCACGCCGCACGCGTCGAGAATGCCTACGGGCGCCCGATCTTCGCCGGGTTCCACGCGTTCTGGAACATCGGCGGGCTGGGCGGGTCCGGGCTCGCCGCCGGGTTGGCGGCCGCCGACGTGCCGATCGGCGTGCACTTCCCGATCGCCGCCGCGGTCCTGCTCGGGGCCGCGCTCGGGGCGACCACGGCGTTCCTGCCCGGCACCGACCCGGGCGCCGGCGGACCGGCCTTCTCCCTCCCGGGCCGCGCGCTCGTGCCCCTGGGGGTGATCGCGTTCTGCGGGTTCCTCGCGGAGGGCACGGTGAACGACTGGAGCGCGGTCCTCCTCACCACCGCCTCGGGAGCGTCGGATTCCGTCGCGTCGCTCGGCTACTTCGCGTTCTCCATCACGATGATCGGTGTCCGGCTCATGGCGGACCGGTTCGTCGTCCGGGCGGGCGCCGTCCGGGTCATGCGGGTCGCGGCCGCCGTCACCGTCGCCGGCTTCGCGATCGTGGTCCTCGCCCCGGTACCTGCGGTCGGGATCGCCGGGTTCGCGGTGGTCGGCCTCGGCGCTGCGGCGATCGTGCCGGTGGCGTGGAGCGTGGCCGCGCAGAAGGAGCCGAATGCGCCCGGCCGGGCCATCGCCGCGGTCGCGACCTGCGGCTACCTCGGGTTCCTCGTCGGGCCGGTCCTCGTCGGTGTCCTCGCGTCCGCGATCGGCCTGGCCGGTGCGGTCGCCGTGGCCGGTGCGGCCCCGCTCGTGGTGTTCCTCCTCGCACCGTCGCTGCGGGTCGCTGCGAGACTCCCCCGATGACGATCAGTGCGGACCGGCGGGTCTGCTTCGCAGGCGACTCGTACGTCGCCGGCGTCGGGGACCCCGAGCACCGGGGGTGGGTCGGCCGCGTCGTGGCGCAGTCGTACCGCGGCGGACGTCCCGTCACGGCCTACAACCTGGGCGTCCGCCGGGACACGAGCGAGGACGTGCGACGGCGGCTGCCTGCGGAGACGGGGGCCCGCTGGGTCGCGGGCTGCGACAACCGCCTGGTGGTCTCGTTCGGGGTGAACGACACCACCGAGGTCGACGGCGCCGTCCGCGTCACGCCGGAACGGAGCGTGGCCCACCTGCGTGGCATCGCCGAGGATGCGGTCGCACAGGGCGTCCCGCTGCTCGTGGTCGGGCCGCCGCCGGTGGCCGAACCCGATCAGAACGAGCGGATCGAGGCACTCGACGGGCTGTTCGCCGGATCCGCCGATGGGGTGTTCACGTACGTGAGCGTGTTCGGCGCGCTCCGGGTCGAGCGGGACTGGATGCGCGCCGTGGCCATCGGGGACGGTGCGCACCCCGGTGCCGAGGGCTACCGCCTGCTCGCCGAGCTCGTCCGGCCCGCCTGGGAGGACTGGCTCGGCTAGCTCGGCTAGGAGCTAGAGGGCGAGCTTCATGCCCTCGTGCGACGCCACGAACCCGAGGCGCTCGTAGAACCGGTGGGCATCGGTCCGACGCTTGTCGGTGGTGAGCTGGACGAGCGCGCACCCCCGCCGCCGCGACTCCTCGATCGCCCAGCCCATCATCTGCGCGCCCACCCCGCGGCCGCGGACGTCCGCGTGCACCCGGACGGCCTCGATCTGCGCCCGCAGCGCCCCGCGCCGCGCGAGGCCGGGGATGAAGCTCAGCTGCATCGTCCCGATCACCCGTCCCGCGTCGACGGCGACGACGAGCAGGTGCGCCGGGTCGGCGGCGATCGCGTCGAAGGCCTCCCGGTACGGCCCCAGGTCGTCCGCCACCTCGCGCTGGACGCCGAGCTGGTCGGCGGCGAGCAGCGCCACGACCTCGGGCAGGTCGTCGGGCACCGCTCGCCGGAGCGTGACGGTGCCGTCGAGCGTCGCAAGATCCTCCATGCGG
Organism: Pseudonocardia hierapolitana; assembly: GCF_007994075.1. Classification (NCBI taxonomy): domain Bacteria; kingdom Bacillati; phylum Actinomycetota; class Actinomycetes; order Pseudonocardiales; family Pseudonocardiaceae; genus Pseudonocardia; species Pseudonocardia hierapolitana. The sequence goes on along the minus strand of NZ_VIWU01000001.1, from coordinate 4,339,998 downwards.
CGATCCTCCACGGAACCGCGGCTCGGGGCGATCGTGTTGCCGTGGTTCGCCGCACCGATCCTCGTTGCCCGGTGGGACGCCACGTGCTCTGATGTGCCGCATGTCGTGCGTGCAGATGTGGTGGTGGTCGCCTCTCCGGCGACCGTGACCGCTGCACCGTGCTCGGCCGCCCCCACCGGCCGCCGAGCACGTCACGCCTTCGGTGATCATGCGAGGCGGCCCGATCCCGGAAGGACCGCCATGGCCCGCCTCTTCCCGACCGTGCTCGCCGCCCTGATCCGCGGCGACGACCTGCCCGCCGCGCTCACCGAGCGGGTGATGGACGAGATCGTCTCCGACGCCGCCACGCCGGCGCAGATCGCGGCGTTCGCCGTCCTGCTACGCGCCAAGGGGGAGACCGCGGACGAGATCACCGGACTGGTCGCGTCGCTGATGCGCCACGCCACGCCGGTGCCGATCGACGGTCACGCCGTGGACGTCGTGGGCACCGGCGGCGACGGCGCCGACACCGTCAACGTCTCGACGATGGCCGCGCTCGTGGTGGCCGGCACGGGACGGCGCGTGGTCAAGCACGGGGCGCGCAGCGCGTCGTCGGCGTGCGGGGCGGCCGACGTGCTGGAGGAGCTCGGGGTCCGGATCGACCTGCCGGCGGCCGGGGTCGCCCGCACCGTCACGACCGCGGGCATCGGCTTCTGCTTCGCCCCGGTCTTCCAGCCGGGCCTGCGCCACACGTCGGTCCCCCGCCGCCAGATAGGCGTGCCCACGGTCTTCAACCTGCTCGGGCCGCTGATCAACCCGGCGCGCCCGCCCGCGTCGCTGATCGGGTGTGCCGACCCGGGCAAGGCTCCGCTGCTCGCCCAGGTGTTCGCCGACCGGGGCGTCACGGCTCTCGTCGTCCGGGGCGACGACGGTCTCGACGAGCTCACGACGACGACCACGTCCACGATGTGGATCGCGGACGGCGGCGGGGTCGAGCGGGTGCGTGTCGACCCCGCGGCGCTCGGCATCCCGCTCGCGCCCGCGGGCGCCCTGCGCGGCGGCGACCGCGTGCACAACGCGGCGATCGTCCGCGCCGTGCTCGGCGGGCAGCCGGGGCCGGTCCGCGACGCCGTGCTCCTCAACGCCGCTGCCGCGATCGTCGCCCACGACGGCGCGCACCCGGCGCTCGAGGCCTTCCCGGACGCGCTCGCCCTCGCCGGTGAGTCGATCGACTCGGGCGCCGCCGCCCGCACCCTCGACGCGTGGACCCGGTTCAGTCCCGGGTCTTGATCCGCTTCATCGTCTGGTGGGACACCACCCGCGACACCGCGGGCAGCCCGAGCAGCTTCATGTGGTGCTCCTCGTACGCGGTCTGGTCGGCCACGAGGACGCGGAGGAAGTAGTCGGGTCGCCCGAACATCCGGCGGAACTCGACCACCTCGTCGAACCCGGCCACGGCCGCCTCGAAGTCCTGGAGGGTGCCCAGGTCGGTGACGGTGATCTCCACGGAGACGATCACCTCGAAGCTCTGCCCGGTGGCCACCGGGTCGACCGTGGCCCGGTACCCATTGATCACCCCGGCCTCTTCGAGGCGCTTGACGCGCCGCAGGCACGGCGGCGGCGTCAGTCCCACTCGTCGCGCCAGCTCGACGTTGCTCAACCGGCCGTCACGCTGCAGTTGGAACAATATTTCGCGGTCGATGGCGTCGAGGCGATAGGGCTTGCGCACCAGCGCAGGATATCGGCACAAATGGAAATCACCTTGCGCACAGATCGACATATCGTTCCAGCATGGAGGTCCGGCGAGCCCTGAGCGACGCGCTCTCGGTGGGTTTCGCGGCCGCCGCGATGGGGCTGGCGTTCGGGGTGCTCGTCACCCGCTCCGGCCTCGAGTGGTGGTGGGCCACGATCTTCGCCTCGGTGATCTTCGCGGGCTCGCTGGAGTTCCTGCTCCTCGGTCTGGTCACCGCGCTCGCCCCGCTCGGCCAGATCGCGGCCGCGGCATTCCTGGTCAACTTCCGGCACGTGTTCTACGCGCTGTCCTTCCCGCTCCACCGCGTCCCGGGCGTCGCAGCGAAGGCCTACAGCACCTTCGCCCTCACCGACGAGGCCTACGCCGTGACGGCCCGCCCCGAGGCGCAGACGTGGAGCAGGGAGCGGATCCTGTGGCTGCAGGCCTTCGTGCACCTGTTCTGGGTCGGCAGCGTGACGATCGGAGCCCTCGGCGGAACGCTGATCCCGCCGGGCGTGCGGGGACTCGACTTCGCGGTCACCGCGCTCTTCGTCGTGCTCGGGATCGACGCCTTCCGCGCCCGCCGCGACGTCCCGGCCGCCGTGGTCGCGGTCGCGTGCGCCCTGGCCGGGCACGTCGTGTTCGGCGAGCAGATGCTGGTGGCCGCGCTGGCGATGTTCACCGTGTTCCTGCTCGCCAGGTACGCGAGCCGCCGTGCCTGACGTCGGCTACCTGGCCTCCGTCGTGGCCGTCGCCTCCACCGTGACGTGGGCACTGCGCGCGCTGCCCTTCGCACTGCTCGCGCCGCTGCGCGCCAGCTCGGTGGTGCCCTACCTCGCCACGAGCATGCCCGTCGGGGTGATGGCCATCCTGGTGGTCCACACCCTGCGGCACACACCGCTCACCGCGCCGCCCTACGGCGCCACCGTCGGGATCGCGCTCGCCGCCACGGTGGCGCTGCACCTCTGGCGGCACAACGTGGTGCTGAGCATCGCCGGCGGTACCGCGGTCCACGTGGTCCTCGCCAGCGTCGTGTTCACCGGCTGACCGGTCACGCCGTGCAGTTGGGCGCGGCCGCGGCTCTCGCCCCGGTGAACGGGGCTAATGTCGCACCGTGATGAAGCCTGCTGGTGACGAGCTTCGACCGGATGGTGGCGAGGCACTCGCCGGGTATCCGCAAGAGGAGCAGCTGATCGATGTCCGGCGGGTTGATCGGCCGGATGCTGTGGTGGTGCGTGTCAGCGGCGCGGTCGACGTCCTCACCGCACCTCGGCTGAGGTCCGCGCTCGCCGTCGCCCTGGAACACCTCGACGGCCGCCCGGTCGTCGTCGACCTCGCTGCCGTGCGGTTCCTCGGCTCGCCGGGGCTGCGCGCGTTGGCGGAGAGCGCCGAGCAGGCGTCGACGAAGCCGGGCTTCCAGCCGCTACGCGTGGTGGTCGACAGCAACCGGCCCGTTCTGCGCCCGATCGAGCTGACCGGATACGACGCGATCCTCGCCCTGTACCACGACATCGAGGACGCGGTGACGGGTAACGCGCTCAACTAGCGGGTAGAAAGCAGAACACGCTCCCACCACCGACGAAGGACAGCAGTGATGTGATGCCGCCATCCGAGCAGGACGAGCGGCCCGGCTGCATCCCTCGGCCGCTCCCGGGCGGGGCAGACGGCCCACCGCTCGCCGAGGATCTCCACTTCGAGCTGGCACCGGAGTTGGTGGCGCCCTCGATCGCGCGCGAGCGCTTCGAGCGGTGGTTGCGCGACCTCGGCTGGCCGAGCGGGCAGAGCGACGACCTGGTGCTCGCGCTCAGCGAGGCGGTCAGCAACAGCATCGAGCACGGCTACCGGATCCACCCCGGCCCGGCTCCAGAGCCGCTCGGGGCGGGAGCGGTGGAGGTACGGGCACGGGTGCTGACCGAGGCGAACGGCGTGCGCCGGATCGCCCTCACCGTGCGGGACCACGGGCGCTGGCGCGAGCCGATCGGGCCGGCCCGCTTCCGGGGCCACGGACTCAGCATCATCCGGGCCTGCGCAGACGAGTTCGACATCAACGGCGACGACACCGGCACCACGCTCACGCTCACCTCCCGGGCGGCGCCGGCCCCGCCCGCCGCCCCCTGATCCCGCACCGCCACCGGATCGGCTCGAGTTGTGACATCGAGATCCGGCACATCGGACAAAACCGCCCTAGCATTGCGTGGGCGGGTGGGGACCGCGAGGCGCGGAGGTTCGAGGCATGGGAGCCGATCCTGTGATGGTCGTCGTCCGGGTCAAAGCGCCGGCCGACGTCGATCCGTACACGCTCGAGGCGGAGCTGACCCGAGCGATCTGCGCACGGCCGATGACGGCCGAGCTGGTCCTGCTGCCGTCGTGGCGACGGCGGTCGGAGGGTGGGCTGCGCCGGCACGATTTCGTCGCGCTGCTGTGCGCCGCGAGGACCAGAAGTCCCTCCGAGCTCACCAGGGCCGCCGAGAAGATCATGGGCAAGGCGGTGCGGAAGAGGTTCGGGGTTGCCGCGTCGGCGAAGGTGAGACCGGCCCGATCTCCCGAGGAGATCGACGCCTTCTGGTGCAGCCTGCGAGGCACGCCGTGCCGCCTGTGAGAGCGCGCCGGCGGCGTTCCTTCGGCGGTACCGTTCCCACCACCGACCAGTGACGGGACAGGGCGAGCCGGCCCTGCCCTGGCACGCCTTCCCGCTCGGTCTCCTCGGCACGGACCAGGGTGGCGTCGACCGGACCTGCCGCAGATCGCTGCGCGAGGTGATCGGATGGCTGCCCCACACGGCCGCGCTCGGCGCGGACGGGCTGCTGCTCGGACCGGTCTTCGCGTCCCTCTCGCACGGCTACGACACGGTGACCACCGGACGATCGATGATCGGCTCGGCGCCGTGGCCGAGCTCGACGCACTCCTCGCCGCCGCGTCCTCGCACGGCATCGCCGTCGTGCTGGACGGGGCCTTCGCGTATGCCTCCCGGGCGTTCTGGCGCTGACCGTGCCCGCCGAGCTCGACGACCCCTGGTTCGCGCGGGACCACCACGGCGACCTGGTGCCGTGGCGGGTCGAGTCGCTCGTCACACCGGACTACGACTCCACCGGCTACCAGTCCTACGTCGCGGACGTCATGACGTTCTGGCTGGATCGCGGCGTCGCCGGATGGCGCCTCGACTCGGCATGGTCGGTCCCGGCGAGCTTCTGGCGCAGAGTGCTCACATCGGCGCCGACCTATGCCACTCGACGACGCTGTGATCATGTAGGGCGGCGCGAGAAGGGAAGACATGAAGGCTGAGCCGGTCCACATCCTGCTGATCTCCGGCAGTACCCGCGGCGCATCGACCAACACCGCGGTACTGCGCACCGCCGAAGCCGTCGCGCCGGACGGGGTCACGACCGCACGCCCGGAACTCCTCGCCGCGCTCCCGGCCTTCAACCCCGACGACGACCACGAACCACTACATCCCGCCGTCGCCGCCCTGAGGCGCGAGATCGGCGAAGCGGCCGCCGTGCTGTTCTGCACCCCGGAGTACGCCGGTGCGCTGCCGGGCAGCTTCAAGAACCTGCTCGACGACCTGCAGCGCCACGTGCGCCGACCGCAGGCACCGAGCGACGGGCCGAACGCGAGCTCGGGCGGCTGAGGCACCGCCGGGGCGGGCCGCGAGGCCCGCACCGTCGACGACCGCGAGCCCACCGAGCCGCCCGACGCCCGCAGCTCCGAGGCGCGACAACATCGACGACGCCTCACCACCATCGGCTCAACCGCTCACGATCAACCGGTACCCCGCATCGAGCCGGTCGAGGGTCGACAAACCGTGGTGGCGCTCGTGCCAGACGCCGGAGTCGAGGTCGGCGGCGAGCGCCGACAGGCCGTCGACGAGCTCGCTCGGGTCGGCTTGGGCCAGCATCGAGATCCCTGCGCGCACCCTCGGGTCGAGGTACGCCTCGGGGCGGCGCCAGAAGGCCGCCCCGAAGCCGTCGGTGCAGTCGTGCGGAACCAGCACCGGTTCGACTCGCGCCCCGGACAGCAGCTCGGCAAGACGGGAGACGGGCACCGCGTGACCCGCGCTGACCGCGGCGGCGGCCGGGAGGTACTCGCGGACCAGCCAGAAGTCGCGGAGCACCGACTGGTCCCAGGTGAGGATCACAACCCGCTGCCGGGCGACCCGGCGGAGCTCGGCGATCCCGGCCTCGACATCGGTCCAGTGGTGGACGGTCAGCACCGCGAGCGCGGCGTCGACACTTCCGTCGGACAGGGGCAGTGCCTCGGCCGCACCGCGCACGCAGGGAGCGGCCCCGTCAGGGCGTTGCGCGATCATGATCGAGCTGGGCTCGACCGCCACGACCGTCTCGGCGGGCTCGTAGGAACCCGTGCCGGCGCCGACGTTCACGACACTCGTCATACCGGCCAGCGCAGCGGCCACCTGCGCCGCGATCCTCGGGTCCGGCCTGCGAGTCGTCCCGTAGCTGCGGCCGATCCGGTCGTAGACGGTCATCATCGGATCATGGCAGCGGCTGCTCAGCGGGTGAAGGTCGTGCTGAGTGCGTCCTCGGGTCGCCTCCGGCACGACGATCCACGCGAATACCCTGCCTGCGGTGCCTCGACCGCGTGACCGGAGGAGTCGATGCTGGGATGACGGCAGGGCGACCGATGCCCACACAGGACGACGTGCTCGGGTACTTCGACACGCTGTCGAACTGGGGACGGTGGGGCGACGACGACGAGCTCGGCACTCTGAACCACATCACCGACGACGTCCGGCTGGCGGCGGCGCGGGCCGTGCGCCACGGCAGGAGCGTGTCGTGCGCATGGGAGATCGCCGTGCCGGGGGAGATGGAGCGGTCGACGACGACGTGCCCGTGCGCCGCCGACATGCCTGGCGCAGAGAACATGCCGGTGCGGTTCCACAACGACAGGCGCTGGGGCTTCTCGTCCGAGCAGGTCGGCATCACGTTCCACGGCAACACCGTCACCCACGTCGACTCGCCGTGCCACATCTTCTGGGACGGCACGATGTACAACGGGCGCTCGCACTCGCTGGTCGACCCCGCAACGGGATCAGCATGGGCGGCCGTCACGGCGGCGGCGAACGGGATCGTCACGCGAGGTGTCCTGCTGGACATCGCGAGGGTCCGCGATGTGCCGTGGTTGGAACCGGGGCAGGGTGTGTTCCCCGACGATCTCGAGGAGGCCGAGCGTCGCCAGGGCGTGCGGGTGCGGCCCGGCGATGCGGTGCTGCTGCGGACCGGCTACGGCCGCGTCCGGCACGAGGCCGGTGTGACGCACGGCATCACGCAGGCCGGCTGGCACGCGTCCTGCCTGCCGTGGCTGCACGAACGGGAGGTCGCGCTGATCGGCGCCGACACCCCGCAGGACGTTCAGCCGTCGGGGTACGAAGACGTGTTGATGCCGGTTCACGCCGTGAGCCTCGTCGCGATGGGTCTGTGGATGGTCGACAACTGCGACCTGGAGGCGTGCGCGACGACGGCCGCCGAGCTCGGCCAGTGGGACTTCCACCTCGCAGTCGCGCCGGTCCGCTTCGCCGGAACGTCCGGCAGCCCGGTCAACCCGATCGCCACATTCTGACCGCGGTTCACGAGGGGTGCGATGCCATGAAGGACCGGCCCGCACCTGGCTCACGTGACCGACGCGCGCCCGGGGAGCGCCTGAGGTGACCGGTACTGCCAGTGCCTCCCCCCGGTTCGAGTGCACACCTACCGTGGACTCATGGGCTCCATCGACCCCCGCAAGGAGATCCGGGAGTTCCTGAGCACGCGACGTGCCCGGATCACCCCCGAAGAGGCAGGTCTGCCCGCCTACGGTGGCAACCGCCGCGTGAAGGGCATGCGTCGCGAGGAGGTCGCCATGCTCGCCGGTGTCTCGGTCGACTACTACGTCCGGATGGAGCGCGGCAGCCTGGCCGGCGCCTCGGACAGCGTCCTCGAGGCCATCACCAACGCACTACGGCTCGACGAGGCCGAGCGCGCCCACCTGTTCGCCCTGGCCCGCGAGAGCCGAACACGCAGCCGGCGCTCCGCCCCCTCCACCATCCGCCCCACGATCCAGCAGGTGCTGGACGCGATGACCGACGCACCGGCCTGGGTTGGCAACGGCCGACTCGACGTCGTCGCGATGAACCAACTCGCCCGGGCGCTCTACTCCCCTGTGCTCGCCGACCCCCGACGGCCGGCCAACACCACCCGGTTCGTCTACCTGAACCCGGAGGCAGCCCAGGAGTTCTTCGTCGACTACGACCGGATCGCCGACGACGCCGCCGCCATGCTCCGCCTGGAGGCCGGCCGCAACCCCCACGACAAGGCACTCATCGAGCTGGTCGGTGAGCTGTCCACCCGCTCCGAGCGGTTCCGCCGCCGCTGGGCATCCCAGGACGTGAAGTTCCACCCCCGCGGCCGCAAGCGGCTTCGCCACCCCGTCGTCGGCCAACTCGACCTCGACTCCGAGTCGATGGAGCTCTCCTCCGCGCCGGGGCTGCAGCTCTACGTCTACACCGCGGCCGCCGGCACACCGACCGCCGACGCGCTCACACTGCTCGCCTCCTGGGCAGCCTCCCACGACGGCCTCCCCACCGAGGCCGTCCAGGCCGCCACCAGCTGACTGTCGGGGCCGCGGTCGAGCGCGAACGACGAGGCCTCTCCACGGGTCCCGGGTCTCGGGAGGGAGCGGGAACCGTGCGACCGGCCGCATCGCGACCGGTCGCACGGGAGTGCGTCACGGCGTGACGAGGACCTTCAGGGCGGCCCGCTCGTCCATGGCGCGGTAGCCGTCGGACACCTCGTCGAGGCCGATGGTGCGGTCGAACACCTTGCCCGGGTGAAGACGGCCCTCGAGGACGTCCGGCAGCAGCTCGTCGATGTAGGCCCGCACCGGCGCCGGGCCACCGGTGAGGGTGACGCTCGGGCGGAACAGGCTGCCCATCCCGACCGGGGCCTCCTCGTACTGCGGCACGCCGACCCGGCTGATCACGCCGCCCGCGCGGACCACGCCGACCGCCTGGTCGTACGCCGGGCGGTGGCCGACGGCCTCGAGCACGGCGTGCGTGCCGTGGCCACCGGTCAGCTCGCGCACCTTCTCGACGCCATCGTCACCGCGCTCGGGCACGACGTCGGTCGCTCCGAACTCGCGGCCCAGATCGGTGCGGTCCTCGTGGCGGCCCATCAGGATGATCCGTTGGGCGCCGAGCCGCTTCGCCGACAGCACAGCCAGCAGGCCCACCGCACCGTCACCGATCACGGTCACGGTCGTCTGCTCGTTCACGCCGGCCTTCACCGCCGCGTGGTGGCCGGTGCCGAACACGTCGGCGAGGGTCAGCAGCGACGGCAGCAGCGGCGAGTCCTCACCAACCGGGATCGGCACGAGGGTGCCCTGCGCCTGCGGCACCCGAACCGCCTCGGCCTGAGCGCCGGCGAAGAACCCGCCTTTCGGGCACGAGGTGTGCAGCCCTTCCCGGCAGAACTCGCAGGTGTTGTCCGCGTAGGCGAACGGGCTGACGACCATGTCCCCCTTCTTCAGCCCGGACACCTCCGTGCCGATCTCCTCGACGACACCGAGGAACTCGTGCCCCATCGGCACACCCTTCGCGCTCGCCGGCATCGAGTGGTAGGGGTGCAGGTCGGTGCCGCACACGCACGCCCGCACCACGCGCACGACCGCGTCGGTCGGCTCCTGCAGCACCGGGTCGGGCAGGGTCTCCATCCGGACGTCGCCGGCGCCGTACATGACAGTTGCTCGCATCAGGTCCTCGGAACTGGTCGGTCGGTCTCGACGTCCAGAAAACCCCCGTACGCCGCGCCCAGGGAGTGCCTGATGTGCCAGGTACTGCGAGGGCCCCCAGGACGACGCCGTGCGCCGTCGAGTGGAGGCAGCGCTCCGCGCCGGGGACGTGAAGGTCGGTCCGTGAACGGTCCGTGGACAGTCGTGAGGGGCCGGACACCGTCGGACGGACGAGAACGGCCCCCGACCGCGTTTCCGCTGGTCGGGGGCCGTTCACCCCGGGTGTGGCGGGTGAAGGATTCGAACCTTCGTAGGTTGAGCCGACGGATTTACAGGCAATGCCCGCTCTCCTTCGCGTGGCCTGCTGACCTGCTGAAACAGGGCGGGTCTGCAGGCGGACGCGCCCGGCGCCCCACGGACGACCCACTATGAAGGCGGGATCCTGTGCCCGCACCGCTTGGACGACGTCTACCGGCTCGGCTGCTGCGCATCGTCGGCGCGGCCCACCAGTCCCGGCACGACCAGTCCCCCGCTGGCACTGAGGGCCTTCCGATTGGCCACGCGCGGCCGAGTGCGCATGTGAAGGCACGGCTGCCGGCACCTGGTCGGGCTGCTCCTCGGACATGGCCCACCTGCGCAAGGACCTCGCGCGCCTGGGGGGTGGGGTGATGGAACCTGCGCCCCGGCGGGTGCCAGGCGGTTCTCGACGGTCTTGGCGGATGTGCGCCTGCGAGGTCATCTCGGCGGCGAAGTCGTGGAAGCGCCCGGACCGGTCGGCTGCGATCCGCGGCGAGCGGCAGCGGGTGCTCGAGGCCCCGGGCGGCGGCGCGTGCCGAGTGGGAGCTGTGGCTCCGAGACGGGAAGGAAGAGGGACTTAGGAAGCTGTCACAGCCAGTCCGCAGGGTCAGCGGGCTGTGATCTGCGTACCGTTCGCCGGTGCTCCCCCTGCCCGTGCATCCGATGATCGCGCGCCCGGCGACCGAGCTTCCGACGGGTAGCGGGTGGGCCTACGAGCCGAAGGCGGATGGGTTCCTCAACTGAACTCCACGATCGGGTGTGCCCGTCGGGCTTCGGCTTCGGCGCGGCGTCCTCGCAGGTGGGTGAGGCTTTTCTCGAGCGCAGCGACTTCGCCGAGCCAGACGTTGTCGCGGGCCTAAGCGAGCCGGGCCTCGGCGTTGGCGGTCATCTCCTCACGCCGTCCGAGCTGGGCGCGAAAGAGCCGGAAGAACCGGCAGCGGGTGCAGGCGTGCTCGTGGACGCAGGGTGTGTGGTGCCGTAGGGGGTGCCGAGACGCGAGAACCTGCGGAGTAACCGTCAGTCGTCGATGACACCTTGCTCACGGCAGCAGCTGTGCGTCCACTGCCGCGATCGCCTCAGCCGCCGCCCCAGCACCGCTGCGGCCTCAGGGAGCGACCATGTCAGGAACGACGGTGTCGATCGCCTCGTGCTTCTTCCCGAAGAGCACGTACTCGTCATCCATGATCGCCCGGGGGTTGAACTGCGGGTCGGCGAGGAAGCCGTGCACGCGCCGGCGCTGCATGCCCATATTGCCGCCGTCGTAGATCGGGAAGACCGACGCCTCGCGCAGCAGCTTGCCGAACCCATGGACGGCGTCCAGGCTGTTCACCCCGACGACCTGCATGCACTTGTACACGCAGTCGAACATCATCTCGGTGACCTGGATCTTGTTCATAGCCCCGACGAGCTCCGCGTGCTGGTCGTGCTTGTCGAGGTAGTCCGCGGCCCGCCAGGTGAAGTACCGGCCCATCTCGATCTTCGCGGCCACGTCGCCGAGGACGTAGCCGGCGTTCTGGAAGTGGATGATCGGCTTGAGCGCGCCTGCCGTGTTGTTCCTAGCGAAGTCCAGGGCCTTCTCGTACGCGGCCCGGGCCACACCGACCGCGGCGATCGCGGCGACCGGACCCGACCACGCGAAGTTCCGGTTGATCACGAAGTCGCCGTTGCCCTCGGCTCCGGGCAGCAGGTTCGCCGCCGGGACACGCGCGTTGTCGAAGACCACCTCGGCGTTGGCGGTGAGCCGGTGCCCCTCCTTGTCGATGTACTTGTAGGTGATCCCCGGCGTGCCCCGCTCGATGACGATGGCGGAGAGCCCGTCCGTGCCGCCCTTCTGCGGGTCCGTGCGGACGATCGCCGTCTGCAGGTTGACACCCTGCTCGTCCCAGCCGGCCGCCGACGGCCAGTACTTGCGTCCGTTGAGCACGTAGTGGTCGCCGTCTCGTTCTGCAATCAGGCCGACCCCCGCGGGACGGGGTAGCGGGATATCGAAGTTGGCGGTGCCTCCCGGGTTGCCCGGCGGCTCACTGGCGGTCCAACCACCGAGAAACTCGCCGGACGGGTCCGACGTCGCGGCACGCAGGAAGCGCTCCTTCTGCTCCTCCGAGCCGTACCAGGCCACGGGCATGAGCCCGAGGCCGTTGCACAGGACCGTGCAGGCGAACCCGGGGTCGACGGCGCAGATCTCCTCGGCCGCGATCACGAGATCCACGCACGACACGCCCATGCCGCCGTACTGCCTCGGCAGCATGCACATGGCGATCCCGGCCTTGTACGCCTCGACGTAGGCGGGCTTGGTCCGCTGGACCGCGCGCACCGGGTCCGGCTCCCGGTCGGCCTCCGGAACGATCGGGGCCAGCACATCACGCGCGAAGGCACGGACGTCGTGCTGCAGCTTCCGCTGCTCGTCGGAGAGGGTGAAATTGATGCTCATGCTGCCGGTGCTCCCTTCCGTCGCCGGCCCGGCACGTTGCGATCCCGGCGACGCGCCCGTCCGGCACACCTGTGCCGGCGCAAGGCTTCTCCCAGGGGTCCCAGGCGTGAAGACCGGCGGCGCGAGTCGCCACCAATTGCGCAACTGCGCTTAACGGGCGTGCCCCGATCGGAGGCCGCGGAACGGCGGTCCTACTGCCAGGCCATGATCGCGTCCAGGACGCCTTCGGTGACGGCGCCGGCGAGCTGTGCGAGCGCGAGCATTCGAACGCCGACGGTACGGTAGAACAGCGCGTCGGTGGCCGCTTGCGTTGCCGCGTAGGTGGGGGCATGCAGCCAGCTCGCGACGGGCGCGTGCCCCGTCTTCCTGCCGGGCCTGCTTCCACTGGGCCATGTCGTCCTGCACGAGGTAGTCGCCACCCGGGTGGCCACACTGGCGCGGCCCATTCCGTCCAGCTGGCTCGGGTAGCTCTCCAGCAAGCCGATCAACTACCGGCCCGTCGTGCCGGACAGGGTCGTGGAGCTTGACGTCGACACAGCCTTCGAGCATCAGCGGTGGCGCCACGGAGCACGGTTCGTTTCCGCCCACACCAACAGCCTGCGGACGTTCGGCCCGCGACCCTGTACCCAGCGCTCAGGTTCCGAGTTCAGTCAACTGATCGCGCGATCGCGACCGTCGCCGAGGACCGCGTGCGGCTACAGTCACGGCAGCTGCACTCGCTCACCCCGTTCTTCCCGGACGTGGTCGACGCCCTCGGCACGTGGTTCCGCAACGTCGTGCTCGACGGTGAGCTCGTCGTGTGCGGCGACGGTCGGCTCGACTTCACCGCGCTCCAGCGCCGGCTCGCCAGCTCGCGCGTGGCCGCCGAGGCACCGGCGTCCTTCCTCGTGTTCGACGTGCTCGAGGCGGGCGGAACCGACCTGCGCGCCTATCCGTACAAGGTACGGCGGGCCGTGCTGCAACGGCTGCTCGACGGGCTCGCACCGCCGCTCGCACTCGTGCCGATGACCACCGACGCCACCGCGGCCCGCGGCTGCCTCACCGGGCACCTCGATGCAGGGATCGAGGGAGTCGTCGCGAAGCGGCTCAACCAGCCATACCGGCCCCGCTCGACCTGGCGGAAGGTGCGCGCCTACACCAGCATGGAGGCGATCGTCGGCGGCGTGCTCGGCCCAATCTCTGCACCGGTCGCGCTCGTCCTCGGCCGCCCCGACCAACGCGGCGAACTCCGAGTGGTCGGCCGCACCACGCCGATCCCCCGACACCTGCGGGCCGAAATCGGTACCCAGCTGCGTCCCGCCTGCGCAGCACATCCCTGGCCAGCCGTGCTGCGCCCGGCGCGATACGGAGACAGCGCTCCCGTCGAGTACGCAAGGGTCGAACCGCGGGTGGTGGTCGAGCTGGTCGTCGACGCGGCGATCGGCAGGGTGCAAGGGCGACCCGTCTGGCGTCACCCCGCGAACCTGCGGCGAATACGCGCAGAGTTGCATCCGATGGACCTTTCGCCACTTGCCAGTGACGCCTGGTCAGAGTGAGATCCGATAGCCCTCGGCCTCGGATCCTCTCCTGACGTCGATCAACCCCGAGCCGAACAGCTGACACATTGTTGTGTTAGATGCAACGCGTGGATGAGGTTCTGGATACGCCCGGGTCGGCGCGTTTGGTGCTGGCCGAGGGCGTGTCCTACCTCGATCCGGCGCCGGCGGTGTTCGAGGCGATGTTGCAGGGCTGGGCGCGCCAGCAGCGGGTCCGCTTCCTGAAGGCGGAGACGATCCAGCGTCGGCAAGACCTGGTCCGGCGGGTGGTGCGCTTCTCGGGGCAGTACCCGTGGGAGTGGACGGCGGCGGAGCTCGAGGCGTTCATCGATAGCCGGCGCTCGGCTGCGCAGATCGTCGTGTCGACCGCGCGCGGCTACCTGGGCGGGCTGCAGATGTTCCTGGGCTACCTGACCGACCCGCGCTACGGGTGGCCGGAGGCGTGCCGCGAACGATTCGGGCGCGCGCCGGTGCAGCTGTTGGGCGAGTGGAACACGATCGCGCATGTCAGCGCCTACGAGGGCGGGCCGGGTCGGCGGCCGTTGAGCTATGACGAGGTGCAGGCGTTGTTCGATGCCGCCGACGGGCTCGTGGACGAGATCCGTGCCCGAGGGCGCAAGGGCGGGCTGGCGGCGCAGCGCGATGCCGCCGTGCTCAAGACGGTCTACGCGTTCGGGTTGCGTCGCCAGGAGGCGTGGGGCCTGGACCTGGCCGACCTGCGGCGTAACCCGAAGGTGCCCGGGTTCGGGCAGATGGGGGCGTTGCTGGTGCGGTGGGGCAAGTCGTCGCGGGGCAGCCCACCGAAGCGGCGCACGGTGCTGCTGGTGCCGGAGATGGACTGGGTGGTGCCACTGCTGGAGCAATGGCTGCACGAGGTCCGGCCCCGGTTCGGCCCGGGTGGGCATCCGGCGCTGTTCACCACGGAGCGGCGGGGGCGGATGTCGATGCGTGGGATCAACGATGCGTTCGTCGCGGCCCGCGATGCCGCCGGGCTGGACGGTGTGTTGGATCTGCACTGCCTGCGGCACTCGTATGTGACGCACTTGATCGAGTTCGACTACCCGGAGCGGTTCGTGCAGGACCAGGTCGGTCACGCATACGCCTCGACCACCGCGCTCTACACCGGGGTGTGACTACCGCAACCGGCTGCTCACCCAGGCTCTGCAGGCCCAGGAGCAGCAGTGGGAGGAACAGCGATGATCCGCAAGATGGGCATCGAGTGGCATCTGCGGCTGCGGATGGCCGAGCGCGGGTTGTTCGCCACCTCCGAGCTGCTGCCGCTGCTGGCCGAGCGCGGTATCCACCTGTCCCGGGAGCAGGTCTACCGGCTGGTGACCCAGCCACCGCAGCGGCTGAGCATGGACACCCTCGCCGCGCTCTGCGACATCCTCGGCTGCTCCCCGAACGACTTGATCGAGGTGCAGGCGGTGAACAAGCAGGTCCGCAAGGCGAGTGGGGACGCTGGCCGACCGGCTCCGCCGCCGGTCCGCCGGACCACGATTCGTCGGCCCGGCTCCGGCGGAGAGCCGAGGTGAGCACGGCGGCCGCCGATGCCGCCCGTCAGCGCGTGCTCACGCTGCTCACCACGCAGCTTCCCGACCTGGACGCGCAGGCCGCGGACCAGGCGCTGGTGACGGCGAACGCGGCCGGGCAGGCGTTGTGGGATATCGACAGGCACCTGGCCGTCCACCCGGATGCGCTCGTCTCCGGTTCGCCCGACGTTCCGCCGTCGGTGTTCCGGCTGGTGGTCGTGCTCGAGGCGGCCGGGCATCCGGTGCGCGTGCCGCACTGCGCCGGCTGCGGTCAGCGGAAGCCCCTGCCCCAACGCATCCCGGCCGGACGGGTCTGCGTCAGCTGCCGGTCGAAGGCCGTGCCGCCCCACCCCTGCACCCGGTGCGGCCAGCGGAAGCAGGTAGTCGCGCAATGGCCGATGGGGCCGGTTTGTCGACGCTGCTACCGAGAAGTCCGGGGCAGACCGGCACCCTGCGGCGGCTGCGGCGCCATCAAGCCGCTGATCGGCGTCGACGGCCGCGGCCGCGGCGTCTGCGGGGCTTGCGCCGGAGGGCGCTTCGACTATGTCTGCCGGCGCTGCGGCGGTGGGGAGGAGCGCTACCAGGACGGCAACTGCGTCCGGTGCGTCGCGATCGAACGCCTGCACGAGCAGTTCCGCGGCCCGACCGGCCAAGTGCTCGACGTGTTGGTGCCGCTGCTCGCGGCGCTGGCTCAGGCGGATCGCCCCCGATCGGTGCTGGAGTGGCTGCGCCGAGACGACGGCGGCGCGCAGGTCCTGCGGCAGCTGGGCGCCGCGGGGGTGGAGCCCACCCACGAGGTCCTGGACTCCCTGCCGCCTACGGGTGTGAACGCGCTGCGGCAGATGCTGGTGCACGTCGGGGCGCTCCCGGCTCGGATCGAGTACCTCGAACGGGTGCCAGCCTGGCTGAACCGGCAGCTGGCGCTGCTGCCCGAGCAACACCGCCAGGTCATCCACGTCTACGTCACCTGGTCGGTGCTGCGACGGGCGCGCCAGCGCGCCGCGCACGCCCGCTTCACCGAAGCCAGTGCACACAACCTCCGCGGCCGAGTCAGGGCGGCCCTCGCGTTCCTGCGGTGGCTGGATGAACGGCACGTCGCGCTCGCCGATGTCACCCAGGCCCTGATCGACCAGTGGCTCAGCGAGGGCGCCTGCACCCGGAGGGTCGTCAAGGACTTCCTCGACTGGGCCGCTGGCCGAGGCCTCGCCCCCGAACTCGACATCCGCTACCTACCTCCGTCCGAGCCCGACCTGTCGGTCACCAACGAGGAACGCTGGGAACAGCTGCGCCGCTGCCTCCACGACGCCACGCTGCCCCTCGAAGTCCGGGCCGCTGGCGGGCTCGTCCTGCTCTACGGGCTCCCGGTCAGCCGGATCAGCGAGCTCACCGCCGAGCACCTGATCTCCACCGAGACCGGCCACGTCCTGCAGCTCGGCGGGCACCGCACCGCGTTGCCTCCGCCCCTCGCCGCGCTGCTTACCGACCTCGCCCGCACCGCGGTCACCACCTCAACCGTCGGCCGCAGCGTCCCCGGGCCACGCTGGCTGTTCCCCGGCGGGCTGCCCGGGCAACACTTCACACCAGGCCGCCTCGCCAACATGCTCAATCGCCACGGCATCCGAGTCCGCGTGGGTCGCAACTCCGCGCTCGCCGCCCTTGCCGCCGACATCCCCGCCGCCGCGTTGAGTCCGCTACTCGGGATCAGCATCGAAGCCGCCGTGCGCTGGACCCACCGGGCCAAGCGTGACTGGCAGGCATACATCCAGGCACGAGCGACAGCACCTGCCGCCCCGGATCGTGACAGCAACGGTGCGATGGACGCACCGGCCACCGAGCAGGGCGCATCGCGCAGCGGACGAGTGAGGCCCTAGCCTCCGCCGGCTGCGACGAGGAGGGAGCGCTCTTCCGTGGACGCCTGTGCCCGGGCTCATGACCTCTAAAGGCTTGCCAGATCGCGAGCCGCAGAACGATCACGTGGGAAGGCTTCTTAAACGCCAGGGATCACGCAGACAGAACCAGATGGCTGGATGGACCGATCGGAGTCGGCCTGCTGGGCTGCTTACGAGGATGCTCGGCGCAGGTGTGCTCGCCGTCGCCGCGCCATCCAGCCCGAAGCCGACGATCTCGTGGAGCCGGACTCCCACATGCCTTCCCCATCGATCCCGAACGTCTGCGATCGACACGCCGCCGCAAGCCGATCCCTCCGCCGGCAGGGAACTATCGACGCACCCCTCCTCCGCCGGCGCGCCCCCTTCCCGCTCACGCCGCCGGTCGACGGGGCGCGTCAGCCGAACCCGGGTGGGTCGGCGGACGAGCGGTGCGTGAATGCGTCCCGGAATCGGTCGAGCGCCTCCAGTGGGTCGTGCGAAGCCCAGCCTTCCAATCCGACCACGCCGTCGTAGCCGAGGCGCGCCAGGGTCGCAGCGATGGCGGGGTAATGGATCTCACCGGTGCCGGGTTCGCAGCGGCCGGGGACGTCGGCGACCTGGATCTCCCCGACGACCGGCAGCGCCCGCTCGACCAGCTGCACGAGGTTCCCCTCGCCGATCTGGGCGTGGTAGAGGTCGAGGTTGAGCCGCAGGTGCGGGCTGTCGACGGCCTCGACGAGCGCGAGCGTGTCGGCCGCCCTCGCGAACGGCACCCCCGGGTGGTCGACTGCGGTGTTGAGGTTCTCCAGGGTGAACATGCGCCCGGCGCGCTCCGCCAGCTCGGCGAGCCGAGCCAGCGTCCGCGCCGCGGTCAGCCACATCCGCGGCGTGACGACCGGCGAGGCCACCACGGGCAGGCCGCGGTCGTCGAGGCCGGTGCCGTGCACGTTGAGTCGGGGGCAGTCGAGCTCCTCGGCGACCCGCAGTGACCGCTCCGCGGTGCGCAGCAGTTCCTCGGCTCCGTCCGGGTCGGAGAGGGTGCCTCGGATGTAGCCGGTCATCGAGGTGAACCTCGCCCCGGTCTTGGCGAGCGCGGCGATGTCCTTGGCCGTCCAGTCCCAGATCTCGACCTCGAACCCGAGGTCGGCGATGCGGCGCACCCGCTCCTCGATCGGCTGGTCGAGGAACAGCATCTCGGCGCAGGCGGCGAGCCGGAATCCGGTCACTTCGCGACCTCCTCGATCCGGACCGGACGCCCGGCGCGCACCGATCCGGCCGCCGCCAGCGCGATCGCCAGCGCCGCGCGCGCGTCCTCCCCGCCCACCGGGGCCGGCGTCCGGTCGCGGACGGCGGCGACGAAGGCGGCCAGCTCGGCGACGTAGGCGCCGGCCAGGAGCTCCTGGTCGCTGCGGGCCATCTCGACCGTGCGGCCGGCCGCGCCGGAGAAGATCATCCCGGTGCGGCGGCCGTCGCCCAAGGTCGCCATGCCCCCCGATCCGAACACCTCGCCGCGCACGTCGTAGCCGTACGCGGCCTCGAAGCACGCCTCCGCGACACCGGTGGCACCGTTGGTGAACCGCACCACCACCACCGCGGTGTCGAGCAGCCCGCGCTCCCGCCACTCGGGCTCGACGAGCGCGTCGGCGGTGGCGTAGACCTCGACGGCCTCCGCGCCCGGGTTGAGGAACCGCAGGGTGTCGAAGTCGTGGATCAGGGTCTCGTTGAAGATCGTGTCCGGCGGCACCCGGGACGGGTCGAACCCACCGGGGTCGCGGGTGACCGAGCGCAGCAGCCGCGGGATGCCCAGCCGGCCGTCGTCGAGCAGGGCGCGGGCGGCCTGCCAGTCCGGGGCGAAGCGCCGGTTGAACCCCACCTGCAGCACCACCCCGGCGGCGCGGGCGGCGTCGATCGCCCGGTCGGCGTCGGGCAGCGAGAGCGCCATCGGCTTCTCGCAGAACACCCCCTTGCCCGCCCGGGCCGCGGCCACCACCAGATCGGCGTGGAAGCGGGCGGGCGCGGCGATCACCACCGCGTCGACGCCCGGATCGGCGAACGCCTCCGCCGGGTCGGAGTAGGCGCGGTCCGCGCCCAGGCGCTCGGCCACCCCCGGCGCCGGGTCCGCCACCGCCACCAGCCGCGCCCCCGGGATCCGGCGCGCGAGCGACTCGCCGTGGAACGACCCCATCCGCCCCGACCCGACCAGGGCCACCCCGATCGCGTTCATCCGCTCCTCCTCGAGCCTAGAACGTTCTATGGCGCGCTAGCCTAGAACGTTCTAGGCGAGATCGGTAGGGTGTGGGGGTGACCCGAGCAGAGCGCGCTCGCCGGCCGACCCTCGCTGACGTCGCAGCCAGGGCGGGCGTGTCCGTCGCCCTCGTCTCGATCGTGATGCGCGACGTCCCGGGCGCGAGCCCGGCCTCACGGCAGCGGGTGCTGCAGGCCGCCGACGAGCTGGGCTACCGCCCGGACACCCGCGCCAGGCTGCTGCGCAGCAGTCGCAGCCGGCTGCTCGGCGTCGTCTTCGGGGTGCAGCACGCCTTCCACGGCGACCTGGTCAGCGGCCTCTACACCGCCGCTGACCGCGTCGGCTACGAACTGGCACTGAGCGCCGTCACCCCACAGCGCGACGAGCAGCGGGCCGCGGCGAGCCTGCTGCAGGACCGCTGCGAGGCGCTCGTCCTGCTCGGCCCGCACACGCGCACGGCCCACCTCGCCGAGCTCGCCGCCCGCCTGCCCGTCGTGGTCGTGGCGCGCGCGGTCCGCCACCGCGACGTCGACGTCGTCCGCACCGCCGACGAGTCGGGTCTGCACGAGGCCGTTGACCACCTCGTCGGCCTCGGCCACCGCCGGATCGCCCACGTCGACGGCGGCCGCGCCCCGGGAGCCGCCGAGCGCCGCCGCGGCTACCGCGACGCCATGCGCCACCACGGCCTCGCCGCCGACGTGCATGTCCTGTCGGGCGGGCTCACCGAGGACGACGGCGCCGCGGCCGCCCGCGCCCTGCTCGACCTCACCCCGCGGCCGACCGCCGTGACCGTGTTCAACGACCGCTGCGCCCTCGGCGTGCTCGATGTGCTCCAGCGCGCCGGCCTGGCCGTACCCGGCGACATCAGCGTCGTGGGCTACGACGACAGCCGCCTCGCCCGCCTGTCACACGTCGGCCTGACCACCATCGCCCAGGACATCGAGCAGATCACCACGCTCGCCGTCACCCGCGCGATCGACCGGCTCGAGCGCAACCCGGTCAGCCACCGGGAGCTAGTCGTCCCACCCCACCTGGTCGTCCGCACCACCACCTGCCCGCCGCCCGCCACCTGCCCGCCGCCCGCCACCTGATCGAGCGAATCGTGGCGCGTGGCCCCGACGCCGACGAATGCTCTCTCGGGTCTCACACCAACGGTGGCTCCTGCACACGACTGCTCGAGCAACGTCGGCGCACCGTGCACCGCGGGCCGGGCCAACCTCGACCGCCCGGCACAAGGCACGGAACCCGGCGGGAGAGCTCGCGGCTGATCTCCGCAGCCGCGGCGACCGGCAGGCCGATGGTAAACAGGTCGACGTCCGACTCCGCGATCCGCGCTTGGCCGGTCGCGACGGAGCCGTACAAGTAGAGCGAGACGTTGCTGTCGACCTTGCCGACCTCCGCCACCACGGCGCGAACGACCGGCTCGAAGGCGCGACGGGCACACGATCCCGCGGCGCTCCGGTCATGATCGTCCCGTCAGGCCTGACACCTCACCAGGATCACGCACAGGGAGCCCTCGAAATCCGGGTGGACGAGCGTCACCGCTCAACGAGCTGGGCAACGGCGGCCGGTATCGAAGGACCGCCACGAGATCACCACGGTATGAAGCATCGTGCCTGGCTCACGCACGCTCAACGGAGATCCCGGAGCCTGCGGCGTTCGCCGCGTCCTGCACCCAAACGAGCAGTACTCGACGGTACCCACCCGCGCCCGGCGGTCGAGTACCGCGCGTCGTGGAGCATTGCGCAGGGTTCGAATACCTACCGTCCGCCAGCTGTGCGCTATGACCTCCACCCCAACGACATCAGCGCGGCCGCCTCAGCTTCAGCTGCAGTCCCACATCGTGCCCGGCAGTCTCATCCTTCCGAGTGAAATGAGCGAACGCGCAGCGGTTCGCTCCAATTCAAGCGAGGACGCGGCGCAATCATTCCCTTGGCACGACTGGAAGATCACGCTTCTCAGGGAAGAAGCCGTACCTGCCTTCCGCAGACTTTGTGAAGCGAATAGTTCTAGCATTCTTTTCGGCTACGTCAGCCGGCGGGTCTACGTTCTCCAAAACGATGGTCTGGCCAGGAAAGTCGGTAGCGAGATAGCGGAAGAACGACTCGGCCACGTAACCACTAACGGCCTCCGACTCGGCCTCGTCATCTTGAGGAGGACCGTAGGGCTCTCGGTATGTCACAAGAGGCGAGTCGAGGATTGCGAAACCAGGATGAGGCAAGTCACGCTCAACGCAGTAATTGAGCAATGCCACCTTAAACGCGGCGTGCAAGATCGACCTCATACCCTTCCCGCGATTGGGCCGCGCTCTCCCCGCAACGACAATATCGTCGATTTCTTGGTCAAAGTGAATCGGCTCGTACTCTTGAACTCCCCACTCGGACAGGACTGCCGAGACCGAATCGGAGAAGTCTTTCAGCACCATCCCATTCGGTGTTCCTGCGGGGCGTTGCACGTCCTTGACCGCTTCTAGGCTCTCGCCTTCAGAGTAGGTAGCCCTAATCTCGCCAAGTCGCTCCAGCTGCTCGTAAAGCCCGAGACTTCGCTCGACCTGAGAGCGAGCATCCAACAACGCTGTCATTTCGTCTTTGACTGGTGAGATCTGACCGTCCAGTGCCGTTAGGCTGCGTTCGTGAGTTGCGATCTCCTGCTCAGCAGCCGCGAGCTCAACTCTGGTCGCGCCAGCTTCCCTGTCGAGGTCTGAAATTGTCTTTTGAAGATCCGCCAGTAGCTCGCGTGTCCGCCGGCTTTCAGCTTCCACCGAGACGGCGATATCTGTCGCCTCCCCATGGTCATGATTCAGCGGATTCTGATGCTCAACCTCTGCACCGCAGATACACACACGCCGGGGGTGAAGTAGCCGAAGAGGGTACCAACTTCGCCAACTATCTCAAGCCGCGCCAAATCCGACTCGTACTTCTCGCCGAGGAGGTTGAATCGAGCGGTTAGATTGGCAATTTCGGTCAATCTTTCCTGGGCTCTGTATTGCAGTTGCTACCCAAGCCACCAGGTACCCGACAACGAACTCGATCCCCGTCAGGTCCACGCATCCCCCATCAGTGGTGGGTCTCCGGCAGCACCCCGACGATCACCTGGAGATCAGCAATTGTGGGAGTCAGCCGTACACAGTGCCCGAGTCATGTCGCAGCAACCCGAAGAGATGTAACAGCGCCGGCGGCGATTGGGCACCAGGCGTCATCACTCGGCGGCCGGAAACCGCGCGTCCGGATGCTTACGACGGGCGTCCATCGCGGCTGCCGTGCTGTCGCCGACGATGCACGGAGGCTAGGCACGACCGCTCAAGATGACAGGTCGTGCCAGACACCACGCGCCTTGGCAGCCGGCCCACGGACGGCCCACGGACGGTCGGCCACAGCCGGTGCGAGCCGGACACCACCGGACACACGAGAACGGCCCCCGACCAGCGTTTCCCCTGGTCGGGGGCCGTTCACCCCGGGTGTGGCGGGTGAAGGATTCGAACCTTCGTAGGCTGAGCCGACGGATTTACAGTCCGCTCCCTTTGGCCACTCGGGCAACCCGCCCCGGTGCGCCGTGGCGCGGACACGAGGATACGACAGTGAAAATCCGGGTTCCGCAGGGGCCCGGCCGAGGAGGAGGCACGCGGTGGCAGACCCGTCGTTCGACGTGGTGAGCAAGGTCGACAGGCAGGAGGTCGACAACGCCCTCAACCAGGCCGCGAAGGAGCTCTCGCAGCGGTTCGACTTCCGCGGCACGGGCACCTCGATCGCGTGGGCGGGCGAGGAGGCCGTGACCATCGAGTCGGAGACCGAGGAGCGCGCCAAGGCGGCCGTCGAGGTCTTCAAGGAGAAGCTGATCAAGCGGAACATCTCGTTGAAGGCCCTCGAGATGGGCGAGCCGGCGGTGTCCGGGAAGACCTACAAGATCAGCGGCAAGATCCTGCAGGGCATCGCGGCCGACAAGGCCAAGGAGATCAGCAAGACCATCCGGGACGAGAAGCTCAAGGGCGTGCAGGCGCAGATCCAGGGCGACCAGCTGCGGGTCTCGGGCAAGAAGAAGGACGACCTGCAGGCCGTGATCGCGCTGCTCAAGAGCAAGGACTTCGGGATCGCGCTGCAGTTCACCAACTACCGCTGACGCTCCGGGCCCGACCAGCGTGATCGTCGGTGTGGTGTGTCCCGTGGCGAGCTGCACCGACCTCACGTTCACCCCACTTCGCGTCGCCGCCGCCGGCACTTGACCTCAACGAGAGTCGAGGTTCTACGGTGCTGATCGACTGGCGCGAGTCGTCCACGGCGCTCGAGGAGCAGGTAGTGATCGTCACCATCGCCAGGGTTGCCGACCCCGATCGGTTCCTGGAGGTCTTCACGACCGTCGGCGCGGAGAAGCGGCGGGAGCACGGCTGCCGGGGTGCCCGGGTCTATTTCGATCCCGACGACGCGCACCGGGTGTGGTCGGTCTTCGACTGGGACGCGAAGGACTACGACGAGTTCCTCGCGGACCCCGAGATCCCGGCCATCGCACGAGAGCTCGGGATCCAGGCGCCCCCCGTGCACGTCGTCGCCGCGACCGAGCTCGACGCCTGACCGCTACGCAGGGAGAGAGTTTCGCCATGGCCGGCACGCCCTCGCAGGCCCGCAGGTTCAGCTCGGCGATCGGCGACGACGCCGTCCGCTTCGGCGACGGGATCCTCATCGCGCCCGCCCTCGGCAAAGAGACCAGCAGGTCGATGAGCGCCTACACGTCGTTCTTCCATGCGGGGGCGCGTGCCGACCTGCCGGCCTCCTACGAGGAGGTCTGGGTGGTGCTCAGCGGAGCGCTACGAGTGGGCGCCGAGGGCGACGCCGTGACGGTGCGCGCGGGCGACTTCGTGCACGTTCCGGAGCAGGCGCCCGGGGTCGTCGAGGCCATCGAGGACACCACCATGGTCTGCGTGTCGGTGCCCGCTCATTGACGAGGGCGCCGGTCACAACCACCGCTGGAGAGCGAACGCCTTCCGGTAGCACCGCGCGCGATCAACGATGAGCGCTTGACTCGATCAGCCCCCGCGGTGTGCCATGGCAGTGACATCGGTCACATGGCCGATGGCGCGGAGGTGGATCGTGATCGGCACGAGGACTCCCTTCACCAGCGAACGCGCGCCCTGCGGGAAGCGGGTGAGCGGCACCCGCTACTTCGAGGACGACGGCTCCGGCATCCGGTGTGACGACATCACCTACGCGTGCGGCTGCCGGTCGATCTCCCACCAGTTCCATGACGGCAGCTGCCGCACGAGGGTGACCCGGCACGACGGCCGCGTGCTGCTCAACGAGCTCTCCGCCGAACACGCCGAGTAGCTCCCGATGGGCGACCACGACGTCGTGGTGGTGGGGGGTGGTGGCGCAGGGCTGCGCGCTGCCATCGCGATCGTGGAGGCCCAGCCCCGGCTCTCCGTGGCGGTGGTGTCGAAGGTCTACCCGATGCGCAGCCACACCGTGTCTGCGGAAGGCGGGGCCGCCGCCGTCATCGGCAACGACGACAGCCTCGACGAGCACGCGTACGACACCGTGTCGGGCAGCGACTGGCTCTGCGACCAGGATGCCGTGGAGGCGTTCGTCGAGGAGGCGCCGCGGGAGCTGCTGCAACTGGAGCACTGGGGCTGTCCGTGGAGCCGCCGACCCGACGGCGAGGTCGCCGTGCGCGCGTTCGGTGGCATGAAGAAGATGCGCACCTGGTTCGCCGCGGACAAGACCGGCTTCCACCTGCTGCACACGCTGTTCCAGACGTCGCTGCAGTTCCCGCAGATCGTCCGCTACGACGAGTGGTACGTCACGAAGCTCCTCGTGGACGACGGCGTCGTCCGCGGGGCCGTCGGGATCGAGCTGGCCACCGGCCGGATCGAGGCCATCACGGGACGCGCGGTCGTGCTGTGCACGGGCGGGTGCGGGCGCGTCTTCCCGTTCACGACCAACGGCAACATCAAGACCGGGGACGGGATGGCGCTGGCCTACCGTGCCGGCGCCCCGCTCAAGGACATGGAGTTCGTCCAGTACCACCCGACCGGCCTGCCGTTCACGGGCATCCTGATCACCGAGGCGGCCCGGGCGGAGGGCGGGTGGCTGCTCAACAAGGACGGCTACCGCTACCTGCAGGACTACGACCTCGGGACGCCCTCACCCACGCCGGTGATGCGCAGCATGGAGCTCGGGCCGCGCGATCGGGTCTCCCAGGCCTTCGTGCACGAGCAGGAGAAGGGCAACACGGTCGACACGCCCTACGGCCCGGTCGTCTACCTGGACCTGCGCCACCTCGGGGAGAAGGTGATCGACGCCAAGCTGCCGTTCGTGCGCGAACTGTGCCGGCAGTACGAGCGCATCGATCCGGTGCACGAGCTGATCCCGGTACGGCCGGTGCAGCACTACATGATGGGCGGCGTCCACACCGACATCCACGGCGCCACCGGGCTCGCCGGCCTGTTCGCCGCGGGCGAGGTGGCGTGCGTGAGCATCAACGGCGCCAACCGGCTCGGCTCGAACTCGCTGCCGGAGTGCCTGGTGTTCGGGCGCAGGGCGGGGATCGCGGCTGCCGAGTACGCCGCCGCCGACACGGGGGCCCCGAGCGTCGAGGCCCAGCTCGCCGACGAGCGCCGGCGGCTCGAGCACGACCTGGTGGCCCGCCGCAACGGCCGCGAGCGGATCGCCGACGTGCGCACCGACATGCAGCACGCGATGGAGGGCAGCGTCGGCATCTTCCGCGACACCGAGTCGCTGCTCACGGGCGTCGAGCAGCTCGCCGAGCTGCGGGAGCGGTTCGACAAGGCCACCCTCGAGGACACGAGCCGCACGTTCAACACCGAGCTCGTCGCGGCGCTGGAGCTCGGGTTCATGCTCGACGTGGCCGAGACGATGGTGGCGAGCGCGCTGCGCCGCGAGGAGTCGCGCGGCGCCCACCAGCGCACCGACTTCCCCCGCCGCGACGACACGCGGTTCCTCGCCCACACGCTCGTCACCCGACGCCCGGACGGGGCACCGCACGTGGAGTACCTGCCGGTGACGATCACCCGCTGGCCGCCGGGCGAGCGGGTCTACGGGAGGTGAGCGCGTGCCCGACATGATCACGTTGCAGGTGACCCGCTACCGGCCGGAGTCGGAGAGCGCGCCGACGGTGCAGGACTACGAGGTGCCGATGCGGGAGGAGTGGGCGGTCCTCGACGGCCTGAACTACGTCAAGGACCACCTCGACGGCACGCTGTCGTTCCGCTGGTCGTGCCGGATGGGGATCTGCGGCAGCTGCGGGATGACCGTCAACGGCGACCCCGCCCTGACCTGCGGCACCTTCCTCACCGACTACGCGCCGGGCCCCGTCCGGGTCGAACCGCTGGCGAACTTCCCCGTGATCCGCGACCTCGTCGTGGAGATCGACGACTTCCTGCACAAGCTGCCCGAGGTGAAGCCCTGGCTCGTGCGCGACGACGACGGCGGCGTGGCCGACGTGGAGTTCCTGCAGACGCCGGAACAGCTGGACGCGTACAAGCAGTACAGCATGTGCATCAACTGCATGCTGTGCTACTCCGCGTGCCCGGTGTACGGGATCGAGCCCGACTTCCTCGGCCCCGCGGCCATCGCCCTCGCCCAGCGCTACAACCTCGACTCCCGCGACCAGGGCGCCCACCAGCGGCTGGACGTGCTCGCCACCGATGCGGGTGTGTGGGCGTGCACCTACGTCGGCGAGTGCACCCGAGCGTGCCCGAAGGGCGTGGACCCTGCGGGGGCGATCCAGCGCTACAAGCTGACGGCCGCGGCGCGGACGCTGCTGCCGTGGAGCAGACGGTGAGCGCGCCGTACCGGCAGCCCCTCCCGCTGTTCTGGTGGACGCGCCGCCGCTCGTACCTGCTGTTCGTGCTGCGGGAGCTGTCGAGCGTCGCCGTGGCGTGGTTCGTGGTGCACTTCCTGCTGCTGGTCACCGCGGTCCACCGCGGCCCGGCCGCCTACCGGGAGTTCATCGAGTGGAGCGCGGGCCCGCTGATCCTCCTGGTGAACCTCGTCGCGCTGGCGTTCGTGCTGCTGCACGCCGTCACGTGGTTCAACCTGGCCCCGAAGGCACTCGTCGTGCGGATGCAGGGGCGTCAGGTGCCACCGCAGGCGGTGGCGGCGGGGCACTTCGGCGCGTGGTTCGTGGTGTCCGCGGTCGTGGCCTGGATCCTGGTGGTGATGCTCTGATGGCCAGGCCGTCGAGGGTCGAGGCCGCAGCGTGGCTGATGTTCAGCGCCGGGGGCATGGTCACCGCGTTGCTCGTCCCGGTGCTGATGCTGCTCTTCGGCGTGCTGTTCCCGCTGGGGCTGCTCACCCCACCCGATCACGCCGGGTTCGCGGCGCTACTGGGACACCCGCTGGTCCGGATCCTGCTGCTCGGGCTGTGCGTGCTCGCGCTGCTGCACTGGGCCCACCGGTTCCGCTACACCCTCTTCGACGGCCTGCAGCTCGATCGGATGCGGACGCCGATCAGCGTGCTCTGCTACGCAGCCGTGCTGGCCGGTTCGGTCTGGGCGGCGGTCGTGCTGTTCGGCTAGGGTGTAGCGACTCAGGACGTTGTTGACAGTTCGGTCAGCGTGTCGGCTTGATCGAGGGAGGACCTCCGGGCGGAGTGGGTGTGTCTCACGCACTCGCTCCAGGCCCAGGAGGTCCTCGTGGCGCACCGTAACGCCCGCACCACCGTCTTTGCGCGGCGGCTCATCGTCGAACGCTTCCTCGCCGGGTGGCCAGCGGCGCGGATCGCCGAGCAACTCGGCGTCTCCCGAGCGACGGTGCACAAGTGGGTCCGCCGCTACCGCGAGGAGGGCTGGGACGGACTTGCCGACCGCTCGTCGCGGCCGCACACCAGCCCGAACCGCGTCGCCGCACAGATCGAGGACCGCATCCTCGAGTTGCGAGCCACCGCGCATCGGGGAGCGGTGTTCCTGGCCGGCGAGCTCGGCCTGGTCGCCTCCACCGTCGGCCGGGTGCTGGCCCGCCACCAGGTGCCGCACCTGGCCGCGATCGACCCGATCACCGGCGCACCGGTCCGGCGCCGCCACTGCGGGATCCGCTACGAACGCCCCCACCCCGGGGATCTGATCCACATCGATGTCAAGAAGTTGGGCCGGGTCCCTGACGGCGGCGGCTGGCGGCTGCACGGGCGCCGAGAAGCCCGCCAGAGCGGAATCGGGCGCGGAATCGGGCGCGGGATCGGCTACGACTACCTGCACGTCGCGGTCGATGACCACTCCCGGCTGGCCTACATCGAAGCGCTGCCCGACGAACGCGACACCACCTGCGCCGGGTTCCTGCACCGGGCCGTGGCCTGGTTCCGCGAGCACGGCGTGCGAGTGCTGCGGGTCCTGACCGACAACGCCAAGGTCTACCGGATCGGGCAGGACTGGCGGGCGGTGTGTGTCGCGCTCGGGATCCGGCGCCGGTTCACCAAACCCGGCTGCCCCTGGACCAACGGCAAAGCTGAACGGCTCAACCGCACCCTGCTGACCGAGTTCGCCTACGCCCAACCCTGGCTGTCCAACCACGACCGGCTCACCGCCCTGGACAGCTGGGTCGAGCACTACAACACTCGACGCGCCCACTCCGCCCTCGGCGGCCGCCCTCCGATCACCCGACTCGCCGCATGACCGTCAACCTCCCGAGTCAGTACAGCTAGCGCCTGTTTAGAAAGTGGATCTTCGTCGTCGGCCAGCGCGTGTCGGTCGGCGGAGATGAGTGAGGCCTCCGGTAGATGGATCAACGACCAAGAAGACCATCACCACCGGAGACCTCGTGGGGACCGTACCCGCGGGTGCCCGTCATGACCTCACCGACGCGCAGTGGCAGCTGCTTGCACCCCTGCTACCTGCGGTGAGTGGGCGTGGGCGGCCCCGAACGTGGACCAGACGACAGTTGATCGACGGGATCCGGTGGCGGACCCGTGCCGGCACACCGTGGCGGGACATACCCGAGCGGTACGGGTCCTGGCAGTCGGTCTACGGCCTGTTCCGGGCCTGGCAACGTGACGGCATCTGGACCCGGATCATGGAACGCCTGCAGCAACTCGGTGACGAGGCTGGCCTGATCTGCTGGGACGTGTCGGTGGACTCCACGATCGTGCGGGCGCACCAGCACGCCGCGGGCGCCCGCCAAGACCCGGCCGGTCAAGTCGAACCACCCGGTGATGAGCCGGCCGACCACGCACTCGGCCGGTCCCGTGGCGGATGGACCACAAAGCTGCATCTGGCTTCTGAGCAGGGGCGTAAGCCGCTGTCGATGCTGCTCACCGCCGGGCATCGAGGAGACAGCCCGCAGTTCGTGCCGGTCCTGGAACGCATCCGGGTCCTGCGGCCCGGGCAGGGGCGGCCCCGGACCCGACCGGACCGGGTACTGGCCGACAAGGCCTACTCATCCTGGGCCAACCGCGCCTACCTACGCCGACGCGGTATCCGCGCGACTATCCCGATCAAGCGCGACCAGCAGGCCCACCGGCGTAAGCGTGGATCACGTGGTGGACGGCCTCCACGGTTCGACCCCGACATCTACCGCCAGCGGCATGCCGTTGAGTGCAGCATCAACCTGCACAAACAGCACCGAGGGTTCGCCACCCGCTACGACAAGCTCGCCCTGCGCTTCGAAGCCACCACCCAGATCGTAGAGATCAACATCTGGCTCCGCCGATTAGTAAACACGCGCTAGGGCCGTACCGAGGAGAACCGTCGACGAGCGATCCGCGCACGCCTCGCCGATGCTCCCGCTCTCCGCCCGCGCCGCCCGTCGACGGGGCGCGTCAACGGACTGGGGGTGCGTGAGCGGCGTCGCGGTGCCTGAGCAGGAGCTCCGCCACCGCCGCAGGGGCCTCCACGTGCGCGTTGTGGCCCAGCCCCGGCAGATCGACGGGCGACGGGACGAGCGCGCGCAACTGCTCGGCGCTGACCATGGTGTCGTGCTCACCCCTGGCCAGGACGACCGGAACGGGCGCGGCCGCCAGCAGGGCGGCGAGCTGCGGGTCACCCACACCGAACGCGCGGGGGTCGAGCGCCGGGCGCCACATCCCGTCCCGCTCGACCACGCCCGCGAGCGCGGCGGCCGAGTCGGGGGCCACGAGGCCGTCGAGGCCCGACACGCGCAGGTGCCGGGCCACGGCCTCGTCGCGGGTGGCGAACCGGGCCGGCTCGCGGGCGGCCAGCGCGGCGGCCCGGGCGAGCTCCTCCGGCGTCCAGGCGACCTTGATGCCCAGGCCGATCACCGCGCGGACGCCGGGCCGCGCGGCCAGGTGCAGCCCGACCACACCGCCGAAGGAGTGCCCGAGGACGACGGTGCCGGCCGGGTCCACCATGTCGGCGACGGCCTCGGCCACGCCGGCGAACGTGTAGGCAGGCAGCGGGGCGGAACCGCCGTGGCCCGGCAGGTCGGGCGCCACCCATGCGCCGGGCAGCAGCGGCAGGAGCCCGTCCCAGACCTCGGCCGTGGCACCGAGCCCGTGCAGCAGCAGCACCACCGGTTCGCCCCGGCCACCGGACCGCACCCGCAGCTCCATGCCGCCAGCATGGCGCACGCACCCGCCGTGCACATCGCAGCGCCACCCTGCACACCGTGGGACGTGTGCACCGTGGACGCGGGATGTGCACGGTCGGCTCAGGCGCTGACCGGGGCCTCCATGCGCCGGCAGGCCTGGGCGTAGGCCACCGGGGTCATTCCGATGGCCGCGGTGAAGTCGCGGATGAAGTGGCTCTGGTCGAAGTAGCCGAGCTCGGCGGCCACGTCCGCCCACGGCCGGTGCTGCTCCCGGGCGAGCACGGCGGCGGCCTCGTGCAGGCGGTAGCGGCGCAGCACCCACTTCGGGCTGACCCCGACGTACCGCTGGAACAGCCGCTGCAGCGTGCGGGGGTTGATGTTGAACCTCTCGGTGACGTCGTCGACACGGGCGATCGTGCGGTCGTGCAGCAGCGCGGCGACGATGCGCTGGACGACGTCGACCTGTGGATCCGGCGGCGGCCGGCGCTCCCGCAGGAACTCCTCGACGAGCGCGACGAGCCGGTCGGCCCCGGGCGCCGCAGCCATCCGCTCGGCGAGCGCCGTGGCGGCCGGGCCCCACAGCTGCTCGGCGGGCAGCACGGCCCCGGTGATGTCGGAAAGCGGCCGACCGAGGAACGGCAGGAACCCGCCGGGCCGGAACTTGACCCCGAAGACCCGGCCTGCGCCGCGGTAGACGTAGGTGAAGCGCTCCCGCCCGACGCCGGACACGGCGAACCTGCCCCCGTCGAGCCAGAGGTTGACGCACGGGTGCGGGAGCAGCGTGACGGAGCCCTCCCGCCCCGGTGGCAGGTCCCACGACACGAGCCAGTGGCGCTCCACGAGGTCGGCCAGGTCGTCGGCGGCGGGAAACCGGTCGAGGCAGTAGCGGTCGTCCCCGCGGTCCGGCTCGAATCCCGTGCGCACGCCGAGCACGCCGTATTCGCTCGTGGTGGCGACGGGTCGATCAGGCACGGGAACAGGATGCCCCAGTGGCCCGACACTCACCCCCGGTGCAGGTGCATCTCCTCCAGCCGCCGGATCCGCTCACCCAGCGGTGGGTGGGTGGAGAACAGCCGCGTGAGCTGCTCACCGGCGCGGAACGGGCTGGCGATCATCAGGTGGGACTGCGACGCCAGCTGAGGATCGGGCGGCAGCGGCGCGAGCTGGGTGCCGCGCTCCAGCTTGCGCAGCGCGGACGCCAGCGCGAGGGGGTCGCCGGTGAGCCGGGCGCCGCTCGCGTCGGCCTGGAACTCCCGCGACCGGCTCACCGCCATCTGCACGACCCCGGCCGCGACCGGGCCCAACAGCGAGATCAGCAGCAGGGCGATCGGGTTGGGTCGGTCCTCGTCGCTGCCGCCGAACAGGCCGGCGAACATCGCGATGTTGGCCAGGAAACTCACCATGGAGGCGAGCGCGCCCGCCACCGAGGAGATGAGGATGTCGCGGTTGTAGACGTGGGAGAGCTCGTGGCCCAGCACGGCGCGCAGCTCCCGCTCGTCGAGCATCTGGAGCAGACCGGTGGTGGCGCACACCGCGGCGTGGCGCGGGCTGCGCCCGGTGGCGAACGCGTTGGGCGCCGCCGTGGGGCTCACGTAGAGCCGCGGCATCGGCTGGCGCGCCGCCCGCGACAGCTCCCGCACGATCTCGTACATCACCGGGTGCTCCGGCTCGGTGATCGGCCGGGCGTGCATGGCCCGCAACGCGATCTTGTCGGAGTTGAAGTACGCGTAGCCGTTGACGCCCAGCGCCACGAACAGGGCGATCACGAGCCCCGTGCGGCCTCCGAGAAGCGAACCGACGAGGAGCACGAGCGCGGAGAGACCGCCCAGCAACACGGCTGTCTTCAGCCCGTTCATCGACTTGTGCACTTCCGGGTCCTTCCTCCCCCGGCTCCTTCAACGAGCAACCACCAGGCCGTGTTCCGGGCACTGGTTGTAGATCGTCGCGTCTGAGGGCCCGGAGGGCTTCCGGCTGTCCGCGGCCTCGGGTTGCTGCGCCTGTGATCGACGGGGTGCGAGCACGGCCAGATCGAGGGTGTTGTCGAATCAGGCGTGTTGGTGCCTGTCCAGGCCTGCAGCGATCACGGGGCAGGTCGCTGAGAGGGCGCCGAGTCCGTGGCGGTCGGTGGGGCCTGCTGGCGGCGCCGCGCATCGTGCGTGGCCAGCATTGCGGGCAGGCCGGGGGTCTGCCCGATGGGCGCGCGCCGCCGCCAGCAGGCCGGTCTCACCGAGCACGTGAAGGTGGGCTTCCGTGCCGGTCGCGCACCTGGTGTGCGCTCGCGCGCCCCGTGTCGGCCCACGCGCCTGGTCGACGGGGCGCGTGGGCGGTGAACGGGTGCGTGAGCAGCGGAGATCGTTCCGAGCTGCACACCAGGGGCTCGGCGGGGACGTTGTGGCGCCGCGCGCCTCCGGGCAGGCCTTTGCCTGCCCGCGTTGGTTTGCCCGTAGGGGCCGCAGAGGCTCAGAGGTCAAGGGTCGCGAAGCGATCGCGCAGCGACGCCGTAGGCGCCCTTGACATCTGAGGGGCGGCCCCCGCACGATGCGCGGCGCCACCGAAGGCCCTGGTCCAAGGCGGCTACGGAGACCCTGGCGCCACCGAAGGCCCCAGCACACGCGCACCACAGCTCCCATTGCCCGGACACCTCACCAAAGGCGCCATGACCGGATTCGCCAACACCCTCGATCCGGCCGCGTGCGCGCCGAACCGCTGATCACGACATTCCGCGGAACGCGCCGGGTACGGGGTCGAGGGGAACGGGAGCGAACACGCAAGAAGCCCGGATGTCGGGCGGGCACGAGGTGATCCGAGCCGGGAACGGCGCGCCCATCGCAACACCCGACCAGGCCGACCAGACGGGCCCGCGCTCACGACGCCGAGCGGCATGATCCGAACTAGCGGTTGTCCATTGCTGTGGCCACAACCGTGGACAACCGATACCGCGGATCATGGGAGGCAAGATCCCGTGCAGCGGTTGCCTATCGCTGTCGCCACAGCAATTGACAACCGCTACTGCGGATCATTCGCGCGACCACCGCGAACGCGCCGATGCACCATGATCACGGAATCCGGTGGTAACACCACTGGGCTAGTCCACCCACCACCACCCGTCACCGAGTTCGACGGCACGGCGCGAGGAATCGCCGAAGACGTGCACCGGCTCTCGCCCGACCCCGCGGCCGTGGGCGAAACCGCCCCCTCCGTCGCGGAACCCGAGGTACGCCGGCACCAGGAGCACGGAACCGTCGAGCTGCCTGCTGCTCTCCAACGCCGTCGGCGCCATGCGCCCCGTTACGGAGATCGAACGCAGCCCCGGCGGCAGCTCGACGCCGTAGTAGTCCCACCCACCGGGCGTGCCGAGTCCCCCCGATTCCGCCAGCTCCGCCGCCGCGACGAACTCGGCCCGATGGGTCGTGAACCAGAACCGCGCGAACGCGACGTTCCAGTCCACCGCGAAGCAGAGCATTGCGGCGGCCACCACGACGGGCACCATCGCGACCGCCAGCGGGCTGCCGTACCGACGGACCAGCAGCAGCACCAGCATCGCGGTAGCGCCGATCGCCGCCACCAGCACAGAACCGATCAGCACCAAGCCCAGCAGGAAGAGGTGGTGGACGATCCACGGTCTGAAGAGCAATGCGAGCACGGCGCCGCTCCACGCGGCCAGCGCTGCGCCTGCGGCTGTCCATGTCCGGGAGGGGCGGGGCACGGGGGCTCCTCTGCGTTGCTGTTCGCTCCGGCTGCTGTTCGATCCCTGACGACCCGTCGCGCCCGGGACCGGTTGGGGCGATCCGGGCGGAAGGCAGGATGTGGGTATGGCCACCGACGTCCGCACGAAGACGACCGACGGCGTCGCCGTCCTCACGCTGTCGAACCCGGAACGGCGCAACGCCCTGAACATCGAGCTGTCCGGCAAGCTCGCCGAGGCCGTGCGCGCCGCGGCCGCCGACGACGCGGTCGGCGCGATCGTCGTGACCGGGGAGGAGCCGGCGTTCTGCGCAGGCGGCGACCTGAGCGAGCTCGCCACCGCCGACCCGGCCACGCTGCACACGGTCTACGCAGGCTTCCTCGCCGTCGCCGAGTGCCCGCTGCCGACGATCGCGGCCGTCAACGGTGCCGCCGTCGGCGCGGGGCTGAACCTCGCACTGGCGTGCGACCTGCGGCTGGCCGGGCCGCGGGCGCGGTTCGAGTCCCGGTTCCTCCCGCTCGGTCTGCACCCCGGAGGCGGCTATACGTGGATGGTGCAGCGGGTACTCGGCCCGCAAGGCGCCGCCGCGCTCACGCTTTTCGGCGAGGTCGTGGACGCCGGCGAGGCGGCGCGGATCGGACTGGTGCACCGTGTTGCCGAAGACGTGGTGGGAGCCGCCGTCGAGCTCGCCGCCCACGCGGCGGCGGCCCCCCGTGACCTCGTGCGCACCACGAAGGCGACGCTTCGGCTCACGGCCGGCATGGCGACCCAGGCCGAGGCCGTCGAGGTCGAGGTGCGGGCGCAGGCCGAGTCTGTGCGATCGGTGGAGTTCCGCGACCGGCTCGCCGCCCTCCAGGCGACGATCAGCAGGTCGGGCCGGTAACACCGTGTTTCGACCATGCGAACGATCGGGTGTGACGTGGACCGGGGCGCGACGACACTCCGACGTAGTGCGAGCTAACCTCGGAAGACAACACAGAGCACGCCCCGTCGACCCGAGGACCGACCTCGAATGACTTCTGACACCGCCGTCGATCATCTCTCAGCACCGTCCGGCGGCGGACGTGAGGTAGTAGAGCGCGATCGCGTCGTCATCCGCTTCGCCGGCGACTCCGGTGACGGCATGCAGCTCACCGGCGACCGCTTCACCTCCGAGACCGCGGCGTTCGGCAACGACCTCTCGACGCTCCCGAACTTCCCCGCCGAGATCCGGGCCCCCGCCGGCACCTTGCCGGGCGTGTCGTCGTTCCAGCTGCACTTCGCGAACTACGACATCCTCACCCCCGGCGACCGCCCCGACGTCCTCGTCGCGATGAACCCGGCCGCGCTGAAGGCCAACGTCGGCGACCTGCCCGCCGGCGGCATCCTCATCGTCAACACCGACGAGTTCACCAAGCGCAACCTGACGAAGGTCGGCTACCAGGCCAACCCGCTCGAGGACGGCTCGCTCGAGCAGTACTCGGTGTTCCCGGTCGCGATGGCCACGCTCACCCGCGGGGCGCTGGAGGAGACCGGGCTGTCGAAGAAGGACGCGGAGCGGGCGAAGAACATGTTCGCCCTCGGGCTGCTGTCCTGGATGTACCACCGCCCGCACGAGAGCACCGAGCGGTTCCTGCGGGAGAAGTTCGCCCGCAGGCCCGACCTCGCCGAGGCCAACATCCTCGCCTTCAAGGCGGGCCACGCGTACGGCGAGACCACCGAGTCCTTCGCCGTCACCTACGAGGTGGCGCCCGCCAAGCTGGACGTCGGCACCTACCGGCAGATCACCGGCAACACCGCGCTCGCCTACGGGATCGTCACGGCCGGGCAGCTGTCCGGGCTGCCGGTGTTCCTCGGTTCCTACCCGATCACCCCGGCGTCGGACATCCTGCACGAGCTGTCGAAGCACAAGTCGTTCGGCGTCACCACGTTCCAGGCCGAGGACGAGATCGCAGGCGTCGGCGCGGCGCTGGGCGCGGCCTTCGGTGGCGCGCTCGGCGTCACCACCACGTCCGGGCCGGGCATCTCGCTGAAGTCCGAGACGATCGGCCTCGCGGTGGCGCTCGAGCTGCCGCTGCTGGTCGTCGACGTGCAGCGCGGCGGCCCGTCCACCGGCCTGCCCACCAAGACCGAGCAGGCCGACCTGCTGCAGGCCCTGCACGGCCGCAACGGCGAGGCGCCGCTGCCGGTCATCGCGCCGCGCTCGCCCGCCGACTGCTTCGACGCCGTTCTGGAGGCCGTGCGGCTCGCGGTCACCTACCGCACGCCGGTGATCCTGCTGTCGGACGGCTCGCTGGCCAACGGGTCGGAGCCGTGGAAGGTGCCGGACGCCACCACGCTCCCGACGTTCGACCCCGGCTTCGCCACCGCGCCGAACGCCCCCGACGGCTCGGGCGAGTTCTGGCCCTACTTCCGCGACGAGGAAACCCTCGCCCGGCCGTGGGCGGTACCCGGCACACCTGGTCTCGAGCACCGGATCGGTGGCCTGGAGAAGGCCGACGGCCGGGGCGGGATCTCCTACGACCCGGACAACCACGACCGGATGGTCCGGCTGCGCGCCGCCAAGATCGACGGCATCCCGGTGCCGGACATCGAGGTCGACGACCCGGACGGCGACGCCGAGCTGCTCGTGCTGGGCTGGGGTTCGACCTACGGCCCGATCGGCGCGGGCGCCCGCCGCGTCCGCGCGATGGGCCGCAAGGTGGCGCAGGCACACCTGCGGCACCTCAGCCCGCTCCCCGCAAATCTCGGCGAGGTGCTCGCCCGCTACCGCACCGTGGTGGTGCCCGAGATGAACCTCGGCCAGCTCGCCATGGTGCTGCGTGCGCGCTACCTCGTCGACGTCAAGAGCTACACCAAGGTCGCCGGCCTGCCCTTCAAGGCCGAAGAGCTGCAGGACCTGTTCCTGGACTACCTCAACGGGGTGCGTGCATGACTGCGATCGACCTCGGGCTCCCCTCCCCGGGTGGGCTCGACGGGGTTCCGACCACCGACCAGAAGCAGACCGCCAAGGACTACACCTCCGACCAGGAGGTGCGCTGGTGCCCGGGCTGCGGCGACTACGCGGTGCTCGCCGCCGTGCGCCAGTTCCTGCCGACGCTGGGCATCAAGCGCGAGAACACGGTGTTCGTGTCGGGCATCGGCTGCAGCTCGCGGTTCCCGTACTACCTCAACACCTACGGGATGCACTCGATCCACGGCCGCGCCCCCGCCATCGCCACCGGCCTCGCCACGTCGCGCCCCGACCTGTCGGTCTGGGTCGTCACCGGTGACGGCGACGCGCTCTCCATCGGCGGCAACCACCTGATCCACGCCCTGCGCCGCAACGTCAACCTCAAGATCCTGCTGTTCAACAACCGGATCTACGGTCTGACCAAGGGCCAGTACTCGCCCACCAGCGAGGAAGGCAAGGTCACCAAGTCCACGCCGATGGGCTCGATCGACCACCCGTTCAACCCGATCTCGCTGGCGCTCGGCGCCGAGGCCACCTTCATCGGGCGCGCCCTCGACTCCGACCGCAAGGGCCTCACCGAGGTGCTCGGC
Source organism: Pseudonocardia hierapolitana (assembly GCF_007994075.1). Taxonomy (NCBI): domain Bacteria; kingdom Bacillati; phylum Actinomycetota; class Actinomycetes; order Pseudonocardiales; family Pseudonocardiaceae; genus Pseudonocardia; species Pseudonocardia hierapolitana. Next base: position 4,301,967 of record NZ_VIWU01000001.1, on the reverse strand, counting down.
GCGGCCGCCGCCCACCGCGGCAGCGCACTCGTCGAGATCTTCCAGGACTGCCCGATCTTCAACGACGGCAGCTTCGACGTGCTGCGCAAGGGCGAGGAGGCCGAGGAGCGGGTGATCCCGGTGCGCCACGGCGAGCCCATCCGCTTCGGCCCGGCGGCCGACGACGGGCTGGGCAGCTACGCCGTCGTGCGCGAGGGCTTCGGGCTCACCGTCGCCAAGATGAACGAGGTGGACGCCGACCAGGTCGTCGTGCACGACGCAGGGGACGTCAACCTGGCGTTCGCCCTGTCGCGCCTGTCCGACCAGGACCTCAACCACACCGTCACCGGCATCTTCCGCAACGCCGACCGCACCACGTACGACGACGCGGTCCGCGCGCAGGTGGCCAAGGCCACGGAGAAGGGGACCCGCGATCTGCAGGCCCTGCTCAACGGCCGCGACACCTGGACGATCGCCGGCTGACCCGGTCGCACGGAACGGGCCCCGCCGGAAGTTCCGGCGGGGCCCGTTCAACTACTGGCGTCGATCAGCCGAACAGCGACGTGACGAGCGACTGGATCAGACCGAGCGGGCCGCTGGGGGCAGGCTCCTCGATCGGGGCCGGGGCAGGCTCGTCCAGCTCCGGCTCCTCCTCCGGGTCGGTCGTGGTGTCCGACTCGTCGGTCGCGGAGTCCGACTCGTCCGAGGTGCTGTCCGACTCGTCGGGCGTGCTGTCCGACTCGTCGGTGGTGGCGTCCGACTCCGGCGCGGAGGTCGACTCGGAGTCCGACGTCGAATCCGTGTCCTCCTCCTCGTCCGGCTCGGGAAGGGTGGTCGACTCGTGCTCAACGGGCGACGCGATCGGGGGGAGCGGAACGATCTGCGAGGCGTTCGCCTCGGCAGCGGACGCGACACCGGCCGAGGCCAGAATCGCGAGAAGTGCGGTCGCACCGACGGTCAGAGTCTTCTTCAGCATCATTTCCTCACCATCGCGACACGTTGTTCGCGATTGCGGTTGTCACCTGATTGGGGAGCGGGGAGCCGCGGGTGAGGCTAGGGGGATCCCACCGAACGTGACACTCGGGTCACTCGATCGAGTGGTGATCCATCACTGAAGCGGATCTTGCTTCGTTTACGGTGCGATCTATGCGTGATCGTCCCACCCGGTGAAACCGGCCGCGCGGGCCTCCTCCGTGGTGCGGAACCAGGCGTCCCCGCGTGTGCGCAGGTAGTAGGGCGAGTCCGGCGTGTGGAAGCGGCGGGAACCCTCGTTGGCCTTGACCTGGTGGTCCGGGGACGGGCTCGAGCCGTCCGCGGCGGGGAGCAGCGAGCCGGGGTACGGCCCAGGGCGAGCGGAGGCCGCCGAGACCGCGGCCGCGGCGGCGGACAACGACGTCGCGGGACCGACGAGACCGGAGTCGAGCGCCGCGAGCGCCGAGCCGGCGGGATGGGGCCTCCGCGGTTCGGGCGGCCTGCGCTCGCCGGGCCCGGCAGGCGATCCGGGGAGTGGCTGCTCCTCACGGGGAGCCGGGATGCTCGTCGCGGCACCGCGGCGATCATCCAGGAGCCCGGTGCGTGGCTGCTCACCGGCGGCTCCCGGGTCCTCCGCCTCGAACACCTCGGGCTCGGCCGCACCGGCCGAGTCGGCAGCAGCGTCGATCTCGGCGCCCGGATCGACCGATCCCGGCTGCTCGGCGGGCGGGTCCGGCTCGGCCACCCGGTCTGCGCGAGCGGCATCGGACGGCTCGGCGACGCCATCGGTGCCACCCGGACCGGCCGCTTGCGTGTCATCGGAAGCACGCGCATCGGCGACCCGCGACCGCGCGGCTGCCTCCGATCCGGCCGTCCCGGCATCAGGATCGCCGGCGGGCTCGGCGGCGGCCGCCTGCGCCGGAGCGGCCCGGTCCGGCGGATCCGCGGCCCTCGCGTCGGTACCGGCGTCCGCGTCCGGCTCGTCGGGAGCCGGCTCGGTGGCCCTGGCGTCCTTCTCGGTGTGCGCCGCCGCGATGGCGGCGGCCCCGACCGCCCCGGCGGCGCCTCCCGCCGCGGCAGCCGCGATCTCGACGTCCGGCGCCCCGGAACCGGTTCGCCGCCGCGAGCGCAGCAGGGCCACCGCGACGAGCAGCGCGACGACCACGACGGCCAGTACCACCCACCACCAGATCTGACCCACGACGCATCCCTTCCTGAGAGCGACCGGACCGGTGCATATCACGATCCGGCGGTGTGCACAGGTGCTCGCCGGCCCGACCACCCGGCCGGGCGCCGTTTGCGGTGTCCGAAGTCGGCTGCGCCGATGGCCGGACTCGTGTGCACGTGCAGGCCCGGGAAAATCTCGGAAGAGATCCAGCGGCGATGTCGAACCGTGGTGAACCCGTTCGTGGCCATGGTGGGAGAACGGCAGCCAGCGCGAAGGGAACCGCGACCATGAAGCTGACGACCTTCACGAATGTCTCCGTCGATGGGGTGACGCAAGGACATCGACGGATCGATGCAGAGACCCGGCGCGGAGCCGGCGCGCCGGACGAGGACGGCAGCAGCGGATTCGAGCGCTTCGGATGGGCCCCGCCGCTGCTCGACGACAGGGCCTCGACGTTCATCAGCCAGGCCTTCCAGCGCGCCGACGCGTTCCTGTTCGGCCGGCGGACCTACGAGATCTTCGCCGGCTCATGGGGAACAGGCATGGATCCGGGAAACCCCGTCGGAGAGGCGTTGAACACGCGCCCCAAGTACGTCGCCTCGACCACGCTCACCGACCTGCGATGGGCGAACACGACCGTCCTGTCCGGTGACGTCGCGGGCGCCACCGGCGAGCTGAGGGCCCAGCCGGGGGGCGACCTGCAGGTGTGGGGCAGTGGCACTCTGATCCGCTGGCTGCTCGACCAGCGACTGGTCGACGAGATCGTGCTGCTCACCTATCCCGTGGTCGTCGGCCAGGGCACGCGGCTCTTCCCCGCCACCGGCCCGGACATCGGACTCGAGCTGGTCGACCTGCAGTCCACCCCGAAGGGGCTGACGATCCACACCTACCGCACCACTGGGCGCCCGCAGTACGAGACGGCCATGACGTGAAGCAAGTCAGCGGCCGTGATCACCTGCTGTCGCCGGGGCCGGGCTCGTCGACAGGGCTGCCCTGGGCCGGGATCTCGGCGGTCGGCGACGCGTCCCGGCGGTGCGCTCCGCCGGCGACCCCGAGGCGGTCCAGCGCCCCGGCAGCGCTCGAACCGAGGCGGCGCCGAGTGGTGGGCTCGTTCCGGTGGGTGTCGAGGTTCGCGAGTGCCGGCTCCGCCGGCGCGGGTGGCGGCGCGGTCGGAGCCGCAGGCTCGATGCGCGGCAGGCCGGCCGCCCGGTGCTGGATCCGCGGCGGCGCGGGGCGGAACAGCGGGTGCGACCGGTGCTGCGGGCGCCCACGGACGAACAGCAGCCACGTCACCGCGGACCCCGCGAGGAACGCGATCGCGCACAGGAACCAGACCCGCGCGAACGTCTCGGCCATGCCGCCTCCCCTATCCGACCGTGATCTCGACCCGTCTGCTCTCCTCCACCGTGGCGAGCGGCCGGATCGCACCGGCACCTCTGGCGGTGATCCGCTCGGCCGGGACTCCGGCCGCCACCAGTGCCTCAGCCACCACCGCGGCCCGCTGGTCGGAGAGCCGCTGGACGGCGTCCGGGCCGCCGGGGGTGTCTGCCACGTGGCCCTCCACCAGCACCGGCACGGCCGGACCCGCCGCGAGCAGCTCCCCTACCCGCCGGGCCGTGTCGGCCGCAGGCCCCGTGAGTGCGGCCGAGTCGGCGGTGAAGCGGATCGGATGCGCGGCCAGCACCTGTGCCAGGTCGGCGGCCGTCGGATCCGGCGGCTCGGCGGGCGCCGGATCCGTGACGACGACCGGCGCGGCAGCGGTCGGAGACGTGGTGGACGGCGCCGTCGCCGGCATCGCGAGCGGCGCGGCCGACGACGGCGGACCCGCCCACGGGAGCGCGAGACCCGCGAGCACGGCGGGCACCGCGAGCAGCGCCACCAGCCACCATGCACGGGCATGCGCCACAGCCACTCCCTGACCCTCCGCGATCGGCCCCTTACCGTGGCACGACATGCGCCGCCAGGCCAGTGCTGTCCGTCCCGACGAACGGCGCGTTCGTCGGACGGGGATCAGGCCGTCCGGTCCACCACGTAGGTCGTGAGGGAGGCCAGTGCTTCCGTTGCCGGGCACGCCGGGAGCTTGCCGAGCTCCGTGCGGGCTGCCGCCGCCTGGTCGGCCAGCACGTCGCGGGCGCGGGCCAGGCCGCGGCCGGTGCGCAGCAGCTCCAGCGCCTCGTCCACCTCGGCGTCGTCGGCGATGGGGCGCGACAGCAGCACACCGAGGCGGTCGACGTCCGGACCGCTGTCCTGCAGGGCGTAGAGCATCGGCAGGGTGTGGATGCCCTCGCGCAGGTCGGTGCCGGGCGTCTTCCCGGAGCTGTCGGACGGCGAGGCGATGTCGATGACGTCGTCGGAGATCTGGAAGGCGGTGCCGATGGTGGCGCCGAACCGACGCAGCGCCTCCACCTGCTCGGGCGCGCATCCGGAGAACATGCCGCCGTACCGGCCGGAGGTGGCGATCAGGGAACCCGTCTTCTCCGCGATGACGGCGAGGTAGTGCTCCACGGGGTCCTCGCCTGGCCGTGGGCCGCGGGTCTCGCGCATCTGACCGGTGACGAGCTCGGCGAAGGTCTCCGCGATGATCCGCACCGCGGCCGGGCCCAGGTCGGCCACGAGGCGCGACGCGTGGGCGAAGAGGAAGTCGCCGGTGAGGATCGCCACGGTGTTGTCCCACCGGGAGTTGGCGCTCTCGGCCCCGCGCCGCATCGTGGCCGAGTCCATGACGTCGTCGTGGTACAGCGTGGCGAGGTGGATCAGCTCGACCACCGCGGCGGCCGTGAACACGTCCTCGTCGTCGGGCCGGGGACCGATCTGCGCGGCGAGCAGCGTGAAGAGCGGGCGGAACCGCTTGCCACCCGCGTCGATGAGGTGCAACGACGTCTCGGTGACGAACTGGTAGTCGCTGTGCACCTCCCGATGCAGCAGCTCCTCCACGCGGGAGAGGCCCTCCGCCGTGGCAGCGGCGAGCCCCGGGTCTGCGAGCTCGACGCCCGCAATCGCGTTCGCGTTCACGTCCCCCAGCTTTTCACGGTCCTCAGCCGACGAAGCCGCCGCCCGCTGCCCAGTTGAGCGCCAGCGTCGGCGCGATCCCGAGCAGTAGCGTGACGATCACACCGAGCGTGATCGCCGCCGTGGTGAACGCACCGGGCACGGTGACGGTCGGTCCGTCGGCGGCGGGCTCGCTGAAGTACATCAGCACGATCACGCGGATGTAGAAGAAGGCGGCCACGGCGCTCGCCACCAGCGCGATCACCACGAGCGGCGCCATCCCGTCCCCGAGCGCAGCGGCGAACACCGCGAACTTGGCGGTGAACCCGCTCGTGAGCGGGATGCCTGCGAGCGCGAGCAGCAGGAACGTCATCACGCCCGCGACGACCGGTGAGCGCTTCGCCAGGCCGGCCCACTGCGAGAGGTGGGTGGCCTCACCGTCGGCGTCGCGGACCAGGCTGATCACGCCGAACACCGCGATGGTGGTGAAGCCGTAGGCCAGCAGGTAGAACAGCGTGCTCGAGACGCCCGCGTCCGTGACGGCCATGGCACCCAGCAGCAGGAAGCCCGCGTGGGCCACGGACGAGTAGGCGATCATGCGCTTGATGTCGGTCTGGGTCAGGCCGAGCACCGCGCCGATCGCCATCGAGACGATCGCCACGGCCCACAGCACGCCGCGCCACTCCCAGCGCATGTCACCGAACGCGACGTGCAGCACCCGCACGATCGCCCCGAAGGCGGCGACCTTGGTGCAGGCCGCCATGAACGCGGTGACCGGTGTGGGGGCGCCCTGGTAGACGTCGGGCGTCCACGTGTGGAACGGCCCGACCGAGCCCTTGAACATCAGGCCGACGACCAGCAGCGCGAGCCCGCCGAGCAGCAGCGCGTCGGACGCCGCGGAGCCGACGGAGGCCTGCGCGATCTCGGTGAACCGCACCGACCCGGCGTACCCGTAGATCAGCGCGAGCCCGTAGAGGAAGAACGCCGACGCGAACGCCCCCAGCAGGAAGTACTTGACGGCCGCCTCCTGCGAGAGCAGCCTGCGCCGCCGGGCGAGCCCGCACATCAGGTAGAGCGGCAGCGACAGCACCTCGAGCGCCACGAACATCGTGAGCAGGTCGTTCGCCGCGACGAACGTCATCATCCCGCCGAGCGCGAAGAGCGTGAACGGGAAGACCTCGGTCTGCATGGTGGGCGCGAGCCCTGGCGCGCCGTAGGAGCGGTCCTGCGGGGGCTCGGTGAGCGAGCTCGTGCCGCCGCCGATGGCAGCACGCGACGCGGCCGACGCGAGGATGGCCCCGCCCGGCTCCACGGAGCGGTCGGCGATCAGCAGCACGCTCGCCAGCCCGAGCGCCAGCAGCGCGCCCCACAGGAACAGCGTGGGCCGGTCCACGGCGAGCGCGTCGGCGATCGTGGTGATGCCGTCCGGGCTGCTGCCCGTGTACAGGCCGAGCGCGAGCCCGGCACCGCCGAGCGCGACGACGGAGAGGGCCACCTGCGCGGGCCAGCGCTGGTGCCGCGGCAGGAACGCCTCGACGAGCACGGCCACGCAGGCCGCGCCGAGCACGATCAGCAGTGGCGCGATCGCGGCGTAGTCGATGGGGGGCACGCTGAGCGAGCCCTGGGCGAGCGGGGTCACCGAATTCCTCCCACCGGGTCGGAGAGGCCCACCTCGTTCATGGTGGCCACCACCGACGGGTTGATGACGTCGAGCACCGGGCCCGGGAAGAAGCCGAGCGCGATGATCAACACGATCAGGGGCGTGAGCACGGCGATCTCCCGGCCGGACAGGTCGGGGAAGGCACCCTTCTTCGCCGCGGCCTCCGGGGCGATCATCGTGCCGGGTCCGCCTGCCCGCTCCAGCGCGCCGAGCACCGCGGCGCCGCGCACCGGGCCCTGCATGGTCTGCTGGTAGACCCAGAGCACGTACAGCGCCGCGAAGATGATCCCGACGGTGGCCAGGATCGTGTAGACCGGCTCCCGCGGGAACGAGCCGAGCAGCACCAGGAACTCGCTGACGAACGAGTTGGTGCCCGGCAGCGCCAGCGACGCGAGCCCCGCGAGCAGGAACGTGCCCGCGAGCAGCGGCGCGAGCTTGTGCACGCCGCCGTAGTCGCCGATCAGGCGGGACCCACCGCGCACGATGAGGAAGCCGATCACGATGAACAGCATCCCGGTCGTGATGCCGTGGTTGACCATATACAGCGTGGCCCCGGCGAACGCCTGGCTGGAGAAGGCGAAGACGCCCAGCGCGATGAACCCGAAGTGGGCGATCGAGGTGTAGGACACGAACCGCTTCAGGTCGGTCTGCGCCACGGCGAGCAGCGCGGCGTACAGGATCCCGATCACCGCGAGCGTGAGCACGAGCGGGGCGAGCCGCTGGGACGCGAGCGGGAACAGCGGCAGGCAGTAGCGCAGGAACCCGAACGTGCCGACCTTGTCCAGCACGCCGACGAGCAGCACGCCGGCCCCGATCGGGGCCTCGGCACCGGCGTCGGGCAGCCACGTGTGGAAGGGCACCAGCGGCGCCTTGATCGCGAACGCGACGAAGAAGCCGAGGAAGAGCCAGATCTGCGTGGACTCCGGCACCGTGGCGGCGATCGACTGGAGTTCCTCCCAGGAGAAGGTCGCCTCGCCGAGGGCCGTGCCGCTCACGACGTACAGCCCGATCACCGACGCCAGCATGATCAGCCCGCCGAGCAGCGAGTACAGGAAGAACTTCACCGCGGCGTACTGCCTGCGCGGCCCGCCGAAGCGCCCGATGAGGAAGTACATCGGGATCAGCATGGCCTCGAAGAACACGTAGAACAGGAACACGTCGGTGGCGGCGAACACCCCGACGAGCAGGCCCTGGGTGGCCAGCAGCAGCGCGAAGAAGCCGGACTCCGTGCGTCCCTCCGGGATCTCCTGGTTCCAGGAGAAGCCCATCACGATCGGCATGAGCACCGCGATCAGCGCGAGCATCACGAGCGCGATGCCGTCGATGCCGAGGGCGAAGCTCGTGCCGAACGCCGGGATCCACGGCACGGAGAGCTCGAGCTGGAACCGCGAGCCGTTCTCCACGGCCGAGGGCGAGTACGACAGCCATGTGATGACCGTGAGCACCAGCGACGCCAGCGCGAAGCCCATCGCGGTGAGCTTGGCGCCGCGCGGGTTGCCCGTCATCGGCGCGACGACCAGCGCGCCGACGAGCGGCAGCACCAGCAGGATCAGGAGAAGCACGCTTCCTCCGTCGTTCATGCGAACCGCACCGCAAGCAGGGCCGCGACGACGAGGACCCCGCCGCCGAGCATGGAGAGCGCGTACGAGCGGACGAAGCCGGTCTGCAGCCTGCGCAGCCGGCCCGAGCTGCCCCCGAGCAGGGCGGCGGTGCCGTTGACCACCCCGTCGACGCCGCGGTTGTCCAGGTAGACGAGCGCACGCGCGAGCCAGGTGCCCGGCCGCGCGATGAGCGCCTCGTTGATCGCGTTGGCGTACAGGTCCTTGCGGGCCGCGCGCACCGGCAGCGCCACCGGCTCGGGCCGCTCCACCGGCGTCGGCCGGCGGCCCACCGTGAGCCAGGCGATCAGCACGCCGAGCGCGGAGAAGCCGACCACCAGGAACGGCACGTACTCGTGGGCGATCGCGCCGCCGTGCGGCTCCTCCAGCTCACCCAGCGACGGGGCGAGCCAGTCGACCAGGACGTGGTTGTAGTTGAGCAGGAAGCCCGCACCGACCGAGCCGAACGCCAGCACGATCATCGGGAGCGTCATGACGGCGGGCGACTCGTGCGGGTGGTAGTCGTGGCCGTCGGCGCTCTTCAGCTTCTCCCAGCGCTTCTCGCCGAAGAACGTCATGAACATCAGCCGCGTCATGTAGAACGCGGTGAGCCCGGCCGCGAGCGTGGCCGCGCCGCCGAACACCCAGCCCTGCCATCCGGGCTGGCCGAAGGACGCGGCGATGATCTCGTCCTTCGAGAAGTACCCGGACAGGAACGGGAAGCCGATCAGCGCCAGGTAGCCCAGCCCGAACGTCACGAACGTGATCGGCATGTAGCGGGCGAGCCCGCCGTAGCGGCGCATGTCGACGTCGTCGTGCATCGCGTGCATCACCGAGCCTGCGCCGAGGAAGAGCCCCGCCTTGAAGAAGCCGTGGGTGAGCAGGTGGAAGATGCCCAGCGCGTAGCCGGCCGGGCCGAGCCCGACCGCGAGGATCATGTAGCCGATCTGGCTCACCGTCGAGTAGGCGAGCACCTTCTTGATGTCGTCGTAGGCGCAGCCGATGATCGCCCCGATCAGCAGGGTGATCACGCCGACCAGCGCGACGACCAGCCGCCCGGTCTCGGTCAGGTTGTAGATCGGGCTCGTGCGCGCGATGAGGTAGACGCCCGCGGTGACCATCGTTGCCGCGTGGATCAGCGCCGAGACCGGCGTGGGGCCCTCCATCGCGTCCGGGAGCCATGCCTGCAGCGGGAACTGGCCGGACTTGCCGCACGCCCCGAGCAGCAGCAGCACGGTGATCGCGATGATCGTGCCGCCGTCGATCTCGCCGATCCGCTCGAAGACCTCGGTGTACTGCAGCGTGCCCAGGTTCGTCCAGAGCAGGAAGATCGCGAGCGCGAGCCCGACGTCACCGACGCGGTTCATCAGGAACGCCTTCTTCGCGGCCGTGGCGGCCGACGGGCGGTCCTGGTAGAAGCCGATCAGCAGGTAGGACGCCAGGCCGACGCCCTCCCAGCCGAGGTAGAGCATCACGAAGTTGTTGCCGAGTACCAGCAGCAGCATCGCCGTGACGAACAGGTTGAACTGCGCGAAGAACCGCCTGCGCGCCGATGCGTCGCTTGGCTCGCCGTCACCGTGCGGTGCCATGTACCCGACGGCGTACAGGTGGATCAGCCCACCGACGCCGGTGATGAGCAGCACGAACGTGAGCGACAGCGGGTCGAGCCGCATCCCGAAGTCGACGGAGAGGTCGCCGACGGCGATCCACTGGAAGAGCGACAGCTCCCGGGTGCGTTCCTCGGGCGCGAGCCCCGCCGTCTCCAGGAAGATCAGCAGGCCGATCACGAACGACCCGGCCACCGTGAGCGCGCCCAGCCAGTGACCCCACGCGTCCGCGCGCCGCCCGAGGACGAACAGCACGAGCGCACCCGCCGCGGGGAGCGCGAACAGCAGCCAGGCGAGCGAGGCCATGCCGGCCGCGGCGCCGACATGCGGCAGCTCAGCGGCCGCGAGCATCGCGTTCACGAGCGGGCTCCGAGTTCAGGAAAGCCACAGCCACGCCACTGGTGGCTGTCTGCCTGCTTCACGACGGCATTCAGCCACCAGACACACATGGCAGGACCGCCAAGGCCAGGAAAGTGGCTTTCCTGAACCTCCGGCGCGAGCGCGCCTGTCGGACGACGGCTTGGCACGGGGAGCTCCTTGCCTCAGTACTTGAGCAGGTTCGCGTCGTCGATCGACGCGGTCCGGCGGGTGCGGAAGATCGACATGATGATCGCGAGACCGACGACGACCTCCGCCGCGGCCACCACCATCACGAAGAACGCCATGACCTGGCCGTCGAGCTCGCCGTGGATGCGGGCGAACGTGACCAGCGAGAGGTTGACGGCGTTCAGCATCAGCTCGATGCACATGAACACGACGATCGCGTTGCGCCGCACCAGCACGCCGACCGCGCCGATCGAGAACAGCAGCGCGGAGAGCAGCAGGTAGTAGGTGGGGGTCACTTGGACTCCTCGGCGGTTTCGTCGTGCTCGGCGCGGCCGCCGGTGAGGGCGTGGGCGTCGGGGCCGGGCTCGTCCTCGATCTCGCGCACCGGAGTGGCGTCGATGATCGCGGAGATGGACTCCGGCGCGATCGAGCCGTCGGGCAGCACGGCCGGCACCGCGACCGAGTTGCCGGTGGCGTAGACGCCGGGGCCGGGCAGCGGGGAGATCCGGTCGTGCTCGCCGCGCAGCCGCGCCTCCACGGTGGCCCGCTGCCCGCGCTTGGCGTGGCCGCGGCCCTGCGCGTACCCCAGCACCATGGCGCCCAGCGCCGCCGTGATGAGCAGCGCCGAGGTGAGCTCGAAGGCGAACAGGTAGTCGGTGAAGATCAGCGCGCCGAGCCCCGTGACGTTGCCGGAGGAGCCGGCGCCGCCGGCGGCGAGGCCGACCGGGGTGACCGAGGTGAGCGAGCGGCCGACGGTGGCCACCAGCAGCACCGCCAGCCCGACGCCCAGTGCGAGCGCCGCGAGCCGCTGCCCGCGCAGCACCTCGACGACCGAGTCCGAGCTGTCCCGTCCGACCAGCATCAGGACGAACAGGAACAGCATCATCACGGCGCCGGTGTAGACGATGATCTGCACGAAGCCCAGGAACGGCGCCTGCTGCACGATGTAGAGGATCGCCAGGCTGAACATCGTGCCGATCAGCCCGAGCGCGGAGTGCACGGCGTTGCGGGCGAACACCATGCCGAGCGCGCCGAGCAGGGCGAGCGGGCCGAGGACCCAGAACGTGATGGCCTCGCCGGTGCTGACGACGTCGCCCGCGGGCGCGGCCTGGGCGAGGAGATCGAGAGTCACTTGACCTGCTCCCCCACCGGGTCGTTCTCGGCTCCCTTGCGGGCGAGCACCGGACCCTGCACGTAGTAGTCCTGCTCGTTGTCGCCCAGCCGCATCGGGTGCGGCGGCTGCTCCATGCCGGGCAGCAGCGGCGCGAGCAACTGCTCCTTGGTGTAGATCAGGTCCTGCCGGTTGTCGTCGGCCAGCTCGTAGAAGTTGGTCATCGTGAGCGACCGCGTGGGGCAGGCCTCGATGCACAGGCCGCAGCCGATGCAGCGCAGGTAGTTGATCTGGTAGATCGCGCCGTAGCGCTCACCGGGCGAGTAGCGCTCCTCCTCGGTGTTGTCGCCGCCCTCCACGTAGATCGCGTCGGCGGGACACGCCCATGCGCACAGCTCGCAGCCCACGCACTTCTCCAGCCCGTCCGGGTGCCGGTTGAGCTGGTGCCGGCCGTGGTAGCGCGGCGCGGCGGGCGGGAAGTCCTCCGGGTACTCCTCGGTGACGACCTTCTTGAACATCGTCCCGAAGGTGACGCCGAAGCCCTTGAAGAAGTCGAACATCTACTCGGTCTCCTTCCCGCTGAGAGCGGGCGTCCGATCCGCCGCGGTGGTCTCCACGCGGCGGGGGCGCAGCTTGTGCCGTGGCGGCTTGGGCACCACCAGGTCGAGCGGGGGCACCGGGTAGTCCGAGGCAGGCTCCACCATCGCCGGGCCCTCCACCTTGCGGTCCGGCACCAGGAACGCCACCAGCAGCACCACCGCCAGCGCGATCCCCAACCCGATCAGCAACGCCGACACCTGACCACCGCTGGTCCGCCAGGTCCGGATCGCGAAGATCGCCAGGATCCACAGCAGGCTGCCCGGCACCAGGACCTTCCAGCCCAGCCGCATGAACTGGTCGTAGCGCAACCGCGGCAGCGTGCCCCGCAACCAGATGAACACGAACAGGAACACGAACGTCTTGATCAGGAACGCCACGAACTGCAGCCAGCCGTTGCCGTTGAGGAACGACAGCGGCCACGGCCACATCCCGCCACCCAGGAACAGGGTGGTGGCCATCGCCGACACCGTCACCATGTTCACGTACTCGGCCAGGAAGAACAGCGCGAACTTCAGCGACGAGTACTCGGTGTGGAACCCGCCCACCAGCTCCGACTCCGCCTCCGGCAGGTCGAACGGGGCCCGGTTGGTCTCCCCGACCATCGAGATCACGAACGCCACGAAGCTCGGCGCCAGAAGCAGCAGGTACCAGCCGCTTGCCTGCGAGGCCACGATGTCGGCGGTGGACAGCGACCCGGCGTAGAGGATCACGCCCACGATCGACAGGCCGAGCGCGATCTCGTAGGAGATCACCTGCGCCGCGCTGCGCAGCGCCGCGAGCAGCGGGTACGGCGACCCGGACGCCCAGCCGCCCAGCACGATCCCGTACACCCCGATCGAGGAGCAGGCCAGCACCACCAGCACCCCGACCGGAAGGTCGACCAGCTGCAGCACCGTCGGCTCGCCGAAGATCGACACCTCGCCGCCGAACGGGATCACGGAGAACGCCACGAACGCCGGGATCGTCGAGATGACCGGGGCGATGAAGTACACCCGCTTGTCGGCCATCACCGGCATGATGTCTTCCTTGAAGGCGAGCTTGAGCCCGTCCGCAAGCGACTGGAGCCAGCCTCCCGGGCCGGTGCGGTTCGGGCCGGGACGCTGCTGCATCCGGCCCACCACCTTGCGCTCCCAGTTGATCATGAAGAGCGTCAGCACCACGCCGATCGCGAACAGCGCCACGACCTTCAGCAGGATCAGCCACAGCGGGTCGTCCGCCAGCAGCTCCTGCGCCCGGTTCATGCCCTCCTGCGCCTGCGCCAGGTTCATGCCGTCACCCCCACCAGGTCGCCGTGGCCGGCGCCGAGGACGGTGCGGACACGGGAGTCACCCGAGTTGCCCGGCAGCCACACCACGCCGTCGGGCAGGTCGGCCAGCGCCACCGGCAGCGTGATCTCGCCGCGGTCGGTGCGCACGGTGGCGGGGGCGCCCTCGGTCAGCCCGAGCACCTCCGCCGTAGCGGCGTTCACCCGGACGTACGCCGGGCGCGCGGTTCCGGCCAGCGCAGGCTCGTCCGTCGTGAGGGTCGAGCCGTCGATCAGCTGGCGCCAGCTGGAGAGCACGGCCTGCCCGAACCCGGGCCGCAGCGGCTCGCTCGCCGGAACGGTCGGCGCGGCCGGGGCGGCACCCGCCCAGCTGCCGAGCCGGGAGAGCTCGCCCGCGGCGGCCGCGGGCGTCTGGGTGAACAGGTCGACGTCCATCTCGACGGCGAGGGTGTCCAGGACGCGGCAGTCCGGGAGCACGCCGCTCGCGTCGAGGGCCGGGCCGAACTCGCGGCGCCGTCCCTCCCAGTTCAGGTAGCTGCCCGCGCGCTGGGCGTCCGGGGCCACCGGCAGCACCACGTCGGCCAGCTCGGTGACGGCCGAGGAGTGCAGCTCCAGGCTCACGAGGAACCCGACGTCGCGCAGCGCCGCCAGCGCGGCGGCCGGGTCGGCGAGGTCGTAGGGGTCGACTCCGCCGACGACCAGCGCAGCCAGCTCGCCGTTCGCGGCGGCGGCGAGGATCTCGTCGGTGTCGCGGCCGGGGGTGTCCGGCAGCGTTCCCGCCGCGAGGCCCCACGCCCGCTCGGCCTCGGCCCGCGCGGCGGCGTCGGCCACCGGGCGGCCGCCGGGCAGCAGCGTGGGCACGGCGCCCGCGTCGAGGGCACCGCGGTCACCCGCGCGGCGCGGGACCCAGCCGATCGCCGCGCCGGTGCGCTGTCCGAGGGCCGCGACGGCGGAGTAGAGGCCGGGCACCTCGGCGGCGCGCTCGCCGACCAGGATCACGCCCCCTCCCCGCAGCGCGTCCACGACGTGCTCCGGCAGGTCGGCCAGTACGGCGGCCTCGGCCCCCGGCACCGCCGGGATCAGGTTGTCCTTGGCCGCCGGTGCGGCGGCGCCGGTCTCGAGCGACGTGCGCTCGACGGCCGGGGTGGTCCACTGGCCGAGGTGGAAGACGCGCTGACCGTGCTTGCGGGCCGCCTTGCGCAGCCGCAGGTAGACGATCGGCGCCTCCTCCTCGGGCTCCAGCGCGACGCAGAGCACGGCGGGCGCGGCCTCGAGGCGGGTGTAGCTGAGGTGCTCGGGGCCCTTCCCGACGACGTGCGAGGCGAGGAACTCCAGCTCCTCGGCCGAGTTCACCCGCGCCCGGAAGTCGACGTCGTTGGTGCCGGCGGCGACGCGCGCGAACTTGCCGTACGCGTAGGCGTCCTCGACGGTGAGCCGGCCACCGGCCAGCACCCCGATCCCGCCGTCGCGGGCCGCCAGCAGGCCGTCGGCCGCGACGCGCAGCGCCTCGGTCCACGACGCCTCGGCCAGCTGCCCGTCGGCGCCGCGGACGAGCGGCCGGGTGATGCGGCCCTTCGACTTCAGGTACCGGAACCCGAACCGGGTCTTGTCGTCGATCCACTCCTCGTTGACGTCGGGGTCGTTGCCCGACAGCCTGCGCATGACCGTGCCCCGGCGGGTGTCGATGCGGATCGCGGCACCACTCGAGGTGTGCTCGTCGACGCCGGGCGTGGAGACGAGGTCGAACGGGCGGGAGCGGAACCGGTAGGCGGCGCTGGTGAGCGCGCCGACCGGGCAGATCTGGATGGTGTTGCCGGAGAAGTAGCTCTGGAACGGCTTGTCCTCGGCCACGCCGATCTGCTGCTGCGCACCGCGCTCGAGCAGGTCGATGAAGGGGTCGCCGGCGATCTCCTCGGAGAACCGGGTGCAGCGCTGGCAGAGCACGCAGCGCTCGCGGTCCAGCAGCACCTGCGTGGAGATCGGGAGCGGCTTCGGGAAGGTCCGCTTCGTGTCGACGAACCGGGAGTCGGTGCGCCCGGTGCTCATCGCCTGGTTCTGCAGGGGGCACTCGCCGCCCTTGTCGCAGATCGGGCAGTCGAGCGGGTGGTTGATGAGCAGCAGCTCCATCACCCCCTCCTGGGCCTTCTTGGCCACCGGGGAGGAGTGCTGGGTCTTGACGACCATGCCGTCCGCCACGGTCATGGTGCAGCTGGCCTGCGGCTTCGGCATCGGCCTGCCGCCCATCTCCACCTCGACGAGGCACTGGCGGCACGCACCGGCCGGGTCGAGCAGCGGGTGGTCGCAGAAGCGCGGCACGATGATGCCGAGCCGCTCACAGGTGCGGATCAGGATCTCACCCTTGGGGGCGTCGACCTCGATCCCGTCGATCGTGAGGCGGACGTGGCCCTCGGGGACGGGCCGCGCCTCCTTCTTCTCCTCGGGGGCGATCGTCATGCCTGGGCTCCAACCAGATCGTCCAGCTGTTCCGGACGCTGCACGGCGGGCTGCTCCGCGATGAGGTCCAGGAACTCCTGGCGGAAGTACTTGATGGCGCTCGTGATCGGGCTCGTCGCGCCGTCGCCGAGTGCGCAGAAGGATCGCCCGAGGATGTTGTCGCAGATGTCGAGCATCGTCTCGACGTCGGCCTCGGTGCCCTGGCCGTGCACCATCCGCTCGAGGATCTGCACCAGCCAGAAGGTGCCCTCGCGGCACGGCGTGCACTTGCCGCACGACTCGTGCTTGTAGAACTCGGTCCACTTCATCACGGCCCACGGCACGGAGACGGTCTCGTTGAAGACCTGCACGGCCGTGGTGCCCAGCATCGAGCCCGCCGCGGCGGCGCCCTCGAAGTCGAGCGGGACGTCGAGGTGCTCGGCCGTGAAGATCGGGGTGGACGAGCCGCCGGGGGTCCAGAACTTGAGCGGGATGCCGTCCTTCATGCCGCCGGCGAGCTCCAGCAGCTGCCGCAGCGTGATGCCGAGCGGCGCCTCGTACTGGCCGGGCCGCTCGACGTGGCCGGACACCGAGTAGATCTTCGGGCCGGGGCTCTTCTCCGAGCCCATCGACCGGAACCAGTCGCTGCCGCCCATCACGATCGCGGGAACCGAGGCGATGGTCTCGACGTTGTTCACCACTGTCGGCGAGGCGTAGAGCCCCGACGTGGCCGGGAAGGGAGGCTTGAGGCGAGGTTGGCCGCGACGACCTTCGAGCGAGTCGAGCAGCGCCGTCTCCTCGCCGCAGATGTAGGCGCCCGCACCGGCGTGCACCACGATCTCGAGGTCGAACCCGGAGCCGAGGATGTTCGTGCCGAGGTAGCCCTTCGCGCGGGCCTCCTCCACCGCCCGGCGCACCCGGCGGATGCAGTGCAGCGCCTCGCCCCGCACGTAGATCGCGCAGAAGTTCGCGCGGATCGCGAAGCACGTGATGATGCAGCCCTCGATGAGCGAGTGCGGGTCGGCCATCATCGTCGGGATGTCCTTGCAGGTGCCCGGCTCGCCCTCGTCGGCGTTCACCACGAGGTACTTGGGCTTGGCTCCCGGACCGGTGGGCCCCTGCGGGATGAAGCTCCACTTCAGGCCGGTGGGGAAGCCCGCCCCGCCCCGGCCGCGCAGGCCGGAGTCCTTCACCAGCTGGATGAGCTGGTCGGGGTGGGCGGTGAGCGCGTGCCGCAGGGCCTGGTAGCCCTCCAGCTGCTCGTAGGTGTCGATCGACCACGAGCGCGGCGACTGCCAGCGCCGGGTGAGCACCGGTGTCAGTTGATCCACAACAGCTTCCATCCGGGCTACTTCCCCTCCGGCAGAGCAGGGAACGCGGGCGGGGAGTCGGGCATCGCGGGGGCGGTCCAGCCGCGCTCGGAGGCGAGCTGCGCGCCGCGCAGCGACTCCGGCGCCGCGGACCGGCCTTCCACGCTGGTCTCCAGGTCCGGGAAGATCCCGGCGAGCTCGAGCTCCACCGTGCGGAAGTCGGTGAGCGGGGCCCCCCGCGTGGGGTGCGGCTTCTCGCCCCGCTGCAGCGCCTCCACGAGGTCCTCGGCCGACTCGAGCGTCTGGTTGTCGAAGTACTCGTAGTTGACCTGGAGCACCGGCGCGAGGTCGCAGGCCGCGAGGCACTCGGCGTGCTCCAGGGTGATCGAGCCTTCTGTCCCGGGCTCGCCCGCGGTCTCCTCGTGCCCGACCCCGAGCTTCTCCGACAGCCGCTTGTAGATGTCGTCGCCGCCCAGGGCCGCGCACAGCGTGTTGGTGCAGACGCTCACCAGGTGCTCGCCACACGGAGTGCGCTTGTACATCGTGTAGAAGGTGGCCACGGCCGACACCTCGGCCGTGGTCAGCTCCAGCGCGTCGGCGCAGTAGCGGATGCCGTCCTGGCTGACGTGACCCTCCACGGACTGCACCAGGTGCAGCAGCGGCAGCAGCGCCGACCGGGACTGCGGGTAGCGCGCGATGATCTCCTTCGTGCGCTGCCGGGTGAGCTCGTCGAACTTCTCGACGACCGGCCCGGCGTCCTCGACGACGGACTCGAACACCACTTCCTCCGGCCCGGTGATCGGGCCGTAGGACTCCGGCGTTCCCTCCGGGAGAGTCATCGCACGACCTCGCTGCGCTCGGTCGACAATGCCTCAGAGCGCTGTGACATTGGTTCGCTCGCAAGCTCGCTCACCGGTCAACACCTCCCATGACGGGGTCGATCGACGCGACCGCCGCGATGACGTCGGCGACCATGCCGCCCTCGCTCATCGCAGGCATCGTCTGCAGGTTCACGAAGCTGGGGTCGCGCACGTGGACGCGCACCGGCCTCGTGCCGCCGTCGGACACCAGGTGGTAGCCCAGCTCGCCGCGGGGCGACTCGATCGCCGTGTACACCTGGCCCGCCGGCACCGAGAAGCCCTCGGTGACCAGCTTGAAGTGGTGGATCAGCGACTCCATCGACTGACCCATGATCTTGCGGACGTGCTCGAGGCTGTTGCCCATGCCGTCGGAGGCGATGGACAGCTGCGCGGGCCAGGCGACCTTGCGGTCCTCGACCATCACCGGGCCCGGCTCCATCTTCGCCGCCGCCTGCTCGATGATCTTGAGCGACTCGTGGATCTCGGCGAGGCGCAGCCGGTAGCGCGCGTAGCAGTCGGCCTCGGTGGCCACCGGGACCTCGAAGTCGTACTCCTCGTAGCCGCAGTACGGCTCGATCTTGCGCAGATCCCACGGCAGGCCGGCCGCGCGCAGGATCGGGCCGGTGGCGCCGAGCGCGAGGCAGCCGTCCACCGGCAGGTAGCCGACGTTCTCCAGGCGCTGGCGCCAGATCGGCTGGCCGGTGAGCAGGTTGTCGTAGTCCGGCAGCCGCTTGCGCATGATCGAGACGAAGTCGGCGACCCGCTCCTCCCAGCCATCGGGGAGGTCCTGGGCGAGCCCGCCGGGGCGGACGAACGCGTGGTTCATCCGCAGGCCGGTGAGGAACTCCAGCAGGTGGAGCACCTCCTCGCGCTCGCGGAACCCGGCCGTCATGCCGGTGAGCGCGCCGAGCTCCATCCCGCCGGTGGCGAGGCACACCAGGTGCGAGCCGATGCGGTTGATCTCCATCAGCAGCACGCGGGCCACCTGCGCCCGGCGCGGCGCCTCCACCCCCAGCAGCTTCTCGACGGCGAGGCAGTAGCCGACCTCGTTGAAGATCGGCGCGAGGTAGTCCATGCGCGTCACGAACGTGACGCCCTGGGTCCAGGTGCGGTACTCGCAGTTCTTCTCGATGCCGGTGTGCAGGTAGCCGATCACCGAGCGGGCCTGCTGCACCGTCTCGCCCTCGAGCTCGAGCACCAGCCGCAGCACGCCGTGCGTGGACGGGTGCTGCGGTCCCATGTTGATGACGATGCGGTCGTCGTGCTCCTCGTCGAGGAACGTGTCCCAGTCGCCGCCGGTGACCGTGTAGACGGTGCCCTCGGTGGTCTCGCGCGCGGGGGCGTAGGCGTCTTCCCTGATCTCTGTCACGTGTAGGACCGCCTTTGATCCGGGGGCGGGATCTCCGCGCCCTTGTACTCCACCGGGATCCCGCCGAGCGGGTAGTCCTTGCGCTGCGGGTGGCCGTCCCAGTCGTCCGGCATGAGGATGCGGGTGAGCGCCGGGTGACCGTCGAAGACGATGCCGAACATGTCCCACGTCTCGCGCTCGTGCCAGTCGGCCGTGGGGTAGACCTCGACGACGCTCGGCACGTGCGGGTCGTCGACGTCGACCGACACCTCGAGGCGGATGCGGCGACGGTAGGTCATCGACGTGAGGTGGTAGACGACGTGCAGCCGCTGCGGCACGTCCGCCCCGTAGTCGACGCCGGAGACCGAGGAGCACAGCTCGAAGCGCAGGCCGTCCTCGTCGCGCAGCGTGCGGCAGACGTCGACGATCGACTCGCGCCGCACGTAGAAGGTGATCTCGCCGCGGTCGATCGTGATCTGCTGCACGGCGCCCTGCGGGATGCCGCGCTCGGCGAGGGCCTCGCCGAACTCGTCGGCGAAGTCGTCGAACCAGCCGCCGAAGGGGCGCTCGGCCGGGGCGGGCACGTGCGCGGGGAGGCGGAGGCCGCCGAAGCCGGACGTGTCGCCGGAGTCGGAGACACCGAACATGCCGCGCCGCTCGCGGGTGGGCCCGATGCGGGTGCCGCCCTCGGGCGTGGTTTGCTCGTCGGCCTCGGTGCCGGACGGCGCGTCGATCGGGGCGGAGGCCTGCTCGACCTCGCCGCCCTTCGCGTCCTGCGCCCCTCGCGCCCGCTGCTCGACGGCGTCGGCCCCGCTCTGCTGCGCGGAGGACCCGGGCGTGCCGGTGGCCGGCTTGGGGTCGCTGTTCTTGTCGTCAGCAGCGTTCTCGTCAGCCATCCCGCGTCACTTCTTCTTCGCGTACTTGATCGACGACGGCACCAGCTCGGTCTTGTGGCCGCTCGCGGCCAACTCGGCGGCCCGCCGCGACCCGAGCGGCTCGTCCATGATCTTGGCGTGGATCTTGAGGATCGCGTCCATCAGCATCTCCGGCCGCGGCGGGCAGCCCGGCAGGTACATGTCGACGGGCACGACGTGGTCGACGCCCTGCACGATCGCGTAGTTGTTGAACATCCCGCCGGACGAGGCGCAGACGCCCATCGCGAGCACCCAGCGGGGCTCGGGCATCTGGTCGTAGATCTGGCGCAGGACCGGTGCCATCTTGTTGCTCACCCGGCCTGCGACGATCATCAGGTCCGCCTGGCGCGGCGAGGCGCGGAAGACCTCCATGCCGAAGCGTGCGAGGTCGTAGCGGGGCGCGCCGGTGGTCATCATCTCGATGGCGCAGCAGGCGAGCCCGAACGTGGCGGGCCACAGCGACGACTTGCGCGTCCAGTTGACCAGCTTCTCGACGCTGGTCAGCAGTACGCCGCTGGGCAGGTGCTCTTCCAGACCCATCTCAGTTCCAATCCAGCCCGCCGCGACGCCAGACGTAGACGTACGCGAAGCCGACCGTGACGATGAACAGCACGATCTCCACCAGCCCGAACACGCCGAGCGCGTCGGCGCTCACCGCGAACGGGTAGAGGAAGACCATCTCGATGTCGAACAGGATGAACAGCATCGCCGTGAGGTAGTAGGCGACCGGCATCCGGCCCCCGCCCACCACCGGCTGGGGCGACGGCTCGATGCCGCACTCGTAGGCGTCGAGCTTGGCGCGGTTGTAGCGGCGTGGGCCGACGTACGGCGCCGCTGTCACCGAGAACAGGGCGAACGCACCTGCCAGGGCGAACAACAGCACCAGCGGGAGGTAGGGGTCGAGCATCCGTTCACCCTCGTCGTCTCGTCTTCGTCTTCTTTGTCGAATCGCTTTATTGATTCCGCCCGGGACCCTAGGTCGGACTCGGCGCCCGACCGGACCCAGGCAAGCCTTACTACAAGCTCGGTGTGAGCCTGGTCATCGCGGTGATCAGACGGTCGCTGACCGCGCCGTCCCTCGGGTCGTACAGGTTGGCGAGCAGCTTCAGGATGAAGCGCATGAGCGTGGTGCGCGGGAGGCCGTACTTCGTGGCCATCCCCATGATCGTCGGGTTGCCGATGAGCTTCGAGAACAGGTTGCCGATGCGGTAGTAGCTGCCGAGCGCCTGGCTCACCGCGGCCGGGTACCCGGCGAGCGCCGCCTCGGCCGATGCGCCGGAGCGGGCGTGGGCCTGCACCGCGCAGCGCGCCGCGATCGCGGCCGACTCCATCGCGTAGGCGATTCCCTCCCCGTTGAACGGGTTGACCATGCCGCCCGCGTCGCCGACCAGCAGCAGCCCCGGCCGGTAGTGCGGGGTGCGGTTGAAGCCCATCGGCAGGGCCGCACCGCCGACGGTGCCCACGGCGTTCTCGTCGCGGTAGCCCCACTCCTCCGGCGTGCCGTCCAGCCACGACTTGAGCAGTGCGCGGTAGTCGGTGCTGCCGTAGGCCTTCGACGTGGACAGGATCCCGAGCCCCACGTTGGAGGTGCCGTCGCCCATCCCGAAGATCCAGCCGTACCCGGGCAGCAGCTTCGGGTTCTTCGGGTCGGAGCGGTCCCACAGCTCCAGGTGGCTCTCGAGGAAGTCGTCGTGCGTGCGCGGGGAGTTGTAGTAGCGGCGCACGGCCACGCCCATCGGGCGGTCCTCGCGCTTGACCATCCCGACGGAGAGCGCCAGCCGCGCGCTGACGCCGTCACAGGCCAGGGTGATCGGAGCGCGGTAGGAGACCGGGCGTTTCTCCTTGCCCTTCCCGACGGTGCCCCTGACGCCGACGACCCGGCCGGTGCGCTCGTCGGTGATCGCCTCGCTGACCGTGGTGTCCTCGTGCAACCGGGCACCGAGCTTTTCGGCGTGGCGCACGAGCAGCTCGTCGAAGTCCTGGCGGGGGCGCACGGCCCCGTAGTTCGGGAAGTTCGCGAGCGTCGGCCAGTCGAGCTCGAGGGTGACCCCGCCGCCCACCACCCGCAGGCCCTTGTTGTGCAGCCAACCGTTCGCTTGCGAGCAGTCGATCCCGAGGTCGATGAGCTGCTTCATGCCGCGCGGCGTGAAGCCGTCGCCGCACACCTTGGGCCGCGGGAACGTCGACTTCTCCAGCAGCAGGACGTCCAGTCCTGCCCTGGCGAGGTATGCGGCGGCGGTGGATCCCGCGGGACCCGCGCCGACGACGATGACGTCGGCGTCCGATGTGGTGGATTCGGGCGCGACCAATGCGGCTCCTTGTGAACGGATTCACGAAGTCGTACTGAGTCTAAGCACCCTGGTCGAGGGATGCCCGCGCAGGTTGGTGACCGGCCCTCGTCGGCGGGGCCACACCCACTCTCACGGCAGGTCGCGCAGCGCCTCCTCGAGGCCCCGCAGGTACTCCTCGCGGGTGCCCTCGGCGATCGCGCCCCACTGCGCAGCCGGACGGCTCAGCGCGGTCGCACCGGTGAAGACGCCCATGCCGTGCAGGTTGATCCAGCGGTGGTCGTAGTCGTGCGGGGTCGCCCGGTCCCACCCGACCACGCGCTCGACGACGGCCCGCAGCCCGGCCGGATCGGCGAAGGCGTGGCGGTTGATGCTCGGGCCGTAGTGCCGCGTGAGCGCCGCGACGGCGGCCCCGGCCGTCGGGTCCGCAGCCCGGTTCGCGTCGAACCGGGCCCGCAGCTGGGCGGCGTAGAACCAGAACACCGCCTCGTCGCGCCGTCCCGCGACGAACAGCTCCGCGGCCGCGGCGGCGAGCACCGGCGGGGCGTACCGCTGCGGAGCGGCGAGCACCGCGGCAACGGCGGGAGCCGGATCGGGACCGTGCAGCGCGGCGAGCACCGCGTTCTGCCGCGAGATGTCGATCGTGGCGTACTCCCCGGCCGGTTGTACCGGGATCTGGTGCCCGAGCGGTTCGTCCATGCGCCCGAGCGTCCGCCGGCCCGCCGGGCAGCGCATCCGTACGCCTACGCAGCCCGGTGGTTCGCCCGTCGACCGGGCCGGTCGGCTCAGCCCGCGCGGGTGGCGCGATGCAGCGCGACGGTGCCGAGAGCCAGGTTCCGCCAGGCGACGTCGCTCCAGCCCGCCTTCGCGATGCGGCGGGCGAGCTCCGGCTGGGCCGGCCAGTCGCGGATCGACTCGCCCAGGTATGTGTAGGCCTCGGGGTTGCTCGACACCCGCCGGGCGATCGCGGGGAGCACGTGCTCGAGGCCGATGTAGTAGGCCACCCGGAACGGCGCGACCGTCGGCGTGCCGAACTCGCACACGACGAGCCGCCCCCCGGGCCGCGTGACCCGCGCGAGCTCCGCGAGCGCCGCCTCGGTGTCGCTGATGTTGCGCAGCCCGAACGAGATCGTCACGGCGTCGAACACCCCGTCGCGGAACGGCAGGTGCAGCGCGTCGGCGGCCACCTTCGGCACCGGGCGGTGGGCGCCTGCCCGCAGCATGCCGAGGGAGAAGTCGGCCGCGACGCACCACGCGCCGGAGTGCCGCAGCTCCACGGTCGACACGGAGGTGCCCGCCGCGAGGTCGAGCACCCGCTCCCCGGGGCGCAGCCCGAGCGCGTCCCGCGTGATGCGCCGCCACCGCCGGTCCTGACCCGCGGTGAGCACGGTGTTGGTCAGGTCATAGCGACGCGCGACGCCGTCGAACATCGCCGCGACGTCGTGCGGGTCCTTGTCGAGGTCGGCCCTGCTCACGCGGGGAACGCTACGCGAGGAGCCCGCGCCCGGCGGTGCCGGGCGCGGGCGGGTTCCGCGGGTCAGGCGGGGCGCAGCAGGTCGTCGAGGCCGACGCGGTGGTAGAAGTCGACCCGGATGCGGTCGCCGTGGTCGAAGACCTCCTCGGCACCGTCGTGCGCGGGGTCGACGTGCACGCGGAACGGCCGCTGGCCCTTGGGCAGGTCGACCACCCGGGCGATCTGGCGGGCCACCTCCGCCGGGTCGGCGTCGGGCGGCGTCAACCGCGCCAGGCGCTCGGCCACCTGGTCGAGCAGGCCGGCGTAGCGCTCCTCGTAGGCGGCCACGACCTCCGCGGTCTCCGCATGGCCTGCGTGGGCGAAGTGGTTCGTCCCGCTCGTGAAGGCGCCGGGCACCACGATCGTGGTGTCGATGCCGAAGCGCGCAAGCTCGGCCGCGTAGCTCACGGCCAGCGCGTCCTCGGCCGCCTTCGCCGCGAAGTACGGGGCGAGGTAGGGCGGGGTGCCGCCCCGGCTGCTGCTGGAGCCGACCCACACCACGAGCCCGTCGCCCTGGGCCCGCAGGTGCGGCAGGGCGGCCCGGTTGACGCGCTGCGTGGACAGCACGTTGACGTCGTAGACGGCCGCCAGCTGCTCCGGGGTGAACGCCTCGGCCGGCCCGAGCACCATGTGCCCCGCGTTGTGCACGACCACGTCGAGGCGGCCGACCTCGGCGATGATGCGTTCGACGGCCGCGTCCACCGACGCCTGGTCGCCGACGTCCATCTCGACGGCGCGCAGGTCGACCCCGTGCTCCCTCGCGTACTCGGCCAGTTCCGCGACGGCGGGCGCGTTGCGGCCGGCGGTCTGGCGCATGCCGGCGTAGACGGTGTGCCCCGCGTCGGCGAGCGCCCTGACCGTGAGCGCGCCGAACCCGCTGGACGCCCCGGTGACGACGATGTTCCTGGTGGTCTTCTTGCTGGTGTTCTCGGTCATGATCCCTCTCCTGCTCAGATGATTCCGCCGTTGGCGTAGAGGACCTGCCCGTTGATCCAGCGGGCCGGGCCGGCGAGGAAGGCGACTGCCTCGGCGATGTCGGCGGGCGCGCCGAGTCGCTCCAGCGGGGCCATCGAGGCCATGTGGTCGATCACCGACTGCTCTTTGCCCTCGAGGTACAGCGGGGTGGCGGTCGGGCCGGGCGCGACGGCGTTGACGGTGATGTCGCGACCGCGCAGCTCCCTGGCCAGGATCAGGGTCATCGCGTCGACGGCGCCCTTGCTGGCGGCGTACGCGGTGTACGTCGGCAGGGCGATCTTCGTCACCGACGTGGAGAAGTTGATGATCGCGCCGCCGCTGCGGACGCGGCGGGCGGCCTGCTGGTCGACCACGAAGGTCCCGCGGATGTTGGTGCGGTGCATCCGGTCGAGGTCGTCGAGGTCGAGCTCGGCGAGCGGCGAGAGCAGCATGATCCCCGCCGTGTGCACGACCACGTCGACGCCGCCGTAGCGCCGCTCCGCCTCGTCGAAGAGGGCGGCCACCTCGTTCTCGTTCGCGACGTCCGCCCGGAACGCGGCGGCGGTGCCACCGGCGGCCACGATCGCGTCGACGGTCTCCTCGGCCCGCCCCGGGTTGCCCGCGTAGTGCACCAGCACGGTCATCCCGTCGGCGGCCAGTCGCTCGGCGACCGCCCGTCCGATGCCGCCCGAACCGCCGGTCACGATCGCGACCCTCGACGTGCTCTCGGTCATGGTCCCGCTCCTTCGTAACGTCGTTTCACTCGATCTGGAACGACGCTAACACCGGAAGTCGTAGCCGCGCTACAGAATCTACGAATCGCTGCTATGACGTGCGTAACACTCGTACGGCTACATCGTTAGTGCCGCTACGCTCATGGGGTGGACATGCGCACGCGGATGCTCGAGGCAGCCGAAGAGCTGCTGAACGCCTCACCGGACCGCGACATCGCCACGCGCGCGGTGTGCGAGGCGGTCGGCGTCGGGGCGCCCGTGCTGTACCGGCTGTTCGGGGACAAGAACGGCCTGCTCAGCGCGCTCGTGGACTACGGGTTCGACCGCTACCTGGCCACGAAGCGGGCCGCCGAACCGTCCGAGGACCCCGTCACGGACCTGCGCAACGGGTGGGACACCCACGTCGAGTTCGCGAAGTCCCACCCCGCCGTCTACCGGCTGATGTTCTCGCCGAGCTTCGCCACGGTCCCCTCCGCCGCGCAGGAGGCGATGCGCCTGCTGCGGGAGACCCTCGACCGGTGCGCGGCGGCGGGCAGGCTGCGGATCGGGTCGGGCACGGCCGCCCAGATGATCATGTCCGCGAACATCGGGGTGGCGCTGAACCTCGTCACGCAGCCCGAGAACTACCCCGACCCGGACCTCTCCCGGCGGGTGCGCGACGCCGTCCACGCCGCGGTGCTGGTCCCCGACCGCGCCACCGCGCACGCAGGCGGCGACGGCTCACTGGTCGTCGCGGCCTTGCAGCTCGCCGCCATCCTGCGCGACCACGAGACCGGACTCGGCGAGCCGGAGACCGCGCTGCTGCTGCACTGGCTCGACACCCTCGCGAGCGTGAGGGCGTAGTCGCGCCGACCGCGGCGCGTGCGCGGCGTCAGGACGCGGCCAGCATCCCCAGCATCCCGGTCACGGAGGCCGGCCAGCCGAACTGCTCCGCCCGTGCCCGCGCCGCGCCCCGCCGGCTCGCCTCGTCGGCGGCGAGCAGCGTGGTGACGCCCGCGGCGAAGGCCTCCGGCCGGTCCAGCGCGGCGGCCCCCGACGGGCCGACGATCTCCGGCAGCGCCGACGAGGCCGACACCACCACCGGCGTGCCGCTGGCGAGCGCCTCCAGCGCGGACAGCCCGAACGTCTCGTGCGGGCCGGGGGCGAGCGAGACGTCCGCCGAGGCCAGCAGCCGGGCGAGCCGGCCGCGGTCGCGGACGAAACCCACGAACGTCACCGGAAGCCCCGCGGCGCGCCGTTCCAGGGCGGGCCTGCGCGGTCCGTCCCCCGCGACGACCAGCCGCACCCGGTGCCCCGCCGCACGCAGCGCGGCCACCGTGTCGATGCTGCGCTCGGGGTGTTTCTCCGGCGAGAGCCGCCCGCAGTGCACGAGGAGGGTCTCGGCCCCGCCCGCGAGGCCGGCCCGCAGTTCGCTGTCGTGGTGGCGGGGCGAGAAGGTCGTGAGGTCGACGCCGAGCGGGACCTGCGCGACGTTGCGCGCCCCGATGCGGTCGAACTCGGCCCGCGCGAACGACGTCGTGCAGACGACGGTGTCGTAAGCGGCGGCCATCCGGGCGTTCGCCAGGTCGGCGACGCGGCGGGCCGTCGCGCCGGGCAGCAGGAACTGGGCGAGCAGCCGGTCGAGCCGCTCGTGGGAGATCACCACGCTCGGCACGCCGTGCCGGGCCGCCCACGCGCCGAGCCCGCGCAGGGTGAGCCGGTCGGACACCTCGATCGCGTCGGGGCGCAGCCGTTCCAGCAACCGCTGCACCCGCCACGGGTCGACCGCCCGGTAGCCGCCGGTGCCGGGCAGCCGGGGCGCGGCGATCGTGACGCGCCGGATCCCGGTGGGCAGGAGCTCGTCCCCGGATCGCGGGCCGGGCACCACGAGCACGACCTCGTGCCCCCGCGCTCCGTAACCGGCGCCGAGGTGGTGCAGCGCGGTGCGCAGGCCACCCGACCGCGGGCCGTAGAAGTTGGCCAGCTGGACGATCCTCAACAGTGCCCCCCGCCGGAAGTCCGGTGCATGTATCGGCGGATCCAGCTTTCCGCTGGGTGTGCCGGCGTGCCGGCCTCGTATTGGACATACTCGGCCGGTTCGCCGGTGCGCCCAGCGGGAAGCTGGGCCGTCGAGGCATGTGCGGGACTTCCGGCGGGGGGCACTAGGCCGCCGCTGCGCTGTGGCCGCCGATGACCTCGGCGTAGTGCGCCAGCAGCTCGTCGCACACCGCCGACCAGGTGCGGCGCAGCACCGACCGCCGCGCCGCTGCGCCGAACCGGCCGCGCAGCTGCGGATCGGCGAGGGTCTCCACCGCGGCCCGCAGCTCGGCGTCCGCTGCTACGGCTGCCGGGTCGTCCGCGGCGGCCCCGTCGGGGTGTGGCGGCACCAGGAAGCCGGTACGCCCGGGCAGCACCAGGTCGCGCGGGCCGCCCGCGTCCGGTGCCACGACGGGCAACCCCGACGCGAGCGCCTCCTGCGCCGCCTGGCAGAACGTCTCGGACGGCCCGGTGTGGACGAACACGTCCAGCGATGCGTAGATCCGGGCGAGGTCGTCGCCCTCCCGGAACCCGAGGAACGCCGCGCCCGGCAGGATCGCCCGCAGGCGCTCCTCGCTGGGCCCGCCGCCCACCACGACGAGCCGGGTGCCCGGCAGCCCTTCCAGCGCGGCGAGCCGCTCGACCTGCTTCTCGGGTGCCAGCCGCCCGACGTACCCGACCAGCAGCTCGCCCCGGGGAGCCAGCTCGGCGCGCAACGCGTCGTCGCGCTTCGACGGGGTGAACCGCCGGGTGTCGACGCCCCGCGCCCACTGGTGCACCCGGGGCACGCCCCGGGCCCGCAGCGCAGCGGTGGCCCAGCTCGACGGCGCGAGCGTGCGGTCGGCCTGCCCGTGCAGCCGGCACGTCCAGCGCCACGCCGCGCGCGCGGTGAGGCCGAGGCCGTAGGAGGAGGCGAAGCCGGCCACGTCGGTCTGGTAGACCGCGACCGTCGGGATGCCCAGCCTGCGCGCCGCCGCGAGCCCCCGGTACCCGACGACGAACGGCGCCGCGAGGTGCACCACGTCCGGCGAGAACTCGCGCAGCGCCGTGAGCACGCGCCTGCTCGGCACGCCGACCGGCATCGACGACACGACCGGCAGGTTCATCTCCCTGATCCGCACGACGGGCGCGCCCGCGTACTCGGTGGGGCCGTCGATGCCGGGCGCGACGACCAGCACCTCGTGCCCCGCCTCGGTGAGGTGCTCGACCACCCGCAGCACCGAGTTGGTGACGCCGTTGACCACGGGGAGGAAGCATTCGGAGACGATCGCGACGCGCACGGTGGCACCGTCCCCCGGCCGGGGATCGCGCCGGTGGCTTGCCATCGAACTGCGAGCCAACTCTGTCTTGTCATTGCCTCCGCTCCGCTCCGGCGGGCTCGCGGGCCTTCAATGCGCCGCCGGCCCGCTCGCGGGTGTCTGTCGCACAGTTGGCCGTGTGATCGTCGGCACGTCACCTGCGTGACGCACCCGGGACACCGGAGCCGGTGACGCTCGGGCCACATGACCGTCCAGCAGGAACCGAGCGCACCCCCGGCGCCCCTCCCTGTGGAAGCCGGGCTGATGTCCCGTGCCCTCGAGGTGGCCGGGCGGCTCGCCAACGACGCGGCCGAGGTGATCACGGCCACCGCGGGCCGGGAGCACCACAGCGGTGCCGCGCACAAGGCCAACCCCTTCGACTGGGTCACCGACACCGACCGGACCCTCGAGCGCCACACCCGCCGGGTGCTCGCCGCGGAGTTCCCCGGCGTGCCCGTGGTCGGCGAGGAGTACGGCGCCGACCCGGACGCGCACCGCGCCCCGTACCGGTGGGTCGTCGACCCGGTGGACGGCACCGCAAACTACGTCGCGGGATTCCCGTGGTGCGCATACAGTCTCGCGCTGGTGGACGCCTCCGGGCCGGTCGTGGGGGTGATCGCCGACCCGAGCCGGGCCCAGATCTACGCCGCCGCCCGCGGACGAGGGGTGCGGGCGAACGGCGTCCCGGTCCGGGTCGTGCCCCGGCCTCCGGCGGGCGGGCTGATCTGCGCCGAGCTCGGACCCGATCGCACCGCCTCGTTCACCCGCCACGCCACCGCGGCCCACGCCGGGATCCGTTCCCTCGGCTCGTCGGCGCTCGCGGTCACCCAGGTGGCGCTCGGGCACGCCGTCGCCGCGGTGCTCGAGGGCTACCGCGAGTGGGACGTCGCGGGCGCCGCCTGCCTCGCCGTGGAGGCAGGCGCCGTGATCGTGGACGGGAACGGGTGCCCCGATCCCCTGCCAACGGACGCCATGATCGTCGCGGTGCCGGGAGCGCTCGACGCCGTGCTGGCCTGGTGGCGCGCGTCCGAGGTCTGACCCGGCCCCCGAATCACGTTCTCGATGCGGGTGAGTCGCGGGCCGGGCGCGGGTTAGGGTCGGGCATCAGTACCACCGTCTCGCGCGCCGGCTTCGCCGTGCGCGCCACGCCGTTCGCGTTCGTCGTCATCTGGGCTTCCGGCTTCGTCGTCGCGAAGTACGCCGCCCCGTACGCGGAGCCGCTGAGCTTCCTGGTGGTGCGCTACGCGGGCGTGATCGTTCTGATGCTCGCCCTCGCGGTCGCGGCGGGAGCGCCGTGGCCACGCGGGCGGCAGGCGCTGCACATCGCGGTGGCCGGCGTCGGGATCCAGGCGGGCTACCTCGGCGGCGTGTGGGCCGCGGTCGCCGCCGGGATGCCGGCCGGCGTCGCGGCGCTCGTGGTGAACCTGCAGCCGGTGCTCACCGCGGTGTTCGCCGGGCTGCTCGGCGAACGGCTGGGCACGCGGCAGGTGATCGGGCTGCTCCTCGGGTTCGTGGGCGTCGCGCTGGTGGTGTCCAACCGGCTCACCACCGAAGGCCTGTCACCCGGGACGCTCGGCCTCACGGTCATGGCCCTGCTCGCGATCACGATCGGCACGCTCTACCAGAAGCGGTTCTGCCCGCAGTTCGACCTGCGCACCGGCCAGGTGGTGCAGTTCGTTGCGTCGGTCGTGGTGACGTTGCCGTTCGCGCTCGCGTTCGAGTCGTTCCGGTTCGACTGGACACCTCAGCTCGTGGGCGCGCTGGCTTGGTCGGTACTGGTGCTCACCGGCGGGGGCATCTCGCTGCTGTTCCTCATGCTGCGCCGCGGCGCAGCGGCCCAGGTCACCAGCTACTTCTACCTCGTGCCCGGGATCACGGCCCTGATGGCGTTCGTGATGTTCGGGGAGTCGCTCGGCGTCGTGGCGCTCGGCGGGATGGCGGTCACCGTGCTCGGGGTCGCGCTGGCCACACGCCGAACCGAGTAGCGTCCGCGGCATGGTGAGCCTCGACGACGTGGCCGGCATGGCAACCGAGCTGCCGGGGGTCGTCGAACTCGAACGGCACGGCAGCAGGGCGTGGGCGGTGCAGGGCACCACGAAGCGCGGCGGGCCGAAGGTCTTCGCCTGGGAACGGGCGTTCAGCAAGGCCGACATCCGCCGGTACGGCGCCGAGACCCCACCGGACGGCCCGATCCTCGCGATCCGCGTCGCCGACCTCCACGAGAAGGAGGCGGTGCTCGCCGCGAACACGGGCGCGTTCTTCACGATCCCGCACTTCGACGGCTACGCGGCGGTGCTCGTCGAGCTGGACGAGGTCACCGAGGCCGCGCTGCGGGACGCGATCCTCGACGGCTGGCTGGC
This sequence comes from Pseudonocardia hierapolitana, assembly GCF_007994075.1. Taxonomy (NCBI): domain Bacteria; kingdom Bacillati; phylum Actinomycetota; class Actinomycetes; order Pseudonocardiales; family Pseudonocardiaceae; genus Pseudonocardia; species Pseudonocardia hierapolitana. The sequence goes on along the minus strand of NZ_VIWU01000001.1, from coordinate 4,270,446 downwards.
CTGCGCCCCGCCCGAGCTCGCCGATCGGTACCGCGCAGGCTAGTGCTCCCCGCCGGGAGCACTAGGCGCGGCGGCGGCGCCGCAGCCAGAAGGCGATGGGCCCCAGCACGGCCCACACCAGCGCCACGCCGAGGGCGAGGGGGGCCGCCTGATCGAGCGCGCTGCGCCCGGCCACCCGGGCGAGCTCCGGGTCGGCCAGGTCGTACTCGACGGCCACCGACTCGCCAACCTCGAGCCCGGACGGGTAGAAGACCCCGTGCTCGGGCACCACGGTCTCGCCGCTGGCCACCGTGAAGCGGACGACCGTGCGGGCGAACGTCGACCCGTCCAGCACCTCGGCCTGCGCGTAGCCGGGGTTGGCCGAGATGGAACGGTCGTTCACGGCGGCACCGGCCAGCGCGAGCAGGCCGAGCACCGTGGCGAGCACCGCGATCCCCGTGACGATCTCGGAGGCCCTGGTCGCCGCGAAGCGACCGACCGGGCCCACCAGCGATGCCAGCTCGTCGATCGCGCGGGTGCGCCCGGTGCCTGTCGTCTGGGTGCCACTCGTCACGTCCCCCATCGTATGAGGCCTGGTGAGGGCACCGGTGTGGCCGGTGCCTCCCGGGCCGCGCGCACACGAACGCCAACCGCCTCCTACTCTCGGATTCGTGACGATCGCCCCGCTACCGACCGGGTTGGGCGTGCGAACCAGGCTCGTCGGCGACCCGGGCGGCCTGCTCGAGCTGCTTCCCGACGACCGCAACCCGCTGTCGTGGGTGCGGGGATCCGACGGCCTCGTCGGGTGGGGTGAGGTCGCCCGCATCACCGTCGCGGGGCAGAACCGGTTCGCCGAGGCCGACGCGTGGTGGCGCTCCTTCACCGCGGGGCTGCGGGTCGACGACGCCGTCGACGTACCCGGTACGGGCCCGGTGGCGTTCGTCAGCTTCACGTTCGCCGAGAACTCACCGGGCTCGGTGCTGGTCGTCCCGCGGGTGCTCGTCGGGCGGCGCAACGGGGTCGCGTGGATCACCGAGTTCTCCCGCGGTGACGGCCCGCCCGCGGTGCGGGCGGTCACCCCGGTCCGGCCGAGCGGCACGCTGCGGTTCGCCGACGGTCTGCTGCCGGTGGCGGGCTACCGGAACGCGGTGGCGGAGGCGGTCCGCCGGATGCGGGCGGGCGAGCTCGACAAGGCCGCGCTCGCCCACGACCTGCTCGCGGTGGGCGACGCCCCGCTCGACCCGCGGTTCCTGCTCGCAGGCCTGGCCCGCCGCTACCCCACGTGCTGGTCCTACTCCGTGGACGGGCTCGTCGGCGCCACCCCGGAGCTCCTGGTGCGCCGCGAGGACGGCACCGTCTCGTCGCGGGTGCTCGCCGGCACGATCTGGCCGGGTGAGTGCGACGACCTGCCCGGCCAGCTGCTCGGCTCGGCCAAGGACCGCCACGAGCACGCGCTCGCCGTCGACTCGCTCGCCGACGCGCTCCGCCCGATGTGCACCACGCTCGACGTGCCCGAGACGCCGTCGGTGATCGCGTTGCGCAACGTCTCCCACCTGGCCAGCGACGTGCACGGGAAGCTCGACCCGCAGGCACCCGCCTCGCTGCTGCAGCTCGCCGAGGCCGTGCACCCCACGGCGGCGGTCGGTGGCACGCCGCGCGACGCCGCGCTCGCCCTGATCGCCGAGCTGGAGGGCATGGACCGCGGCCGGTACGCCGGTCCCGTCGGCTGGATGGACGGCGCAGGCGACGGCGAGCTCGGCATCGCCCTACGGTGCGCGCAGCTGGACGGGCCGGTCGCGCGCCTGTTCGCCGGCTGCGGGATCGTCGCCGACTCCGATCCGGACACCGAGGTGCGGGAGGCCGCAGCGAAGATGGTCGCGGTCCGCGACGCGCTGGAGGACTCCGGCCAGGACTGACTGCTGGACAAACCCGCTCCTCATGGCATACATGTATGTACATGACTGGACAGGTGGGGTTCAGCAAGCGGTCCCGGTTGGTCGAGGACCTGACCGAGCGGATCCGCTCCGGCCGACTGGCCCGCGGCGAGCGGCTGCCGGGTGAGAACCAGCTGGCGGCGAGCTACCAGGTCAGCCGCGGCACCGTCCGCAGCGCCCTGTCGGAGCTGCAGCGCCGCAACCTGATCGCCACCGAGACCGGCGTCGGTTCGTTCGTCACGTTCGACGGCGTGGCGCTCGACCAGAGCGTCGGCTGGGCCCGCGCCCTCGCCGACGCCGGGTCGGACGTCACCGTGGAGCTGCTCGGCATCGAGCGGGGCGGGGCCGCGGATCTCGTCGATCGCCACGGCCCGCTCGTCACCATCCGGCGGCTGCGCCGGACGGCGGCCGGCCCGGTCTCCCTGGAGACGTCCGCGGTTCCGGCCACCGGCGCGCTCGCCGACCTGCCCGTGCGCGGCCTCGTCGACGGCTCGATCACGGCGACGCTGCGGGCTGCCGGGCTGAGCGGCACGAACGGCGAGCAGTGGATCTCGACCGTCCCCCTCGACGAGGAGGCCGCCGCCCTGCTCGAACGCAGAACCGGTGAGCTGTTCCTCCACTCGACCCGCACCACGCTGACCAGCGACGGAAACCTCGTCGAGCACGTCGAGAGCTTGCTGGACCCGGCGCGGTTCCGGTTCCACCTGACGTTCGGCGATCGATGAGCCAGCTTGCGAGCGAATCGATGTCACAGCGCGAGCGGGACCGGGCGATCGGCGCGCTCGCCGGACTCGCCCTCGGCGACGCGCTGGGCATGCCCACGCAGTCGATGTCGCGGGAGTGGATCACCTCGCGGTACGGGCGCGTGACCACGCTGCTCGACGCCGCCCCCGACCAGCCGATCGCGCCGGGGATGCCGGCGGGCTCGGTCACCGACGACACGGAGCAGGCGCTGCTGCTCGCCGGGCTGCTGATCGACGGGGCCGGCCGCGTCGACGCGACCGCGTTCGCGGACGCGCTGGAGCGGTGGGAGGCCGACATGGTCCGCCGTGGCTCGGCGGACCTGCTCGGCCCGTCGACCAAGCGCGCGATCCAGCGCCTGCGGGCGGGCGAGGCGCCGGACGAGGCCGGTCGCGACGGCACCACCAACGGGGCCGCGATGCGGGTGGCACCCGTGGGGATCGCCGTGCCGGTGTCGGACCACGACGCGCTGCTCGACGCCGTCGTGCAGGCCAGCCGGGTGACCCACAACTCCTCCATCGGGATCGCCGCGGCCGCCGCGGTGGCCGCGGCCGTCTCCACAGGCGTCGCGGGCGAGGGCCTGAGCAGCGCACTCGACGCCGCCGAGCACGCCGCGGCCGCCGGTGCGCGGCGCGGCCACTGGGCCGCGGGCGGCGACATCGCCGCCCGCATCCGCTGGGCCCGCGGCTTCGTCCGCGGCCGGGGCCGCGCCGACCTCGCCGACGCCGTCGCGGACGTGATCGGCACGTCCGTGGCGGCGCAGGAGTCGGTGGTGGCGGCGTTCGCGCTCGCCGAGGCGCTCGGCGACGCCCCCCTCGAAGCGCTCACCCTCGCGGCCGAGATCGGCGGCGACACCGACACGGTCGCCGCGATCTGCGGCGCCGTGCTCGGCGCGCACCACGGCGTGGGCGGGCTGCCCGCGGACCTGCTCGACACGGTCCTGCGGGTCAACGGCCTCGATCCGGCACCCGTCGCCGACGGGCTGCTCCAACTCCGGCACGGGAGCTCGACATGACCACCACCAGCGAAGGCCCCAGCACCGGGAGGGTCGAAGCCGCGCTCGAGACGCGCGGCATCGAGCCGGTGCCCGCCGACGAGCGTCACGGGCGCCCCGCCCAGCTGTTCTGGGTGTGGTTCGCCGCCAACATCTCGATCCTCGGCCTGCCGCTGGGCGCCACCCTCGTGGCGCTGGGGCTCACCGTGTGGCAGGCGGTGGTCGTCGCGGCCATCGGCTCGGTCGGCTCGTTCGCGATCGTCGGGGCGGTGTCGATCGCAGGCCGCCGCGGCGGCGCCCCCGGCCTCACGCTGTCGCGGGCCGTGTTCGGGGCGCGCGGCAACATCGGCCCCACCGCCGTCTCGCTGATCTCCCGGCTGGGCTGGGAGACGGTCAACACGACTACGGCGGCGTTCGCGCTGCTCTCGCTGTGCACGATCCTGTTCGGCGCCAGCCCGGCCGCCACCGACCACCCCTGGCTGACCGTCGCGTGCATCACGGTGTTCGTGCTGCTCACGGTGGTCGTGTCCGGGCTGGGGCACGCCGTGCTCGTGTCCGTGCAGCGCTGGGCGACCTGGGTGTTCGGCGCGCTCAACATCGTGGTCGGCGCCTTCCTCGTCGCCACCGTCGACTGGGCGGCCGTCGGCGCGGCCACCCCCGCGCCCGTCGGCACGATGATCGCGGGCGTCGGCATCATCGCGGCCGGCACCGGCATCGGGTGGGCGAACGCGTCGGCCGACGTCTCGCGCTACCAGGCACCCGGCGTGAAGGCAGGCTCGCTGGTGCTCTCGGCGGCCGCGGGGGCGGGCATCCCGCTGGTGCTCCTCATTTCCCTGGGAAGCATGCTCGCCGCGGGCGACCCGTCGCTGGCCGACGCGGGCGACCCGGTGGCCGCCATCCGCGCCATGCTGCCGACCTGGATGGCGGTGCCGTACCTGGTGGCGGCGTTCGGCGGGCTGCTGCTGTCCAACCACCTGTCCGTCTACTCCGCGGGGCTCACCACCCTGACGCTCGGCCTGCGGATGCCGCGCGTGTACGCCGTGGTCGTCGACGTGGTGGTGACGTTCGTCGGGGCGATCTACTTCATCCTCGTCGCCGACGACTTCTACGGCCCGTTCATCGCGTTCATCAGCCTCCTCGCCGTACCGATCACGGCCTGGGTCGGTGTATTCGCCACCGACATGCTCCGCCGCGAGCACTACGACCCGGTCGCGCTGATGGACGTGCGCCGGACCAGCGCGTACTGGTACCGCGGCGGTGTCGAGTGGCGGGCCGTCACGGCATGGGCCGCCGCGATCGTCGCCGGCTACCTGTTCGTCACCGCCGGCCCGTCGGACGCGCCGTGGTTCAGCGGACCGCTCGCCGGGAGCTGGCTCGGGGAGAACGGGCTCGGCTGGGTGGTCACCTTCGTCGTGGCCGCAGGGATCTACGGCGGGCTGGGCGGGGCCCGGCGATGACCGGCCGGCTGATCCACACCGGGCAGGTGATCCTCGACCTGGTGATGCGGGTGAAGGGGCTGCCGCCGGTCGGCGGGGACGTGTTCGCCTCGCACACCGACCTGCAGCCCGGCGGCGGGTTCAACGTCATGGCCGCGGCCGCGCGGGCCGGGGCCGAGGTCGTGTACGCGGGCGGGCACGGCGGCGGCCGGTTCGGCGACCTCGCGCGCGCCGCCATGGCCGCCGAGGGCATCACGACAGCGCTCCCGCCCACCCCGGGATCGGACACCGGGATCTGCGTCGTGCTCGTGGACGGCACCGGCGAGCGCACGTTCGTGACGGGCAGCGGGGCCGAGTCGACCGTCGACGCCGCCGCGCTCGCGGCCGTACCGGTCACCGCCGCGGACGTGGTGTACGTGAGCGGCTACAGCCTGCTCGTCCCGGACAAGGCGGCCGTCCTGCTCGACCGGCTCGCCACCCTCGACGGCCCGACGGTGCTGGTCGACCCCGGGCCGCTCGTCGGGGAGATCGACCCCACCGCCTGGACCCGGCTCCTGGAACGCACGTCGATCCTCTCCGCGAACGCCCGCGAGGCACGCATCCTCACCGGCGAGACCGACCGCCGGGAGGCCTCGGCGAAGCTCGCCAGGCGCCTTCCCCCGTCGGCGGCCGTGATCGTGCGCGACGGCGCGGCGGGTTGCCTCGTCACCCGCGACGGCACCACGACGCACGTCCCCGGCATCCCGGTCGAGACCGTCGACACCACGGGGGCGGGCGACGCGCACTGCGGTGTGCTCGCCGCCGAGCTCCTGCTCGGGGCGGACCTCGTCGGCGCCGCGACCCGCGCGAACGCGGCGGCCGCCCTCGCCGTGACGCGTCCCGGCCCCGCCACCGCACCCACCCGCGAAGAGGTGGACCTGCTTCTGGCGACGACCTCCTGAACCGGGCGGAAGGCCGGCCCGAGTTCAGGAAAGCCACATTCAGGAACCACAAGGCCCTGAATGTGGCTTTCCTGAACCAGCGACCGAGCCGTCTGGCAGGCTCAGTAGACCTCCGTCAGTACCGCGTCGACGGCCGCGCGGAGCTTCGCGTGTCCTTCCCGTAGCTCGCGGCGCCCGGCGCGCACCTCGACGACCCGCAGCCCGGGCGCCGGGGCGAGCGCGTCGGCGAGGTCCGGCAGCTCCACCTGCACGTGACCGGTGCCGGTCGCCGCGCACAGGGCGGCCAGGTCGACGCCGTGCGGCGTGCCGAACACCCGCTCGAACGCGGCGGCGTGTTCCGGGGCACCCTGCTCCAGCAGCTCGAAGATGCCGCCGCCGTCGTCGTTGAGCACCACGATCGTGAGGTCGGGGCGCGGCTCGTCCGGACCGAGGACGAGGCCGGTGGTGTCGTGCAGGAGCGTGAGGTCGCCGAGCAGCACGTACGCGGGCCCGTCGTGCACGAGTGCGGCACCGACGGCCGTCGAGACCGTGCCGTCGATGCCGGCGACACCCCGGTTCGCGAGCACCGTGAGGTCGCGGCGCGGCACGGCGGCGAGCGCGACGTCGCGCACCGGGTTGGACGAGCCGAGCACCAGCTGCGCGCCGGGCGGCAGCGCAGCCACCAGCTCGCGGGCCAGGCGCAGCCCACCGGGCGCGGCGGGGTCGTCGAGCGCCTTGTCGAGGGCGTCCGCCGCGGCGGCGTCCGCGGCGCGCCACCGGTCGGTCCACGACCGGTCGGGGCGCAGCGGCGGAAGGCTCCCGATCGCGCGGACGCTGCCCGCGACGTCGGTCCATGGCAGGCCGCGGGGATCGGCGAGCACGTGGACCGCGACGTCCGGGTCGGCGAGTAGCCGCTGAACGGGACGGTGCAGCGTGGGACGCCCCGCCACCACCACCTGGGCCGGCCGCAGCGCGGGGACGGCCCCGAGCAGCCACGGGCCGGTGCGCACCGCTGCTCGCCAGGCCGCTGACGCGGGTTCGGCGACCACCGGGACCGGCAGGTCGAGCAGGCCGTCCGGCGCGCCGTGACCGGCGATGACCAGCGTGGGGGCCGACGGGTCGAGCGGCAGCGGTCCCGCATGGCGGGCGACCGGCGCCACCCGCGTCCGCGGCCGGCCGTCCGGCCGGCCCGCGGGAGCTTCGCCGGGGCCGTCGGGCACCAGGGGCTCGGCGAAGGGGAGGTTCAGGTGCACGGGGCCGGGCGGCGCCCCGGTGGCCGCGGCGACCAGCCGGTCGACGAACGAGCGCAGCCGGGCGGGATCGCCGTCCACCGCCGCGTTCACGGCCAGCCGCACCGCGCCGCCGAACAGCCCGGCCTGCTCGATCGTCTGGCTGGCCCCGGTGCCGATCACGTCCGGCGGCCGGTCGGCGCTCAGCACCACCAGCGGAACGCCCGCGTACGACGCCTCCAGCACCGCGGGATGCAGGTTCGCCACGGCCGTGCCCGACGTCGTGCAGACCGGCACCGGGCGCCCCGACCGCAACGCGATCCCGAGCGCGAGGAAACCGGCCGTGCGCTCGTCGATCCGGACGTGCAGCCGCAGCCGGCCGGCCGCGTCCGCGGCGTGCAGGGCGAACGACAACGGTGCGTTGCGGGACCCGGGGCACAGCACCGCGTCGGTGACGCCGCAGCGGACCAGCTCGTCGACGACCAGCCGCGCGTGGGTCGTCGACGGGTTCACGAGACGTGAGCCTAGGCCGGGATGACCTGGAAGGCGGTGGCGAGGCGGGACCCGGGCAGGCGGGCGGCGGCTTCCTCGGCGGCCCCGCGCAGGAACGTCTCCGCGTCGCCCATCGGCCCGCCGAGCGCCTCCAGGTAGGCCCTGTGGGCGCGCAGCGACGCCACCCCGCGGTCGAAGTGCTCCTCGACGTCCACGGCGTGCCCGGACAGCGGCGAGGCCATGACCAGCACCTGGCGCACACCGCTCCACGGCTCGCCGACCTCGGGGAACAGCCAGCGGTTGGCCGCGTCCCGCACGGCGTCGAGGGTGGCCTGCCCGACCGCCCGGTGATCGGCCATGTTGTAGTGCCCGCCCGGGAAGGTGTCGTGGTGGTTCACCGTGATCACCAAATCGGGGCGGTGCCTGCGGATCGCGGCCGCGATGTCACGGCGAAGCGGCACCCCGTAGGTGATCAGCCCGTCCGGGTGGTCGAGGAACTCCACGACGTCGACGCCGACCTCCGCCGCTGCCGCGCGCTGCTCGGCCTCCCGCAGCGGTCCGCACTCGGCAGGCGGCAGCGTGTCGATCCCCGCTTCTCCGCGGGTGACGAGGAGGTAGGCGATGTGACGGCCTTGTGCGGTCCAGCGCGCGACGGCGGCCGCGCCGCCGTACTCGAGGTCGTCAGGATGGGCGACGACGGCGAGCCCGCGCTCGAACTCCTCCGGGAACGGCTGGAATGGTTCGGACATGGGGCGATCTTGCCCTCCCGGCCGCCGCTTCGGGCGCAAGGCGTAGCGTCGACCCGACGAGGGGGGCACGACGCGTGCCCGGACCAGGAGCTTTGATCACATGACCGCCACACGCCCGGCGACGGACCGGCCCGGCGAAACCACCCTCGACCACCTCCTCACGGTGCTCGCCGCGCCCGCGGAGCTGCTCTCCGACCCCGACGGCCAGGTCCGTCCCGAGGGCGCACAGGGCTTCTACGTGGGCGACACCCGCTACTGCAACCGCCTGGAGATCGACGTCCAGGGCGTCGATCTGCAGTTCGCGGCGGCCGGCCTCGATGGGGCCGGCCGCGCGTCGTTCGAGGGCGAACTTCCCGGCGTGCGGGTGCGCCGCGAGCGCCGCATCGCCGATCGCACGGCGGTCGAGGAGATCACCCTGCACAACTCCGGGAGCGCTCCGGTCGAGCTACGGCTGGTCCTGCGCGCCCGCAGCGACCTGTCGGCCACCCCGGTGGTCAAGTCCGGCGCGCCGCTCTCGGAGGTCCCGCCCACAGTCCACGGTGGCGAGATCCGGTGGTCCCGCCACGACGTCGCCGCCTCGCTCACCACGGCGCCCGCTCCCGGCGAGATCGACACCGACGGCCCCGACGCCGTGCTGAGCTGGCCGCTGCGCCTCACCCCGGACGCGCGCTGGGCGCTGCAGGTCGTCCTCACGCCGTCGCCGGCCGGGCCGGAGGACTTCCGGACGGCCGACCCGCTCGAATGGCGGCTGGACGAGCGCGCGGTGGGCGGACCGCGTGGCGACCTGGTGCAGCGCAGCCTCGCCGATCTCGACGGCCTGCTCCTCGCCGACCCGATCGACCCCGCCGACCGGTTCGCCGCGGCCGGGAGCCCCTGGTTCTGCACGCTGTTCGGGCGCGACTCGCTGTGGACGGCACGGATGATGCTGCCGATGTCCACCACGCTCGCCGGCGGCACCCTGCGGGTGCTGGCGCGGCGACAGGGTCGGGTCAGCAACCCGCGCGGCGAGGAGGAGCCCGGCAAGATCATCCACGAGTTCCGGCCGAACGGGCTGCAGGCGGGCGGGCTGGACCTGCCGCCGAGCTACTACGGCACGGTCGACGCCACGCCGCTGTGGTGCTGCCTGCTGCACGACGCCTGGCAGGCCGGCCTCCCCGAGGCGGAGGTGGCCGCGCTGCTGCCGAACCTGGAGGCCGCGCTCGGCTGGATCAAGCGCACCGCGGGCGACTACGGGTTCCTCAGCTACCGCCGCTCGTCCGGCAGCGGCCTGGCCAACCAGGGGTGGAAGGACTCGCCGGGCGCCGTGCGCTGGGCCGACGGGACGATCGCCGCCCAGCCACTGGCGCTGTGCGAGGTGCAGGGCTACGCGTACGCGGCGGCCCGCGGTGGGGCCGCGGTGCTCGCGGCGTTCGACCGGCCGGGCGCCGACGAGTGGCGGCAGTGGGCCGACCGGCTGGCCGCCCTGTTCCGCGCGACCTACTGGATCGACGACCCGGACGGCCGCTACCCCGCCATCGCGCTCGACGGGCACGGACGGGCGGTCACCGGACCGGCGTCGAACATGGCCCACCTGCTGACCACCGGGATCCTCGACCCGGACGAGGCCCAGCTCGTGGCCGACCGGCTCGCCCGCCCCGACCTCGACGGCGGCCGCGGCCTGCGCACGCTGTCGAGCACCAACGGCGGCTACGACCCGCTCACCTACCACCGCGGCTCCGTGTGGCCCCACGACACCGCGATCGCCGTGCTCGGCCTCGCAGGCGTCGGCCGGCACGAGGTCGCCCGCTCGCTCGGTGAAGGCCTCGTCGCCGCGGCCGGGGACTTCGCCGACCGACTGCCCGAGCTCTACGCCGAGATCGACGGCGAGGCCGTCAGCTACCCCACGGCGTGCCGCCCCCAGGCCTGGGCCGCGGCAGGCGCGATCGCGGTGGTGTCCTACCTCGACGCCGGCGTCGTGCCCGCCTGGGCCACCCCGCAGTAGCCCGCCCGCACGCAGGACTCACCGCACCGCAACGCAAGACTCGCCGTGCAGGAACGCAAGACTCGCCGTGCAGGAACGCAAGACTCGCCGTGCAGGAACGTCGGACTCGCCGGTCGAAAACGCAAGACTCACCCGCTTCAGCGGGTGCCGAGGCGGGCGTCGACGGCGTCGGGTGCGAAGACCTCGTCGACCGCCAGCTCGCTCATCCCCACGACCGAGGCGCGGTCGCCGAGCGTCGTGCTCACCACGCGCAGGCGGCGGGTGGCCCGGGGCAGTGAGCGCTGGTAGATCAGCTCGCGCATGCCCGTGACGAAGTACTCGTTGGTCTGGGCCATCTCGCCTGCGAGCACGAGGATCTCCGGGTTGAGCACCGAGACGACGGTGGTCATCACCTCCCCGGCGAGCTGCCCCGCCGCCCGGACGGCGGCGATGGCGTCCGGGTCGCCCTCCTGCACCAGCCGGCGCACGTCCACGGCGCTCGAGACGTCCTTGCCCATGGCGGCGAGCCTGCGGGCGAGCGCGTCCCCGGACGCCACGGCGGCCAGGCAACCCACGGCACCGCACGCACACCGCTCGTCGTGGCCGTACATGCGGATGTGGCCGATGTCGCCCGCCCCGCCGTCGATGCCTCGGTAGAGCCGCCCGTCGATGACGATCCCGGCGCCGATGCCGCTGCCGACGGTCACGAGCAGCAACGCCGGGACGCTCGGCCAGTTCGCCCGCTGCTCACCCAGGGCCATGAGGTTGGCGTCGTTCTCGACGAACACGGGCACGCCGAGCCGTCGCACGAGCCGGTCGCGCACCGGGTAGTCGTGCCAGCCCGGCATCACCGGCGGCTGCATGACCCGCCCGGCGGCGACGTCCACCGGGCCGGGCACGCCCACCCCGAGCGCGACGGTGCGCGCCGAGTCGATCCCGGACTCGGCGACGAGCCGGTCCAGCTCGGATTCGACCGCGCCGAGCACGGGCTCGGGCCCGGCGGCGACGGGCATGTCGAACACCCGCCGGTGCAGCTCCCGCCCGCCCAGGTCGACGGCGGTGAGCTCGACGCGGTCCCGGTGCACGCCGGCGACGAGGACGTGGCCGAAGCCCTCGTCGAAGGCGAGGGCCCCGGCGGGGCGGCCGCGGCCCTCGGCCTCACCGGCCGACTCGCGCAGCAGGCCCGCTCCGAGCAGCGCGTCCACCCGCTGCGTGACGGTGGACCGCGACAGCCCGGTGACCCGGATCAGGTCGCGGCGGGTGGTCGCGATCCCCCGCCGGACGAGCAGCAGCAGCCGGCCCGCCGACACCGGGTTGCCGGACGCGACCCGCTCCTGGTCGATCACCGACATCGGGGCACCAGCTCCACCTCAGCCCTTCTCGGCTCCCGCTGTGAGCCCTTCGGTGAGCAGTTTCTCGCTCGCGAAGAACACGACGATGATCGGGAGCGTCACGATGACGGAGCCCGCCATCAGGACGGTGGTCGGGATCTCGATGCTGCCGGCGAGCTGGGACAGGCCGAGCGACACGGTCCAGCGGTCGCGCTCCTCGATGAGGAAGAGCAGCGCGAACAGGAACTCGTTCCACGCGATCATGAAGATGAACAGGGCGTTCGCGATGATCGCCGGCATGGCCAGCGGCAGGCTGATCCGCCACATGACGCCCAGCCGCGAGCACCCGTCGATCGCGGCGGCCTCCTCGAGGCTCACCGGCACGGTGTCGAAGTAGTTGCGCAGCATGTAGATCGACACCGCGACGACCTGCGAGACGTACACGATCAGCAGCCCGACGAGCGTGCCGCGCAGCCCGATCCGGGTGAAGAACACGAAGAGCGGGACGGCGAGCAGGATCGGCGGGAACAGGTACACGGCCAGGAACAGCACGCCGACCTGCCTGCGGCCGAAGAACTGCAGGCGGCTGACGGCGTAGGCGCCGGGCAGCGCGATCAGCAAAGTGAGCGCCACGGTGCCGAACGCGACGACCGCGCTGTTCGCCAGGAAGATCAGGAAGCCCTGCCCGCCCGCGCTCGGCGGGGCGACCACGCTGCCGTAGCTGTCGAGGTTCACCTCCGACGGCGGCAGCCACAGCGCCCCCGGGTCCTGCAGCACCCGGTCGAGCGGGCGCAGCGACAGCAGGCCCATGTAGTAGAACGGGAAGATCGTGATGATCAGCAGCAGGACGATCGTCACGATCCGCAGGACCCCGAAGACGCGGGTCTCGACGGTGTCGCGGGTCATGGTCGCCATCAGGAGCGCTCCTCCCGCGGCGCCAGCCGCCACAGGTAGAGGCCGATGAGGGCGGCGAGGATCGCGGCGAGCACGAGCGCCTGCGCCGCCGCACCGCCGATGTCCCCGCGGGCGGTGAGGGCGCTGAACACCGAGACCGCCACCACCTCGGTTCCGGCGCCACCGCCGGTGAGCAGGTAGATGTCGTCGAAGCTGTTGAACGTCCAGATGAACCGCAGCACGGCGAGCACGGCGATCGTGGGCAGCAGCTGCGGGAGCACGACGTAGCGGAAGCGCTGGGTGAGGGTGGCGCCGTCCACGGTGGCGGCCTCCTCCAGCGTGGCAGGCACCGCCTGCAGCCGCGCCGTCAGGAACAGGAACGCGAACGGGAACGACCGCCACGCCTCGAAGGCGATCACCGTGAGCAGGGCCGTCGGCACCCCGATCGTCAGGCCGAAGAGCGAGATGTCGCTGCTGCGCTGGGACAGGAACGCGATCGGCTCGTCCCACCCCAGCAGCCTGGTGCCCCAGTGGTTCACGACGCCGAACTGCGGGTTGAGCATCGTGGACCACGAGAAGGTCGCGGCGACGATCGGCGCCACGTACGGCAGCAGCATCACCGCCCGCACGAGCCCGCGGCCGCGGAAGGGCCGCCGCAGCGCGAGCGCGGCGACGAGGCCGAGCCCGATCGCTCCCGCCGTGCCCAGCACGGAGTACGTGAGGGTGGTGGCCAGCGCGCTCCAGAACGTCGGCGCCGTGAAGACGTTGTCGAAGTTGCTCAGCGTGAACTCGCCGAACAGCCCCGAGCTGCGCAGGTTCAGCAGGCGCAGCCGCTGGAACGCCAGCAGCACCGTCCAGACGATCGGGACGACCACCATCGCGAGGACGATCACCACGGTCGGGGAGATCAGCGCGAGCCCGGCGCGGGCATCGGCGGCGGCCAGCGTGCGGCCGGTGCCCCGCTCCTCGGGTGGGGTGGTTCCCGGCGGGCGTATCCCGGCTTCGGTACTCATGCCCCGCGACCCGTCATCGGAGGCTGTCCTGGATCGCGCGCAGGGCGTCGGCGGCCTGCTTCGCGGCACCCTGGGCGTCGGTGCCACCACTCGTCACGGCGGCCACGGCGGCGGGAACGGGCAGCTCGCCGAGCGAGGCGCCGATCAGGTCGCCCTGACCCTGGGTGATCCCCCAGCGGGTGAAGTCCTCGGGGCCGGTGGCGAGGGCGTCCAGCACGTCCTGCGGGTAGAACTGCTGCAGCGGGCCCTCGGTGTCAACGCCCACCGGCAGGGTCTCCCAGGTGTCGACGAAGTCGGTGGCGCCCGGCGAGCTGCCGGTGCGGGCCGGGAACTTGCCCTCCGGGGCGAACGCGAGCCAGTCGACGTAGCCGTCGCTCAGCATGAACTGGACGAACCGCTGCGCCGGCTCGGCGCTGGCGTCGGAGGTGATCGCCCACGAGATCACCTCGCCGAACTGCGCGGGCTCGGTGCCGTCCGGCCCCTGCAGGCCGGTGACGATGGCGGTGTTGCGGGCCAGGAACGTCGGGTCGGCCACGCACTCCGGGCAGCTCGGCTTGGCGTCGTTGCGCAGCCCTGCCAGCTCGTCGAGCAGGAACGTCGACCAGATCGCCATCGCCGACTGTCCGGCGAAGTACGCCGCACGAACGGTGTCGACGTCCTGGGTGCCCGGCACCGAGTAGTCGCTGATCAGCTGGCGGTAGAACTCGAACGCCGCGACGCACTGCGGGCTGTCGATGGTGATCTCGCCTGCCTCGTCCACCATCTGGCAGCCGTTGGCGAGCGCGATGTGCTCGAACGTCTGCTGGGTGAACGCGTCGCCCGGCGCGGTGGCCCCGACGAAGCCCGCCACCTGCGGGGTGTGGAGCGTGCGCGCCGCGTTGAGGATCGCGTCGTAGGTGTTCGGGGCCTGCAGCCCGGCGGCCTCGAACAGGTCGCGCCGGTAGTACAGCAGCTGCGACCAGGCCTCGGTGGGTACGGACAGCTGCTCCTCGCCCTCGCGGGTGAGCTGCAGCGCGGTCTGGTTCCAGGTCTCCGGCCCGAGCGCCTCGACCACGGCGGCCGTCGCCTCGCTGTTGACCAGGTCGTTCGTGGCGAGCGTGCGGACGGACGACAGCGGGATCGAGCCGATCACGTCCGGCAGGTCACCGGCGGCCGCGGCCGCGGTGAGGGTCTGGTTGAACTGGTCCTCCTCGACCCCGACGAGGTCGACCCGGATCCCGGTCTGCTGGGTGAACCGGTCGATGATCGCCTGGGTGGCGGCGACGCGGTCGGGCAAAGTGTCGGCGGTCCAGACGGTGATCGCGTTCGCGTCACCGCCGTCCTCGCCTCCCCCGCCCCCGCAGGCGGAGACCGCCATGACGGCGACGAGCCCTACGGCGATTCCGACACGCCGGGTCACGGTTCTCATCACTGGTTCCCCCATCGCTGCTGCGTCGGCACCCTTCGCGCGCCGCAAGTGAACCCGTTCGACAGCTTGATCCACAACCGCTGGCCGGGTCTTTTTTTGCCTGATGCTCACTCGTAATACGCGCAGTGCTAGCGTCATAAACGTCGGATGTGAGGCGTAGAACGCGAGGTCAGCTCCATGGATGCCGTCGAAGAGGAGCCAGCCAACGGGGACCCGCTCGTGGTGGCGCTCACCGGGCCGCGTCAGGTCGAGGTGCTGCGCTCACCACGTGCCGCGATCCCACCCGGCCACGTACGGGTGCGCACCCTCTACTCCGGGATCTCCGCAGGCACCGAGCTGACCCTCTACCGGGGCACCAACCCGCACCTGGACCGGCGCTGGGACCCCGACCGCAGGCTCTTCGTGGACGAGGCCGCGGTGAGCGCCTACCCGAACACGGTGTGGGGCTACAGCGAGGTCGGCGAGGTCGTCGAGCTGGGAAGCGACGTCGACGACGCCCTGCTCGGCGTCACCGTCTGGGGGCTGTGGAGCCACTCCGGCGAAGTCGTGCTGCCGGTCGAGAAGATCGATGGCCGCGTGCTCCCCGCGGGACTCGACCCGCTCGCGGGCACGTTCGCCCGGGTCGGCGCCGTCGCGCTCAACGCCGTGCTCGCCGCCGACGTGCACATCGGTGAGACCGTCGCCGTGTTCGGCCAGGGCGTGCTGGGCCTGATCGCCACCCAGCTCACCCTCGGCAGCGGCGCCGAGGTCGTCGCCGTCGACGGGATCGAGGCCCGCCGCAAGCAGGCTGCCGCGTTCGGAGCCGCCCACGTCCTCGACCCCGTTGCCGACGACGTGGGCGAGCGGATCAAGGAGCTCACCGGGGGCCGCGGCGCGGACGTCTGCATCGAGATCAGCGGGGCCTACCGCGCCCTGCACGAGGCCGTGCGCGGCTGCGCGGTCGGCGGCCGGGTCGTGGCCGCCGGCTTCTACCAGGGCGACGGGCTCGGGCTGCGGCTCGGCGAGGAGTTCCACCACAACCGCGTGCAGATCGTCTCCTCGCAGATCTCCTCGGCGCCGCTCGCGATCGCCCAGCGCTGGAGCCCCGAGCGACTGCACCGCACCGTGATCGACCTGGTCGCCGCGGGCCGCCTGGACGTGCTGTCGCTGGTCAGCCACGTCGTACCGGCCCCGTTGGCCGCCGACGCGTACGCACTGCTGGACGCCGACCCCGCATCGGCGCTCCAGGTCGTCCTCGACTTCCGCCCCGAACCCGCCATCGAACTCCGGAGCGCCTCATGAGGCTCACCTGCCAGGAGCAACTGCTGCCCGGCGGCACGCTGCAGGAGAAGTGGGACGCCGCGCAGGCGTTCGGCTACGACGGCATCGAGCTGCGCGGCCAGGGTGGGCACCGCATCCGCGAGCGCCTCCCGGAGCTGCACCGCGCCCGCCGCGACGGCGTCGTGATGCCCACGGTCTGCGTGGAGATGCTGCACTTCATCGGCGACTTCGACGCCGACCGCAGGCGCGACGCGCTGGAGAACATGCGCACCCAGCTGTCGGTGATCGCCGAGCTCGGCGGCACCGCGGCGATGACGCCCGCGGCGTACGGGATGTTCTCCCGGCGGCTGCCCCCGTTCGAGCCGCCGCGCGACGAGGCGGGCGACCGCGCCGTGCTGCTGGACGCCCTCGGCGACCTGGGCGAGCACGCGCGTCGCGAGGGCGTGCGGATCCTGCTCGAGCCGCTGAACCGCTACGAGGACCACATGGTCAACCGCCTCGAGCAGGCCGTCGAGCTCGCCGAGGCCACCGGCCTCGACAGCGTGGGCGTGGTGGCGGACTCGTACCACATGAACATCGAGGAGGCCGACCCGCAGAGCGCGCTGGTCGCCGCCGCACACCGCCTGCACCACGTGCAGGTGTCGGACTCCAACCGGCTCGAGCCCGGCGCGGGGCACCTGGACTGGACGGCGTTCGTCGCCGCGCTCGCGAGCATCGGCTACGCAGGCGACCTCGCCGCGGAGTGCCGACTGTCCGGCCCCGCCGAGCAGGCGCTGCCGAAGGCCGCGGCGACCCTGCGCGCCGCCGGGGCCGGCCGTGCGTGACACCGAGCTGCGCCGGCAGGCGATCGACGTGCTGCGCGGCAACTGGGAGCGCGGGCACACCGTGCCGTCGCGGCGGCTCTACCCGCACCAGTGGAGCTGGGACTCCGCGTTCATCGCGATCGGGTGGGCCCGCACCTCCCCCGGGCGCGGGCGCCACGAACTGGAGTCGCTGCTGGCCGCGCAGTGGGCCGACGGGCGCCTGCCGCAGATCGTGTTCAACCCCGCGGTCGCGCGAGACGCCTACTTCCCCGGGCCCGACTTCTGGCGTTCCCGGGACGTGCCTGGCGCCCCGCGGCGCGAGACGTCCGGGATCGTGCAGCCGCCGGTGCACGCGGTGGCCGCGCTCGAGGTCCACCGCGCCTCGCCCACCCTGGGCAGGCTCTTCCTCCGTCGCGTGTACCCCGGCCTGAAGGCCCAGAACGACTACCTGCTGCGCGACCGCGCCGACGGCTCCACCGATGCGCGCGGGGGCCTCGTCACGATCGTCCACCCGTGGGAGTCCGGCCAGGACAACTCACCCGCGTGGGACGCCGAGCTGGCCCGCGTGCCCGCGGACGTCCAGGTGCTGTCCGCGCACCGGCGCCGCGACCTCGACCACGTCGACGCCACCGAGCGACCCACCGCCGCGGACTACGCCCGCTACGTCGCGATCGTCGACAACTACCGCGAGCACGGCTACCGCGATGAGGCGGGCGCGCACCTCTTCGTCGCGGTCGACCCGCTGTTCAACGCGCTGCTGGCCTGGTCGGAGGAGGCGCTCGCCGAGATCGCCGACATCATCGGCAAGCCGTCGGAGCCGCACCGCGAGCGCGCGGCCGCCATCCGCGACGCCCTCATGGCCCGCTGCTACGACCGCGCCGCCGGGCACTTCTTCGCACTCGACCGCGACGGCGAGCGCGTCCCCGAGCACTGCGTCGGCGGCCTGGCGCCGCTGGTGCTCGACCTGCCGGCCGACGTCGTCGACGCCCTGGTGGCAGGCATGACCGGCCCGCGCTTCGCACTGAACGACCGCGTCCCGCTGCCCAGCTACGACCTCACCGGCCCCGCGTTCGACACCACCCGCTACTGGCGCGGCCCGGCATGGATCAACACCAGCTGGGTCGTCCTGCGCGGGCTGGAGCGCCACGGCCGGCAGGCCGAAGCGGCGACCCTGCGCGCCGCCATGCTCAACGCGGTGCGGCAGGAGGGCTTCCGGGAGTACTTCGACCCGCGCACGGGCGCCGGGCGTGGGGTGGCGGACTTCAGCTGGTCCGCGGCGCTGACCCTGGACCTGCTGGCGACGGGCGCCGCCCCCGCCCCCGCCCCGCGACCGCTGACCGGCGCTCCGAGCTGAGGCCCCGGGTCCGTCAGCGGGGCTCCAGGACGCCAGGAGCTCGACGCAGGCGTCGAGGTCGAGCACTTGCCGGAATCCCCTCGCTTGAACAACTGTTGAACCGGTTGTGACGCTGTCGTCTCCCACCACCCGCCTCCTCCAGGTCCGCTCCGTCTACGCCGAACCCGAGGCCCTCGCCTCCCCGCGCGGGCAGCAGGTCCTCTCCCGCTTCCCCGACGCCGAGATCGTCGAGGTGCCGTCGCACTGGCAGATCCCGGAGCTGCACGGCAACGCCGGGAAAGTCGACCGGTGGGTGCGGGTCAAGACCGAGACGCTGGTGCTGGGCGTCAAGAAGTCGCTCTCGGCGCGGCCCAACGGGCGCTCCAGCGACTTCATCGCGCCGTCGACGTCCAACGGGTGCGCCATGGCCTGCGCCTACTGCTACGTGCCGCGGCGCAAGGGCTACGCCAACCCGATCACGGTGTTCACCAACATCGACAAGATCACGAAGTACCTGCGTGGCCACGTGTCCCGGCAGGGCGTGAAGCCCGAACCCGACCAGGTCGACCCCCACGCGTGGGTCTACGACATCGGCGAGAACAGCGACTGCTCGGTGGATGCACTGGTCAGCGACAACGTGGCCGACCTCGTCGCCACCTTCCGCGAGCTGCCCACCGCCAAGGCGAGCTTCGCCACGAAGTTCGTCAACCGCGACCTGCTCGGCTACGACCCGCAGGGCCGCACCCGCGTCCGGTTCTCGCTCATGCCGGACGACGACGCGAAGCTGCTCGACATCCGCACGAGCTCGATCAGCGAGCGCATCGCCGCAATCGACGACTTCGTCGAGGCCGGCTACGAGGTGCACCTCAACCTCTCACCCGTCGTGCTGCGCGAGGGGTGGGAGCGGGACTGGGCGGACCTGTTGCAGCGCCTCGACGGCGAGCTCGGCGCGCCCTTCAAGGAGCAGGCCGCCTGCGAGATCATCATGTTGACGCACAACCAGGACCTGCACGAGGTCAACCTCGGCTGGCACCCCAAGGCCGAGGACGTGCTGTGGCGGCCGGAGCTGCAGCAGGCCAAGCGGTCGCAGACCGGCATGTGGAACGTCCGGTACCGCAACAACCACAAGCGCGAGGGCGTGCAGCGGTTGCAGGACCTCATCGCCGCGAACACCCCCTGGCTACGCGTGCGCTACGCGTTCTGATCCCTCAGTCCGAGACGCGGAGCAGCCAGGACCGCAGGGCCGTGGCCAGAGCGACCGGGGCGTCGAGCTGGATCAGGTGCCCCGCACCGGCGATGCGGGTGAACGCCGCCCCGCGGATGCCCCCGGCGAGCCGCTCCCCGGTCCCGACCGGGATCCACGTGTCCTCGGTGCCCCACAGGACGCTCACGGGGATGTCGATCCGGCCGAGCAGCGCCTCGTTCTCGGCGAGGTAGCGCTCGTCGTAGGCGGCGATCTGCCGGTAGAACGCGGGCTGGCCCTCCTCGCCGAGCCACGGAGCGACGAGCGAGGCGAGGTCGTCCTCGCGCAGCTCGCGGTGGCCGGCACTGCCGATGTACGCCCTGACCAGCGCTTCGTGGATGTACGGCGGCACCTGCGCGAGCACGTCGGGGTGCCGCTTCACGAGCCGGAAGAACGGCGAGCCCGACGGCGGGATCGCGACGACGTCCGCCAGCAGCAGCGACGCGTACGGAACCTCGTGCACCAGGTGGGCACGCAGCGAGACGGCGCCGCCGTAGTCGTGCGCGACGACGTGCGGCCGGTCGAGACCCCAGTGCGCGAGCAGCGCCGTGAACGCGTCGGCCTGCACGCCGAAGTCGACCGGGTGGCCGGGGTCCTTCGAGGAGCGGCCGTAGCCCGGCATGTCCCACAGGTGCACCGTGAAGTCGGTGCTCAGCGCTTCGGCGAACGGCCGCCACAACCACGACGACCACGGCGTGCCATGGCAGAACACGACCGCGGGCCCGGACCCGGCGCGACCCCAGGCGATCCGCCGCCCCTCCCACGAGAACGTCTCACCGAGATCCATGTCCGGCACGGTAGGGCACCACGAGGCGGTCGCAGGCCCGCCGGTCGGTGCCCACCACCGACGTCACCAACAGCCGAGCCCGCTCTCGGATTCTCCGAGCACGTGGCCTTAGGGTCGGTGCGCATGACCGACCCGCGCACACTTCCGAACGACCGTTTCGGGTACAGCGTCTACGCGTTGGTCGCTCATGCCTCCCCCGAGCAGGTGCGGATGGTCGACGAAGTCAGGGAGGCCGTCGGCCAGGAACGCGCCGTCATCCCGGCACACGTCACGGTCAGGGGCACCTTCCACGGGATTGCGAGCCTCGATCAGATGCGCGCGCTGCTGAGGGAGACCGCGGGCGGGCTGGAACCGGCGCAGGTCACGTTCGGCCCCGGCGGATGGACGATCCACCCGGACGGGGACCGGCACAGCTGTGGGATGCCGTGCGTGACGACGCCGGCCCTGGTTTCGCTCCACCATGCCTTCGATGCCGTGATCAGGCCCCGCTCCGTGGACGCCTATGGCGACGGCTACCGCGCCCACCTGACGTTGTTCCAGGACTGCGCCCGGGAGCAGGTCCAGCGGGCCGGGGCGGTGGTCGCCGGGCCGGACATCGGTACCGGGTTCGAGTTCGACTCGGTGGAGCTCATGGGACGGGTCGGCCCCGCCTTCGGAGGCGAGTGGGTGCTGATCGAGTCGTTCCCCCTCGCCCCTCGTCCGCCGCAGGCGGGGTGACGGCGGGCAGTAGCGTGGGTGGCGACATGACCGCCACCATCCAGGCCACCGGGCTCGCCGCTGCGCACGGCGCCCGCGTTCTCTTCTCGGACCTCGACCTGATCGTCTCCCCCGGCGACGTGGTCGGGCTCGTCGGCGCCAACGGCGCGGGCAAGTCCACGCTGCTGCGATTGCTCGCCGGTGAACAGGACCCCGAGGACGGCAAGATCGTCGTCAGCCCACCCGACGCGACGGTCGGGCATCTGCCACAGGAGCCGGACCGGCGTCCTGGCGAGACGGTTGCGGCGTTCCTCGCGCGCCGCACGGGCGTCGCCGCGGCGCAGGCCGAGATGGACGCCGCGGCGGAGGCGCTCGGCAGCGGTTCCCCCGGCGCCGACGACGCGTACGCCGCCGCGCTGGACCGCTGGCTCTCCCTCGGCGGTGCCGATCTCGACGAGCGCGCCGGGGAGATCGCGGCCGAGGTCGGGCTCGGTGTTGATCTCGATGCGGAGATGACCGCGCTGTCGGGCGGGCAGGCCGCCCGCGCCGGGCTCGCCGCGCTGCTGCTGTCGCGCTACGACGTGCTGCTGCTCGACGAGCCCACCAACGACCTCGACCTCGACGGCCTCGAGCGCCTCGAGCGGTTCGTCCAGGGGCTGCGCTCTCCCGCGGTGATCGTCAGCCATGACCGGGAGTTCCTCGCCCGCACCGTGAACCGGGTCGTCGAGCTCGACCTCGTGCAGCAGCAGGTCGGCGTCTACGACGGCGGCTACGACAGCTACCTCGCCGAGCGCGAGGTCGCCCGCAGGCACGCCCGTGAGGCGTACGAGGAGTACGACGAGAAGCTCTCCGGGCTCAAGGACCGCGCGCAGATGCAGCGCAACTGGATGGCGCAGGGCGTGCGCAACGCGCGCCGCAAGTCGACGGACAACGACAAGATCGGCCGCAAGCTGCGCGCCGAGGCCAGCGAGAAGCAGGCCGCGAAAGCCCGGCAGACGCAGCGGATGATCGAGCGCCTCGACGTGGTCGAGGAGCCGCGCAAGGAGTGGGAGCTGCGGATGACGATCGCCGCGGCGCCGCGCTCCGGCACGGTGGTGGCCTCGATGTCCGGCGCGGTCGTCCGGCGCGGGCCGTTCGTGCTCGGCCCGGTCGACGCGCAGGTCGACTGGGCCGACCGCATCGTGATCACCGGGGCCAACGGTTCCGGCAAGTCCACGCTGCTCGGGGCCCTGCTGGGACGCATCCCCGTCGACGAGGGCAGCGCTGGGCTCGGCTCAGGGGTGCGGGTCGGCGAGATCGACCAGGCCCGCGGCCTGTTCCTGGGTCCGGAACCCCTGGTGCGGGCGTTCGGCAACGCGATTCCCGACTGGGCCGAGTCGGACGTCCGCACGCTGCTCGCCAAGTTCGGGCTGGCGGCCGAGCACGTGCCACGCCCGGCCGGGTCGCTCTCGCCGGGCGAGCGCACCCGCGCCGCGCTCGCGCTGCTGCAGGCCCGCGAGGTGAACCTGCTCGTGCTCGACGAGCCGACGAACCACCTCGACCTGCCGGCGATCGAGCAGCTGGAGCAGGCGCTCGACACGTTCCCCGGCACCGTCCTGCTGGTGACCCACGACCGCCGGATGCTGGACACGGTGCGCACGACGCGCCGCTGGCAGGTCGAGGCCGGCCGCCTGACGGAGTCCTGATGCCGGCAATGTGGCTTTGCTGACGTCCAGCGTCAGCAAAGCCACTCTGCTGATCCGAGAGGGACGACCTCAGCTCGGGCGCGCGGGCGGCGACTGCGTCTTCAACGGGTCGCGCTCCACCACGTCGCCCAGCGCCTCGTCGATGCGCTTCAGGACCTCGTCCTCCAGCCGCACGCCGCTGGCGCCGGCGTTGTCGGCCACCTGCTCCGGCCGGGACGCCCCGATGATCGCCGCGGCCACGTTCTGGTTCTGCAGCACCCAGGCCACGGCGAGCTGGGCCATCGTGAGCCCGAGGTCGGACGCGATCGGCGCCAGCGCCTGGATGCGGGTGAGCGTCTCGTCGTCCATCCACCGCTGGATGAAGGTGGCGCCACCCTTCTCGTCGGTGGCCCTGGATCCGGGCGGGGGCGCGGCGCCGGGCTTGTACTTCCCGGTGAGCGCGCCCTGCGCGATCGGCGAGAAGACGACCTGGCTGATGCCGAGTTCCTCCGACGCAGGCACGACCTCGCTCTCGATCACCCGCCACAGCATCGAGTACTGCGGCTGGTTGGACACGAGCGAGAAGCCGAGGTCCTTCGCGAGGGCCTGGCCGTCGCGCAGCTGCTGCGCGGTCCACTCGCTCACGCCGATGTAGAGGGCCTTGCCCGCGCGGACGACGTCGGCGAACGCCTGCATCGTCTCCTCGAGCGGCGTCTCGACGTCGTAGCGGTGGGCCTGGTAGAGGTCGACGTAGTCGGTCTGCAGCCGGCGCAGGCTGCCGTCGATCGACTCCATGATGTGCTTGCGGGACAGGCCGGAGTCGTTCGGGCCCTTCGGCCCGGTCGGCCAGTAGACCTTGGTGAGGATCTCCAGCGAGGCGCGCCGCTCTCCCTTGAGCGCCTCGCCGAGCACGGACTCGGCCGCGCCGTTCGCGTACGCGTCGGCGGTGTCGAATGTGGTGATCCCGGCGTCGAGGGCCGCGCGCACGCACGCGACGGCGGCGTCGTTCTCGACCTGGGAGCCGTGGGTGATCCAGTTGCCGTATGTGATCTCGGAGACCTTCAGGCCGGATCGGCCGAGGTAGCGGTGTTCCACACCTGAACACTAGATCGCGAGGTCGTTGACCGCCCGCAACACAGGGGCCCGCGTGAGCGCCGTCGCATCGAGGTCGCCGCTCGTCACGG
Source organism: Pseudonocardia hierapolitana (assembly GCF_007994075.1). NCBI lineage: Bacteria > Bacillati > Actinomycetota > Actinomycetes > Pseudonocardiales > Pseudonocardiaceae > Pseudonocardia > Pseudonocardia hierapolitana. The sequence goes on along the minus strand of NZ_VIWU01000001.1, from coordinate 4,246,396 downwards.
TGAAGGTGTGGCTCTCCCCCGCCACGAGCGTGACCATGCCGGTGTCCACGCGAGCGGCGGCGTCCAGCCGGTCGGGGAACAGACAGAGGTCCTTGACGAGCGCGGTCGCGGCGACCCGCACCGTGTAGCCGTCCGGGGTGCGCTCGGCCTCCACCGCCACCGCCTCGGCCGTCGGCACCAGCTTCAGGGCGGTGTCCTCCCGGAAGTACCAGTAGGCATCCGTCCCGACCTGCAGGAACTCCTCCTCGGGCGAGCCCGGGGTGACGAGGCCGGCGGGCAGCGGCACGGCGACCGCGCTGCGCGGGCCGACCGTGACGGGAACCGTCTCGCTCGCGAGCACCGCGCTGCCGGCGCCGGTCCGCCGCCGGGAGACGGTGAGGCGCTGCGACCACTCCCGCGGCGAGTCGTTGTGCACCACCAGCGCGGGCACCCCGTCCCGCGGCTGCACGGTGACGAGCGTGTCGGCGTAGACCCGCCGCAGCACGTGCCACAGCGGCTTGCGGATGCCGCGGGAGTCCACGGCGGCCCACGAGATCACCGGCCAGTTGTCGTTGAGCTGCCAGACGACGGCGCCGGTGTTGCGCGGGAACAGGCTGCGGAAGTGCTCGATCCCGTACCCGACGGCCCGGGCCTGGTTGAGCTGGGTGATCCAGTGCCACTCGTCGATGTCGCGCCACCGCGGCAGGTGGTCGCCGAGGCCGCGCTCCAGCTTGAGGTTGCCGTCGGCGGCCTTCTGGTGCACGAGCATCTGCGGGCCGTACGGGTCGAGGGGCTCGTCGTGCACGACGGACGTCAACGTGGACCAGGCCGGCGGGCCCTGGAAGCCGAACTCGGCCGCGAACCGGGGCGCGTGGTCGCGGTAGGTCGAGTAGTCGACCTGGTTCCACACGTCCCAGAGGTGCATGGTGCCGCTGCACGCGTCGTTGGGATGGATGAACGGGCTGAACGAGTACGGGCTCCCCGGCGAGTAGGGCGTGCGCGGGTCCAGCTCCGCGACGATCGCCGGCAGCAGCTCGAGGTAGTAACCCGCGCCCCAGGTGCGGCCGGCGAGCGGGTGCCGCCAACCCCACTCGACGAATCCCCAGATGTTCTCGTTGCAGCCGTTCCAGAGCGCGAGGCTGGCGTGCTGGGACAGCCGCGTGACGGCCTCGCGCGCCTCCGCCTCGACCTCGCCCCGCAGCGGCTCCTCCTCCGCGTACGCGGCACAGGCGAACAGGAAGTCCTGCCAGACGAGCACGCCGAGCTCGTCGCACGCCTCGTAGAAGTGCTCGCTCTCGTAGATCCCGCCACCCCAGACGCGCAGCAGGTTCATGCCGGCGTCCGCGGCGTCGCCGATGCTGCGCCGGTAGCTCTCCGCCGTCAGCCGGGTGACGAATGCGTCGTCCGGGATCCAGTTGGCGCCCCGGACGTACACCGGCTCGCCGTTCACCGCGATCGTGAAGGGCTCGCCGTGCTCGTCGGGGGCGACGTCGAGCGTCACCGTGCGGAAGCCGACGCGACCGTCCCAGGTGTCCACGCCACCGCCCGCGGTGCTCGCCTCGACCGCGACGGGGTAGAGCGGCTGGTCGCCGTGCCCGCGCGGCCACCACAGGTCCACGTCCTCGACGACGGCCGTGACCAGCACCGACGTCTGCCCTGCCGGGACGCTCGCGGCGGCGCGGACCTCGCCCACCCGCAGCGCGACGGTGGCGTCGCCCGCCGGATCGGCCCATGCCAGCTCGACGTGCGCGGCGAGGACGCCACAGTCGCCGTCCACGGTGGCGAGTGGGCGCACGGACGCGATCCGCACACCGCTCCAGGACTCGATGCGGATCGGCCGCCAGATGCCGACGGTCGCGACGTCGGGGCCCCAGTCCCAGCCGTAGTTGCTGGCCGTCTTGCGGATGGCGTTGTACGGGTGGTGGTTGACGTGCGGGCGCGGCCCGAGCTCGGCGGAGAGCCGCTCGGCGGCGTCCACGGGCGCGGCGAACGCGACGACGAGCTCGTTCTCACCGGCGACGAGCGCGGTGGTGACGTCGAAGCGGTGGGTGCGGTGCTGGTTGGCCGTGCGGCCCAGCTCGACGCCGTTGAGAGTGACGGTGGCGATCGTGTCCAGGCCCTCGGCCACCAGCTCCTGCCGGGCGCCGCCGTCGGGCTCCCAGGCGAACCGCGCGCGATAGGTCCAGTCGGTGCGACCGATCCAGGCGAACGCGCTCTCGTTGTCGCCGTCGAAGACGTCGGGGATCGCGCCGGCGGCCATCAGGTCGGTGTGCACCTCGCCGGGCACGGTGGCCGGGTGTGTCCCGGAACGTCCGTGCACCGACCAGCGGACACCGGCCCCGCTCGTGAGGTGGACCTGGCGGAGCGTGGCGGGGGCCTCGAGCGTCACCGGGCGAACTTTACCGGTTCATCTCGCCGGAACATCCGGACATGACGGCGGGCGGCCCCGATGTCACGGAACCGCCCGCTGGTCGGTCGGTGTCGGTCAGGCCTCCGGTCGATCCTGCACGCCGATCGCGAAGCGCAGCTCCTGCCCACCGTCGGGGCCGGCCACTGGCTGCACGTCCAGCACCTTGTCGTCGAGCACTTGGGCGACCACCGGCTCGAGGAACACGCTCACGCCGTCCCCGGACAGCACCACGTCGTCGTTGTCCGGCCGGCCGGCCAGCGAGAGCTCCAGCCCCTGCTCGGGATCGGGGGCGGAGATGCGCAGACCACCCCCGTCGGGCAGCTCGGCGTCGGTGGTCAGGGTCCTGATGGCTTCGGCCGCTGTATCGGTGATTGCCAACATGCCGCGCCAGGGTAGGCGCGATCGGACGACCTCGCAGACCGTGGCTCAGCCGAAGGTGTCGGGATCGGGCCCGAGGCGGGTTCCGGAGTCGAGCTCGTCGATGGTGGCGATGTCGTCGGGGCTCAGCTCGAAGTCGAACACGTCGATGTTCTCCCGGATCCGCGACGGCGTGACCGACTTCGGGAAGACGATGTTGTCCTGCTGGATGTGCCAGCGCAGCACGATCTGCGCCGGGCTCCTGCCGTACTTCTCCGCGAGCGCGACGACCCGCTCGTCCCGCAGGAGGTCGCCGCCCTTGCCGATCGGGCTCCACGCCTCCGTCGCGATCCCGTGCTCGCGGTGGTAGGCCTGCAGCTCGCGCTGCGCGAGCAGCGGGTGCAGCTCGATCTGGTTCACGGCGGGCACGGTGCCGGTCTCGGCCGCCAGCCGCTCCAGGTGCGGCACCTGGAAGTTCGACACGCCGATCGAGCGGGCCTTTGAATTGAAGGTGCCGTCGGAGAGGATCTTCTCGAACGCGCGCCACGTCTCGACGTAACGGTCGGCGTGCGGCCGCGGCCAGTGGATCAGGTAGAGGTCGACGAAGTCGAGGCCCAGCTTCTGCAGGCTCTCGTCGAGCGCGGCGATGGCCTCGTCGTGACCGTGCCGGTTGTTGATGAGCTTGGTGGTGACGAACACCTCCTCGCGCGCCAACCCGGACTCCCGGACCGCCTTCCCGACGCCCTCCTCGTTGCCGTAGCCCTGAGCCGTGTCGATGTGCCGGTAGCCGGCGTCGAGGGCCGTGCGCACGACCTCGGCCGTCCTGGCCGGTTCGACCTGGAAGACGCCGAACCCGAACTGCGGGATCTGCACTCCGTTGTTGAGGCGGATGTTCGGTACCTGCGACATGGCTACTGTCTACCCTGAGCGTCCGCGGCCGTACCGGCGATCCCCGTCACCCACTCGTTGCCACGCTTCGGCCACCTCGGCGGCCGCGCTCGCGGCCTGGGCGCGCCCGGCGCGCGCCGCAGCGGCGCGGCGTGCCGGGTCCAACACGTTGCGCCCGATCGCGGCCAGCGCCTCGGCGTCGGGGCTGACGAGAGCCACCCGTGCCCCCCGGGCCCGCAGCGCCGCGATCTGCGTCCCGACCCCGATCATGGGGCCGATCGCGCGCACGATCGGCGCCAGCACCACCACCCGGTCGTACCCGGCGGCGAGGTCGGCGTTGGCGGGCGAGCGCAGGCCGCCGTCGACGAGCCGCCGCCCGCCGGTGCTCACGGGCGCCCACACGCCGGGGACCGCGCAGCTCGCCGCCACGGCCTCCACGAGGGGCGCCCCGGAGTCCCGGTCGAGCACGACGAACTCGCCCGTGTCGGCGTCGACCGCGGTGATCCGCAGCGCCCGCCCTGGCCACTCGTGCACCGGGAGCCGCCGTCCGATCACCGCGATCCGGTCCGACGCCGGGCCGGTCCGCGCGCGGAGCGCGAACCGGCCGATCCGCGCACGCACCCGCTGCGGGTCCCGGCCGCCTGCCACCGCGGCGAGGGCGAGCCGCACCAACGTGCCCGAGCCGAGCGCGGCGGCGACCTCACCGTCCGGCGGTACGAGCTGGGCGGCGTAGCGCTCCTCGGGATCGACGCCCGTGGCGAGCTGCGTTCCCACGATCGCTCCCGCGGACGTGCCGACGATCAGGTCGGCACCGGCGAGGTCGATGCCGCGCTCACGCAGGCCGCACAGCATCCCGAGCTCCCAGGCCACCCCGGTGATCCCACCGCCTCCGAGGACGAGCGCCCGACCCATGACCGGAACTGTAGTTGACACCGTTCCATACCTACTAGTAGGTATGGAACCGTGGATGCGCGAACCAGGCTGCTCGACGCCGCGAAACAGCTCGTGTGGGACCGCGGCGTCGAGGCCACCAGCCCGAACATGGTCCTGGCCCGCAGCGGCGTCGGGCAGGGCAGCCTCTACCACCACTTCGGGTCGAAAGCGGCGTGGGCCGAGGCGGCGATCACGGCGCTCGCCGCGGACCTCACGGCCGAGACCGACGAGCTGTTCTCCGCGCACCCCACCGGCGTCGAGCAGCTACGGGCCTACCTGACCCGCCCCCGACCGGCGCTCGACGGTTGCCGGCTCGGCCGGCTCGCGTTCGACCCCGAGATCCGGGCCGACGACGCGCTCAGGGCCCCCATCAGCGCCTACTTCGAGCACCTGCGCGCACTGCTCCGGCCCGCGGTGCACGCCACCGGCGTCGACGACACCGACGGCGTCGTCGAGGCGATCTGCGCCGTCGTGCAGGGCGGCTACGTCACCTCCCGGCTCAGCGACGACCCGGACGCGCTCGACCGGGCCTGCCGCGGGCTGCTCACCCTGCTCGGGATCCCACCCCACTGATCGGAGGCACCCATGCCCCTCGTCCGAGTCGACGCCGTCGCGGCCGACCCGCAGCAGCTGGACGCGATCGGCGACGCCGTGCACGCGGCGCTCGTCGACGGGTTCGGCATCCCGGCCGACGACCGCTTCCAGGTGCTGCGCGGCGCGGCGGGCGACCGCGTCGTCTACGACCCCGGCTTCCGCGGCGTCGACCGCGACGACGGCGCCGTGTTCGTGCAGGTCTTCCTGCGCCGCGGCCGCACCGACGAGCAGAAGCGCGCGTTCTACCGCGCCCTCGCGAAGCACGCCGGGCTCGCCGGGATCGAGCCCCGCAACCTGGTCGTCGCCCTCACCGAGAACGGCCTGGCCGACTGGTCGTTCGGCAACGGCGAGGCCCAGTACCTGGACGACCCGCCGTCATGAGCTCCCCGAGTCGGTCGGCTTCGCCGGGGGCGGGCTGTGGCCGTGCCCATGGCCGTGCCCATGACCGTGCCCATGACCGTGCCCATGACCATGACCCTGGCTGGGGCCGGGCACCGGGTCCCCCGCCCGCAGCGGCGCGCCGTGGAACCGGCCCTCGTGGGCGATGATCGGCCGCTGGTCACCGGCCAGCTCGGGGTGCTTCGCCTCCAGCCGCTGCCGCTGGTCCCACTGCCGCCGCAGGCCGGTGACGTACTCGCGGTCGCCGTTGTACGTGCCGCGCCACGTCTGCGGCATCTGCTCCTTGGAGAGCCCGGTCCCGGCCTGGCCGAGCAGGCTCGGCCCGGCCGGGATCTTCTGCGGGGTGCCACCACAGGCCGGGCAGCCCGGCGTCGGCGCGTCGATCCCGACGAGCCGCTCGAAGCGCTCGCCGCAGTCGCACCGGTAGACGTAGATCGGCACGACTACCAGTTCTCCACGGACTTGGTGAGGATGTCGGCGATGTCGTCCTCGGTGGGCGTCTTCGGGCAGGTGGCGAGCAGCCGCTGCTGCTTCATCGTCCCCGGCACGAGGTCGGGCACGTCCGCCTCCGTGTAGCCGACCCCGCCGATCCCGTTCGGGATCCCGATGTCGCGCATCAGCGAGACCAGCACGGACGGGAGCTGCTCGCGCTGGTCGTTCACCTTCTCCGCCCGCGGGTCGAGCATCTCCGCGGCCCGCAGGTGCCGCTCGGGGGCGCTCTCGAAGGAGAACCGGAACGCCTCGGGCGCCGTCAGCGACACGGACTGGCCGTGCGGCACCATCGGCTCCTCCTGCGGGTAGCCCGCGGGGTGGTAGTCCTTCACCATGCCGGCGATCGGGTAGGCGTTGGCGTGCGGGATGTGCACGCCCGAGTTGCCGAAGCCCATGCCGGCGAACGTGGCCGCCATCATCATGTTCGACCGCGCCTCGACGTCGTCGGCGCCGCGGTGCACCGCGGTGCGGAACGAGCGCGCGATGAGGTCGAGGGACTTCTCGCACCACAGGTCGGACACCGGGTTCGAGCCGCAGTAGGTCACCCGCTCCTCGGGCTTCTTGCGGTCGAACGCGGTGTACCAGCGGGCGGTGTAGGACTCGAGCGCGTGGCAGACGATGTCCATCCCCGAGGCGGCGGTGATCTCCGGCGGCAGGGTCATCGTCAGCAGCGGGTCGATCACGGCGAGGGTCGGGCGCAGCCGCCAGTGGCTGATCCCGGTCTTGACCTTCATCGACAGGATGTCCAGCACGCACATCGCCGTGGACTCCGAGCCGGTGCCCGCCGTCGTCGGGATCGCGATGAGCGGCTTGAGCTGGCCCGGCGGCGTCTTCGCGGCGCCGATCGGCTTGTTGATGTAGTCCATCAGCTCGCCGGGGTGGCTGGTGAGCAGGTTGATCGCCTTGGCGGTGTCGATCGCCGACCCGCCGCCGACGGCGACGAACCCGTCCCACGGCCCCTGCGCGCGGGCGTACTCGGTGGCCTTGTTCATCGAGTCGTCGGTGGGCTCGACGTGCACCCCGTCGAAGATCTCCGACTCGATGTCGTACCGGCGAAGGTTGTCGGCGATCCGCGCGGGCACGCCCAGCGCGTGAACGCCCGGATCGGTGACGATCAGGACCCGGCGTACGCCATAGCCGGACATCTCGAAACCGACCTCGTCGGATGCGCCCGCGCCGAACTTCAGCGGCGGCGCGCCCCAGGTGAAGATCGTCTCCTCGGAGAGGTCGACAGCGGTCATGTGTACGAGCCCTCCGGCGCGGTGCGCAGCTGGTGGATCTGCTCGGCGTCGTGTCCGAAGACCATCTGCGCGCCGGTTCGTTCCTGGATGCCGCGCAGCTTCTCCACGGACGCGTAGAACTGCTCGAGGTTGTTGACGATCGCGGCGGGTGTGGCGGGCGGGCCGTAGCTCTCGCCCATGTACACCGCGTCGGATGTGAAGATCATCGGGCCGGTGTCGGGCAGGTCCACCTGCATCGACATGCACCCCACCGTGTGACCTGGCGTCTCGATCAGGGTGACGCCGGGGAGGAACTCGGTGTCGCCGGAGACGGTCTGGAAGTCGAGCCCCTCGTAGTCGGTCTTGAGGTGCGCGCCGACGAACAACCCGTCGAAACCGAACGCGAAGTCCTTCTCCCGCTGGTGGCACACGAGCTTCGCACCGGTGTTCCGGAACATCTGGGCGTTGCCGGCGTGGTCGAAGTGCAGGTGCGACAGGACCACGTAGTCGATCTCGTCGAGGCCGACGCCCATCTGGTTCAGCCGCGAGTCGAGGTACTCCTCCTCGCTCACGTGGTCGTACGGGAAGAACTCCTGGAGGCCCGTCGGCCCCCACCGCTCCTCCCAGTCACGCGGGCAGCTGGTGTCCCACAGAAGCTTGCCCTCGTCGGTCTCGACGAGGACGCAGTGCGAGGGGACGTCGACCCACGGGGCCGGACCATCCTTGTGGCTGCGGTCGGTGATCGATCGGCCGGGTTTGAGCAACAGCCAGGTCAGGTCGGCGGTCATCGCTCCGCAGGGGATCACGCTCACCTTGTTAGCGGTCGCCATCATGATCCTCTCGACGCTGAGGGAGTGGCCTCCTCGACCGTTGCACCCGGGTTGCGACCCGTCAATCGATGCGCACTGATCGATGGATCAGGTTCGCCGGCCGAGGTGAACGGCGGCGCGTAGGGATGAGGCACCTCACCCAGTGCCGGGGTGGTTCGAGGTTGACGGCTCTGATCGGTGGTTGGAGCATCCAGCAGTCGCTGCGAGCCCGGCGGCCGACGCAGCCGACCACTGAGGAGGCACCGCGATGACCGGCAGTCGCGCGCTCACCCGGACGCCGCGCCGCGGGGCGGACGGACAGCCGTGACCGACCTCGACGAACGGTGGCAGCGGGCGCTGCTCGACCTGATCGCGCGGTCCCATCTCCTCCCCGGGGACGGGATCGCGCCTGCCCTCGACGAGATCCTCGCGCCGCTGCGGCTGCGCACCGAGGTCTACCTGATCGACCACGAGCAGGTCGAGCTGCGGTCGTTGCGGGCCGGCGTCCCGGCGATCCCCGCGGACGGCACCCTCGCCGGCCGGGCGTACCAGCTGGGAGCCGTCCTGGAGGGAGCCGACGGCGACGACCACGTCGTCTGGGTCCCGCTGATCGACGGGGTATCGCGCCTGGGCTTGGTCCGGGTGCAGCTCCCGTCCGACGACGCCGTGGCGCGGGACCCGCAGCTCGGTCCGCGGTGCGCCGTCGTCTGCAGCACGCTCGCCCACGTCCTCGCGTCCAAGCTCCAGCACAGCGACCTGCTCGCCACCGTGCAGCGCGCCCGGCCGATGTCCGTGGCGGGCGAGCTGCTGTGGCAACTGCTGCCGCCGCTGACCGTCGGCACCGAGTCGCTCGCCCTCTCGGCCCTGCTGGAGCCCGCCTACGACGTGGGCGGGGATGCCTTCGACTACTCGCTCGGCGCCCGCGAGGCGCAGTTCGCGATCCTCGACTCGTCGGGGCACGACCTGAGCGCCGGCCTCACGACCTCCGTCGCGCTCGCCGCGGCGCGCACCGCCCGGCGCCAGGGCATGGATCTCCTCGGCGTGGCCGAACGCATCGACGCCGCGCTGGTCGGCCAGTTCACCGACTTCCGTTTCGTCACCGGTGTGCTCGCCCGGCTCGACCTCGTCACGGGTCGGCTGCGCTACCTCATCGCAGGCCATCCCTCACCCTTGCTCCTGCGCGGCGGCCGGGTCGTGGGCAGCCTGGACGCCAGCCGGCGGATGCCGTTCGGGCGGATCGCGTCACTCGCACCGCAGACCGCGGTGCCCGCCGAGGAGCTACTGGAGCCCGGCGACCGGTTGCTCCTGCACAGCGACGGCGTGGTGGAGGCACGTGACGCGGACGGCGCGGAGTTCGGCATCGACCGGCTGGTCGAGCTGGCCGAGCGCGCGGCCGCCGACGGCCTCCCGGCGCCGGAGACGCTGCGCAGGCTCGCCCGCGCCGTCCGCCGGCACCGTGATGGCGAGCTCCAGGACGACGCCACCCTGATGCTCGTCGAGTGGTCCGGCCGCGCGGCCGCCCGGCTGCTGACGGAAGCGACGACCAGAAGGGCCGAACCCGGCGGCGACATAGGGTCGAGGCGTGGATCCTGACTCCCCGTCCGAGCTGTTCGACCCCGCCGCGTGGCGACCGGTCGAGGGCTTCGACTTCGCCGACATCACCTACCACCGGGCCGTCGACACCGGAGCGGTGCGGATCGCGTTCGACCGCCCCGAGGTCCGCAACGCGTTCCGGCCCGGCACGGTGGACGAGCTCTACCGCGCCCTCGACCACGCCCGGCAGACCCCGGACGTCGGCTGCGTGCTGCTCACCGGCAACGGACCGTCCCCGAAGGACGGCGGGTGGGCGTTCTGCTCGGGGGGCGACCAGCGCATCCGGGGGCGCACGGGCTACCAGTACGCCTCCGGCGAGACCGCGGAGACGGTCGACCCCGCCCGGGCAGGCAGGCTGCACATCCTCGAGTGCCAGCGGCTCATCCGCTTCATGCCCAAGGTCGTGATCGCGGTCGTGCCCGGCTGGGCCGCGGGCGGCGGCCACTCGCTGCACGTCACGTGCGACATGACGCTCGCCAGCGCCGAGCACGCCCGGTTCAAGCAGACCGACGCCGACGTCGGGTCGTTCGACGGCGGCTACGGCTCGGCGTACCTGGCCCGGCAGGTGGGCCAGAAGTTCGCCCGCGAGATCTTCTTCCTCGGGCGCGAGTACACGGCGCAGGACGCCCACCGCATGGGCATGGTCAACGCCGTCGTGCCGCACGCCGACCTGGAGAAGGTCGCGCTGGAGTGGGCGCGGGAGGTCAACCGCAAGTCGCCGACGGCCCAGCGGATGCTGAAGTACGCGTTCAACCTCATCGACGACGGGCTGGTCGGCCAGCAGCTGTTCGCAGGCGAGGCCACGAGGCTGGCGTACATGACGGACGAGGCGGTCGAGGGCCGCGACGCGTTCCTGCAGAAGCGCGAGCCCGACTGGACCCCGTACCCGTGGCACTACTGAGCACGGTGCCCGTCGACGGCTCGCCCGCGGCCGTCGACGGGCTCGTCACGGCGCTGCGCCACGCCCTCGCGGGCGGCCCCGCGGTGCTGCCGGTCGGCCCCGGCGAGTCCGGCGTCGCGGGCGATCCGGGCGAGGGGGCCGCGGTCGTGATCGCCACCTCCGGCTCGACGGGCGCCGCGAAGCACGTGGTGCTCTCGGCGGGCGCGCTGCAGGCCTCCGCGCAGGCCACGGCCGAGCGGCTCGGCGGCCCCGCCCGGTGGCTGCTCGCACTGCCCGCCCACCACGTCGCGGGCGTGCAGGTGGTGGTCCGCTCCCTGCTCGCGGGCACGCCGCCGGTGGTGCAGGACCTGCGGGCCGGCTTCCGCCCCGAGGCCTTCGCCGCCGCCACCCGCGAGCTCGGGCCCGACCGGCGCTGCACGAGCCTCGTGCCCACGCAGCTCGGGAGGATCCTCGATTCCGGCGGTGCCGCTCTCGACGCGCTGCGCGGCTACTCCGCCGTGCTCGTCGGCGGGGCCGCCCTCGCGCCGCAGCTGCACGAGCGGGCGCTCGCGGCGGGCATCGCGGTCGTCACCACGTACGGGATGAGCGAGACCGCGGGCGGATGCGTCTACGACGGTGTCCCCCTCGGCGGGGTGCGCGTCGAGCTGGAGGAAGGCGGGCGGATCCGGCTCGGTGGCCCGACCCTCGCCGACGGCTACCTCGGCGATTCCGGGCTCACCGCGGCCGCCTTCGCGGACGGGTGGTTCCGCACCGGCGATCTCGGGCGCTGGCGCGCAGGTCGGCTCGAGGTGCTCGGGCGAGCCGACGACATGATCGTCACCGGTGGGGAGAAGGTCGCTCCCGCGGCCGTGGAGACGGTGCTCACCGCGCAGGACGGCGTGACCGCCGCCTGCGTCGTCGGAGTGCCCGACCCCGAGTGGGGGCAGGTCGTCGCCGCGGCCGTGGTGGTCGACGGCTCCCTCGACGGGGCGCTCGCCGAGCGGTTGCGGGCCGCCGTGCGCGCCGCGCTCGGGCGGACCGCGGTGCCCCGGGTCCTGCGCGCCGTGCCCCGGATCCCGCTGCGCGGAATCGGCAAACCCGATCGGATGGCGACGGCCCGCCTGATCACAGCCGACGCGGGCCCTGCCCCGATCGACACCGCGTCACACCCCCGGAACGGCTGATCTCGCCCTACATCCCTTCGGGCCTGTCACTCTCCGTTTCTTGACGAACACGAAGCATCCTCGGTCTCCTGCCCCCTGAGGCACACCCGTCACAGGAGCACCAGGGACGACAGCATGAAGTGGGGCACGGCGACCGCACTGCTCGGCATCGCGAGCAGCCTCGCGCTCGGTCCCACCACGCCCGCGGAAGCCGGCCCCCCGGCCACCTCCTGGACCGCCGACCTCCGGCACGGGGAGGCCTCGGGCGTCGTGCTCCACGGGGGCGTGGCCCGGATCGACCCGCGCACCGCGTTCGTCGCCGTCGCCGAAGAGGCGCCCGCGGACGCAACGGCCCAGCCGACGGGCCTGCTGACCTTCCCCGCCCGCCGGCTCGATGCCGCGACCGACCGCGTCGCCGTCACGGTGACGGGCCAGGTGCCTGCCGGCGCCACCGCTACCGTCGACGTCAGGGGCCGGCGCGGCACCGGCGGGTGGACGGAGTGGATCCCCGCCGCGCCCGCGCCCGACGGCCCGGCCGTCACGCTCCCGACCGCGTCGGCGGAGGTGCAGGCCCGGCTCGTCCTCTCCGGGGACCCGGGGGCCGGGCCGACCGTCCGGGAGGTCGCCCTCGCCGCCCGTCCGGCGCCACCGGGCCGGGCCGAGTCCGATGGGAGAACGCTCGCAGCGTCCTACCGGGTGTTCGCCACGCGCGAGGGTCTCGTCGGTGGCACCACCGCGAACGGGCACGTGATCCGGGCCCGCGACCACTTCGTGGCGCTCCCGTCCCGCAGGGCACTCGCGCCGCGGGGCAGCAGCGACTACTCGGTCAAGGTGTGCGCGCCGACCGGGCGCTGCGCGTTCGCCCCCGTGTGGGACGTCGGGCCGTGGAACACCCGCGACGACTACTGGAACCCCGGCCACCAGCGGCAGCAGTGGGGTGACCTGCCCCAAGGGGTGCCGCAGGCCCAGGCCGCCCACGACAGGGGCTACAACGGCGGGAAGGACCAGTACAACCGCAAGGTCGCCAATCCGGCCGGCATCGACCTCGCCGACGGCCTCTTCTGGGACGCCCTCGGCCTGAAGAACAACGCCTGGGTCCAGGTCGAGTACCTGTGGACCGGCAAGGAGAGCCTGGCCAGGGTGCAGGCCGGCACCGACGTCCTCGCGGCCCCCGACGCCGCGGCCGAGGTCGTCGGGTTCGCGGCCGGGCGCGCCTCCGTGCCCGTGCAGTGCGTGCAGGACCGCTGGCTGCGGATCGGCCGGAACGAGTACGTCGAGGCCGCCGCGGTCCGCAGCCCACCTCAGGTCGCCGCCTGCTCCCCGCCGAACGCGCCCTGAGAGTCGCAAACCATCACGGCGAGTCTTGCGTTTCCCACGGCGAGTTGCGCGTTCCCCATGGACCAGCCGCACCCACGGCGCGATCGACGGGCGGGATAACGTGCGTGTGTGGCCACGCTCGCGCAGTGGGTGGAGGGTGCTCGACCGCGCACCCTGCCGACCGCCCTCTCCCCCGTCATCGCCGGCACCGGAGCAGCGATCGGGCACGGCGTCGTCGCACCGGGACGTGCGCTGCTGGCGCTGGTCGTCGCGGTCTCGCTCATGATCGGCGTGAACTACGCCAACGACTACTCCGACGGCATCCGCGGCACCGACGACGACCGCGTCGGGCCGTTGCGGTTGGTCGGGTCGCGTCTCGCCGCGCCGTCGACGGTCCGGACCGCGGCGTTCTTCGCGTTCGGGCTGGCAGGCGTCGCCGGGTTGACCCTGATATCGCTGAGCCAGCAGTGGTGGCTGATCGCCGTGGGCGCGGTCAGCATCGTGGCCGCCTGGTTCTACACCGGCGGCTCCCACCCCTACGGCTACCTGGGCTTCGGGGAGATCGCGGTCTTCGTCTTCTACGGTCTCGTCGGCGTGCTCGGCACCGTGCTCACGCAGAGCGGGCCGCCCGGGGCGCTCGCCGTGGTCACCGCGATCGGCGTCGGCATGCTCACGAGCGCCGTCCTGGTGGCCAACAACCTGCGGGACATCCCCACCGACGCCGCCGTGGGCAAGCGCACCCTCGCCGTGCGGATGGGCGATCGGGACACCCGCCGCCTCTACGCAGCGCTGACGTTGCTGCCGTTCCTGCTGTCCGTGGGCGCCGGGCTGCGCAGCTGGCCGATGTTGCTGGCCCTGCTGGCGCTGCCGTTCGCGATCCTCCCGATCCGGGACGTCCTGGGCGGGGCGGAGGGCAAGAAGCTCATCCGGGTGCTGGCCCAGACCGGCGTGCTGCTGCTGGCCTGGTCAGTGCTGACCGCGATCGGCCTCGCGGTCGGACGCTTCGTCTGACGCGACGGGCGGCGGGTCGGACGGCACCGGCCCGTCACCGCGCAGCCTCGCCCGCAGGGCCTCGCGCTCGCGGGCCCGACGCTCCCGCGTCGCGCTCAGCGCGATCTCGAGCCGCGCGCGCAGGCCGCGGAAGAGAACCATCGACAGCGGCAGCGCCACGATCAGCGCCACCAGCACCGCGATGACGAACGGCGCGCCTGCGACCATCAGCAGCGCTGTGACGAGAGCGACCAGCGCCACGCGGGCGGCCGTGTAGAGCGCCACGGTGGCGGCCAGGCCGGGCTGCCGCTCGGTAGGGGTCGGCGACGTCATACGCCGAGCGTACGACCGGTCCGCCACACTGGTCTCCGCACCCGGGGAGACCTGTCCGGTTCGTCCTTTAAGAGCCCTTTACCTGCAGACAACCGTTCGAGTACCTGGGGTCCGAGGTGTCACGATAGCCCGGAAGCACCGCGTTCTGGGAGGTCATGGATGTCGATCACGGCGCACACCGGCAGCAACGAGCGCCTGCTCACCCCCGGCGAGGTGGCAGCGCTCTTCCGAGTCGACCCCAAGACGGTCACCCGCTGGGCGTCCGCGGGCCGGATCGGCTCGATCCGCACGCCCGGCGGCCACCGGCGGTTCCGCGAGTCAGAGGTGCGCAGCATGCTGGCCGACCTCACGAGCGAGGCCACGCTGCCGCCCGCCCGCCCCTGAACGAGCCCCGCTCACAGCACTTCACCCCGCCCCCGCACGTCCTCGGCTAACCTCGGGTGCGGAGGTGGTTCGACAATGCTGTTCCTCATCGCATTCGTCGGCGCCGCGATCATCGCTCTGGTGCTGTGGAAGGCGATGAACTCCGGCGCCGTCGAGTTCCCGCAGCCCCAGCGGCGAGGTCCGGTGGTCGGGCCGAGCCGCGCACCACGCGTGAGCGGCCCGGACGACGATCCCGACTTCCTGCGTCAGCTCGACGAGAAGGTCCGCAGGCGCGACGAGCCGCCAGGAGCCTGAGGCCGGCCGGCCCGCCGAGCGATCAGGCGGGTGGCCCCTCGAACGCGTCGGCCACCGCCGCCGCGAGCTCCAGCAACGCGAGCCGGGTAGCCGGCTCGAGCCGGTCGAGGTCCACTTCGGCGCCCTCCTCGAGGTGGGCGTCGAACGGGATCTGCGCCACCATGCGGCAGCGCGCCGCGAAGTGCTCCGCCACCTTCCCGAGGTCCACCCCACCTGCCGAGCGGTGCACGCTGTTGATCACCGCGACGGAGTTCTTCACCAGGTCGCCGTGGCCGTGGGCGTCGAGCCAGTCCATCGTGGCCGATGCGCTGCGCGCCCCGTCGATCGAGCCGGACGACACGATGATCAGCTGATCGGCGAGCCCGAGCACGCCGTACATCGCCGAGTGCATGAGCCCGGTGCCGCAGTCGGTGAGCACGATGTTGTAGAAGTGCTCGAGCAGCGTGACGGTGCGGCGGTAGTCGTCCTCGCTGAACGCCTCCGAGACCGCGGGGTCCTGCTCGCTCGCCAGCACCTCGAGGCGCGACGCCCCCTGCGAGGTGTAGGCCCGCACGTCGCTGTAGCGGCGCACGCGCTGGGCGTCGCGCAGCAGGTTGCGCACGGTGGCGCTGGTCTCGAGCGGGATCTTCTGGCTGAGCGTGCCGCGGTCCGGGTTGGCGTCGACCGCCACCACGCGGTCGCCGCGCAGCGAGGCGAACGTGGCGCCCAGCGTGGCGGTGACCGTGGTCTTGCCGACGCCGCCCTTGAGGCTCAGTATGGCGATCTTGTAGCAGCCGAGCAGCGGGCGGTTGACCCGCGCCGTCAGCTCCCGCTTGCGGATGTCGGCCGGGCTCTCACCCGGGTTGATCAGCCGCCCCGACAGGAGGTAGACGAACCGCCGCCAACCGGACTGCGGGGGCCTGCGCGTGGGCGTCAGCACCCGTGCGGTGGTCAGATCGGGGCGCGCCGCACGGCCGCTGCGGGCCCGCTGGGCCTCCTGGGCCGCCACCGCGCCGGGGTCGATCCAGCGCGCGGTGCCACGTGGCGGGGTACGGGGCTCGGCGGGCGGTGGCTCCGCGGGCGCCTCCGGCGCGGACTCGTCGGCGCGCAGCTCGTTCGGCATCGTGGTGTCGCCGACGCCGGGCTCGACGGGGCGCGGCGCGTCGGGGTCGGGACGGGGCGCAGGCGGCTCCGGAGGGGCGAGCGGCGCCGCCGCCCGGGAGGTGGGGGCGCCCCAGCGCTCGCGGACGTACCGGCCTACGGACCCGTCCGGGTAGTCGCGATCGTCACCGGTTTGACGCTCTGTCATCAGTACATCCCGCCGAGCGCATTGAGTCGACCGTTGAGCCCCCACACGGACGCCGACGGTAGTCGGCCGACTGCCCGGGGTCGAGGCGCGGCCGGGTGGCGCCGTGTCACGCGGCGTCAGCCCACCCCGGCGTACGAGTGCAGACCGGCGACGACCATGTTGATGAAGAAGAGGTTGAAGATAATCGTAGCGAAGCCGGCGACGTTGACCCACGCCGCCCGACCGGTGCGCCAGCCCGCGGTGGCCCTGGCGTGCAGGTACGCCGCGTAGATCACCCAGGACACGAACGCGACGGTCTCCTTCGGGTCCCACCCCCAGAACCGGCCCCAGGCCGCCTCCGCCCAGATCGCGCCCGTGATGATCGCGAACGTGAACAGCGGGAACGCCACGATCGTGACGCGGTAGGCGAGCCGGTCGAGCGCGTCCGCGGCGGGCAGCTTCTCGGCCACGGCGGCGAGCCATCCCGAGCGGCGCAGCAGGAACAAAAGGCTGACGACACCCGAGACGATCAGCAGGCCGGACGAGACGCTGATGGTGCTGACGTGGATGCTCATCCAGTACGAGCGCAGCGGCGGCACCACGGGTCCGGCGGGCGCGTAGAGCACCGAACCGGCCAGCGCCATCAGGACGAGCACCGGGAACAGCACGAACGGGCCCGCGGGCCGCGCGGTGGGCGACCGGCGCAGCACGACGAGCCACGTGACGACCGCGGCGAGGGTGATCGCCGAGATGAACTCGTACATGTTGCCCATCGGCCAACGCTCGGCCGCGATACCGCGGGTGGCGATCGACGCGAGGTGCAGCACAGCACCGAGCACGGTCACCGCGACGGCCATCCGACCGAACCGCTCGGGCCGGCTCCGCACCGGCTCGTGGTCCGCCGCATCGTCCGCTCCACCGGCGCCCACCAGGACGGGTGCCTGCGCCCGCGCCGCGGCGAACTCCACCGCGTGGAAGATCATCGCCAGCGCGTAGACCGCGGCGGCCGCCACGAAGAGGCGATCGCTGGTGGTGGCGAGTTCGACGAGCATCAGTCCTCCGGTGGTGCCTTCGGTGAGTCCAGCAGGTCCGCGCGCAAGCGGTCGAACTCCTCGCCGTAGCCCGCTCGGTCGGTACGGGCCAGGCCGCCGAGCTCGACGACGGTGCGGGTGCCGTCGTCGGCCGGCGTGAGCCGGGCCCAGAACCGGCGTCTGCGGATCGTCAGCGAGAGGCCGAGGCCGCCGAGCAGGAGCACGGCGAAGACGAGCACGGCCTCCTGACCCGGGTCGTAGCTGACCTGCAGGTAGGCCCAGTCCTGCACGCCGTCGAAGCGGACGACGGTGCCGTCGTCGAGGGTCAGGGACTGGCCCGGCACCAGGTTGGCCCGCGCGATCCGGGCCAGCGCACCGGAGTCGATCATGCGCTGGTCCACCTGGAAGATCGACTGGCCGCGGCCGTCGTCGAGCCCGAGGTCGCCGCGCAGCACGTCGACCGCCACCTCGGGGGCGAGCAGCGCCGGGAACACCGAGGTGACGACGTTCCCACCCGACGACGTGGGAGCGAAGAGCCCGGTGACGGCGAGCTGGGAGGTGCGCCGCTTCTCGTCGTCGGTGACGCCGGGCGGCTCGAACTTGGTGGCGCCCTCCGAGAGCAGGGTCGCCTGGTCGACCGGCCGCCACTGGATCTCGCCGGTGCGCTGCTGCCCGTCCGGCCACGTGACGGTGAAGCGCGGCGCGTACCCGTGGCCGAGCAGGTAGACGCGGTTGCCGTCGACCCGCAGGGGGTGGTTGACCTCCAGCAGGTGGGGGCGCCACTGGTCGACGCCCGCTTCGACGTCCTCCGCGCTCTGGTAGGACAGCGTGCCGCGGAAGCTCTCCGCCTGCCCGTTCGGCTGGAAGTCGGCCTGGAAGTCGTCGAGGCGCACGCAGAACGGGGTGAGGTCGGTGCCGTCGACGCGCAGCCCGGCGCGGAACGTGTCGTAGCCGAGGATGCCGGTGTTGCAGAACTGGCCGCCGCCCGACATGACGATGACCTGGCCCTCGTAGCCGAAGAGCTTGCCGGCGGCGAAGCCGAGGAGCAGGCCGATCAGGCTCAGGTGGAACAGCAGGTTGCCCGCCTCGCGCAGGTACCCCTTCTCGGCGGAGAGCGTGCGCCCGTCCCCGTCCGGTCGCTCGACGAGCCGCCACCCGCGCAGGCGGGAGCGAACGCGCTCCTCTGCCTCGTCGATGCCGAGGTCGAGGGTGGCGCTCGCGTGGTGCGGCATCCGCGCCAGGTTGCGCGGGGTCGCCACCGGCTCCGCCCTGATCACCGCGAGGTGCTCGAGGGTGCGCGGCAGCACGCAGCCGATGAGCGAGATCATCAGCAGCAGGTAGATCGCCGCGAACCAGGGCGCGGCGAAGAGGTCGAAGAACCCGAGGCGGTCGAGCGTGGGTGCGAGCCAGGGGTAGTCGGCGAAGTACTGGTCGACGAGCCGCTGGTTGAGCGACCGCTGCGGCAGCAGCGCCCCGGGGAGCGCGGCGAGCGCCAGCAGGAAGAGCAGCACGAGCGCCGTGCGCATGGAGGTGAGCCCACGCCACGCGTTGCGCAGCACCGCCCACACCCCCGCGAGTCGCGGTGAGGGTGCACGCGAGTCGCGCTCCGGGCGCGCGCGAGTCGGGCTGTCGGTGGACGTCGCCATCTACAGCACCGGGACGAAGCCTGCGATGGACACCTGCAGCTTGGCGAGCAGGGCACCCCACACGCCGGTGACGAGCATGACCCCGACCGCGACCATCAGCGCCCCGCCCGCGAGCTGGATCGCGCGGGTGTGGCGGCGCAGCCAGCCGAGCGCCCGCACGGCCCGCGACGCGCCGAGCGCGATGAGCACGAACGGCAGCCCGAGCCCCGCGCAGTACGCGATCGTGAGCACGACACCGCGCAGGGAACCACCGCCGGTGCCCGCGGCCACCGCGACCACGCCCGCGAGCGTCGGCCCGATGCAGGGCACCCACCCGAGGCCGAACACCGCCCCCAGCAGCGGTGCGCCCCAGACACCCGCCCGCGGCACCCAGTGCACCCGCTTCTCCCGCTGGAGCACCGGCACGAGGCCGACGAACGCCAGCCCCATCACGATCATCACGACGCCACCCGCACGCTGCAGCGCGGCCTCGTTGGCCACGAGCGCGTCGGCCAGCCAGACGACGCCGGTGAGGATCGCACCGAACACGACCGTGAACCCCGCGACGAAGAGCGCGGCGGCCCCCGCCACCCGGAACCGGCCGGACCGCCGCTCCCCCGCCTCCGCGGCCGTGGCCGGTGGGGCGTCCGCGCCGACGAGACCGGCGAGGTAGGCGAGGTAGCCCGGGACGAGCGGGACCACGCACGGCGACGCGAAGCTGACCGCGCCGGCCAGCACGGCCACGGCGGCTGCGAGCAGCAGCGGTCCGGAGACCGCGAGCGTCGTCGAGGGGTCCATCACCCACGAGGGTAGGCCGCGTGCTAGTGGCGGCGCGCACCGGGTTCTACATCGTGTAGTGGACGCGTGGTGCGTCGCGAGCTGCCTGCTCACCGGGGTGAGACCGCCCAGGTCGGCGCGCCATGCCGGTCGTGACCGCCTTCGCCGACCTGCCGCCGCCGGCGTGGGCAGTGACCCTCCGGATCTGCCACGACCGGATCCGGTGACGCGCCCCGAGGGCCCGGAGGTGTGGTTTGCCGCTCGATCCGGCGGGTAGCGGACTACGTAGCGCGACAACGAGACCGACACGTACGGCGCAAGCCGGAACGGAGGTTCGAGATGAGCGACCCGCGGAAGCAAGCGGGCCTGTCGGGGGAGGAACTGGAGGCTCAGGCCGCCACGGCGGTGCCGGACAAGGAGGTCGTCTCGATCCTCGACCTCAACGCGGACATCGATCTCGCGATCGACGCGGCCGCACCGATCGACCTGGCCGTCGCCGCGAACGCGAACGTCGCTGCTCCCATCGACGCCGCCGTCGGGGCCAACGTCCTGTCGACCGGGTCCACCGCGCAGGCGCTCAGCGACCAGGGCGCGCTGATCACGCAGGGCATCAACGCCGACGCGACGGCGCACGCCACCCAGGACAGCGCGATCGACCAGGGCAACGACGTCGTCGACACCGGCGCCGCGTCGACCGGCACGGCCGACAGCCCGGCCACCGGCACCGCCCCGGCGACCGACACGGCGGGGACCGACACGGCGGGGACCGGAACGGCCGACGCCGCCGGGGACAGCGCCGCCTCGCCGACCGGCGCGACGACCCCGGACGGCACCGACGCCACGGACGGCGACGCCGCAGGCACGGCCGGCAGCACCGTCGGCAGCACTGTCGGCAACACCGTCGGCGGCACGACGGACGCGGCGAGCGGTGCACTGGACGGCGACCTGCTGAACGTCGATGTGAACGTCGACGCCGACGCCGACCTGGCGGCACCGATCAACGGCGCGGTGGCCGCCAACGCCAACGTGGCCGCCCCGATCGACGCCGCGGTGGCCGCCAACATCGGGTCGGACAGCAGCGAGGCGGTCGCGGTCTCGCAGCAGGACGCCATCATCAACCAGTCCATCGAGGGGTCGGCCGAGGCGAGTTCCGACCAGCAGTCCGACATCGAGCAGTAGGTGCGGTGGCACGCATGACCGTGCTGCCGTCCACCCCCGGCCGGCCCGGCGACGCACGGTCGCCGGGTCCGGTCGCGAGCCCCTCCGAGATCCTCCGTCTCGCCGAGGGCGTGCAGCTCATCGGCGAGACGGCGGGATCCGGCTATCGTCAGCCGCCGTCGCTGGTCCGCCGCGCGGACGGCCAGACGATCCAGCTCACCCCGCTGCTCTACCTCGTCCTGTCGCACATCGACGGAACCCGGACCGTCGACGAGGTAGCGGCCCGGGTCAGCGAGGGTTTCGGACGGACCGTCACGCCGGACAACGTCCGCGCGCTGGTCGACCGCCAGCTGCGTCCGGTCGGTCTGCTGGTCCGGCCGGACGGGTCCCAGCCGGAGGTGCGCAAGTCCGATCCCCTGCTGGGGCTGCGGTTCCGGTACGCCGTCACCGATCCGGAGCGCACCAGGCGCCTCACCGAACCGTTCGCGCGCCTGTTCCACCCGCTTGTGGTCACCGTGGTGCTCGCCGCGTTCCTCGGCGTGTGCTGGTGGGTGCTGGTGGAGCGGGGCCTCGCCTCCGCGACGTACGAAGCCTTCGACAAGCCGGGCCTGCTGCTCCTCGTCTTCGTGGTCACCGTGCTCTCCGCCGGCTTCCACGAGTTCGGTCACGCGGCCGCTGCGCGCCGCGGCGGCGCCACTCCCGGGAAGATGGGCGCCGGGGTCTACCTCGTCTGGCCGGCGTTCTACACCGACGTGACCGACTCCTACCGGCTCGGCAAGGGCGGGCGCATCCGGACCGACCTGGGCGGTCTGTACTTCAACGCGATCGTCGCCGTCGCCGTCGCCGGTGTCTGGTGGGCGACGGGCTACGACGCGCTGCTGCTCGTCGTGGCCACGCAGATCCTGCAGATGGTCCGGCAGCTCCTCCCGCTGGTGCGGTTCGACGGCTACCACGTGCTGGCGGACCTCACCGGTGTGCCGGACCTCTTCCAGCGGATCGGACCGACGCTGCGGGGCCTCCTGCCCTGGCGGTGGGGCGACCCGAAGAGCACGGTGCTGAAGCCCTGGGCGCGCGCCGTGGTCTCGCTGTGGGTGCTCATCGTCGTACCCGTACTGGCGTTCTCCCTCTTCATCATCGTCATCACCCTCCCCCGGCTCCTCGGCACCGCATGGGCGAACCTCGGGAAGCAGGCGGGCCTGACCGATCGCGCGTGGCTGGACGGGGACCTGCTGGAGGTCGCGGCGCGGGTGCTGGCCATCGTCGCCCTCGCGTTCCCGGTCCTCGCGATCGGCGTGGTCCTGGCCCGCCTGGTGCACCGCATCCTCACGACGACCTGGCGCCGTACCACGGGGAAGCCGCTGCGGCGGGCGCTGGCGGGACTCGTCGCCGTCGTCGTCATCGCCGGCCTGGCGTGGACCTGGTGGCCGCGCACCGGAACCTACCGGCCCGTGCAGCCCTACGAGGGCGGCACGCTGGTGCAGGCGGTGTCGGCGGCGACGTCCGGTCTGCCCCCGCTCTCCCCGGCCGGCGCCACGCCCACCGGGCTCGTCGAGGGACAGCGCGGACGGATGGTCACCGCCTGGCCCGACGAGAACGAGCGTCCGACTCGCGAGAAGCCGAAGCTCGCGCTGGTCCTCGTGCCGCGCGGGTACGACCCGGGCGCCGGCGGCACCACCTCGGGGACGTCCCCGGCGCGCGGGTACGACCCGGGCGCCGGCGGCGCCACCTCGGGGACGTCCCCGGATACGCCACCACCTCCGGGGCCGGACGCCGGCGCGGGGACGGAACCCGGCCCGGACCCGGCCGGCGGTGCGGCGGGCGGCGAACCCGCCCCGCCGGCTCACCCATGGGTCTTCCCGTTCGACCGGCCGTTGCAGCCCGGGGAGGGCGACAACCAGGCGCTGGCCGTGAACACGGCCGACAACACGGTCGCCTACGACGTCGCGTTCGCGCTGGTGTGGGTGGAGGGCGACGTGCCGGCCCTGAACCGGAACGAGGCGTACGCGTTCGCCAGCTGCACGGGCTGTGCGGCGGTCGCCGTCGGGTTCCAGGTCGTGCTCGTCGTCGGGGAGAACCACATCGCCGCTCCGCAGAACATCGCGGCGGCCGTCAACTACGACTGCGTCAACTGCCTCACCTATGCGCTCGCCGCCCAGCTGTTCGTCACGCTGGACGGGCCGCTCAGCGACGCCGGCATGGCCGAGCTGACCGCGCTGTGGGAGCAGATCGAGGCGTTCGGCACGCGGATCCCCGACGTCCCGCTGTCGGAGATCCAGGCCCGGCTCGACGACTTCGAGAGGCAGATCCTGCAGGTCATCGAGAAGGACCAGGGCCCGCTCACCGGGCAGCCGACACCGGCGATCCCCAGCGGCGCCGCCGAGCCCGCCGAGCGCGCCCCCGGCGACAGCACGACGTCCAGCACGCCCGGCCCCGCGCCCGGCCCGGCGTCGCCGGACGGGGCCTCGTCCGCACCGTCGTCGCCGGAGGAGGACGGAACACCGACCGGCGGCGGAACGGCCGGGGACACCGGCGATGCCGGCACCCGCCCGGAGGGCTCGACCCAGCCGTCGCCCGCCGAGCCGTCGCCCGCCGAGCCGACGTCCGCGCCCGAGCCGACGTCCGCGCCGATGCCGCCGTCGACTGCGGAGCCGCTGCCGGGGGGCTGACCGGTCCGGCGACCTGCGCGGTGGTCAGGCCGCCGGGGGCGGTTCCGCCTGCAGGCGCTGGACCAGCGGCATCAGCTCCGGCACGCGGACCACCGTCAGGAACACCGCAGCCACGCGGTGCTGCTGGTCGAGCACCAGCGTGGACGGCACGGTGTTGCGCGGGTAGCCGCTGAGGCGGGCCAGGACGCGGCCGGGCGGGTCGAAGATCGAGTCGAACGTGACGCCGCGATCGCGGACGAAGTCGGCGGCCGCCTGGCGCTCGTCGCGGACGTCGATGCCGAGCACGACGGCGCCGGTCTGCTCCTGCACGAACTGCAGCCCGGGCATCTCCTCGCGGCAGGGGCCGCACCACGAGCCCCAGATGTTGACGATCACGACCTTGCCCGCGTGGTCGTCGAGGCCGACCGTGGCGCCGTCGTGCAGCAGGCTGTCGCCCGAGATGCCCCTGACGGTGCCGCGGCTCTCCGGCGGGTCGTAGAGGATCGTGGTCTGGCCGCCGGGCGCGACGAACTGGAAGTCCCCGCCGGTGGCCACCGCCTCCTTGGTGGAGGAGCAGCCGGCGAGGAACACCGCGACGAGCGCGACGGCGAGCAGGCGGATCATGCGCCCGTCTGCCTCGGATCGCTGCCCCCGGCGGGCTCGGTGTAGCGCAGCTGCGTGAGCTCGCTCCCGGTGAAGACGAGCGAGGTGAGCGACGCCAGCGCGCACTGCCTGCGCCGGGGGTCGTGCCACAGGCGCTGCCCGGTGACGAACCGGCGGAGCGTCCAGATCGGAAGCTGGTGCGACACGCACACCGCCTCGTGCCCGACGGCGAGCTCCCGAGCGCGGTGGACGGCGGCGACCATGCGGTGCGCGATCTGCAGGTACGGCTCCCCCCATGACGGGGTGAAGGGGTCGCGCAGCAGGGGCCAGTGGCGCGGGCTGCGCAGGGCGCCGCCGCCGACGGAGACGGTCTGGCCCTCGAACCGGTTGTCGGCCTCGATCAGGTCGTCGTCCACCTGCACGTCCAGCCCGTGGAGCGCCGCGATCGGCGCGGCGGTCTCCTGCGCGCGTTCCAGAGGGGAGGCCACGACGGCGGTGACGTCCGCGTCGGCGAGCGACTTGGCGACGATCTCGGCCTGGTTGCGACCGTTCTCGGAGAGGTGGTAGCCGGGAAGGCGCCCGTAGAGGAGCCCGGTGGGGTTGTGCACCTCGCCGTGGCGCAGCAGGTGGACGATCGTGCGCGGGCCTGTCATTGGCCTGCCTCGGCGGGCGGGATCGCGGTGGCCGCGGCCTTCGCCGCCGCCGGGAGCGCGTCGGCGATCACCTGCCAGGTGTCGTCGTCGAGCGCAGCGGACACGAACCAGGCCTCGAACGCGCTCGGCGGCGCGTAGACCCCGCGGTCGAGCAACGCGTGGAAGAAGCCGGGGAACCGCCAGGTGGCCGCGGCCTGGGCGCCCGCGTAGTCGTGCACCTCGTCGTCGGTGAAGAACACCGAGAGGAGGTTGCCGGCGAACTGGACGCGGTGCGGCACGCCCTCGGCCTTCAGCGCGTCGCCGATCAGGCCGCTCAGCCGGGCGGCGTTCGCGTCGAGCGCCGCGTAGACGTCCGCGTCGGCATGCCGCAGGGTGGCCAGGCCCGCGGCGACGGCGACGGGGTTACCGGAGAGCGTCCCCGCCTGGTAGACGGGGCCGGCCGGGGCGAGGTAGCTCATGTGCGCCGCGGGACCACCGAACGCCGCGGCGGGCAGTCCACCGGACATGACCTTGCCGAACGTGTACAGATCGCCCGCGACGCCGTCCAGGCCGAACCACCCGGAGGAGGACACCCGGAACCCGGTCATCACCTCGTCGATCACGAGCAGCGCGCCCGCCTGGTGGCAGATCTCCCGCAGGCCTGCGTTGAAGCCGGGCCGGGGGGCGATCGCGCCCATGTTGCCCGCCGCCGCCTCGGTGATCACGCAGGCGATGTCGGCGCCGCGCTCGGCGAACACCGCCCGCACGGCGTCGAGGTCGTTGTACGGGAGCACGATCGTGTCGGCGGCCTGCGCGCCGGTGACGCCGGGGCTGGTCGGGAGGCCGAGCGTGGCCACCCCGGAGCCGGCCTGGGCGAGCAGTGCATCGACGTGCCCGTGGTAGCAACCCGCGAACTTGACGACGCCGCGGCGGCCGGTGATCCCGCGGGCGAGCCGGATCGCGCTCATGGTGGCCTCGGTGCCGGAGTTGACCAGCCGGACCTGCTCGACCGGCTCGACACGGCCGATGATCTCCTCGGCGAGCTCGACCTCGGCGGGCGTCGGCGCTCCGAAGGACAGACCGTGCGTGGCCGCCTCCCGCACCGCGTCGACGACCGCCGGATGGGCGTGCCCGAGGATCATCGGGCCCCACGAGCTGACGAGGTCGACGTAGCGGTTCCCGTCGGCGTCGGTGAGCCACGGGCCGGACGCGGACACGAGGAACCGCGGCGTACCGCCGACCGCGGAGAACGCCCGGACCGGGGAGTTCACCCCACCCGGGATCGCGGCGGACGCCCTCTCGAACAGGCGTCGCGAGTTCTCGGTGCGCGCGGCGGCCTCGGGGCCGGACGGGATCGGCGAGCTAGCCACGGGAGCCAGTCTCACATCCGGCCGTCGGCCGACGTGGCCCGGCCTGGTGGTCCCGACTAGCGCGCGCTCCGGAACCACCGGCTGAGCTCGGGCAGGAACGTGATGACCGTGCCGCCGACCGAGGCCGCCACGACGAGCAGGATGAACACCAGGCTGCCGCTGTCACCGGCGGCTCCGGAGAACATGCTGACCAGCATCAGCAGGGTGAAGCCGACCGTCATGATCGTCAGGATGATGCGCGCCCATGTGCGACCCAGGAACGTCAGCACGGCGAACAGGACGTAGAGCACGGCCACCAGGAGGATGACGGCCGCGACCCCCCGCAGGGCCGAGACGGCCATCTCCGGGGTGAGACCCGCCTGCGCCAGCTGCTCCTCGTACCCCGGTGGGATCGTGCTCGCGTCCAGCGGTGCGGCGAGCAGCAGCACGCCGGCCGCGAGGAACGGGAGCGCGCTGAGGATCAGCAGCACGAGCGAGAGGATCATGAGCCCGGGACGCGAGACCCGGCCGCCGTCGTCGGGGCCGAGACCGGCGGCGTCACCGCTGAACGGCGTGCCTGCGTACTGACCGGGCTGGCCGTAGGGGTTGTACTGCTGCGGCTGGCCGTACTGACCGGGCTGCCCGCCGTACTGACCGGGCTGCCCGTACTGCGGCTGGCCCTGCTGCGCGTACGGGTTGTAAGGAGGCGCCTGGCCGTACCCGGGCGGCGGCTGCTGACCGTACTGGCCGGGTTGGGTGTACTGGCCCGGCTGCCCGTACTGCCCCGGCTGGCCGTACGGCGGCTGCTGACCGTACTGCTGCTGGTCGTACTGCGGCGGTTGGCCGTACTGCCCCGGCTGGGGATAGGGCTGCTGGCCGTACTGGCCAGGCTGCTGCCCCTGGGAATCCGGCTGCCCCGACCCTTCGCCCGGCGAAGCGGCACCCGACCGGTCGTCGGGCTCGTGTCCCCCGCTACGCGGGTCGGAGGGTGTACTCACGGCGTCACCGTAGGACCGTGCGTCCTGGCCTGTCCACGGCTGATCTCAGTCCTTGCGCTTGTGGATGTCCTCGGACATCCGGACCACTGCGTAGAAGAACTCGAGCGTGACCCTGAAGAAGATCAGGTAGAACAGCACGGCGATGCCGCCACCGATCAGGGTGACCAGACCGATGCCCACACCCTGGGCGAACCCCGAGATGAGCAGGCCGATGTAGACCAGGCCCAGCAGCACCATCCCGACGATGTAGAGGATCTTCACGACGGCCGGGGTGGCGAAGGTGTTGAACTCGAAGTCGAACAGAGCCCCGAACGGGCTGCTCGCCTGCCCCTGCGGGCCGCCGACGGGCTGGCCGGGAGGCGGCCCGTACGCACCGGGCTGCCCCGGCTGCTGCTGGTAGCCGCCCCAGGCGGGCGGAGGCTGCTGCTGCCCGAACCCACTCGGGTACGGCGGCGGCTGCTGCCCGCCCTGCCAACCCTGCTGGCCGGGCTGGTACTCGCCGGGAGCACCCGGGTCGTTGCTCATCGCAGATCCTCCACCTGATCAAAGGGGCCGTGATCGTAACCCCTGCGCCCGTTCCGCGCGGGTGCCCCGTGGGAACACCCGGTTGCGAACGGGTCACAGCCGGGTCGCGACCTCTGTGGCCCAGTACGTCAGAACGATGTCGGCGCCGGCCCGGCGGATGCCTGTGAGCGTCTCCAGAACGGCGCGGTCGCGCTCGATCCACCCGTTGGCGGCGGCCGCCTCGACCATCGCGTACTCGCCCGAGACCTGGTACGCGGCCACCGGGACGTCGGACACCTCCGCCACGGCGCGCAGGACGTCGAGGTAGGCCATGGCCGGCTTGACCATCACCATGTCGGCGCCCTCCTCGAGGTCGAGGGCGAGCTCGCGAAGCGCCTCGCGCACGTTGGCGCTGTCCTGCTGGTAGGTCTTGCGGTCGCCGGTGAGCTGCGACTCGACGGCCTGCCGGAACGGCCCGTAGAACGCGGAGGTGTACTTCGCCGTGTAGGCGAGGATGCCGGCGTCGACGTGGCCTGCGGCGTCGAGGGCATCCCGGATCACGCCGACCTGGCCGTCCATCATCCCGCTGGGCCCGACCACGTGCGCGCCCGCCTCGACCTGGGCCACCGCCATGTCCGCGTAGACGGCGAGGGTGGCGTCGTTGTCCACCCGGCCCTCGGAGTCGAGCACGCCGCAGTGGCCGTGGTCGGTGAACTCGTCGAGGCAGGTGTCGGCCATCACGACCGTGGCGTCGCCCACCTCGGCCCGCACGTCGCGCAGCGCGACGTTCAGCACGCCGTCCGGGTCGACGCCCGCCGACCCGGTGGCGTCGTGGCGCTCCGGCACGCCGAACAGCATCAGCCCGCCCACCCCCGCCTCGACCGCCTCGACCGCGGCCTTGCGCAGCGAGTCGCGCGTGTGCTGCACGACCCCCGGCATCGACGGGATCGGCACCGGCTCGGCGGCGCCCTCCTTGACGAACATCGGCAGCACCAGGTGCCGTGGCCGCAGGTCGGTTTCGGCGACGAGCCGGCGCAGGGCCGGGGTGGTGCGCAGCCGCCGCGGCCGGTGGGTGGGAAACGCCATGGGGCCAGCCTACGACCGGGCCTCCAGGACCCTGCGTTCAGGAAAGCCACATTCAGGGCCTACGAAGCCCTGAATGTGGCTTTCCTGAACTTCCGGGCTCAGCGGCGCCGGGCCTTCACCTTCCGCGGCGGGGGCAGGGCGCCCTCCGCGCGGAGCTTCGCAGCGTGGGCGGCCAGCGCGTCGACCAGCGCGGGAACACGCGCCTCTGCCGGCTGCACGTCGACCCGAAGGCCGAACTCGCGGGCCGTCTCGGCCGTCTGCGGGCCGATGCAGGCCACGATCGTGCGGGCGTGCGGCTTGCCGGCGATGCCGACGAGGTTGCGCACCGTGGACGACGAGGTGAAGCACACCGCGTCGAAGCCGCCGGTCTTGATGGCCTCGCGGATCGGGGCGGGCGGCGGCGCGGCGCGCACCGTGCGGTACGCGGTGACGTCGTCGATCTCCCAGCCACGCTCGCGCAGGCCGGCGGCGAGGGTCTCGGTGGCGATGTCGGCGCGCGGGAGCAGCACGCGGTCGACCGGGTCGAGCACGTCGTCGTAGGGCGGGAAGATGCTCAGCAGGCCCTCGGAGGAGGAGTCCTGACCCTCGTCGATCGACGGCACGAGCTCCGGGTTGATACCGAAGCCCCGCACCTTCTCGGCGGTGGCAGCGCCGACACAGGCGATCTTGACGCCGGAGAACGCGCGGGCGTCCAGCCCGAACTCGGCGAACTTCTCCCACACCGCGCGCACCGCGTTGGTGGAGGTGAACACCACCCACTGGTAGCGGCCGTCGACGAGGCCCTTCACCGCGCGCTCCATCTGCGTGGGCGAGCGCGGGGGCTCGACGGCGATGGTGGGCACCTCCTCGGCGGAGGCACCGTGCACGGCGAGGCGCTCGCTCATCGCGCCTGCCTGGTCCTTGGTGCGCGGCACGAGCACGCGCCAGCCGTACAGCGCGCGCGACTCCCACCACGACAGCTCGGCGCGCAGCCCGACCTCCGCGCCGACGGTGACGACGAGCGGGCCCTCGAGCTCGGACGCCTCGGCGGCCATGGTCGCGAGGGTGCTCTGGACCGTCTTCTGCGTGGTGTGCGTGCCGTTCACGGTGACGGCGACCGGGGTCTGCGCGGGGACGCCGTGCTCGGTGAGCGCTGCGGCGACCTCGGGCAGGTGCGACGCGGTGGCGTGCAGCACGAAGGTGCCCGGCGCCGCCGCCAGCCGCGGCCAGTCGACGCCGGCACGCACGTCGGCCTCCATGTGCGCCGAGCCGAGCGGCACGCCCGCGTAGGCCGGCACGGCCGTGCCCGCGGGGACGCCCGGCACGACGTCGAACGGCACGGCGGCCGCGGCCACCGCGATGGCCTCCTGCACGACCGAGTCGAGGGTGAACGGGTCACCGCTGACCAGGCGCGTGACGCTGCGACCCGACTGCACCTCGGTGATGAGGTCCTTCGCGACGTCGCCCGGCTGCCCGACGGCCGGGCGTACCTCGGCCCCGTCGGCGACGAGCGCCAGTACCTGGTCCGGGACGTCCGAGTCCGTGATGACGAGCGGTGCGCTCGCGAGGGCCTCCCGCGCGCGGACGGTCAGCAGGCCGGGGTCGCCGGGGCCACTGCCCACGAAAGCGACCCGTCCCGGGTTGGGCGAAGGTGTCATCTCGGAACTCCCGATCCAGCGTTTCTCGGAAGGGCGTCGAGGCCCCCCATGTCGAGCAACTCGGCGGCCAGTGCCGCACCGAGCTTCTCGGCGTCGTCCATGTCTCCGGTGACGGAGGCGCGCAGCAACGCCCCGTCGATCGTGCCGACCACCGCTCGCAGGGAGAGGCGGTCGACGACCTTGCCGTCGTCGTCCAGATCGGAGACGACGTCCGCCAGCGCCCCGACCGGCGCGCTGCAGCCGGCCTCGAGGGTGGCCAGCACCGCGCGCTCGGAGACCACCGCGGCCCGCGTGAACGGGTCGTCGAGGACCGCGGCGAGGGCGTTGCCGATCTCGAGGTCCTGCGCCCGGCACTCCACCGCCAGCGCACCCTGGGCGGGCGCGGGCAGCATCTGCAGCGGGTCGAGCAGCTCGGTGGCCTCGGCGAGGCGCCCCAGCCGGGACAGCCCGGCGGCCGCGACGACCACGCCGTCGAGCTCGCCGGAACGCACCTTGCCGACGCGGGTGTCGACGTTGCCGCGGATCGCGACGACGTCGAGCCCCAGGCCCAGCGCATCGAGCTGCGCGATGCGTCGCGGCGAGCCGGTGCCGACCCGCGCGCCGGGCGGGAGCTCACCGAGCACCATGCCGTCGCGCGCCACCAGCGCGTCGCGGGGGTCCTCCCGCGCGGGCACGGCCGCGAGGCGCAGCCGCGGGTCGGGCGCGGTGGGCAGATCCTTGTAGGAGTGCACGGCGACGTCGACCTCGCCGCGCGCCAGCGCGTCCCGCAGTGCGGACACGAACACCCCGACGCCCAGCTGCGCGACCGGCGCCGACGAGCGGTCGCCGGACGTGCTGACCTCGACCAGTTCGCACTCGTGGCCCGCGGCCCGCAGCCGATCGGCGACGATCCCGGTCTGGGCCATGGCGAGCGCGCTCGGCCGGGTGCCGATACGCAACTTCATGCGTCCTGCCCCTCGTGCGAGTCGGTGCGGACCTCCAGCGCGGCGAGCACGTCGCCGCTGCGCTGGATGGCCACCGCAGCCGGGGTCTGCGGGTCGAGCTCGAACAGCGCGCGCAGCGCCGCAGCGTAGCTGTCGCCGTCGGGCCCCTCGGCCAGCCGTTTCACCTGCACGGTGGGGGTGTGCAGGAGCTTGTCGACGACCCGGCGGACGCTGCGACCGAACTCATCGCGCACCTTGGGCTCGAGGTCGGGCAGCCGCGAGTCGAGCCGCAGCAGCTCGGCGTCGATCACCTCGGACGCGCGCCTGCGCAGCGCGGTGACGGTGGGCGTGACCTCGGCGGAGCGCTGCGCGGCGAGGTAGGCCTGCGCCTCCTCGGCGACCAGCTGCTGCGCGGCGGCGACGGCGGCGCCCCGCTCCCCCGATGCCAGCCTGCGCTGCAGTGCGGCCAGGTCGACCACCGAGACGCCCGGCAGCTCGGCCACCCGCGCGTCGACGTCGCGGGGCAGCCCCAGGTCGACGACCGCGAGCCGCCGTCCGGCCCGCTCCGCGACCGCCTCGGCCACCGTGTCGAGCTCGACGACGGTGCCGACGGCTCCGGTGCACGCCACCATCAGGTCGGCCCTGGCGAGCTCAGCGGCCAGCCCGTCCAGCGTGGCGGTGCGCGCGGGCGTGCCCTGCGCACGGGTGTTCTCGGCCAGCCGCTCCGCCCGCTCGGCCGACCGGTTGAGCACCACGATCTCCGCGACCCCGGCCCGCCGCAGGTGGGCGGCCGCGAGCGCGCCCATGGCGCCCGCCCCGACGATCACGGCCCGCTGCCCGGCGAGCTCCCCGCCGAGCCGGCCGGCGGCGTCGGCGAGCGACTCGGAGACGACGGAGGCGCCCGCCGTGTCGATGCCGGTGCTGGCGTGCACGCGCTTGCCGACGCGCAGCGCCTGCTGCGCGAGCTCGTGCAGGGTGCGCCCGACGGTGCCGGCCTCGTCGGCCGTGGCGTACGCGGTGCGCAGCTGGCCGAGGATCTGGGCCTCGCCGACCACCATCGAGTCGAGGCCTGCGGCCACCGCGAACAGGTGCTGCACGGCCGAGCCCGCGTAGTGCACGAAGACGTGCTCGGTGAGCTCGGTGAGCGACATCCCGGCGTGCCGCGCGAGCACCGCCGAGACGTCGGCGAGGCCGCCGTGGAAGGCGTCGACGACCGCGACGACCTCGATGCGGTTGCACGTGGAGAGCAGCACGGCCTCCGACACGTGCTGCCCGCGCAGCAGCTCCTCGAGCAGCTTCGGGACCTCGGTGGCCCCGACGGCGGCGCGTTCGAGCACGTGCACCGGCGCGCTGCGGTGCGACAGACCCACGACGAGCACGGTCATGACAGCAACCTCCCCGCCCCGTTGACGGGGTGGCCGTTGACCGCCGTGGCCTGCTCGGCGGCCGCCACGTGCTTGCGCGCCACGTGGAACGCCAGGATCTGCAGCTCCACGGCGAGGTCGACCTTGCGCACCTCGACCTCGTCGGGCACCTGCAGCACGACGGGGGCGAAGTTGAGGATGCAGCGCACGCCCGCCTCGACGAACAGGTCGCACACGCCCTGCGCCGCCTGCGCGGGTGTGGCGATCATCCCGATGGTGACGCCGCGTTCGGCGCAGACCTCGGGGATCGCCCGGACGTGCTCGACGAGGATGCCGTTGATGTGGATGCCGACGAGATCGGGGTCGACGTCGAACAGCGCGGTGACGGGGAAGCCCCGCCCGCCGAAGCCGACGTAGCCGGCGAGCGCGTGCCCGAGGTTGCCGATGCCGACGAGCGCGACGGCCTGCCGGTGGTTGAGCCCGAGGGTGCGCTCGAGCTGGTGCACCAGCGCCGCGACCTCGTACCCGACCCCGCGGATGCCGTAGGAGCCGATGTAGGACAGGTCCTTGCGCAGCTTCGCCGGGTTGACGCCGGTGGCGGCGGCGAGCTCGTCGCTGGACACCGTGTCGGCGCCCTCCTCCGCGAGCTCGCCGAGCTTGCGGAGGTAGACGGCGAGCCGGGCGACGCTGGCCTCGGGGATCGACCGCAGCGGGGCGGGCGGATCCGCGGAGCCGGCATGCGGCGGCTTCGTCACGCTCACGTCTCCTCGATGCTGCTGTGCCCGGTGCTGCCGGCGATGGCGGCGGACCGCCTCGCCTGATGGATTCGAGCCGAATACCCCGGGTCCGGGTGTTGACTGCGACTGGATTACACGGTAGTCGCTTGTGAACGCACGCACAAAGTTGCGATCTTGAACGTCGGCGTGCACACGCGGCCGGTGTGCCGCACTCGACCGATGGTCGTCCCACGACTGCCGCTCGTCGCGGCCACGGATCGGGAGCCCGGCCGTGGCGGCCGCCACCATCTGCACCATGGCCGGGACCTCGGAGATCTCGGTCACGCCGTTTCGGCTGCCATCGGACCCGAGGTCACCGGCCCTGTCGGCGGCCCGGTGCCCGTCTCCCTCCACGGCAGCCTCCCGCGCCGGCAGGTGCTCGTGATCCCGGATCAGCGGTCGATCGACGATCGGCCGTTCCCTTCCGTCGAACGGCGCCGTCGAACGGCGCCGCCGCTGCTCAGCGGACCGAGAACGCGACGTCGGGCCATCCGGTCGCCCCGTCCGGGACGGGATCGGCCTCCGTCGCGGTCTGCACGACGCCGTCGGCGGCGGTGGCCCGGCTGCGCACGGAGTGGCCGCCGGGCGCGACGTCGAACTCCGCGCGCCACATCCGCCACGTGTCGCCGCTGACCTCGGTGGCGAGCTCGGCGTCCTGCCACGGGCCGCCGTCCATGCTCACCTCGACCCGCGCGATGCCCGTCGGCTGGGACCAGGCGATGCCCGCGACCGTGACCCGGCCCGCAGGCAGTTCGGCGAACCCGCGCGGGCTGTCGATGCGCGACTGGGTCTTGATCGGCGCCCGCTGCGCCCACCCGCGTTGCAGCCAGAAGCCGTCCTTCGCGGCGAACGTCGTGAGCTCCAGACCGGTGACCCACTTCGTGGCCGAGACGAACCCGTACAGGCCGGGGACGACCATCCGCACCGGGAACCCGTGCTCCAGCGGCAACGCCTCCCCGTTCATGCCGATCGCGAGCATCGCGCCACGGCCCGGTTCCAGCAGCACGTCCACCGGCGTGCCGGTGTACCAGCCGTCGACGCTCGTGGAGAAGGCCTGGTCCGCGCCCGGCCGCACGCCGACCTCGAGGAGGAGGTCGCGCAGGTCGACCCCCGTGAACGTCGCGGTGGAGATCAGGTCACCTCCGACCGGGTTGGACACGCAGGTGAGCGTGACCGGGCGTTCGACGAGCGGCCGGGAGAGGAGGTCGTCGAAGGTCAGGGTGCGCTCCGCGTCGACCATCCCGTGGATGCGCAAGGACCAGTCCTCGGCCGCCAGCGCCGGGACCCGCAGTGCCGTGTCGATGCGGTAGAAGTCGGCGTTCGGCGTCAGGAAGGTGGGTGTGCCCGCTTCCGGGAAGGCGGCCGAGGCCGGGATCGCGGGGGCGCGCTCGGTGAGCCGGGCCGCCGCGATCCGTGCCGTGACCGGCCCTCTGAGGTCCCCCGCGCCGCGGCCGAGCCACGACCCCACGGCCCCACCGGCGAACGAGGCCACGCCCACGGCCGCCGCCGACCGCACGAGGAGCGCGCGACGGCTCACGTCTGCCGGCCGCACCGCTTCGCCGGGACGGTCCGCCGCGGCGAGCGCGAGGCCGTGCAGCCACCGGAGCACCGCCACGCCCACCACCAGCGAGACCGTCGGCGCGAGCATGTCGAGCGGGGAGAAGGACGGCTCGAACATCACCGCTCCCAGCCCGAGCACGCCGAGCGCGACCACGACCGCGATCCCCGGCCCCGGGTGCCGGCGGGACGCGATGCCCGCGAGCGCGGCGAGACCCGCGATCACCACGGCCATCCCGGCCAGCAGCACCGGCTTGTCGGCGGTGCCGAAGGCGGCCTTCGCGAACTCGACGAGCCAGTGGGGGGACAGGCGCACCACCGCGTCGCCGACGGCGAGGTACGGCGACGACGCCGGCGAGAGGAGGCCCGCCACCAGCTGCCCTGCCGCGACGGCCGCGGCGACGGCCAGCACCCCCACGAGCGCGGCCCACCCCCGCGGGATCGTGGGTGCGGCGGGTTCGCCTGCCCGATCCGGTGCCTCCGTGATGCTCACGGGACAAGTCTGGCCCCGCCCGACCGCCACGGATGTGACGATCCGGGGACGGCGCGGCACTCCCGACCTCGGCGAGGCAGGAGCGTCAGGCCAACGCCGCGCGGAGGCGGTCCTCCTCCACCCGCCAGAAGCCGTGCTCCCGGCCGTCGACCTCGATCACGGGCACCCGGTCGCCGTACTCCGCACGCAGATCCTGGTCGGAGTCGACGTCGACGGTTGTCCAGCCCGCCCCGACGTCGGCGCAGATCCGCGCGACCTCGGCCTCGGCCGCGGCGCAGAGGCCGCAGCCTGCGCGGGTGTAGACGGTGACCCGGGGCGCCGTCACGAGCGCCCCGCCAGTTGACGGCGCGCCACCTTGCCGGTGGGGGTGCGTGGGAGCGCGTCGGTGAACTCGATCACCGACGGCACCTTGAACCGGGCGAGCCGCTCCGTGCAGTGCACGAGCACCTCGTCCTCCGTCAGCTGCGCGCCCTCGGCGCGCACCAGCACGGCCTTGACCGCCTCGCCGCTGTTCTCGTCGGGTACGCCGACGACTGCGGCCTCGGCCACCGCGGACAGCTCCGCGAGCACCGTCTCCACCTCGCGGGGGTAGACGTTGAAACCGTTGACGATCACGAGGTCCGACGAGCGGTCGACGAGGTGCAGGTCGCCGTCGTGGTCGAGGAAGCCGACGTCGGCGGTGCGGAACCAGCCGTCGGCGTCCGGACCGCCCGTGCCGTCGGGCCAGTAGCCGGAGAAGAGGTTGGGCCCGCGCACCGCCACCAGCCCGGTGTCGTGCGCAGGGTCGGAGATGTCCTCGTCGATGTCCTCGGGGTCGGGAGCGGCGACGGCCTCCTCGATGGGACGGCCCTCGCGGTCGACCAGGCGCAGCTCGAGGCCCGGCAGGGCACGCCCGACCGATCCGGGCTTCGGAGGACTGCCGATCGGGTTCATCGTGAGCACGGGGCCCGCCTCGGTGAGCCCGTACCCCTCGTAGATCGGCAGGCCGGTGACGGTGCGGAACTCGTCCAACCACTGCGGCGGCAGCGGCGCCCCGCCGGACGTGCACAACCGCAGGCCCGCGGTGGCCGCGTGCAGGTCGCCGGGCGGGAGCTCGAGCAGCGCCCGGAACATCGACGGCACGCCCGCCATCCCGCTCACGCGTTCCCGGACGAGCACCTCGGCGACGTGGGCGGGGTCGAAGCGCTCGGTGAGCACGACCGTGGCACCCGCCCAGCAGGCCTGCAGGAGCCCGGCGGCGAGCCCGAACACGTGGAACAGCGGGATGGACAGCAGCACCCGGTCGACCGGGAGCACGGGCGCGGGCCGCAGCGAGGCGGTCTGCTCGCGGTTGGCGAGCACGGCCCGGTGGGAGAGCTGCACGCCGCGCGGGCGGCCCGTCGTGCCGGACGTGTAGATCAGCAGGGCGAGGTCCTCGCCGCCGCCGACCGCCTCCACCGCGGGGGGGTCCGCGGCGGGGCGAAGATCGGGCGGCGGGAGCAGGGTCGCCCCGCGCGGCGGGCCGCAACGCTGTGCCGCCTCGTCACCCTCCGCAGCCACGACGACCGCCGGCCGGCAGTCGTCGAGCACGATCTCGAGCTCCCGCGCCACCGCGACCGGCCCGAACGGGACGGACACCGCGCCCGCCCGGAGCGCACCGAGCACCGACACGCAGAACGCCGCGCCGTTGCCGAGCCGCACCAGCACGCGTTCGCCCGCCCCGGCACCCGCCGCCCGCAAGCGGGTGGCCTCTGCGCTGACGGCGGCGTCGAACTGCGCCCACGTGAGCGTGACGTCGCTGGTGACGTCGACGATCGCGGCCAGGTCGGGCGTGCTGCGCGCCGCCCGAGCGACCAGATCGGCCAGGTGGTGCGGGTTCCCGTCCTGCGGGCCGCCGGTAGGGCTGTCCACGGTTCTCCCAGGGGTCGGCGCTGCGCCGGATGGCCTCGACCGCGAGTCTGACACGAACCGGGCGGCGCGGCGGCTGGGAACTGGGCGCTCGGCGCTCCTGCCCGAAGGCATCGCCTCCACGACACGCGGAAAACGGTGAC
Organism: Pseudonocardia hierapolitana; assembly: GCF_007994075.1. NCBI lineage: Bacteria > Bacillati > Actinomycetota > Actinomycetes > Pseudonocardiales > Pseudonocardiaceae > Pseudonocardia > Pseudonocardia hierapolitana. The sequence goes on along the minus strand of NZ_VIWU01000001.1, from coordinate 4,208,906 downwards.
ACTGACCGCGCGTAGTCGGCCGCTCACCGGACCGCAGGCGCGGCGAACGGTGGTGCGTGTTTCGCCACATCTGGCCGCCCGTATGCTCCGCCGCTACAGCCAACTCAACGGCCGACCCACGAGATCGTCGCGAAGCTCACCCGAGGGAGTGGCATGCAGCCTGTCGCCGCCGGCGCACCGCGGGCCGACCCGACGGACGCCTGTGCGTTGCGCAGACGCTCGGCACGGCGTCCTGACCAACGACGCACCGACCACCGACCCGGTCACAGGGCCTGCCGGGAGCCATGACCCGTCCCGCGCGACAGCCTCGGCTGCTCCCCACCGAGACCGCCCGTCCCCCCGCGGGTGAAGAGGTACAGATGCCCCCGACCACAGCTCCCCGCGTAGGTCCTCCCGGGCCGGCGGCCCGCACGGGCGCCCCCCGCCCTCCGCTCCCCCTCCCCCGACGGCACAGCCCCGGCGAGTCCGCGCCGCCCGCAGGCGACGCGGCCGGCCGGCAGCACGACGCGACGCCCGCGCCGCACGAGGAGACCGGCGGCGCATGGGCGCTGGTGAAGGCGGCGCAGGAAGGCGACATGGTCGCCTTCGGCGACCTGTTCGACCGCTACTACGACGTCGTCTTCCGCTACGTGCTCTTCCGCACCGGCGACCGCACCCTCGCCGAGGACCTGACGCAGGAGACCTTCGTCCGCGCCCTGCGCCGCATCTCGTCGGTCAGCTACCAGGGCCGGGACATCGGTGCGTGGTTCGTCACCATCGCGCGGAACCTGATCTTCGACCACGTGAAGTCGAGCCGGTACCGGCTGGAGCAGACGACGAGCGAGATCGTCGAGCTCTCGCCGAGCACGGGTGGCCCGGAACAGGCGGTGCTGGACGGCGCCACCAACGACGAGCTGCTCCGCTGTGTCCGGAAACTCAACCCCGACCAGCAGGAATGCATCCAGCTCCGATTCCTGCAAGGCCTGTCCGTGGCCGAAACGGCCGAGATCATGGACCGCAACGAGGGCGCCGTCAAGGCCCTTCAACATCGAGCGGTCCGACGGCTCGCCCAGCTGCTCCCGGAGGGTCTCCGATGATCCGCAGCGATATCGCATCGACCGCCCGTCGCGTTACAGGTGCGGCGAATGAACGACTCAATGCGGTGAACGGTCTTGGCGCCGTAACCACTGGCCGCGCTGCTCGTTGTAGGGCTGAACGCCGCGCCGCGCACGCCCGCGGCACGGGTACTGACAGCGCAGGGATGCAGTGAGGACGGCCAACATGCCCGCCGGACAGGGCAAGGACGCAGAGCGGTTCGCCGCCGCCGTGGAGTCGGGGACACCCCTCGGCATCACGGACGACGCCGATCTGGCGCGGGAACTCGAGATCGTGGCGATGCTGCGGTCGCGGGGCACGGCATTCGCGCCGGACGCCGAGACGAAGGCCCGGGCCAAGCAACGCCTCATGGCAGTGCTCGCCGCCGAGCAGGGCGGCCCGAGACAGGCACCCCGCCCCGCGGCTGCGCCACCGGCGGTGGAGGCGGAGCTCACCGCGCCGCTCGGCCGGCTCGTCGAGCGCCCGGACGTGGACCCCGCGGCCGAGACGACGCTGATGGAGCCGGTCACCGCGGACTCCACACCCGATTCCGACGAGGACTCGGGCACCGTGGTCGAACCGATCCCGCTCCACAGCAGGCGTGCTCGCCGCGCCCGGCACACCCTCGGTCGCACCAAGCGGCCTGCTCCGGCCGGACTGCGTGGCCGCGTGGTGTTCGTCGGTGCGGCCGCTGCCGCGGCGCTGCTCGCGATCGCCAGTGGTGGGGTGCTCGTCAGCAGCGACGCGCTGCCTGGTGACACCCTCTACCCGGTCAAGCGGGTCGCCGAGTCGGCAGGACTCGCCCTCGCCTTCGACGACGCCAGCCGGGCACGCCGGCACCTGGAGATCGCCGCGACCCGGCTGTCCGAGGTGGAGCAGCTCGCCCGCAATTCGCAGACCGCACCGGCGCCCGAGGTGTTCACCACGGCGATGGACGACTTCGACACGGCCACCAGCGAGGGGTCCCAGCTGTTGCTCTCCGCCGCCGAGCAGGACCAGCGCGGCACCGCGGCCGAGGATCTGCACAAGTGGGCCTCCGAGCAGTCCGAGCGGCTCACCGAGCTGGAGCCTGAGCTGCCCGCCGCGGCGGATGCCGACGAGTCGAAGGAACTGCTCGAGCGGCTGCTCGGCCAGACCGCGAGCACCGACGCGGACACCTCTCGGCGCACGGCGGACGAGAGCACCGACGAGCCGGACACCGGGAACGCCGACGAGGACACGACCTCCACCCCGGACAAGGAGGACTCGTCGGACACGAGCAAGACCGACGAGCCGTCGCGCGGTTCCGACAAGAGCACCGATCGCGAGAACCCGCAGCTGCTTCCCGACCTCGCCCCGAACACGAACAAGGGCGAGGACGAGAAGACGACCGGCACCGAGAGCGAGGACGAGGACGGCAAGTCGTCATCCGAGTCGGACTCGGATGACGAGGGTGACGGCAACGTGTCGGTGCCGCTCCCGCTGCTGCCCCCGGTCACGCTGCCGCCGCTCCTGCCGGGGATGCCGGGGATCACCATCGGCTGAGTCGCTTCGTCGTGAAGGCCGCTGCGGGACGCCCTCCCGCGGCGGCCTTCTCGTTGTGCGGGATGTCACGGTCGGCAATCCACTGGTCACCGAACCGCACTCGTCCGTCCGATCGGCAACAGTAGGCTGGGACGACGAATACCCACGGAGGCCCGTAGGTGGTTGAACAAGAACCTCGCGAACCGCTGTCGCCCATCGGCCCGGGCGAGCTGAGCGGGGCCACGGAGACACCGGGCGTGGTCGGTTCCGCCACTGCCACCGATCCAGCGGTACGCGCCGGTCAGGCCGCTGCGGCGGCCGCTGTGGCCGCAGGCGACAGCGGCCCGGCCGACGTCCCGCTCACCGATCTCACGGCCGCCGCGTTCTTCGACGTCGACAACACGATGATGGTCGGCGCCTCGATCTTCCACTTCGCTCGCGGGCTGGCCGCGCGGAAGTTCTTCACCACGGCCGACCTCATCGGCTTCGCGTGGCAGCAGCTGAAGTTCCGCATCGGCGGCCGGGAGACCACGTACTCCACCACCACCGGCCGCGACACCGCGCTCTCGTTCGTCGCGGGGCGTCCGGTGGCGGAGATCACCGCGCTCGGCGAGGAGATCTACGACGAGCTGATGGCCGACCGGATCTGGGCCGGCACCCGTGCCCTCGCCCAGATGCACCTGGACGCGGGCCAGCGCGTCTGGCTCGTCACCGCCACGCCCGTCGAGCTGGCGCTCATCATCGCCCGCAGGCTCGGGCTCACCGGGGCGCTGGGCACGGTGGCCGAGAGCGTCGACGGGCTCTACACCGGCCGGCTGGTCGGTGAGATCCTGCACGGCCCGGCGAAGGCCCACGCCGTGCGGGCGCTGGCCGTCACCGAAGGACTGGACCTGCGCCGCTGCACGGCCTACTCCGACTCGGTGAACGACGTCCCCATGCTCTCCGCCGTCGGCACCGCGGTGGCCGTCAACCCCGACTCCGAGCTGCGCGACATCGCGAAGGAGCGGGGCTGGCAGATCCGCGACTTCCGCACGGGCCGCAGGGCGGCCAAGATCGGCGTGCCCTCGGTCCTGGGTGCGGGTGCGATCGCGGGCGCCGTCGCAGCAGGGCTGGCCGCACGCAAGCGATGAGTTCGCGGCGCGCGGGTGGTCGTACAGACGACCCCCGTCTCCCCGTGGAGGACCGATGTTGATCATCGCAGGTTGGCTTCGCGTCGACCCCGCGTCGCGCACCGACTACCTGGAGGGCTGCGCCGCCGTCGTCGAGCAGGCCCGCAGCGCGCCCGGCTGCCTGGACTTCGCCCTCTCCGCCGACCTGCTCGATCCCGGGCGCATCAACGTTCACGAGCGCTGGGAGTCCGACGAGCAGCTGCGCGCCTTCCGCGGCAGCGGCCCGGACGTCGGGCAGGCAGCGCAGATCCGCGACGCCGAGGTGCTCAGGTATCGCATCTCCGCCACTGAACCCGCCTGAGGGCGGGCGGTCAGCCGAAGAACGCGCTCCGACGCTGGCTGAGCAGCCGGTAGAGCGTGTGCTGGATCGTCTCGCGCACCTGGTCGGTCAGGTTGAACACGGTCATCGGATCGTCCGCCTCTGCGGGGTCGATCGAGTCGGTGCGGATCGGCTCGCCGAACTCGATGTACCACTTCGACGGCAGCGGCACGAGCCCGAGCGGCCCGAACAGCGGGAACAACGGCGTGATCGGGAAGTACGGCGCGTTGAACAGCCGGGCGAGCGGCTTGACGTCGCCGATCTTCGGATAGATCTCCTCCGCCCCGACGATCGCGCACGGGATGATCGGCACCCCGCAGCGCATCGCGGCCGAGACGAAGCCGCCACGCCCGAACCGCTGCAGCTTGTACCGGTCGCGGAACGGCTTGCCGATCCCCTTGAAGCCCTCCGGCCACACGCCCACGAGCTCGCCCGACGACATGAGCCGCTCCGCGTCGGGCGTGCACGCGAGCGTGCTGCCCTGTTTGCGCGCCAGCGCGCCCACCACGGGCAATCGGAACATCAGGTCGGCACCGAGCATCCGCAGGTGCCGTTGCGAGGGGTGGTCGTCGTGCAGGGCCACGGCCGTCATCAGGGAGTCGAGCGGGAGCGTGCCCGAGTGGTTGGCCACCACGAGCGCACCCCCGACGTCCGGCACGTGGTCCATGCCGATCGTCTCCACGCGGAACCAGCTGCGGTACAGCGGCCGGAGCGCGGGCAGGATGACGTGCTCGGTGAGGTCGGCGTCGAACCCGAACTCGTCGACGGCGTAGTCGCCCTCCAACCGCCTGCGCAGGAACGCGAGCGATTCGGCCAGGGCCTCCTCCCACGGGGGCGGGCCGGCGTCCTCGGACTCGGTGACGGGCGGCACCTCGTCGGCGTCACTCCATGTCCTCCGGCGATCGTCGGCGCGCAGCGGGATCACCCGGGCTTCGGACATGACGGCTCGCTCCTCCTCGGCCCGAGGGCCTGCAGGGCTGTGCACGGCGCGGCGGCGGGGCGTCATCGCGGCATCCTCATCGCGGCATCCTCATCCTGGTCTCTCATCGCAGCACGGTCATCGCAGCACCCGCGCGGCGGCGAGCACGCCCTGCTCCAGCGTGGCGAACCGCTCCGGGTCCACAACGGGGCGCAGGCCGCGCCCGCGGACGTAGTCGTCGAAGGCCTGCACGGTGGTCCACCGCGGCGTGAAGCCGAACTGCCGGCGCAGCCGGCGGTTGTCCACCACACGGCCGAAGTTGAGCAGCCGCATCTGCTCCGGGGAGAAGTCGACCAGCCGGGCACCGCGGAACAGCCTGCCCACCGGGCCCACGATCGGGCTCGGGACGGGGATCGGCACGCGGCCCGCCCGGCGGATGGCCTGCGAGAGCAGCAGCACCCCGTCCGCGGCGACGTTGAAGACGCCCGGGATGTCCTCGCTCGCCGCGCGCTCGAGAACCGCGAGCCCGTCCTCCTCGTGCAGCAGCTGGACGCGCGCGTCGTACCCGAGCACGATCGGCACGGCCGGCAGCGCGAAGTACCGGGTGAACACCGTGTCGATGCGCGGACCGATGAAGTTCGAGAACCGCAGCGTGGTGACCGACACGTCGGGACGCCTGCGGGCGAACCCGCGCAGGTAGCCCTCGATCTCGACGGCATCCTTGGCGTACCCGCCGGACGGCAGGTCCTTCGGCGTCATGGTCTCGTCGAACAGGGCCGGGTCGCGCGGGCTGGACCCGTACACGGCAGTGGTGGACTTGAGCACCATGCGCCGCACCGAGGGCGCCTTCTGGCACGCCGCGAGCAGCTGCATCGTGCCGATGACGTTCATCTCCTTCATCGCCACCCGGCCGCCGGACGAGCCCGGGTTGGCCGAGAGCGAGGCGTGGACGACGGTGTCGACCGACGCGGTGGAGATGACCTTCGAGATCAGCGGGTTGCGGATGTCGGCGCGAACGAACTCGGCGCGCCCCATCCGGCGGAGAAGGTCGCGCGGGGGCGGCACGGTGTCCACCCCGAGCACCCGGTCGATGTCCGGGTTCTGCGCGAGTCGGGCAGCGAGATGACCACCGAGGAACCGACTGACCCCGGTGACGAGCACGACGGATGGCGGCACGGCCCTACCCCAGGAACGCAACGGATGCGGCGAGTGACCGATGGTAGACCGCCCCCGGCCGGAGCGTGGCTACGACTTCGCGGTAGTGAGCGGACGCACCGCAGGTAAACGCAATCCCGGGCGCGACCTGGGGCCGCGCCCGGGATCGTTCACTTGCCGAGCTTGCGCCGCTGCACGCGGGTCCTGCGGAGGAGCTTGCGGTGCTTCTTCTTCGACATCCGCTTGCGGCGCTTCTTGATGACGGAGCCCATACGTGGCGGCCCTTCCTGTCGGGACGCGGCCCGGGGCGGGCCACTTTCGTGCGGTGGAGGTGCGGCCGGCCGCATGCAGCGCGACGGGCGTGCGCGGCCGGGCGATGACCGGGGGCCCACTCTACCGGGGGTTCTCGGGCCGGGAGCGCCCCCGGGGGTACGACGGCAGCCGACGACCGGCTCAGCCGGCGTCGAAGTAGGCGCTGCGGAGGTACTCCTCCACCGCACTCTTCGGAACGCGGAACGAGCGTCCGACGCGCGCGGCGGGCAGCTCCCCGCCGTGCACGAGCCGGTACACGGTCATCTTCGACACCCGCATCATGGCCGCGACCTCGGCGACCGTCAGGAACTGCACCTGCGAGAGGTGTATCTCCGAAGGCTCGGACGGCATCGGATCACCGCTTTCGTGGTCGCATCGGCCGCCCGGTCTCCCGTGGCCGGGACGACGTCGATGTTCCGAATGAGCTTAGCGGTGCAGATGTGACGTGATCGAGGGGAGTCGTGCGCAGGAGGGTGACCGGAAGCGGCGCGTCGGGGTGATTCCGCAGCACCGTTCGGGGCAAGCGGGCGTCAGTGCGCTGCCTTGCCCAGCTCCACCGACCGGTCGCGCGCCGCTTCGATCGCCGCGATCAGAGCGGCTCGCACGCCGTGCCGCTCGAGCTCGCGGATCGCCGCGATCGTGGTGCCTGCGGGCGAGGTGACCGCCTCGCGCAGGATCACCGGATGGTCGGCGGACTCGCGCAGCATCCGGGCGGCGCCGAACGCCGACTGCACGATGAGGTCGGCGGCGACGGCACGTGGCAGGCCGAGCAGGATCCCCGCGTCGATCATCGCCTCGACGAGGAAGAAGAAGTAGGCCGGCCCGGAACCGGACAGTGCCGTCACCGCGTCCTGCTGCGACTCCGGGACCCGCACCACCCGCCCGACCGAGGCGAGCATCTTCTCCACCTCGGTGAGCTGCTCGTCGGTGGCGTGCGTGCCCGGGGAGATCGCGCTCATCGCCTCGCCCACCAGCATCGGGGTGTTCGGCATCACCCGGACGACGGGGGTGTCGGCCGGGAGGGCGCCCTCGAACAGCGCCGTCGGGAGCCCGGCGCAGAGCGACACGACGAGGGTGCCGGGACGCAGCACGCGGGCGAGCTCGGTGAGGACGGGCGTGATGTCCTGGGGCTTGACGGCCACCACCACGATGTCCGCGCGCTGGGTCGCGGTCGGCACGTCGACCGCCTCGACGCCGAGCCGGGCGGTGAGCTCGGCGGCCCGCTCCGGGTGCCGCTCGGTGAACACGAGATCGGCGGCGGACCACCCACCGGCGAGCAGCCCCGCCAGCAGCGCCTCACCGATCTTCCCCGCTCCGAGCACAGCGATCCGTGTCATGTGGGGGAACGGTAGTCGCCCCGCTATGCATCGAGTGGGGACAGGGCCAGCTGACGGGCCTGGCAGACCAGCCGACCGGCGGCGTCGACCACCGTGACGTCCTCGTCGAACCAGTCGCCTGCCACCGCCTTCGTCCGCGCCTCGATCCGCAGCCAGCCCGGCGCCGGGCGCTCCCGCAGCAACGCCGTGAGCTGCACGGTGGGCGCCCAGCCGATGCGGCCGCCGAGGTTGAACACGGTGGGCGCCATGATGTCCCCGCCGAGCAGGGCGAACAGGACGTCGGTCGGCTCGCCGCGCGGACGCGCCCAGCCGCGCAGCAGCGGTGGCCCTTGCTCGCCCCGGGCGAAGGCGAAGGTCGGGGCGTCGTAGCGCAGCTCGCATGCGTTCGCGATGCCGATGGCGACGCCCTGCTCCCGCGGATCGATCGCGTCCGCGGTCGGCTCCGCAGGCATCTCGGGTAGATCGCTCCACCGCACGCCGTCGTCCGGCAGCCGGCCCGCGGTCACCGTCGCGGCGAGCACGAGCCGGCCGTCCTGGCGCATCCGGACCGCCACGACCGACACCGTGCGGCCGAGCTTGAGCACCTCGGTGTCGAGCTCCACCGGTCCCGGGTCGGGGGCGCGGAGGTAGTCGGCGGCGACGGCGACCGGATCCGGGGTCGCACCCGGCCTCTCGGCGTCGACGCGGGCCAGGCCGGCGCGGGCGAGCAGCACCATCAGCAGGCCGCCGTGCGCCTTGGGGCCGACCGTGAAGAGGGTGCCCAGCTCGGCGCCGAACCGGCCGGCACCGAGTGGGGTCAGCTCGATCGCCTCGCGGAACGGCCGCTCGGTTTCGGTGCTCGCGGTGGAGGGTCGCACGGAACAGTGCGTATCACCGCGGCCCGCCCCTGCGCGCGCCGATGTGATCCGCGTCTACCGGACGGGTACGGGGGCCGGACGGGCCGTGGGCTGCAGGTGCAGCCGGGCGAACAGCAACGACTCGGCGAGCAACGCCGCGCGCTCGGGCCGGGTGCGGCAGCGCCGCGTGCTGACCTCGACGACGACAACGCCGTCGAAGCCGGACGCCGCGAGGCGCTCGCAGACCTCGGCGCACGGCTCACCGCCACGTCCTGGCACGAGGTGCTCGTCGCGCGGGGCACCGCTGCCGTCGGCGAGGTGGACGTGCGTGAGCGCGGTTCCCATCCGGTCCAGCAGGGCGAGCGCGTCGACGGCGGCGGCCGCGGTGTGGGACAGGTCGAGCGTGTAGTGCGCGTGACCGACCTCGGTGGGGTCGAATCCCGGGCTGTAGGGCACGGTGCGCATGCCGGACCGGGTGATCGGGAACATGTTCTCCACGGCGAGCGCGACCCCGGCGTGCTCGCCCGCACGCGCGACCTCGTCGGAGAACTGCGCGGCGTAGCGGCGCTGCCAGCGGAACGGCGGGTGCAGCACGACGGTGCGGCAGTCGAGGGTGGCCGCGGCCGCCACCGAGCGCCGGATCCGGCCGATCGGGTCGGCGCTCCACACCCGTTGCGTGACGGCCAGGCACGGCGCGTGCACCGCCAGCACGGGTATCCCGAAGCGCTCGGCGAGCCGGGCGACCGCGGGGATGTCCTGGCTGATCGGGTCGGTCCAGACCATCAGCTCGACGCCGTCGTACCCGAGCTCGGCGGCGAGCTCGAACGCCACCCGCGCCGACTCGGGGTAGACCGAGGCGGTCGAGAGCGCGACCGGCGGGGCCGGCGACAGCCCGGGCGGCATCTCGGAGGTCATCTCCCGAGCAACACGAGGATGGCCGGGGAGACCGTGAGGAGCAGGCCGACGAGCACAGCGAACAGGGTGGTGCGCAGGTCGCTGCTGCGCAACAGCGCCCGGACGACCACGACGAGGCCGACGGTGACGAGCACCGCCGCGGCCAGCGCCACCACGGGGAGGTCGCGCCAGAGGAAGCGGAACCCGACCCACAGCGCCGCGCCACCGATCGCACCCGCGATCCACTGCGCGATCACCGCGGCCCATGCCGGGCCCCCGGCCGCCTGCTCCTTCTCCTCCGTCTGGGCGGAGCGGCGGCGGACCGGGGCATCGTCGTCGTCCCCACCGGCGAAGATGCCGGTGGGTTCCTCGCCGACGCCCTTGCGGTCGAGCCCTGCCGGGTAGTCGGCCCGGTAGTAGTCGTCGTCCTCGTCGCCGTCGTCGTCGAACGACACCGGCGCCGCGGCCTGGGTGGGCGGCCCGCCGTCGTCACCGCGGCGCATGCCATCGGTGCGGTCGCGGTGCCACGCCTCCGCGCCCGCGGGCGGGGCGCCCACCATCGTGGACGGCCCCTCGTCCGGCTCGAACTCGTCGTCCGGATCCTGGGGACGGCGCCTGCCCTGGGTGCGGTCGCGGTGCCACGCCTCCGCACCGACAGGTGGCGCGCCGACCATCGTGGACGGGCCGCCGTCGTCGTCGGGGTCGTCGGGCTCCGGCTCGGGCCGCCTGCGCGGCTGCTGGATCCGGCTGGTGACGCCCGGATCGGCAGCGGCCGCCCGGCCACCCCGGACGTGCGGCATCTGCTCGGTGGGCACCTGTTCGTCGACCGGCGGGGCGGCGGCCGGGCCGGGGGCGACGTCGGGCTCCGGCGCCTCCCACGACGGCCGCCCCAGGGAACGGAGGTCCCGGGCCCGCGGCTCGCGACCGTTCGGCTCGGGCTCAGCGCCGCGGGGATCCCAGGCGGGTGTCTCCCGCTCCCGCGGCCGGCGGGGCGGTTCGCCCTGGGGCTCCCATGCCGGGGCCGGGTCACGCGACTCCCATGCCGGCGGCGCCTCCCGCTCCTCCGGCGCCCGTCGGGCACGTCGCGGTGGAGCCTCCACGGGCTCCGGGTCGGCGTAGCGGGGCTCGCGTGCCGGGGCGGCGCCCCACTGCTCCTGCAGGGGGCGGGCGTCCCGGCCTGGTGCGTCACGACGCCCGGTGTCCCAGCGGTCCTGGTCGTCCCACTGCCCGCCGTCCCACCGCTCGGACGCCCAGTCGTCGGCCCCCGGCTCGTCGGCGCCCCACGGGTCGGCGGCCCGCGGCTCGACCGCGCGCGGCTCGACCGGCCGCGGATCAACCGGCCGCGGCTCGACCGGCCGCGGCGGCTCTGGTGCCCGCCGCTCCGGGGCCCTGCGCTCAGGTGCCCGCTGCTCGGGCGCCCACTGTTCGGGTGCCCGCTGCTCGGGTGCCCGCTGCTCGGGTGCCCGCTGCTCTGCAGCCCAGTCGGGGTCGCCGCCGGTGCGGCGCCTGCCGCCCGGGTCCCGAGCGATCGGCGGGGGCGCCGGGTCGGGTGCGGCCCGGCGCGGCTCCCGGGGTGGTGCCGATCGCCAGTCCGACGGATCGGCGGCGGGGGCGGCGTACGCCTCCTCGTCCGGCTCGTCGGTTTCCCGGCGACGCCGCCGACGACCGCCGGACACGTTGCCGTCGCCGTGCGCGGCGAGCAGCTCGGCGACTGTGCGCTGGCGTGGGTGGTCGGTCTCGGAGCTCATCCAGTACACCGTGCCTCGTACGTCGTCAAGCGTCCAAGCCGTTCGGGCGCGTCCTGCGCCGAGCGGTCGATCTGGGCCGTCCCATCGAGCGTGTCGAGCCTTCTGAGGATCACTCCCTCCCGCAACGCCCACGGGTAGATCTCGAGCTGCGGAACCCGCAGGGCCCGCATCGCGGCCTCCGCGACGAGCGCGCCGGCGGCGAGTTGGTGGGCCCGGCTCGCGCTGACACCTTCGAGCTCGGCGAGATCACCGGGCGACATGCGGGTGACGAACGCGGCCAGCTGCCTGAGCGCGACGTCGGTGAGTGTGCGCCGCACCCGGGGCCCGGCACCGGAGGGCGCGGCGCCCGCGAGGCGGGCGAGGGAGCGGAACGTCTTCGAGGTGCCGACGGCGAGGTCCGGCGGGTTCGACCGCCGCAGCTCCTTCGCCACCGGGGCCAGCTCGGCGTCGAGGTGCTCGCGCAACGCCTCGATCTCCTTGCGCCCCGGCGGGTCGGTGCGGAAGAAGTCGCGGGTGAGCCGGGCCGCGCCGAGCGGGAGCGACGCCGCGACGGCCGGTTGCTCGTCGATCCCCGTGGCCAGCTCGAGGGAGCCGCCGCCGATGTCGAGCACGAGCAGCCTGCCCGCCGACCACCCGTACCAGCGGCGGACCGCCAGGAAGGTGTAGCGCGCCTCGTCCTCGCCGGGCAGCACCTCCAGCCCGACGCCGGTGCGCTGCCGCACGCGCTCGAGCACGGCGGCCGAGTTGGTGGCATCGCGCAGCGCCGAGGTGGCGAACGCGATCAGGTCCTCGCAGCCCGCGGCCGCGGCGGCCGCACCGCCCCGCTCGACGGCCCTGACGAGCGCGTCGGACCCCGCCGTCGTGAGCGCACCCGTGTCGTCGAGGTGGTCCGTGAGGCGCAGCTGGGTCTTGTCCGACGTCATCGGAGTGGGGTGGGCACCGCGGTGCGCGTCCACCACGAGGAGGTGGACGGTGTTGGAACCGACGTCGAGCACACCGAGGCGCACGACCCCAGGCTACTGCGCGTACGTGACGCTCTTGTGACCTAGCCGGATGTGAGTCGCGACGGACGGGCTCCTACCTGCGGCGATGCATGAGTTGTCCACATGCCCACATAGTTGTCCACAGGCTCGGGTCGATCGCGCCCACAGGGGCGTGCCGTCCGGGAGGATCGCCACATGGACGGGGAGGGCGAGATCGAACGCGCGGTGCGCGAGCAGTCGGTCGAGCACGCGGAGCCGCGCCGGCTCTCGCTCCGCCTCGACGACGACGTCGAGGAGATCCGTGTTGGAGCGGCTTCCCGGAGAGTCCCCCGGCTGAGCGTAGGGGCATTCCGGACGAATCGCGGGCACCCTGGGAGCATGCGCTTCCACCTACGCAAGACGCTGCGCGTCGGCCCCGTCCGCATCCACCTCACCGAGCGCGGAGTCAAGTCGTGGGGGCTGCGGCTCGGGCGGTGGTCGTGGAGCGCGCGCACCCGGCGGCACACCCTCGACACCCCGGGCCCGGGTTACCTGCGCTCCCGCGGACGGCACCACTAGCAACCGCATTCTCGATCCGCGGCCGCGGCTGTCCCTGCTGCCTACGCCTCGAACTTGTAGCCGAGCCCGCGCACCGTCACCAGGTGGCGCGGGGCGGACGGGTCGGCCTCGACCTTCGAGCGCAGCCGCTTGACGTGCACGTCGAGGGTCTTCGTGTCGCCCACGTAGTCGGCGCCCCACACGCGGTCGATCAGCTGCCCGCGGGTGAGCACGCGGCCGACGTTGCGCAGGAGGTACTCGAGGAGGTCGAACTCCTTCAGCGGCAGCGCCACGTCCGCGCCGTTGACCGACACGACGTGCCGCTCGACGTCCATCCGGACGGGGCCTGCCTCGAGCACGCCGGGCTGGCCGTCGTTCTCGGCACCCGCCTCGCCGCCGCGCCGCAGCACCGCGCGGACGCGCGCGATCAGCTCGCGGGCCGAGTACGGCTTCGTCACGTAGTCGTCGGCGCCCAGCTCGAGGCCGACCACCTTGTCGATCTCGCTGTCCCGGGCCGTCACCATGATCACCGGGACGGCGGAGCGGGTGCGGAGGGCCTTGCAGACGTCGGTGCCGCTCATGCCGGGGAGCATGAGGTCGAGCAGCACGATGTCGGCACCGTTGCGGTCGAACTCCTCGAGCGCGTCCTGCCCGGTGGCGGCGACGGCCGTGGTGAAGCCCTCCTTGCGGAGCAGGAACGCGAGCGGGTCTGCGAAGGACTCCTCGTCCTCGACGATGAGCACCCTTGTCATGGATCTCCTCACCTCACCCGACGCGGTCGGGCACATCGACGGGCCGGCTCGTGGGGTCGGCGAGCCCGTGGTCGGGTACTGCGTCGGGCCCGGCATCGGACCCGCTGGACTCGGTCTCGGGTTCGACGTGCACGGGCAGGCGCATCGTGAACGTCGACCCGGTGCCGGGGCTGCTCCACAGCCGCACCTCGCCGCCGTGGTTGGCGAGCACGTGCTTGACGATCGCCAGGCCGAGGCCGGTGCCGCCGGTGGCGCGCGACCGGGCGGGGTCGACGCGGAAGAACCGTTCGAAGACGCGCTTCTGGTGCTCGGGCGCGATGCCGATGCCGCGGTCGGTGACGGCGATCTCGACCCAGTGCCCGCATCGCCGGCGCGACACCGAGACCGCCGAGTCGGCGGGCGAGTACGCGATGGCGTTCTCGACCAGGTTGGACAGGGCCGTGACCAGCAACGTCAGGTCGCCTTCGACCTCGAGGCCGGTCGGCCGGTCGACGATGATCTCGATGCCGGCCGCCTCGGCGGACAGCCGCGAGCGGGCGAGCGCCTCCTGCACGACCTCGTCGACGTCCACGACCTGCAGCTCCGGCAGCCGCTCAGCGCCGGTGAGCCGGGACAGCGCGATCAGCTCGGTGACGAGGTTGCCCAGCCGGTTGGCCTCGTTGAGGATCTTCGTGCCGAACCGGCGCACCTCGACGGGGTCGTCGACCGCGTCGAGCACGGCCTCGGCGAGCAACCCGATGGCCCCCACCGGTGTCTTCAGCTCGTGGCTGACGTTCGCCACGAAGTCGCGCCGGGTGGCCTCCAGCCGCACCGCCTCGGACGTGTCGGCCGCCTCGACCATGCTGAAGCCGCCGCCCAGCGGGCGCACGTGGGCCAGCACGGCCGCGGGCTGGCGGCCGCGGTGGTCGAGCGGGGAGAGGTCGACGTCCACGGTGGTGCCCGAGTGGAGCACGTGCTGGCTCGCGGTGGCGGCACGCGCATCGGGGAGGTCGCCGCGCACCACGCCGAGCTCGGCGGCGCGCGGGTTGTGCAGCACGACGTCGCCGCTGCGGTCGAGCACGGCGAGGCCCTCGTCCGTGGATCGGAACACCCGTTCCAGCAGGTCGGCGACGGTCGGGTCGGGCACCGGCGCGACCGGCACGGGGATGGGCTCCTCGCGCCGGCGCCCCCGACGGAGCCCGAGCAGCAGGCCGAGCACCAGCGCACCCGCCGCGATCGCCACGCAGAGCAGCGCGTCCACGAGCGCATGGTAGGCAGGCCGACCACGGGTGAGGCCAGCTCAGAAGGCCCGTCGTGACGTGCCTGACGTCGTAGAACGGCTAAATTCCCCGTCCGTTCACGCCCAGTTCACCCAAGCGGGCGATCCGGCGGCGCGGCGCCCATGCCGACGGCGTGCTCGATCGCCGGACTCACCGGGTCCGGACGTCGGACTCGCGTGCCCTCGGGCGAGTCCGACGTCTCGGCGCGCCGGGTCGGGCGTCCGAGCACGCGGTGCCCGGGTGTCGGTGGACGACGGTGCGGGTCAGCGCCCCTGCGCGGCCACTGCCGCCGCCGCCGCGACCGCGGCATCCGGGTCGAGGTACTGCCCGCCCGGCTCCGTCGGACGCAGCTCGTCGTCCAGCTCGTAGCGCAGCGGGATGCCGGTGGGGATGTTCAGGCCGACGATGTCCTCGTCGGAGATCCCGTCGAGGTGCTTCACCAGCGCCCGCAGCGAGTTGCCGTGCGCGGCCAGCAGCACGACCTTCCCGGCGCGCAGGTCGGGCACGACCGCCGACTCCCAGTAGGGCAGGAACCGCTTGACGACGTCGGCGAGGCACTCCGTGCGCGGGACCTCGCCGGCGGCGTACCGGGGGTCGCCCTCCTGGTCGTACTCGGAACCCGCCTCGATGGGCGGCGGCGGCACGTCGTACGAGCGGCGCCACTCCATGAACTGCGCCTCGCCGAACTCCTCGAGCGTCTGCTTCTTGTCCTTGCCCTGCAGCGCGCCGTAGTGCCGCTCGTTGAGCCGCCAGTCCCGCCGCACCGGGATCCAGTGCCGGTCGCACGCGTCCAGGGCGATGTTCGCGGTGGAGATCGCCCGCCGCAGCAGCGACGTGTGCACGACGTCGGGCAGCAGCCCCACCTCGCGCATCAGCTCGCCCCCGCGGCGGGCCTCCTGCTCCCCCGTCTCGGAGAGCGGCACGTCCACCCATCCGGTGAACAGGTTCTCCGCGTTCCACACGCTCTGCCCGTGTCGCAGCAGCACCAGTGTTCCCATGCGCGCAACTCTGCCAGGCCTGCGGAACCTGTCAGGTGGCCACCGTCAGGCTGCGCAGTGATGTCTCGAACACGTTCCCGTACCCGTCCCACGTGTCGGCGAGTGCCGTGCCGGTGACCACGACGGTCTCGGCCCCGCCGTGGAGCGCCACCACTTGCAGGTTGCGCAGCTCGAGGCCGCTGTCGGGGTCCTGGTAGGTGCCGCCGAGCAGGTGCGCGGGCGACCCGTCGGGAAGGGTGACCGGCTCGTCGGCGGTGGGCACGTAGTCCGCGAGCGCCCGCACCTCCCGCCGGGCCCCGGTGACGATGCCGGGCAGGTCGGTGCGGGCGGGCACGACGATCACGTTGATGTTGGCGCGGAACCGTCCACCGGGCGACGCCGACACCTGCGGGTCGCTGAAGATCACGGCGGTGCTCTCCGCTCCACTCGTGTCCACCGTCCAGCCCGGTGGCGGGACGACGTCGAAGCGGCTCAGCGCGTCGCGGAACGAGGCTCCGGGCGGGCGCGGGGACGGGGCCGGGCGGACGAGCGCCGCGGGGTCGGCCGCCGGGGAGCCGGGCACCGCGACGGTGCACCCGGCCGCGCTCGCCGCCGCGACCAGCGCGAGAGCGATGACGATCGTCCGGATGCCCATGCCGCCTCCTCGAGAGGCCTCCGGGTCAGCCTGGCAGGACGCCGCGCGCGTCGCCGCCGGGAACACCCAACCCGCTGAGCACCGCTCGGGTGATCTCGCGCAGCTGCCCGACCTGCTCGGGGGTGAGCCGGTCGAACAGGTGACGCCGGACGCTGCAGACATGGCCGGGCGCCGCGGCCGCGAGCGCGGCGAAACCTTCCTCGGTGAGCTGCGCGAACGTGCTGCGCCGATCCTCGGAGCACGGCTTGCGCCGCACCCACCCCTTGCGCTCCAGCCGCGCGACGGCGTGCGAGAGGCGGCTCTGCGAGCTCTGGGTCATGGCGGCGAGCTCGCTCATGCGCAGGCTGCGGTCCGGCACGTCGGACAGCATCGCCAGGATCAGGTAGTAGGCAAGAGGCATCCCCGCGTCGCGCTGCAGCTGGCGGTCCAGCGCACCATCCAGGAGTGTGGTGGCCGCGACGTAGGAGAGCCACGTCTCCAGCTCGTCGGGCTCCAGCCACCGGGTCTCGTCACCGCTCACGGCCCAAGGATAGCTCCTGAAACTTGAACATTCATGAGTTGATGGCTACTATCAGGTTGAGCTCTCAACCACTGGAGGAGCCATGCCGGTCCAGCGGCTCAACCACGCCGTGCTCTACGTGCGCGACCTCGACCGCAGCGTCGCGTTCTACACCGAGGCGCTGGGGTTCCGGGTCGTCAACCAGATCCAGGGCCGCGCCGCGTTCCTGCAGGCCGAAGGCTCCACGAACGACCACGACCTGGGTCTGTTCGCCATCGGCGCGGCCGCGGGCGACTCCGCCGCGGGCCGGTCGACGGTGGGCCTCTACCACCTGGCGTGGGAGGTCGACACGCTCGCCGAGCTGCAACGGCTCGCGGGCGTCCTGCGCGAGAAGGGCTCGCTCGTCGGCGCGTCCGACCACGGCACCACGAAGGCGCTCTACGCCCACGACCCGGACGGCCTCGAGTTCGAGGTGTCCTGGCTGGTGCCGGCCGACCGGCTCGGGCCCGACGTCACGATGAAGACCGTTCCGCTCGACCTCGACGCGGCCATCGCGGAGTACGGCGCACAGACCCGCGGCGGCGTCGGCGTCTCCGTCTAGGCGGAGATGTCCATCCGGTAGCCCTCGCGGTTGGAGAACCGGGCCGTGACGCTGAAGCGGTCGGCCCGCACCAGCGTCTGGCGCCACTCGACGGGCCGATCGCCCGCGCAGCCCAGCCGGTCGATCGCGAACGCCGCGACGCCGTCGGGGATGGCCAGCAGGTCGCGCTCGCCGGGACCGGGCACGACGGCCCGCACCCGCTCGCTCCCGCCGGTGACGTGCACCCCGCACCGCGACGCGTAGACGGTGTAGAGCGCGGTGCGCCCGAAGTCGACGTCGAGCAGCGGGGCGGCCAGCCGCTCCGGCAGCCAGACCCGGTCGACGGCGAGCGGCTCCGAGTCGGCGAGCCGCAACCGCTCGAGGTGCACCAGCGGCGTCGACTCCTCGAGCCCGAGGCGGGCCGCCACCACCCCGTCGGCGCGCACGTCGAGGGTGCGCACCACGCTGCGCTGGACGCGGCCGGTGGCCTCCACCGCCGAGAACAGGCTGAAGACCTCCCCGAGCGGCTGTTCGATCTCGGTGGGCTCGGCGCGGCGCGGGGTGCGCCCACGGCCGGCGATGACCAGGCCCTCCTCGCGCAGCCTGCGCACCGCCTCACGCACGGTGTGGCGGCTCACGCCGTACTCGCCGACGAGGGCCAGCTCCCCCGGGAAGCTGGCGGCGAACTCGTCCTGGTCGAGGCGTCGGCGCAGGTCGGCGAGAAGCTGTGCCCAGAGCGGCTCGCCTGCGAGTCGGTCGAGCGTGGCGGCGGTCATCGGAGGAGAACTCCCCATCGGTCCGGTGCGGCGTGGACGCATGTGGCCTGCCGCGGACCGCGGGAGCGGCGTCAGCAGGCCGGGTGCGGGCGACACCGGCGGTCGTCGACCGAGAGCTGGTCGGCCCCGATCAGGCAGACGCAGAACGCGCGCCGCTGCGGGACGAGCTCACCGACCATGTGGCCAGTGCACCAGAGCAGCACCGAACGGGCAACGTGGTGTGGCCTACTCCTACCCTGCGGCCGCCGCGCGCAGGCGTTCGGACAGCAGGCGGAGCGTCTCGCGCAGCTCGCGGATCTCGCCACGGCCGAGGCCGGTGGCGGCGCCGACGTTCACCTGCGTCTCCGCGACGCGCGTCTCCAGCCCGCGGCCTGCCTCGGTGAGCGAGACCAGCACCGACCTCTCGTCCCCGGCCTGGCGGGCGCGCGTGATCAGCCCGGCGGCCTCCAGCCGCTTCAGCAGCGGGGAGAGGGTGCCCGTCTCCAGCTGCAGCGCCTTGCCGATTGCGGTGACGGTGGACTCGCCCCGCTCCCACAGCACGAGCAGCACGAGGTACTGGGGGTAGGTGAGGTCGAGGGCGTCGAGCATGGGCCGGTAGCAGCTCGTCATCGCCCGCGACGCGGCGTAGAGGGCGAAGCACAGCTGCTCGTCGAGCGGGGTCGACCGCACCGGTCCTGCCTGCGCCATCCGCACACCGTAGGACTCCTGACGGCAACAGCTCCAGCCGCACGAGCGGGTGAGCGGGGCGCCACCGCGCCGGCACCGACGACGAAATCCGGTGCGGGCTGCGGCCGCATGACGGGATGCTGGCCGGATGGGCACGCTCGGGGACGTGGTTTTCGACTGCCGGCATCCGGCCTCGCTCGCGCGGTTCTGGGCGGCCGCGTTGGACGGCTACCGGGTCGCCCCGTACGACGAGGCGGAGCTGGCGCGGCTGCGGTCGATGGGCGTCGAGGACCCGGAGGACGACCCGTCGGTGCTGGTCGAGCCCCCCACGGGCGGCGGGCCGCGGCTGTGGTTCACGCGGGTGCCGGAGCCGAAGACCGTGAAGAACCGGGTGCACCTGGACCTGTTCGCCGCGGACGTCGCCGCCGAGGCGGAGCGCCTGGTCGGGCTGGGCGCCCGCGTGCTCGCGGAGGTCGAGGACTGGGTGGTGCTGGCCGACCCGGAAGACGGCGAGTTCTGCGTCCACCCGGCGCGCTGACCGGCGGGCTACCCGGACAGGCGGGATCCGGGTCCGGCCAGGATCTCGCGGATCTCCACGGTGTCCTCGTCGGCGTACCGGTCGAGCGTGGCCGCGATGTCGAGCAGGTCGGCGTGGCTGGAGTACTCGCCCAGTTCGGCGACGAGCCGGTCGTCGTGCCCGTTCCACGCGCGGCCGAGCGACCGCACCGTCACCGAGATCGAGATCCGCGCCGACACGCGCACCCGCTCCGACCGGAACGACGCGCGCGACGCCACACTGAACCGGGCCATGCCTCACTGTGCGCCCGGTCACATGGCGGCACAAGCGGTAGGGTGACCTGGTGATCGCCGGAAGGGTGAGGTGGCGCGGACCGTCCGTCTGACGGCCCTGCCCACCCACATGCGGAGCCGTCTTCGGACGGTTGCTCGGCGTACCGGCCGGAGACCGCTCCCGGAACCCCGGGACCACTCCAGTGCATTCGTCCTCCGTTTCGTGGCGGGATGGCGGCGTCCTGCGGCAAGCCCGCTGGCTCACCGCCGATGCCCGCCGCCCACCCACCACCGTTCAGGTCGTCGGTGACGGCCTGTCCGCCGACCGCGCCTGCCGGCTCGCCACCGGCGGCGCCGGCCTGCTGTGGCGCGGCGACTACCACAACGCACGCGCGCTGCTCGACGCCATGGCGCGCCGGATCGACCGGTCCGCCGGCCGGCGCAGGCCGCTGCCGCCCGCCGGGGAGTTCCACCGCCTGCGCCAGCACCGCGCCCGCCGCGCCCGGCTGCTGGGAGCCGTCCTCGTCGAGCTGGGCGCCGGCCACCGGCTCGACCTCGGGCGGGCACCGGACGTGGCCGCCGCGTGCCGGGAGGTCTACGGGCCGTCCGACGCGACCGCGGTGCTCGCACTGCGCGAGCTGATCGGTGTGCTGGGCGCCCACGAGTGGCGCCGCACGGGGATCCCGATCCCCGCGCTCGGTGCGCGCATCCACCCGCACCACGGCGTCTTCGCGCCCACGCGCACCGACTACGTCGACCTCGTCGCACAGGCTCCGCTCCCTCCGGTGCGGACGGCGTTCGACGTCGGCACCGGCACCGGCGTGCTCGCCGCACTCCTGCTGCACCGGGGCGTGCCTGCGGTCGTGGCCACCGACGTGGAACCGCGCGCGGTCACCTGCGCGCGGGAGAACCTGCACCGCCTCGGGTTCGCCGGACGGTCGCGGGTGCTGCAGCGCAACCTGTTCCCGCCGGGTCGCGCGGACCTGGTGGTCTGCAACCCACCGTGGATCCCGGGCTCCCCGACGTCGCCGCTGGAGGCCGGGATCTACGACCGGAACGGCACTGTGCTCTCCGCGTTCGTCCGCGGGCTGCCCGACCACCTCACGCAGCGGGGCGAGGCCTGGCTCGTCGTGTCGGACCTGCCGGAGTTGCTCGGCCTGCGCGACCCCGCAGCGCTGCCGGCCCTCGTCTCGGCAGCCGGACTGGTGGTACTCGGCCGCCTCACCGCACCGCCGACGACCCGGGGCCTGCCCTACGACGACCCGCTCGCCCGGCTGCGCGGCCAGGAGACGATCACGCTGTGGCGGCTCGGCCGGGACTGGGAGTGCTAGTCCGAGACGAAGCAGAACTCGTTGCCGTCCGGGTCGGTGAGCACGTGGAAGCGCCCGCTCTCGTCGACGACGAGACCGCCGACGGGCGTCGCCCCCAGCTCGGTCGCCCGCGCGACGGCCGCGGGGATCTCCCCCGGGTCGACCTCGAGGTCGAGGTGCAGCCGGTTCTTGCCCGCCTTCGCCTCCGGCACCAGCTGGAACGTCAACGCGGGGAAGCCGGGTGGCACGACGTAGGCCCACCCGTCGGGCCGGTCCACCGGCTCGCCGCCGAGCAGCGCGGCCCAGAAGCGGACGAGGCGCGCCGGTTCCCGGCTGTCGATCACGATCTGCTGCAGGCGGATGCGCATCCCGGAACCGTACGGATCCGCGTCCGCCAGGGGCGTAAACCGACTCCGTTCGACGAGACCGCGCACTAGGGTCGCTCCGGTGGCGGAGCGCTTTCTCACGCGTGCGGATCTCCGGGCGGATCTCCAGGAGCTGGGGCTGCGGCCGGGCGATGCGGTTCTGGCACACGGTGCCCTGAGCAAGGTGGGGCGGCTGCTGAACGGCCCGGACGCCGTCATCGGGGCGCTGCTCGACGCGGTGTCGCCCGGCGGCACCGTCCTCGCCTACACCGACTGGGACGCGCTCTACGACGAACTGCTGGACGCCGACGGCCGCGTGCCGGACCGGTGGCGTCCGCACATCCCGCCGTTCGACCCGCGCGCGTCGCGGTCAGCCCGTGACAACGGGGCGCTGCCCGAGTTCCTGCGCACGACGCCGGGCGCGCTGCGCAGCGGCAACCCTGGGGCGTCCGTCGCGGCGCTGGGTGCGCGCGCCGAGTGGTTCACCGCCGATCACCCGCTCGACTACGGCTACGGCCCCGGCTCGCCACTGGCCAAGCTGGTGGAGGCGGGCGGCAAGGTCGTGATGATCGGCGCGCCGCCGGACACCATGACCCTGCTGCACCACGCCGAGCACCTCGCCGACCTCCCGGGCAAGAGGGTGCTCCGCTACGAGGTGCCGCTCGCGACCGGCAACGGCGTCGAGTGGCGCACCGTGGAGGAGTTCGACACCTGCGACCCGGTCGTCGACGGGTTCGCCGAGGACTACTTCGCCGAGATCGTGCGGGACTTCCTCGCGAGCGGGCGGGGCGCGCGCGGCCGGGTCGGCGAGGCCGACAGCATCCTCGTGGACGCGCCTGCGGTCTGTTCGTTCGCCGTCAGGTGGATGGAGAAGCACTGCCCCCGCTGATTGGCATCTTGCTTCCACGCCGGATTGGCCATCGAAGAAGTCCACCCAGCGTCGGAGGATGCAGGGCGTGTACGTGCCCGCCCAGTTCGCCCCCGACGAAGCCGACGTGCAGCGCCTGCTCGCCCACCATCGCGCCGCAGACCTGATCACCACAGGCCCGGACGGGCTCGAAGCCACGATGCTGCCCCTCCTCCACGACCCGGAGCAGGGCACGCTGCTCGGCCACTTCGCGCGCAACAACGACCACTGGAAGCGGGCCGACGGCCGGCCCTGCCTGGTGATCGTCCGCGGACCCGACTCCTACATCAGCCCGACCTGGTACGCGTCGAAGGCCGAGCACGGGCGGGTCGTCCCGACGTGGAACTACGTGACCGCGCACGTCCACGGGCACGTGACCGTCCACGACGACGTCGACTGGCTGGATTCGCTCGTGCGGCGGCTCACCGACGCGCACGAAGCCGACCGGCCGGCACCGTGGGGCGTCGACGACGCCCCCGAGAAGTTCGTCCGGGGTCAGCTGCGCGCGATCGTCGGGGTCGAGGTGCGCATCGAGCGCATCGACGCGAAGTTCAAGCTCAGCCAGAACCGGCCCGGCGCCGACATCGACGGCGTCGTCGCGGGTCTGCGCTCGGTGGGGGACGCCGCCGGATCCGAGGCGGTCGCGGCACACCGGCCCTGACCGGTCCGCGGATCTTTCCGCCGACCCCGATGAGTTCGTGGCTTGCGCCGGGTCATCACCGGCATGGGCGATTCGGATGCCGGCCTGGGCAAGGTCGTTGTGAACAGGGCGATGTCGCTGGACGGCTTCATCGCAGGCCCCGACGACGCGATGGACTGGGTCGTGGAGTACGACAAGAAGTACTCGTTTCCCGAGGTCATGTCGGCCACCGGCGCCATGCTCGTCGGCCGGGGCACCTACGAGGTCGCCAAGCGGATGTCCGACGAGGACACCGACTACGACGGGGGGCCGGTGTTCGTCCTGACGCACCAGCCGCCGGACGAGCCGGAGCAAGGGGTCACATTTCTCACCTGCGATCTCGCGGAGGCCATCGCCACGGCGCGCGCCGCCGCCCGCGGGAAGAACCTGGAGATCCTCGGTGCCGACCTCGCCAGCCAGTGCCTGCGGCGAGGGCTCGTCGACGAGGTACTGGTGTATGTCCTGCCGGTGCTGGTCGGCGACGGCGTGCGCTTCTCGACCTCGGGCCTCGGCAGGATCGACCTGGAACCGTTCAGCAACACGCAGTCGGGTCCCGTGACGATGCTCCGCTTCCGCGTGCGGAAGTAGGCGGCCCAGCACCGAGGCGGCGTGTGACCCGCCGGCGTCCGGTCGCCCCGGGACGCCGGCGAGCACCGCTCCCGCTGGTCAGCGTGACATCAGGGCCGTCCGGACGGATCAGCTCGTCGCGGCTTCCCTGGCGCGCAGGTCCTTGCGAAGGATCTTGCCCGACGCCGACTTCGGGATCTGGTCGATGAACTCGACCACCCGCACCTTCTTGTGCGGGGCGATCCGCTCCGCCACGAACGCCATCACGTCGTCGGCGGTGAGGTCGGCTGCGTTCTCCTGGCGCACCACGAACGCCTTCGGCACCTCCTCGCCCTCGGCGTCACGCACCCCGATGACCGCGGCGTCGGCGATCTTGTCGTGGGTCAGGAGCAGGGCCTCGAGCTCGGCGGGCGGCACCTGGTAGCCCTTGTACTTGATCAGCTCCTTGACCCGGTCGACGATCGTGAACACGCCGTCCTCGGTGACCGTGGCGACGTCTCCGGTGTGCAGGTAGCCCTCGTCGTCGAGCGTGATGGCGGTGGCCTCGGCGTTGTTGAGGTACCCGGACATGACGTTCGGGCCCTTGACCCACAGCTCGCCGCGTTCGCCGGGCCCGACCTCCTCGCCGGTCTCCGGGTCCACGAGCTTGGACACGACGTTCGGGATGGCGAACCCGCAGCTGTTGAGGTCCAGGTCGGGGCGGTCGTCCGGCATGCAGTGGCTCACCGGGGAGAGCTCGGTCATCCCGTAGCCCTGCAGCACCGTGCAGCCGAGGCGCTTGGCGACGGCGTGCCCGAGCTCGGCGTCGAGCGGGGCGGCACCCGAGAAGATCACGTCGATGCAGGTGAGGTCGTACTGGTCGACGATCGGGTGCTTGGCCAACGCGACTGCGACCGGCGGCGCGATGTACACCCGCCCCACCCGGTACTCGGAGATGATCCGGAGGAACTCCTGCAGGTCGAAGCGCGGCATGGTGACGACCGTGGAGCGCTTGTGCAGGCCCTGGTTCATCATCACCGTCATGCCGTAGATGTGGAAGAACGGCAGCACGGCGAGGATCTTGGTGTCGTTGGTGACGTCGCCCATCACGGAGATCTGCTGGAGGTTCGCCACGAGGTTGCGGTGGGTGAGGATCACGCCCTTGGCCCGCCCGGTGGTGCCGGACGAGTAGGGCAGCACGGCGGTGTCGGCCGCCGTCACGGTCTGGGCCGGCGGCTGTGCGGTGGTGGCGAGCAGGTCGCGCAGGCTCGTGTGGCCCTCGGCCCCGTCGAGGACGATGACCGCGTCGTTCGACAGACCGACCTCCGCGGCCGCCGCTCGGGCACGGTCGAGGAACGGCGACACGGTGAACAGCAGCTTCGCGCCCGAGTCCGATAGCTGGTGGGCGAGCTCGCCGGGGGTGTAGAGCGAGTTGACGCTCGTGACGATGGCGTTCGCACGGAGGATGCCGTGGAAGACGGCCACGTAGTGCGGGGTGTTCGGGGCGAACAGCGCCACGACGTCGCCCGCTCCGATCCCGCGTTCCGCCAGTGCCGCTGCGATCTTGCCGACCATGCCCTCCAGCTCGGCGAAGGTGATCGTCGCCCCGGATGAACCGTCGATCAGCGCCGGCGCTCCTGCCTTCTCACCGAAGTCGGTGAAGAGGAAGTCGAAGAGCGACACGTCGGGGATCTCGACGTCCGGATAGGGGCTGCGGACGGGCATGCGGACGCTCCTTTGCGGGTGGCAGTAGCGGGACTCTACCCATCAGTAGGGCGCAATGGTCCAGACCGCATAGTGGCTCCGACCGGCGGCTTTCACCTGAATGGCCTAGCTCGGAAGGGTTGTCTTGATCGTCAGCGCCTGCCAGGGTGAGCGCGCTGGCCCTGGCGAGCCCCACTCGCCCGGCCGGACCGGAGCGGCGTCCCCTCGCCGTCCCGGTTGCCACCGGCGTGCGGTGCCCCCGATCGCACGGTCGAAGTGGCGGTTCCAGCGGAGTGGCCCGAGTTCATGACTCCCCCTCAGATCCCGGGCCGCTCCGCCCTATCCGGGGAAGATTCCCGATGAGCGGCAACGGGTGGCTCTGAGACGGACTTCCGGTAGCGCCGCGGGCCGGCTCAGTCCTCGTGGCTCTCCGGCCGGGTCTCGGAGGTGCCTCCGAAACCCGGTGCGAGGTCGGCGGGATCCGGGCTGTCCGGTTCGGCTTCCGGTCCGCCCTCCGGCGGATCCGGCTGCACGATGCCGGCCGGGTTCGGTGTGACCTCACTCGTGTCGGTACCGGGAGGAACGCTCGACTCCTGCTCCTCGGTCATCACGTCGACCTCGCCATCTCGCTGTGCGGCCTTCGCTGGGCGGCTGCCCACCCACGAACCGGTCCAAACGCACGCGAGGTGAAATGTCAGTGCACGTCGGCACAGCGGGTACCTCCTCAGGACTCCCCATCGGATCCCGGGCCGCTCCGCCCACCCGCTCCAGCCGTGGCAGCCGTACGCCGTGTCCGGACGATCCGGCGGCCGAGCAGCGCGAAACCGGCCAGCACCGCGATCACCGGCAGGAACGGCAGCACGAACCCCACCACCGCGGCCGCCGCCGAGCCGATGGCGCGCAACCCCTCCCATCCTGCGGCGAGGCCGTCGAGGAAACCGGGTGCCGGTTGCGTCTCCGGCGGTGTGGCGGCGCCCGGGCCGCGCAGGTCCACGGTCAGCGTCGACAGCGCCACCTGGTCCCGCAGTGCCGCGAGCCTGCGCGTGAGGGAGTCGAGCTCGGACTCCCGCCGGGCGAGCTCCGACTCGATCGCCACCACGTCGCCGATCGACGTCGCCTCGGCGAGCAGCCCGCGGACCCGCGCCACGCTCGCGGTCTGGGTCGCCACCCTCGCGTCGAGGTCCACGACCTCCTCCGTGGCGTCGAGCACCTGGCTGCTGCGGGCCGTCACGCGTCCGTACCCGGCGATCTCGTCGAGTAGCCGATCGAGAGCGTCGGCGGGTACCCGCAGCACCAGCCAGCTGCCGTTGTCCCCCGACTGCTCCTCCGTGACGAACCCGCCGACGCTCGCGGCGGCCGTGCGGACCTGGCGAACCGCGGCGACCGGGTCGCCCACGTCGACCGTCAGCTGCGCGGTACGCACCAGCTCGCGCTGCACGCCCCCGATCGGGACGCCCGGGGGCTGCGCGCCTTTCCCACCGGCCTGCGGGGCCGCCAGGTCGGTGTCCCCGCGCTCCTGCGCCGCGGATCCCGCACCGATCGCGGGGACCGGACGCGACGGGGAGACGGCCGTGACGTCGCTTCCGCCGCCGCTGTCTGCGCCCTGCACGATCGCAACCGCAGCCATCAGCACCGCGAGCACGACCCCCGACCCGACCAGCACCGCCCGACGCCTGAGCTTCGTCCGCACCACCGCCACCGCCTCCTCGTCCTGATCCCGCAGTCAGGACGGAGGGCAGGGCACGGCGGGTTGGCCGCCGCGGATCACGATCCCGTCACGGCCCCGGCCGGTCCGCGAGACTCACCCGGCTCGAACGCAAGGCTCGCCCTCCCCGAACGGGGAGCTCGATGGCGCGCGACGCGGCGGCGGGTCAGGTGAACAGGTGCTCGAAGGCGCGGAGGTTGGCGAGGCTCTCGCCGCGGTCCTGGCGCCAGGCGTGCTCGCGGCGGATCGAGGTGGCGAAACCCAGCTCGAGCAGCGTGTTGAAGTCGCCGTCGGCGGCCTCGAGGACCTGGCCGAGCACGCGGTCGAGCTCCTCGGCCGTGACGGCGTGCAGGCCGACCCGGCCGATCAGGTGGATGTCGCCGACGCGGTCGAGCGCGTAGTGCACGCCGTAGAGCCGCGCGTTGCGCTGCAGCAGGAACCGGTAGACCGCGTCGTGGGCCTCGTCCGGCTGCCGGCAGACGAACGCCTGGACGAAGAGCGCGTGCTCGCGCACGAGGAGCCAGCAGTGGGTCTGCAGCCGGTTCGTGCCGGGCAGCGTCACGAGGAACTGGCCGGGCTCCCGACGGTGGTGGTCCACGCCGAGCTCGGCCAGCGCGGCGCCGACCGTGGCGTCGACGGCCTGTGGATCCGCTGCGGTCACCGCTCGATCATCCCGGCCGCCAGCCCGGCGCGCATGGCCTGCCGCTGGCGCTCGGCGGACTCGGCGGCCGCGTCGGCGTAGGTGCGGAGGAGCGAGTCGGCGGTGCGGTCCCACGAGAACCGGTGGGCGTGCTGCACGGTGTGAGCGGCCAGCTCGGCGCGGCGTCCGGGCACGAGCGCCACGGAGCCCAGCGCGTCGGCCCACTGCTCGTCGCCGTGGCCGTCGACGAGCAGGCCGGTGACGCCGTCGGCCACCGCGACCGGCAGCCCGCCCACCCGCGCAGCGATGACCGGGGTACCGCAGGCCTGCGCCTCCAGCGCGACGAGGCCGAACGACTCGTTGTGGCTCGGCACGGCGACGACGTCGGCGGCCCGGTAGACGTCGACGAGACCGTCGCGGGTCTGGGGCGGCAGGAAGCGCAGCACGTCGGTGATGCCGAGGGCGGAGCCGAGCCCCTGCAGGGCGGTGGGCTCGGCGAGACCGCTGCCCGACGGCCCGCCTGCGACGAGCACGACCAGCCGGGACCGCAGCGCCGGGTCGCGGCGGATCAGCTCGGCGGCGGCCCGCAGCAGCACGTGCGGCGCCTTGAGCGGCTGGATCCGCCCGGCGAACGCCAGCACGACGGCGTCCGGCGGAACGTCGAGCGCGCGGCGCGCCGCCGCCTGGTCTCCGGGGGTGAATCGGGCCAGGTCGACGCCGGGCGGGATCGCGACGGTGCGGCGCGGGTCGGCGTCGTAGAGCTCGACGAGCTGGCGCGTCTCCTCGTCGGTGTTGGTGACCAGCCGGTCGGCCTCGACCACGACCTGGTCCTCGCCGATCACGCGGACCATCGGCTCCGGCGAGTCGCCCGCGGCGAGCGCCGAGTTCTTGACCTTGGCGAGGGTGTGGGCGCTGTGCACGAGCGGCACGCCCCAGCGGTCCCGTGCCAGCCAGCCGACCTGACCGGACAGCCAGTAGTGCGAGTGCACGACGTCGTAGTAGCCGGGCTCCTGGTGGGCCTCGGTGCGCAGCACGCCGGCGGTGAAGGCGCACAGCTGTGCCGGCAGGTCGTGCTTGCCGAGGCCCTCGAACGGACCCGCGACGACGTGCCGCACGAGCACGCCGGGCGCGAGCTCCACGACAGGAGGGAGATCCGACGAGGTCGCGCGGGTGAAGATCTCGACAGCGACGCCGCGGCGGGCCATCCGGGTGGCGGTCTCCACGATGTAGACGTTCATGCCGCCTGCATCACCCGTGCCGGGCTGCTCCAGCGGCGAGGTGTGGACGGACAGCAGGCACACCCGGTCGGGTCGCCGCGGTGCGCCGGTGCGGGCGGAGGTCACGACCCTGTGTAGCACGCGGCGGGCCGCGTCAACCGGACGAGTCCGTTCCGGCCGGCTCCTCGGTGAGCAGGCCGAGCAGCGCGTGCACGGGGTCGCTCGCGTGCCACCGCCCCGACGTATCACGCCAGGCAGGGACGCGGAACCGGCCCGAATCCGGCCGTTTCACCTGCACCCACAGCTCGTCGTGGACGGTGAGCTCGCCCTCTGGCACCGGCATGTCGAGGGTGTGGCACGCCACGACGATCTCGGCGAGCTCGGCCCAGCGCACGTTCCGGCCGGCACCTTCGACGTCGGCCACGACCACGTCCGACGCGAGGGGGAGGTCGAGCAGGTCGGCCAGCGCCGACGGGTCGCCGCCGGTGGCGAGCTCTCCGGCCGGCAGCACCGCGGCGAGCCACGGCCGGTCCAGCACCATCGCGACGTCGACGTCCGCGACCGACCCGTCCAGGGCCCTGACGCGTTCGGGGAGCTCCAGGTCGACCGGGTCGACGCGGCCGTCGGCCACGGCGTCGGCGAGCTCGGCGTACGCCTCCGCGGCGAGCGCGACGTCCGGGGTGCGGTCCGGGTCGGCCAGCCGCGCCAGCAGGTCGGCGGCCGTCCACGTGTCGGGGACGCGCAGGTCGGCCCGCACCCCGATCGCGGCGAGAACGGCCTCGTCCGGGAGCCCGTCACCGGGCGGCGGGTCGTAGAGCGGGGCCAGGTCGGTTGCGGTCGGGAGCCGCCAGTGCGCCGGGCGGTGGGTGCCGATCCGGGCGTGCCGCCCGAGCCACCACGCCGTGTACGAGCCGGGCGCGGTGAGCGCGGCCCTGGTGTCCCGCTCGCCCGCGAGCAACGCGAGCGCAGCGGGCCACGCGTCGTCGGCCACGAGGTCCAGGTCGCGTACCGCCACGAGGCGCGTCGGCGGGGCCTCGCGCGCGTCCCACCAGCGCTCCTCGTCGTCGAGGTCGTGGTCGGGCGCCACCGGCTCCTCGTCGACGAGCACCGAGAACCCGTCCAGGACACCGACGGCGAGCAGCGCGGCCCGCGGCACACGGGCGGCGAACGCGGGGTCGAGCACGTCGAGCGGGACGTCCGGGGCCAGCAGCGGGCGCAGCGCGGCGTCCGGGAGCATGAGCTCGTCGGCCCGCGCGGGTAGGCCCTCGGCGTCGGGGAGGGCCAGTGCCGCGAGCGCATCGGGGGCGCTCCCGGTCTCGGCGACGAGCGCCAGCACCGCCTCCGCCAGCGGGCGGACGTCCAGCCCGGCCTCGGCGTCGTCCACCGACCGCTCGACGGCGTCGGTCAGCGCCGGGTGCTCCAGCAAGGCACCCGCCTCTGCGGCGCTCGCACCGAGCCGCTCCAGCAGGGGATGCACGGCCTCGGGATGCGCGATGTGCAGCCCGGGCAGCCCGAGAGCGGCGACCCGCTCCACACCACCGTCGGGGACTGCAGGCGGGAGCAGCACCGTCGCCGGCCCGGCCGCCGTCCGGCCGTCGGCCAGCGGGACGGGGAGGGCGCGCAGCTCGTCCGTCGCGCCCGGCATCGTGTCCGCGAGGGGTGCCACGGCCTCGTAGAGCGAGCGCCACCACGACGGCGGCTGATCCACCCCGAGCAGCCGCTGCACCAGCTCGGCGAGCGGCATCCGGTGCACGCCGAGCTCGGCCAGCACGGCCGGGTTGGTGCCCGGCGCGACCGGTGTGAGCAGCCGGTCGAACCCGGCGTCGGCGAGCAGCCCGGGCAGCGCAGCGGCCGGACCGTCGAGCGGCGGGACGTCCAGCCACTCCGCACGTCCCGGCGCGAGCTCAGCGCCCGTGACGGCGGGCAGCCACGCCGCGCCGCGCATGGCGTCGGAGAGCAGCTCACGCAGCTGCCCGTCCAGCTGCGAGCGGGGAAAGCCCGGCTGGGGCGCGAGCGTGAGGCGGGCCTCGGGAGCGACGGCGCGCACCAGGTCGACGTACGCCGCGGCGGCCGCGGCCAGCACCGCGTCGGCGGCCGGGCCCGGCCGCACACGGCGGCGGTCCGGCTCGAGTGGCACGGTCGCGATCAGCCGCGCGGGGAGCGAGAGCCGTTCCTCGGTGCCGGTCGGGGCATGCAGGACGTCGGCGTCCAGGGGGTCCGGGCCCCCGCCCGCGGTCAGCGGCAGCGCCCAGCACACCGACCAGTCCCGCCGCCCCCGCTGCTCGACGGCCTCCGCCCGCGCCGCGACGTCGTCGACGCGACCGGCCGCGCGGGCCAGGAGCCAGCGCCGCCCCGCGACCGTCACCTCGTCGGGACCGGGCCCGTCCGTGCGGGCCAAGACGAGCTCACCGACGACGATCTCGACGAGGTCGGGCAACGCGAGCAGCAGGTCGGCGGCTGCGTCGCGGGCCTCGGCGAGCAGGGCGGCCGCGTCGGCACCCGGTCGCAACGGCAACCGCACCTCGGTGTCGTAGCCGGCGAGCGGGGGTTCGTCGGTCGGCCAGACCAGCCGCAGGACCGGCGGCTCGTCGCGGAGCGCCAGCTCGGCCGCGGGCCCCGGGATCGCGGCGACCGCGGCGGCCGTGCGCTCCGCCGAGAACTCCACACCGCCGCCCGTGCTGAGCACCCGCGGGGCGGCCGACAGCGCCAGCACCGCCGCGAAACCGACGCCGAACCGGCCGACCGAGCTCGGGTCGTCCCGCTTCGCGGAAGCCCGCAACGACGCGAGCGCGGCGACGCCCGCGGCGTCCAGCGGCGCGCCGGTGTTGGCGACCGCCAGCTCGCCGTCACGGAATTCCACGCGCATGCGCCCCGGCACGCCCGCCGCACGCGCCGCGTCGGCGGCGTTCTGGGCGAGCTCGACGAACCACGCGTCGGCGTAGCCGCCGAGCCGCAGGTCCTCCTCTGCGTTGGCGTCCTCGCGGAAGCGGGTCGGCGAGTCCGCCCACGCGGAGAGGACGGCGGAACGCAGCTCCGCCGTGCGATGAGGATCGTCCACTACCGGCCGATCGGCTCCAGGTCGATGCCGTCGTCGTAGACGAGATCGGCGACGGCGACCGGCGACGTGGTGTCGGGTTGCACGTCGGAGTGGGCGCCGCAGCCGAAGCCCATGTCGACCACCGAGCCGTCGGCGGGCGAGTACTCGTTGCCGCACACCCCGAACTCGGCCCGCAGCGAGCCGGCGAGCGGGAAGAAGAAGCCGCAGGTGCCGCACGGTGCAGGGGCGGCGCGGGCCATGTCGGAGGCCGGGCCGTGCGGTCCATCGCGCCAGCGCCGCGCGGCCTCGTCGCGCCCGTGCCGGGAGGGCACGAGGCGTCGGCCCAGCCCCACCTCGAGGGCGACCTCCTCGACGGCCGGGTCGTCGGAGGCGATGTAACCCGGCACCAGCCGTGGATCGTCCTGCGGGGCGGGCAGCAGGTCGCCCACGCCGAGGTCGCCCGGCCGCACGCGCTCCTCCCACGGCACCCACGCAGGTGCCACGAGCGCGTCGGGGCCGGGGATGAGCACGACCTCGCTGACCGTGACGGGCGCGTCGTCGCCCGCCGTGGCCAGCGTGACGCACCAGCGCCAGCCCTGGTAGCCGCCCTGGGTGGCGGCGAAGTGGTGGCTGACGGCGTGGGGGCTCTCTGCGACGGCCTCCAGGTGGTCGCCGACGGCCCCGTCGGCGGCATGCGGGCCGAGGTCCGCCGCGGCCTCATCGACCGCCGCGGCCCGAGCCTGCTCCACCGCGTCCACGAGCCGGGCGGGCGGGTCGAGGGTCGGTACGGCGTTCACCGGAGGGATTGTGCCACCCTCTCCGCCATGACCTTCGGGCGTGCACTGCTCGGGGCGCTGGCACTGGCGCTGGCCGGGTGCGCCGCCGCGGCCCCGGCCCCCGCCCCGGACCCGGCCCCGGACGTGGAGCGGCTGCGCCCCACCGTGCTCGCCGAGCTGCCGCACGACACCGACGCGTTCACCCAGGGACTCGAGCTCGCCCCGGACGGGGCGCTGTACGAAGGCACCGGGCTGGCCGGGCGGTCCCGGCTGCGGGAGCTTGACCCGGCCACGGGCGAGGTCCGGCGCGAGGTGCCGCTGCCCGGCCGGTTGTTCGGCGAGGGCATCACCGTGGTCGACGACCGGATCTGGCAGCTCACCTGGCAGGACGGCGTCGCTCTCGAGTGGGACCGCGCCGGCCTGACGTTGCTGCGTCAGGTGCCGATCGACGGCGAGGGCTGGGGCCTGTGCCGCGACGGCGGCCGCCTCGTGCGCAGCGACGGCACCGACCGGCTGCGCTTCCACGACCCCGAGTCGTTCGCCGAGACCGGGTCGGTCGCCGTCACCCTCGACGGCGAGCCGGTCACCGAGATCAACGAGCTGGAATGCGTCGGCGGGCAGGTGTGGGCCAACGTCTGGCAGACCGACCGGATCGTGCGGATCGATCCGGCCGACGGCCGGGTCACGGCGGTCGTGGACGCCGCAGGGCTGCTCGACGACCAGCGCCGCGCGGGCGCCGACGTGCTCAACGGCATCGCCGCGCTCGGGGGCGACGAGTACCTCTTGACGGGGAAGCTCTGGCCGGCGGCGTTCCGGGTGCGCTTCACCCCCGGCGGATAGATCGCAAAAGGCCCCTGACGTCGCGCCGATGGGTCAGAATGGAGCCGTGGCCCGTCCCGAGTCGCCCCAGCCCCGCCCCGGCCATCGCGGCCGCCGCACGTGGGCCACGGACGACGACGGGCGCACGCCCACGCCGGACGAGCCCGACACCGACCGCTACGTGCCCCCCAGGCGCTACCCGTGGCACGACGACCCGGACTACGACCCGGCGGCCCACCGCCGCACGCCCCCACCGCGCACGTGGACACCGCCGCCCGCTCAGGACGAAATCGAGCCGCCCGCCGAGCCACCCGCCGAGCCCCCTGCCGAGCCGCCCACCCGGCGGATGCCGCGCAAGCTCACCGTCACCCGGGTGGCCGCGCTGCGCAGCCGAGAGCTGACCCAGGGCGGCATCCGGGCGTTCCACCGCGCCACCACGGCCGACGGGGCCGACCGCTCCGGCCTCACCGCGCTCACCTACGCCACGATGATGACCTACGCGGTCGACGCCGCCGTGGCCGTCGCGCTGGCCAACACGCTGTTCTTCGCCGCTGCAACGGCCGAGAGCAAGACGAACGTCGCGCTCTACCTGATCATCACCGTGGCGCCGTTCGCGGTGGTGGCACCGGTGATCGGGCCGATGCTCGACCGCCTGCAACGGGGCCGGCGGGCCGCGCTCGCCGTCTCGTTCGCCGGACGGGCGGTGCTCGCCGTCGTGATGGCCTTCAACTACGAGAACTGGCTCCTGTACCCGGCTGCGCTGGGCGCGATGGTGCTGAGCAAGTCGTTCGCGGTGCTCAAGGCGGCCGTCACACCACGGGTGCTGCCGAGCGCGATCACGCTGGTCACCACGAACTCCCGGCTCACCACGTTCGGGCTGGTCGCAGGCGGCGTCGGGGGCGCGGTGGCGGCGGGCGTCGCCTGGCTGTGGGACTCGCCGGGCGCGCTGATCTTCACCGCGGTCCTCGCGGTGGCGGGCACGGTCGTGTGCCTGCGCATCCCGCGCTGGGTCGAGTCCACCATCGGCGAGGTCGCCGCCACCCTGCGCACCACAGCGCGCGGCAGGCGCACCCCGATGGGCAGGCACGTCACGGTGGCGCTGTGGGGCAACGGCGCGGTCCGGATCCTCACCGGGTTCCTCACGCTGTACGTCGCGTTCGTGGTGCGGGAGCAGTCGGAGGCCGACCCGGCATGGCAGCTCTTCCTGATCGGCATAGTCGGCGCCGCGGCCGGCCTCGGCTCGTTCACCGGCAACGCGGCGGGCGCCAGGCGCCAGTTCCTCAGGTCTGACGCCGTGATCATGTCGTGCGTCACGGCGGCCGTCGTCGTCAGCGCCGTGGCCGCGCTGCTGCCGGGCATCGCCACCGCCGCGCTCGTCGGCCTGATCGGCGCCGCGGCCAGCGCGCTCGCGAAGGTCTGCCTCGACGCGGTGATCCAGCGCGATCTCCCCGAGGAGTCCAGGGCGTCCGCGTTCGGGCGCTCGGAGACCGTGCTCGCGCTCGCGTGGGTCTTCGGCGGGGCGGTGGGCGTGCTGCTGCCGCACGACACGTTCTGGCTCGGCTTCGCGGTGATCGCCGCGGTCGTCGCACTCGCCGGGGCGCAGTCGGCGCTGGTGGCCCGTGGCCGCAGCCTCCTGCCGTTCCTCGGCCACCGGGTTCCGAGGACCGGGTGAACCGCGCTTCCGTACGGTGGTGCGCGTGCCGCGCCGCCTGCTCGCCGTCCCCGTCGCCGCGCTGATCCTCGCCGGCTGCGGGGCCACGGATCCGCCGCCGCCACCCCAGGTGACGTTCACGGCGGGCGCGGCCAGCGTCGTCGCCCGCCCCGCTCAGTACTGCGACGTCGAGCTCACGCAGTGCCTCACCGACGTCGCCGCCCCGGTGCGGTTCGCCGTGCCACCGGGCACCCCGGTGCAGGTCACGGTCCCACCGGAGATCGCGGAGACGCCCTGGCAGGTCGTGTTCAGCTACGCGGACGCGGCGGGCACCGCGACCGACGAGCGCAGCCCCGTGTTCGCCCCGAACGCGCGCAGCGACTGGACGCTGCAACTGGGCGGGCCGGAAGACCGGCTGCTCACCGCAGAGGTGCAGCAGTACGGACCACCCCCGCAGCCGAACCCCCAGACCGGGGAGATGGAGTTCCCGATCCGGGCGAGCTGGGTGCTGAACGCGAGCTAACCCGCCTAGCCGTCGAGGTCGCGGGCCACCGCGCGCACGACGTCGGCGGAGAGCTTGCACGTGCGGCGGTCCGGGTAGCGGCCCCGGCGCAGGTCCGGCTGGACCTTCGTCTCGAGCAACCGGATCATGTCCTCGATCAGGCTGTGCAGGTCCTCGGCCGGTCGCCGCGTGGCCTCGACGACGGACGGCGGCTTGTCGACGAGCCGCACCGACAGCGCTTGCGGCCCGCGCCTGCCCTCCGCCATCCCGAACTCGACGCGCTGGCCCGCCTTGAGCGCCTGCACCCCGGCCGGCAGCGCGGCCTTGCGGACGTAGACGTCCTCGCCGCCGTCCTGAGCGAGGAACCCGAAGCCCTTGTCGGCGTCGTACCACTTGACCCTGCCGGTCGGCACCCTGCTCACCCGTTCCTCGATCGAACCCGACGTCATGCGGCGCCACGGCGGACCGCATGACGAACGCGCCCCGAGATGCCGGGCCGCCACTTGGTCGGCCCATCGAGCGACACCGGGACGCGTGCGCCCCACCCTAGTCCGAGCGACCCACGACGCGCACCCGTTCAATTCCCGCCAATCCGACGGCGGCGCATCCGGGAGAGCCTCGTGGCACTGCCCCGGTCAGGCGTTGCGGACCCTCGCGGCGTCCCCCAGGTCCAGCAGCTCCACGCTCTTCTCCCGCATCTCCACCTTCCGGACCTTGCCGGTGACGGTCATCGGAAAGGAGTCGACCGCCAGCACGTAGCGGGGGATCTTGTAGTGGGCCAGCTTGCCGGCGGCGAACTCGCGCAGGGCCTCGGCGGTGAGCTCCGGCGCGCCCTCCCGCAGCGTCACCCAGGCGCACAGCTCCTCGCCGTACCGCTCGTCGGGAACGCCGACGACCTGCGCGTCGAGGACGTCCGGGTGGGTGTAGAGGAACTCCTCGATCTCCCGCGGGTAGATGTTCTCCCCGCCGCGGATCACCATGTCCTTGATCCGGCCGGTGATGTTGACGTAGCCGTCGGCGTCCATCACGCCGAGGTCACCGGTGTGCATCCAGCGGGCCCGGTCGATCGCCTCGGCGGTCTTCTCCGGCTCCTCCCAGTACCCGAGCATCACCGAGTAGCCGCGGGTGCACAGCTCGCCGGGCTCGCCGCGGGGCAGGGTCAGGCCGGTCTCCGGATCGACGATCTTGACCTCGACGTGCGGGTGCACCCGCCCGACCGTCGACACCCGCCGCTCCAGCGAGTCGTCGGCGCGGGTCTGGGTGGAGACCGGTGACGTCTCGGTCATGCCGTAGCAGATCGTCACCTCGGTCATGCCCATCCGGTCCACGACCTGCTTCATGACCTCCACCGGGCACGGCGAGCCGGCCATGATCCCGGTGCGCAGCGACGACAGGTCGTAGGAGTCGAAGTCGGGGGCGTTCAGCTCCGCGATGAACATCGTGGGGACGCCGTACAGCGACGTGCAGCGCTCCTGCGCGACGGCCTTCAGCGTGGCCTTCGGGTCGAAGCCGGGGCCGGGGATCACCATCGTCGCGCCGTTCGTCGTGCAGCCGAGGTTGCCCATCACCATGCCGAAGCAGTGGTAGAAGGGCACGGGGATGCACACCCGGTCGTCGGAGGTGTAGCCGCACAGCCGTCCCACGAAGTAGCCGTTGTTGAGGATGTTGTGGTGGGACAGCGTGGCGCCCTTCGGGAAGCCCGTCGTCCCGGACGTGTACTGGATGTTGATCGGGTCGTCCGGGCTCAACGCCGCCTGCAGGCGGGCGAGCTCGGCGCGGTCGCCGCCGCGGCCGTCGGCCATCAGCTCGTCCCAGTTCGGCCGCCCGATGAGGATCACCTGCCGCAGCGCGGGGCAGTTCGACCGGACGTCCTTGATCATCGCCTCGTAGTCGGACGTCTTGAAGCTCGGCGTGGCCACGAGCATCGAGATCCCGGCCTGGTTCAGCACGTACTCCAGCTCGTGCGTGCGGTAGGCCGGGTTGATGTTGACCAGGATCGCCCCGAGCTTCGCGGTGGCGAACTGGACCAGCGTCCACTCGGGGAGGTTGGGCGCCCAGATGCCGATCCGGTCGCCCTTCACGACGCCTGCCGCGTGCAGGCCGAGTGCGAGCGCGTCGACGTCCTCGCGCAGCTGCCCGTAGGTCCACCGCCGCCCGCTCGGCACGTCCACGAGCGCCTCGGCGTCGGGACGGGCGGCGGCGGTGCGGTCGAAGTTGTCCCCGATGGTGTCGCCGAGCAGCGGGACGTCGGACGTCCCGGAGGCGTACGACGGAACGGCGGGTGCGGCAGCGGACACGGCGATGGGTCCTTTCGACGTCATCGGCGGTGGGTGCCGCTCATCCTGCGACGGCCGATCCGCCCTCGCCACCTCCGGATGGGGAGGAAACCCGCTCGCGGTCGGCCGATACCCTCGGAAGATGCACGATCCGCGGGTGCTTCTCGACCCTGCCACCGACGCCGTCCGCAAGCTCGCCCGGCGGGGCTACACGCTGGACGTGGCGTCCCTGGAGAAGCTGCTGGCCTCCCGCAACTCGGCCATCCAACGGGGCGACGAGGCACGTGCCGAGTCGAAGCGCGTCGCCACCGCCGTCAAGGGCGCCGCGCCCGAGGAGCGCGAGTCGCTGGTCGCCCGCGCCCGCGAGCTCAAGGCCGTCGTCTCGGCGGCGGAGGACGAGCACCGCACCGCGGAGTCCGAGCTGCAGGAACTCCTGCTCGGCATCCCCAACCTGCCCGCCGACGAGCTGCCCGACGGCGCGAGCGACGAGGACGCCGAGCAGGTGCGCACGTGGGGCGAGCCGCAGGAGTTCGACTTCGCCCCGCTCGACCACGTCGACCTCGGGGAGAAGCTCGGCATCCTCGACCTACCCCGGGCCACCAAGCTCGCCGGGCCGCGGTTCGCGGTGCTGCGCGGCAAGGGGGCGGCGCTCGAGCGGGCGATCGCGCGTTACCTGCTCGACCTGCACACCGATCGGCACGGGTACACGGAGTTCTCGGTGCCCACCCTCGTCAATCGCGTCACGATGACGGGAACGGGCCAGCTGCCGAAGTTCGAGCAGGACCTGTTCAAGACGGGCGTGGCCGACCGCGAGCTCTTCCTCATCCCCACCGCCGAGGTACCGCTCACGAACCTGCACGCGAAGGAGACGCTCGAGCTCGAGCAGCTGCCGCTCGCGTACACCGCACACACGCCGTGCTTCCGCTCGGAGGCCGGCTCGTACGGCAAGGACACGCGCGGCCTGATCCGGCTGCACGAGTTCTCGAAGGTGGAGCTCGTGCGCATCGCCGACGCCGAGCGCTCGCGCGAGGAGCTCGAAGTGCTGCTCGGGCACGCCGAGGCCGCGATGCGGGGCCTCGGCCTCGCCTACCGCGTGGTGAAGCTCGCCGCAGGCGACATCGGCTTCTCGGCGGAGTTCACCTACGACATCGAGGTGTGGCTGCCCGGGCAGGGCGCCTACCGGGAGATCAGCTCGGTGTCGGACTTCGGCACCTTCCAGGCCCGCCGCGCCGGCATCCGCACGAAGGCCAAGGACGGCAGGCGCGGCTTCGCCGCCACTCTCAACGGGTCCGGGCTGCCGATCGGGCGCACGCTCGTCGCGGTGCTGGAGCAGGGGCAGCAGGCCGACGGCTCGGTCCGCCTGCCGGAGGCCTTGGTCCCGTACGCGGGCTTCGAGGTGCTCGAGCCGGCCTGAGACGGCGACTCGGGTACCCCGAGAGCGCCGCTCGCTGGGCGTGACTCCCTTCGGTTCAGGCGAGCGGCTCGTCGGCGAGGTAGGGCGGGGCGGGCTCGTACTGGACGTACCGGCGCACCCGGTGCGCGTGGTCGCGGCCGTGCAGGCGACCCACCAGCCACAGCGCCATGTCGATGCCGGCGGACACGCCCTGGCTCGTGACGACGTTGCCGTCCACGACGTAGCGGGCGTCGCGGACGACGATGACGTCGCCCGTCGCTTCGAGGCGGTCCTCGTAGGCGAAGTGCGTGGCCACGCGGCGGCCGTGCGCCACGCCCGATGCGTGCAGGAGCGCGGCACCGGTGCAAACACTGGTCACCCAGGACGCCTCGGCGGCCACCTTGGTGATCCAGCCGGTGACCACGGGGTTGTGCACCTGGGTCTCGCGGGCGCCGTTGCCACCCGGCACCAGCAGCACGTCCAGCGGTGGGTGGTCGTCGAGCGTGTGGTCGGGCAGCACCCGCATGCCCTTGTTGCAGCGGACGGGGTCGGTGGTCTCCGCGATCAGCACGGCGGTGTCGGCGCCATCGCGCAGCATCGACGACGCGGTGAAGATCTCCCACGGGCCGACGAAGTCCAGCTCCTCGGCCCGGTCGAAGATCAGCAGTCCGTAGGTGGTCACGCGTACTCCCTCATCGATCGGAATCGTTCGCGGTAGTCGGACGGGGCGACGCCGATGTGGCGGTGGAACGCGCGACGCAGCGACTCGCCCGTGCCGAAGCCCAGGCGGCGCGCGATCGCCTCGACGGGGTCGTCGGCCTCGGCGAGCACCCGGCGCGCGGCCTCGATCCGCACCCGTTCCACGTACGCGGCGGGCGGCATGCCCAGCTCGGCGGTGAACCTGCGTTGCAGGTGGCGCGGGCTGAGCCCGGCACGGGCCGCCAGGTCGGAGATGCCGTGCGGCCCGCCGGGGTCGGCGTTCACCGCAGCCACCGCCGTCCGGATGGGGTCGCTGGCCGGGCGCACCGCCCACAGCGGCACGCTGAACTGCGACTGGCTGCCCGGACGGCGCAGGAACAGCACCAGCTCCTGGGCGACCGCGTGCGCCACGTCGCGTCCGTGGTCGTCCTCCACCAGCGCGAGGGCGAGGTCCATGCCCGCGGTGACGCCCGCGGACGTCCAGACCCGGCCGTCCCGGATGAAGATCGGGTCGCAGTCGACGGTCACCTCGGGGTGTTCGCGGCGCAGCTGCTCCTCGCGCCTCCAGTGCGTCGTGACCCGCCGCCCGCTGAGCACGCCCGCCGCGGCCAACAGGAAGGCGCCGCTGCAGACCGACGTCACGCGGCGCGCCCCGGCGGCCGCAGCGGCGATCCAGCCGACCAGCGCCAGGTCCGCGCGGGCCTGGTCGACCCCGAACCCGCCCGTGACGACGAGCGTGTCGATCCCGTCGGGCTCGAGGTCCGCCACCGCGTGCTCGGCGTGGACGGGCAGCCCGCTGTTCGCCCGGACGAGGCCCGATGTGGGCGCCACGATCCGGCACTCGTAGCCGCCGTCGGTCAGCACGGCCGCGTGGGCGAACACCTCGTGCGGACCCACGAGGTCCAGTGGTTGGAACCCGTCGTAGATCACGAGGGCGACGCGGCGCATGCCATCCAGGCTGGTCAGTCAGCGCTCATGGCGTCAACGACGGGCAGCCCACACCTTGCGCCATCGGCTCGGCGTCAGAGCCCGCCGGTGTTGAGCAGCCGATTGGGCGTGCCGCCGGTCTCGCCGCCGCCCACCACGCCGGGCGTGGCGTGCTCGATGATCCACTTCTCGATCACGTCGCTCGGGGTGTCGCCGTAGGTCTGCTTGTACAGCGCGGCGACGCCAGCGGCGTGCGGCGCGGCCATCGACGTGCCCGTGTAGGACGCCGTTCCGCCGCCGGGCACCGTCGAGCGGATGCTCGTGCCGGGCGCGTAGAGGTCCACGCAGCGGCCCGTGGACGAGCTGGCCGCGCGCTGGTCCTCGATCGTGGAGTTGGCGACGACGAGGACGCCGGGAACCGCTCGGGGAGCCACCGTGCAGTCGTCGGCCCCCGAGTTGCCTGCCGACGAGGCCACGAACACCCCCCTGCCGACGAGCCCGGCCACCGCCGAGAGCAGCACATCCGACCCGCCGTAGCTCCACGACATGACCGCCACGGCAGGCGGCTGGGCGTTGGTCGCGACGTGGTCGATCCCGGCGAGCAGCGACGAGAGGGTGCCCGCCCCGGTGCAGTCGAGCACCTTCACCGAGCGCACCCGCGCCTTCTTGGCCACGCCGTGGTCCCGGGACGCCGCGATGCCGGCCACGACGGTGCCGTGCCCGTCGCAGTCGCGGTCGTCCTCGTCCACGGTGTTCAGCACCCACTCCGCCCGCCCCTCGAACTGGGGGTGCGCGACGTCCACGCCGGTGTCCAGCACGTACACGGTGACGCCCTCTCCGGTCGCCTTCGTCGTGTAGCGGTGGTCGAGGGGGAGCCCGCGCTGGTCGATGCGGTCGAGGCCCCAGTTGGGCGGGTCGGGCTGCTCTCCCTCGGTGAGGTCCGGCTCGCGCTTGGGATCGAGCGGCACGACCCGCCGGTCCTCCTCCACCCCGAGCACCCCGCTGCGCGCTCGCAGCCGGTCGACCTGGGCGGGGGTCAACCGGGCCGCGAAACCGGCGAAGGCGTGGTCGAAGGTCACGGTCGGCCGGACACCGAGGTCGGCGGCCGCGGCCGTCGCGTCGGCGGTGGTGCGGGCGTGCACGACGTAGGCCATCGCATCACCGAGGTCGTCCCGGGCCTCCGCACTCCCGGGCAGCGTGACCGCGACGACCAGCTGCAGCACGATCACCACAGGGGCGATGCGCAGGAGGAACCGCGTCACGGTCAGCGACGCTACGGATCTTGCACGGGTGGGAACAGAGCACGATCGTGGCTGGTGTGACATGTGTGACCTATGGTGTGACGCGGCGTTCCGGCGTTCCCGGCACGGGGTACAGCGTCGGGCGAATCAGGAGGTTGCGTCTCCGGCCGCGTGGATCGCCACCTCGGTGGCCTTCACCGCGAACCACACCCGCGCCCCCGGCTCCGCGCCGAGCTCGGCCACCGCGGCTGGGGTGATGTCGGCGGCGAGGCCGTCCACCCACGCCGGCCCACCGGGCGCCGCCGCGGCCCGCAGGCGCACGACGTCGCCGTGCGGTTCGATCGCCGCCACCTGCACGGGCAGCACGTTGCGAGGGCTGCCGTGCGGGCGCTCGGCGAACACCGCCACCGCCGACGGCGGGAACACCGCGACGGCCGGCTCGCCCTCGACGAGTCCACCGTCCCGGCCGGCGACGACGGTGCCGTCCGGGGCGAGCAGGCCGTCGGGGCAGGCGGTGCCGGGCACCAGGTCGAGTCCGGCGATCCGCGCCGTGAACGGGCTGCGCGGGCGGGCCAGCACCTCCCGCGTCGGCCCCTGCTCGACGACCCGGCCGCCGGTGAGCACGACGACCCGGTCCGCCAGCACGAGCGCGTCGAGGGCGGAGTGCGTGACCAGCACGGCGGTCTGGCCGGCCGCGCGCACCACCCGTCGCAGCAGCGAGCGCATGGCGGGCGTCGCGTCCACGTCCAACGCCGCGAGGGGCTCGTCGAGCAGCAACAGGTCCGGGCGCGGCGCGAGCGCGCGGGCCAGCGCCACCCGCTGCTGCTGACCGCCCGACATCCGAGCCGGACGACGGTCGGCGAGCTCGCCCGCGTCCACGGCGGCGAGCAGCTCCTTCGCCCGCAGCTCGGCCTCCCGTCGCGAGACGCCCTGGGCCCGCGGCCCGAACGCGACGTTGCCGAGCGCGGTGAGGTGCGGGAACAGC
This sequence comes from Pseudonocardia hierapolitana, assembly GCF_007994075.1. NCBI lineage: Bacteria > Bacillati > Actinomycetota > Actinomycetes > Pseudonocardiales > Pseudonocardiaceae > Pseudonocardia > Pseudonocardia hierapolitana. The sequence goes on along the minus strand of NZ_VIWU01000001.1, from coordinate 4,165,788 downwards.
AGCGGTTCCTGCGCGAGCAGGCCGACACCGCGCTGGTGCGGCGGCACGTGCACGCCGGCGGCCGGGTCGGCGACGGTGGTGTCCCCGAGCCGGACGTGCCCCTCGTCGGGGCGCAGCAGCCCGGCCAGCACACCGAGCAGCGTGGACTTGCCTGCGCCGTTCGGTCCGAGCACCGCGAGCACCTCGCCCGTGGCCGCCTGCAACGTCACGTCCAGCGTGAACGTGGAGCGCCGGACGACGACGTGCGCGTCGAGGGCCGTCACCGGATCCCCTCGACGGTCCGGGGACGGGCGAACGCGATCACGACGACCGCCACCACGACGAGCAGCAACGACAGCGCCACCGCCGCGTCCACGTCGCTCTCCCGTTCCAGGTAGACCAGCAGCGGGAGCGTGCGGGTCGTGCCCTGCAGGCTGCCGGAGAAGGCGATCGTCGCCCCGAACTCGCCGAGGCAGCGGGCGAATGCCAGTACCGCTCCGGACGCGAGGCCCGGCAGCACCAGCGGCACCGTGACGCGGCGGAAGGCGAGCCAGGGGGCGGCACCGAGCGTGGCCGCGACCGCCTCGTACCGGCGCCCCGCGGTGCGCAGCGACCCCTCCAGGCTCACCACGAGGAACGGCAGTGCCACGAACGTCTGCGCGAGCACCACCGACGCCGTCGTGAACGGCACCGTGATCCCGAACGCGAGGTCGAGCCCCCGTCCGACGAGCCCGGTGCGGCCCAGCAGGAAGAGCAGCGCGAGCCCTCCGACCACGGGTGGCAGCACCAGCGGCAACAACACGACCGACCGCAACACCCGCAGTCCACGCACCCGCCCCCTGGCCAGCACCACGGCGAGCGGGCCGCCGAGCACGATGCACAGCAGCGTCGAGATCCCGGCCGTCAGCAGCGAGAGCCGCAGCGCGTCGAGGGCGGACTCACTGAGCAGCAGCTCGGGGAGCCGCGGCCAGTCCGCACGCAGCGCGAGCCCCGCGACCGGCAACGCGATCAGCGCGAACGCGAGCGCGGCCGGCACCCAGAGGAGCCGGGGCAGCCCGACGCCGGTCTCGTGGTCGTCGGAGCGGCGCACCGCGGGCCGGGTCACGGACTGCCGAAGCCCGCCGATCCCAGCACCGCACGCCCCTCGGCTCCCGTCACGAGCTCCTGGAACGCGCGGGCGAGATCCGCATTGGGCGCGTCGGCGATCACCGCGATCGGGTAGTCGTTGACCGCCTGCGCCGCCTCCGGGAACCCGACGCCCTGCACGTCGTCCCCCGCGGCACGGACGTCGGTGGCGTAGACCAGGCCGGCGTCGGCATTGCCGGTGGTGACCTTCCCGAGCGTCGACTTGACGTCCGGCTCCTCGCTCACGGGGATCAGCGTCACGCCCGTGGTCTGCTCGATCTTCTCGGCGGCCGCTCCGCACGGCACCTGCGGAGCGCAGACCACGACCTTCAGGTCGGGACGGGCGAGATCGGCGAACGACGCGATCCCGGCCGGGTTGCCGGGCGGGGTGACGATCTCCAGGACGTTCGTGGCGAACACGGTGGGCTCGCCGTCGACGAGCCCGGCGTCGGACACGGTCGTCATCGTCGAGGTGTTGGCCGCGGCGAACAGGTCGGCCGGGCCGCCGTTGACGATCTGCTGCGCCAGGTCCGAGGACGCGCCGAAGTTGAACACGACGTCGACGCCCGGGTGGACCTCCTCGAACCGCGGCTCGAGCTCGCTGAACACCTCGGTGAGCGACGCGGCGGCGAACACCGTGAGCGTCCGCTGCTCGGGCTGCTGCGGGCCGGACGACCCCCCGCCGCCCGCCCCGCCGCAGCCTGCGAGCAGCACCGCCAGCGCGACCGCAGACGCCGTCCGGAGCCTCATGAACTCGCTCCCGGGGTCTCGACTACCACCGTGGTCGACTTGATCACGGCCACGGCGAGCGCGCCGGGCTCGAGGCCCATCTCCCGCACGGCCTCGCTGGACATCAGCGAGACGATGCGGTGCGGGCCGCACTGCATCTCCACCTGCGCCATCACCCGGTCGGCGACCACGGACGTGACGAGGCCGACCAGCCGGTTGCGCGCGGAGCTCTGCACGTCGGACGGGTCCGGGGGTGCGGTCGCGTGGTCGCGGGCGAATGCCGCGAGCGCGGCTCCGTCGATGACCTTGCGATTCGACGCGTCGACCTGCACCGGCAGCGCGCCCGCATCGACCCAGCGACGTACGGTGTCGTCGCTGACGCCGAGCAGCCGCGCGGCGTCGGCAATCCTGAACTGCGGCACGATCCGCACAATAGTTCCGCGGATGCGACTGACACCACCGTGTTCCCATCCTGTGGTTGGGTGCTGGTCGTGGACTTCGAACCCAGCACCGTGGCTGCCGACCACACAAAGCGGATGCGCGCGTTCCTCGACGAGAAGATCCTCCCGGCCGAGGCCGAGTACGAGTCCTTCCGGGCCGAGCGCCGGGGCACCCCGCAGGAGTGGGACCTGCCGCCCGTCGTCGAGGAGCTGAAGACGGAGGCGCGCGCCCGCGGGCTGTGGAACCTCTTCCTGCCGAGCGTCTCGGGTCTGTCCAACCTCGAGTACGCCCCGGTCGCGGAGGTCTCCGGCTGGTCGCCGACGATCGCGCCGGAGGCCATCAACTGCCAGGCGCCGGACACCGGCAACATGGAGACCCTGCACCTCTTCGGCACGCCCGAGCAGAAGGAGCAGTGGCTCGAGCCGCTGCTGGAGGGCGAGATCCGCTCGGCCTTCGCGATGACCGAGCCCGACGTCGCCTCGTCCGACGCGACGAACGTCCAGACCCGGATCCGCCGCGACGGCGACGAGTACGTGATCAGCGGGCGCAAGTGGTGGATCTCCGGCACCGCCGATCCCCGCTGCAAGATCTTCATCGTCATGGGCAAGACCGACCCGGAGGCGGCGAAGCACCGGCAGCAGTCGATGGTGCTGGTGCCGCGCGACACGCCCGGCCTGGAGATCAAGCGGCACCTGCCCACGTTCGGCTACCAGGACCAGCACGGGCACTCCGAGCTGGAGTTCCACGACGTGCGCGTCCCGGTGTCGAACCTGCTCGGCGAGGAGGGCGGGGGCTTCGCGATCGCCCAGGCCCGGCTCGGCCCCGGACGGATCCACCACTGCATGCGCCTGATCGGCATGGCCGAGCGCGCCATCGACCTCATGGTGCGCCGCGCCCGCTCCCGCACGGCGTTCGGCCGGCCGCTCGCCGACCAGGGCGTGGTGCGCGAGCAGATCGCCCATTCGCGGATCGAGGTCGAGCAGGCCCGGCTGCTCGTCCTCAAGACGGCGTGGCTCATCGACCGGTACGGCTCGAAGGGCGCTGCCACCGAGATCGCCGCGATCAAGGCCCTCTGCCCCCGCATGGCGTGCGGCGTGATCGACCGCGCCATGCAGGTGCACGGCGGCGCAGGCATGAGCGACGACGTGCCACTGGCCGCCTTCTACGTCTGGGCCCGGGCCCTGCGCTTCGCCGACGGCCCCGACGAGGTCCACCTGCGCACGGTCGCCCGCCAGGAACTGGGCCGCCACGACTGACGCAGGCGGGTCCGACACCCCCACCCGGCGAGTCCGACGTTTCCGCACGGCGAGTCCGACATCCCGACACGGCGAGTCCGACGCTCCGGCACGGCGAGTCCGACACCCCGACAGGCGAGTTCGGCGTTGCGGTACCGCGCGCGGGCACGGCACGTGCGCGTACGGCGGGCTCGCCGTGACTGGACGCCGGACTCACCCGCGCCGGATGTCGGACTCGCCGTGTTCGTACGTCGGACTCGGCCAAACTTTTGGACAGCTCGTGGAGCGGCATCTGCGGGGGTTCTGGATTCTGGCAGGCGCAGCTGCGGAACGGTGACCATGCCGTGATCCAGCGTCCCTCCGGGACCCTTTTGGGGCTATTACGCTCGTGGCGTGACGGCAACCGAGCTCGGACTTCCGGCGGTGCGGGGCGCGACCCCCCGCGATCCGGCGCGTCCCGCCGACCCGCGGCTCGTCGACTCGTTCGGCAGGGTCGCCACCGACTTGCGGATCTCCCTCACCGACCGCTGCAACCTGCGCTGCTCGTACTGCATGCCGGCCGAGGGGCTGGACTGGATGCCGCGCGACGAGCAGCTCACCGACGACGAGCTGATCCGGCTGATCACGATCGCGGTGCGCGACCTCGGCGTGCACGAGCTGCGGTTCACCGGTGGCGAGCCGTTGCTGCGCCGCGGGCTGGAGAACCTCATCGCCGCGTCGGCCGCGCTGCAACCGCGACCCGACATCTCGCTCACCACCAACGGCATCGGCCTCGGCCGCCGGGCGGAGGCGCTCGCCGAGGCCGGCGTCAACCGGCTCAACGTCTCGATGGACACGCTCCGGCCGGACCGGTTCGCCACGATCACGCGCCGCGACCGCCTCGCGGACGTCCTGGAGGGGCTCGCCGCCGCGCGCACCGCGGGCCTCGACCCCATCAAGATCAACAGCGTGCTCCTGCGCGGCGTGAACGACGACGAGGCCGTCCCGCTCCTGCGCTTCGCCCTCGAGCACGGCTACGAGCAGCGCTTCATCGAGCAGATGCCGCTCGACGCCCAGCACGGCTGGGAACGCTCCGAGATGATCACGGCGGGCGAGGTGATGGAGCGGCTGCGGCAGAGCTACACGCTCACGCCGGACACCACCGAGCGCGGCGGCGCGCCGGCCGAACGCTGGCTGGTGGACGGCGGCCCGGCCGTCGTCGGCGTGATCGCCTCCGTCACCCGTCCGTTCTGCGGCGCCTGCGACCGCACCCGGCTCACCGCCGACGGTCAGGTCCGCTCGTGCCTGTTCGCCCGCACGGAGACCGACCTGCGGGCGCTGGTGCGGGGTGGCGCGTCCGACGCCGAGATCGCCGACACGTGGCGGCACGCCATGTGGGGCAAGCTCGCCGGGCACGGGATCGACGATCCCGGGTTCCTGCAGCCCGACCGTCCGATGAGCGCGATCGGCGGCTGAGATGACGTCCACGACGACCGTCACCATCACCGTGCGCTACTTCGCGGCGGCCCGCGCCGCCGCGGGCGTCGAGACCGAGCTCCTCGAGGTGGCCGGCACGGTCGACGACGCGATCCGGACCATCCGCGAACGCCACGGCGCCGGGCTGGGCCGGGTGCTCGCCCGCTGCAGTTACCTGCTCGACGAGGTCGCCGTCCGCGACCGGTCCACACCGCTGCCGGCCGGGGCCACGCTGGACGTCCTGCCGCCCTTCGCCGGAGGCTGAGCCCTCAGGGCCACACCGTGACGATGCCGGCGATCAGGACGAGCTTCAGCAGCCAGTCGCCGGCGTGGATCGCGGCAAGGGGCGCGGGCACCCGCTCGTGGAACACCGACCCGGACAGCAGGACGGCCGGGAACGCGACCCAGAGCACGAGCGCGAGCCCCAGTGCCGGGACGAGCCCGCCGATCCCCAGGCCCGTGACGAGCCACGCCACGGCGGCCGCGACGGCGCCGCCCCGGACCAGCTCGACCACCGCCGTGACCGGAACCGATCGGCGCGGCCCGGCGTAGGCGGGCGAGAGCCGCGCGAGCCGGGAGCCGAGGGCGGCGTAGTAGGCGCCGCTCGCCAGGAACGCGACGACGGCGGAGACGAGGACGGCGAGGAGGTTCATGACTGGCTTCTTCCGGTCGGAGGGTGTTCTCGACCGGGACGTCGAGGCCGGGCCGCCGTTCTCGACATCCGCCGCAACAGCGCGGGCTCCGGGTGCGAGCAGTACGAGGTACCGAGCGGGGCGCCGTCGTGCTCGTGGGATCGATCAGCGGGCCGCCGTCCGCTACCCCCCGACGATGTCGCGGTAGCTGCGCCAGGTCCGGGCCCTGGTCGCCACCCCCTCCGCCGCGAGCAGCGCGTGCGCGATCGCCCGGCTGACGACGTCGGCGGCCGCGGCGTGCAGCGCGACGAGGCCGGGTAGGTCCGGGGTGGGCCGGGTTGCGGTGGACAGCCCGAAGACCACGTCGCCGTCGGTCGCGGTGTGGGCGGGCGCGACGGCGCGGGCGAGGCCGTCGTGGCCCATGGTCGCCAGCCGCCCGCACCCGGCCTTGTCCAGCGTGACGTCCGTGGCCACGACGGCGAGCGTGGTGGCAGTGCCCAGCGCGGGCGGCTGGGGCGCTGCGCGCAGCTCGTCGAGGGCCGCGGCGTCGACGCTGACCGCCGGGAACTCGCCGGGCAGCCCGGCGCGCACCCCGTACAGCTCCCCGGTCGCCGGATCGACCGCCGAGCCGGCGGCGTTCGCGACGACGAGGGCCGCAACGACCGCTCCGTCGTCCAGCACGGCGCTGGCCGTACCGATCCCGCCCTTGATCCCGCCTGCGAGAGCACCGGTGCCTGCGCCGACGACACCCTGCGGTATCGGCCCGTCGCTCGCCGCGTCGTAGGCGGCGGCGCCGGTGGCCGCGTCCGGCCGGACGGTGAAGTCGCCGCCGCGGCCGAGGTCGAACACGACGGCGCCCGGCACGATCGGCACGACTCCACCCGGCACGGGGAAGCCGATGCCCGCCTCCTCGAGCCGGGCCACCACACCGCCGGCCGCCGCGAGCCCGTAGGCGCTGCCACCGGAGAGCACCACGGCGTGCACCCGCTGGACGGTGGCACCCGGGTGCAGCAGGTCGGTCTCACGCGTGCCGGGCGCCGCGCCCCGGACGTCCGCACCGGCCACCGCGCCGCCCTCGGGGGCGAGCACGACCGTCGTGCCGCTCATAGCGCCCGGCCCCTCGAGCGAGGCGTGGCCCACGCGCAGGCCGGGAACGTCGGTCAGAGCGTTGTGGGGTCCGGGACGCATCGGATCATCATCCCTGTGGCCGATTCCCGCCAGCAAGCTTTACCGACGTGGGTGAAGGTGGAGGCATGACCGCAGTGCTCGACCGACTGGACGTGCCCGCCCTGCAGGAGCGCCTCGACACCGACGGCGTCGCGGGCACGCAGGCGCTGCTCGCACCCGAGCAGTGCGCGGACGTGATCGCGATGTTCGACGAGGACGAGCGGTTCCGCAGCACCGTGGTGATGGCCCGGCACGCGTTCGGCGAAGGCAGCTACCGGTACTTCGCCGACCCGCTCCCGCCGCTGGTCCAGCAGTTGCGGGAGCAGCTGTACCCGCCACTCGCGGAGATCGCCAACACCTGGGCGGAACGGCTGGGCGAGCGGACGTTCCCGACCGAGCTGGACGCGCTGCTGGCCGAGTGCGCCGCCGCCGGGCAGCACCGTCCCACGCCGCTCGTGCTGCGGTACGGCCCGGGCGGTTACAACTGCCTGCACCAGGACGTCTACGGGGACCTGACCTTCCCGCTGCAGTTCCTCGTGATGCTCAGCCGCCCCGACGAGGACTTCACCGGCGGCGAGAGCGTGTTCGTGGAGCAGCGCCCACGCCAGCAGTCACGGCCGATCGTGTTGCGCCCACGGCAGGGCGAGGCGGTCGTGTTCCCGGTGCACCACCGGCCGCAGCACGGATCCCGCGGGTTCCACCGGGTGCAGATGCGGCACGGGGTCAGCGCCGTGCACAGCGGGAGCCGGCACGTGCTGGGGATCATCTTCCACAACGCCCGGTGATCCGGCGGCCCTGCGCCCGACCGAGACGGCTCGGTGCCGGCTACCCCGGCCTCGGGGCGTCGAGGAAGGCCGGGACGATCGAGGGCAGCTCTGGCCGGTGCATCACCCCGATGTGCGTCGTGCCGGGCAGCACCGCCAGCTGCGACTGCGGGAGCCCGGCGATGTCGCCGTTCACGGCCCCGCCGAGCAGCCGGAAGAACTCCGTGACGTGATCGATGCGCACCACGTCGGAGTCCCCGACCACGAGGAGGACCGGGGCTGCCAGCGACTGGATGGTGCTCGCCGAGTGCTTCGGGTAGTTCAGCTGGAGATCCTTGTTCTTCTCCACCAGCGACCCGAAGTCGTCCGGCCGAGACGCGGCAGCCAGGTAGTACTCGTGGAAGGGCGTGCCGTGCAGCATCTCCGGCTGAAGCCCGGCCAGCCCTTCGATGAGGCCGGGGTGCATGCCCGCCGGGTCGTACATCGGCGAGACGAGCACGAGCTTGTGCACCAGGGCCGGCTCCTTCAGACCCATGTCCAGCGCGACGGCCGCACCGGTGCTGAAGCCGAGGACGTCGGCCTGCTGCACACCGAGCTGCCGCAGCAGCGCGGTGGTGTCGGCCGCCATCTGGTCCACGCGCAACGGCCGGTCGACGTCGGCGGTGTGCCCGTGCGCCTGCTGCTCGACGGCGATCACCCGCCGGTCCCTGGCCAGCACCGGGATGAGCTCGCCGAAGTCGGGCTGGATGCCCGACAACGAGCCGTGCAGCAGCACGAGGGGCCGACCGGTCTCCGGACCGTGGACCTCGTAGTACATCTCGAGGCCGTCGATCGAGGCGTACCGCCCGGGTGCCGGGGCACCGGCGGCCTGCGACGGCTCCGGGCCGTTGCCGGCACCCGCTCCACAGCCTGCGACGGCGGCGAGCGCGGTCACCGCGGCGAGCGCGACACGCGTTGCCCTGGTCATGTAGGAACTCCTGTCGGATGTGGACGGCCACCGGCGAAAGCCGGAAGGTGCAGATCAGTACGCCGGTTCCCGGCTCGTAGTGATCGACACCAGGCCGGTCGCCTGCTGGGCCCGTCGCCCTCGCCGATCATCGGCATGCGGAGCGAACTCGGACACGGGGGCCAGCCTGACAGCCGCGCTTTCGATTTCCTTGCGGTCGCCTGCCGGCTCGGCACAACCGGCGAGGACCAGGCCGTCGATCCGGAGGGACACGCCAAGATCGTTCCGAGACGCGCCCTAGGGTAGGGCGAGTGCGGTTCGGTGTGCTCGGTCCGGTGGCCGTGTGGACGGATGCCGGACTACCGGTCAGGATCCCCGGCCGGAAGGTGCGCGCGCTGCTCGCCGACCTGCTGGCGCACGCGGGCCGTCCCGTTCCGGCCGATCGGCTGATCGACGACATCTGGGGCGAGCGGCCGCCGCCCAGCGCGCAGGCGACGCTCCTGGCGAAGGTCTCGCAGCTGCGCCGTGCACTGGAGGACGCCGAACCGGGTGGGCGCGACCTCGTGGTGTCGGGACCGGCGGGCTTCGCGCTGCGCCCCGCCCCGGACGCGGTCGACGCGCGCCGGTTCTCCAGGCTCACCGCGCAGGCACGGGGAGCCGAGCCGCGGGTAGCGGCGGCGCTGCTCGCCGAGGCGCTGGAGCTCTGGCGCGGGCCCGCCCTCGCCGACTTCGCCGACGCCCCGTTCGCCGCAGGCTTCGTCGCCCACCTCGCCGACCAGCGGCTCGAGGCTCAGGAGGACGCCGCCGAGCTGCGCCTCGAGCTCGGCCAGCACGCCGAGCTCGCCGGCGAGCTCATCGCGCTGGTGGCCGAGCACCCGTTGCGGGAACGGCTGCGCGGCTGCGCGATGCGCGCCCTGTACCGAGCGGGCCGCCAGGCCGAGGCGCTGGCGACCTACCAGGACGTGCAGACCCGGCTCGCCGACGAGCTGGGGATCGACCCGAGCCCGGAACTGGCCGCTCTGCACCAGGCGATCCTCACGAGGGACCCGGCGCTCGACCCGACCCCGCCCACAGCGGGCAGACGCAGGGGCAACCTTCCCGCCGCGCGCACGGAGCTCGTCGGCAGGGACAGCGCCGTGATCGACGTGCGGAAGCTGCTCGGCGCCGACCGGCTGGTCACCCTGACCGGGCCGGGGGGAGTCGGCAAGACCAGGCTGGCGCTGGCCGCGGCCGAGGCCGCCGCTGACGACTTCGACGACGGGGCGTGGCTGGTCGAGCTGGCCGCGGCCGCGCGGCCCGGCGATCCGGACGTGCTCGGGTCGCTGGCCGAGGCCGCCCTCTCGGCGCTGAACGTCCGGGTCACGGCGCACCCGGGGCAGCAGGCTTCTCCGCCCGAACGGCTGGCCGACGTGCTGCGGCCGCAACAGCTGCTGCTCGTACTGGACAACTGTGAACACGTCGTCGAGCACGTCGCCGACCTCGTCGAACTGCTGCTGCGGGCGGCACCGGGCCTGCGGGTGCTGGCCACCAGCCGGGAACCGCTCGCTCTGGCAGGCGAGGTGGTGTGGAGCGTCGCGCCGCTGGACGTACCCCTGCCGGGCGCCGACGACCCGGCACACGTCGCGGACAGCAGCGCAGCCCGGCTGTTCGTCGCGCGGGCCGCGGCCGCGGCCACGAGCTTCCGGCTCGATGCGGACACGGCGGCGCCGATCGCCGTGCTGTGCCGGCGGCTGGACGGGATCCCGCTGGCGCTGGAGTTGGCGGCCACGCGCGTGCGCGCCCTCGGGTTGGACGGCGTCGTGGCCCGGCTGGATGACAGGTTCCGGCTGCTCGGCGTCGGCCACCGCGGTGCCCCGCCCCGCCAGCAGACGCTGCAGGCCATGATCGATTGGAGCTGGGAGCTGCTCACGTCTCCCGAGCAGGTTCTGCTGAGGCGCCTCGCCGTGCACATCGGCGGCGCCACCGCGGATGCCGTCGCGGCAGTCAGCGCCGATGACGATCTGCCGGCGTGCGACGTGCCGGATCTGCTCGCCCGCCTCGTGGACCGCTCCCTCGTCGAGGTGACCCCCGGTGCGGGGCGGCGCTTCCGGCTGCTGGAGTCCGTGGCCGAGTACAGCCTCGGCAAATTGCACGACGCCGGCGAGGACGACGTCCTGCGCCGCCGCCACGCCGACCACTACCTGGCACTGGCCGAAGAGACCGCGCCCGGCCTGCACGGTGCGCAGCAGCCGCACCGGCTCGCCCTGCTCGACGCCGAGACGGCCAACCTGCGAGCCGCGATCGCGGCGAGTGACTCGGAACGCGCGCTGCGCCTGGTCACGACGCTGTGCTGGTACTGGGTGCTGCGGGGGCGTCTTGACGAGGCGCGCAGGGCACTGGACACCGCCCTCGCGCTGGACGGCCCGGCGCCCGCGGGACTGCGCGCCACCGCCGTGGCGTGGCGGGCCGGTATCGCACTCATGCTGGGCCTACCCGAGGCGTCCGCCGCGTACGCGGCGGGTCTGCCGGCCCTGGACGCGATCACCGACCCCGTCGTGCGGGCCCGTGCCACGTGGTTCCTCGCCGACACCGGCACGGCGAGCGATCTTCCCAGTGCCACCGAGCTGTTCGAGCGGGCGCTGGCGATCAGCCGCGCCTGCGGGGACCGCTGGACGGAAGGCGCAGCGCGCCTGGGCCGCGCCAGGCTCGCCCACGTGCGCGGCGACCTCCGCACCCTGGAACGCGAAGCCGGCCGGGCGGCCGAGCTGTTCCGCGAGACCGGCGACCGCTGGGGCCAGCTGCAGGCGACGTGCTGGCTGGGCGCGCTGGCCGAGCTCGGCGCCGACCACGAACGGGCCGCCGCACTGCACCGGGAGGGGCTGCGCTGGTGCGAGGAGCTCGGCCTGTGGCCCGAGGTGTCGTCCCGGCTGGCGTGGCTCGGCTGGATCGCGACGCAATCCGGGGACCACGCCCGAGCGAGAGCGCACGGCGAGCGGGCGCTCGCGGTCGCCACCGAGCAGGGCTTCCACGACGGGCTGACGTTCGCCCGCATCGTGCTCGGCTACGCGAGCCGCAGGCAGGGAAGGCTCGACGCGGCTCAGCAGCATCTCGACACGGTCCTCGACGGCACGCCGCGGTGTGCCGACATCGCGGTCCACCTGCCGATGGTGCTCACCGAGCTCGGCTTCCTCGCCGAGCTACGCGGTGACCCGCACACGGCGTTCCGCCTGCACGGCGAGGCCTACGACCTAGCCCGGAAGATCAGTGCTCCCCGGGACACCTCGCAGGCCCTCGAAGGGCTCGCCGCCGCCCTCGCCGCCGCCGGGTCGCCCGCAGCGGCCGCGACCGTGCTGGGGGCGGCGGCCGCGGCCCGCGCCGCGGCGGAGCTGCCGACGGCGCCCGCCGAGCGCGCCGACGTGGACCGCGCCACCGCCGCCGCCCGCGCCGTCCTCGGCCGGCCCGCCTTCACCGAGGCGTTCGAGGCAGGCGGCGATCTCACGCCCGACGAGGCACGCGTCCATGCCGAGCGCGCCCTCTCCCCCGCTGTGTGACCGCGAGGCGCCGGATTGCAGCAAGGCCACCTTCATGCCACGTCATGGCATGAAGGTGGCCTTGCTGCAACGAGACCGGGCGTCAGCGGCGCGCGCGGCGGATCAGGAAGATGATGAGCAGGAGCAGCGCGCCCCCGGCCACCGGGGCCAGGCGCTTGAGCACCGGGGCGCCCGCCGTGTCGAGCAGGTCGATCGCGTCGACCTCGCTGCGCAGCGGGCCGCTGCTGGTCGTCGCCTTCGGCGCGAGCACCGGCCCCTTCGCGGCGGCCGCTGCCTCCGCCGATCCGCTGCCGTTCGTGCGGCCGCTCGTGGCCGGTGCGGCGACCGTTCCGGCCGCAGCCGCGGGCGCGGACGCACCCTCACCGCTCGGCGCCGCCGGGGAAGGCGACGGCTTGGCCGGGGCGGGCGCCGCCGCTGCGGGCGCCTCGGCCGCCGGCGCGAGCTTGCTGGCCACGCAGGCCGAGAACTGCCCGATGATCTTGTCTGCGACGTCGGAGATGACACCGCGGCCGAACTGGGCGGGCCGGCCCGTGATGGTCATGTCGGTGACCATGGTGACGGCGGTGCGGTTGGGCCCGTCGGCGACCATCGTGCCGGTGACGGTGGCACTCGCCGTGCCGTTGCCGCGGGAGTCGCGCCCATTCGCCTCGATGACGACCTTGTGGTTCGCGTCGTCGCGCGTGACGTACGTGCCCTTCCCCTTGTAGGTGAGCGAGATCGGCCCGAGCTTCACCTTGACGGTGCCGGTGAAAGAGTCGCCCTCGTACTCCTGCAGGGTGGCGCCCGGGAAGCAGGGAGCCACCGTCTCCGGCGTGTTCAGCGCCTCCCACGCCTTGTCGATCGGCGCGTCGATCGTGAACTTGTTCTCCAGCTGCATCTTCTCTGTCTCCTCCAAAAGCCGCAGGACGCCTGCCCCGGATGACCCGAGCAGACGTCCTGCGGAACGAGCGTCAGCCTGCGGCCGCCAACACCGCGCGGCCGGTGAGCACCTTGGCCAGATGTTCACGGTAGTCCGCAGCCGCATCCGCGTCACTCGGCGCGGCGGTGCCCTCGGTGACCCGTTCGGCCGCTGCGCGTACCGCCTCCGCGGTGGCGGGTTGCCCCACGAGCGCCTGCTCCACACCTGCGGCGCGGATCGGTGTGCTGCCCATGTTCGTGAGCCCCACCCGCGCCTCCGCGATCGTGCCGCCCTCGACCCGGACGGCGGCCGCGATCGCGACCATCGACCAGGCCTGCGCTGTGCGGTTGAACTTCTCGTAGTGGCTGCCCCAGCCCGTGTACTTCGGGAACCGGATCTCGGTGAGGATGTCGCCCTCGCCGAGCGCCGTGGTGAAGTAGTCGACGAAGAACTGCGGCGCAGGCACCGTGCGGCTGCCGGACGGTCCGGCGATCACGAGCTCGGCGTCGAGGGCGAGCGCGACCGCACCGAGGTCGCCCGCCGGGTCGGCGTGGGCGAGCGACCCGCCGAGCGTGCCGCGGTGGCGCACCTGGCTGTCGGCGACGGTCTCGGTGGCCTGCGCCAGCAGCGCGACGTGCCGCTGCACGGACTCGTCGCGGATGATGTCGTAGTACGACGTCATCGCCCCGACGACCACGCGGTCGCCCTCTTCCCGGATCCCGCGCAGCTCGGCGATCCCGCCGAGATCGACGAGCAGGGTGGGGGCGGCGAGCCGCAGCCGCAGCACCGGGAGCAGGCTCTGCCCGCCGGCGAGGATCTTCGCGTCGTCGCCTGCCTCCTGCAGAGCCCGGACTGCCTCGTCGACCGACGACGGCTTGACGTAGTCGAACTGGGCGGGGATCACTGGACCTCTCCCTGGGGGTTGTTCGGGTCGATCGAGCCGAGGCCCGCGCCCGGAGAATGGGTGTCGACCGGAGTGTCCTGCGTGGAACGGCCCTTCGCGTCCTGGATGGCCCGCCACACGCGCTGCGACGTGCACGGCATCTCGACCTCCATGACGCCGAGGTCGCGCAGGGCGTCGATCACGCCGTTGACGATGGCCGGGGTGGACGCGATGGTGCCCGCCTCGCCGACTCCCTTCACCCCCAGCGGGTTGGAAGTGGCCGGCGTGCTCACGACGTGGGTGTCGAAGCTCGGCAGGTCGGCGGACGAGGGCAGCGTGTAGTCGACGAACGTTCCGTTGACCAGCGTGCCCTGCTCGTCGTAGTTGGCCTCCTCGAACAGGGCCTGTGCGATGCCCTGTGCGAGCCCGCCGTGCACCTGTCCCTCGACGATCAGGGGGTTGATCACGTTGCCGATGTCGTCCACGCAGACGTACTTGCGCACGCTGACGTGCCCGGTCTCGGTGTCGACCTCGATCGCGGCGAGGTGCGTGCCGTGCGGGAAGGAGAAGTTCTCCGGGTCGTACACGGCGTCGGCGTCGAGCGAGGGCTCCATCCCCTCCGGGAGGTCGTGCGCCATGAACGCGGCGAACGCGATCTCCTGGATGGCCTTGCCCTTGTCCGTGCCGCGCACCGAGAACGTGCCGTTCTCGAACTCGATGTCGTTCTCGTCGGCCTCGAGCATGTGCGCCGCGAGCTTCCTGGCCTTCGCGATCACCTTCTCCGCCGCGTTGACGATCGCGATGCCGCCGACGGCGAGCGAGCGCGACCCGTAGGTGTCGAGGCCCTTCGGCGATATCTGGGTGTCGCCGTGCAGGATCTCGACGTCCTCGAACGGCACGCCGAGCTGGTCGGCCACGATCTGGCTGAACGCCGTCTCGTGACCCTGCCCGTGCGGTGAGGCCCCGGTGATGACCTCGACCTTGCCGGTGGCGAGCATCCGGATGCTCGCGGCCTCCCAGCCGCCCGCACCGTAGGCCAGCGACCCGAGCACCCGGGACGGGGCCAGCCCGCACATCTCGGTGAACGTCGAGATCCCGATGCCGAGCTGCACCGGGTCGCCCGAGCGCCTGCGCTCCTCCTGCTCGCGGCGCAGGCCCGCGTAGTCGAACAGGTCCATCGCCTGCCGCGTGGCCTGCTCGTAGTTGCCGGAGTCGTAGGTGAGCCCGCACACCGTGGTGAACGGGAACTCCTCGTGCTTGATCCAGTTCTGCTGGCGCAGCTCCATCGGGTCGCGGCCGAGCTCGGCCGCCAGCTCGTCCATGATCCGCTCGATCGCGAACGTGGCCTCGGGCCGTCCCGCGCCCCGGTAGGCGTCCGTCAGCGTCTTCGTGGTGAAGACGTTGGTGCAGGTGAACTTGTAGGCCGGGATCTTGTAGATCGCGTTGAACATGAACGCGCCCAGGATCGGCACGCCGGGTCCGACGAGGCCGAGGTAGGCGCCCATGTCGGCCAGCAGCTTGACGTCGAGGCCGGTGACCGTGCCGTCCTTCTTGGCCGTGATCGTGATGTCCTGGATCTGGTCGCGCCCGTGGTGGGCCGCGAGCAGCGACTCCGACCGCGTCTCGGTCCACTTGACCGGCTTGCCGAGCTTCTGCGCCAGCACGACGCAGAGCATCTCCTCGGGGATCACGCCGATCTTGCCGCCGAACCCGCCGCCGACGTCGGGGGCGATGACCCGCAGCTTGCTCTCGGGGACGCCGAGCACCACCGACGTCATCGTGCGCAGGATGTGCGGGATCTGGGTGGCCGAGTAGAAGGTGATCTGCTCGCCGGTGGGGTCCACGACCACCGAGCGCGGCTCCATGAACGCCGGGATGAGCCGCTGCTGGCGGAACCGGCGGCGCACCACGACGGAGTCGGGGTCGGACTCGGCCGCGGCGATCGCGTCGGCGACGTTGTCGCCGGTGCCCGCCTCGCCGGAGTCGAACACCCAGGTGGCGCTCTCGTTGGTGCCGAGGTCGGGGTGCACGAGCGTGGCGCCGTCGGCGAGCGCGGCCTCCATGTCGAGCACCGGGTCGAGCGGCTCGTAGTCGACGTCGACGAGGTCCGCGGCGTCCCTGGCCGCCGCGATCGACCGGGCGACGACGACGGCGACGCCCTCGCCCGCGAAGTGCACGGTGCCGCTGGCGAGCAGGGGCCGCTGCGGCGCCTTCTGATCGGGCGTGATCGGCCACGCGCACGGCAGGCCGACGGACTCGACGCCGAGATCGGCTGCGGTGTAGACGCCGACGACGCCGGGGGCCTTCTTCGCGGCGGACGTGTCGATCCCGTTGATCCGCGCGTGCGCGAACGTCGACCGGACCACGGAGACGTGCAGCGTGCCGGCGGGGGTGATCGCGTCGGTGTACCGGGAGCGGCCCGTGATCAGGCGCGCGTCCTCCTTGCGGACGCGGGCACGCCCGATCTCGCCGGATGTGGTGGGTTCGGCGGTCGTCGTCATGTCACTGCCCTCCCGCGACCGGGCTGGGCGTGTCGACCGGCGCCGTGGCGCTCGGCTTCATCGCCTGCGCCGCGCTCTGCACGGCCCGGACGATGTTCTGGTAGCCGGTGCAGCGGCAGAGGTTGCCCTCGAGCCCCTCGCGCACGGCGTGCTCGTCGGGGTCGGGGTTGTCGCCGAGCAGGTCGACCGCCTGCATGATCATGCCGGGCGTGCAGTAGCCGCACTGCAGCGCGTGGCACTCGTTGAACGCCTTCTGCACCGGGTGCAGCTCGCCGTCGCGGGCGAGCCCCTCGATCGTCGTGACCTCCGCGCCGTCGGCCTGCACCGCGAGCACGGAACAGGACTTCACGCTCTGCCCGTTCAGGTGCACCGTGCAGGCACCACAGTTGCTGGTGTCGCAGCCGACGACCGTGCCGGTCTTCCCCAGGCGCTCCCTCAGGTAGTACACCAACAGCATGCGGGGTTCGACGTCGTCGACGTACTCCACGCCGTCGACGGTGACCCGAACCTGTGCCATGTGACCTCTCCTCACCACGAGCGCTGTGCCGCTGACAGAGCGGCACTGGACGCACCGGGCGCAGCCGAGCCACGCCCGGGTGCCGCGCACGACGTTGTGGCGGCGCCCACAATCAGACCGCCGATCATCCGGGCATGCAAGGGCGATGAACCGCACTCCGTCGAAGGACACCGGCCTGCCCGATCCCGATCGTCGGGCGGTCCGCATTCTCGGAACCAGCGGCGCCTAGTAGTCGCAGATGCGGAACGCGGGCAATGTCAGGTTCACCTGTCCGGACGGCGCGGTGAAGATCACTCGACCCGGGGTCAGAGGTCGGGAGAGCGGTCGGGGCCGGTACCCACCGGGCGCAGCGGCTCGAGCGTGCGGTGGCGCAGCGCACCCCACCACAGGCCACCGCCGTAGGCGAGGTCGTCGAGTCTGCGGGCGAGCACGTACCCGAGCAGACCGGGCCGGTCCGGGGCGTGGCGCTTGCGCCACCAGTCGAGCACGCCTTCGGCCAGCGCGATCACGGCGACGGTGCGGCGAGCGCGGCGTGACACCAGCGCCGCGACCAGCGCGATCGGCCAGTAGTGGCGCGTGACGGCGTCGGCGGTCTGCTGCACCGTGCCGACGGCGCCGAGGCCGATCAGCCTGGCGGCGGTGCGGCGCGGCTCGCGTACCGGCAGCTTTCGCGCGAGCTGTTCGGCGGCACCGGCCGCCACGGCGAGCGCCGCGAGAACCGACCACGGTCGCCCGCGCAGCAGCAGCGCCGACACCGCCGCCGACCAGGTGTTGAGCACCATCGGCGGTACCGACCCGGGGTGGCGCAGCGACAGCGGCGCGGCGCCCGTGCCGTAGTACGCCTTGCGCAGCCACCAGGCGCGCAGCGTCGTCCGGTGCTCGTGCGCCACCCGGGACGCGGGCTCGTAGCGCAGGCGCCAACCCGCCTCGTGCAGCCGCAGCACGAGGTCGACGTCCTCCGCGACGTGCATCCGCTCGTCGAAGCCGTCGCCGACGGCGTCGCGGCGCACCACGAGAGCCGCGCTCGGCACGTAGGCCACCCGGCTCTTCGGTACCACCAGCGCCGGATCTGCGCCCAGGTCCAGCGATGAGCGCACCGACTCGTACCCGCCCAGCCAGCCGTGGCCGGCCAGCGCCACGATCCGCGGCGCCGCCAGCGCCACCACCGGGTCGGCGAAGCGGGCGAGCAGCGGGCCGAGCCACCCGGGCTGCGGGACCACGTCGGAGTCGAGGAACGCGACGAGCGGGGTGCGCGCGGCCGCGAGCCCGGCGTTGCGGGCCGCGGCGGGACCCCTCGCCTCCGGGTGGCGCAGGAGCACCGCCCCCGCCCGCTCGGCGACGGCCCGGATGCCCGCCGCGTCCTCGGAACCGTCGTCGACGACGATCGTGGCGCCGAGGTCGGCGGGCAGGGCGGCGAGCAGGCGGGCGAGCCCGTCGACCCGGTCCTTCACCGGCACGACGACCGTGACGTCCGCCGCGGGCGGGACCGCGGCCGCCGGCACGGACACCGGGTGCGCGATGCCGGCGTCGAGCAGCCTGCGCGCGAGCTTCGCCGCCATCGGGTCGCGGACCTCGAGCGCGCCGTCCTCGAGCCGGGCCGCCGCGGCGGCGGACAGCCGCAGCATCCGCGGCGGGGCACCGCCGAAGAGTGCGGTGCCGTCGTCGACGACGATCGCGTGCCGGTCGAGGAGGATCCGCATCCCGTCCGGCACCGCCTCCTCCACGTGCACGAGCCTAGATCCAACGCACCTCGGAGCCATACTGCTGAGAGTCGGGCTCCGGAACAGCATTACGGCTCCAGGGTGTGGCTGGGATGCTCGTGGGGTGATCGAGCCGCTGCTGCCCGAGTACGGACGCCGTTCGCTCGCCGAGGTGCTGCCGGCGCTGCTCGCCGCGCTCGGCGTGCCCGGGCCCGCACCCGCGCTCGCCGTGCCGCCGATGCGCGCGGCGGCGCTGCTGCTCGTCGACGGGCTCGGCAGCGAGCTGCTGCGCCGGCACGCCGACGACGCGCCGTTCCTCGCGAGCCTGCCCGACCTCGGGCCGCTCACCGCCGGGTTCCCGTCGAGCACGTCGGTCAGCCTCGCGTCGCTCGGCACCGGGGTGCCGCCGGGCGCGCACGGCCTGCTCGGGATCGTGCTGCGCACGGACGGCGAGCTCCTCGACACCCTGCGCTGGACGGTCCAGGGAAACCGCGCCGACGTGCGCGAGCGGCTGGTGCCGGAAGAGGTCCAGCCGGTACCCACCGCGCTGGAGCGAGCCGCGGGCGACGGCGTCGGGGTCACCGTGGTGTCGCTGAGCGAGTTCGAGGGATCCGGGCTGACCAGGGCAACGCTGCGCGGCGGCCGCTTCCGGGGCACGTACGCGATGGGCGACCTGGCCGCGGGCGTCCTCGCTGCGACCGCGGGCCCCGGCCGGCAGCTCTGCTACGGCTACCACCGCGATCTGGACGCGCTGGGACACGTCTACGGCCCCGGATCGCTGCCGTGGCGGCTGCAGCTCACCCAGATCGACCGGCTCGCCGAGCTCGTCGCCGATCGGCTGCCACCGGACGCGGTTCTCGCGATCACCGGCGACCACGGCATGGTCGCGGTCGACCGGCGATACGACGTGGACACCGACGCAGTGCTGTCCGACGGCGTCGCGCAGCTGGCAGGCGATCCCCGCGCCCGGCACGTCCACGTCCGGCGCGGCGCACGCGACGACGTACTCGCCACCTGGACCGAGGTGCTGGGGGACGGGGCGTGGGTCGTGCCCGGGGAGCAGGC
This sequence comes from Pseudonocardia hierapolitana, assembly GCF_007994075.1. NCBI lineage: Bacteria > Bacillati > Actinomycetota > Actinomycetes > Pseudonocardiales > Pseudonocardiaceae > Pseudonocardia > Pseudonocardia hierapolitana. The sequence continues at coordinate 4,146,221 of NZ_VIWU01000001.1, read as the reverse complement.
GGTCGCCGAGGGCTGGTTCGGCCTCCCGGTGGCACCGCACGCCCGCGACCGCATCGGCGACGTCGTGGTCGCCGCGCGCGGAGGCACGGCCGTGATCCGCTCACGGGGGGAGCGGCTCATCTCGCGCATGCCGGGCCAGCACGGATCGCTCACCGCCGACGAACAGCTCGTCCCGCTCCTGCTCGCCTCGCCGCACCCGACCAGGTGAACTCGTCCGGACACGCCGGGCCGCCAACCTCAGATGTTCCTCAATTCTGTGGCAGCGCGGTCCACGATTCCCTCACCCTGGTCTGACCTGCTGAACGGGGGGATCGCGATGGAGCTCGTCGTCGACGTCGAGCTGACTGTCCGTGACCGGGCCATCCTGCGCGAAGTGGCGCACGGACGTGCCGAGCTCGTCTGGGGCTCGGAGCCCGATCTCTACCTCGACGGTCGCTTCTGCTGCGACCAGAACGCCGTGCACCGGCTGGTGCGCGCGGGCCTGATCGCCCCCGCCGTCGAGGGCACGGTCGGCCAGCGCATCCCGGCAGTGATCACCACGGCCGGCCGCCTGGAGCTCGTGGCCTGACGTCCCGGCTCGCAGGGCGGCGGTAGCGTCCACGCTCGTGAGCGAGCGTCAGCGAGCGAACCGATGTCACAGCGCTAGCGCGAAGCGCCGGCTGAGCGCCGGCGAAGCCGTGCGGTGAGCAAGCCGTCCGCGCGACAGGAGCGCATCCTCGCGGTCCTGCGATCCCGCGGATCCGCGCGGGTGGCCGAGCTCGCCCGCGAGTTCGACGTCTCCCCGATCACGCTGCGCCGCGACGTCGAGGCGCTGGCCCGTGACGAGCAGGTCGTCCGCAGCCACGGCGTCGTCCGGCTGCCCTCGGCTCGGCGCACCGACCGATCACTGCGGCCCGTCGCCGACGTCGTGGTGCTGATGGCCCCGCTGCACAACACCTACCTCGGGCAGATCATCACAGGGGCCCGGGAGGCCGCGGAGCAGCAGGGCCTGCGCTGGGAGCTGCTCGGCGTCGAGGAGAAGGAGCCGACGCGGTCGGCGATACGCCGCGCCTGCGCGGTGCCCGGTGCGCTGGGGGCGCTCATCATCCCGCGGTGGCGCTCGGCCGCCGCCGTCGCGGCCGAGGACACGGTCCCCGCCGACGACGGCACGCCGCTCGCGCCCGCGGTGCTCCTCGAACGCTTCCCGCCGGTGGGCAGCGTGCTCGCCGAGCTCGACGCGGTACGCACCGACCACACCCGCGGGGTGCTGCTCGCCCTGCGCCACCTGCGCGAGCGCGGGCACACCCGGATCCTGCTCGCCGCGCGCGACGACAGCCCGACGGCCCGCACCATCCGGGCGGCGTTCTTGCGGCTGATCCCCGAGCTCGGGTTGCCGCTGCTGGCCGAGCCGTTGCTCAGCGCCCCCGGCGCGGCCCCCGACCCGGCCACGCCCATGCCGTACCTGCCCGCGGCGATCCGGGAGACCGGCGCGACCGCGCTCCTCGCCCACAGCGACGTCGACGCGCTCAACCTCGTCACGCAGCTGCACGCCGCCGGGATCCGGGTGCCGGACGACCTCTCGGTCGTCGCCTACGACGACATGATCGCCAACCTCGGCGGCCCGGAGCTGACGGTGGTGGCGCCGCCGAAGCGCCAGGTCGGACGGGAGGCGCTCGCGCTGCTGCTGGACCGGGTGGAGCGGGGCGGACCGGTGCGGCACGTCGAGCTGCTGCCGGCTCTCGTGGACCGGGGCTCGGTGCGCACGATAGCCTCATTCTGATCGTTCGATCATTTCGATCGTTCGACCTTGATATGGATCCTTCGCTCCGCGATCGTGTGTGGAAAGCGCTCTCTCGATGACGAGGGGAACGTCCATGCCCCACCGATCCCGCGTGCTGGCCTGTGCGGTGACCGCCGCCGTGCTCACGCTCTCCGCGTGTTCGAGCGCGGCGCCACCGCCCTCCGGAGGCGGGCCCACGGTGATCACGTTCTGGTCCTCGCTGCGCGGCACCCAGCCGGTCGTCGACGCGTTCAACGCCACGCACACCGCCATCCAGGTCGACCTCGAGGTCACCCCGACCGGCACCGGCGGCACGAACGCCAAGCTCACGAACGCCACGCGTGCCGGCAACGCCCCCGACGTCGCCACCCTGGAGTACAACGCCCTGCCCGCGTTCGCGCTGGACGGGGCCGTGCTGGACGTCACCGACCGGGTCGACGAGGCGTTCCGCGCAGCGCTGCTGCCGCAGGCGTGGGACCAGACCACGTTCGACGGGCGCGTCTACGCGGTGCCGCTCGACATCGAGCCGATGATCCTGTTCTACCGCCGGGACCTGTTCGAGCAGCACGGCATCGCGGTACCGACGACGTGGTCCGAGTTCGAGCAGGCCGCCCGGGACCTCAAGGCCGCCGCGCCCGACGTCCGGCTCGGCACGTTCTTCACCAACAGCGCACCGCACCTGGCCGGGTTCGCCGACCAGGCAGGCGGGCAGTGGTTCTCCACCGAGGGCGGCCGGTGGAACCTCGACTTCACCGACCCGGGCACCACGCGCGTCGCCGAGTACTGGCAGCGGCTGGCCGACGAGGATCTCGTGCAGGTCGCGCCGGGCAACAGCCAGCAGTGGAACGCGGCGATCAACAACGGATCGGTCGCCACGTACATCGACGGGGCGTGGGCGGCCGCGGCCCTCATGCGCTCCGCGCCCGGCGGCGCGGGCAAGTGGGCGGCGGCGCCGCTGCCCCAGTGGGACCCGGCGCAGCCGCGCGTGGGCGTCAAGGGCGGCTCGGTGTTCGCGGTCACGGCAGGCAGCGAGCACCCGGAGGCCGCGATGGAGTTCCTCCGCTGGATGGTCACCGACCCCGAGGCGTTCCGGGCCCGCCTGTCCAGCGGCGCGAGCAGCATGTACCCCGCGGCTCCGGCCCTGGTCGGTGTGGCGGACGAGGGCTTCGACCGCAGCTACTTCGGCGGCCAGGACGTCTACGCCCTGTTCCGCGAGCAGGCCGCGACCGTGCCAGAGGGCTGGGTCTGGGGCCCCCGGATGACCGCCACCAACCAGCTGATCCAGGAGGGACTGGCCCGCGTCCGGTACGGCGGCACCGTCGTCGAGGCGCTGGAGCAGGCCCAGGAGGAGTCGTTGCCCGACATGCGCGCACTGGGACTGGCGGTGGCCGCACGATGACCACCATCCTCGAGACCCCGACCGCGACCTCGGTAGCCGCCGGCGGCCGGAGCCGCAGCGGCCGGAGCGGGCCACGCGTCCCCGGGCAGCGGAAGGCCGTGGCCGTGCTGCTCGTCCCGTTCGGCCTGCTCTGCCTCGCCGTGTTCGCCGTCCCCGCGGTCTACGCGGTCTACCTGAGCTTCTTCTCGACGTCGCACTCCGGGCTCGGCTTCGGCAACGCGCGCACCGTGTTCGTCGGCTTCCGCAACTTCGTCGTCGTGCTCACCGACCCGAGCTTCCTGCGCAGCATCGGCGTCACGCTTGCCTACATCGTGGTGTTCATCCCGCTGCTCGTCGCGGGTTCGCTGCTGATGGCGCTGCTGCTGGACTCCGGGCTGGCCCGGGGCAGGCGGTTCGCGCAGACGGTGCTGTTCCTGCCGCACGCGATCCCGGGGATCATCGCCGCGATCATCTGGCTGTACCTCTACACGCCGGGCATCAGCCCGGTGCTCGCCGCGCTGGCGGGCCTGGACGTCCGCATCGACTTCCTGGGCCAGGCGCTGCTCATCCCGTCGCTGGTGAACATCGCGCTCTGGGGCGGCCTCGGCTACAACACCGTGATCTTCTACGCGGCGCTGCAGGCCGTGCCGCGGGAGGTGATGGAGGCGGCGGCGGTGGACGGCGCAGGGGCGGTGCGCACCGCGCTGCGCGTGAAGGTGCCCCTGGTGCGCGCCGCGGTGGTGACGGTCGCGATGTTCACGCTGGTGGGCTCGCTGCAGCTGTTCACGGAGCCGATGCTGCTCGCGCAGGCGACCCCGCTGGTCGGGTCGCGGTTCACGCCGAACATGTACATCTTCGAAGCCGCGTTCAACCGCAGCAACTACGGGCTCGCCTCGGCGGCGTCGGTGCTGCTGCTCGTCCTGTGCTGCCTGCTGTCCTACGCGGTGGCCCGCTTCAGCTCGCGAGGAGCCAAGGCATGACGACCGCCGATCGCCGGGTGCACCGCGGCACCCGCGTCGGTGCGATCACGACCAACGTCGTGGTCGCGGCCGGCACCCTGTACGCGCTCCTGCCGCTGATGTGGCTGCTGCTCGCGGCCACGAAGGACACGCAGGCCCTGTTCAGCAGCAACCTGATGGACCTCGCGAACTTCGACCTCGTCGGCAACGTCCGGGCCCTGCTCGCCGAGGACGACGGGATCTACCTGCGCTGGTACGCCAACAGCATCCTGTACGCGGTGATCGGCGCAGCGGTCGGTGCGCTCGTCAGCACGGCGGCCGGGTACGTGTTCGACAAGTACGAGTTCCGCGGGAAGAAGCAGTTCTACGCGCTCGTGCTGATCAGCGTCATGATCCCGGGCACCGTGCTGGCCCTGCCGATGTACCTGATCGCGTCCCGGCTCGGGCTGGCCAACTCGATGTGGGCGGTGTTCATCGCGGTGCTGTTCAACCCGTTCGGCGTGTACCTCGCCCGCATGTTCGCCACCGGCTACGTCCCGGGCGAGGTGCTCGAGGCCGCCCGCGTCGACGGGGCGTCCGAGCTGCACATCTTCTTCCGCATCGGGCTGCGGATGCTCGGGCCGGGCTTCGTCACGGTGTTCCTGTTCCAGCTCACCGCGATCTGGAACAACTTCTTCCTCCCGCTCGTGATGCTGTCCGACGAGAACCTCTATCCGATCAGCCTCGGCCTCTACACCTGGAACAGCGCCGCAACGACCTTCCCGGACTACTACCCGCTCGTCGTGATCGGTTCGCTGCTCGCGCTGGTCCCGCTCGTCGTGGCGTTCCTGATGTTGCAGCGGTACTGGCGATCGGGCCTGACGGCAGGGAGTGTGAAGTAGTGGCGCGCGCGGCGTTCGCGATGGCCACCAGCACCGCCCGGCAGCTGCTGCACCCGGCAGCCGTCGAGCGGATCGCGGCCGCCGTCGACATCGACCCGGACGTGGTCTTCGACGGGTTCGAACGCGCCGATCTCGCCGGCGTGGAGCTGCTGATCACCGGCTGGGGCTGCGCACCGATCACCGCGGACGTCCTCGCCGCGGCACCCCGGCTCCGCGCGATCGTCCACACGGCCGGCACCGTGCGCCGCCACGTCACCGAGGAGTGCTGGGAGCGGGGCATCGTCGTCAGCTCGGCGGCGGCGGCCAACGCCGTTCCGGTGGCCGAGTACTCCGTGGCGATGATCCTGCTCGCCGGCAAGCGGGTGCCGGACATCGCTCGGGAGTTCCGCGCGGCGCGGGCGCAACGCGACTGGAACACGCTCTACCCCGACGCCGGCAACTACGGCGCCACCGTCGGCCTGCTCGGGGCCTCGTTGATCGGCCGCCGGGTGGCCGACCTGCTACGGCCGTTCGACCTCGACGTCCTCCTGCACGACCCGTACGTGGCCGACGCCGAGGTACGGGCGCTCGGCGCCGAGCCGGTGGGGCTCGACGACCTGTTCGCCCGCTCGGGTGTGGTGTCGCTGCACGCGCCGCTGCTGCCCGAGACCACCGGCATGGTCGACGCCCGGCTGCTCGGGCTCATGCGCGACGGAGCCACCCTGCTCAACACCGCGCGTGGCGGGCTCGTCGACCACGCCGCACTGGAACGCGAGCTGCTGTCCGGGCGGCTGCGCGCCGTGCTCGACGTGACGACCCCGGAGCCGCTGCCCCCCGGCTCACCGCTGTGGGACTGCGACGGGGTGCTGCTCACCCCGCACGTCGCCGGGTCGAAGGGCAACGAGCTGCGCAGGCTCGCAGACGCCGCGGCCGACGAGGTGCAGCGGTGGGCCGCGGGTCAACCGTTCGCCCATCCGGTGCGACGCGAGCTTCTCCCGCTGACCGCTTGAGAAGAGGAGACCCCCGATTCCCGTCGACGACCACGACCTGAGCCCGCACACCGGCTGGACCCGCAAGCACTGGACCACCGTCGCCGACGACCTGCTCGCCGCCGTGCAGCGCTACCGCTCACCCCGGGGCGGCCGGATCGACCTGCCCGGCGCGCCCGCGAAGGCCGGCGTCGTCTCCGACGGCCTCGAGGGGTTCGCCCGCACGTTCCTGCTCGCGGCGTTCCGCGCCGCCGGTGACGGGGACGGCACCGCGCTCGCCCCCTACCGCGAGGGCCTGGTGAGCGGGCCGGGGCCGACCGGTCCCGACGCGTGGCCGCCCATCGGCTCGCACGGGCCCGGTGGGCAGCCGATGGTGGAGTCGGCGTCGGTGGCGCTCGGACTGCTCACCGCGCGGCGCTGGACGTGGGATCTGCTCGGCGCCGCCGAACAGGACCGTCTCGAAGGGTGGCTGCGCGGCGCCCTGCGGAACGAGCCCGCGCCGAACAACTGGTATCTGTTCCCGATGGCGGTGGCCGCGTTCCTCGACGAGGTGGGCCGCGGCGACGCCGAGACGGCCCGCGCCATCGACCGCGCGCACGACCTCCTCGAAGGCTGGTACCGGGGCGACGGCTGGTACAGCGACGGTGACGGCCGCGCCTTCGACCACTACATCGGCTGGGCCATGCACCTCTACCCCGTGCTGGTCGCGCACCTGCGCGGCGACACCGCCCAGCTGGAACGCCTCGGCCCGCGGCTGGAGGAGTTCCTCGGCTCGTTCGCCGCCACGTTCGACGCCAACGGGGCGTCGCTCCACCAGGGCCGCTCGCTCACCTACCGCACCGCTGCGCTGGCGGCCGTCGCGCTGGGCGAGGTGGTCGGGTGGACGCCGCTGCGGCCGGGCCAGACCCGGCGGATCCTGTCGGCGGGCCTGCGCTACTTCCTCGACCGCGGCGCGCTCACCGACGGGATCTTCTCCCGCGGCTGGCACGGCCCGCACGCCGCCACCCTGCAGACCTACTCCGGGCCCGCCTCGCCGTACTGGGCGAGCAAGGGCTTCGTCGGGCTGCTCCTACCGGAGACGGCGCCGCTCTGGACGGCCGTCGAGGAGCCGCCGCCGTCGGCAGGGCCGGACCGCACGATCGTCATCCCGTCCGTCGGCTGGCTGGTGCAGACGACCGAGGCGGACGGCATGGTGCGCGTGCACAACCACGGCAGCGACCACCTGAACCCGTGGGACGCCGACGGCGGCGATCCCGACCCGCTCTACGCCCGGCTCGCCTACTCCACCCGCACCGGCCCGACCGCCGTCCGCAACGCGCCCGACAACCACATCGCCCTGCACGTCCGCGGCCGGGAGAGCGTCCGGCGGCGGATCCACCCGATCGGCAGCGGTCCCGACTGGGTGGCCTCGTGGCACCAGCCGCAGTTCCCGGGCCCGCCCGCCTTCCCGGGCGGCCCGCCGGTCGCGGGCGGGCCCGTGCTGCCCCAGGGCCGGATCGAGAGCCTGGTCGTCGCGCGGGGCGCGTGGGAGGTGCACGCCCACCGGCTGCGTGCCGTGCCCGCCGGCACTCCCGTCACGGTGACGGGATGGGCGCTGGCCGCCGCGACCCCGCAGGAGCTCGAACCGCAGGTCGACAGCGTCGCGGTCGCGATGCGCACCGGCGAAACGGCGGCCCGTCTCATCGGCTGCAACGGCTTCGACGCCGCCGAGGTCCAGCGGGCCCCGCAGGGCACGGCCTACGGCGCGTGGGCGCTGGTGCCGACCCTGCGCGGCACCGTGGTGCCGGGCGAGCTGCTGGTGAGCGCTTCGACGCTCACGGCGGCACCCGATTCCGGCGCCCCCGAGGTCGAGGTGGCGGGCGCCGAGGTGTCGATCGGCTGGCCCGACGGTGGCCGCACGACGTGCACCTGGACCGCCCCGACCCCGGTGGTGGTGACGACGCCCTCGCACTCGGACATCGATGTGTGACCGGATCGACCCCAGCGAGCGGATTTTCGTGGGCGACATCGCTCGTTGACCGATGCGTAGCACCGCGGCCGCAGGCTTGCAGCCGCTCCCCCCGCGAACACGCTCCCCCAGGTAGTTGCCCATGTTGTACGGATCCGACGTACCCGATCCCGCCGATACCGTCCCCAGCGTCCTGCCCGGTTACCGGTTCCCCTGCCCGGACATCGCCAGCGTCGACCGGCACATCGCCGAGCGGCGAGAGCACATGGGGCCGCGCTCCAACCTCACCCCCAAGTTCAAGGAGGCGGCACGGCAGGACATCGACCGGCTGCTGGAACGGCGCCTCTACCTGATGACCGTCCACCTCGCCGATCTCGTTCGGGAGTCCGGGCAGGCGGCAGAGGCCGCCTGAGCCGCCACGGCGAGGCGTCCGGGCCGGGGATCGCCAGAAGTGGTGTGAGGGCGGCAGATCGAGGGTGTTGCCTTAAGCCGGCGGATCTCTCGGAGAGGCCGCCGCGACCGCGCTCATGGCTGTCGGTGGGGCCTCCTGACGGCGCCGCGCATTGTGCGGGCAAGCAGATGCGGGGAGGCCGCCGGCCCGCCCGATGGGCCGCGCGGCGCCGCCAGCAGGCCGGTCTCACGGACACGCGACGGCGAACCTCCACGCCGGTCACGCACCCGGTGTGCGCTCACGCACCCCGTGTCGGCCCACGCACCGCGTCGACGGGGCGCCTGAGCTGACAACGGGTGCGTGAGCGGTGCAGATCGTTCGATCAGCGCGGCACGGGCTCGGCGGGGACCCTGATGTGCGTCTCGCGGCGATCACAGCGGCGGTGCCGCGGGGCTGCGCCGGGGGACTGCCCAGTGGGGCGGGCGGCGCCGCCAGCAGGCCGGTGCCACGGGCAGGTGAAGGTGGGCTCCGTGCCGGCCACGCGCCCGGTGTCCGCTCGCGCGCCCCGTGTCGGCCCACGCACCCGGTCGATGGCCTGCCTGGGTGAAGAACGGGTGCGTGAGCGGTGCAGATCGTTCCGAGCAGCACACCAGGCGGCGGAGACGCTGAGGTGCTCCTCGGGCCGATCACGAGCCCTGTCCGCGCCACTGTGGCGGCGCTTCGCGCCCGCTGGAGCGACGTGATCGGCAGTTCGGGGCGTTCCCGTGTCGTTTTGCCCGCTTTCGCGCCGCACCGGAACGCCGAGCGGCCCAGCTCGACGAGCACGGCACGCAGGGCCTCGTGCCCGATCGACAGCGTGCCGAGGAAGCCGTCGTGCTCGCCCGACGCGCCGTAGGCGAGGGGCGGCGCGACCAGCACGGTGACGGGATGGGCGCTGGCCGCCGCGACCCCGCAGGAGCTCGATCCGCAGGTCGACGGCGTCGCGGTTGCGCACCGGCGAAACGGTCACCAGGCTGTTCGGCTGCCACGGTTCCGACGACGCCCAGGTCCAGCGAGCCCCGCCGGGCACGGCCTACGGCGGGTGGGCGCTCGTGCCAACCTCCGCGGCACGGTCGTGCCGGTCGAGCTACTGGTCAGCGCCTTGACGCTCACGGCGGCTCCGTCCGCGGGAACCCCGAAGTTGAGGCCCGACAGCGCGGTCGCGGTGACCTGGCCGGATGGCACCGACACGGCCTGCACCTGGGACGGAGAGCTCCGGAAGCTGACCACGCTCCCCTGAAGCAGGGCCGCTGCTCCGAAGGAGTGCACTTTCTCGCGGTGGCGCGCAAAGAGGCAACATCGGGCGGCTCGATCGCGACGTACGTGCCGCGCTCGTCGAACGCGCATTGGTTATCGAGGGGCGCAGATGAAGAACCAGTTCGAGAGCAACAGCATCAACGCTTCCGTTGTCCAGATCAGTGATGTGATCGCGAATCTCGGCCCAGTGCTCGCGATGTCCGAAGCGGCGACGGCCCGATCCCGGCTCACCGAGGTACGCAACCGCGTCGACGAACTCACCCGGACCGGTGCGGTCGATCAGGCGAGAGCTGAAGAGATGCTGGCGCTGACTCGCGCAGCCGAAGCCGAGATGGGCGGGGACCAGCCGGACCGCGGGCGAGCCATCACCGCGCTGACGCGACTCAAGTCCGTGGCGGAGGGCCTCACTGCGACGGCCGGCATCGCCGAGGCGATCGACGGGATCGTACGAACTCTGGCCGGGGCGTAATGAGCAAGGAGAACAGGTTCGAGCGGATCGACGCTCAGATCGTTCAGATCGCCGATACGATCCACCAGACGACCGGCCCCACGACCGATCCCGGCCGGATCGGGCGCGAATTCCTTGATCAGGGCCAGTACGAACTGGCAGCTCGGCAGTTCAGGGACGCATTGGCCGCAAGGCCGACCGACGTACACCTGAATTTCCTGCGCGCCATCGCCTTGCTGCAGGGCCGACGACCGAACCGCCACAGCAGGGAGATGATCTCCCAGATTCGTGCGCATCTCCGGGCGGCCGCCGACCTCCCGGAGGCGCGTGTTCTGCACGCCCTGGTGATCGAGGATGCCGGGCTTCGCTGGCGGCGGGCGGACCATCCGCCCGAGGACGTCCTCGACACCGCTCGCCACACGGCGAGCGATTCTGCGGAGCTCATCCTCCGCCACGTGCCGGCCCGCGAGGCGCGCGTCTGGCGCGTCCTGGCGCAGCGCCGGGAGGGCGACGGATCACGATGACGACAACGATCGGACAACCGGACACGGAGGAGCGGAGAAAGAAGGTCCGCAAGTACTTCAAGATCACGCCGGACGCACGGGAAGAGACTCGCGCGATCCGTGTGATGTGGGTAGGCGTCGTCGGACTCATCGGCGCAGCCACCCTGCTGATCGCCCAGCAATCGTTGCTGGCTTTGTTGGCGGCCGGTGTCGGCGCCATTGCCGCGCTCCAAGGACGAATCGCGCTCTCGTCCTATCGCAGGCGTTACGAGGCCGCCGAGCCGAAGCCTTCCGATGTCGATATGGACCGTATCCTCAACCAGGACCTCGCCAGGGTGGCCCGTCGCGCAATGGAGCGGCTCGACGTCACGGCGGACGAGTTGGAGCTCCGCAGCTACGAGGTGGATCAGTGGGCGCAGATCAGCGGGCGCCGCAGGCTCGCCGATCAGGGCCGCGGCCCACTGGTGGTATTCGGGCCGGCCGAGAGATCGCGGGGACGGCAGGGCGTAGACCGGGTCTGGCGATTCGCCGTGTACGAGGTCATGGTCATCTGTCCGACCGGACACCACCTGGCAATCTACGAGTGCGTGCTCGATTTCGTTACAGGCCGCCGCAGGAACGAGGACACCCACGAGTACCACTACCCGGACGTCGTCGCCGTCACGACGAAGACGCGGGCGCCGGAAGGATTTCAGTTGATCCTTCCCGGCGGCGGGACCAGCGATACGGCGTTCCGTCACACCATGACCCGTGAGTTCCAGATCATCGTCTCCAGCGGAGATCGAAGCTCGATCATCGTCGAGATCCGAGATGACGACCGGCCGGAACAGGAGTTCAAGCTGCAGGAGTCCGGCATCGACCGTGTGATTGCCGCGGTGCGCCGAATGCTGCGGGAGAAGAAGGGCGGGGTAGCGCCAACTCTGTGACACGACGACACGCACGGCAGGCGGATGCCCGACCGCCTGGCCCGGGTCGTCAGGTCAGGCGGCCGGCTGGGTCCGGGCGCCAGCGCGCGAGACCGGCTGTGAGCTCTGCGGTCATCTCGCCCAGCAGGCGCTCGCCTTCCGGCGCGCTCGCGCCGGTCGGGTCGCCCAGCACGCCGTTCGGGCTCACCGCCGCCACGCCACCCGCCCGCATAGCGGGGAGCAGCTCGGTGAGCGGCGCGGTCGCCCCCGGTTCGGCGGCGCCCAGCCGGACCGCGCCGGGGTCCAGCGCGAGCAGAATCGACGTCTCGGTGCGGCCCGCGTGCGCGTCCCCGCCGGCCACGACGCACGGCGACCACGCCGCGTCGCGGCCCTCGTGGCGCAGCTGCGCCACCGCCTCAGGGACGGTGGGGAGGTTGCCGCCGTGCCCGTTGACGAACACGAGCCGCGACGCCCATCCGAACGCCGAGCGCCCCAGCTCGACGAGGACCGCACCGAGCGCCTCGTGCCCGATCGACAACGTGCCCGGGAAGCCTTCGTGCTCGCCGGAGGCGCCGTAGGCGAGCGGGGGCGCTACCAGCAACGCGGGGTCGACCACGGCAACCCGGGCGGCGACGGCCGCGGCGACCCGGGCGTCGGTGTCGAGCGGCAGGTGCGGACCGTGCTGCTCGAGCGCACCGAGCGGAACGAGCACGGTGGCGGCGGGCACCTCGGGCCACGCCCGGTCACCGAGTTTCATGCGCGCCGTTCGTCAGGTTCCGGCGACCGGCACCCGGAGGCCGGCGAGGGGGCTCTCGTCGCATGCCCGGTCCGGGCGCATCCCGATCGAGACGGGCACGGGACCCCTGGAGTTGCGCGGTGCCGACCGGGAGTGGTCGACGTCCGACTTCGGGATCACCGTGTCGGCGTTCCGGGCGGCGAGGGCCTGCTCGCCGAAGCCGCGGACGCACTCCGGGTCGGGGCCGTCGAGGGGGAGGCCGGTGAAGAACTTGGCCGCCATGCAGCCGCCCTGGCAGGAGTCGTAGAAGCCGCAGCTGCGGCACGCACCGCCGGTCTGCGGCTGCCGGAGCTCGGCGAACAGCTCCGAGCCGCGCCACACCTCCTGGAACCCGCCCGGCGAGCGCACGTTGCCCGCCAGGAAGTTCTCGTGGATCGCGAACGGGCAGGCGTAGACGTCGCCGACGGGGTCGATCAGGCAGACCACCCGACCTGCCCCGCACAGGTTCAGCCCCGGCAGCGCCTCGCCGTAGGCGGAGAGGTGGAAGAACGAGTCGCCGGTGAGCACGTTCTCTCCGCGCGCCACCAGCCAGTCGTAGAGCTGCCGCTGTTGCGCGGCCGTGGGGTGCAGCTCGTCCCACACGTCCGCGCCTCGCCCCGACGGGCGCAGCCGCGTGATGCGCAGCTGCGCGCCGAACTCGTCGGCGATCGCCTTGAACTCGTCGAGCTGGTCGACGTTCTGCCGGGTCATGACCACGCTGATCTTGGGCTGGCCGAACCCGGCCTCGGCCAGGTTCTCCAGGGCCCTGATCGCGGTGGCGTACGAGCCCGGGCCGCGGACGTGGTCGTTGACCTCAGCGGTGGCGCCGTCGAGCGAGATCTGCACGTCGACGTAGTCGGTGGCCGCGAGCTGGGCGGCTCGCGCCTTGTCGAGCTTGATCCCGTTGGTCGAGAACTTGACGCCGACGTCGTGGGTGACCGCGTAGTCGAGCAGCTCCCAGAAGTCGGAGCGGACGGTCGGCTCGCCGCCGCCGATGTTGACGTAGAAGACCTGCATCCGCTGCAGCTCGTCGATCACCGACTTCGCCTCGGCGGTGCTGAGCTCGCGCGGATCGCGCCGTCCGGAGGACGACAGGCAGTGCACGCACGCGAGGTTGCAGGCGTAGGTGAGCTCCCAGGTGAGGCAGATCGGGGAGTTCAGGCCGTACTGGAAGTGCTCGACCAGCTTCACGGGCGCTCCTCGATGGTTCCGTTGGCGGCCAGGCCTGCCAGTGCCCGCAGGTAGGCGGGCCGCTGCGCCTCCTCGACGCCCGCCGCCTCGATCGCGGCGTGCACGGACGGGTGCCGCTCCAACCCGGAGACGACCTCGACGAGCTGGGGCGTCTTCAGGAACGACAGCCTGCGGGTGCCGAAGTGGTAGACCAGCGCCCCGAACGGCTCGGGGCGCACGGCCACGCGCGGGCTGCAGCGGTGCGGCAGCGCGGGGTCGAAGACCGGGGCGTCAGTAGACACCGCACATGCCGTCGATCGAGACCTCCTCGACGAGGGTCTCCTCGACCACGGGCTCCTCGGCAGCGGCCTGGGACTCGCTGGTGGGCGACATGCGCATCCTCCTGACGACGGTGGCTGGGATGTGACGGACGTTAATTGACACGCCGTGTCAAAGACAAGGCCCGGCAGACTGCCCGGGTGGAGTCCGAGGTCCTGTTGCACATGTGCACCGCCGCCGAGTGGGAGTGCGCTCGCGCGGCCGGTGCGGTCGCTCCGCCGTCGCTCGCGGAGGTCGGGTTCGTGCACCTCTCCACGCCCGAGCAGGTGGCGCTCCCGGCGAACCGGCTGTTCCGAGGCCGGTCCGACGTCCTGCTGCTGGTGATCGACCCGGCCCGCGTCGGCGTCGAGATCCGCTGGGAACCGGGGGTGCCGGGCGACCCCGGGTCGATGCGCTTCCCCCACGCCTACGGTCCGGTCCCGACGTCGGCGGTGACGGCCACCCTGCCCTACCGGCCAGGCGACGACGGCACCTTCACCGCACCATCCCTGCCTGCCTGATCCCCGGCGACGGCCCGGCGGGCGTCCTCCGCCACGAGATCGGCGTTGATCGCCGCCCCGGCCGCCAGCCCGGCCGCGGCCGCACCGATCACCTGTGTCTGCACGTCGGTGACGTTGCCGGCGGCCCAGACGCCGGGGACGGCGGTGGCACCGCGCGGTCCGACGGGCACCGCGCTGCCGATCACGTGCTCACCCATCCGCACCTCCTGCGCGACCAGGCCCGGCACCGGGGGCACGCGGGCGGTGAACCGCGGCGCGACGACGAGCACCTCGCGCGCTACCGTCCGGCCCGAGACCAGGCGGACGCCCGCCAGCCGATCGTCGACGACCTCCAGCCCGGCGACCTCCCCATCCACGACCGCGACGCCGAGCGCGGCCAGCTGCTCCCACTCCTCCTCGGAAAGATCGGGTCCGGTGTGCAGGAACAGCGTCAGGTCATCGGTGAGCTGCCGGAACAGCAACGCCTGGTGCACGGCCATCGGCCCGGCCGCCAGTACGCCGACGGCCCGGTCGCGCACCTCCCAGCCGTGGCAGAACGGGCAGTGCAGCACGTCCCGGCCCCACCGCTGCGCCAGCCCGGGCACCTCGGGCAGCTCGTCGACCAGGCCCGTCGCGACGAGCAGCCTGCGGGCCGACTCCGTGCGCCCGTCGTCGAGCCGGACCCGGAATCCCGGCTCGACCTCCACCACGTTCCCGCGCACCACTTCCCCGCCGTAACCGAGCACCTCCGCACGGCCCGCCGCGAGCAGCTCACCCGGCGGCGTGCCCTCGCGGGTCAGGAAGTTGTGCACCCCGTCGGCGGGCGCGTTGCGCGGCTCACCACCGTCCACTACCAGCACCGAGCGCCGGGAGCGGAGCAGGGCCGTTGCCCCGGCCAGCCCGGCCGCTCCCCCGCCGATCACGATCACGTCATGGGTCATGCCGCCCACTCTGGGCATGCGCCGACGAGCCGGCCCGGTTTATTGCCACTCCGGCAAAGGTGATCCGGTGCATCAGCAGTTCCAGCGGGCCCCGGTCGGCGTGGCGCAGCCACAGCGGGGCCGCGACGAGCAGGAGCCCCGAGACACCGGACCAGAGGGCGAGCACGAACCACGGGCCCGTCCCGGCGAACCGTTCCGCCAACCCGAGGCCCCAGCCGTAGCAGAGCACCGCGGCGAGCAGGTTCTGCAGGACGTAGCACGAGAGCGCCGTGCGCCCGACCGCGGTGAGCCCGTGCCGGATCGGGCCGGGCCCGCGGCGGGCGCGCTGCACGAGGGCCGTGCCGAGCCCGAGCAGGCCGAGCGCGACGAGCGGTGGCGCGAGGTAGCGGTCCACCAGGAACCAGTCCGGGCCTGCGGCCGCCGTCAGCGCGTTCAGCGGAACCCCGACGCCGAGTCCGACCACCATGAGCCTGCGGCGGATCGGCGCCGCCGCGTCGGTGAACGCGCCCGCGCGCACCAGCCGGGACCCGGCGAGGAAGAGCACGACGGCCGACGGGACGATCAGCAGCAGCTCGGCCCGGAACAGGGTGGCGTACTCCAGGCGCAACAGGACCTGGCGCGGCCAGCTCGCCGTGAGGGCCGGGTCGGGCGCCGAACCGGACGCGTCGGCGTCCGGCGTCACCACCAGCAACGCCGTGACCGCGAGCAGCACCGCGACGTAGACCGCCCCGACCGCGCCCGCCCACGCCCGCACCGCCCGGTCACTGCGCCCCACCAGGTACGCCACCAGGAACGACGCGATCGCGTACCCCATCAGGACGTCGAACTCGAACACCAGGACGTAGTGCACGAGCCCCTCGACGAACAGGATCGCCGCGCGCACCGGGTACCTGCCGGGCCACGGGTTCCCCCGGCGCACCGCCGACCGGTACTGCAGTTCGATCCCCACGCCGAACAGCAGCGTGAGCAGCGCGAGGAACTTGCCGTTGGTGACCGTCTGCAGCGCGGTCTCGAGCGGATCGCCCTCTGTGAACGCCGTCGAGATCCACGCCGCAGGCCCGCCGGGCCCGGCGAACAGCCAGACGTTCGTGCCGAACGTCCCGAGGATCGCGACGCCCCGGAGGACGTCGAGCGCGTCGATCCGGCCTCGCCCGGCGGTCATGGTCATGGGAGGGAGGGTCACCCGGCGCAGCAGCCCGCGTCGTCGGGCGATGGATCGATCCGGAATCCGACCTTGGATCGACACCGCCCGGCTGCTCGTCGAGGCACGGGTGCCGGTGGGGTGCGCCCCACCCGGATCACGGGGGTCTTCGCCAGGGACGCATGCGTGCGCCGTCCTTGGCGTCTGCGCCGTGGAGCCCACATCGCCGCAGCGCACGAGGACCGATCTCCTGCTGTTCTTCACCGGTACGTTCGCGGTGAGCTGTCTGCTGTGGGGCGCGGCGCTGCTCGCCGGAGGCGACATCGGGCAACCACTCCCCGGGCTCCTGTTCGTCGTGGGCGCGTTCGGCCCGACAGCGGTCGCGCTGCTGCTGTGGTGCGCCGGCAGACGCCGCCCGCGTGGGCACAACCCGTTCCGCGTGGCGGGCCGGTGGTTGCTGCCCGCCCTGCTGCTCGGCGCCACGCCCGCACTCGTCGCGGCCGCTGATGGTGATCGGGTTCGTGCTCGTCGCCGGCCCGCTGTCGGAGGAGTTCGGCTGGCGGGGCTACGCGCAGCCCCGTCTCCGCCGGACGCTCCCGCCGGGGCGGACGGCCGTGCTGCTCGGCCTGGTCTGGGCCGCGTGGCATGTGCCGTTGTTCCTGCTCACCGGCACGACGCAGGCCGAGACCGGGCTGGACAGCTGGGAGACGCTGTTCTTCTTCGCGGCGTTCGTGCCGATGAGCTACACGATCTGGGTGGTGTCGGAGCGGATGCGCGGCGGGGTCGCCGCGGCCGTCGCGGTGCATTTCGCGAGCAACGGCGCGGCCGGCCTGTTCCCGACGTCCTCGACCGCCGGCGCGCTCGTGGCCACGGCGGTGGCCACCGTGATCGCCGTGGCGCTGCACGTACTGGTCGGCCGTAACGGCGTCGCCCGCTGCCGTCGCGCACCGGGACGCCACCGGCGTGCCCGGAGGCGCCTGAGCCCACGTACCACCTTCGATCGACGCGAGCGGCGGGCCACCGCGTGTTCAATGGCTGCGTGAAGGGTTGGCTCGCGGGGCGCGAACGGTGGGACGACGCGCTGCACGTGGTCGGCTACTTCGCGGTCGGCGTGTTGCTGTATCTGATGGTGCCCGACGTCGCACTCCGCTTCGGCGACGCGCCCCTGCCGCCGGTCTGGGCCGTGCTCGGGCTCCTGGTGGTCGGCGCGCTCGGCCACACCCAGCGCCGGGTGCGGCCGGTCCTCGGGCTCGCGATCGCGCTCGTGGCGCTGTTCGGGATGGTGCAGCTGTCGTTCGTGCCGCTCGCGCTGATGCTGGTGCTCGGCGACCTGCTGTACTGCTCGGTCCTCCACGCGTCCCGGCGGCTCAGCTTGGCGGTGGCGTGCACCGCGGCGGCCGTGGCCGGTGGCGCCGCGCTGGTCAGCCTCGTGTACGACGGCGGGCGGGCGGCCGTCCTCACGATCCTCAACCTCGGGCTCGTGCTCGCGGTACCGGTGCTGTGGGGCCGGGAGGTACGCCTGCACCGCGGGCAGGCCGACGCCGAGCGGGAGCGGGCCGAGCAGGCGTCCCGGATGGCCGAGCTCGACCGCGCCGCGGCGGTGGCGGCCGAGCGGGCGCGGATGGCCCGCGACCTGCACGACGTGATCGCGGGGCAGCTCTCCGGCATCGCGATCCAGTCCGAGGCGGCGCTCAACCTGCCGGATGCCGACCCGGCGGTGCTGCGACGGGTGCTGCAGTCGGTGCGCCGCGACAGCGTGGCGTCGCTGGCCGAGATGCGCACGATGATCGGCCTGCTGCGGGCGGACGGCGCGGGCGACGGCGACCCGCGTACCGCGCCCGCCGGGCTCGACCGGCTCGGCGCGCTCCTCGAGTCCGCCGCAGGCACGGGACTGCGGATCGAGGTGGACGACGCGCGCCGCGGCGCGGCCGAGCTGCCGGCCGCGGTGGACCTGGCCGCCTTCCGCATCGTCCAGGAGGCGTTGACGAACGCCGCCAAGCACGCGCCGGGCAGCCGGGTGCGCCTGCACCTGGACCACCACGACGGAGAGCTGGTGATCGAGATCGAGAACGACCTCGTGCCCGGGGCACGGGCCGGTGGGGGCACCGGCACGGGGCTGCTGGGCCTGGGCGAGCGCGCGGACGCCGTGGGCGGCGCCGTCACGGCGGGACCGGACGGCGGCCGCTGGCGCGTGCGTGCCGCGCTGCCCCTGCCTGCTCCGGCCGGAGCGCCCCGGTGAACGCCGGGCCCGTGCGCGTGGTCGTGGCCGACGACCAGGCGGCGATCCGCACGGGGCTGGTGATGATCCTCGACTCCGCCCCGGACATCGAGGTGGTCGGGGAGGCCGCCGACGGGCTCGCCGCCGTGTCCATGGCCCGCGACCGCAAGCCGGACGTCGTGCTGATGGACATCCGGATGCCCGGCATCGACGGCATCGAAGCCACCCGCAGGCTGATCGGGGAATCGGTGTGCGAGGTGCTCGTGCTCACCACCTTCGACCTCGACGAGTACGTCGACTCCGCGCTCGCCGCCGGAGCGGCGGGCTTCCTGCTCAAGTCGGTGGAGGCACCGGCGCTGCTCGCCGCCGTGCGCGCGGTGGCCCGGGGTGACGGCGTGCTCGCGCCCGAGGTCACCCGGCGGGTGATCGCCCGGCTCGGCGCCCCGGCCCGCAGGCCGGTCCGGCCACCCGGCTTCGACGAGCTCACCCCGCGCGAGCTGGACGTGCTCGCCTGCCTGGGCCGGGGCCTGTCCAACGCGGAGATCTCGGCGGAGCTGGTGATCACCGAGGCCACGACGAAGACACACGTCTCGCGGGTCCTCACGAAGCTGGGCCTGCGCTCGCGGGTGCAGGCGGCGATCGCGGCCCAGGACGGTGGTCTGGCCGACTAAAATGAGCAAGTCCGAATCGATCAGCTGCCGTAGATGATCGGTGGCGGGCCGGCCGCCTGACGTGTTGTGCGATCGCACCGGTTCGGTTCGAGCAGGCGCGGCCGATCCGAACTCGCGCGTTCCGCGGAACGCCCGAGGCGGTCCCGGGGACAGGGGTTGCCGGGGCGCGCCGTTCCCGGCTCGGGCCGAACGGAATCGGCGTGGCCGCGGTCTCGTGGTGGGCTCACCGGCTCGCGTCGAATCGCACACGCGGCGTGTGTGGCCGGTTTGGGATCACTACCGAATAGCGTGGTTGCGCGGGTAGCCGTCCCCGGCTTGAGGGCACGCCAGTGATCGACGAGACCGTCACTGCTGGGTGCCTGCGCAACTATCCTGGGGTCCCGTTCCTCCCTTTCCGGATGGTTGTCGGAGCCGTTTGGTGCGTTCCGCAGAACGCTCACGCGGCCGTGCGGATCCGGCGGGGGAGCAGGGCGTCCAGGATGGGGTCCGGGTCGAGGCGGTCGCCGTACCAGTCGGGGGTGAGGGTGGTGTGGTCGATCTGTAGCCAGGCGCGGGTGTGCATTTCGAAGAGGCTTTCGGTGTTGCCGGTCAACGGCGTTGGGATGGCCGGGATCGGGGTGCCATCGGGTCGGCGGAACTCCCACCGGCCGGGCAGTCGGCGGATGCGGTAGCCGTGGTCGTGGATGAGGCGGTGGTGGAAGGAGCAGATCAGGATCAGGTTGTCGACATCCGTGCGGCCGCCCAGCCACCAGGGGACGACGTGGTGGGCGTGCAGATGCCGGGTGTGGGTGCAGCCGGGGAACTGACACCCCTCCCCATCCCGCACGGTCAACGCCGCGATCTGCGCCGGGGTGGCCAGGCGCCGGTTGCGCCCCAGATACATCCGGTTCGACGTGCGATCGTTCAGCAGCACCTGCACCCGGGCGTCACAAGCCAGCCGCTCGGCGGTCGAAGCGGGGACCTCGGGCCCGTCGTCGAGGCGGGCGGTGCCGGTGCTGGCGTCGAGGTGCACGATCACCCGCGCCTTACCGCGCTCCACGACCGGGGCCGACTCCGACTCGGCGTGGCCATTGACCAGGGTGAGCAGCGCGTCCACGCGGCGGGCGGCCACCCGATCCACCGCCGGCCCAGGCTCTTGCTCCAGCGCCCGCTCGTCCACGTCGTCGGGTGAGGGTGTGACCGGGTGGGCGACCGGGGTGCGGGCTGGCACCAGGGCTTCGATCGAGGCGACCAGGGCGGCGCCTTCGTCGGGGGTGAGGCGGGCGCGCAGGACCAGCGACCCGTCCTCGTCCCACTGCCAGGACAGCGACCGCCGCACGGCGTGGTCGGCGGGTGGGGTGTGGCGGCGCCGCACCGCCCGGACCACGGTCTCCACGTGGCTGGCCGTGCCGTGCCGCGCCAGGTTGCGCAGCACCTGCTCGGCGGTGTCCGGGTCGGCCACCGTGGTGTGCCGCAGGTCGGATTCACCGGCGGCGATCTCGGCGGCGAGGCGGGTCAGGGTCGCGGTGTCGGACCCGGTGATCCGGGTGATGGCCCGGACCTTGGAGTAGGAGAGCTGGCCGGCGGCGAACGCCTCACGGATGCGCGGCAGGTTGCGCAGGGCGTGCGCGACGCGGAGGCGTTCGGCGGCGGTGCGCAGGTTCATCCCGGCCCGCCAGGACAGCCAGTGCGCACAGGAGCGGATCCCGTCACCGGCCCAGCCGTTGCGCTGATCGAACTCGGCCAGCAGTTGCAGGAATCGGCATTCGGCAGCGGCGATGTGCCCGGCCAGGCCGAGCAGTTCGGATTCCAGGTCGTCGAGGGGTATGGCCTGCAGTGGGGTGGGGAGCGAAAATGATCGACACGACATACCTCCCGAGGTGTCGGAGCCAATGCTCAATCTAAGGATGGCAGTCGGGTCCGACAATTTCCGCGTTCCGCGGAACGCGGGGACGGGGGACGAAGACAGGCAACTGCTTCGTAGGGAAGCTATAGGCGATGGGTCGGGACCACAGGATAGTTGCCTAGGCACCCGGCGGTGACGGTCTCGTCGAGAACCGCCGTGCCCTCAAGCCGGGGACGGCCGCCAAAGCGACCACGCTATTCGGTAGTGATCCCAACCCAGCCATCCTCCCCACGCGCGAAGCACGCCGGGAACGGCGTGACAGCGCCCGAGACACAGCTGAGGTCGATCGCAACGGCCGCCCGAGGCGACCGGGCTCGCCCACGAGAGAGGCCGAACGCGGACGCCGGCACCCCGATCAGACGCCGCAATGGTTCCCGCGACGGTGTGATCTCCCCCGGCAGGCGGGCAAACGGGCCGGAGTACTGATACCGGTGCGGATTCGGTCACCGCCGTGCGGCCGTACGGTCCGCTGCACATGCCGAGCGAGAGGACGTCGCCCTCATGACCAAGGTGATCGCCGACATCTCGATGTCGCTGGACGGATATGTCACCGCACCCGGCGCGGACGAGGAGCACGGTCTCGGGATCGGCGGCGAGGCGATCCACGCGTGGGTGCTCGAGGAGCCCCGCTCTCCCGTCGACGAAGCGGTACTGGCCCGCAGCTTCGACCAGACCGGCGCGGTGGTGATGGGGCGGCGGCTGTTCGACGTCGTGGACGGGCCGCACGGCTGGAACGACGACGTCGGGTACGGGTACGACCAGGACCAGTCGGCTGCACCGCCGTGCTTCGTCGTCACCCACGCGCCGCCTGCCCAGGTGCGGCTCGCGTCCCGGTTCCGGTTCGTGACCGAAGGGGTGGCGGCCGCGATCGACCAGGCGCGGGCGGCTGGCGGCAAGGACGTCTTCGTCATGGGCGGCGCGAACGTCATCGACCAGAGCCTCGCGGCCGGGCTGGTCGACGAGCTCCGCATCCACCTGTCCCCGCTGTTGCTCGGCGGTGGCACGCGGCTGTTCGACCTCGTCGGCCCGACGACGCTGGTCCAGCACCGAGTCGCCGCGGGCGACGCATCTCACCTTCGAGGTCGTCGAGGACCAGGCAGACGACCGACCGGCTCACCCGAGATGAGCGCGCTCAGGCGTCCTCGTACCGGTTCTGCACCTGCCGCCCCGCGGCGTCGAAGTAGTACTCGCCGTCCGAACCGGAGATCTCGATCTCGTAGAACTCGCCCGCCGGCGTGACCTCGATCTCCCACTTCTCGACCACCCCGCCGGCCGTGCCCCGCACGGCCTCGCGGACAGGAGCCGGGAAGCCCGCGCCGTCGACGACCTCGACCTCCGTCTCCAGCCACTGCCCGGAGGAGTCGAACTCGGCCTCGAACGCCCCGTCGTCACCGCCGAAGGCGGCCTCCCAGCCGTAGGGCTGCCGCTCCCACGTCACCGGCTCGGCGCCCGGATACCGCTGCTGGAAGGCCTGCTGGACGGGCGAGGGTGCGGCGCTGCAGCCCGTCGCGCCGGTGACGACCAGCGTGGCCGCCATGACCGACAGGATGCGAGCGGCTCGGGTGATCACCCGCGGAACGTACGGGGTCTCGGTGAACTGCGGGGGGGCGCGCCTCAGCGGACCTTTGCGGAGAGCTTGATCGGGTCGCGGAGATCCGCTGCCGCCGTGCGGGGGGCCGAGGGGGCGGCGGCCACGGAGACCATCGCGACGATCGCGGTGAGGGCCGCGAGCGCGATGCGCGAGACCGGCCGCGTGCCCGGACGGCCCAGGCGGTGGCGCCCGTGGTTGACGACCCGGGACCGCGCCGACGACCGGAGTGCCAGCGACGCGGCCGGCGAGGCCGGGTCGGCCGAGAGGGCGGCCGCGACGGCGGCGGCGGGAGGCCTGCGACGCGGATCGTCCTGCATCATCGCGTTCAGGACGGTGCTGAGCCCGGCGGGCAGCCCCTCGGGCACCGCCGGGGAGCGGTACAGCCGCGCGGTGGCCGACTCGACCGCCGCACCGGGGTACTCCCGCCGCCCGGTGAGCGCCTCCAGCAGCACGAGACCGAGCGCGTAGACGTCGGTGGCCGGCGCCACGCGCTCCCCGCGGACCTGCTCGGGAGCCAGGTAGGCGGCGGTGCCCACGACGCAGCCGTCGGCGGTGGCCGCGGTGGCCTCGAGGGCGCGGGCGATGCCGAAGTCGGCCAGGCGCGGACGCCCTCCGTTGCCGAGCAGGACGTTGGCCGGCTTGACGTCGCGGTGCACGATGCCCACCGCGTGCACGTAGGCCAGCGCGTCGGCGAGGTGGGCACCGAGCCGGCGCACCGGGCCAGGGGCGAGCGGCGGGCCGGAGGCGATCCGCTGGGCGAGGGTCGGCCCCTCGACCAGGTCCGTGACGACGAACGGGCAGTCGTCCACCAGCCCGCCGTCGTGCAACCGGACGAGCCCCGGATGGTCCAGCCGTGCCAGCAGCGCCATCTCCTGGCGCTGCTGCCTCAGATCTCGCTCCGACCCGCCCGGCCGGAAGCACTTGATCGCTACCTCGACACCGCGCCGCAGGTCACGGGCCCGGTGCACGACGGCGGACGAACCGGCGCCGAGCACGGGCCCGAGCTCGTAGCGGCCGGCGACGACGCGGGGAGCGTCGCCGAACGCAGCAGCCTCGTCGGGGGCCATACGGAAGTCTTTCCCCCGTACGGGGCAGCTACGCACGGATCCGGGAAACTTGGACCCGGACGTGCGTCACCCGTTGGCGGCAGTGGTGAGTGCCCGGCGGGTGAGCACGCGTGCGAGGTGACGCCGGTACTCCGCGGTAGCCCCGGTATCCGTGGGCGGCTCGGTGCGCTCGGCGGCGAGCGCGGCGGCCTCCTCGATGGAAGCGCCGTCGGCGAGCGCAGCCTCGGTCTGCGAGGCCCGCAGCGGGGTGGGGCCCATGTTCACCAGTCCCACCCGGCCGTCGACGACCGCGACCCCGACGATCGCCCAGTCGTTGGCGCGCCGGGTGAACTTCTCGTACGCCCAGCCCGCTCCGCCCGTGCGCGGCACCCGGATCTCGACGATCAGCTCGTCGGGCTCCTTCACCGACGAGAACACGCCGGTGTAGAAGCCGGTGATCGGCACCTGCCGCTCGCCCCGCGGGCTGCGCAGCACCACCGTGCCGCCGAGCGCGAGCACGGCGGCGGGGAGGTCGGACGCCGGGTCGGCGTGGGCGAGCGAGCCGCCGAGCGTGCCGCGGTGGCGCACCTGCGGGTCGCCCACCGTGCGCGCGACGGCCGGCAACAGCGGGCACTCGGCCGCCAGCACGTCCGAGGTCTCGACGGTGCTGTGCCGCGTGCCTGCGCCGATCGCGACCTCGTCGCCGTCGACCCGGATGTATTGCAGGTCGGCCAGCTTGCCGATGTCGATCACCAGCTCGGGCGCTGCCAGCCGCAGCTTCATGACCGGGAGCAGCGAGTGGCCCCCCGCGAGCAGCGTGGCGTCCTCGCCGTGCTCCTCCAGCAGGGCGAGGACCCCGTCCACCGACTCGGGACGCGCGTAGGCGAATCCGACGGGGATCATGCGGGGCTCCCGGTGGAGAAGCCGGGCGCGGTGAGCTCGGCGGGCGAGTCCTCGGCCTCCGCCGGGTCCTTCCCCGCCGCGGCGAGCACGGCCCGGACGATGTTGTGGTAGCCGGTGCAGCGGCAGAGGTTGCCCTCGAGGCCCTCGCGCACCTCCCGCTCGGACGGCTGCGGGTTCTCCGAGAGCAGCCCGACGGCGGCCATCACCATGCCCGGCGTGCAGAAGCCGCACTGCAGGCCGTGCTCGGCGTGGAACGCCGCGGCCACCGGGTGCAGGTGCTCCGGGTCGGGCGAGAGCCCCTCCATCGTGGTGACCGACTGCTGGTCGGCCTGGACGGCGAGCACCGTGCACGACTTCACCGACTCGCCGTCGAGCAGCACGGTGCACGCGCCGCAGGACGTGGTGTCGCAGCCGATGTTGGTGGCCTTGAGCCCGATCACATCGCGCAGGTAGTGCACGAGGAGCAGGCGCGGCTCGACCTCGGCACTGGTCGGCTCGCCGTTGACGGTGATCTGGACCTTCTCTGTCATTTCGCGCCTCCGGCGGCCTGGATGGCCTCCCAGACCCGCAGCGGGGTGGTCGGTATGTCGATGTGGCGGACGCCGAGATGGGACACGGCGTCGACCACCGCGCTCTGCACGGCGGGGGTGGCGCCGATCGTGCCGGCTTCGCCGATGCCCTTCGCGCCGATCGGGTTGAGCGGCGTGGGCGTCTCCATGTTCACGAGCGTGAAGCTCGGCAGCTCGGCCGCGGACGGGAACCCGTAGTCGGCGAACGTCGCGGTGAGCGGGTTGCCGTCGGCGTCGTAGACGACCTCCTCGAGCAGGGCCTGCGAGATGCCCTGCGCGATGCCGCCGTGGCGCTGGCCCTCCGCGAGGAGCGGGTTGAGCACCGGGCCCGCGTCGTCGACCGTGACGATCCGGTCGACCACCGCCTTGCCCGACTCGACGTCGACCTCGACCACCGCGACGTGCGCGCCGAACGGGAACGTCGCTGCCCCGCTGTCGAACGCGGTGTCGACGCGCAGCTTCTCCTTCGCGGCCAGCTCGGCGAGGTCCACGCCGGTGCCGGTGCCCTTCACGGTCACCCGGCCGTCGGCGACCTCGAGGTCCTCGACGCTCGCCTCGAGCAGGTCGGCCGCGCGCTGCTTGGCGATCTCCACCAGCTGGCCGGCCGCCTGGTACACCGCGACCCCACCGGTCTGCAGACTCCGGGAGCCCATCGTGCCCACGCCGCGCGGGATCAGGTCGGTGTCGCCGTGCTTGACGGTGATCTTCTCGATCGGGATGCCGAGGTGCTCGCTCGCGAGCATCGCCCACGCCGTCGCGTGGCCCTGACCGTGTGGAGACGTCCCGGTGAGCACGGTCACGGTTCCGTCGGCGTGCACCTCGACCGAGGCATCCTCGCGGAACTCGCCGCCGCCGGTGATCTCGACGTACGCGGAGACGCCGATGCCGAGCTGCACGGTGTCGCCGCGCTCCCGCCGAGCGGCCTGCTCGGCCCGCAGCTCGGCGTACCCGGCCGCCTCGAGCACCCGGTCGATCGCCTTGGCGTACTCGCCGGTGTCGTAGACGGCGCCGCCCTTCGTGGTGAACGGGAACTTGTCCGGCGCCACCACGTTGCGCTTGCGCACCTCGGCCGGGTCCATGCCGATCTCGGCCGCGAACAGGTCCATCGCCCGCTCGATCGCCGCGGTGGCCTCCGGACGGCCCGCGCCGCGGTAGGCGCCGGTGGGCGTGGCCGTCGTGACGAGCACCCGTGCCCGCGACTCGACCTTGGGGATGTCGTAGACGCCCGGAGCCATCTGCCGCGTGAAGAACGGGAGGAACGTGCCGATCGCCGGGTAGCCGCCCGCGTCGGCGAGCACGTCGAGGCGGTAGGCGAGGACGGTGCCGTCGCGGCGCCCGCCGATCGTCAGGGTCTGCAGCTGGGCGCGGCCCTGCACCATCCCGGTCATGTTCTCCGAGCGGGTCTCCGTCCAGCGGACGGGACGTCCGACCTGCTTGGCGAGCCACGCGACCAGTGCGAACGTCGGGTCGGCCCCGATCTTCGCGCCGAACCCGCCGCCGACGTCCGGCAGGATCACGTGGACCTGGGATGCATCGATGCCGAGCCAGCCCGCCACCTCGTCGCGGGCCATCTGCGCGTTCTGCGAGGAGGCGAACAGCGTGAGCCGCCCGTCGTCGCCCCACACGGCGGCGGCGGCCCGCGTCTCGAGGGGGGCGGCGGCGAGGCGCTGGTTCACGATCTCGCGCGTGACCACGACCTCGCAGTCGTCGAAGAGGTGGTCGTCGAACGGCCCGTCCTCGAACGTCAGCGCGAGGTTGGTGCCGGCGTCGTCGAACAGGACGACGTCGTCGGACAGCGCCTCCTTCAGTCCGATCACGGCCGGCAGCGGGTCGTAGTCGACCTCCACCAGCTCGGCAGCGTCCTGGCCCTGGTACGGATGCTCGGTGAGGACGGCCGCGACCGGCTCCCCCACGAAACGCACCCGGTCGGTGGCCAGGAACGGCCGGACCATCGCCTTGTTCGCCGCCGGGAACAGCAGTGCCGGCCCGAAGTCGAGGTCGGCGGCCGTGAACACCCCGACGACGCCGGGCGCGGCCTTGGCCGCCTCGACGTCGATCCCGGTGATCCGGCCGTGTGCCAGCGGGGACCGCACGAGCGTGAGGTGCAGTGCACCGGTCAACCGCTCGTCGGTCAGGTCGTCGGTGTACGTCGCGCCCCTCGAGAGGAACACCGGATCCTCTGTGCGGACCACGCGCGTGCCCATGATGCTCATCGCCCGGGATGCTAGCCCTCCGACCCGCCCGGGCGCCTGTACGGCGGCGATCCTTCCGCGGCGTGGAACCTGATCAACCGGTCAGGTCGACGGGCGGCGCTCGCGCAGCGCAACCAGGCACTCACCCCCTTGGTCGACAGGGTGGCGCTGCAAGATCTGATCCTGCAGCGGAATTTCCTGCGCAGGAAATTCCTTCGTAGGATCAGGGCGTGAGGTTCCTGAACCGCGTGGACGAGCTGGCGCAGCTCCGTGCGCGCGTGAACGGCGGCGACGCCGAGCTGCTGGTCGTCTACGGGCGACGACGGATCGGGAAGACCGAGCTCCTCACCCACCTCACGAGTGGTGTCAGATCGCTGTACATCGAGGCCACCGACTCGGTGCCGGCGGATCAGCTGCGAGACCTCGGCGCGGAGCTCGCGCGCGTGTCGGGCGACGAGCTGCTCGCCGCCCAGCCCCTCCTGAGCTGGTCCGCCGCGCTCGCCGCGATCGGCCGGTTCACCGGAGAGCAGCGCACCCTCGTGGTGCTCGACGAGTTCCAGCTGCTCGCCAGGCGTTCCCCCGAACTGGAGACGGTGCTGAGCCAGTGGTGGCGGACCACCGGGAGGCGGCTCCCGATCGTCCTCGTCCTCGCCGGCAGCGAGCTCTCCTTCTTCGAGGACGAGGTGCTCGCCGGGCAGCTCTACGGCAGGCGCACCGGACAACTTCGCCTCGAGCCGTTCACCGCGCGCGACGCAGGACTGTTCCAGCCGGGGTATTCGGCCGAGGATCGGATCCGCGCGTACGCGGTGTGCGGTGGCGTGCCGTACTACCTCGACCGTTTTCTGGACACCCGCACGCTCGCCACGAACCTCCTCGAAGAGGTGTTCCAGCGGACCGGCCTGCTGCACGACGAGGCCGAGCTGATGCTGCGGCAGTCGATACCGGCCCCGGCGAACCACATCGCCGTCCTGCGATCGATCGCTCAAGGGCACAACCGCAACAACCAGATCAGCCAGCGCACCGGGCTCGCCGCGGCCCACGTCACGAAGCTGCTGGACGTCCTGGAACGACTCGGTCTCGTCGAGCGGCTCCGGCCCATCACGGCGTCGCCGAAGGCGCGGCGGACCGCCTATGCGATCGCCGACCCGTTCCTGCGGTTCCACTACAGGTTCGTGGAACCCGCGCGCTCCCAGCTCCGCACGACGTCGCTCGCATCCGCGTACGTCCAGGACACCGTCCTTCCCCAGCTCGACGCCTTCACCGCCCGGACGTGGGAAGAGGTCTGCCAGCAGCACGTGCTCGCGACCGTGCCCGGGGTCACCGCCGTCGGCCGCTGGTGGGGTCCGGTCCCGACCGGCGACGGGCGGCGCACCGAGGAGCGGGAGATCGACGTCGTCGGGGTCGACGGCGAACGCTCGGTCGTCGTACTCGGCACGTGCAAGTGGACCGCGCGCCCGGCCGGCCTCGGAGAGCTGAACCTGCTGGACCACCTCGCCCCTTTCGCGGGGGCCCGGGCGGCGCGGCGCTTCGTCTTCTCCCGCAGCGGGTTCGACGTCGAGCTGACGGCCCGGGCCGCCCAGGACCCCACGGTGACGCTGGTGTCGCCGGCGGACATCTACGCCTGAGGCTCCGTCCGGAGGCCACCATGGGGACGTGGCATCCACCGTCGAGGCCGAGTTCGCCGCCGCCGTCGCCCCGTTCCGCGGTGAGGTCATCGCGCACTGCTACCGGATGCTCGGCTCGCTCACCGACGCCGAGGACGTCGTGCAGGAGTCCTGGCTGCGGGCGTGGCAGGCCTGGCCCGGCTTCGAGCCCCGCCTGGACGACCGGGAGCGGTCCGTCCGCGCGTGGCTGTACCGGATCGCCACCAACCGCTGCCTGACGTTCCTCGGGCGCGCCGCGCGCCGCGAGCTGCCCACCGCGGTGACCCCTGCCGAGGCGGAGGAGGTGCGGTGGCTGGAGCCGCTGCCCGGCGACCGGATGGCGTATGCCGACCGCCTCGACCCGGCGGAGCGGCTGGTTGCGTGGGAGAGCGTCGAGCTGGCCTTCCTGGTGGCGCTGCAGCACCTGCCGCCCCGGCAGCGCGCCGCGCTGCTGCTGCGCGAGGTGCTGGGCTACTCGGCCGCCGAGACGGCCGGCCTGCTCGACACCTCCGTCGCGTCGGTGAACAGCGCCCTCCAGCGCGCCCGCCTGCTGCGCGAGCGGCCGGCACCGGATCGGAACACCCCGGAGACGGCCGAGCTGGCCCGCCGCTACGCCGCCGCGTGGGAAGCCGGTGACGTCGACGCGATCGTGGCGATGCTCGCCGAGGACGCGCGCTACTCGATGCCTCCGCTGCCAGAGTGGTACGCCGGCCGAGCCGCGATCCGGGAGTTCCTGGTCACCGGGCCCCTCACCCACCGGTGGCGCTTCCTCGCGACGAACGCCAACGGCATGCCGGCGTTCGCGACGTACATGTGGGACGGCGCCGCCCACGTCCCGATGGGGCTCGACGTGCTCACCGTGCGCGGCGGCGTGGTGCACGAGGTCGTGTCGTTCCTCGACGCCGACTTCGCCGAGTTCGGGCTTCCGAGGCGGATCGACGGCGAGCCCGGCTGAACGGTGCCGACCCGACCGATGAGTTCCCGCGCCGGTCGGGGTTGTCCATGGCGACCCCCCGACGAAAGGAGCAGGACAGTGGCCGAAGAGGAGATCCGGGAGCTGATCGAGCGGTGGACCGCCGCCGTGCACGCAGGCGACCTCGACACCGTGCTGGCCGACCACACCGGCGACATCGTGATGTTCGACGTGCCCCCGCCCCAGGACGGCGTCCGCGGCATCGAGCCCTACCGCGCCACCTGGCCGGGCTTCTTCGAGTGGCAGGCGAAGGGAGCGACGTTCGAGATCGTGGAGCTCGACGTCACGGCCGGCGAGGACGTCGCGTTCGCGTGGGCGCTGCTGCGGTGCGGCACCGCCGAGGAGCACGCGGCCCACCCCGAGCAGCGGCTGCGGATCACGTTCGGCCTGCGCAAGGAGAACGGACGCTGGCAGGTGGCCCACGAGCACCACTCGTTCCCCGACAAGACCGCCGTCGCGGACGTGCACCCGTAGTCGACCCCTGTGTCAGCAAAGCCACTTTCATGACACGTGAGGACATGAAAGTGGCTTTGCTGACATCTCAGGCCAGGGGGAGGTGGAGACGCCCTCCGCCCTCCGTGAACTCCGCCGCCTTCTCCGCCATGCCGGCCTCGATCGCGGCCACCGTCGTCAGGCCGTTGGCCTCGGCGTAGTCGCGGACGTCCTGCGTGATCCGCATCGAGCAGAACTTCGGCCCGCACATGGAGCAGAAGTGCGCGGACTTGGCCGGTTCGGCGGGCAGGGTCTCGTCGTGGAAGGCGAGGGCGGTGTCCGGGTCGAGCGACAGGTGGAACTGGTCGAGCCAGCGGAACTCGAACCGGGCCGCGGAGAGCGCGTCGTCACGGGCCTGGGCGCGCGGGTGCTCCTTGGCCAGGTCGGCGGCGTGGGCGGCGATCTTGTAGGTGATCACGCCGGTCTTCACGTCGTCGCGGTTCGGGAGTCCGAGGTGCTCCTTCGGCGTGACGTAGCAGAGCATCGCCGTACCGGCCTGCGCGATCCGGGCCGCGCCGATCGCGCTCGTGATGTGGTCGTAGCCGGGCGCGATGTCGGTGGCGAGCGGGCCGAGGGTGTAGAACGGCGCCTCGCCGCACCACTCCTCCTCCAGCCGCACGTTCTCGTCGACCTTGTGCAGCGGGACGTGCCCGGGCCCCTCGATCATCACCTGGACGTCCTTCGCCCGGGCGATCGCGGTGAGCTCCCCGAGGGTCTTCAGCTCGGCCAGCTGCGCCTCGTCGTTCGCGTCGGCGATCGAGCCCGGCCGCAGCCCGTCACCGAGGGAGAAGGTGACGTCGAAGGCGCGCAGGATGTCGCAGAGCTCGGAGAAGTGCGTGTAGAGGAACGACTCGCGGTGGTGGGCGAGGCACCAGGCGGCCATGATCGACCCACCGCGGGAGACGATCCCGGTGACGCGCTTCGCGGTGAGCGGCACGTAGCGCAGCAGCACGCCCGCGTGCACCGTCATGTAGTCGACGCCCTGTTCGCACTGCTCGACCACGACGTCGCGGTAGAGCTCCCACGACAGCTTCGCGGGGTCGCCACCCGCCTTCTCGAGGGCCTGGTAGATCGGCACCGTGCCGATCGGGACGGGCGAGTTGCGCAGGATCCACTCGCGCGTCTCGGAGATCTGCCTGCCCGTGGAGAGGTCCATGACGGTGTCGGCGCCCCAGCGGGTGGCCCACACCATCTTCTCCACCTCCTCCTCGATCGAGGAGGTCACGGCGGAGTTGCCGATGTTGGCGTTGACCTTCACCAGGAACCTCTTGCCGATCACCATCGGCTCGGACTCGGGGTGCCGCCGGTTGGCCGGGATCACCGCCCGGCCGCGGGCGACCTCGTCCCGCACCAGCTCGGCGTCGACACCCTCCCGGATCGCGGCGAACCGCATCTCCGGCGTGATCACACCGGCCCGGGCGTACGAGAGCTGGGTGCCCGGCTCGCGTGCCGCGATCCACGGGGCGCGCAGCGGCGGCAGCCCGGCCGCGAGGTCGATCGTGGCGGTGTCGTCGGTGTACGGGCCCGAGGTGTCGTAGACGTCGTGGTGCTCACCGGTGGACAGTTCGATGCGGCGGACGGGGACGCGCAGCCCGTCCGGTCCCTCGAGATACGCCTTGTGCGAGCCCCTCGCGGGGCCGGTCGTGACGGACGGCGCTACAGCGGTCATCGCTGGTGTTCTCCCTACGTCGGCATTACCCGGACAGGTTCTGCGGTCGGCTGCACATGCCCTCTCAGCCCGTTGCGCTCACGAGCTCCCGCGGTGTGTTCAGTTGTGATCGGACTTCAGACGGTCTGCTCCCACCAGTTCCGGACCGTCCACAGCGGCGAGATCGGGCCGTGGCCCGCGCCGAGGGGATAGGAGTGCCGCACGGCCTCGACGACGTAGCGCTTGCCGAACGCGACGGCCTCCGGCACGGACATGCCGCGCGCGAGACCCGACGCGATGGCAGAGGCCATGTTGTCGCCGCCGCCGTGGGTGTTGCCGGTGTCGAACCGGGGCCCTGGCAGCTCGGTGAAGGTGTGGCCGTCGTAGAGCAGGTCGACGCACACGTCGGTGTCCTCGCGCAGGTGCCCGCCCTTGACCAGCACGTACTGCGGCCCGAACGCGTGCATCACCTTGGCCGCCTCGTACTGGGCTGCGCGGTCGTGGACGTCGACCTCGGCGAGCAGCCGCACCTCGTCGAGGTTGGGTGTGGCCAGCAGGGCACGGGGGAAGAGCAGGGTGCGGTAGGCGTCGAGGGCCGAGTCGGCGAGCAGCGGGTCGCCGTGCATGGACGCGGCGACGGGATCGATGACCAGCGGGATGCCGACTCCGCCGATCCCCACCCGGTCGCACGCCGCGACGATCGCCTCGATGATCGGGGTGTCGGCGAGCATGCCGGTCTTCACGGCGCCCAGCGCGATGTCCGTGGCCACGGCCTCGATCTGGGCCGCGACGGTCTCCGGCGGGATCGTGTGCACGCCGGTGACGCCGGTGGTGTTCTGCACGGTGACCGCGGTGACGGCCACGCAGCCGTGGGCCCCGCAGGCCGCCATGGCCCGCAGGTCGGCCGCGACGCCCGCGCCGCCGCCGGAGTCGGTGCCCGCGATCGTCATGACGGTCGGGGGTGTGGTGCCCACCGTGGGCTCAGCCATTTTCGCCTCCCTACGCCGGCATTACCCGGACAGGTTCCTGCGGTCGGTGGCGCACCAGCCACCCTCTCAGCCCGCTGCTGCGAGCTCCCGTCTACGCCCGACCGTAACCCGTCCGGAGGGGCGAGGGAAGATCCGGCAGGGCCGCCGTGTTGGACCACCACATGCCACTCGAGGGTGAATACGAGATCAGCCCCACCGGATGGGTGCGGGAGCAGACCGAGAAGATCTTCGAGACCGGGACGACGGAGAGCGTCGACATCAAGGGCCGTCGCGTCGTGCTGTTGACCACCCGCGGCGCCAAGACGGGCAAGCTGCGCAAGGTGCCGCTGATGCGCGTGGAGCACGGGGGCCACTACGCCATCGTCGCTTCCCTCGGCGGCGCCCCGAAGCACCCCGTCTGGTACTACAACGTCAAGGCCGAGCCGCACGTCGAGCTGCAGGACGGCACGGAGACCGGTGACTTCAAGGCGCGCGAGGTCACCGGCGAGGAGAAGGCGATCTGGTGGGAACGGGCCGTCGAGGCCTACCCGGACTACGCCGACTACCAGAAGAAGACGACCCGCGAGATCCCGGTCTTCGTCCTGGAACCGCTCGTGGCCTGACCCGATCACGGGCGGTCCCCGTCGACCGCGGCGAGGTACGCCCGCAGGACGGGCGCCGCGATGTGGGCCGCGTCGCCCCGTGAGCCGCGCCGGTCGTGCTGCACGTAGGTGACCGCCGCGACGCGCAGCCGGCCGTGCTCCCGCACGAGCACCGGTCCACCGGAGTTGCCGCGCTGCACCCGCCACGGCGTCCAGAGCACGGCGCCGCCGTCGCGCGCGACGAGCCGACCGACCCCGATCGCGGGGAGCGGCACCGGGTTCGCCGGCCAGACGAACCGCGGCACCCCGCCGTGCGGGTAGCCGACCGACAGCGCGAGCGCGTCCACCGCGTCCGCCGTGGAGATCTGGAGCGACTCCACCGGGAGACCGGCGGAGTCGATCCGGAGCAGGCGCAGGTCGGACTCCTGCGCCAGCTGCCGGCACCGCGCTTCGTCGAGGTCCGGCACGTGCTCGGCGAGCGCCCCCGCGAACCGCTCGGGGTCCGGGCGCGGGAGCGGGGCGGCGGCGCGGACCGTCCCGGCCACGCTGACGCGCGCCGAGCGCGCGGCGCCGATCACGTGATCGTTGGTCACCAGGTCGGCATGCCTGCCGTCGTTGCGGATCACGAACGCGGTGCCCCGGCTCGACCGCGTCTCGATGCTGACCACCGCGTCGATCTCCGGGGGCGGGTTCCCGGGCAGCTCCACGGCCTGCAGCGCCGTGCGTGGCCACCCCGAGAGCCCGAACCGCCCCGAGACCGTCACCCGCCCCGACGCGCTCGAGCCGGCGCCGGCCAGCTCGTCGAGCGCCTCCCCTGCCGTCACCACGGGTTGGGCCGTGCGGATCATCGGTGGCCGTCGCGCGTGCACCCGCCAGATCAGCACCCCGGTCACGACCGCCGTGAGGACCCAGCCCGCCGACGCCGACCAGCCCGGGATGATCCCGGTCTCCACGAACGGGGAGTGGATGAGCTGGACGGTGACGCCCGCTCCCAGTGCCGCGCCCGGCAGGCCGACCAGCCGCTCGAACAGGCACATCCCGCCGAAGACCGCGACGGCGGTCGCCACCCCGCAGGTGATCAGGACGGTCGGGTCGGACGTCCGCCCCGCGGCCACGAGGACCATCGCCGCGGTCCACCCACCCGCCAGCATCGCGGTGGCGGGCGGCGCCCACCACAGCAATGCCCGCAGGAGCGGGTACCGCTGCGCCGGGACCTCCTCCGGCTTCACGCGCAGGACGTGGGCCGTCTCCGCGTCCGGTGCGGACCTGATCTCGATCATCGACGGGGATTCCTCTCCATCTGGCGGCCACGGCGGCCGCCACGGTTGAACTGCGCCATCACGCGAACCTCCCGGGGAACACCCTCATCAGTTCGTTCCACGTGGCGGCCAGGCCGGGATGCAGATCGAGCGTCGGGACCCAGTCCCGCCGGATCCATTCCAGCCGGCTGGTTTCCCGATTTCGGCGGAATCCGATGTCCCGCGAGCTCACCACGGCGAACACCGTGGTGAACCCCCAACCGCCGTGATCGTCCAGGAACGACCCGAGAATCGTGTAAGCCGACGGGAGGAGGCCGCCTTCCTCAGCGGCTTCCCGGATCGCCGCCTGTTCCGCCGACTCGCCCGCCTCGCGGGCGCCGCCCAGCAGGCCCCAGGTCCCCGCGTAGTCGCCGCGCGCCCGCTGCTGCAGCAGGAACCAATCCATCCCGTCGCCGTCGCGGTACCAGGGCAGGAGGCCGGCGGCGCCGTGGATGCCCCAATGGTTCTCGCCACACTGGCACTCGAAACCGTTCGGGCCGGGCGGCCGCACCGAGCGTTCACCGACGAGCTGCGCCGCGAGCACCTCCGCCGCCCGCGGCGTGTGGAAGGAGACCTGGTCACCGGAAGCGTTCACCTCGCCGCCGGCCAGGAAGTCGCGAACGCTGTACAGCACCGGTCCCCGCACCCAGTCGAACGCGTGCCTGCGGCCCTTGAGGCGCATCATCCGGACGAATTCCTGGTACTCCCGGCTCGCTCTCGGGAACCAGATCCCGGACATCTCGTTCAACGCCTCGGCCGGTACGTCGAACCGGAGGACGACCGGAACTCCCCCGTGCGCCTGCGCGCGCTTGCGTGCCATTCGGCGGGCGTCCCAGTGATCGGGTGTCGTGTAGAAGCCGGTTCCGAAATCGGTGCGATCGCGCTGAACGGAGAGGTCGATGCCCCGGCTGCGGATGCTGTCGGCGCCGCGGTCGGTCGTGCCGTGGTACAGCGTCACCGTTCCCGACATCGCGGTACCCGGCTGCTCGCCCGGCGCGTCCGGATCGGGGGGCGTCCAGACCTGCATGGACGGCCGCGGCGCCACCCCGGTCCCGACCGCCTGAACGGTGGCCGTGGCGTCGGCCATCAGGGCCACGACGTTGGCGTTCGGGCCGGCCGCCGAGATGGCGCCGGGCAGGGGGCCGAGCACGTCGAGCACGCGCGACGACCGGGCGGGATCCGAATGGAGCGCGACCACCACGGCGGCGTGGACGAGGCTGAGCCACGAGCCGTTGCGCTCGCCGGCAGGCGTCCGCGTCACCGCCGAGGCAGCGCGCAGCACATCCGTCAGTGCGCTCGTGTGCTCCGCGAGGTTGCGATCGGTCCACAGCCGCACCAGCCGCGCGAGGTCCCGCGCATCCCGCCGCTTCTTCGGCAGCTCGCGCAACCACCCCGGATCGCCGACGAGCGCGACCAGGACCCCGAGCGCGACCCGGGCGGGCAGGCTCGCCGTCGGCCACCACTTCGCGAGCCAGGACGGCGAGCCCAGACGCGGTGCGATCCAGCGCAGGTAGTCGTCGGCGAGCTCTCGACCACCGCGGAGGGATCCGGCCAGCAGCCTCTCGGCGATGCGTTGCAGGGCGGTCTCGTACCCGTCGCGGGCGGCACCGTCCTCGACGATCCGCTCGAGAACCAGACCCGCGACTCCCCAGAACGCCGGATCGTCGGCGTCCGTGGCACGCAGGCGCTCCAGCGGATCGGCGGGCGGCGGGGCCCGGCTGCGTGCCCCGTCGATCGCCTCCCGGAGCGCACCGAGCCGGGCCAGCTCGGCGTAGCGCTCCTCGCCGACCGCGACGACCAGGCCGTCGGCGTCGTACCACGCGAACGTCACGAGCCGCTCGACGAGATCGGCCGCCTCCGCTTCCGACACGTGACCACGCAGCTCGGCGGCGAGCAGCTCCCCGCGGAAGACCAGCAAAGCCTCGTCGGTGCGCAGCCCCGCCACGGGCGGATCCCGGTTGCCCCCTGACCCGTCCGGAGGCGCCGCCTGCTCCTGCCGGATCCGGGCCAGGGCCCACGTGATCAGCTGCGTCTGTTCCGGGCTGAAGCCGGGCCGGTACGCATGGTCGGGCAGCCGCTCACCCGGATGGGCCGCGGCCGCGATCTCCTGCGCCTCCGCGAGCTGCTCGCGCAGCCAGCCGGGCAACCGCCCCGCGGCGACGACCTGGCTCATCCAGTCCACCCGGGCACCGACGATCAACCGCCGCGCGGGGTCGCGGATCACCGCCAGCAGCTCGGCGCGCCGCTCGACGACGTACTCGTAGCCGGCGAGCACGTCGGCCTCGGTCAGCACGCCGAAGATCTCCTGCGCCGACCGCGTCTCGAACGGTGCTCCCTCGATCACGATCTGGAAATGCGCCTCGGCCGGCTCGGGGTCCAGCCTCATGCCCGCGTCGAAGTCGACCAGCCCGACGTTCCCGAACCGGTCCAGGACGAGATTGATCTTCTTCACCGCGCGCAGGTCGATGTCGCCGAGCACCGATGCGATCCCGAGGAGGCGGGCCACCTGGGCGCGCTGGAGCGGCTCGTCGAGGTCGACCTCGCTGCCGCCGCGGTAGTGGCCGACCTCGACCGTCTCGCCCGCCCCCAGCACCACCCCGCCGTGGGGGTCCAGCACGTGCTCGGGCAGAACGGCCGGCCAGGTGAGCACGGCCGGTGCGCCCAGTACCCGGTACGCGGCCGCGGTGTCGAGCGCGCGGTCCAGGTGCTCCGGGCCGCGGGGGTGCACCACCAGCAGGCGGGGATCGGGGCCACGCACCCTCACCAGCACGGCGGTCGGCAGGCCGCGCTTGCGGTCCAAGGTCGCCACGTACTCGACGGCGGGCAAGGTCGCAGGCGCCACGGCCACCCGGTCGCCGAGGGACGGGTCAACGTCCCGCACGACGGGCCGCCACCCATTGTCGGGGTTGCCGCCGTACAGCCCGCGCACGATCTCGTGTTCGAGCGCGACCCGGGTCTGCTCGTCGAACCCGCTGATCACGGCGCCGGACGACTCCACGGGGGTGATCACCGCGAGGCGATCGACGTCGAGGACGTGGAGAACGCGCACGTCGCGCAGCCCGCGCACGGCGAGCGCCGGGGTGCGGCCCGCGCGGAACGGCCACAGGCCCACCGACACCCAGAGCCCGCTCGGGCCGAGCTCGAGCGGATCAACCGGGACGAGATCGTTCCGGGCCCACAGCTCGCGCACCTCGTCCAGCACCGGCGCGACCGCGGCCGGATCGGTGACGACGACGAGACCGCGGTCCGATTCGGCGATCACGACGCCGCGCCGTTCGGTCGGCCGGTGCGCTCCGCCACCCAGACCCGGGACGATCGCCGCCGCCATCGCGGCAGCGCCCGCGTCCCCGCCCACGTACCCCCAGAGGGCGGCGCCTGCGATGAGGCCTGCGCCGACCTGCCACGGCGGGCGCAGCTCGTACCAGGCCCGCACCAGGTGGCGCACCCAGTCGGCGGGGTCGCGCCCACGCAGCTCGGGCACGGTCACGACGACCAGCGCCACCAGCCCGGGCAGGACGGCCAGCACCAGGCCGACGACCACCGCGGGCACGCCGTACCCGGTCGCGGCCGCCACCCAGCCGGTCGCCGTGCCCAGCAGCACCCACCGCAGCCGGCTCACCAGTCCCTTGCCTGCGGCGACGGCGGCGTCCAGTGGCCACCGCAGCAGGTCGACGATCGCCTCGCCGATCGTCCCCAGCGTGCGGCCGACCCACTCGCCCGCTGCCCTCAGCATCCGGTAGACGACGTAGGCGGCCGCGAGCAGCACGAGCGCCTTCAGGACCGTGGTGTCCCCTTCGGCGGCGGCTGGTGCGGCGTGGTGCAGCGACGTCGCCTCGGCCGTGCCGCTTCCACCTGGCACCGCCGCCAGGCCCCACCACGCGGCGCCGGTGAGTCCGGCGATCGTCAGGGCCGTCCCGAGGCCGGAGCCACCGGTCCGTCCGGTACCGGGCCGGGCCTGCCACAGGTGGTAGCGGGCAGCGGCGAGCGCGAAGCCGGCCAGGCCGGGCAGCTCGTCGGGCAGCTCGCCCTCCACGTAGGCGAGCAGGCCCGCGGGCGGCTCGCCCGGGATCGTCCAGCGTGCCAACACCGCGGCCAGCGGGTCGCCGAGTTCCGCGGGGAGCCTGCCGATGAGCAGGCCCAGGCTGCGGTGGGCCTGTTCGAGATCCGCACGAGTCGGGCGGTGGCCGGTCGACGGCGGGGTGAGCGCCCGGCGGATCGCCGCGAGGCCGGCCGCGTCGACGGCGTGGTGCAGGTGCACGCGCCAGGCTGTGGGCTGCCCGACGGCGAGGGCGGCCTCGGCGAGCCGAGCGGCCGGGGACCTCTCGGCGCCGAGCAGCACGGACGCCAGGTCGATCGCACGATCGGCCGCGGCGGCGTCGGCGGGGGGACCCCGCGCGGCCTGCAGCTCCAGCCACCACCTGCGGGCGAGGTGCACCAGCCGGTCGAACGCGGCGTCGAACCCGGCATCGGGGAGGCGACCGTCGCGGCGGGAGCCGAGCTCGGCCGCGATGTGATCCAGGGCGAACTCCACCCGGCGCAGGTGGCGCCGCGCCTCGCCGGGGCGGCCTGCGTCCCGGGCGGCGCCGGCCAGGTCCAGCCGCAGGGCGACGTGGTCGAGCAGCACTGCAGGCGTGGCGCCTGCCGCACGAACCTCGGCGCGGGCGGCGGCGGCACCGGCGACCAGCAGCGGGGCGACGAGCGCGGTGGCCAGCCCGCTCTCCCGGTCGATGTGCGTGATCATCCCGGCGACCTGGCCGTCCTTGGTGAGCACCGGGCTGCCCAGGGCAGCGGGGTCGAGCGGTGCGGCGAGGGTGACCGTCGCCGGACCGGTGGCGACGACCGGGGCGAGGGTCGGGCGCAGCACCTGCGCGGCGTCCCGGGCGGCCACCAGCAACGGCGTGCCCACCGCCACCGCATCCGTGGTGACGGGGAGCGGCACGGCGTGCAGCCCGGGCACGTGCAGCACCACGAGGTCGGCGGTGCCCAGGTCGAAGCCGAACAGCATCCGGCCGAGCCTGCGGGCCCGCGCGACGAGCGGGGCGGCCACCCCGAACGAGTCCGGGGTCAGCGCGATCACCTCGTCCGGAGCCACCCCGTCGACCGTGACGTCCCACAGGTCACGGCCGGCGAACGCGCTCAGCGGGGCGAGGACGAGGTCGGGGGCGACCGCCCATCCGGTGCCGAGCAGCTCGCCGCCGCCGCGGACGGCCAGCACCGAGTCGACGAGCCACATCTCCCGTTGCGAGAGGTCGCCGGTCGCAGTGGGGAAGGCGTTCACCAACCGATGCCGGCCACCCCGGACCCGCTGGACCACGAGCACCAGCTCCGGGGCATCGGTGGCGTCCGGGCCGAGCAGCCGCAGCCCGTCCGGGACGGCGCTCGCGACCCGGTGGATCTCCGTCCGGCCGATCACCGCGGCCGGGCCGCGCGATGCCTGCCACGCCCGGCCGATCAGCGCGATCAACCACCCGCTGCGCTCGATCGGGCTCAACGGGCGGTGCTCGCCGACCAGCCAGGCCGAGGCCAGCGCCGTCAACGGTCCACCCGGTGCGAGGGTGCCCGGCAGCTCCAGCCCGGTGTCGCCGGGCGCGCGCGGCGGGACCGGTGCCGGTCGGACGTCGAGAACGCTCACCCATCCGCCGTCGTCGAGCACCAGGCCGGGATGCTCGGTCACCGCGGCACGGACCAGCTCGACCGGCGCGGGGGCCAGCTCGGCCAGGGACGTCAGCGTCCTGTCGAGGCCGTCGCGGTCCATCACGTCGAACACGCGCTGCCCGATCCGGTGCAGCACCCCGGGCGTGCCCGTCGCGGCGAGCAGCTCGGCGGCCTGGGCCTCGGCCCGGTCCAGGGCATGGGCAGGGTGGTCGTCCACCCGCGCGGGCCAGGCGCCGGGCCGCGCCAGCGCCGCGCGCGCGGCGGGGATCCCGTCCCCGGCCCGCGCGAGCCGGACCAGGGCGGCGTCGACCCGGCCGAGCTCCCACGCAGCCGACGCCCACTCGACCTGCCGCACCACGAACCGGATCAGCCGGCGCACCCGGAGGGCCTCCTCGACGGCGGCGGGAACCCCCCGCACGAGCGCGGCGAGCCGATCGTCGAACTCGACGAGCGGGTCGTCCACCCACAGGCCCCGGCGGACCGCCACGGGCAGCTGCAGGATCCCTTCGAGGAACAGCGCCCGGTCGGTGACGACCGTCGACGCGTCGAACGCCAGGTAGACGACCACCACCTGATCCATCCCCGCGGCTGCGAGCATCTCGGACAGCCGCTCGTTCAGCTGGTCGACCAGGGCCAGGGTGGAGGGCTCGGCCGCCCCGGCAGCGTGCGACGTCAGCTCGTCGCTGCGCCGCTCGATGGCGTCCGCCGCGGCCCGTTCGGCCAGCGCAGCGCGCACCAGCTCGACGTGGGTCGCGGTCGGTGCGACGCGCTCACCGGCGCTGTCGTAGGCGATCGCGTTCACGAGCGGGAACGCGGCGGCCAGCAGCCGGATGATCTCGGCTTCGTCCTCGTCGTGGGTCAGCCCGGCATCGTTGCGTTCCCTGATCCGGCCCTGGCGGTGGAAGAAGTCCTCGTGCGCCAGCAGCTGCTCGAACAGCCCGGCCACGCGCAGCCGGTACAGGGTCGGGGCGAAGACCACCACGACGTCGCGGTCGGCCCAGTAGTATCCGACGAGCCGTCCGGGCAGGTCGGCGAGCCCGTTCGCGCGCAGCAGGTCGTACACCGCCTCGTCCAGCGGGATCTCCAGCACGCCGGGCGGCGCTCGCGGGTCGGCGGGGTCGTTCTCGTGGGTGGTGCCGAGGCGCTCGAGCTGGGGCAGCAGCTTCACCCACCGGTCCTCCCGGCCCGTGCCCCACTCACCGTCGAGCACCGCACCGCTCTGCCCGCTGGGACCGGGCGGG
The DNA here is from genome assembly GCF_007994075.1 of Pseudonocardia hierapolitana. NCBI lineage: Bacteria > Bacillati > Actinomycetota > Actinomycetes > Pseudonocardiales > Pseudonocardiaceae > Pseudonocardia > Pseudonocardia hierapolitana. Next base: position 4,104,345 of record NZ_VIWU01000001.1, on the reverse strand, counting down.
TTCACCGCCCGGTCGAGCTCGGCGGCGAACAGTTCGCCCGCTGCCCGCTGACGCGCCGTCATCCCGTCGTGCAGCCGCCGGGCGTGGCCCAGCAACGTTCGCCAGTGCTCGGTGAGCGGGCCGGGATCGGCGAGCGCCTCCTTCAGCGTCGTCTCGTACTCCCGCCACCTCGCGATCTGCTGATCGGCGTTCCGCCGCGCGTGCCGGGTGATGTTCGCGTCGTACAGGTCCTGGTAGGCGATCAGCCACAGTTGCCATTTCAGGCGGAAGCCCATCAGTCCCTCGATCAGCGGGTCCGGAACGCCCGCCGCGCGCACCGCGTCCATCTCGTCGACTACGGCCTGGCTGATCGCGTCCCGGAGGGCTTCCGCGGCCGGGGTCGGGGTGCCCAGCTCCGGGATGTCGGACAGGGACTCGCGCAGCCGCTGGTGGGCGATCCAGACCTCGACGACGGCCGGCGCGGCGGCGGGATCGGCGAACAGCCGGTCCAGCGTCTCGCGCAGCTGGACGACGGCGTCGTGCCAGTCCTCACCCCGGACGGCCCTCGGGTCGACGAGCAGCGCCAGCGCGGCGAGATCGGTGGACCACCGGGGTTGCCACTCGGACAGCCGGCGGGCCGCCGCCTCGACCGGCCCCACCGCGAGCGCGGTCGGGTCGGCCTCCAGCGCGCGCAACCACTGCTCCACCAACCGACCAGCGTTCTGGCGGCGCCGCTCCCGCCACGCGCCCAGCTCGTCGGGCGAGGTGGGCCGCTCGACGCGGTAGGTGTGCTCGTGGTCGAGCACCTGCTCCAGCCAGTCCGCAGGCAGCAGCCCCCCGCGCTGCAGCCACCGGATGACGGCCAGCTGTTCGTCCGTCACGTACACCCGCCCGTCGAGGGTGTAGGCGATGACGTTGCGCAGTGTCTCGTCGCCGATCCCGTGATCGCGCAGCGCCCGCGCCGGCACCAGCACGCCACGGCCACCGCCGTGCCGCGTCGGCAACGGGGACGGCGGGGTCTCCCGCAGCGCGGCCTCGTAGCCGTCCCGCGCCGCGTCGGAGAGTTCCACCGCCAGCGCTCCGGATCCGGTGTTCCTGCCATCGGCGGCGTCGGGCTCCGCGCGGTGCGCGCGCACGAACCTGGCGGCACGTTCGCGGGCGCCCATCACCGCGGAGTTGGCCAGCAGCGCCCAGCGCAGCCATTGCGGTACCCAACCGAACAGCGCGTGCAGCAGCTCGTGGACGGGGTCGATCATCCGCAGCAAGGTCACCAGGCCTGCGGTCGCCACCGCGATCACCACGACGTTCGCGGCGAAGACCACGACCGCGGCCAACCGCGTACGCACGGACACGGGACCGCGTGGCTGCGGGTTGCGCGCGAGCTCCACGACGGTGTGGCCCGCACCGAGAAGCCCGAGGACCCCGACCAGGCCCAGGTAGAGCCCGGCGTGCCAGGCGACCGGCTGCCCGCCGAACAACGGCAATCCCGCCCAGGCCAACCCGACGACCGCCGCGGCGACCGTGAATCCCACGACTGCGGCCGTCCCGGTGAACGGAACGGCCTTGCGGCCCCAGGAACTGCTGCGGGCCAGCGAGCCGGCCACCCCGGCCACCGCGGAGAGCCCGAGGACCGCAGCCAGCGACCCGACACCGGGTTCGACGCCGAAGACCGGCAGCCCCCACGCCAACAGCCAAACCTGCAACAGGAACCCGATGAGCCCGATCACCTTGCTGGTGCGCGCCAGCTGGCGACGCACCTTCGCGGGCGCGCTCGAGAACTCCGCGGCCAGCGCGACGCCGACGGCCCAGACCAGCCACGCCCCGAAGCCGAGGGCGACGTACACCAGCCACGTCGGAGCCACCCAGCCACCGACCGCGACGCCGGCCGTGCCGGCCGCCGCAACGCCCGGGGTGGCCGCCAATGCCAGCGCGGCGACGGCCCCCACCACCGCGGCCCGGGCCAGGCCTGCCGCCCAACGGGCCAGGCCTGCCGCTGCCCGGCCACCGGTCCGTGCCCAGAACCCGGCGACGCCGGACGGGCCGCCGCTCGACGGCCTCGACGGACCCGCAGGACCCGACGGGCCTGCCGGTGGCGGCCCGCGCAGGTTGTGCCCGAGCTCGGCCAGCCCGCGCTCGATCAGCACCACCTGCTCGCCGGTCAGGCCGATGGCCCGCAGCTCGCCGGCGGTGTGGGTGATCAGGTCCCCGATGTTGAGGATGCCGTGGCCCTCGAGCACCGCCATGATCTCGGCGGCGGTGGCGTTGCCCGCCTGCCCCGCGATCGCGGCTTCGAGCCGGGCGATCGACCCGACCTTGAACCGGGTCACGAGGCGCGCGACGACGAACATCACGCCGGTGACCACCACGTAGCCGATCCCCAACGTGAGCTCGACGGCCCCGGCGGTGGCGACGGTGAGCCCGCCCGGGGCCAGCCCGGCCACCACGAGCTGCGTCAGCCCGACCCCGGCGGCGGCGCCGAGCTGGGTACCCACCAGGAACCGGCTGGTGCCGGCCACGCCACGGGTCAGCGCCGTGGTCGGACCCATCGGCAGCTGGAACGCGATGCTGACCGCCACGAACATCCCGACCAGTGGGATGGCCGAGCTCGCCGCGTGCGGCCATGCCAGCAGCGCCCCCAGGAGCAGCGGCACCGTGACCATCGGGAGCGAGGCGCCCACCAGCGTGCCCATCCACGGCCGCTTCGCCTTGGCCCCGGCCCACCACCCGTTCGCCCACACCGCCGCGTACCGGTGCACGAACGTCACGACCGCGGCCGCCCACACCACGAACTGCGCGTCCAGCCACGGCATGTGCACCTTGAGCATCGGCGAAACCGCGCCGAGCATCCAGCCGATCGGGAACCCGATCAGGAACCCGAGCAGCGGCACCGACACCACGAACCGCAGCGGCGCCCGCCACGCCCGCTTCGCCGCGGCGGCCATGCTGTCGCGGGCCTGCCGCCACGACGAGCCCGCCACCGCCGGGGGTGCGAGCCCACCTCGCAGCGCCACCCAGGTGGCGGCGCTGAGCGCTGCCGTCATCAGGCCGAGCGCCACCGCGGCGCCGCGCCATCCGGACAACACGAACACCGAGCCGGCCACCGCCAGCGGTAGCCAGGCCCGGCCCACCGACGACCACGTCTGCACCCGGTCCTGCCGGTCCCCGGCAGCGGCGGCCTCGAGCGGGTGTCGAGCCAGCGACGCCTGGAAGATCGCCGATGCTGAGATCATCATGCCGCCCAGCCCGTAGAGGACGAGCAGCACGCCGAACGCGGCGGGCGCCACCGCGATCGCGGCGAGGGCGGCGGAGGCGGCCAGCCCGATGCCCAGCGCCGCGTTCACCCCGAGCCGCTTGCCGAACACCGCGTTCACCAGCAACGACAGGCCACCCACGCCCCAGCCGGCGAACGCCAGCAGCAGGGTCGACGTGGCCGGGACGCCGTAGGTGGCGGCGATGTCGAACGTGGCGTAGGTGGCGGCCATCGCCACCGTCATCCCGACGCCCACGTGCAGGCCGAGGAGCTCGCCCTGCCGGGCGCGCAGCCACCCGGACAGCCTGGCGCCGGCAACCAGCCGCTCTCCCGTCCCGCGCGCCAGGCTGCCGGACAGGGCCGTCGCCCGCGCCAGCACCAGCCGGGCGACCAGTCCGATGGTGTGCAGCCCGTGCCACAGCCCGGTGTGCCGATCGGCGGCCAGGTGGAAGTCGTGCTCGTGGGCCAGCAAGCGCGTCCACCAGCTCGCCGGGAGCCGGCCGGCGCCGATGAGCGCGTCGATCTCGGCGAGGGTGTCGGCGAAGACCAGCACCACGCCGCGGGCATGCCAGCCGAACGCGATCACACCTTCGGCCCCGGCGGGGCGCAGACCGGCCGGCGCCACCAGCACGGTCACCCCGGGCGGGGCGCGCGGCAGGTGCGAGAACCGCTCGCGGTCCACGGGCACCGCGGCGTCGTACAGCGTTCGCGCGGCGCCCTCCATCGCCCGCAGCGCCCGGTGCCCGAACGGGTTGACGGCCACCAACCCGCCTTCGCCTGGCGCGGTGCCGCGCAGCGCTGCCTCGACCCGGGCGAGGACGCGCTGGTCCCGGTCCTTGTTGAGCAGTCTCGCCGCCTCGGTGGGGGTGACGAGCCGGACCGACGCGGTTTCCCTGCCGCCCTCCACGTACGGGGTGGGATCGGGTGACAGCGGGCTCCCACCGTCGCGAACGCCGAGGTAGAAGCGGGTGATGGTGGTGTTCCCCCGGTGGTCGCCGAGGTAGCCGACGATCCTGGCGCGCAGCCCGGTTTCCTCCCAGACCTCGCGGTGCGCGTTCTGCTGGGCGCTCAGTCCGGGTTCGACGCGCCCCTTGGGGAAGGTGAACCGATAGCCGCCGAATCCTCCCTTCGGTTCGATCAGCCACAGCTTGCCCCGTTCGACGATCACGATGCCCGCGGAGACCGTCGCTGCACTCGGCAGCGGCGGTTCGGACACGTCGACGTCGGCGATGGCGGCGAAGGCCGGCTCGGTGGGCAGCGTGATCCCGGCGCGGTCGGCGATGTCGGCACGGCGCGCCTTCAGCCGCGCGGCGAGCATCCGCGTGGTGTGCGGCGCGAACCCGGCAGCGTTGACCGCGGCATCGATGCGTTCGGATGAGACACCGGCGACGAGCTGGGCGGAGGCCGTCAACTGGGCGTCGGTCATGTCGCCGAACACCGAGGCGGCCTGGGGGTTGCGGGCGTCCGGATCGTGCGAGCTGGTCCGTCCGCGCAGCACGTCCCACTCGGTGACGACGTCGCCGAACGCGGCGCCCTTCGCCGCGCCGCGAGCCCGGAACAGCAGGCCACCACCGAGGTCGGCCCAGAACGGCTCGTCGCCGTCGGTGAGGATGTTGTCGCCGCTGCCCACGACGTCCCAGTTGCCCAGCCAGGCAGCGGGGGCGAAGCCCTGCTGCACCCTGGCCCGGTAGTGCCGGCTGCGCACTCGCTCCCCGAAGTCGTGGCGTGCGTCCGGGCGGATCTTCGACGCGACGCCCAGCCGGCCGCCGGGGAGGATCACCAGCCGCAGCTCGGCCGTGTCGACGCGAGCCAGCCGGGCGAGTACCGCGGTCAGCACCTCGTTGCGGGCGTGGTCCTTCGAGTGCGATCGCTTGACGTAGTAGTCGGTGCCGTCGGCCGCCCGGTAGGTGCCACCAGGGTTGGAGCCGCGCTGCCCACCGACCTTCCTCCAGCCGCGGGCAACCACCGGCGTGAACCACTCGAGCACATCCCCCGTCCCCGCCGCGGCGAGCTCGATCGGCGACGGGGCGGACACCTCGTCGAGCAGGTGTTCATCGGCCCAGGTGAACTGGTAGTCGATCCCGGGGAACGGGGACGGGGTGATGCCGACGAGCACGGACCGGTGCCCACGGGGCAGCAGTCCTTCGTTCTTCGGGTAGATGCCCGTCGCGGCCAGCCAGACCGCGTTGTCGGTGAGGTAGGCGTTGAGGACGGACAGCCCGCCGCGGGTACTGGCGTAGGCCATCGCGTAGTCGCGCTCGTAGCTGACGAACTGGATGGAGTCGGTCTCCCGCACGTCGCCCAGCGCGAACGGAGAGCTCGACTGGCCTTCCGCGACGATGGTGGCCGCCGTGGCCGGATCGGCGGGCAGCGGCGGCAGGGTGGGGTGCCAGCTCTCCCCGCGGTAGACGACCTCGACGGGCGCGCGCCCGGCCAGCAGGAGCGCGTCGTCCACCTGCTCGGCCTCCCGCAGCAGGTCCGGCCTGAGCTCGTCCTCGGGCGGATTGCTCCCCCACTGCTTCAGACGCTGCAGGTAGGCCTGCACCTGACGGTTGTTGCCGCGGAACAGCTTGATCGCGTCCCGCAGCTCCTGATCGCGCTTCACCAGCCTCCACCAGCGGGTCGACCGCTCGCGGGCATCACCGGGGGTGGTCGGCTGCGCGGAGGTCAGGGCCGCGGGGAGCTCGGTGGCCTCGGATCGGCTCGTGCGCCGGCTCTGGGTGAGCACCGTCCGCGCGCTGTGGTGCCGGCGCCAGGTCGTCGCGTCGGACTGCAGGGACAGCGAGCCCATCCGCACCACCACTCGCAGGGGCCCGCTGACGTCCCGCAGCTCGTCGGGGTCGAGCGGATCGGCCAGGCCGGGCTCGGGCACCTCGAGCTGGTACTCGCTGACCAGTGCGTAGGCCGCGTCGCGATGCGCCGCCACGGACACCAGCAGCCGCGACGCGTGCTCGACGAGCTCCTCGAGCCGCCAGTCCTCATCGCCCCGCCGCGAGTCGACGGACGAGCGGGACGGGGTGTGCCGCGCGATCCGGCCGAGGAGGAGTTCGAGTTCGTCGATCATCAGCGTGAGCCGGTCGAGCAGCCGGCCCAGCCGCTCGCCGGTCTCACCCGCGTCGACAGCGGGAAGCGCGGCCCGCCATGCGGTGATCCCCTCGCGGAGCCGCACGAGAGGGCCTGCTGCGTCGACATCGCCGGGCAGGCCGGCGACCGGTTGCCCGGTGGGCGCCTCGGGCTCGAGCGCGTCGACGACCACGACCCGGACCAGCTCACCGTTCGGGCGGGTGAGTAGGAACATCCGTTGATCGCCGATGAACAGGTGGTGCACGTCGAGGCCGCCCGCCCGGGCGACGGGCGCGTGGCCTCGTGGATCCTCGGCCAGCAGGCTCGGGGCTGGCGCACCCGCCTTGGCGACGATGAGCATCAGCGCCAGCCGGCGCAGCGGGGATGCGGCCTGCCAGAACTCGTCCAACCAGCCCGGCACGCTTCCCCGTCCGGTGGCGGCGGCGAGGGCCTCGGCCAGCCAGGCGGGCGGAACCGCGAGGTCGCTCGCCGCGGCCGGCTCTCGCACCCCGCCGTCGAGGGCGGCGGCAAGGGTGGTGAACGCCGCCCGATCCAGCCCGTCCCGCGGCCCGATCGGGAGCTGAGCCAGCTGACCCAGCAGGTCGGTGACCTGCCGCCAGTACCCGAGGTCGCCGGGTTCGCCGGCCAGCCGGCCGTACAACCGTGACAGCACCGAGTACAGCTGGGCACGGTCGTGGGCCGCGACGGCGTCCGCCGCCAGGTCGAGCGCGGCCAGCTGGTGGAAGACGCCCGCGAGGCCGAGCCGCTCGCCGGCCAGGCCGAAGTCCGGCCGTTCGCCCCGCAGCGCCTTGCGGGACTCGGCCAGCACGTTCGAGGCCGCCGGGGCCAAGGCGTCGGTCAGCTGGCCGGGCGAAACCTCGGCAAGGCTGAACACCCCGGCCGCCACCAACGCCTCGGCCGCCGGTGCGCGCTGCTCCCGGCTCGCCCCGGCCCAACTGTCGGCCAGCTCACCGGCCAGCTCCTCGACCCGGCCGTGCCGTTCGTCGCGGGCGACCATCGCCACCAGCAGCCGCAATGCATCCGGCACCAGCCGCTTCGCCTGCTGGAACTCCTCGCGGGTGTGGTTGTGGTACCCGGGGTGGCGCAGGAACCTCCAGCCGTTCTGTTCGATCAGCGCCAGAAGCGCGTCGATCGTGAGGGCGAACCTGCCCAGCAACCAGGCCAGCGGGTCCTCGCCCCTGTCGGCGGCCCCCCGCTGAGCCGCGACCGCGGCGAGCACGTCACGCCAGACGGCCAACCGCGGGCCCGGCCCACCGGCCACCATGTCGGTGACCAGCATCTTGACCAGCTCGCCGTCCGGGCGCGTGATCAGCAGCACGCGAACGTCGTCGACCGTCGCCTGGCGGACGTCCAGTCCTGCGACCCGGGCGATCGGGGCGCCGCCGGCCTGCCACGCAGCGCCCGCGCGCAGGAGCGCGATCCGCAGGTCGGGGTGCCACAACACCCACGGCACCTCGACCGGCTCATCGTTGTTCCTCAGGAGTGCGGCCGCCGCGGCGGACCGGCGCACCGAGAGCACGCGATCCGTCCCCTGGCGCAACCGCATCACGTCGGCACCGTCGCCGTTGTGTTCCTGCACCCACGGGGCGGGCAGGTACTCGCCGACCGCGCGGGCGTAGTGGGCGAGGCGACGCGCCGCCGGCGTGCGGGACCGCACCACGGGCCCCAGCTCTCCCCACACCCACCAGAACGGGATGTGCAACCCGAGCCGGCTCCGCGCGGGCCGGTGGGTGAAGCGGTGCCGGCCGTCCCGGCGCGCCCAGGAGTAGAGGTCGTGCAGCGCGCGGTGGTTCCCACCCGCGATCAGGGCCTCGATCTCCCGATGCGCACGCACGGGCGCGCCGCCTGGGTCCAGCGCGGTTTCGATCGGCAACGCCAGCTGGACGGCGTAACCGGGCTCGACGCCGAACCAGTGCGCCAGCAGCGCCACCGCCGTCATCTCCGCCAGGCCGGCGGCGTCGGCGCCGTAGATCCGCAGCACGCCGGTGGCCGGGTCCCACCTCGCGCCCGCGTCGATCGGCAGCCCGCCGCCCGGGTCGGCGACCGGCCCGGTCATGCGGTGGAACGCGATCGGGAGCAGCGGCCTCCGGCCGAATCGCAACCCAGCGCGGGCCCGCAGCAGGAGCACCGCGGGACCCCGGTGCCTGCCGGCGAGCAGCTCCGAGGTGGCCCGGGCCAGCAGCGCCGGCAGCGAGAACCCGCGCGCGCCGCGCAGCTCGGCGGCGAGGTCCGCGACGGTGTCCGGGTCGGACAGCTCCGAACCGGACAGGGCGGCGACGAGCGCGGGCTGCCACAGCGGCGAGCCCGCGCCGTGCGGCAGGCGCACCCAGCCGTGCCGGGCGAGCCACGGCCACTCGCGCAACGCCGCCTCCCGGACCTCCTGCCACACGTGGTCGGGTCCGCGCGAGCGTTCGCTCCATCCGGAGAACCGGTCGCGCTCGTGCCCGTACCGGCTCCACCGGTCGGCCTCGACGTGGCGGTGGCGCTCCTCGACCCGGGCGTCGGTGGTGTAGCCCTGCCCCTCCACCTCGGCGACGGTCAACCGGTAGAGCAGCCCGGGCACCTCCGGCACCCCGGCCCGAGTCAGCGCCTCGGCGAGCTCGCGCTCGGACACGACGACCAGGTCGGTGGCCTCCGCGGGCAGCATCCGCAGCAGCCGGCGCGACCGAAGCGGTCGCAGCGCCGGCAGAACGCCGCTCAGCGCGTCGCGTTCGGAAACCCGCAGCTGCCCGACCCCCGGTGGACCGTCGAACGCCTCGTCGTCGGTCTCGCCGTAGCGGTGGAAACCCAGCTCCAGGCCGTCGGCCTGCTCCACCAGCAGGGTCACGTCACGGTGGTTGCGGCGCACCTCGTCGGCCTTCGCGGCGAATTCGGCGGCGTAGTCGAGTGCCGCCCGCAGGAACGCCCGTTCGAGCTCGGAGGCACCGAAGGCGTGGCGAATCCAGGTGACGAGCGCGCCTGCGTCGGGGTCGAACTGCTCGATCAACCGGTCCAGGAACGGTCCTGCGAGCTGCCGGAGCTGGGAGAGGGTCCGCACCGGCACCCACTTCGCGGAGATCCCTGCTGCGTCCGCTGTGCCGCCGACCGCCAGGCGCGCTACCCACGGCACCTGCGCCGCGCTGAACCCGGCCCACGCAGCGAAGTGGGTGGCGACCAGCGCGTAGACCTCGAGGCCGTCGCCTCTCAGGCCGAAGAGGTGCAACCGGCGAACGCCGTCGGCCCCGACGTCGAGCCGGTACTCGGCCGCCGTCAGGTACGGGACCGCATCGCTGGTCAGCTCGTTGGTGCCGTGGTGCCTGACCAGCACCGGCAGGTCCTCGGCCGTCCTGCCGGACCGTGCCAGCAGCTCGCCGACCGCCGGGCCGTCGGTCCGCCCCGAGACCAGCTCGACCGTCGCTCGCCGCCACAACCCGACCCAGTCGCGCACCTGCGCCGGCGCGTCGCTCGGCAGCGCCGGCATCGCCCGGAGGTCCTCGATCTCCCACTCGTCGAACGTGGTCGGTCGGCCGGTCGGCCCGTGGCGGCTGCTCGACCGGACCCTGACTCCGGGGATCGGCGCGAGCACACCCGATTCGGCTCCCGCCTCGGGCAGCAACACACCGCGCTGTCCCTCTCCGCCGTGTCCCTCGCCGCGCTGTCGGTCGCCGCGCTCCCCGGCCGGTCCTCCGAACCCGCCGTCCGGCGGCAACACCACCATTGCGAGCCCGCCGACCGCGGTGACCCCCGGAATGCCGACGGCGGCGCCGATGGCGACCCCCGCGGCGAAGGAAGCGACGCGCAGCAGGAAGGCGTGGCCGACGTCGCTACCGGCCGCGGCCAGCAAGAGGTGCAACCGGCTCGGCATCGGCGACGCCGGGTCCCACCGGTGTCGCAGCACGGTTCCCACCTGCCGCAGGACGACGGCTTCCAACAGGATCACCAGCCCGGCGCCGACGACCTCCCACCCGGCGCCGGCCGCGATGAGGCTCCCGCCGGCCGCCATCCCGGCCCCGGCCAGGACCTCCGGCCTCAGCAGCGCTCCGATCAACGTCCTGACCCACGACCCGCCACCACCGCCGGCCGCAGCCCCTTTCCGGGCCTCCTCGGGGGGCGGGCCGCGCGCCGGGTGCAGGAACCGCTCGCGGTCCAGGGGATCGGTGCTCGCGTGCGGGACAGCGGCGCCCTGCTCCAGCAGCACGACGGCCACCACGGGCCAGGCGATGGCGAGCCCCGGCTCCAGCGGCAGCGTGGGAACGTCGTCGACGGGGAACCAGCGAACGTCGGCGCTCTCGCCGCGCGCGCTACCCGACAGCCTTGTCGTGATCAGCGAATCGGCGTGCCCGAGCACGGTGACGAACGACCAGTCGCCGTGGTCGTCCACGTAGCTGCGTCCGGCCAGCGTGTAGTCGTGGCCGACGCGGAGCCCGGTCTCCTCGAACGTCTCCCGGACAGCGGTCCCGTCGGGGACCTCCCCCGGCGCGGCGGCACCACCCGGCAACCCCCACGTGCCCGCGTGCTGGTTCCTCCTCGCCCGCTGCTGCAGGAGCACCCACCGCGTCCCGTTCGGTGCGCGATGCACGAGCAGCAGGCCCGCTGCGCCCGCCGGTCCCCGATGCCGGTGACCGCAGCCCGTGCAGGAGGTCCACCGCGGCTTCCCGAAGCGTGGGTGACGAACTGCGGGCGGGGCCGTGGGCACACCGAGCCGGCTGCGGACGAGACCGAGGAAGCCGTCCAGGCTCTCGACGGAAGCGCCGCCGGCGAGGCCGGCCGAGCCGTGCTCGGCGAGCAGGCCGAGGAACCCGCCCCACCAGTGTTTGCCCAGCAGGCGGTACTCCTTGGTGTGACGCACGGTCGCGCCCACCATCTCGGTGGTCAGGTACGCCACCCTGTCGGTGGCGTCGAGGGACACCACCAGCCGGTTGGCGAGCCGGACCGCCTCCACGGCATCCGTCCCGCGACCCGCCAGGACCTGGGCCAGGTTCGTGGGCGCCACCACCCGCACCTCCCAGCCGCGCAGCCGGGTGCGCAGCGGCCCGAGCACCCACCGCTCCGACCGGAGCAACGCCCGTGCGCTGCCCGATCCCCGCGGGGACCGGCCCGCCGCGGCCTCCCACGCCTGCGCCAACGCCGTGCGGATCTCCCCCTGCTCGTTCTCGGTGAACGGACGGGTACCGACCACCGCGTCCGGCACGACGGGAACCCGCCGGAGCAGCCGCCACGTCCAGCGGTGCCCGGCCAGCCACGAGCGATGGGTGAGATGAACGACCTCCCGGGCGAGGCGGTGCGCCGCCACGTAGACCGGGAATCCGACCACCAACGGCGGACCGAGCGCGGTCACCAGGACGACGGCCACCGCCATCCCCGCCCCGAACAGGAGGTAGCGGCCCGGGGACGGGGTCTCCCCCTTCGTGAAGAGCCGCTCGACGGGGTCCTTCAACGTCGCCACGTGGTACAGCGACCGGTACTTGCCCCCGCGGGCGATGCGGGCGGCCAGCGCACCGCGCAGGACCTCGTCCCGGAGTCCGGGCCACGGCGCCTCCGGCCCCTCGGGGCCCGCCTCGACCAGGACGAGTGTCCAGCGCCCCCGCCGGTCCTGCTGCTTGTACAGCACGTGGAAGGTGGTGCCGGGCCGGAAGGTCACCTCGTGGTGAGCGGGGACGCTCGAGACCAGCCCGCTGTACCCCCCGGTGACCGAGAAGATCCGGAACTTCACCGTCGGCGAGAAGCCCTTGCGCTTGCTGGCGCTGATGATCTGCGACTCGGTCACCGTCCGGCCGGGCACGTAGCGCTCCACGAACCGGTTCGCCGAGCCGGCGCTCTCGAAGTACACCCCCCGGTTCACCCAGCCGCGGACCGGGAGCTGGTTCAACCCGGACACCAGCATGCGGATGTGCACCGTCCACCTGGCGAGCTCGGCGACGTCCACCGAGCGCAGCGCGCGGTTGAACCGGGAGCCCCACCTCGTGTAGTCGCGGCCCGCGAGCAGGTCCTCGGCCGGCACGCCGGCCAGCTCGGGATGCCAGGCGAGCAACCTCCGGAGCGACGGCGCGATCAAACCCCGCTTCATCAGGCGCATCCGGTGCGTGCCGAGCAGCTCGCGGTACTCGGCGCGCTCGGCGTCGGTGGCCCGGTACTCGTGGCCCAGCCACCACTCGCGCATCACATCGGTCAGCGCCACCCGCGAACCGTCGTCGGAGACGAACAGCTCACCACCGGATGCCCCCACCACGTACCGGAGCGTGTTGCCCGTGAGCGAGAACCGGCGCTCGACGTCGCGCACACCGAGCACGCCCTCCGGACTCCCCCGCAGCAACGCCACGATCGCGCCGGTCAGCCGCTCGACCTCGCGCGCGGTCGGCTCCGCGTGCGCGGCCGACCGCGGCAGCCGGCCCATGACCGCGTCGACGTGCCGTTGGTGGACCTCCTCGCTGCGCAGGCCCCGGACCCGGTCGTCGATCTCGATCCGCAGGATCTCGCCGAGCAACCCGGCCGCACGCAGCCGCGCGAACATCTCGTCGGTGAGGACGACGACCGCGCCCTCTTCCGTGTGCAACGTGTAGGCGCCCAGGTGGTCCGCCACGCGGCCCAGGCCGCGCACGCGCAGGAACGCACCCGGCACCAGGACCACCTGCACCGGCGGTCCACGAGGCGACGCAGGCAGCTCGGCCGGGTTGATCGGCTTGGCCACGCGGCGCCGCAACGCCGACCTCAGCACCGACTGCAGCAGCGGCTCATCACCGGGCAGGAACCCACCGTGGATCGCGGCACCGTCGCCGCCGCGGACGGTGCCGGCCAGCAGGGCGGCGGACACGGCCGGCCAGGTCGCCGCGAGACCCGGGTGCAGCGGCAGCGTGTGCAGCTCGTCGACCCGGACCCATCGCAGTTCGATGCTCTCCTTCCTCGCCTTCCCCGACATGCGGGGCCGGACCAGCGAGGCGGCGTGGGCGAGCACCGTCGTGTAGGCCCAGTTGCCGTGGTCGTCGACGTAGCTCCGCCCGGCCAACGTGTAGTCGACCGAAGCGCGGAGCCCGGTCTCCTCGAGCGTCTCCCGGACCGCGGCCTGCTCGGCGGTCTCCCCCTGCTCGAGAGCCCCACCGGGCAGCGACCAGGTGCCCGCGTGCTGGTTCCGGCTCGACCGGTGCTGCATGAGCACCCAGTTCGTCCCGTCCGGCGCGCGGTGCACGAGCAGCATTCCGGCCGCGCCGTATGCGCCCCAGTGCCGCTGGCCGCAAGCGGTGCAGTCGGTCCATCTACGCGGCGCCGGCCGGCCGGGCCAGCGGGCGGGCGGTGCGGCGGCGGCCGCGGAGGCCGGGCCGGTGAACAGACCGATGAAGCCGTCGAGGCTCTCCACCGCGGTGGTCTCGCGCCGCGTGGATCCGGAGAACAGCTCGGCCCACCAGTGCTTGTCCAGCAGGCGGTGGTTGTCGGTGTTCCGCAGGGTCGCCAGCACCATGTCGGTGGTGACGTAGACCGCATGATGGGCGGCGTCCACGGACACCACCAGCTGGCGGGCGAGCGTCCGGGCCGTCTCAAGGTCCATTCCTCCGCGGACCAGTTCCCTGGTGACGTGCCCGGTCGCGACCATGCGGATCCGCCAGCCCGGCAGCGCGTGCTGGAGCGGCCCGAGCACCCACCACCGCACCTTGATCAGATCCCATGCGCTGTGGAGGTGGTGCGGTAGCCCCGGCGAGGTCCTCGCCGACGCCCACGGCAACGCGTCGGCGAGCGCATGCTGCTCGTTCTCGCCGAGCGGGCGGATGCCCAGCGTTCCGCTCGACAGGTGAGGGGACTGGCGCAACAGCGATCCGCTCGCCGCACCCGCTGCCGACCATGCGTGGTAGCCGAGGTGGAGGAGCCCGCGGCCGAGCATCGTGAACGGCCGCAACGCGAAGGCCAGCCCGATGGTGACGACCAGCAACGCACCGGCCACGACCACAGCCGCAAGCCACAGCGGCAGGAGGACCACCATGGAGATGAGGACGACCGGTCCCGACGCGAAGAGCATCATGTCGTCGATCCGGTCGCCGATCCGCTTCAGCGTGTGGCTGTGCGCCTCCGGGATGAACTTGCCGCTGCGCGCGACCCGAGCGGCCAGCTCGGCCCGCCGAGCCTCGTCGCGGACTCCGGGCCACGGTGCACCCGGCCCCTCCGGGCCTGCCTCGACCATGACGATCGTCCAACGCCCGCGCCGACGCTCGTGCCGGTGGACGACGTGGAACGTCGTGCCCGGGCGGAACACGACCTCGTAGTCCGTCTTGCTCCACGAGACCAGCTGGCCATCCCCACCGGTGATCGAGAAGATCCGGAACCGAACCGTCGCCCGGTACCCCTTGTACTTGCTGGTGCTGATCACCTGCGACTCGGTCACGGTCCGCCCCGGCACGTAACGCTCGACGTACCGGGCCGCCTCTTCCCTGCTGCCGAAGAAGACGCCGCGGTTCACCCAACCGCGGAACGGGATCTGGTTCAGCCCCGAAACCAGCAACCGGATCTGAGAGGTCAGACCGGCCATCTCGGTCAGCGCCAACGACCGCAGGGGCCCGTTGAAGATCGCACTCCGCTTGACGTATCCCCGAACACCGGACAGGTCCTGCCACGGCACGTTGGCCAGTTCCGAATGCTTGGCCTGACGCGCCTTGATGAAGTCCTCCCAGATCGCGAAATGCGCGGCCCGTTCGGCGTCGCTCACCCGGAATTCGTTGCCCAGCCACCACTCGCGCATGACCTCGGTGAGCGCAAGCTTGGACCCGTCGTCCGAGATGAACAGCTCTCCCTCGGATGCCCACTCCACGTAGCGCAGCTCGCGGACGCTGAGCGAGAACTGCTCCGCGACGTCGTTGGCAGACCGCACACCGTCGGGGCTCTCGCGCAGGACCGCCACGATCTCGCCGGTCACCCGGAGGATCTCGCGCGCAGTCGCCTCTGGACGCCTGCGCGGCGAAGGCAGCCGCTCCATGGTCGCGTCCACCAGCTGTTGGTGGGCGTCCTCGTCGCGCAGGGTGTGCACCCGGTCGTCGATCTCGATCCAGAGGATCTCGTCCAGCAGACGGGCGGCGCGCAGCCGAGCGAACATCCGCAGGGTGAAGAACACCACCGGGCCGTCCTCGGTGTGCAAGGTGTAAGCGCCCAGGTGGTCGGCCACCCGGTTCAGGCCCCGCTCCCGCAGGAACGCGCCGGGAACCCGGACCACCGGTGCCGGCGGCGGACCGCGCGGCGACGCCGGCAACCGGGCCGGGTCCAGCGGCTTCGCCACACCCCGCCGCAGCGACTCCCGCAGCACCGCCTGCAACACCGGCTCCTCACCCGGCAGGAACCCACCCCGGATCGCCGCGCCGCCGGTGGACCGGGAACCGGTCAGCGCCACCCGCGAACCGTCGTCGGAGACGAACAGCTCGCCACCGGATGCCCCCACCACGTACCGGAGCGTCTTGCCCGTGAGCGAGAACCGGCGCTCGACGTCGCGCACACCGAGCACGCCCTCCGGACTCCCCCGCAGCAACGCCACGATCGCGCCGGTCAGCCGCTCGACCTCGCGCGCGGTCGGCTCCGCCTGCCCGAGGCGGGGCAGCCACCCCAGCACCGCGTCGACGCGTCGCTGGTGGGCGTCCTCGGTGCGCCGGCCCTGTACCCGGTCCTCGATCTCGATGCGCAGGATCTCGCCGAGCAGACCGGCGGCACGCAGCCGCGCGAACATCTCGTCGGTGAACACGACCACCGGCCCGCGCTCGGTGTGCAGTGTGTAGGCACCCAAGTGGTCCGCCACCCGGCCCAGGCCCCGCACCCGCAGGAAGGCACCCGGAACGACGACCGCCCGGACCGGCGTGCCGCGCGGGACGCCCGGCAGCTCGGCCGGGTCCACCGGTCTCGCGATCCCCCGCCGCAGCGCCGCCCGCAGGAGCGAAGCCAGCAGCGGTTCCTCCCCGGGCAGGAAACCACCCTGGACGGCAGCACCGTTGCCGGCCGAGATCTGTCCGAACTCCCGGGCGGTGCGCAGTGGGGACGACACCAGCAGCAGGGCCGGTGCCCATCGGCCGAGACCGGCGACGAGCAATGTGGGCACCAGCCCGAATTGCGTCGCGGCGAAGCCGGCGAGCAGGGCACCGGGTGCCATGCCGATCCGGGAGATCCACTCGATTGCGGCGAGGGTGCGGGTTTCCAGCTCCGGCGGCGTGACTGAAGCACGGTAGGGACCGGTGACGACCATCGACACTGCAGCCGACGCGCTCGCGACAGTCAGGGTGGCGGCGACGAGCAGGATCCCCCACCCGGGCTGTGCCAGCGGCAACAGCAGGTAGAGCGGCCCCGGCCAGACCGTGGCGATCCAGAAGAGCCGTGCGTTGCCGACCCGTTTCGCCTTGAGCCGGCCGGACCACCCCACCGGCGCGGCGGTGGGTGGAGGTTGGAGCAGCTGACGCGCGAGCCGGGCGCCGAGAACACCGCCGAGCGCGGCAACGCTGGTGACGGCGCCGAACTGGAGCGACGAGGCGTCGAGCGACTTGACCAGGAACACGACCAGCAGCGCGCTGGTCGCCGCGGAGAAGGAGTTCGCAGTCGCGTACACCGCACTCGTCCTGCCGAGCACCGGATGGCCTGCGACGAAACGCACGCCTTCGGTGATGCCGCGCAGCGTGCTGAACGCTCCCGCCCTGGTCGACGCGCGCTCGCCCGGTGCAGGGCTGCCTTCGATGGTGCGGACGCGGGTCAGCGCGAACGCGTTGAACGCATAGGAGGCGGCATCGGCGACGATCGCGGTCACGGTGCCGATCGCGGAGGCCAGCGACACCCCCAGGGTCGGCCCGGCCGCTCGCGCGACGGACTGGTCGGTGAGCAGCTTCGCGCGGATGTCGCGCAGGCGTCGCTGGTCGCCGCCGGCGAGCGCGTCGACATGGGACTGCGCGGCGATCTGGAAGAACACCTCCAGCAGAGCGAGACCGCCGACCACCGCGTAGAGCTGGGCAAGGCTGAACACCCCGGCCAACGCGGCGAGCGGAATCGATGCCAGCAGCACCACGCGCGAGAGCTCGATGCGGATCATCAGCGGCCGCTTCCGCACCCCCTCCAGCCAGGAGCCCGCGGGCAGCGACACCAGCAGGAAGGCGACGGCCGACAGGAACGTCAGGACGCTGACCTGCAGCGTCGAGGCGTCCAGGACCGTCACCGCGATCCACGGCACCAGCAACGTCGAGACCTGCGAGCCCAGCGCGCTGACCGCTTGACCGGACCGGTACCACGCGGAGTCGCGGTCGGCGAGCGCCATGGCCGCGATCAGCGGCGCGGCCAACTCGGCGGCATGTGCGGCGTGTCGGTGGCCGGTGTGCTCGTCGCCGTGCAGGTGGAAGTCGCGCTCGTGGACGAGGAGCCGGTACCACCACCGCGCCGGCAACCGACCGGCCCGAACGTGTCCGGAGATCTCTTCGAGCATCGCCAGGGTGACGACCACGACACCGTTGCGGGCCTGCGGTACCGCATGGTCCTTCCATCCGAACGCCACCAGCCGGTCGGCATGGGAGACCACGACGTCATCGCCCGCCACCAGCACCCGGACGCCGGGTGGTCCCGGCGGCATCCGGAACGCCAGCCCCTCCAGCGGGACCAGCTTGCCGGCCTGCGTGCGCAGGTCTCGCACCACCTGCGCCCGCTGCGCGCTCACCAGATCCTCGCCGAGCACCACCGCCCCACCGTCGCCACCCGGTGCGATGTCGTGCCGGGGGCCGGGCCCGGCACGCTCGGCCTCGTAGTAGCGCCGCACCGCCCGCTCGTCCAGCCCGGCCCAGTTGCGGAAGTCGGACCGGTAGCCGTTCCTGGTCAGCAAGCGGTCCGCCGCCCGGACCGCGCGGGCCCGGTTGTAGCGCTGCAACGCGACCAGCAGGGTGTTCCACACGAAGAGCCCCGCGTCATCCCAGAACTCCGAGCCGAACCCCCCTGCCGTCGCCTCGTCGAACATCTGCGCGCTCGTGGAGATCACCACCGCGAGGTGGAGCATCTCGTTGAACACGCTGCCGCCGAGCGCGAACCTGGTCACCGCCTCCAACGGGGGCTGCCTCCCGTCGAGCCGGTAGTTGCGGGAGAGGCGGCCCTCCCAAGGCACGGTCAGCCGCCCCACGGTGCCCATCACGACCCGGCGGACCAGTGGGCTGCCGAACCGCTCGTGCCGGCGCACCGACGCCTCCGCGTCGCGCGGGATCAGGTACCGCAGCAGCATGCCGCGCACGGGGCCGACGCCGGTGTGCTGCAGCAGCTGCCGCACGGTCGGCGGCGGCGTCCGGCGGGCCCGGTCGAGACGCTCGAGCAGCTCGGCGGCGACCTCCTGTCGCGAGCGGCCGTCCGCCGAGCGGGTGTGCCCCTCGATCCGGAACCGGGTCTCGTAGGCGATCAGGTCGGTGAACCACTCCGGGTTCAGGCGACCGGACTCGACGAGCCGATGCACCTCCTCCAACACGTGTTGGAAGATCACGATCGCCCCGTTGGGGGCGTCCACCGGATGCACCCACCCGAACGCGACCAGCACCTCACGTGGGTTCGACACCCCGGCGTCACGCAACGCGGCAACCGTCGACGCCTCCGCGTCCCACGTCCAGATCGGGGGCGCCCACCGCGGCGACGGCCGCGGCAACAGCGGGAACTGCCACCACGCCACCGAACGCATGTACAACACGAGCTCGGGCATCCGCCGCAGCACCGCTCTGACGACCGGGGTGACCAGATCACCGACCGCCAGCGGGCCGCCCCGCCCGCCACCGCCCGCGGTACCGGTGTCGGTCGCGCCGGTCTCGGCCGCCGGCCCCGACCCCGGCGGAGGTCCTCGCGGTGACTCCGGCAGCCGGGCCGGATCCCGCGGCCCAGCCACACCCCGCCGCAGCGCCTCTTGCAGCGGCTCCTCGCCGGGCAGGACGCCTCCCCGGATCGCCGCACCGGCGTGCGGTCGGTGCTCACCGCCGTCGCGAGTGACGGCCGTCCAGCCGGTTCGGGCGAACGCTGCCTCGACGACAGCCGTCAGCAGCCGGTTCTCGGCGTCGGTGTCGGCGTACGCGCGCCGGCTCCGGGTGAGCACGGTGAGCTCGGCGCCGGCCACGGTGCCGGCCGCCGGCACCAGTGCCTCGGTGCTCGGCCCGGGCACCAGCCACAAGGTGCCGTCGGCGCGCAGCTCCCAGCCCACGGGTGCCCCGGTGCCCATCAGCGCGGCCGCTTCGGGGCTGCCCACCTCGACCGCGCCCTCGGCGTTCTCGCGGTGGCCGTGCGGGTTGGCGAACGTCGGCAGCGATGCGGCGAGAACCTTCCATGCCTGCCGCCCGGTCGTCGGGGCCGCCGGCTGCTCGACGACCAGCAGCCGCACGAGCTCGTCACCCTCGACGATCAGCGAGTACACCGCCCCGTCGTGCAAGACCTGCCGGACGGTCAGCGAACCGGACGCCAGCACGGGACCGCCCGCGGCCCGCCACAGCCGCGCGACCAGCTCGAAGGTTCCGAGCCTCGGGTCGAGCAGCGGGGTCGAGGCGGGGAAGTCGGCATCCACCAGCAGCGGTGCGCTGACCCCCGGCCCACCCAGCCGCCACAGGTCGCGTCCACCCCGGGTGACCGGGGTGAACCCGGCCCGGTCGGCGAGCCGGACCACCACCGCGTCACCGGCGCCGAGCGTGATCGCCAGCCGGGCGTCGGCGACGATGGCCCTGACCAGCGCGGGGTGCACCGCGACGGCCGGCTCGAACGACTCGTACCGCTCGGCCAGCACCATCTCGCCCGCCGTGTGCAAGTGCTCGACCAGCCAGCCGGTGATTCCGGCGTCGAGCCGGGTGACCCGGCCCGACCGGTTGTCCGCCAGCGCGCGGGTCGATTCCAGCAGGTAGCGGTTGACGATGTACCCGGCCTGCTCGATGCCGCCCGGCACGGCGGCGACGTCGGCCAGGCCCGCCTCGGCGTCGGTGAGCAGCTCCGCCGCGTAGTCGCGGTCGTCCTCGCCTGCGTACCGGTCGCTGAGCAGGTCGTGGGCCAGCACGAGCCGGTCGCGCGCGGCACGCAGCATCCACGCCACCGTGTCGGGGCGCACCCGGCCCTGCGCGGGCGCCGTGGCCGGGGACCACACCTCGAAGGTCTCGGTGTAGGTGCTGGGCAGGGGGCGGTGGCCGGGGATGGTCACCCGGGAGGCCGGGCTTGCCGCGAACACGTCGGCGGAGATGCCGCGCGCCGTGCCCTTCTCGTCGAGGTCGGCCTCTGCCCCGTTCCACTTGCCGTACGGGAAGAGCTGGATGCTCCGGGCCCGGGTGACCGCGCCCGAAGCCGTGGGCAGGAGGTCCGGGTCGTACCACGTGGTCGGGCGGGTCTGCTTGAGGTGGTCCACGCCCAGCTCGGTGGCCCATCCGGTGAGGAACCCGACGAACGCCGGCCCGAGGTCCAGATCCCCGCGGTCGGTCATGACGTGGCTGAGCGGGAGGATCTCGTTGTCGGTGACGAACACCGCGAGCCGGGCGATCCGCTCGCCGACGGAGCCGTGCGCGTCGAGCTCGCGGGCGTAGATCACCGCGATCCGCGGGTGCAGCACGTTCTCCTGGGCGTACTCCCGCTCCACCCCGGTCAGCAGGTGCTGGCAGGCGTTCCCGAACCCGCAGCCCAGGTGGAGGATCTCCACCGGGTCGGTGGAGACGTCGAGCTGGACGTGCCGACCGTCGATCGAGAGACGCTCCGGGGCCGGGGCGTGCTCGCGCGCCACCCACGGCCGTACCCCGCCCAGCCGGACGGTCAGCTGGTCGTGCCACCAGGTCCAGGCCACGGTGGCTGCCTCGTCGGCGTCACCGCCGCGGTGGAGTACCGCGAAGTAGCGGGCCAGCAGCTGCTCGAGGTCCCAGCGGCTCTTCCCCCGGTACTCCACCAGGGCGTTCCACAGCATGCCCCCGGGCTTGAGCTGCACCGCCCGCGAGGGCGACAGCCACACCCGCAGCAGCGCCCCGATGCTGCGTCCGACGGTCCGGCGCAGCTGCCGCTCGTACGCGGTGAGCGGGGCGGCCCGCTTCGCCGCGCGCGCCGGTTTTCCAGCGGCCAGCGTGCGCAGGTCGGCCTGGACGGGCGCGGTCAGGTCCAGCTTCGCGAGCACGCCGTCCAGCCGGGCAAGTGTTCGCGCCAGGCCCAGCCACGCACCCAGGTACAGCTTGCGGTCCTGGCCCCACTCGGCGCCCGGCGCGTTCGCGAGCAGCTCGTCCAGTGCAGGGCCCCATGTCATGCCGAGCAACGCCTCGGTCAGGTCCGACAGCACGGCCGCACCGCGGCGGCGCTTGGGCAGGTCCGCCAACCACGGCGCCCGGCCGGTGGCCGCGATCAACAGCGCCAGCGCGAGCCGGTCGCGCATGGACGCCTTGCGCGTCCACGACCGCTCCAGCCAGTACGGCCGGCCCAGCGCGTCGGCCACCCAGCTCGGCAGGGTGGCGACCGCGCTCCACGCCGGGTCGTCGGCGGCGGCGAACGGGCGCCGGGATGCCTGGAACAGCCGGACGACCAGCACGGTCCGCCACGCCTCCGCCCCGGCGACCGGTTCGGCGGCCAGGTCCCGCAACACACCCATCGCGGTGAGCCACAGCTGCGTGCTCGGCGAGGAGCCCAGGGAGCGGTCGTCGGTGATCCGGAGGATCCGCCGAGCCAGGTCCAGCCGCCGCGCGACCACGGCCAGCTCGCCGGTCAGCTGTGCGCGCACCGCCGGGTCCGCGACCTCGGCGAGCCGCTCGGTGAGCAGGGCCGACTGAGTCGTGGCGTCCGCGACCTCGGAGTACGCCGCCGCCGTCCAGCGCCCGGGCCGGTGCTCGGCCGCCGCCGACAGCGCGGACTCGACGATCGAGGCCAGCTCGGCCAGGCCCTCGGCCACCGACGTCCGCAGGCCGGCCTGCTCGGCCGCCAACGCGTCCAGCCACTGCCCGACCAACCGCTGAGCGCTGCCCCGGCGCCGCTCCCGCCACGCCGCCAGCTCCTCGACGGACACCGGGCGGTCGACCCGGTACGCGTGCTCGTGCGCGAGCACCCGCTCCAGGAAGTCCGCCGGCAGCAACGCCTTGGCCTGCAGCCGCCGCATCACCGCCAATTGCTCGTCGGTGACGTACACCCGCCCGTCGAGCGTGTACGCGATGACGTTGCGCAACGTGGTGTCGCCGACACCCCGGTGCCGCAGGTCCGCTGCGCGCACCAGCCGGCCGCCGGCGCCGCCGCCGTCACGGGTCAGCAGCCGGGTCGGCGTGGCCGCTCCCAGCGCGGCCTCGAAACCGTCACGAGCCACGCCCAACGGCTCCACCGCCAGCGCACCACCGGACGGTTGCCGAGCGCCGCACGCTTCGCAGAACCGATGGTCGGGCGCGACCACCTCGCCGCACTGCGCGCAGTCATGCGGTGCCGCGGCTTCTTCCCGGGGGATGTCGGTGGCGAGCGCCCGCTCGGCGCGTTCGAGGACCTCTCGTGCCTCCGAGCGCGAAACCGGATGCGCGTCGGCGCGAGCGAGGAACGCGCGGAGCGCCGCCAGTTCACCGATCAGCTCGCGGTGCAGCCCACGCAGGGTCTGGCCACCCGGTGGGGCCAGGTCGCTGACGTCTTCCCACACCATGTGCGCCAGGTACGCGCCGTCGTCGTGGCGGGTCAGCCGCAGATCGCGGACCACGAATGCGGAACCGGGGATGAAGGTGAGCTCGTGGAAGAGCCCCCCGGCGAACCAGTCGATCACCCGGAAGGAGTCCCGGCCGGTGCGCGAACGGACCTCGATGGTGACCGGATTCTCGCTGTAGTACGCGGTGCGCAGCCCGGCGGTCGGGTCAGCGCCCGGCGGCGCGTACCCGGGGATCTCCGTGCTCCCGAACCCGGGGTCGACCACGAGCCCGCCGATCGGGTGGGTCTCGGGGAGCCGAGCGATGTCCCGCTGGGACAGCCAGATGCCCCGATAGGCGGAGGTGCCGCTGACGGCGGGTAGCTGGTTGAACCCGGAGGTCGCGGTCCGGATGAAGGCGTCGTGGCGCCTGATCTGCTCGGGGTCGCCGGAGCGCAGCGCCGCATTGGGTTCGGCGTAGAACGCCGACAGGTACACGATCATCGCGTGCAGGTCCGCACGCGGGATGTCGCGGAGCGCACCCCGGGACTGGATCGTGTCGATCAGCCGGTGGATGCGCGTGGCGATTCCGGAGTCGACCGGCGGGTTGGCCAGGTAGCGACGCTGGTCCTCGGCGGAGGAACGGAAGTCGGGGTTGCCGTAGTACTCGCCGTACGCGGCGGCGGGTTGATCGCTGGTCACCGGGAGGGGGTCGGTGCCCAGTGCCGCGAGCACCGGGTGGCGTGCGAGGACGGCCTCGGCTTCGGCCGCCAGCGCGCGCAGCCACTGCCCGGCCAACCGCTGAGCGCTGCCCCGGCGCCGCTCCCGCCACGCCGCCAACTCCTCGACGGACACCGGGCGGTCGACCCGGTACGTGTGCTCGTGCGCGAGCACCCGCTCCAGGAAGTCCGCCGGCAGCAGGCCCTTGGCCTGCAGCCGCCGCATCGCCGACAGCTGCTCGTCCGTGACGTACACCCGCCCGTCGAGCGTGTAGGCGATGACGCTCCGCAGCGTCTCGTCGCCGACGCCGCGCTCGCGAAGCGCCGCCGCGGACACCAACAAGCCACCGGCGCCACCGTCACGGGTCAGCAGCCGGGTCGGCCGGGCCGCCCCCAGCGCAGCCTCGAAACCGTCGCGGGCCGCGCCCAACGACTCCACCGCCAGCGCACCGACCCGCGGACCACCGGCCGGGCTGGGCGGCGGGCCACGCGGGCGGGCCGCCGCGAACGGCAGCCTCGGCGCGATGTCCTGCTTCCAGGTACCGGTCGCGCGGACCCGGCGCAGCCCCTCGACCCCGAGGAAGGTGATCAGGCCGTAGGCGCCGAACACCAGGCTCGCGACCTGGACGGCCAGGTTGTCCGGGTTGAGGTTGATCAGACCGAGTGCGATCAGCGAAGCGCCGATCGTGAAGTTCGCGGTGGCGCCGCGCTTGGGGGCCTTGCGGCCGAGCGACAGCTCCAGCGCCACACCCAGGCGGGAGGCGTAGTAGGTGGTGCCGGTGAGCACCGCCGCGGACAGCGCCGACAGGAAGTTCAGGTCGGCCGCGAACTGCACGGTGAGCAGGAAGTTGGCGAGCGTCAGCACCGGGAAGCCGATGACCTGCACCATCCACCGGAAGCGGGGGTGCCCGCCGATGTCGTAGCCGGCCCAGCCACTCGCCGCGGAGGCCGCGGCGTGCAGCAGGAACGCGGCGTCGGCCACCGCGTAGATGGCATTGACCCAGAACGCCAGGCCGCCGCTGGCCGCGGCGAGCGCGATGTGCCCGATCAGGTTGACGAGGAACGTCGCCGCCAGCGTCGTGTGCAGGGCCCGGCCGAACCGCCCGGAGTGCGGGTTCATGTCCATGATCGAGTTGGCCGTGGCGCCGATCAACCGGCTGATCCGGTCCTGGTAGATCGAGTACTCCTTCACGGCCAGCTTCTGCCGGTCCGAGACCCGCTCGTCCGGCAGCAGCGGCACGTGGCGCAGCGCCGCGGCCAGGCGCATGAACTCGTCGGTGAGGCGGTCGAACTCGGCCAGCACGTACCGCAGGTGATCCGCCCGCCCGCGGCCGGGCACCGGCTCCAGCTCGTACGGCAGGTTCTTGCGGATCAGGTGCGTCTGCCAAGCGATCACGTTCAGGTCGACCCGGCCCCGCTCGATGATCGACTCGCCGAACACCCGGGCCTGCTGGGTGTGCGCGGTGCGGGTCAGCGTGATCGTCCCGCGCACGATGAACGCCAGGCTGTTGGTGATGGTGAGGATCCCGGTCGGCGCCAGTGCGGTGACCGGCCCGAACGCCATCGCCACCCCGATGGCCATCAGCGCGCCGCCGATCGCCATGTTGATCCGGAAGTTCCTGCGCAGGGTCTGCCGCATCTCGCGGATCGCGTTCTCGCTGTTCCCGGCCTCCTGCTGCGTGGCCTCCACGTCGTCGCGGACCGCGTCCATCCACTCGGTGCGCCCCGCCGACCCCGGGGTGGTGCCGGTGGCGGTGTCGACCTGGGCGGCGAGCACGATGGCCTGGACGCTGTAGTCGACGCCGAGCTCGGTGGCCCGCTCCGCCGGACGCAGCCCGCTGCGCTCGAGCCACTTGTCGGCCAGCCCGTCGAGCCGGCCGTTGACCTTGGCCACCTGCTCGGAAGCGGCCAGCTGCAGCGCCCGCTTGTAGAGGCCGAACGTGTTGCGGCCCTCCACGACGGCCGGGGTCACCGCGTGGTGCCAGCGCAGCATCGAGCGCATCTGCTCGTGCGCGTGCCAGTTGCCCGGGCCGACCAGTACGTGGTCGGGGTCGACCGTCCGCCCGCCGACGCGCTGCTCCTCCACCCACGACCGGACGAACCGCTCCCGCTCGATGGGCAGCGCCCGCAGGAAGCCGTCCCAGCGCCCGGAGGTGATCTCGGCGAAGGCCCACTGCTGGCCACGGCGGCGCGCGTTGCCGTACACGCGGTTGGCGTTGCCGTGCAGCATCAGCTGGACGGCCCGCTTGCCGCCCCGCTGCCCCTCGATCTCCTCGAACAGCGGCGTCATGTCGTGGTAGTGCCGCTCATAGTTGTCCTCGGTGGGTGCCTTGACCGAGTCCGAGCCCCACAGGAACCGGGTCGGGTGGTCGAGCACCAGCCGCACGAACCGCTTGCGGATCGCCTCGCTGGCGTAGATGTGTTGTGCGAGGTCGTTCCAGGAGACGTCGAAGTTGACCTGCTCCTCGGGGAAGTTGCGCAGCACCCAGTCGATCGCCTCGAGGTGGTTCTCCGAGAGCGTGGTCCACTTCCCGGTGCCGAGGTGCGCGAGCACCACGTTGGCCTTGGGGTACTGGCGCAGCAGTCCGAGCAGCGGCACGAAGAAGCGCTCGTCGGGGGTGCCCGCCCGGTAGAGGCCGTCGGCGCGCAGCCGGGCGAGGCCCGCGTCGTTGTGGATGATCACCATCTGGCCGGTCTCGGCGGAGGCCTGCAGCAGCTCGCGGGTGTGCGGCGAGTACATGTCGGGCGCGGCGTCGGGCAGCGTCGCGGCCAGCCGGTGCTTCGACAGGTCGGCGAGCAGCGTGCGCAGCGCGCCGACGTTCGCGCTGAGCCGCTCGAGCAGCTCCAGCGGGTCGAGGCCGGTGCCGGTGTGGTCGGTGGGGAACACGTCGACCAGGCCGGGCGCCACCTTGTGCAGGTGGGTGAAGCTGATCTTCTCGGTGCGCAGCGCCTTCTTGACGACCTTGGCGGCGCTGATCAGCTTGCCCGCGTAGTCCACGTACTCCGGGTTGAGCACGTGCGCGGCCTGGGGACCGAGCAGCCGGGTCACACCCTCCTTCGCGAAGGTGGTCTCGGCCACCGCGTAGGCCATGTCCGGGTGCGTGATCAGCATGGCGTGCAGGTAGCCGCGCGCACCCGGGATGTCCAGCCGCGCCCCCGAGATGCCCGGCACCACTCGCCACCGCAGGTTCTCGTCCAGGTTCCGGACGCTGTCGAAGAGCCGGACGTCGGGGAACTTGCCGCGCATGGCGAGCATCGGGATGTTGAAGGTGATGCCCAGCCGGTAGACGCCGATCTGCGCGTAGTAGAACGTGCCCGACCCGGCGGTGAACAGGCCCATGCCGCGCTGCGGGATCGGCGAGAGGATCACCGTGCCCTGGTGCCCGGCGCCCCGCATCATCTTCAGCTGGTTCTCGATCCGCACGTAGCGCGGGTCGGAGTAGTCGTTGTGGTGCAGGTGGGTGTCCCACAGCAGCCCGAGCGCGCGGCGCTGCTTGCCGATCAGCTCGGCGGCCCTCCGCTCGACCCCGAGCTCGACCAGCCGCTCGCGCAGCAGCTCGACGTCACGGGTGTCGATCGACGCTGCCGATGCCCGGTACTCGGCCGGCACCGGCGGCACGCCGCTCACCCATGCCCGCCAGCGCGCCCACGCCGCGGCCCGGACCGGGATGAGCTTGTCCACCCAGCGCAGCCGCTCGCCCGGGTTCGCCTCCGGGAACCGGGTCATCTCCGCGACGGTGTCGAACGGGATACCGGTGGCCTTGTGGATCCGGAAGTTCGACATGCCGTTCTCGGACGCCTCCGCGACCGCGCCCTTCACCGCGTCGTAGAAGGCGACCAGGGCGTTGCCCTCGTCGACCAGCTTCTCGTCGACCCACTCGGTGGTGTGGCGCAGGTCGTGGCGCATGCCCTGCAGCAGGGCCCGCAGGAAGTCGGTGACATCCGTTCCCGCGGTCCACCCCGACGGGGCGATCGACTGCTTGCCGGCGACGACGGCGGCCTCCGCGACCACGGCCGGCAGCTCGAGCAGGGTGGCGGCCCGCGCGATCGCCGCGCCCTCGGACAGGCTCGCGTCGGCGTCGCGCAGCGCCTCCACGGTGAACGTCACCCAGTCCCTGCGGTCGTCCCACCTCTCCACGGCGGTCTGCAGGTCGCCGACGGCCGCCTCGTAGGCGTCGAGCGTGCGATCCACGGCCTCGGTCTTGGCGTCGACCACGGCCATCAGCTGCCGCTTCACGGAGAACGCGTAGCCGTGCCTGCGGGCCCAGCGCTGGTGCCGCCCGTGCTGGGTGACGGCCTCGTGCTGGGCGCTGAGCACCGCGCTGTGGAACTCACTGGCGTAGCGCAGCACCACGGGCCGCCAGCGCGGCTGCCCGGCGAAGGCGTCGAGGATGCGGTCACGCACCTGGCCGTACTCGCCCGCGAGCACGGCCAGCACGTCCGCCCGGCCGTCGGCCACGAGCTGGGCGAGCTCGCGGCGGGCGCGTGCGGTGAGGAGCTCGCCGTCCTGGTGGGCCGGGTCGGCCACGGCGCGCTCGGCCAGCACCGCGACGGTGTGCGCCTGCTCGTGGGTGAACCCGGCCCACGGCGCGAACAGCGCCTCCACCAGCTCGTGCAGCACGCCGGCCGCATCGCCCGCGTAGACGTGCAGCGTGCCGTCCGGACCGAACCGGTGCCCGGCATCGGCCGACAGGCCCGTGCGCGGGTCGGCGATCGGCCGGTTCAACCGGCGGAACACGATCGCGGGTGGCGCCCTCGGGGCGGCCGGGTACCGGCGCCGCAGCTCGGACGCCGCCGGGCCGTCGAACACCCCGTCCAGGTACTCGGCGGCGGCCTGTCGCCACAGCCCCACCAGGTCGGACGGCTCGCCGGGCCCGACCGGCACGGTGCCGCCTGCGCGCAGCCGCTCTGCCATCTCGGCCCGCGTGTCCCGGGACAGGACCCGCCCGCCCAGCTTGCGGCCGAACGCGGTCTCGTCCATCCGGGAGCCGTGCGGCTTGCGCAGCCCGGAGGGGGACGCGGGACCCGTTGAGGTGGATCCACCGGGGGTGACGACGCCGCCGCCCATGGCCTTCTCGGCGTCCAGGGCGGCGCGCGTGGACCGCACCTCGTCCGTCGAGCGCTTCACCGCAGCCTCCAGCCGCTTGCGGTGCGCCTCGACGGCGCGCAGCGCCCGGCCGGGGGCCATCTCGAGGATGTCGGGCGACAGCGGGTCGCCCGGCGGGTCGAGCGTCAGGTCGGGATTGCGGGAGATCGCGGCCACGACGTCCACGCCGAGTCCCAGCGCGGCCGCTACCGCCTTGATCACGTCGGCATCGCTCCGGCGGCCGGTGGAGCGCAGCTGGCTCACCAGCCACGGCACCGAGCCGTGCGTGAACTCGTGCAGCCGGACCACGGCCTCGTCGTTGCGGGCGAGCGCCTCGTCATGGGCCACCGCGGCGGGGGTCGGGACCCGCCCGGCCTCCACCCAGCGGGTGACCTCGCGACGAGGCAGGCCGAGCAGCCTGCCCACCTGGCGGGCCGAGAGCCCGTTGTTGAGGGCGTGCAGAGCGGCGTCGCGGCGCAGCGCGATCAGCTCGTCCGGGCCGAGGGCGATCACGGTGTGGTCGACCGGCCGGTGCCACAGGCTCCACCGCCGGACCACCAGGTCGCCCACCACGGTGAACCGCTCGCTGAGGGCGACGGCCTCGCGCATCCGGCGGATCCGCGTCAGCCGCGGGTCGTCGATGGGCAGCGCGATGACGTCGCCGCGCATCACCCGCCGGACGCGGTACTCCGCCCACCAGCGGTACGCCTCCCGTGCGCCGCTGCGCACGTGCCGCACCGGGTGCGCCAGCCCGCTGTCGACGAGCCGGACCAGGTCGGCGACGGCGCCGAACATCTCGCGCAGCCACTTGATCGGGTGCCGCAGCTCGAGCAGATCGACGTCGCGGCCCGTGGTGACGCCGATACCCATCAGCACGATCAGCCCGGACACGAAGGCGGCCGCGACCTGGTCGGCCACCGCGGCCGGCAGGCCGACCAGCGCCGCCACCCCGCCGAGCACGACCACGAGGGAGCCGAACGCGTCGGACAGCGCGTGCGCCGCGGACGCCTTGCCCGTGCTGTTGCCGGTCCGCTGGTAGAGCCAGAAGCCCACCCCGTTGGCGACGAGCCCCAGCGCGCCGGCGCCGACCACCCACCACGGTGATCCCGTCAGGTGGTGCGCGCCGCTGATGGCGTCGACACCGATCAGCACGCCGCTGACCAGGATGGCGACCCCGATCAACCGGTCCACGGTCGTGTCGAACCGCTTCGCCGCGATCCGCGCCGCCACGATCGCCAGCAGACCGGGCATCAGGTCGGCCAGGTTGTGGAGCGCGTCGGCGAGCACCGCTCCGGAGCCGGTCAGCAGCCCGATGACGATCCCCGACGCGGCGGCGACCGTGAGCACCGGCAGGGCGATCCAGGCCGCCCCGGCCAGTCCCAGCCGGGCCCACTCGCGCTCGATCGAGGTACCCCGGGCGATGTCGGGTACCTCGACCTCCCCGTGTCCGTGACCGTGCTCGGTGCGCGCGTCCGGCCGCCAGGACCCGACCCGGCGTTCGAACAACGCGGCCGACCGCGTCGTGACGCCGGTCGCGGTCCGCACGTACGTGAACCCGAACCGCAGGTGCAGCTGGTGCAGCTCGGCGTTGGAGGTCCACGCGTCCAGCCGCACCCACTCCCGGCCGGAGTCGACGGCGATCCGGTCGGCGTGCGCGAGCAGCGCTGCGCCCACGCCCTGGCCCGCGGCGTCCACGCCGACCATCAGGCGGTGGACCATCACCGCGGTCGCCAGCTCCTCGGCCGTCCACAGGCCGGGCGTCGCCTGGAAGTCGATCGCGATCGTGCCCAGCACCTTGCCGTCGCGGGTGGTGGCCATCCAGGTCCGCCCGGCCCGCACGGACTCGGCCACCCGCGCCCGCCAGGTGTCGAGTGTGATGCCACCGGTCCACTGGTCCGAGCCGCGTGCCTCGAGCCACTCCGCCCGCTCCAGGCGCAGCTGCACCACCGCGTCGACGTCGGCATCGGTGGCCCGGCGGATCACCAGGTCCGGGTTCGCCGCGCCGGCCGGCCCGCCGAGGGCCGCCCGGTGCCGCCACCACGCGCGCAGCCCGAACCAGGCGGCCACCGCGCCGGCGAGCGCGCCGATCGCGCCGCCCACGACGAACAGCACGCGGGCGACCGGGGAGGTCCCCTCGTTCCCAGGCGGTGCGCGGATGCCCGGCTGGCCCGTCCGGGAGTTCGTCGTCGCAGGCGACGTACTCGGTTGCGCCTTGCCGGTCGCCGGCGTGTTCGGCGCCTGCGTGCTCGGCACCACCGCCGCGGGCGGCCCGGTACCCGGGTTGGCGGGCGCGCTGACCGAGGGCGCTGCCGGCGACTGGCTCTGCGCCGGGCCGTTGTCGAGCGGCCCGCCGAGCAGCAGCACCGCGAGGACACCGGCTGCCGCCGCCACGCGCGCGACCCGCCCGGGGCGGGCAGGGCCGGTCGGCCCGGCGCGCGGCCCGGACGGACCGACACCCGGGCCGGACGGACCTGCGGATCCGCCCGGCCCGCCCGGACCGGTCGGCCCGCTGGGGCCGGTGGGCCCGCGCGGCCCGGACGACGGCGGGCCGCCCGGGTGCGCCGGCAACGACCGGTTGGGCACCTCACGGCGCGGGATCAGGCGGACCAGGCGCTCCACCAGACCCCGGACGACGATGACGATCGGCACGGAGGCGCCGATCCCGAGGCCGACGAGCTGCACCCACGTGTTGCCCGGGTTGAGGTTCATCAGGCCCAGCGCGATCAGGGAGGAGCCGATCATGAAGTTCGCGGCCGCCCCGCGCTTGGGCGCTCGCCGGCCCAGGTTCAGCTCCAGCGCCACACCGCGGTTCAGCACGTACGCGGTGGTGAACGTCAGCACCAGCGCCGAGAGCGCCGGGATCACCTCGCCCTCCGCCGCGAACTGGACGCCGAGCAGGAGGTTGGCCGTGGTCAGCACCAGGAAGCCGGGCACCTGGACCATGAACCGGAACCACGGGTGGGTGCTGGTGTCGTAGCCTGCCCAGCCGCTCGCGGCGCCCGCCACGGCGTGCAACCCGAAGATGGCGTCCGAGATCGCGTACGCCGCGTTGACCGTGAACGTCAGGGGGTCGTTCGCGGCCACCGCGAGCGCGATGTGCCCGATCAGGTTCACCATGAACGTGGTCGCGAGCGTGGTGTGCACCAGCCGGCCGGTGATCCCGGAGTGCGGGTTCAGCCCGACGATCGAGTTGGCCGTCGCGCCGATCAACCGGCTGATCCGGTCCTGGTAGGTGGAGTACTCGGCCACCGCGAGCTTCTGGCGGGCCGCGACCGAGACCCCGTTCAGCGGGGTGTAGCGGATCGTGGCCGCCAGCTTGAGGAACTCGTCGGTGAGCCGGTCGAACTCGGCGAGCTTGGCCTCCACCAGGTCCGGGTCCCGCTTGCCGACCACGCGGGTGAGCTCGTCGGGCAGGTACTTGCGGATCAGGTTGGCCTGCCAGGCGATCACGTTCAGGTCGATCCGACCCCGCTCGATGATCGACTCACCGAACACGCGGGCCTGCTGGCCGTGCCCGGTCCGCGTCACGGTGATCAGGCCTCGCGCGATGAACGCGAGGCTGTTGGACATCGCCAGCACGCCGGCGGGAACCAGCTGCGGGATCGGCCCGAACCAGGCCAGCCAGGCACCGGTGGCCATCAGCCCGGCCCCGATCGCCATGTTGATGCGGAAGTTCCTGCGCAGCTCCTTGCGCAGCTCACCGATCCTGCGCTCGGTGGCGTTCGCCTCCCGCTGGGTGCCGTCCACGTCGGCCAGCACCTTGTCCATCCACTCGCGACGGTCGGGACCGCCGCTCCTGGTGCCGGTGATCAGGTCGACCTGCTGTGCCGCCACGATCGCCTCGGGCGTGTAGTCGACGCCGAGCACGGCGGCGTCGTCGGCGGGTCGCAGCCCACCGCGCTCCTTCCACGACAGGGCCAGCTGGGTGAGCCGTTCGCTGAGCACGATCTTGGCGTCGAGCGCGATCAGCCGCAGGGCCCGCCAGCGCAGCCGCAGGGTGTCCTTGCCCGCCACGACCTTGCCGGTGACCGCCCAGTGCCAGCGGACGAACGACTGCATCTGCTCGTGCTCGCGCCAGTTGCCCGGACCGTCCGCGACGATCGCCCCACCGGCGTCGCGCGTCGCGACCCGGCCCGCCCTCTGCTGCTCGTCGACCCACTCGAGCACGAACTGCTTGCGGTTCTCCGGCAGCGCGTCGAGGAACGCGTCCCACTTGCCCGAGGTGATCTCGGTGAACGCCCACTGCTGGCCGCGACGGGTGGCGTTGCCGAGCACCCTGGCGGCGTTGCCGTGCAGCATGAGCTGGACGGCCCGCTTCCCGCCGGCCTTGGACTCGATCTCCTCGAACAGCGGCGTCATGTCGTGGTAGTGCCGCTCGTAGTTGTCCGGCGTCGGCGCTTTGACCGAGTCCGAACCCCACAGGAAGCGCGTCGGGTGGTCGAGCACCAGCTGGACGAACCGCTTGCGTGTCGTCGCGCTGGCCTTGATGTGCTGGGCCAGGTCGTTCCACGAGACGTCGAAGTTGACCTGCTCCTCGGGGAACTGCCGCAGGATCCAGTCGATGACGTCGAGGTGGGTGTCGGAGAACGTGGTCCACTTGCCGAGCCCGAGGTGCGCCATCACCACGTTGGCCCCCGGGTACTTGCGCAGCAGCCCGATCAGCGGCATCAGGTAGCGCTCGTCGGTCTCGCCGGCCTTGTAGAGGCCGTCGATGCCCAACCGGGCCAGGCCTGCGTCGTTGTGGATGATCACCATCTGGCCGGTCTCCTGCGAGGCCCGCAGGAGCTCCTCGGTGTGCGGGCTGTACATCTGCAGCTCGCCGGTGTCGGACCGGTAGGCCTTCGCCGCGGCGCGGGCCAGGCTCTTCGCCTTCCTGGACAGCGACAGCTCGTCGAGCAGCTGCTCCAGCTCGTGCCGGTTGTCGTTCAGCCGCTCGAGGAGCGCGACCGGATCCAGCGTGGTGCCCCCACCACCTGCCGGGAACACCTCGGCGAGGCCGGGGGCCACCTCGACCAGGTACTTGCGGCTGATGTGGTGCTTGCCCAGCGAGCGCTTGACGTGCCGGGCGGCGTCGATCAGCTTGCCCGCGTACTCCAGGTAGTCGGGGTTGAGCACGTGCGCAGCCTGGCGGCCGAGGAGCCGGGTCACGCCCTCCTTGGCGAACGTGGTCTCGGCCACCGCGTAGGCCAGGTCCGGGTGCGTGATCAGCATCGCGTGCAGGTAGCCCCGGGCGCCCGGTATGTCCACCCGTGCCCCCGAGATGCCCGGGATGGCCCGCCAGCCCAGGTCGGCGTCCTTCGTCCTCAGCTCGCGCACGCTGTCGAACAGCCGGACGTCGGGGAACTTGCCGTGCATCGTCAGCATCGGCACCCCGAACGTGATGCCGAGCCGGATCACGCCGATCTGGGCGTAGTAGAAGCTGCCCGAGCCTGCGGTGAAGATGCCCCGTCCGCGCTGCGGGATCGGCGAGAGGATCACGACGCCCTGCATGCCCGCGGCCCGCATGTACTTCAGCTGGCTGGCGATGCGGGTGTAGCGCGGGTCGGAGTAGTCGTTGTGGTGCAGGTGGGTGTCCCACAGCAGCCCCAGTGCACGGCGCTCCTTGCCGACCAGAGCCGCGGCCCGCTCCTCGACGCCGAGGGCGACCAGGCGTGCCTGCAGCTCCCCGAGATCCCGGGTGTCGATCGAGTTCGCGGCGGCCCGGTACTCGCGAGGCGGCGCGGCCTCCGCGTGGGCCCAGGCCCAGATCGCGGCGTAGGTCTGGATGAACTTGTCCACGATCGGCATCCGCTCGCGCGGGTTCGGCTCCATCCGGCCGGTCATCGCGGAGACCGTCTCGAAGTCGATCCCGGTGGACTTGTGGATGCGGAAGTTCGACATGCCCTGCCGCGAGGCCTCGGCGACCGCGCCCTCCACCGCCTGGTAGAAGCCGGGGGCCGCCCCGGCCGGGTCCTCCCGGGTGAGCGTGTCCCCGAAGACCCGCAGCGTCTGGTCCACCCGCATGCTGGTGTCCTCGAGCGCGCCACGGCGGGTGTCCATCATCGCGCGGAGCTGCTCGGCAGCCGGCACCTCCGGGTTCCAGTGGTCCGGTGCCGTGGCGGGCAGGCCCGCGTGGACGGCGTGCGCCACCACCGGGGCCGGCAGGTCGAGCAGCGTGCGAGCCCGCTCGATCGCCGCTTCCTCGGAGAGCGCGGCGTCCGCCGCGCGTAGCGCCGCGACCGCGAAGGCGGCCAGGTCGGCGCGGCCCGCCCAGTTCGTCACGGCCTTGTCGAGCTGGGCGGCGGCACTGGTGAACTCGTCCGCCGCCGCGTCCAGCCCGGTGCTCGCGGCGGCACCGTTCACCGCTTCCACCAGGGTGCGCTTGATGCTCGGGAGGAACGCCCGGACCCGGGCGTTGCGGCGCCTGTCGAGGAACTCGTCGACCAGCGGGCCCAGGGTCTCCTCGGCGAGGCCGTGGAACGCTTCGGCGTAGCCGAGCAGCAGGTTGCGCCATGCCGGCTGGCCCTCGAACGCCTCGAGGATCTGCCCGCGGACCTCGTCGTACCCGCGCACCAGCACGGTGAGGGCGTCGGTGCGACGCTCGCGCGCGAGCTGGTCGATCTCGCGGCGGGCGCGGGCGGTCA
Organism: Pseudonocardia hierapolitana; assembly: GCF_007994075.1. Classification (NCBI taxonomy): domain Bacteria; kingdom Bacillati; phylum Actinomycetota; class Actinomycetes; order Pseudonocardiales; family Pseudonocardiaceae; genus Pseudonocardia; species Pseudonocardia hierapolitana. The sequence continues at coordinate 4,069,076 of NZ_VIWU01000001.1, read as the reverse complement.
GCCAGGAGCCACCCTGCTGCGCCGGGTCGGCCACCCCGCGCTCGGCGAGCACCGCGATGGCGTGCGCCTGCGCGGGCGTGAAGCCGGCCCATGGCGCGAAGAGCGCCTCCACCAGCTCGTGCAGCACACCGGCGGCCGTGCCGGTGTCACTGACGTAGACGTGCAGCGTGCCGTCCCCGCCGACCTTGTGCCCGGCGTCAGCGACCAGCCCGGTGGCCCGATCGACGATCGGCGCGAACAGCCAGTGGAACTCCACCGTCGGCGGGCCCCGCGGGTACCGGGCCAGCAGCTCGGACAGCGCGGGTCCGCCGACCACACCGTCCAGCAGCTCGGCGGCGGCCTGCTGCCACAGCGGCATCAGCTCGGCAGGCAGCCCCGCCAGGGTGGGCAGCGTGTGGGAGCGCAGCTGGTCGGCCAGCCCCGCCCGCTCGTCGGGGCTCATGCGCACACCGAACAGCCAGCGGCGGAATCCGGACTCGTCGAGCCCGGAGCCGTGCGGCTTGCGCAGCCCGCTCGCCGACCCGGTACCCGCGGTGCCGCCGGTGGCCCCCGTGCCCCGGGCGGCGCGCTCGGTGTCGAGGTCCCCCTTCGCGTCGCGCAGCGCCTCGGCCGCCTCCTCCGCCTTCCTGGCCAGCTGCGCGACCTTTGCCCGCACCGCCGCGAGCGCCTGGGTTCCGCTCATCTCCAGGATTTCCGGAGCCAGCAGCGCCGGCGGATGCACCTGGTGACGCTGCCGGTCCAGCGCCCGGACCTCCCGCCAGTCCATACCCACCGCGCCGGCGACCCGCTTGTAGACCAGCAGCTCGCTGAGCAGGCCGTCCTTGCGCAGCCACATCACCAACCACGGCACCCAGCCGGACACCTTCGCCAACTCCGCCTGCGCCTTCGCACTCGCGTCCAGTGCTGCCCGGTAGGCGTTCTCGGCGTCCGTTGGCCTGCGGCCGGACCCGTGGCCGGTGAGCCGCCCGAACGTCTGGCCCAACCTCCGGCCCGACACGGCCAGCAGCGGGCGTAGCCCGAGCCAGGCCACCAGCGCGTCGACGACGGCGCCGGCAGCGCGGCGCACGATCCGGCGGATCCCCAACGGCGGGGCCTGGAGGCCGGGAGCCCCGGTCGTCGACGTCACGGTCGGAGTGGTCGGAGTGGTCGGGGTGCTCGTCGACGTCGCGGGCGTCGGACCGATCGGTCCCGGAGTGCCGGACCCCGGTGTGCTGGGGCCGTCCGGGCCGCCCGGTGGGCCGCGGATGGCCCAGATCCAGATCAGCGTGGTGATCACACCGATCACGCCACCGGTGATCGCGACCGCGGCGGGCAGCGCCGGCCAACCCACGAACAGCGCAGCCGCAGCCAGCGCGTTCACCACCGTGAGCGCCGCTGCGACCAGCGCGTGCCTCGCCTTCGCCCAACCCGTCAGCTGAGGCCGGGTCAGCGCCCAGTGCAACAGACCGGCCAGCGTGAGCGTGCCGGTCACCGTGATCAGCAAGGGCAGGTGGTGCAGCTGGTAGAGCAGCCCGTACACGGCGATCGTCGCTGCCGAGTACACCGTGAAGAACTTGACGAGCTTCGCCGGCAGGTCCCGGCGGAGCACCTTGCCGAGCAGGTGCAGCAGCGCCTCCCCACCGAACCCGGTGAACGTGGTCACCACCAGGGCGAACACGACCGGGTGGATGTTGACGATCGTGTCGTAGGTGGGGTGGAAGACCACCGCGTAGACCATGAACGGGATCGAGACCAAGGTCGCGGTGGCCCCGAGCGTGGCGAGGCGGTCGGTGACCCGGTTCCACCACGCGGTGAACGTGACCTTGGCCGGCGTCGACGTGGTGAAGAGCGCCGCCAGCATCGAGAGCGCGCCGACCACCGTGGTCACCGCGGCCACACCGAACAGCCCGGAGATCCACCGGTTCGCGTCCGGTGCCGCGGCGTTCAGCATCCCCTGCAGGTGCAGCGGGATGTTCACCGACAGCGTGGCCACGATCGCCGTCAGCAGGCCGCGCTGCACCCACACGTTCTGCGACAGCAGCAGCTTGAAGGTGTTGAGGCTGCCCCGTACCTGGAACGCCACCATCGCGCTGATCGTCGGCAGCGCCCAGAGCATCTGGGCTCCGGTGGCGGCCACGAACACCGCACCCACCGCGATGTGCACCAACCCGGCCGGGCTGAGCACCACCCTGGTCACGGTCTTCGTGTTCTGCCACAGCCGGTCCGCCCACGCCCGGAGTGCGGCACCCCAGTACGACGCTGTCCACTGGATCGGCCAGGCGTCCCGGAACGCCCGGAACCGGTCGGCAACGGCCGCACCCCACCCGGACACCACCGCGCGCACCGCGTGGAACGCGGCGATCAGCTCGGCGCGGGTCGGCGCCCGGATCTGCGCCGGTGTCCACCTCGACCGCGCGAGGGCCACCGCCGCCGCACCCGCGACGACCACTCCGGCGAGCGTCGCCGTGGTGCCCGTGCCGAACACGACGAGCGTGGCGCCACCCGCGACACCCAACCCGGCACCCACCCGCAGCGCGGCACGAGCCCGGCCCGGTCCCATCGGTGTGGCCCACAGAGCCTCGGCTGCCCGGGCCGCACGGCCCGGTAGCCCGCGCACCGCGTGAACGAGCCGCGCGGCATCCCACGACCGGATCGAGCTCACCAGGCGGCGCAGCCCGAACCAGGCCGCCAACCCGACGACCAGCGCGCCGCCGACCAGCAACAGAACCTGCCCGACGCCCGACGGCGGGCCCCGGATCCCGGGCTGCTCGGTCGGGTTCGTCGCCGGACCGGGCGTCTGCCTCACCGTCGCCCCGGGCGTCTGCGTCGCGTCCGGTGTCCCCGTCTCCGGACCGGTCGTCGGAGTCTGCGACGTCGGCGGCCCGGTCGTGGGCGGCCCGGTCGTCGGGGGCGTCGTCGGCTTGTCGGTCGGCTTGTCGGTCGGCTTCTCCGACGGCTGCACCGGCGGCGGAGCCGCGCCGGGCACGTTCCAGTTCTCGCCCGGGTGGATGAGGTTCTCGTCCCGGCCCGCGAGCGTGTCGCGGTTGGCGTCGGCGATGTCCGTCCAGTCGCGCAGCCCGAACCGGTGGGCGATCCAGGTCAGGTTGTCGCCGTGGCCCTGGGTCTTCCAGGTGTTCCCGGTACCGGCGGGGGCCGCGAACCGGGTTCCCTCGGGCAGCGTGGCACGGTCGCTCGCCGGCAGGCTCATGCCGGGGTTCGCCGCCTGGATCGCGGCGCGCACCGAGGCCGGGGTCGTGGCCAGACCGTCCGCCAGGCTCGCCACCGAGTCGGGCCGCTGTGTCACGACGTCACGGCCGGCATTCGTCTGCGTGTCCTGCCCGGTCAGCGTCGGCAGGTTCAGCACGGTGCCCGCGCTGACGTTGGTCATCTCGACCTGCACGACCGCGTTCGGCTCGCGCACCGGCGCGTCCGGCTGGTGCGCCAGGCCGCCCACCATCGACAGGCCCAGCACGCCGAGCACCGCGGTGGCGGTGACACCGGTGCCGATCCGCCTGCCCATCCGGACCGGCATCGGCGAGCCGCCTCGTGCCGGGTGCGTCCAGCGGTAGGTCAGGACGGCTGCGGCCGCGACGAGCACGCCGCCGCTCACGAGCGTGACCGGGTGCAGCAGGCCGTGCTCGAGCACCCACCACAGACCGGTCGCGGGGATGCCCGTGACCGCGGAGGCCACGAGGACGACCCTGCCGATCCGCCGCGCCATGGTGGGCGAGCCACGCGACCGCGGGTCGCCCATCCCGTGCAGTGCCACGATCGTGATCGCGGCGGCCAGCCCGCCGACCAGCACCAGCAGCGGGGCGGCGAGGCCGTGCCCGGTCAACGCCAGCCACCCGGCGGTGCCCAGCACGGGGGCAGCCGTCGACAGCACGCCGAGGAACCCGCGCGGCACGTCCGGCTGCAGTCCGGCGGGACCGAACCGGCCGGTGCCCTTGCGCGCCGGCGCCGGCAGCCGAGCCTTCAGCGCCTGCAGCACGCCGTTCAGCAGTCGCACACCTGCGGCGATCGCCCCGCCGACGGCGAGCAGGCCCACCCCGGGCACACCTGCGAACACCAGCGGCAACCCGAGCAGGCCCACGCCGACCAGCGTGATCAGCGCCGGGCGCTGTGCGACCGGGACGACCAGCAACGGAGTGCCGATCAGAACCCGGTCCCTCCACCGCCGGGCGGCCATGCCGCTGGCGGTGGGTGTCGGGAGGCTCGCCTCGGCAGGCGGGCCGCGGTTCCGGACCAGGTGGACGATGGCGACCACGGCCCCGGCCAACGCCATGCCGGCCACACCGAGCGCGATCATGCCGGGCGCGCTCATACCGGCCAGGACCGCCAGTCCGGCACCGGCGGCGCCGGTCAGCGCGCCCGCTCCGGCCGCGACGCGGGCCGGGAACCGACGCTGCTGTGGCGCAGGCCCGATCGGAGCCTGCCCGTGCCGCGCGCCGACGTGCGCGTCGAGCACCAGCAGAGCCACGTGCTGGCTCATCCCACCCACCTGGCGCGCCTGGGCCGGCTGCGCCATCCGGAGCGAGCCGGACCCGTAGGAGACGAGCGTGGCCACCTCGGACTCGGTGAGCTTGCCCTCGCGGGCCCGGACGAGCAGTGCCCGGGCGGGCTCCGGCAGTCCGTCGGCGAGCACCGAGAGCTCGGCGATCGCAGTCGTCAGCCGCATCCGGTGCATCCAGCCGAACGTGGCCGCGCGGTTCGGGTCACGGGCCTGCCCCGCCGCGATGTGCAGTGCGGTGAGCAGCTCCTCGTGCCCCCACTCCAGGTTTCCGGCCAGCTCTGCGGCGACGTGCCGGTCGCGGGTGTCTCCTCGGCGCCCCGGCACCGCACCGCGCGCCCCGAGCTGGGCGATCGCCCGGCGGACGGCCCGGATCGTGTGGGCGGGCAGGTCGAGGTCGGCGAGCTGGTCGCGGGACAGCGCTGCCAGCTGCGCCAGCGAGGTGATCCCGGTCCGGACCAGCACCCGGTAGACCCGCTCCTGGTGCCGGGCGGGCAGCTGGACGATGAACTCCTCGATCCGGTCCGCGCGCTGCCAGAGCGCGGCCCGCTCGGCCGGGTGCAGGTCGAAGTCATGCACCGCGCGCAGCGCGTCGCGCACCTGCCGCCACAAGCCGGTGCTCGCAGCCGGGTCGCGCAGCATCGACTCGACCGCCTCGCGCAGCGTCGCGGCGCCCAGCTCGGCCTCCGCCCGCGCGATCGTGCGCTCGCGCATGCGCCGGTGCAGCTGGTGAAGATCCAGGCCGACCATCTGGGCCATGACCTGCTCGGGCAGCCACTCCACGATGTCCTCGGGGCTCAGCCAGTCCGCATCGTCCACGAGCTCGTCGCGGACCGCCCGCCGCAGGGCGTCGATGCTCATCCCGGCCGCCTCGGCGAGGACCTCGTCCCGCATCGCCTCCCGCGCATCCGCCGGGTCCAGCCCCCTGGCCGCCAGCCGGTCGTGGACCTTCTCCCACAGCTGCTCGACCGTCAGCCCGACCGCCTGGGCCAGGAACTCGTCCGGCACGGACTCCCACAGCTCCATCAGGTCCCAGCGGTCCTGCCCGAACAGGACGACCTGGTTGCGAACCCGCTGCAGCAGCTCCTGGACGCTCATCCCGGCAGCGGCGGCCACGACCTCGTTGCGCACCAGGTCCCGCACGTCCTCGACGTCCAGCCCCAGTGCCTCCGCGAGCAGCGGCAGCGCGACCGCCTCGGCGATGATCGCGTCGCGCGCGTCCGCCTCGGTGCGCACGCCCCGGCCGGCGGGTTCCCGGCCGCCGAGCAGCGCGTTGTTGTGGAACTCGCGAGTCAGCTTCTCGCCGATCCCATCGATGATCCCGGCCACCTGGTGCGGCTGGACGGCCGCGTGCCGGTCGAGGATCTGCTCGTTGAGCCGCCGCGCGATCGCCGCTTCCGACAGACCTGCCGCGTAGTCCAGGAGCGCCCGCAGCTCGCGGTCGCTCAGCGCCGTCAGCCGCAGCCGGTCTGCCGGATCGACCCGGATCGGCGCCGCGTCGAGTTCGGGCTCGGCCGTCCGCTCCTGCTCCCGATGGGCCAGCTCCTGCGCGGCAACGACAAGGGTCGCGACGAACGTCGGGCGGTCCAGCCCCAGTTTCCCGCGCAGTTCGGTGTTCCGCTCGAACGCGCGCAGCTCGTCGGCGATGCTCTCCTGCCGCTCGAACGCACCAGCGAGGTCGTCCTGGGTGTACTGGTACGGCATCCAGGTCCGCTGCGGGATCAGCTCCGCCAGCCGCTGAGCGGCCGCCGGGTCGGCGTCGTTCACGTATTGCTTCGCCAGCTGCTGGACCTCGGTGTTCTGCTCGTCGGAGAGCCCTGCGACCGGCTCCTCGAGCAGGGCCGCTTCCAGGTGCGCGAGGTCGAAGGCGACGTCACTGGGAAGGGCCGGGAGGTTCACGACCTCGTCGCCCGCCAGTACCTGCTTGGCGAGCTCGACCTCGGCCTTGGCCTCGTTCTTGGCGGCCTTGTCCGTAGCGGCCGAGGTGCCGAACTCCAGCTCGAGGAGCGTCTTGACCTCGTTCTCGTGGCGGGCGACGCGGAACAGGGCGTCCAATCCGTCGATGTCCACGGCTTCGGTCAGCTCGCTGGTGACATCCCGTACCGCTTCGTGGCGCTGGTTCGCCCGGCGCTGCAGGACCCGGTCCTCGGGCGAGCGGTGGATGATGGCGCTGCCGTTCTGGCCGTTCCGGGCGGCGCGACCGCGCAGCTGGCCATCAGCCCGCGCCGACACCTGCTCGCCGAGGCCGATGACCGCCAGCCCGCCGCGCGCGTCGAGGTCTGCGCCCTCGGCCTTCTGGCGGGCTGCCACCCGCGCGTACACCGCCTCGTACTCGGCCTGGTAGCGCGCCTTGTCCCGGCTCCAGCCCGGGTAGCGCCGGTTCATCTCGCGCGCGGTCATCCACACCACGTCGCCACCGAGCATGATGTCGGTGGCCCGGTTGCTCATGGTGCTCACCGTCACCGCGCCCTTGCGGCCGGCCCTGGCCGTGATGACACCCTCGCTGCCGATGTTCTCCGCGGTGAGGGTGCGGTGCTCGACCCCCGCCTCCCGCAGCATCCGCGAGATGATCGCCGCCTCGGTGGCGTCGGGGACGTCGATCAACACCGGGCGCCCGTCCGCGTGCGCGGTCACCGCGTCGGCCACCACGCCCTCCCGGGCCGACTGCCGGTTCGGGTGGTCGACTGGGTCGAAGTCGATCCGGTGCACCCCGTTGTGCGGCTCCAGGTAGATCACGTCCTTGTCGTACTGCTGCCGGAACGCGGGCTCGGTCTCGCCGATGACGCCGGTCATCCCCGCGGTGTCCCGCTCGCCGATGAACTCGCGGATGCTCATGGAGGCGACCGTCCGGGACGGCTTGCCGATCTCGAGGTCGGGGTGGTTCAGCGACTCGGCGTACTCGATGGCCTCCTGCAAGCCGTTGTTGAAGCGGCGCCCCGGAAGCGGACGGCGGTACTTGCCGACGAGCACGACCATGTACTTGCCCGTGACCGGGTGGGGCTTGACGACGTAGTCCAGTCCTGGGGAACGGCCGCCCTCGTTGAGCACGTGACGTTGCGTCAACGCCTGGTTGATCCGGTTCACCAGCGGGTCGTTCTCCGCCAACTTCCGGCCGCCTCGATCGGCCGGCAGGCGCTCGATGAACTCGAGGCCCTTCGTGGTCACCTTCGCGGTGCCGCCGTGCGCATCCCACTCGATCTTGACGTGCGCGGTCCCGTCACCGTTGCCCACATCCAGCCGCGCGGCGATGTTGTAGGCGTACTCCAGTTCCGCGAGCGGCACCTCCGCGTTCGGGACCTCGTCGGCGATGCGATAGCGCATGTTCGCGTCGTCGATGAGGAAGAGGTCGACCTCGTCGAAGATCAGGAACCCGCCCCGGCCGTCCTGCACCGGCTTCTTCGCATCGCGGGTCAGGTCACGCAGCTTCACCAGCGCCGCGCGGTCGCCGCCCCGCGCCTGCTCGAGAAGGGTGGTCAGCTCTGCCTTGTCGAGCTGTGGGATGCCCGATCGGTCGCGCAGCAGGTCGAACACGATCTCGGCGGTGCCGACCGTGACGTCCGCCTGGTAGGCGTCCCGCTTCCCGGACGGGCTCCGCGTGTCGACCACCAGCTCCGCGGATGCGCCGAGCCGCCCACCGATCCGCTTGACCTCGGCGACGGCCTTGCCCGCGGAGTTGTCGTCGGTAGTCAGCCAGTGCACGCCACGGCCGTCCACCGCCCGCACCAGCGCTGCGACCGCGCCGGCGAGCGTCTTGCCCTCGCCGGTCCGCATCTCCACGACGTAACCGCGCACCATCGCGAGCGCGCCGGCCACCTGGTCCGGGCGCACGACCTTGCCGTCCTGGAGCCCTGGCTTGCTCGGCCGGGCCGAGGCCTCGCACACCAGGCCCAGGCACTCCAGCTCGACGTCCTCGATGCGACGCTCACCGCTGGACACCTGCCGGGTGAGCTCTTGGTACCGGTCCCGCAGCCACTTCGTGGTGCGCCAGCCGAACTTCCGGATGTGGCGGTGCACCGCCGCCAGGTCCGCCTCGGACAGAGCCTCGGCACCGCGCATTCCGACCGTGGCAACCCGCCCCGCGTCCTCGCCGGTCGGCTTGTAGTAGAAGACGTCGCCCGCGCCCTGCAGCGCAGCTTCGATCTGCGCCTCCGGAACTCCCAGCTCCCGCGCCAGTTCCTCGGCAGGAGCCGTGTAGCCCTTCTTGGCCTCGATCCTGGCCGACATCGCGTCGCGCACCTGGGCGGCCAGGGCCGGGTCAGGGCCGTACGCGCCGTCGCCGGGCTCTTCGGTGATGCGTGGCCCGCCCTCGGCGGCCGCGCCGCGCTCGGGGTCGAGCAGCGCGTCGATGACCTCTTCCATCGCGCGGTTGCCCGCTTCGAAGGCGTCGTCGTGCTCGTTCCTCCCCTTCGACGACTCGCTGGAGGCGTCGTAGGACATCCGGAGGCCGTTCTCGCTCGCTCGGCCGTGCCGGTAGTGCCGGACGAACCCGACCTGCTCGCCGGTGGCCGGGTTGGCTTCGACGAAGTACTCGAAGTCGCCCAGGTCCCCCTGCTGACCGATCCGGTCGGCGAGCTCCTGCTCCGTCATCGGCTTGCGCGTCAGACCCCTGCGGATCTCACCGGCGACCTCGCTCGCCCTGCGCACGGGCATGCCGCGCATGGCCCGCGTCAGCTTCTTGGCCGTGGGCCCCTTGCCCGCCGTCCGCGAAGCCGTGCCGCCACCCGGCTGGGTGGGCGGCTCGGACGCAGTGGCGACCGAATCGCCCTCGCGACCGGAACCGGTCTTCGTTGCTTCGATGCCAGCGGGCTCACCCGCTGGTTCTGCCGCTCCCCGCTTGGCGTCGGCGTTCTGCTCCGCCGCCGAGGAGGCGCGGTTCAGGGAGATCTCGGTGTTGCCGTCTTGGTCGTGGATCTCCTCACTCGGGTTGCGCTTCTGACCTGCCGACCGTGCCTGTCCCGCCTCCGTCCTGTCGATCGGCGCCTCGACGGTACGAGCGCCTTCCACACCGACGTTGTCCCGACCGGCAGCGTCCGTCGCGACGGCGTCCTTGCCCGCCTGCTGTCCGCTGCCTGCAGCGTCCCGACCGATGCCGTTCGGCTCGGCGGGAGCGACCTCCACCCGGCCGGCGTCGCCGGCCTTACCGGTGGTCGCGGACTCGGCCGGGGGCGGAATCCCGGTCGCGGTGTTGGCATCGTGGTTCGGCGCCGGTGCCTCACCGGAACTGGTCTTCGCGAGGGGCCCGTCGACCGAACGTCGCCCGGCAGGATCCGGGCCGGCGCCCGAGTCTGTACCACCCGGCTTGGGGCCTGGCGGGTCGCCACGACCGGATCCGGCATTCTCGTTGTTTCGCCCGACCGGCAAGGCCGGGTTCTCCGGGCCGCCTGGGTTCGGCGGAAGCTTCTGTGGTTCTTGCGGCGTCGGGCCCGAGGACTTCTCGGCTCCGGCACTCGTGCCGTCGGCGGTACCGCGAGGGCCGGGGGCGGTGGTGACGCCACGGTGTCCACCACCGGTAGCGCCGCTGGAACCGGGTTCGGCGGTACCCGTCCCGGTGTGGGCGGTGTTGATGCCTTCCTTACCGCCCGTGGCCGGCGTGGGCGCGGCGATCGGACCGGAGCCCGACTCAGCGACGGCGCCCGCGGCCACGGACTGACCAGTCGGGTTCGAGGGCACGGCGGCCGGCGGGTCCCGGGCGCCAACGGCACCGGGAGCCCCGGGGCTCGCCAGCTGGGCCTGGTCGGGCCGAACGGTCTGTCCGACACCCCGGGTCGCGACTGGTTCGGACCCCGGGGGCGCCAGGTCCGGCCCGGCCCGCGGGGGCGCGGGCGGCTGCTGCCCGCCAGGTTGCGCGATCTCGAGGCCGGCGCCCGGGTCGGACCCGCCCATCGGGTTGCTCCCCGGTCGGGCACCCGCGGCGACGCCTGCGATCCCGTCGCCGGACGCTTCGCCGGCGACGGACCGCCCCTGCGAGCGGGCCGGGACATCGCCCGTCGCACCTTCCCCGGCCGTGCGCGGTGCAGCAAGGCCCGCCTCCTGCTCAGCAGGCGCCGGAACGGCAGGCCGATCCCGTTCGGCTCGGCTCAGCACGTCAAGGGCGTCCTGCTCGGCACGGGCCCGAATGGCGGCCTCATCCTGCTGGGCGCGGGCCCGGATAGCGGCCTCGTCCTGCTCGGCACGGGCCCGGATGGCGGCGACGTCCTCCTCCGCACGGGCCCGAATGCCGGCCTCATCCAGCTCCGCCCGAGTCCGGCCGTCAGCGATCTGCTGCCGATCCGCCTGGTCCCGAAGCGCCGCGGACTCCTTGTCACCCGTTGCCCGGGCCTCAGCCGCCTCCTGATCGGCGCGTGCCCGAACCGCCGCGGCCTCCTGGTCGGCCTGCTGCCGGACCACTGCGGCGTCGCGATCCGCTTGCGCCCGGATCTCGGCGGCCTGCCGATCCGCCTGCTGCCGGGCCGGGGTGTCAGCGGCGTCGCGCGCCTGCCGCACAGCGGCCGGGGCGTCGAGCTCGGTGCGGGCCGGAGCCTCCTCGCCGGCCCGGACCCGCCCGGCGACGCCGTCCTCGACCGGACGGGCGCCCGGCCCCTCGGTGACGCCCTCGCCCGCGGGCCGCGGGTTGGCGGACTCACCCATGTCACCGCGGGTGGTGCCACGCGGCGAAATCGTGGCGGGGTCGGCCGGCTGCTGGCCGCGGCCGCCGACACCGTCAACCGCGGTGGCGGGGTCCGTGCCCGGCCGGGCCTGCTCCCCGGGCACACCCGTCGCCTCGTGCGCCGTGGACGATCCGGTCCGCGACCCACCGCCGCGGTTGAGCGGGTCACCGGCTCCGGGATTGGAGCCGGAGCCGCGTCCGGTACCTGCGGGCGCGGAGCCCTCGGACGATGTGCCGCCGGACCCGGTACCGGACCCACCCGTGGCTCCGTTGCCGCCGGGACCGGAGCCGCCGCTGCCTGCACCGCTCGCACCCGAGCCGGTGCCCGTGCCGGATCCGCTCGTGCCGGGATTGGCCGGCGGTGGCGCGGCGGGCTTGGGCGGTCCAGGCGGCAGGCTGCCGGGCGGGGTGGCCGGCGAGCCACCCGGCGGGGTCCCCGGCGGCGCGTCGCCCTGAGGCGGAGTGGTGTTGCCGGAACGGGCAAGGCCGACCGGGAACCGGGTCTTGGTGACCATGCCGATCCCGCCGATCGCAAGCGGCGCGGCCATCATCGACCAGGTCGCCCACAGTCCGGACACGGCCTCGGACCGCTGCGCCGGGGTCATGTCCCTCTTGTTCTTGTGGTACGAGATCGTGCCGTCGACCGCCGTGTAACCGAAGACACCGAAGCCTGCCCAGTTGAAGGCGCTGTGGGCATACGCGGCCCGGGAGGCCGTGCCGTTGACCATCGCCTTGATCCCCGGGCTGTACGCCTGGTGCGCGGCCGTCCACGTCCCCTGCCATCCGGGCGCGCCGGTGGCCCACTTCCCGCTGAACGTCCGCCCCCAGAACGACGTGCCGGCGCCCGCGGCACCTCTCGCTCCTGCACTCGCCGCGCCCGCCGCCGCCTCCGCGGCGGTGGCTCTGGCGGCGCCGGTGAATGCAGCCTTGATCCCGATGCCCATACCGGTTGCGGCCAGCAGGTTGCCCGCCATGCCGATGTAGTCGGCCCGGGCGGCGGGGTTGGACCAGCTGTTGGACTGGCCGTGGTTACTGCGGTTGATCATGTTGGAGGCCACGTCGTACGTGGTGTAGGCGATCCCGCCTGCGATCAAGGCGGTACCTCCGATCGCCGCGGCAGCGCCGAGCGGTGAGGCAGCACCCAGGGTCGCCAGCGTGGCGAAGCCGCCGCCGACCCACAGCAACGCGCCGCCGACCACCATGGCGCCACCCACGACCCAGTGCTTGGCCTTGTCCCAGCCGGAGATGTGTCTGCCCGACGTGGTGGTGAGCTCACAGCCGCAGTCGGTGGCCGGCTTGTCGGTGCTGTCGAGCCTGCCGAACTTGTCCACGCCTTCGATACCGAGATTCGACGGCGCGATCAGCGTGCCGTCCTCTGCGAGCATCTCGTTGTTGTTGCGGAAGTCGTCGAGGCTGCCGAAGTGCGCACCGGTCGCATCGATGTAGCGGTAGCTGCCGTCGTCCTGCTTCACGCGGAACAGGGTGACGGTGGTCCACCCGCCCTCCTGGTTTTCGGTGTCGGGCTGGTAGTACGGCATTCGGATCGCTTCGACCTTGCTGCCGTCCCCGGCCTTCTCGCCGATGGTGTTCAGCACATTGCGGGCCTGCTCGCGCGCCTTCTCGTTGCGGTCACCACCCAACTCCTCATAGATGGCCGCGAAGCTGCGGTCGATCTCCTGCGGACGCCGCTCGGCCTCCATGATCTTCGGAGTCCGCCCGAACGCTGCCGCAGCCGCCTGCGCATCGAGGTCCATCGTCTCATCGATGATCTTGCGCAAGGGGCCCTGGTAAGCGTCCCAATCGGCCTTGAACTTGGCCGCCGCGTGGATGTAGCGGAAGTCCTGCAACATGGTCGAGGGCAGAGCTCTCCCGCCCATCAAACTCTCGTTTGGCGCGATGCTATTGCCCGGCTTGTAATTCTTGGGCGCCGCGAACGGCTTGTCGCGAACCGCGTTGTATTGCAGCTCGGTGAGCGAGGTGAGCGTCCCGAACGTCTCCGACAAGGTCTGCTGACGCTTCTGCGGCGACACCGAGAGTCGCTGGTAGAGGTTGTTGACCCGGTTGTGCCGGTCGAAAGCACCGTGCAGGTCGCCGGCCCATGCCTGGTTGCCGGAGGCGTCCGCGTAAGCCAGGTCGGTCTGCCGGAGCACCTTCTCCTTGGCGTCGATGTCGGCTTGCAGCGGTCGTGCGATCGCGGTGATCGCGTCCTTCTCGCGGTTGATCGACTGGTACTCGCCCTGGAGCCAGATCGACTCGCCGACGGTCGGGCCGCCGCGATCCTTGATCCGCTGGAAGGCGGCGTTGTACCTGGCGACGCGGTCGTTCAGGTTCTGGCTGCGCTCCCCGATCGCGGACTGCAACGCCAGCTGGGCGTTGCCGACGTCCTTCTGCTGCTCGGCGACGATCCGGATCGCCTCGTCCTGCTGGCCAGGCGTCGGCGCCTTCGACGGGTCGTAGCCCGGCACCAGCTTGTCGATCAGCTGGCGGTTGTTGCCCACGGCCTGGTTGGCGGCGGTGAAGTCGTCCATCGACCAGGACGCGTGACGCATCGCCTGCAGCCGGCTCTGCGCCGGCAGCCACTTCTCCAGCATGCCCGGTGCCTTGTCATCGATCTCCTTGCGGAGGGGATCGATCTCGGCCCACTCGCCTGCGTCGATGTGGTTGTCGCCCTCGAGTGCGTTCTCGGTCAGCCCGGCCAGCTTGTCGATCTTCGGCTCGAGCTCCTTGTACTTCGGACCCATGTCCTTCTGGGTCACGGTGTCGTCCAGGATGGACATCTGGGCGCCGTCGAGCTGGGCCCGGGACAGCTCGCCGATGTCGCGGTTGTGGGCCGTGATCAGGTCCTCGCGACCGGCCGCCTTGAGCTGGTCGATCTCGTTCTGGCTCAGCGGCCGCCGATCATCCGGCTTGCGGTCCAGCAGCTTCTTCCCGTCCGGGCCGGTGACCTCGGAGAGATCCTTCGCGGTTTCCTCGGTGACCTTCAGGCTGGGGTCGAGCACCGCGACCATCGCCGCGATGGTTCCCTTCGGGGCCTCGATCGACTCGGAGCCCGAGCCGCTGCAGTCGCCCCCCTCCGCGCAGAAGCGGCCGGCGTGCTTCCCGTCCTTGTCGCGGTAGAGCAGCCCGGTGCGAACACCGATCGGGTTGCCCTCGGCGTCCGTGTACGGCTTGCCGTCCTTGTCGACCTTGACGGTGGCGTTCTGGATGTCGCCTTCCTTGTTGAAGCCGTAGCAGCCACCGCCTGCGCCGGACGCGTTGCAGATCGCGCCCCCGCCCTGACCGTCGGCGCTGCGGTTGTACTGGGTGAACCCGCAGTAGTCACCGGCCGTGCAGGATTGCTTGTCCCCCCACGGGGTGTAGCGCGAGACCGGTCCGCCGTTGCTGTCGTCGAACAGCTCGACGCTGCCGTAACCGTTCGGGAAGCGGCCGGTGCCGGTCGGCAGCTGCTCGGTGATGCGGCAGTTCTTGCACGCCGTCACCGGGTCGTAGATGGCCTTGCCGTTCGCGCCGTCGTTGAACGAGCCCGGCATGGTGCGGATGCAGTCGCCCTCGCACCACAGGGATCCGCCCTTGCCGTCCTTGTCCGGAGTGGTCCCCTTGATCCCCTGGCTCAGGTCGCCGCCAGTGATCTGGATCTTGTAGACGTTCTTGCCGTCCTCGCCCTTGTAGTTGGGGTCCACGAACTGGATGTAGCCGGTGGTGTTCTTCACCGAGTAGATCCCGGGGCTCCCGTCGCGCGAGCGGCCGATGATGTCGGTGACACCGACGTTCGCGCCCTTGTTGTCCGCGTGGACGATGTCGCCCTGCTTGTTGGTGAAGTGGCCCGGCCCGATGAACTTGATCTGCGCCGGGCTGCCGTTGGCGTCCTGCGCCTGGATCTGGCCCCACTTGCCGTCGATCGTCAGGTGCTCACCGGTCGGGGAGGTCCACTCGCAGCCGCCGTTGCACGTGGAGGTGAACGGAGAACCCTTCTTGTTCGAGAACCGGACGTTGTTCTGTCCCTCTTCGGCAGCGGCCTTGCGCGTGAAGATCATCTTGTCGCCGCTGCGCCCGTCGACAGCCATACCCTTGCCGCGGGCCCACGCCTCGGCGTTGCCCTCGGCGTCCTGGGCCATCCCGACGCCGTTCTCGCCGCGCACCTCGTGCCGCTTGTCCGGGCGGCCCGCCACGGGCATCGAGCCGTAGTAGTCCCCGTGGGGGTTCCTCTGGCCGTGGTCATTGCCGCCGGTGATCCCGTCGATGGTCTTGCTGCACGGGGCCTGGCAGGTGTACGTCGTGGGCTCGTCCTGGCCCTTCGGCTTGATCTTGATGACGATCTGGCCGTTCTCGCCGGGCGTGACCTCGACGGCGTCGTGGTTCGGGTCGACGTCCTCGATCTTGATCGGCTTGCCGTTCTTGTCCACGGCCATGCCGAGGCCGCTGGTGTCGACCGGCTTGGCCGGGATGAAGTCGGCACCACGTCCGCCCTTGTCACAGGAGCCGTTGCCGGTGCATCCGGCCTCGGCGACACCGTCGGGGCCGGCGATGGCCACCGCCCAGGCGCCACAGCCGCCGTTGCCGGAGCCGGAGCAGGTCGCCCACTTCTCCGCGATGTACTTGCCGTACGGCGTGTTCAGTTCGTCGTACGCCTCGGCGTGCGCGGAGTAGGTGGCGGTGCAGTTCGCCGCTCCGGAGCAGGACGCGCCTGCGTTGGCGAAGCCGTCGCCGGCCACCGCGTAGGCCATCACACCGACGCCGCCGCCGCCCATGCCGCCACCGCCGGAGCCGTGTGCGTACGCCTTGGCCCACGACCCGGAGGGGTGCGAGTCCGACGCCGACGCGGTCGCCGAGTACGAGTGGGTGCAGTTCGTGCCCGGCGACCCCATGCACGATGCCGACGCCGAAGCCGAACCCGGGCTGGCCTGCGCGGACGCCGACACCATGACGCCACCGCCACCCATGCCACCGCCACCAGAACCGTGAGCGTAGGCATTCGCCGAGGCACCGGCCGCCGAGGCCGACGCGGACGCGGTCGCGGAGAACGAATGCGTGCAGTTCGTCCCCGGCGACCCCATGCACGACGCCGACGCCGAAGCCGAACCCGGGCTCGCCTGGGCAGACGCCGACACCATGACGCCACCGCCACCCATGCCGCCACCGCCGGAACCGTGAGCGTAGGCATTCGCCGAGGCACCGGCCGCCGACGCAGACGCGGACGCGGTCGCGGAGTAGTGGTGGCTGCAGCTCGTCCCCGCGGTGCCCGTGCAGGACGCCGACGCGGCCGCAGAGCCCGGACCCGCCTGCGCCGTCGCGGTGGTCATCGCCTGGCCGCCGCCGAAGGTGCCGGCGCCACGACCGGTGGCCGATGCGTTCGCGCTGGTTCCCGGACCGGTGGCCGAGGCCGCACTGTGTGCCCGGTAGGAGTAGCGGCAGCCGGATCCCTCGCTGCCCTGGCAGGCCGCAGCGGCCATCGCCACGTCGTCGGTCGCCTGGGCGGCGGCGGTCGTCGTGCAGCCACCGTTGGCGTTGTCGCCGCAGCTGGCCGTCGCGACAGCGGAGTTCCCTCCGGTCGCGGCTTGCGCGTCGCTGCGAGTGGAGTAGGAGCAGCTGGAGCCATCGGTGCCCTGGCAGGTCGCGGAGGCCTGCGCTCCGGCTTCCTTGCTCGCCCCGACAAGGCTGGAGCCGGCGCACCCGCCGTCGGCGCCGGCGGTGCAGTCGCTGCGCGAGACCGCCGAGCTCGTGCCACCCGGCGCGGCGGCCCGCGCGACACCTTCGGTGTGCGTCCTGCAGCCGGTACCCACGCACTGGGCGCTCACCTGGACTGCGTTCTCGGCGGCGAGTCCGCCGGTAGCGGCCTGGCAACCTCCGGCCGCCTGGCAGGTGGCGGCGGCGTTGCCCCGAACATCGCTCGCGCCGACTGCATTCGACTCGGACGTGGCCCGGGCGGCGCAGCCGGCCTTGGTGCCGTCGTCACATACGGCGGTCACCGACGCGGTCGTGGTGGCGAACCGCTGCTCAGCCTTGGCTCCCGGCGCGGTGGCCGCGGTCGCGGAGGCGACGCTGATCCGTGCCTGGCATGCGGTGGTGCCGGCACAACCGGTCGACCCCGTGGCGGTGCTGGTGCTGCGCTCACCCTTGGGACCGGCGACGGCCCTGACGCTGCCCGTGACCTTCCCGGTGCATCCGGCCTCGGGGCACACAAGCTGGGAGCTGGCCTGGGCGCTGCCGGAGGAGCCCGGAATCCGCTTGGCATCCTTGCCGCTACCGGTGGTCTGGCCGGAGTCGCGGAAGGCCGACGCGATGGCGTCGCTCGCCACGACGCACCCGCCCGCAGCGGCAGTGCAGGTGGCCGCGGTCTGCGTCCGACCGGGCATGCCGCTCGTGCCACCGGTGGTCGCGGCGGTGCACCCGGCCCCGGCGCACTGCGCGGTCGCACCCGACTGCGACAACGTGGCCGGCGCGTCGGTGACCGGCTTCGCAGCCAGCTTCGCGGCCTCGGCGGCGGTCTTGCGCGCGTCCTTCGCCGCGGCTGCGGCGTCGGCGGCGGTCTTCAGTTGTGCGGCGGTCGCACCCGGACGGGCGGCGACCTTCGCGGCCTGCGCGGCGAGCCGCTCGGCTTCCTTCGCCTGCTGCTCGGCCTGCTCGGCCTGGGTGTTCTGCTGCTCCGCGATGATGTCGGCCACGACCTGGCCGGAGCCCGCGGAGGAATCGGTCTGGGCATGGCAGCCGCTGACCGAGCTGGTGCAGCTGCCGCTGGAGGTGGTGGTGCCGGTCCCCGGAGGACCACGCGCCCCGTTGCCGTCGTTCACCGCCGAGGGCCCGTCCTGACCGGTGGCCGAGCTTCGCGCCGTGCCGGAGCACAGCGTGCCCCCGGCGCAGTCCATCGTGGCCGAGGCCATCGACCAGCTCGACGCACCCTGCACCGTCGGGCCACCCGAGTTCGCGCTCGAACCCGGCGCCACCGGTGCGGGCACCGTCGCCGGCTGGTCGGAGCCCTGACCCTGCTGCCCGTCGGCAGGCGTCTGCCCCTGTTCCCCGGTGGTCTCCGAGGCGACGGTCGCGTTCGCCGTCGAGCGGGCCTGCACCAGCGGCGCGATCACGTTCCCGTCCGGGCCGCTGGACGCACCCGAGTTGGTGACCGCCTGGCACACCCCACCCGACACGCCCTCACACGATCCCTCGGACCGCGAGCCGCGCGGGTCGGCCGACACACTCGGGTCGGTCGCGGACGCCGCGCTGGTGACCTTGCCCGTGCAGGCCGCCTGGCCCTCGCACACCAGCACCGCACCCGCCGCCGAGGCCGCCGACGGACCCGCCACCAACCGGGCGGTGTTCACCGGCTGCGCCGTCCCGTCCGCCTGCGGACCGGACAACGCCAGCGCCGCACCCGGACCCGTCGACGCCGTCGACACCGACCGCACCTGACAACCACCCGTGCCACCGGTGCAGGACGCGATGCCCTCCGAGGTCCGCGGCTTCCCGCCCGCGACCGCACCGTCCCACGCGCTGGTGGTGGTGCGCACCGAACCGGAGCAGGCCGTTCCCGCGTCACAGGCCAGGCTGGCACTCGACGACGAGGTCGAGGACGGCCCGGACAACGACTGGCCCGGCAGCGGCTTCCCGGTGTTCGGGTCCACCGCCACGAAGTCCGGGGCACTGGAGGCCGACGACGAGGTCTCGCCGGAGCAGCCACCACCGGTCACCGTGCACTCCGTGGTCGCGGAGGTGCCGCGGGCGTGCGGGGACACCCCGGTGTCCCGGGCGCTGGTCGAGCTGGTCGCGGTCCCGCCGCACTCGGTCGCGGCACCGGAGCACTGCACCGAACCCGCGGCGTGGGACACGCTCACCGGGCCGGACACCGCGGCCACACCGGACGCCGGGTCGACATCGGCCGGGTCTCGGTCGGCGACCGTGGTGTCCGCCGCGGTGGTGCAGCCACCACCGGCACCGTGCGCGGTGCAGGACGAGGTGCCCGTGCTGTCGCGCACACCCTTCACATCACCCGACGCGCCACCCGCGGTCGTGCTCTTGCCCGACGCGACACAGGTCGCGGCGGCGCACTCGATCTCGCTACCCGCCGTGCTCGATGCGGTCAGCTCCCGCGCGGCCGGGGCCTTTGCCTTCGCCGCGGCACCGAGCTGGTCCGACCAGGAGGTCTCACCGGCGTTGTCGGACACCTGGGAGTCCGACTCGATCCCGCACCCACCGGCCTTCGCCTCACACGACGAGGAAGCCTTCGTAGTGCGAACCGGGGCCGCCGCCCCCGCGGTCGCCGGGGCACCGGTGACGGTGCCGTTGGTGGCGCTGCTGGCCTTACCGCTGCAGCCGGCCGCGTCGCAGTCGACGTTCGCGCCCGCAGAGCTGGAGGCGGTGGCGTCGCCGTCGGTCAGCGCCGCGGGCCGCACCGTCCCGCCGGTGAGCCGGTCGGTCCAGGAGTCCTGCTCGTCGACCTGGCTGTCCACATCGGTGCTGCTGTAGGCCTGGCAACCGCTGCCCGCCGACTCGCACGACGCGGTGCCGGAGCTCTTGCGCTCCGCACCCGCGGCGACCCCACGGCCGGTGCCCGCGGTGCTGGTCGTGCCGGTACCGGTGCAACCCGCCTCGCAGTCGACCTCGACCACCGCGTCGCTGCTGCCCGCGCTGCCCGCCGAGTCCTCGTCATCCGCGCCGGACCGGCTGCGGGTCGTGCACCCGCCACCGGAGACGGTGCACTCGGCCTTGCCGTTGGTTGCCGACTCCGGCCCGTCCTGCGCGGTCTTCGCCGCAGCGGCGCCGGCGCCCTTCTCCGTGCCGGTCTTGTGGCCGGCGTCGGTGGTGCTGCTCGCCGACCCCGTGCACTTCGCCGCGCAGTCGACATCCGCGTCGGCCACGACCTCGTCGGTGGACTCCTCGTCGCCCAGGTCCACCTTGCTGGAGGTGCCACAGCCGCCGGCGCCCTCGCAGTGCGCGGTGCTGCTGCCCTTCCGGCTCGCCTGGTCGGTGTCCCCGTTCGCCGCGGCGGTGGACGCCAGCCGGGCCTGCGGGCGCTCGCTGCCCGAGCCGGTGCTGCTGCTGTCGCAGCTACCGCCCGCGGTGTCACAGCCCGCCTCGGCACCCTCGCGATCCGCGGAGGAATCGGTGCCGCACGCCCCGGTGCACGCCGCCTGCGCGGCCGTGCGACGTTCCGCACCGCCCGGGGATGCCCCCTCGCGGGCGGGTCCGGACGAATCCGTACGACAGCCTCCGCCGCCGGACTCGCACTCCGCCGACGCACCCTCACGATCGGCCCGGCTGGACTGCCCACAGCTGCCCGGGTCGCCGTCGCACCTCGCGGACGCCTTCGTCACCTCACCGTCGGCACCGCGACTGGACGCACTACTCCCACAACCGGTGTCGTCACACGAGGCCTCGGCCTTGGAGTCGCCCGCCGACGAGGACGCGCCACACCCGGACGACACCCCGGACAGGCACACCTTCCGCTCGGAGTCCCGCGTCCCGTCCGCGGACTCGCTCGCCGACCCGCAGGCCGTGAACGCCCCGTCGGAGCCACAGCCGGCCGCCGAGCCCTCACCGTCCAGGTCGTCCTCCGACACCGTCTCCACGTGCCGGTCGGTGGCGTCCATCAGCTCGTCGGTGGCCTCGTAGACCTCGTCACGCTGCTTCTCGTACGCCTTGACGTTCTTCTTGTGCGCGGCCGCGGTCACCGTGCCGCCGGCGACCTTCTTCTCCTCGGCCTTCAGCTTCTTCTCGCTGTCGCTGAGCTTCTCGTGCCCGTCGACGACCTCGTCGACCAGCTCGGCGCGATCCTCCGACAGCTCCGCCCGGTCCGCCCCGTACTGCTGCTGCAGCTTCTTGTGCTCGGCGGCCTGCTTGTCGTACTCGGCCTTGGTGGCCTTGCCCGACGCGACGTCCTTCTTCGTCTGCTGGAGCTTCTTCTCGCTCTTGTCGACCTCGATCCGGCCCTCGAGCACCCGCTCGGTCTGCTCGGCCGAATCGTCGGACTCCCAGTTGTCATCGTCGTCCTCGTCGCGCGGTGGCGCCCGGGACCGCGTGTCCGAGAACTCGCGCGAGGACAGCGTGGACATCTCATCCGAGGTCAGATCCGAGCAACCGCCGTCGCCGCACAGCTGCTCGCGCTCCTCGGCGTCGAGGCCGGCCAGCTTCTTCGCCGTCGCCTTCTCGTCGTCGCCCGCGGACAGGAGCTTGGCGAGGGCCTTCTCGTCCTGAGCCGACACCTTCTCGTCGCCGGCCTTGCCGTCGGCGCGGGTGTCGCCGCGCTGGATCGCCTTTCGGACCTCACCCTCGATCCGCTTCACGTCGCCCTCGGAGACATCCGCGTGATCGGCGGCCACCCGCGCGGCCTCGCGCACCAGCCCCTTGACCGCCTTGCCGACGTCACCGTCGACCTCGCCGTCGGCGACGTCCCGCGCGAACTCACCGGCCCGCTCGACGAGGCGCCGAACATCCGCGCCCCGGTCCTTCTTGCCGTCGTCGCTCTCGTCGTCGCCGCGAGCCAGCGCCGACCCGATCCGCTCGGACACGGCGCGCCGCAGCTCGGCCGAGGCACGATCGGCCTTCTTGTCGGCAGCCTTGTCCGAGTCGTCATCGGCGCGGTGCCGCGAGCCGACGGCCTCGGCGATGTCACCGGCCAGCTTCGCCCACTTCTCGGCACGCTCACCGGAGTCGGGCTTCTTCTTGTCGTTCTTGCCGGACCGGTCCCCGGCCCGTGCCTTCTCGACGAGATCGTGCACCCAGCGAGTGGCTTCCCCGGCACGGTCGCCGCGCTCGTCATCGTCCTCGTCCGAGCGGCTGCCCTCACCGACGAGCTCCGCCAGGGCCTTCCTCGAGCCGTCCTTCTCGTCGGCGGAGTCCGCCGCCTCGGCCAGCCTCTCGGCCAAGCGACGGCCGGATTCCTCCTCGCCGTCCTCACGCTCGGACCCCGCCTTGCGCGCCCGGTCCGACAGCTCGCGAACTACGCTCCGTAGCCGCTCGCGGTCGTCGTCCTTCTTGGCCGAGCGCTTGCCCTCGTCGTCGCCCCGCTTCGATCGAGCGCCCTCGACCTTCTCCGCCACGTCCTTCGCGAACCGGCGCACCGCGCCCTCGACGTCGTCGCCCGCCTCCGAGACGCGCTCGCCCAACTCCTTCTCGAAGCGGCGTGCGCCGTCCTCGTCGCCGTTGCCGTCCGCCGCCTCCACAGCGTCGCGCGCGGCCTTCTTGCGGCGCGTGTCCTTTGCCCCGTCGTCGTCGCGATCGGCGGCACGCACCCGCGCCGCCCGGCCGTCCTGCTCCTCGTCCTCCGACCGCGCATCGCGATCGCCGACGCGCTCGGCGGCATCGTCGGTGGCGTCCTCCGCGGACTCCCGAGCGCGCTCGGTCCGCTCCCGCGCCTCGCCGAGCGCTCCCCGCACCCGCTCCCGCACGGCTTCCCGGATGCCGTCGCCATCGCCGCGCTCGGCGGCCTTCCGGACCGCGGCGACGCTGTCCCCGCCGTCGTCGTCCGACTCGGCGCCGTCCCGGCCACGGGCGTCGCTGCCGTCATCCTCGCCGTCGGTGTCGCGACCTCCGGAGCGCTCCTCGGCCCGCACCTTCTCGGTGTCGGCGTCGCCGAGCCGCCCCGCGGCCGCTCCGTCGGAGTCGGCGCGCTCGGAGCGATCCCGCTCCTTCGCGTCCTCGGCCTCCGACTCGTCCTGCGCGGAGTCACTCCCCTCGGACTCACGCTGCCCGGACTCACGTCGCTCGGAATCGCGCTCGTCGCGCTCCTCGTGCCGAACCTGCGGGTGATCGTCCGCGTCGTCGTTCTCGCGCTCACCCTTGTCGCGTTCCCGGTCGTCACCCGAACGCTCGTCGGTGCCGTCCTCGCGGGAGCGACGCTCACCCTCGTCGTCGGACTCCTCGCGGTCCTTCTTCTCGGACTTCTCGTCCTTCTTCTCGGACTTCTTCTTCTCGCTCTTCTCCGACTTCTTCTCGGACTTCTTCTCATCCTTGTCGGACTTCTTCTCCGACTTCTCGGACTCGTCCTCGTCCTTCTTGTCGGACTTACTTTCCTTCTTTTCTTTCTTTTCCTTCTTTTCTTTCTTCTCGCTCTTCTCAGACTTCTCGGACTTGTCGTCCCCGCCGCCGTCGGAGTCACCCCCGCCGTCGGAGTCGCCACCGCCCGAGTCGCCATCGCCGTCGCCACCTTGCCTGCTGCTTGCACCTCCCTTCATCAGGCTCTGCTGGACGGCCGCCGCCGGCACCACCGCAGCCGCGGACGCGGGCGTCGCGAGGAACGCCGCCCCGATCCACATCACCACCACGGCACCGGCCAGACCGAACACCCACCGCACGACCCACAGGAGCCGGTCCATCGGCGAGAGCCGCAGCCGCACGACACCAGCGCACGCGGAGAGGCCGGCGGCCTCACCGTCGTACGCGAAGTGCGTGGACATGGCTGCGACTCCCACAGGGTCGGTGGAGAACTACTGATGAGGTTCCGAGGCCTGCGACATCAGGCCCACAGGACGAAGAGAGGCATGCGAAAACAGGCTGATCCCGCACGTCGCGCCTGAGGCAGCGACCCACAGCCAGGCGGTGGATTCACGCCCGGCAGCCTTGCGGTCCCGACCCGCCCGTCGCGCAACGTCAGCAACAAGCAGATCCAAGATCGCAACCTCCTCCATGGGAGGAAGCCATCCGGAAGCTACCAGATGTTCATCAACTTCGTCGAGCCCTGTCGTGACATCGCTGCCCGACCGCCCCGATGCCACTGGTCCGACGCGCTCTCGCGGCCGGATCGGGCACCGCGGGCGGCGGTCGCGGGCGCGGCCGGAGCAGCGTCACCCGCCGAGCCGTGCACGCCCTCCGGGCCGGACATCCGAGCCACGAGGCGGCGGCGCGTCCGGGGTCCACGGAATCGGGCGGGCAGGCGCGGGTCCGGTCGTGGCTACGCGTGAATGGGCGCGACAGTGCCGCGGAGCGCGGCGCCGCCGAGCGCGCCCGCGGCTGCGGTGCCCCCGCACCGTCGCGCACGGAAGCCCCAGCCCGATCGATGTGCCTCCCTTTCCGGGCCGGTCCGACCACCCCGCGATCGCGTTCTCCGCGACGGCTCGCGTCTCCGCCGGGCGCATGACGAGCAGGAGGCGAAATCACGTCGTCCGGACGGGCAAGAATCGATGAACGTTCGTCGTCACCGCACGGGTGGAGCGATCTCATCAACGGTGATCCCGGCGACGCCGCCGTCCTGCGTCTCATCCGAGTGGTCCGGAAATGGCCCCGAGCACCCCCCGGCGTTGCGTCGACGTTCGGGGCGTGATCGGGTGAATGGGAGAGGAGGACGCCGGATGCCGCAGTGGACGCGCAGTCGACGAGGCTCACGCCGGACGCGCGAAGGCGCACACGAGATCGCCGCGCGCCATGCAGCCGGCGTCGATCTCTGGCGCGCGGGGCGCGCCGAGGAGGCCGTGGCCCTGATCGAAGAAGCCCTCGAAAGCTGCCGCGTCGGGCTGGGAGAGGACGACCCCGCCACGCTCACCGTCGCAGGCAACCTCGGCGCCGTCTGCTTCTCGGCAGGCGCGTGGCAGCGGGGCGTCGATCTGCTGGCGGCGAGCGTCGCCGATCGCACGCTCGTGTTCGGCCCGTCCGACCCCCGCACGCTGACGGCCGTGGACGCGCTCGCCACCGCCTACCGCGTCGTGGGCCGGATCGACGAGGCGGTCGCGCTGTCCGAGCGCGTGGCCGCCGAGCGCAGCCGGGCGCTCGGCCCCAGCCACCCCGACACCTTGACCTCACGGCTGGGGCACGCGCTCGCGCTGGCGGCGTTCGGCGACACCGAGCCGGCGCTCGCCCTCCTCGCCGCTGCCCTGAACGACGCGGAGCGGGCGCACGGGCCGCGTCACGAACACGTCATCGCGTTGCGCGCGAACCTCGCGGGCTGCCTCGCCCTGCTCGGGCGACCCGCCGAAGCCGCAGGCGAACTGCAGCGTGCCGCAGCCGACGCGGCTGCGCTCCTCGGCCGGGGGCACCCGGAGACCGAGGCGCTGTTCGCCGATCTGGCGCACGCACACGATCGGTCGTGGTTCTTCTCGATCGGCCGGATGGCGGACGTGAGCCGCGACCGCGGCTGATTCACCGGTCGTCGCGCAGGACCCCGGTAGTCACTCTCCGTAGCAGCGGGCGGGACGCGGCCGACGCCGCAACCACGAGCCCGACGCCCCCGGCGAGCGTCGCCGCGAGCACGGCGAGCCCGGACGGCTCCAGCACTCCGGACGCGGCCGCGAACGGGGACGCGCACAGCAGGCCCATCGCCAGCGCGATGGCGCCGACCACGAGCAGCGGGCGCAGCGTCTCCGCCCGGCGGGCGGCGTCGAGCACCCTGATCGGGGTGCCGGCGAGGCTCGACAGGCGCAGCGTGCGGCGGTGGTCCAGCACACGGGCGGCCGCGGTGGTGCCGGTGGCGGTGGCGGCGATGAGGAAGGTGCCTGCGAGCACCACGAGCGCGCCGGTCCGCAGATCGGCCACGAGCTGCCCGCCCTCGGCATCCGACTCGCGTTCGGTCAGCACCGGCTCGTCCGCGAGCGGTGCGAGCGCGGTGCGCACGACGTCGCGGTCGGCGGGGACCGTGGGAGCGACGGCGAGGCCCGGCTGCCCGTTCACGTCTGCCGGCACGACGTCGGCGGCGATCCCGCGCTCGACCAGCCGCGCGCGGACGGCCGCCTCGAGGTCGGCGACCGGTCCCGACGAGACGACGCGCAAGGCCGTGTCGTCCCCGTACGCGGCGGCCGGAACCGCGGCCGTCAGCGGTGCCAGGAACCCCGCCACGAACACGGCCATCGTGAGACCGGCGACCGGCCGGAACGCACCACGCGGGTCGTCGAGCAGCCTGCGCCCGGCGAGCAGCGCGGCCGGGGTGCGCGCCGAGCGCGCCATCCCGGCGCCGAGCAGCCGCACCACGAGCGGCCCGATCAGCGACACCGCGCCGAACATCGCGAGGACGCCGACACCGAACACCAGCCCGACGAGCGCGGCAGGTGTCACCTGGCGGGCACCGTTCGCGGCCGCGAACACGGCGACGCCGCCTGCGAGGCCGAGCAACCGCAGGAGCCGCGCCGAGCCGGGGCGCTGCCTGCGGACGACGCCGAGCGGTCCGATCACGACCTCGCGCATCCCACCGAGAGCGGACAGCGTCGCGAGGACGGCCACCCCGGCCACGATCCCGGCGACCGTCGCCGGTCCGGGACGCAGGTCGCCTGGGAACCACGCGCTCCCACCGAGTTCGATCGCCGCCAGCGCGGGCGCGACCGTCCACTGCAGTACAACGCCCGCCACGGCCGCCACGACGGCGATCACCGCGACCTCGGAGACCGCGGCCACGGTCACCTGCCCGGTGGACGCGCCCAGCAGGCGCATTGTCGCCAGTCGCTCGGCGCGCCGGACGGCACTCAGCCGGGCCGACGCACCGAGCAGGCTCGCCACCGGGAAGACGAGCAGCGCCGCCGCCACGTACGTGAGCTGGCGGTAGATCATCAGCAGGTCCGACGGCGCCGCGCCGAAGGCGGAGACCGGCACGGCGTCCGGGAGGTCGGCCGGTGCGGCGCCGACCACGGCGACCAGCTCGTCGGGCCCCATCAGCCCGGCGTCATCGATCATTCCCGCCGGTGCCGGGAACCGGGCGGCGAGCTGGTCCGGCGGGAGCTGCCGGGCGAGCGCGGCGAGCGCGGGCGAGAACCACACCTCGCCCGGCGGGGGGATCCTGGGCAGCCCCGGCGGGGTGGGAGCGCCGGGGGCAACGGCCGCGACGTCCACCCGGTGCACGACCCGGCCGGCCGCAGAGTCGACGCTCGTCCGCACCAGCGCGACGGGCACGCCGGCTCCCGCCGTCACGTCTCCGGTGCGCCACCCGACGCGGTCCTCACGGGCGTCCCAGCCGTGCACGGCGCCGAGCGCGACCGCGAGCAGCGCCGTACCCGTCGCGATCCCGATTCCGACCAGCGAGGCCGCCGTCATCGCGCGGCTCCCACCGAGCCGCAACAGCCGGAGGGAGAGCGCGGCGGAACGGACGATCACCGCGGACCGCCGAACCCGACGGCGGGGACCGGAACCGGGTCGGTCCGTCCGTCCCGCAGGACGATCACCCGGTGGCACCGCGCGGCGACATCGGCGTCGTGGGTGACGACCACGAGCCCGGTGCCGGTGCGCGCGGCGAGCCCGGTGAGCAGGTCGATCAGCGTGCGGCCCGTGTCGGTGTCGAGCGCCCCCGTCGGCTCGTCGGCGAACACGACCTCGGGCCCGGTCACCAGCGCTCGCGCGATCGCCACCCGCTGCTCCTGGCCCCCGGACAGCTGACCGGGCCTGCGCTGCTCGAGCCCGTCGAGGCCGAGCGCGGGGAACCACTCCGCGGCACGCGCCACCGCGGTACTGCGACCCACCCCGCCGAGCATCAACGGCAACGCCACGTTCTCGACGGCGGGCAGCTCCGGCAGCAACTGCCCGAACTGGAACACGAAACCCAGCCGCGATCCGCGCAGGGCGGTGCGCCGCGCCTCCGACCACCCGTCGATCCGGTCGGCGCCCAGCCACACCTCGCCGTCGTCCGGGCGCAGGATGCCGGCGAGGCAGTGCAGGAGCGTCGACTTGCCGGATCCGGACGGTCCGGTCACGGCCACCACTTCGCCGCGCTGGACCACGAGGTCCGCGCCCAGCAGCACCGGGGTCGCACCGAAGCGGTGCGTGAGCCGGATGCCGCGCAGCGCCGGTGGGCCGACCGTCACCGGCGGTTCCCGTCGGCGAGGTTCTCGAGGAGCGGGAGCGTCGCCATCACCACGAGGATGAGCACCCCGCCCACCCACGCCGCCGTGCCGAGGAACGCCACGATCATCTGTGCCATGCCGACACGATCGTCGGGCGGCACGGGCGCCCGCCTCGGCCGCAGGGCGGAACCCCGCACAGGCGGCTCGTACTTCCGGCCGAGGGGACCGCCGGCCTCCGCACATAGGCTCGTGCCGTGATCCGCCTGCTCCGCTGGATCCGGCGGCACGTCGGACTGGTCGCCGAACTGGCCGCCTACGGCTTCTGGCTGATGGTCGACCTCGTCGTGTCGGTCGTCGCGGGTCCGATCGGCGTCCTCGTCCCCGCTGTGGCCGTCCCCCTCGTCGTGCTGGCGCGCAGGCGACCCGGCGCCCGGCTGGTGCCCTCGGCCGCCGTCGCGATCGGCCTGTCCGTCGCGATCTCGCTGGTCTCGGCGGTGCAGGCCGCGGTGCTCCCGGTGATACCGGGACCGGTGTCCGCGCTGTCGTTCACCGAGCAGCTGGCGCTCGCCGTCGTCGTCGTCACCGTGCTGCACCGGTGCCCGCTGCGGCCCGCCCTGGTGCTCACGGCGGCCGCGGCGGTGGCCATCGTCGGCTCGCCGATCATGCGGGAGACCGAGACCGCCGCGAGCGGGTTCGGCGTGCTGTCGGCGCTCGGCTGGGGCGGCGCCGTCGCGGTCGGGCTCGTGCTCCGGGAGATCGACACCCGCAGGCGGGCCGCGGTGGAGGACATCCGGTCCACCGAGCGGATGGAGCTGGCCCGCGAGCTCCACGACGTCGTCGCGCACCACGTCACGGGCATCGTCGTCGCGGCCCAGGCCGCAGCCGTGGTCGCCCGCACCTCCCCCGACGACGTCGACCGCGCGCTCGCCGCCATCGAGCACGCGGGCACCGACGCGCTCACCGCGATGCGGCGGATGGTCGGGGTCCTGCGCGGGCAGGACGCCGAAGGCGGGCGGACCCCCGGTGCGGAGCTGGCCGAGGTGCGCACGCTCGTACAGCGGTTCGACCCCGACGCCCGCCTGGTACGCCTGTCCACCGACCCCGGGCTCGAGCACGCCGTGCTGCCACCGGGGGTGGCCGCGACCGGCTACCGGGTGGTGCAGGAAGCTCTCACCAACGTCCGCCGGCACGCGCCGCACGTCGCGACCGTCGAGGTGGACGTCCGGATCCGCGAGGAGGCCCTGCTGGTGTCGGTGCGCAACGACGGCGTCCCCCAGGCCCCGGTGAGCGGGCGGGTCGGAGGCGGGTTCGGCCTCGTGGGGATGGGTGAGCGGGTGGCCGCGCTGGACGGCACGCTCGCCGCGGGACCGACCGCTCCCGGGTTCTGGACGGTGTCGGTGCGGCTCCCGCTGCGAGGCGCCCGATGATCCGGGTGCTGCTCGCCGACGACCAGGAGATGGTGCGCACCGGCTTCCGGCTGATCCTCTCCGCCGAGCCGGGCGTCGAGGTGGTCGGCGAGGCCGGCAACGGCGTCGACGCCGTCACGCGGGCCCGGGAGCTGCGTCCCGACGTCGTGCTGATGGACATCCGGATGCCCCAGCTCGACGGTCTGGAGGCAACGCGCGTGCTCGTCGCCGACCCGAAGCCGCCGCGCATCGTCGTCGTCACGACGTTCGACCTCGACGAGTACGTCTACGGCGCGCTCCGCGCGGGCGCGTGCGGCTTCCTGCTCAAGGACGCGGGCCCGCGGCTGCTCGTCGAGGCCGTGCGGGCCGCGGCGGCGGGCGATGCGCTCGTCTCACCGTCGGTCACGGTGCGGCTGCTCGAACACCTGGCCACCAGCCCGGTGGCGCGCACACCGCGGCTGCCCGACCCGCTCTCGCCGCGGGAGCTGGACGTCGTGCGCGCCGTGGCGCGCGGCCGCACCAACGCCGAGATCGCCGCCGAGCTCTTCGTCTCCCTCTCGACGGTGAAGACGCACCTCACGAACATCCAGACCAAGCTGTCGGCCCGCAACCGCGTCGAGATCGCCGCGTGGGCGTGGGAGCACGGCCAGGTGCGCTGACCGCTGTACGGGGTGGCCACACAGGTGAGCGGTCGAGGAGAGGGGAAAGGCGTGCACACGCGAGAGGCCCCGGAGAGCCGGCGGCCGCCGTCGCGCCCGAGCCCGGAACGGCGCGCCCACCGCAACCTCACCCGACCAGATCAACTCGACGGCCCCGTTCCAGCCTGGCCGACGGCGCGAGCGGCATGCCACCGCTGAACGCGCCTGGCGGTGCCACCACCATGATCACGAAACCCGGGGGTAGTGCCGGCTAGGCCGTTGCCACGATCAGATAGCGCTCATCCTCAATGTGGCCTCCCCACAAGGCCGGGTCCGGCAGGTGGTGCAGCTCGACTGCGCTGGTCGCGCTCCGGACGAGCGGAAGCAGGTCCTCGGCAGGCAATCCGGCGCCCGTGTGCCAGCGCCCTTCCACGAGCACCAGCCGACCACCCGGCACGAGCAGGCTCGCCCAGCGGTGCAGGACTGCAGGCACGTCGGGCAAGGCCCAGAGGACGTGCCGTGACAGCACGACGTCGAACGGCCCACCTACCTGCGGATCGCGCGCATCACCCTCGAGGAGGGCGACCTCCACACCCAGGCGCCGGGCCTTCGCGGCCGCCTGCTCGAGCATCCGGGGAGAAAGATCGATCCCCTGCACGACGAAGCCGAGCGCTGCCATGAGGACGGCCACCGATCCGGTGCCGCAGCCGACGTCCAGGACCCGCGCCGGTGGCACCGGGAGCGCGTCCTGCAGCAGCGCCGCCCAGGCTGTGCGGACGCGCGCATCCGAGAGACCGTGATCGGGCTGCTCGTCGAAGCGGTTCGCCTGGTTGTCCCAGGCCTCCCGGATGGCGCGCGTCACACCGGCGACCGTACCGACGTCAGCCGAGCTCGGTCGGCACCGCGACGACGTCGACCATCGCCCCGTTGCGCAGCACCGTGACGGGGAGCGGCACGCCGATCGCGTCGCCGAACAGCTGGCGTTGGATGCCCTGGGCGTCCTGCACGGGCCTGCGGCCGACGTCGAGCACGAGGTCGCCGGCCCGCAGCCCGGCCCGCGCAGCGGGGCTGCCGCCGATCACCTCGGCGAGCCGCAACCCGTTCTTGCGCCCGTACTTCTCCGCGACGGCCGTGGGCACCGGCGCCGGGCTCCCGACCACGCCCAGGTAGGCCCGCCGCACCCGTCCGTGTGCGAGCAGCGTCTCCACGATCCGGCGCGTGGTGGCGTTGACCGGGACCGCGAGACCCAGCCCGATCCCCGCCACGGCGGTGTTGATGCCCACCACGCGAGCGTGGGAGTCGGCGAGTGCACCGCCGGAGTTCCCCGGGTTGAGCGCGGCGTCGGTCTGGATCACGTCCTCGACCACCCGCCCGGCCCGGCCGCTGCGGGTGGGCAGGGCCCTGCCGAGCGCGCTCACGACACCTGCGGTCACCGAACCGGCGAGGCCGAGCGGGTTCCCGACCGCCACGACGAGCTGGCCCACCACCAGCCCGTCGGCGTCGCCGAGGCGCGCGGGCGGCGGGAGGTCACCGGGCCGGTCGGCGCGCAGGACAGCCAGGTCGGACAGCGGGTCGGTGCCGACGACGGTGACGCCGGCCTGGGTGCCGTCGACGAAGTCGGCGCGGCCCGTGCGCGCCTCGCCGACCACGTGGGCGTTCGTGACGAGGATCCCGTCGCCGGGGACGACCACCGCGGACCCGCTGCCCCGGCCGGTGCGGACGGCGGCGACGCGCCCGGTGAGCTCGGCCGCCACAGCGCTCACGGTGCGGGAGTAGGAGTCGAGCTCGTCCATGACGGCCTCCTCGCGATTACAGCGTTGCACGTCTTGCGTGCACGAGGAGAACGCCGTGCCAGACCTCCGTGTTCCGCAGCGGCGTCCGCGCGTGGCTCGACTCTTCGAAGCGACATGCCTCGTGCGCCGCGAGCGCGCCGGGAAGGGCCCGCGAGCCCGCCGGAGCGGAGCGGAGACGATCAAGCAGAGTGGATCGGGCCCTCGCGCTCGGCGAGCCTGCTGCCCACGCCGCCCCAGTGCAGGGCGATCATCTCGGCGGCGATCGAGACCGCCGTCTCCTCCGGCGTGCGGGCGCCGAGGTCGAGGCCGATCGGGGAGGACATCCGGGCGATCTCCTCGTCCGTGACGCCCACCTCGCGCAGCCGGGCGAGGCGGTCCTCGTGGGTGCGCCGCGAACCCATCGCCCCGATGTAGCCCACCTCGGGCAGCCGCAGTGCGACCTCCAACAGGGGGACGTCGAACTTCGGGTCGTGGGTGAGCACGCACAGGGCGGTGCGCCCGTCGATCCGCCCCGCCTCGGCCTCGGCCTTCAGGTAGCGGTGCGGCCACTCGACCACCACCTCGTTGGCGCCGGGGAACCGGGACGCCGTGGCGAACACGGGTCGTGCGTCGCAGACGGTGACCCGGAAGCCGAGGAAGCTGCCGATCTTGGCGACGGCGGCGGCGAAGTCGATCGCGCCGAACACGATCATGCGGGGCGGCGGGGCGAACGACTCGACGAACACGTCGAGGCCCTCGCCGCGGCGCTGGCCGTCGACGCCGTAGTGCAGCATCGCGTTGCGGCCCGCGTCGAGCAGGCCGCGGGCGTCGTCGCGGACGGCGTCGTCGAGGCGGTCGGAGCCGGTGCCGCCCTCGGTGCGGTCCGGCCAGATCACGAGCCGCTTGCCCAGCCGCTCCGCGGGCCCGGCGACGACGGTGGCGACGGCCACCGGTGAGCCGGAGCGGATCGCGTCGGCCACGGTGGCGAGCTGTTCGTAGGTCGTGCGGTCGACCTTCTCCACGAAGATGTCGATGATCCCGCCGCAGGTGAGCCCCACGGCGAACGCGTCGTCGTCGGACACGCCGTAGCGCTGCAGCACCGGCCGCCCGTCGGAGAGCACCTGCTGGCCCAACTCGTACACCGCGCCCTCGACGCACCCGCCGGACACGCTCCCGACGGCCTCACCGCCGGGCCCGACGAGCATCGACGCGCCGGGCTGCCGGGGCGCGGAGCTGTACGTCCCGACGACCGTGGCGAGGGCCGCGGTCTGCCCGTTCTTCCACCAGCCCTCGAGCTGATCCACGACATCACGCATCTCGTACCACCTCGAGCAGTCGTTCCAGGGTGGCCAGACTGTGGCCCGCCAACAACTCGTCCAAGAACGGCAGCGCTGCGACTATTCCGCCCTGCACGGGCGCGTAGCCGTCCTTGCCGACGTGCGGGTTCACCCAGATCACGCGGTGGGCCAGCCGGCGCAGCCGGCTCATCTGTTCGCGCAGCACGTCGGTCTCGCCGCGCTCCCAGCCGTCGGAGAACACGACGACCACGGCCCGCCTGGCCGCGCCGCGCTGTCCCCACCGGTCGACGAAGGCGCGCAGCACCTCGCCGAGCCGGGTGCCCCCCGACCAGTCCGGGATCGCCTTCGCCGCTGCGGCGAGCGCCCGCTCCGGGTCGCGCATCCGCAACTCGCGGGTGACCCGGGTGAGCCGGGTGCCGAGCGTGAAGGCCTCCACCGAGGCCGGGCCCCGGCGGACCACGACGTGCGCGAAGCGGAGGAGCGCGTCGGCGTAGGGCTCCATCGAACCGGAGACGTCGAGCAGCAGCACGACGCGGCGAGCCCGCCGGGACCTGTCGCGCCTGCGCAGCTCGCGCAGCTCACCGTGGTTGCGCAGGGCGGCCCGCAGGGTGCGCCCCGGGTCGGTGCTGCCGTGGGTGGACGGGCGCAGCCTGCGCGACGCGCGGGTGGGCAACTGCGGGCGCAGCAGCGCCATCAGCCGGCGCAGGTGCTCCCGCTCGGCGGGCGTGAGCTCGCCGAGATCGCGGTGGCGCAGGATCTCGGTGCCGCTCGCCCGCGCGTGGATCTGGGGGGAGTCCGAGCCCTCCTCGCCGCCCTCCGCCTCCTCCGGGGTGAGCGCGGCCAGCCGCGGCGGAGGCGGCGGCCGCTCGTCGCGCACCTGGGTGCGACCACCCTGCCCCGGCTCGAACCAGCCGGCGAACGCCTGGTCGTAGCGCGGCAGGTCGTCGGGGTCGGAGCAGAGGGTGAGCCGCCCGGCCCAGTACGTATGCGTCCGGTCGGTCACGTCGAGCGCGTCGAGCGCGGAGAGGAAGGCCACCACCCGGTCGGTGGTGATGGCGAGCCCGGCGTTGCGGAGCACGACCGTGAACCCCACGAGCCCGGGGAGCGGGTCCGTGGCCTGCGGTGTGAGCGTCGGTCCCATCCGGTCTCAGGACGCGAGGAGGGTGTCCAGCTGGACGCGGATGCGATCGGCGTCCTCGCGGTACTTCAGGACGGCACCCAGCGTGGCTGCCGCGGCGTCGACGTCGAGGTGCCGGGCGCCGACCAGCTGCAGCGCCCGCGCCCAGTCGATCGTCTCGGCGACGCCGGGCGGCTTGAGCAGGTCCAGCTGGCGCAGCTTCCGCACCGCTCCCGCGACCTGGGCGGCGAGCCGCTCGGGCACACCGGGCAGCCGCGAGTGCAGGATCTGGATCTCGCGCTGCAGGTCCGGGTGGTCCAGCCAGAGGTAGAGGCAGCGTCGCTTGAGCGCGTCGTGCACCTCTCGCGTGCGGTTGGAGGTGAGGACGACGAGCGGCGGTTCCTTCGCCCTGATCTCGCCGACCTCCGGGATCGACACGGCGTGCTCGGTGAGCACCTCGAGGAGGAAGGCCTCGAACTCGTCGTCGGCGCGGTCGATCTCGTCGATCAGCAGCACGCTCGGGCTCGTCTGCAGGGCGCGCAGGATGGGGCGGGCGAGCAGGAAGCGGGGGTCGTAGAGCGAGGCCTCGACCGCGTCGGCGTCGAGGGTCTCCCCGGTGGCCGACGCCGCCGCCTCCAGGGCGCGCAGGTGCAGCAGCTGCCGGGGGAAGTCCCAGTCGTAGAGGGCCTGGGAGGCGTCGATGCCGTCGTGGCACTGCAGCCGGATCAGCTCGGCGTCCAACACCTGGGCGAGCGCCTGCGCCAGCGCGGTCTTACCCGTGCCCGGTTCCCCCTCGCAGAACAGCGGACGGTTCATCTGCATCGCGAGGAACGCGGCGGTGGCGAGTCCGTCGTCGGCGAGGTAGCCGGTGGAGCGCAGGGCCGCCGCCAGCTCCGCGGGCGACCCCGCGGCATTCGAGGGGCGTTCTGTCACGGTTCCAGCATGACGGACCGGCAGCCGGGCAGCCACTACTGGTGAGCCCGGTCATGCCTGCTGCGTAACCGATCGATCACGGAGCGTCACATTGAACGCGGCGCAATCGGTAATACTTCCGGTTTGGAGATATTGGTTCC
Source organism: Pseudonocardia hierapolitana (assembly GCF_007994075.1). Taxonomy (NCBI): domain Bacteria; kingdom Bacillati; phylum Actinomycetota; class Actinomycetes; order Pseudonocardiales; family Pseudonocardiaceae; genus Pseudonocardia; species Pseudonocardia hierapolitana. The sequence continues at coordinate 4,033,955 of NZ_VIWU01000001.1, read as the reverse complement.
GCCGTGATGGAACCGTGATCAGACCTCTGCTGACCTGGGCGTATCCGCTTATCGTCAAGTCAATCGCTCCATTAACGTGAGGTTGCTCACGTCTGCAGAGTTTGACGATTCGCGGGATCCGGCTCGTACGGTCAACGAGCGGTCGGATCGGAAGGTTCGACCGAAATGCATCCGGAACCGTCGCACTACACCCGGTCCCACGGTTCCGGTCCGTCGAGCAGAAGGCGGGGCCGGGTCGAGCACGGCATTCATGAGTGCCATCCCCCGTGGCAATTCATGATCACCAGAACGTGATCAGCGGGCTTCCTCCAGCCCGCTGACGAGCACGTTCGCTTCGTCAGTGCGAGCAGGAGACACCGAAATGACTTCACGACCCGATTCCCGCCTGGGCCGAAAGCTGGTGCGACTGGCCGTCGTCGGTGCAGTTGCGGTCGGCGCCCCCTTCGCCGTCGCCGGGACCGCGAACGCGGCCTCGACCTCGACCTGGGACAAGCTCGCGAAGTGCGAGAGCGGCGGTAACTGGAAGATCAACACCGGAAACGGTTACTACGGTGGTCTGCAGTTCAGCCACCGCACCTGGCGCGCCCACGGCGGCCAGGGCATGGCCCACCAGGCCAGCAAGGCGCAGCAGATCAAGGTCGCGGAGCGCGTCCTCGCGAACCAGGGCTGGAAGGCGTGGCCGTCCTGCTCGAAGAAGCTGGGCCTGCGCGGCCGCGACTGATCCGATGGCGAGGCGCCGATGCCGAGCCGGCGGCGCTCAGGCCGAGCCGACCCACTCGTCGGTGCCGTCGGCGAACAGCTGGTGCTTCCAGACGGGCAGCAGGCGCTTGACCTCGTCCACCAGCTCGGCACAGGCCGCGAAGGCCTCCTTCCGGTGATCGGCGGCGACGGCGCAGGCCAGCGCCACGTCGCCGATCCCGAGCGGGCCGATCCGGTGGCTCACCGCGATCGCTCGCACCCCGACGGCCCTGGCCGCGACGTCCGCGGCGACCTCGGCCACGACCTTCTCCGCGGTGGGGTGGGCGCTGTACTCGAGACCGCGCACGGCGCGCCCGCCGTCGTGGTCGCGCACCACCCCGGCGAACGTGACCACCGCCCCCGCGGCGGCCTGGTCCACGAGCGCCGCGTGCTCCGCGACGTCGAGCGGGGCCTCGCCGACCTCGGCGCGCAGCACGGCGGCGCCGGTCCCGGTTCCGGTCATCGGTGGTCCCCTCCTCGCAGCTGGTCGACGGCGTGGTCGAGCACGTCGGCCAGCACGGCCAGACCGTCTCGAACTCCACCTGTCGATCCGGGCAGGTTCACGACCAGTGTGCGCCCCGCGACGCCGGTCAGCCCGCGCGACAGCACCGCCGTCGGCACGGTCGGGGCGCCGGCGGCCCGGATCGCGTCGGCCAGCCCCGGCACCTCGTAGTCGAGCACGCCCCGGGTGACCTCGGGGGTGGCGTCGGTCGGCGAGATCCCGGTGCCACCGGTCGTGATCACGACGTCGACCCCGTCGGCGACGGCCGCCCGCAGGGCCTCGCCCACGGGCTCCCCGTCCGGTACGACCACGGGCTCCGGGGTGGCGTACCCGCGTTCACGCAGCCACTCGACGATGATCGGGCCGCCGCGGTCGGCGTAGACGCCTGCCGCCGCCCGGTTCGACGCCGTGACCACCCGCGCCCGCCGCTCCGCGGTCACGACCGGTCCTCGGGCCGGGTCCAGGTGCCGGTCTTGCCGCCCTCCTTGCGCTCGACGCGGACCGCGTCGAGGACGGCGGCGGGATCGACGGCCTTCACCATGTCGTGCAGCGTGAGCCCGGCGACGGCGACGGCCGTCAGCGCCTCCATCTCCACGCCGGTGCGGTCGGTGGTGCGCACCGTCGCCCGGATCCGGACCTCGTCGCCCTCTGCCTCGAGGTCGACCACGACACCGCTCAGCGCGATCGGGTGGCACAGCGGGACCAGATCGGGCGTGCGCTTGGCGCCCATGATCCCGGCGATCCGGGCCGTGGCGAGCGCGTCGCCCTTGGGCAGCCCGTCGCGGCGCAGCAGGTCCACCACCTCGGCCGTGGTGCGCAGCCGTCCGGTGGCCACGGCGGTGCGCGCGGTGGCCTCCTTGCCGGTGACATCGACCATGCGGGCCGCACCGGCGGCGTCGACGTGGGTCAGCTCCACAGGGGAACCCTACGACCTCGACCGTGACCGGGCCGAGACCCACTAGAAACGTGATCTAGGCCACTACTTAGCAACCTGAAAATATCTTGACCGTTGAGCGGGACGTCGCAGCTGAGCTGCGCAGATCGAGCGTTCAACCGCTGTTCACTCACCGCACCGAGGATGCCGGTGGCCGCGGCGGGGGTTTTCGATCGGCTGAACCGGACGTAACGTCCCTCCTCGGTTCGCCCGGGTGCCCCAGATCCGGACGGATCCCGGGAATCGCAGCGCTCCCCTGTCCGGCGATCCCGGCCCCGCCCCCGACGAAGCGCAGGACAGGAAACGGACCCGCGGCCGATCAGGCCGCGCCGCCAGCTCCCCGGCGGTCGTCGTCCGGATGCGCAGCGCGCGGAGTTGCCCCATGGCCCGCTACCGCGGCCGTCACCGTGCCCCGAGCAGGACCGGTCGGACCATCGCCCGCACCGCCGTCGCTGGCGCCGTCGCAGGCGCCCCGCTGCTCGTCGCAGCCCCCGCCAACGCCGCCCCGGACTCGGCGTGGGACAAGCTCGCCCAGTGCGAGAGCGGCGGCCGGTGGGACATCAACACCGGAAACGGCTACCACGGTGGCCTGCAGTTCTCGCCGAAGACGTGGTCGGGCTTCGGCGGCAAGGAGTTCGCTCCGGTGGCCTACAAGGCCAGCCGTGAGGAGCAGATCATCGTCGCCGAGCGCGTGCTCGCCAAGCAGGGCTGGAACGCCTGGCCTTCCTGCTCGCGCAAGACGGGCGTCCGCGGCGAGTCCTCCACCCAGCGCGAGGCCTCGGCACGCAAGTCCGGCAACTCCGGCGAGCAGGTGCGCCTGGCCGCCCAGGAGACCACGACGAGCGGCGACTACGTCGTCAAGCGCGGCGACACCCTCGGCCGCATCGCGGCCGCCAACAAGGTCGCAGGCGGCTGGAAGGCGCTCCTCGAGAAGAACCCGGCGCTGAAGGCCGACCCGGACAACCTCAAGGTGGGCCAGCGCCTCACCCTCTGATCCCACGCCGAATTCCGCGCTCGCGCACCGACCTCAGTCGGTGTGCGAGCGCGGAATTCGTTGTGCGACACGATCGAGCTGCTCCGGCGTGTCCACGTCGTCCGGCACGGCGAGGTCGCCGCACTCGATCAGTTCCAGGTCCGGGTGGCCCGACAGGTACGTGCGGGCGCCGGAGTCGCCAGTTGCCGCGTCCCGGACACCGGGCCAGTGGGCCCGCCCGAGCAGCACCGGATGGGCCGGCCGACCCTCGTAGGCCGCGCGGGCGAGCACATCGGGGGAGGACAGGACCGCGAGGCGGGCCACTGCCGCAGGGGTGACCCCGGGCAGATCCACCAGGTGCACGAGCGCGGCGTCCGGCACCGGATCCAGCCCTTCGAGCGCGGCGAGCCCGGCGCGGAGGGACGCGCCCATGCCCTCTTCCCAGTCCGGAGCGAGAACCGCACGCACACCGGACGGCAGCAGCGGCTCGACCTCCTCGGCCGCAGCACCGAGGACGGCCAGCAGCGGCGTGCAGCCGCCGCCGGCGAGCACCTCGACGGCCCGCCGGACGAGCGGCTCGCCGTCGAACCGCACGAGCGCCTTGGGCCGGCCCATCCGCCTGCCGGCGCCTGCGGCGAGCAGCAGCCCGGCGGGGGCTATCGGTTGATCTCCGTCCTGGGGTGGACGTAAGGCACCTCGTCGAGCGGGAACTCCACGTCCCCGAACGGGGAGAGCGAGCCCTGAAGCGGGCTGGCGAGCTCGGTGACGGGGTGCTCGCCGTCGGGAAGTTCCGGCCACGTCGGGTCGATCCGGCGGGAGCGCTCGGCCACTGTGTCCTCCTCGTTCTCGGTGGTCACCAGCAGTATCCCGCACCGGCTGCCGAGCCGTCGCGGACTACCGTGGAAGCGATGCCCACCAGAGTGTCCCGCCCGGCGGGGCTCGGCTCGTCCCTCGACGGCCCGGCCGCCCGCCGGCTGCGTTGTCGGCAGGCCCGAGTACGCCCAGTACGCGGGCCTGCCTCCGCCTTGCCCGCGGACGGCTGGATCCGCCGATGAACGCACCAGCCCCACCGGGCGGGACACTGGTCGACTGGCTGCGCGCCCAGGACGACGAGACGCTCGCCACGCTGCTGCGGCTGCGCCCCGACCTCGGCGTGCCGCCGCCCGCGGACCTCGTCGTGCTGGCCACCCGGGCCGGCGTCCGCGCCTCCGTGCACCGCGCCTGCGACGACCTCGACAGCGTCACGCTCGCCGTGCTGGAGGCCGCCGTCGTCGCCGACGCCGACACCACGCCCGTCGCCGCCGCCGAGCTCGCCCGGCTGCTCGGCCCCGACCTGCCCGCCGGCACGCTCGACGCGGCGCTCCGGGCCCTGCGGGCCCGCGCGCTGCTCTGGGGTCCCGACGACGCGCTCTCGCTCGTACCCGCCGCCCGCGATGTGGTGCCGCGGCATCCCGGTGGCCTCGGGAGGCCTGCCTCCGGGCCCGCCGGGTCGTCCGCGCTGCCGGAGCTGCTCGCCGCCGTCACGCCCGAGGAGCGCCGCGTGCTGGAGGCCTTGGCCGCAGGCCCCCCGATCGGGCGCAGCCGATCGGGCACCGACCCCGACAGCCCGGTCGGGCGGTTGCTCGCTCGCGGGCTGCTGCTGCGCGTCGACTCCGAGACCGTCGAGCTGCCCCGCCAGGTCGGCCTCGCGCTGCGCGGCGACCGGCCGATGGGTCAGGTCCCGGTCGCGCCGCCTGACGTCGGCGCCGTGGACCGGGGCTCGGGAGTCGTCGACCGCACGGCCGGTGGCGCCGCGTTGGAGGTGCTGCGCCGCCTCGACCTGCTGATCGCCTTCTGGGCCCACACGCCGCCGCCCGTGCTGCGCTCCGGCGGCCTCGGCGTGCGCGAGCTGCGCAGGGCCGCCCGCGAGATGGACACCGACGAGACCACGGCGGCCCTGCTCGTCGAGCTCGCCCTCGCCGCCGACCTCGTGGGCGAGAGCGACGGAGTAGCTCCCGACTGGGTGCCCACCACCACCGCGGACGTGTGGGCGGCCGGCGGGCCGGAGACGCGCTGGTCGGCCATCGCCCGCACCTGGCTGGACCTGCCCCGCCTCCCCGGTCTCATCGGCCGCAAGGACGACGCCGGCCGCCCCATCTCCGCGCTCTCCGACGGCGTCCGCCGCCCGCTCGCGCCCCGAGACCGCCGCCGGGTGCTGGCCGGGCTCGCGGAGCTGCCACCCGGCACCGCACCAGCGTCCGCCACCGCGCTCGCCGACCTGCTCGCCTGGCGCGCCCCGCGGCGCGGCGGGCGGTTGCGCGACGAGCTCGTCACGTGGGTGCTCGCGGAGGCCACGGTGCTGGGCGTCGTGGCCCTCGACGCCATCACCGGGCCGGGTCGGGCGCTGCTCACCGATCCGGATCGGATCGTCGCCGCCCTGCGCGTCACGCTGCCCGAGCCGGTCGACCATGTACTCCTGCAGGCCGACCTCACCGCGGTCGCCCCCGGGCCCCTGGAGACCGCGCTGGCGCGCGAGCTGGACCTGGTGGCCGACGTCGAGTCGGCGGGCGGGGCCACGGTGTACCGCTTCACCGAGGCCACGATCCGCCGGGCACTCGACGCCGGGCGCTCGGCCGCAGATCTGCACGAGCTGTTCGCGAAGCGCTCGGCCACCCCGGTGCCGCAGGGCCTCACCTATCTCGTGGACGACGTGGCGCGCAGGCACGGGCAGCTCCGCGGCGGCGTGGCGGCCTCGTTCCTGCGCTCCGACGACGAGGTCCTCGTCGCCGAGGTGCTCGCCCACCCGGGCACCGCCGCACTCGAGCTGCGGCGCATCGCCCCGACGGTGCTCGTCTCCCCGCTGCCGCTGGCCGAGCTGCTGGACGCACTGCGCGCGGCAGGCTTCAGCCCGGCCGCGGAAGACACCGGAGGGGCCGTGCTCGACCTGAGCGACCGCGGCCGCCGCACGTCCCCCCGCCGCCGCACGGCGGCCCGAACGGGCCCTCCGGAACCGGACGCCGAGCAGCTCGCCGCGCTGGTGTCGCGCATGCGGGCGGGCGATGCGATGGCCGGGGTCCGCAGGGGCGCCTCCGCCGCCACCACCAACGGCTCGACGCTCGACATGCTCCGCTCGGCCGCGGCCGACCGCCGCAGCGTCTGGATCGGGTTCGTCGACGCCCACGGCGTGTCGAGCGAACGCGTGCTCGAACCGCATTCCGTCGGCGGTGGCGTGGTGGAGGGCCGCGACGCGGTGGACGGTGCGGTGTATCGGGTGCCGCTGCACCGCATCACCAGCATCGCGGCGGTGGAGGACTGACCCTGATACGAGCCCGTGCCTCGGTGTGAGCAGCACGCGGCCGCGTGGCCGTCCTTCTCGCGCCGACGGCCACCCGCCGCCCGAGGCCGGGCGGCGCCGTGGGTCAGCGCGCCCCTGCGGTCATCCGGTGGTGCATGGCGTGCTCCACCAGCGCGATCAGAGTCTGCTTCGTGGACTGGCGGTTGCGCGCGTCGCAGCTGATGATCGGGATGTTCGCGTCGATCGACATGGCTTCCCGCACGTCCTCGATGCGGTGCTGGAGCAGCCCGTCGAAGCAGTTCAGACCCACGATGTACGGCAGGCCGCGGTCCTCGAAGAAGTCGATCGCCGCGAACGAGTCGGCGAGCCGGCGGGTGTCCACCAGCACCACCGCGCCGATCGCACCGCGCACCAGGTCGTCCCACATGAACCAGAAGCGGTGCTGCCCGGGGGTGCCGAACAGGTACAGGATCAGGTCGGCGTCGAGCGAGACGCGACCGAAGTCCATCGCCACCGTGGTGGTCTGCTTGTTCGGCGTGGCGGCGAGATCGTCCACGCCCGCGCTGGCCTCGGTCATCACGGCCTCGGTGGTGAGCGGCATGATCTCGGACACCGAGCCGACGAACGTCGTCTTGCCGACACCGAAGCCGCCGGCCACCACGATCTTGGCGGAGATCGTGGCCGCCGTGGCGATCGCCGGGGGCCGGCCGGGGTAACTAGAGCCGACGGAGTCCACTCAACACCCTTTCCATCAATGCGAGATCCGGCTCGTTGCCGGTGCTGCTCGCTGTCTGGTGCACGGTCACCAGGTTGAGCCCAACCATGTCGCCCAGTACCACCCGGGCCACGCCGAGCGGAATCGACAGGAGGGCCGCGACTTCGGCGACCGACCGCGTCTGCTCGCAGAGCTCCGCGACGGCCCGGTGCTCCATCTGAAGCAGACCCATCTGGTCCTTGGCGCGCTGGCTGGTCGAGACGAGCGCCTCGATGGCCAGGTCGAGGCCTGACTTCGTGCGTCCGCGGGTCCAGGCGTACGGTCGGACGGCGGATGCCGCGCCCTCCAGCCCTCCCTGGTCTGCAGGGACCCCGCGCAGGTCGATCGGCGCCGTGGGCTGCCCGGGCAGCGGCGCCTGGGGCACCTGCGCCGGCTGCGGCGCCGGCATGGCCGCAGGAGCGGGCGCCTCCGCGACGGCGCCCTCGGGCGTGTCGACGTCGGTTCCCCGCCTGCGGCCCCACCGCCTGCGGCGGGACGAACGACCAGCGTCGAAGCTGAAGCCGTTCATGACGTCGGCGAAAGTCGGCTCCGACGGTTGCCGGCGCTCGTCGTCGGGACCGGTGCTCATCGCATGGCCTCGCTTCGCTCAGCCAGCCCGTCGTGAATGAACGCAGTGCGCAGGCGCTGCGACAATGGTTCGCTCGCAAGCTCGCTCACGGGACGTTCACCTGCTTCCTGCCGATCGATGGCTGCGGTGTGTGGTGGACCGGGCGGTGACCGCTCAGCGGCCGAACGTTCCCTGCAGTTCGGCGCGCAGCTCGGGGGTGAGCAGCTGACCGACCCTGTCGACCAGCAGCGTCATCTCGTATCCGATCAGGCCGATGTCACAACTCGGTGACGCCAGCACCGCGAGGCAGGAACCGTCGCTGATCGACATCAGGAGCACGATGCCGCGATCCATCTCGACGACCGTCTGGACCACACCGCCAGCGTCGAAGCAACGCGCCGCGCCCTGGGTGAGGCTGACCAGACCCGACGCAACCGCGGCGAGCTGATCGGCGCGGTCGCGCGGGAGCCGGTCGGATGCCGTGAGCAGCAGACCGTCTGCGGACACGACGATGGCGTGGGCCACGCCGGGCACACGCTCCGCGAAGTTCGTGACCAGCCATCCGAACCGGCTCGGCTGGACCTGTGGCACCGTCATGAGGACTCCTCGTCGTGATTACCACCCGCATTGGCGGGACCCGTACCACCGTTGTGCTGCTGAGCGCCGCGACCCCTGCTCTCGCGACCCTGGCGAACGCCCTGCTGGTAGCTCGCGAGACGGCCACGGATGCTCTCCGCGCTGCGAGTGGAACCTGCCGGCGGTGCCAGTACCGAAGATCCTGCACTGCCGGGCACCAGTCGCGCACGCGGCCGACGCTTCGGCAACCCGGCCGCCGTGAGCTCGTCAGGACGCTCCTCGAGCGCGCCGCTGGCAGCCCGCCATCCCTCGTCGGCCATGCTCGCGAACTCGTGCTCGGCGGGCGGCTGTGGCTGCTGCTGCGGCTGTGGCTGCTGCGGCTCGGGCGCCGGCGTGATCGGAACCTCCGCGGTGGGCGGCGGTGCCGGGACCGGAGCCGGAGCGGGCCGCGGGGACGGCGCGGGCCGCGGAGTCGGCCGCGGCGCCGCGGGCGGCGGAGCCGCAGGCGGCCGGGCGGCAGGCGGTGCAGCAGGCGGCGGAGCGGCAGGCGGTGCAGCGGGCGACGGGGCAGCGGGCGGCGATGCACTCGGCCCGGCCTCGGCCCGCGCGGTGCCGTTCTGCTGCTCGTACTCGACCGGGATCTGCCGGTTCGAGCGGAACCACGCCGACGCGATCTCCTCGAAGATCGGGGTGGTCTCCCCGAGATCGAACCCGGTGGCCGGCCGGCTGCCGATACCGGGAATGGGAGCTTCGGAGATGACCGGCACGCTGGGCGCGAAGAGCGTGTCGGCATCCGACGCCTGCGGTGCCGACTCGGCCGCCGGGGCCTGCTCCTGGGCCGGCGCGGCGCCGGCCTGGGAGAACGGCCGCGGTGTCGGCCGCGGCGTGGGCCGGGGAGCCGGCTGCGGGGCCGGCGCCTGCGCCGCGGGCTGCTGGTGGTCCGGCTGCCGCGGTGCAGACTCCTCCTCCGCCTGCTCCTGCGCTGTCGCCTGCGATTCGGTGGACCGGGCCTCGGGCTGCTGCGTCGCGGGCTGCTGCGGCTCCGCCGACGCGCGGCGCACCACGGGCATGGGCATCGTGGGCGGGGACACCGCGGCAGCGCCCTCGCTGCTGCGCTGCTGACCCGCGAACGGCTGCTCCGCCTTCTCCTGCTCACCCTGCGACGGCCCGGCCCAGTCGGCCGCGGCCCGCCGCTCCCGCTCCGGCTGCCGGGACGGCGGCGCCTGCCGGGACCGCGTGGCAGGCGGCTGGGCGGAAGGCGGCTGGGTGGCTGCCGGCGGGGCGGGGTCGGGCTCGGCGGCCGGCTGCTGCTGCGCCGACTGCTGCTGCGCCGCTCGCTGCTGCTCCTGCTGGGACGGGGTCTGCTCCGCCGCGGGCCACGACGGCAGCCCGGGCCGGCCGGGCGTGCGCCGCGGCAGGCCGGAGGGGGTGGGGGGCGCGACGGGCGGCACGGCCTGCCCGTTCACCGGCTTCCCGGACTGCGGGTCGTGCTCCGCGCCGGTGGCCGATCGGTCCGTGTCCTGGTCCGTGCCCTGGTCTGCGCCCGGGTCCGAGCCGCCGGCGAGGCCGACGGCGTGGCCGTTGCGGGGCTCGGCGCTGCCCTGCTCGGGCATCGCGGCGGCCGCCTCCTCCGCGCGGGCGGCCGCGGCCCGTGCCGCGGCCTCCTGGTCGCGACGGGCCTGCGCGGCGACCTCGCGAGCCTGCTCCTCGGGGGGTTCGGTACCGCCGCGCTCGGAGCGGTCGCCACCCTCGGGAGGTCCGGACGGGCCGCCGGGGCGGAGGGTGGATCCCGGGCGCCTGCTGGGCAGGGCCGGCGGCTGGTTGCCGACCGGGCCGCCGGGCGGCGGGGTGAACAGCTGCCCGTCGCCGCCCACCGGCGCGTCGAAGACACCCGTGGGGTTGGCGGTGCCGTCGGTGCCGGCGATCAGCGCAGAGAGCCCACCGCTGCGCCCAGTGCCGTTGACACCGCGCTGCGGCGGCACCGCGGGACGCCCGCCCCCAGCGCCCGCGACGAGGGGGAGGCTCGCGGTGCGGCTCAGCTCGACCGGCTCGATGGACGGGATGAGGTGCGCCGGAACGGTGACCGAAGCGGTGAGGCCGGATCCCTGGCCGCCCGCCGACGAGCTCAGGCGGACGCCGATGCCGTGGCGGGTGGCGAGGCGGCCGACCACGAACAGGCCCATCCGCCGCGACGCCGACACGTCCACCGACGACGGCCCGCCGAGGCGCTGGTTGGCGTCGGCCAGCTCGTGCTCGGCCATGCCGACGCCGCGGTCGGCGATCTCGACCACGATCGACCCGTCGCTGGCGCGAGCGGTGCTCATGACCACCTGCGAGTCGGGCGGGGAGAAGTTGGTGGCGTTGTCCAGCAGCTCGGCCAGCAGGTGCACGACGTCGGAGGCCGCGCGCCCGGCGACCGTGGCGGTGGGCGGGGTCTGCACGACGATCCGCTGGTAGGACTCGACCTCCGACACCGCGGCCCGGAGCACGTCGACCATCGGCACCGGCGCGATGTTGCGCTTGGCGAGGTCGGTGCCGGCGAGGACCAGCAGGTTCTCGCTGTTGCGCCGCATACGGGTGGCGAGGTGGTCGAGCTGGAAGAGGTTCGCCAGCTGGTCGGAGTCCTGCTCGTTGCTCTCCAGCTGCTCGATCAGCTGCAGCTGGCGTTCGACGAGCGCCTGGCTGCGGCGGGAGAGGTTGACGAACATCGCGCTGACCCCCGCCTGCAGGGCGGCCTGCTCGGCCGCGAGGCGGACGGCCTGCCCGTGCACCGCGTCGAACGCGCGGGCCACCTGGCCGACCTCGTCGCGCCCGACGAGGGGCACCGGGTCGACGGTGACGTCCGGGGCGTGCCCGGCGCGCATGCGCTCGACGGCCTCCGGCAGCCGCCGCTCGGCGACGTCGAGGGCGGACGAGCGCAGCACCCGCAGCGAACGGATCAGGGCGCGGGCGAGGAGCACCGCCACCGCGATACCGGCCAGGAGGCCCAGCATCAGGACCACGGCGTTGACGCCGGCGAGGTTGCTGGCCTCCTCCTCGGCCGCGACGCTCGCCGCCACCAGCTCGTTGCGCAGCAGGTCGCCGGAGCGTTCGACCGCGGCGCGGGAGCCGTTGTAGGCGGTGTCCCACTCGTACGACGGGACGGTGATCGGCCGGTCCGGTGGCGTGCCGACGATGGTCGCCTCGAGCCGCTCGCGCTGGGCGTTGGCCGCGTCGTCGAGGAAGTTGCCGAACCGGACGAACTGCTCGGCCGTGAGCGCGGCCTGGTAGTCGCGGAACGCCCCCTCGAGCTCGGTGTCGGTGCCGACCTCGGTGGCGTCGGCGGGCGGCAGGCTGCCCGAGCGGATGGCCGCACCGAGGATCGTGTGCTGCACGGCGAGCTGCTCGCCTGCGGCCTTGACCGCGTTGAGCGCGTCGGCGAGGCCCGCGGTGCCCGGGGTGCGCACCTCGCGCAGCAGGGCGCGGTCGAGGACGTCGAGGCTCGTGATCACCTCGCTGTAGCGGTCGAGGATCTGCCTGCTGCCGATGCTCGGGTTGTCGGTGACGTCGGCGCGCAGGTTCTGCAGCTGGCCGATCTGTCCCTTGGTCTGGGCCAGGGCCGAGAGGCTGGTGGGCTCGAGCCCGGGGGCGCCCTCCAGCGCGGCGAGCATCTCCTCGGCCTCGGCCTCGCTCTGGTTGAAGCCGATCTCGAGGACGCCGCGGTCACCCTGGCGCCCGCCCGCCACGAAGAGCGTTGCCTCGTCCCGTTCCTGGCGGAGGGCGTCCGCGGTGCCGGCCACCCGCTGCTGCACCTCGACCAGTTCGGTGCTCTGCCCGAGCTCGGCGGCAGCCCCTGCCTGGTCGGAGACGCGCAGGATGCCGAGGGCCAGAGCGAGCAGTGCGGGAACTATCCCGACCACCACCAGCTTGGCCGTCAGCGTCCAGTTACGCGGGTTCAGCCGCTCGGACCAGGACTGCCTGGTCTCGGTGCTGGTCACGTCAACGTCCCCCTGAGGATTGCCGGCGACGATCTGCCGCACTCTGGCACGCACACGCAACTATTCGCGAGTGCGAGCCGGACGAGCTGCGGCCCCTGGTCGGTGGGTGGCCGGGTACGGGCGTGATGCCCGGGCAACAAGAGCATCGGGTCGATCCGTCGCGCCTTCGGTCGGGGGCGAACCGGTCGGGTGTCCCGGCCCGCGTCGTGCGCGCTCCGATCCGACACGCGCCCTCTGGGGAAGGGCGTTGACCTCCCGGACCCGGTACGATCGCGGTGGCACACGTGCGCTCTCGGACAGAGCCCGGGAAGTATAGCCCGAGCTCAGAGGGCCCCCATCCGTCGAGGTCGGCATCGCCGATTCGTTCCCCCGAATGGACCTACCAAGCACGCTGTGTAGCGTCTCTCGGGGCTCCATTCGCCTGCAAGGAGTACGCACCGATCATGACCGACGGGCCGCTCATCGTCCAGTCCGACAAGACGTTGCTGCTCGAGGTCGACCACCCCGACGCCCCGGCAGCGCGCGCCGCGATCGCGCCGTTCGCCGAGCTCGAGCGCGCGCCTGAGCACGTCCACACCTACCGCGTCACCCCCCTCGCCCTGTGGAACGCCCGCGCCGCGGGCCACGACGCCGAGCAGGTGGTCGACGCGCTCGTCCGCTACTCGCGGTACGCCGTCCCGCAGCCGCTGCTCGTCGACGTCGTCGACACGATGGGCCGCTACGGGCGCCTGCAGCTCACCAACTCGCCGGTGCACGGGCTCGTGATGGTCGCGCTCGACCGCGCGGTGCTGGAGGAGGTGCTCCGCCAGAAGAAGATCGCCCCGCTGCTGGGCAACCGCATCGACGACGACACCGTCGCCGTGCACCCCTCCGAGCGCGGGCACCTCAAGCAGGCGCTGCTCAAGATCGGCTGGCCCGCCGAGGACCTCGCGGGCTACGTCGACGGGGAGGCGCACCCCATCGCGCTGGCCGAGGACGGCTGGTCGCTGCGCAGTTACCAGCGCGAGGCCGTCGAGGGCTTCTGGGCGGGCGGCTCCGGCGTGGTGGTGCTGCCGTGCGGGGCCGGCAAGACGCTCGTGGGTGCGGCGGCGATGGCGCAGGCCCAGGCCACCACGCTGATCCTGGTGACGAACACCGTGGCGGGCCGCCAGTGGAAGCGCGAGCTGGTGGCGCGCACCAGCCTCACCGAGGACGAGATCGGCGAGTACTCGGGCGAGCGCAAGGAGATCCGCCCGGTCACGATCGCGACCTACCAGGTGATGACCCGCAAGAGCAAGGGCGAGTACAAGCACCTCGACCTGTTCGACTCGCGGGACTGGGGCCTGATCATCTACGACGAGGTGCACCTGCTGCCGGCGCCGGTCTTCCGGATGACGGCCGACCTGCAGTCGCGGCGGCGCCTCGGCCTCACCGCCACCCTCGTCCGCGAGGACGGCCGCGAGGGCGACGTCTTCTCCCTCATCGGCCCGAAGCGCTACGACGCGCCGTGGCGCGACATCGAGCAGCAGGGCTGGATCGCCCCGGCCGAGTGCACCGAGGTGCGCGTCACGCTCACCGACAACGAGCGGATGGGCTACGCGGTCGCCGAGGCGGAGGAGCGCTACCGGGTGGCCTCCACGGCGCACACGAAGCTCGCCGTCGTGAAGGGCATCCTCGGGCGCCATCCCGGCGAGCCGGCGCTCGTCATCGGGGCGTACCTCGAACAGCTGGACGAGCTGGGGCAGGTGCTGGACGCCCCCGTGATCCAGGGGTCCACGAAGAACCGCGAGCGGGAGGCGCTGTACGACTCCTTCCGCCGGGGAGAGCTCCCGGTGCTGGTGGTGAGCAAGGTGGCCAACTTCTCCATCGACCTGCCCGAGGCCAGCGTCGCCATCCAGGTCTCCGGCACGTTCGGCTCCCGCCAGGAGGAGGCGCAGCGGCTCGGCAGGCTGCTGCGGCCCAAGGCCGACGGCCGGCAGGCCCACTTCTACTCGGTCGTCTCGCGCGACACCCTCGACACCGACTACGCCGCGCACCGGCAGCGCTTCCTCGCGGAGCAGGGCTACGCCTACCGGATCGTCGACGCCGACGACCTGCTCGGACCCGCTGTGCCCGATGTGAGCTGAACGGGCGAGCCGGCGTATTTCTGTCACCCGTCCCGGTGTCCTCGCTGTGCACGAGCTCTGGGCAGGTAGGACACTGGCGGCGCCCGCGACCAGGGAGCGGTCATCAGCACACTCGGCTGGATCATGGTCGTGGCGGCGGTCTGGCTGGCCGTCGCCGCGGTCGTCGGCGTGCTCATCGGCCGGATGATCCGCGAGCGGGACCGTCAGGTGCCCCCTGCTCCCGAGCCGCCACCGGCGACCGACGCCGAGACGCACGCCCGGACGCACCGGGTGCACGGCCGGGGCAGGCAGCGCCGCTCGTGACGGCCCACTCGGAGAAGCTCTGCGCACCCTCTGCATTCGGGGCTGTCGCAGGCTCGTGACCTGTGTCATCGTCCGCGGATGGCGTCGAGTGGGGAAGCCGCGGCGGAGCGGGTCCTCGGGCAGGAGCACCTGCTCAACACGCTGCTCGCCGAGCGCGACGGGCTGCTGTCGGTGCTCGACCGGGTGCTGGCGCTGCACGGCACCGCACGGCTGATCCGCGAGGCCGCCGGGGCCGACGCGGGGTTCGTCGCCGAGGTCGAGGGCACCTCACAGGCCGTCATCAGGTGGCTGGCCGGCAACCGCACCGACTCCCTGCAGGACCTCGCCGTGCCGATCGGGCAGGGTGTCGGCGGCCGGGTGCTGGCCCTGGGTCGCCCGGTGCGGGTCAGTGACTACGTCACCGCGCGCACCATCACCCACCAGTTCGACGGGCTCGTGAGCCGTGAGGACATGTCCGCGATGCTCGCGGTCCCGATCCTGGAGGACCGGCCAGGGAGCACCCGCACGGTCGCCGTCGCGTACGCGGCCCTGCGCGGACCCGGCCAGTTCGGTGACGATGCCGTCCGCGCCGTGCAGGCGGTGGCGGCCGACGCGGCCCGTGCGCTGCGCCTCGCGGACCGGGCCGCGCTGGTCCAGGCAACTGCCGTGGCGGCGGAACGGCAGCGGATGCAGGCGGCGCTGCACGACTCGGTCGGCGCCATGCTGTTCTCGATCGGTGCCCAGGTCCGCGACCTGCGCTCGACGCTGCCGGACAACCCGATCCTGCGTTCCCGGCTGGGGCGCCTCGAGTCCGACATCTCGGCGGCGTCGCTCGCGCTGCGCGAGGCGCTACTGGCACTCGCCGAGTCGAGTCCCGAGCGTGCGCTGCCGATCGAGATCGCCGAGCACTGCCGCAGCTTCGAGGCGCGCACCGGCGTGCCGGCGAGGTTCATCCAGCTGGGGCAGGTTCCCCCGCTGGACGCCGAGCGGACGACGTTGCTGATCAGCGCGGTGCGGGAGGGCCTGCTCAACGTCGAGAAGCACGCCGAGGCCGCCGCCGTCGTGGTCAGCCTCGGCGAGGTCGACGGTGGGGTGCAGGTCGCGGTGGCCGACGACGGTGCCGTGCGCCGGGCGGACGGCGGCGAGGAACCGGGCGACGGCACCGGGCTGGGCGTCCGGCTGCTGGCGGACAAGGCGTCCCGGCTCGGCGGCCGGGCGAGTCTCGTGCACGACGAGGACGGAGGCACGACCCTGCGGCTACTGGTGCCCGGACCGCCCCGATGACCCCGGCCCGCGTCATGGTGGTGGACGACCACCCGGTCGTCCGCGACGGCGTCGCGCTGCTGCTGCGGAACGAGCCGGCGCTGGTCGTCGTCGGGTCGGCGGAGAGCGGGCGGGCGGCGCTCGAGCGGGCCGCCGCGCTGCGTCCCGATCTGGTGCTGCTCGACCTGCGACTGCCCGACATGCTCGCGCCCGAGGTGGTGTCCGGGTTGCGGGCAGCGGTGCCCGCGGCTCGGGTGGTTGTCTTCACCGCCCACGGCGACCACCACGGGGTGCAGGCCGCCCTCGACGCGGGCGCGCACGGCGCGTTGCTCAAGGACGCCGCCGTCACCGACCTCGTGGCGGCGTTGCGCCGCGTGCTGCGCGGCGAGCGCGTGTGCGATCCGCGGATGGTGCCCGACGAGCCCCCCGGCCGGTCCGCGCTGGCCCGCAGCGGGCTGACCCGGCGCGAGTACGAGGTGCTGCGCCTCGCCGCGCAGGGCCGCACCAACCCGGAGATCGCCGAGACCACCGGCCTGACCCGCAACACCGTGAAGACGTACCTGCAGTCGGCGCTGCACAAGCTGGGCGCCCGCAACCGCGTGGAGGCGATCGGCAAGGCGAGCGAGGCCGGGCTGCTGTAGTAGTTGCAGCCGGAGTTCATGACGGTCGGTAGGCCCTTGATCGGCAGTCGGTACGAGAACGGCCGGATACGAGGGTGTTGCCGAATGAAGCGCGCCTCTTCGGCAAGGTGGTGATCATTCCGAGATGAGCACCGCCGCCCGCGTGGGGGCGCTGAGGCGCATCTCGCGCCGATCGTGAGGGCCGTCGCCGGTGCTGCCACCCTCGCCTGACCCGAGATCGGTGGTTTGGCGCGTTCCTGGCCGTATTCGGCCGTCTTCGCACCGAAGCATTGATCATGCCCGCCCACACCGCCTGGTCAAGCAGCGCCATCGTCCCCGCCGCCCAGACCACCTCGGCGCCCGGATTCGGCGACACCTTCATATGACCGTTGTCGCGCCGAACCGCCGATCACGGGGCGCCGGTGCGTTTCAGCGGCGGCGGGCGCGGCGGAGGCCGAGGCGCAGGCGGCTGCGCCCCGGCTGGGCCGCGGGCCCGGGCGCGCGCCCGTTGCCGGGGCGGGCGGCGCGTTGCATGACGCCTGCCGGGTCGTCGCCGAACCGGCGCATGGCGCGGGCGACGGCGCTGGCCCGCCCGGCCACGCGGTGCCGGAGCGGCGACCGGAGCCCGAGCCGCCGGGCCGAGCGCGCAGCCCGCGCGATCGCCCGCCGCTCCCTGACCGGCACACCCCATGCCTCCGGGTGCCGGGTGAGCCAGTGGTGCCGGTGCGCCGTGTAGGGGATCGAGCCGAGGTAGACCAGCGCCACGATGCCCAGCCCGAGGAACGGCACGGTGATGAGCACGGCCGCGGCGATCGCGACGAGCACCAGCAGCGGCGCGATGTAGTTCGGTGACACCCGGACGCTCTTGAACGACAAGGTGGGCAGTCGGCTCACCATGAGCGCCGCGATGACGAGCGCCCACCCGGCCACCAGCGGTGGAGCCGACCACCAGCCGGGCCCGAAGTGCAGCGTGACGTAGAGCGGGATCCCGGCCGACATGGCGGCGGCGGGCGCGGGCACGCCGACGAAGAACTCCCGCGTGAACGGGAACTCGTCCTCGACGTCGAGGAGCGTGTTGAAGCGGGCGAGCCGCAGCATCATGCAGACGGCGAAGACGAGCGCGACGATCCAGCCGTACTGATTGCCCTCCAGCCCCCAGATGTAGAGGACGAGCGCGGGCGCGACGCCGAACGAGACGAGGTCGGCGAGCGAGTCGAGCTCGGCCCCGATCCGGGTGGTGGCGTCGAGGAGGCGGGCGAGCCTGCCGTCCAGCGCGTCGCACAGCGCGGCGGCCCCGACGGCGGCGACGCACAGCTCGAACCGTCCGCTGAGCGCGAAGTACACCGCCGACAGGCCGGAGCACAGCGCGAGGACGGTGACGGCGTTCGGCAACAGCCGCACTCCCGCGCGGTAGTTGGGGGCGGTCATCTGACGCTCCTGGGGAGTTCGGCCAGCACCGTCTCGCCGCCGATCGTGCGCTGCCCCGGCGCGACCGTGACGCGCGATCCGGGCGGCAGGTAGACGTCGACGCGCGAACCGAAGCGGATGAGCCCGAACGTCTCGCCGGCGGCGACCTCGTCGCCGGGGCCGATGTCGCAGACGATGCGGCGTGCGAGCAGCCCTGCGATCTGGACGACACCGAGCCGCGTGCCGTCCGTCGTCTCGAACAGCACGGCGTTGCGCTCGTTGTCCTCACTGGCCTTGTCGAGGTCGGCGGAGAGGAAGGTGCCGGGCCGGTAGGACACGTCGAGCACCCTGCCGTCGACCGGCACCCGCTGCACGTGCACGTCCAGAACGGACAGGAAGACGCTGACGCGCGGCGCGGGTTCCGGTGGAAGGTCCAGTTCGGCGGGGGGCGGGACGTCCGAGACCGTGGCCACCGTGCCGTCGGCCGCGGCGAGCACGACCCCGGTGAGCGGGGGACGCACCCGGCGGGGATTGCGGAAGAACAGGGCGGTGGCCGCGGTGGCGAGCAGGCCCGCGACGGCGCCTCGACCCGTCGCTACCCGGACGGCGGCGGCCGCGCCCGCAACCGCCGCGACGAGCGGGCGCCCGCCGGGGTGCATGGGCGGGATGGTGGCCCGGATCAGCCCGGCGACGTGCGGCAGCGACAACGCTGCGCCTGATTGCCTCCGCTGCGCTCCGGCGCGCTCGCGGGCCTCCTGAGGCCGCTCGCTGGGCAGGGCGGACGCGGCATCGACAGGTGGCCTCGGGTCGTGCATGGAAGCGGATCGGCTCCTCCGGCGTGGCGACCCCGTCGGGCCGCGGTGGCGGCGGCTACGGTACGCCAGGGAAGGTGGGCGCCTGCCGATGTGGTCACGTTCCGCGAACTCGCGGTGACGTGGGCAGGAACCGGGCAACGCAAAGGGCCGGGGCCGCCATCCCCCGAGACGACGACCCCGGCCGTGGAACCGCTCGTCCGCTCCCCAGCGACGGGCGGTAGGTCCAGTGCGTTGTGGCCCGGTTACCCGGTCCACTCCCGAATTATCCCCGAGCCCCCGTTCAATCGTCCAGGTCACAGGGTGAGGAACCCCGTGATGTGCACCGATCGGCCGAACGCTCACCAGTAAGACGCTCCGCAAGCTTCGATCGTTGCCTGCTTCGTTTGTGATCCGCACCACAATCTACTGGGCCATCACCCGTCCAGCAACCATGTCTCGACACGCGATCCCTCCGGCAGATCCGTGACGTCCTCGGGCACGACGACGAAGCACTCGGCCCGGGCGAGCGCGCCGAGCAGGTGCGACGCCGGCCCGCCGAGCTCCCGGACGGTGCCGTTCACCGCATCGAGGACGCCTCGCCGGAACTGCCTGCGCCCCGCGGGCGAGCTCCAGCGCTCACCCAGCGTGGCCGTCACGACCGGTCGGCGGGGATGCGGGTGCCCGAGCGCGGCCCGCAGCGCGGGCCGGACGAACACCTCGAACGACACGTGCGAGCTGACGGGGTTGCCGGGCAGCGTCACCACACCGACGCCGCCCAGCTCGGCCAGGCGTCCGGCGCCCTGGGGGCCGCCGGGCTGCATCGCGACCTTCACGAACTCGACGCCGCGGCCGGTGAAGGCGTCCTTCACGACCTCGTAGGCGCCTGCGCTCACCCCGCCCGACGTGAGCAGGAGGTCGACGCTGCCGTCGGCGAGCCGTTCACGGAGGCGCCCGAGGAACTGCTCGACGTCGTCGGGGACGAAGCGCAGCAGCTCCGCGCTGCCGCCTGCGTCCTCGACCGCGGCGGCGAGCATCGGCCCGTTCGACTCGTAGATCTGCCCGGGCCGCAGGGGCGTGCCGGGGGCGACGAGCTCCGACCCGGTGGAGAGCACGAGCACGCGGGGCCTGCGCCGGACCGGGACGGTCTCGCAGCCGACGGCCGCGGCCACGCCGACCTGCGGCGCCCCCAGCACCGTGCCGGCGCTCAGCACGACCTCGCCCGCCCGCACGTCCTCTCCCGCGCGCCGGATGTGCGCGCCCGGGGCGGGCGCGGCCGAGAGCCGCACGCGGTCGAGACCACCGTCCGTCTGCTCGACGGGGACGACGGCGTCCGCGCCGGCAGGCACCGGCGCCCCGGTCATGATCCGGTGGGTCGTGCCGGGGCGCAGCGGGGGGACGTCCGTGCGGCCCGCCGGGATGTCCGCCTCCACCGGCAGCTCCACGGGAGCGCCCGCCACTTCGGCGGCCCGTACGGCGTAGCCGTCCATCGCCGAGTTGTCGAACGAGGGGAGCGCGACGCCCGCCACGACATCGGCCGCCAGCACCCGCCCCCGGGCCTGCCCGACCGGGACGTCTTCGGCCGGCATCGGGGTCAGCAGCGCGGCGACGACCGCGCGGTGCTCGTCGACACTTCTCGGGGAGCTCGCCACGGGGGACATCGTGCCGGACCCCGCTCGCTCGTCCCGGACGAGAGGGGCGATCTGGGGTAGCGTCGGCCACGTCAGCGAGTCATCCCGGCGGCATGGTCGGTGGCACCAGGCCGCCCGAGATGGCTCGGTTAGCACAACTGCACGCGCAGTACTGCAACATGGAGGTGCCGTGGCCCAGGGCACGGTCAAGTGGTTCAACGCGGAGAAGGGCTTCGGCTTCATCGCCACCGACGGCGGGCCGGACGTCTTCGTGCACTACAGCGCGATCCAGTCCGAGGGTTTCCGCACCCTGGACGAGGGCGACCGCGTCGAGTTCGAGACGACGGCCGGTCGCGACGGGCGCAGCCAGGCCGACGCCGTCCGTCGGATCGGGTAGGGCGGCGACGCTCCACGGCGTATCGGGGGGATCGGCGAGCAGCCGGTCCCCCCGACCCGTCTCCACCGGGAGCCTCCGGCCGGGTCGCTTGCACTCGTATGCCACGAGTGCTAGAACCGGAACTGGCACTCGGGACGGTAGAGTGCCAATCGTCGGGCGGGTGAGATCGGCGCAGGGTTGTCGATCGTCCGTCGCGGGCGCGCGCTCGACACGAGACTTTCGGGTCATCCCAATCGGAGGACTACACCCCCATGGCGAAGCAGATCGCGTTCGACGAGGAGGCGCGCCGCGGGCTCGAGCGTGGCATGAACACCCTCGCCGATGCCGTGAAGGTGACGCTGGGCCCGCGCGGCCGCAACGTCGTGCTGGAGAAGAAGTGGGGCGCGCCCACCATCACCAACGATGGTGTGTCGATCGCCAAGGAGATCGAGCTCGAGGACCCCTGGGAGAAGATCGGGGCCGAGCTGGTCAAGGAGGTCGCCAAGAAGACCGACGACATCGCCGGTGACGGCACCACCACCGCCACCGTGCTGGCCCAGGCCCTCGTCCGCGAGGGGCTGCGCAACGTCGCCGCCGGCGCGAACCCCATGGCGCTGAAGCGGGGCATCGAGAAGGCCGTCGAGGCCGTCTCCGAGGCGCTGCTCAAGTCCGCCAAGGAGGTCGAGACCAAGGAGCAGATCGCGGCCACCGCGTCGATCTCCGCGGCCGACGCCACCATCGGCGAGCTGATCGCCGAGGCGATGGACAAGGTCGGCAAGGAAGGCGTCATCACCGTCGAGGAGTCGCAGACCTTCGGGCTGGAGCTGGAGCTCACCGAGGGCATGCGCTTCGACAAGGGCTACATCTCGCCCTACTTCGTCACCGACGCCGAGCGCATGGAGGCCGAGCTCGAGGACCCGTACATCCTCCTCGTCTCGGGCAAGATCTCCACGGTCAAGGACCTGCTCCCGCTGCTGGAGAAGGTCATGCAGACCGGCAAGCCGCTGGCGATCATCGCCGAGGACGTCGAGGGCGAGGCCCTGGCCACCCTGGTCGTCAACAAGATCCGCGGCACCTTCAAGTCCGTCGCCGTCAAGGCACCGGGCTTCGGTGACCGTCGCGAGGCGATGCTGACCGACATGGCCATCCTCACCGGTGGCGAGGTGATCTCGGAGAAGGTCGGCCTCAAGCTGGAGAACGCCGACCTGGGCCTGCTCGGCCGCGCCCGCAAGGTCGTGGTCACCAAGGACGAGACCACCATCGTCGACGGCTCCGGCGACGCCGACCAGATCGCCGGGCGGGTCAACCAGATCCGCTCCGAGATCGAACGCACCGACTCCGACTACGACCGCGAGAAGCTGCAGGAGCGGCTGGCCAAGCTGGCCGGCGGCGTCGCGGTCATCAAGGCAGGCGCGGCCACCGAGGTCGAGCTCAAGGAGCGCAAGCACCGCATCGAGGACGCGGTGCGCAACGCCAAGGCCGCGGTCGAGGAGGGCATCGTCGCCGGCGGCGGCGTCGCCCTGATCCAGGCCGGCGCGGGTCTGTTCGAGGGCCTGGGCCTGGACGGTGACGAGGCCACCGGCGCGAACATCGTCAAGGTCGCGCTGGAGGCCCCGCTCAAGCAGATCGCGGTCAACGCCGGCCTCGAGGGCGGCGTCGTCGCGGAGAAGGTCCGCGGCCTCAACGCCGGCGAGGGCCTGGACGCGGCCACCGGCGAGTACAAGGACCTGATCAAGGCCGGCATCATCGACCCCGCCAAGGTCACCCGCTCGGCCCTGCAGAACGCCGCCTCCATCGCGGCGCTGTTCCTCACCACCGAGGCCGTCATCGCCGACAAGCCGGAGAAGAACCCGGCTCCGGCCGGCGGCGACCCGTCGGGCGGCATGGGCGGCATGGACTTCTGAGTCCGCCCCAGCAGTACCCGCACGTCCCGCAGGGGCGGCACCCGCACCGGGTGCCGCCCCTGCGGCGTTGCGGGCGGGATCGGTTCCGCGTCCGGCCCTCCTGATCACGGGCCCGGAGCGTCTGCGAACCGGCTTTGCTGCAACCGCGAGCCGGTCTGACGCCCATCGGGGGAATGCGCATTCCTGCAGCGCGTGGGCGGGGTAGGCTCGCGCGACGCGGACCCGGTCGGGTCGCGTCGACACCAGCGTGGCGTCCGGCGGTCCCACCCGGTGTACCCCCAGGGAGGGAGGCCCGAGATGAGGGAGCGCGGCGATCGGATTCCCGGCGCGTCGGTCACCCTGCTCGACGTCGCCAAGGCGGCGGGCGTCTCGCTGGCCACGGCGTCGAGAGCGCTCAACGGCAGCACCCGGAGGGTGCGGCCCGACCTGCAGGAGCGCGTGCTCGCCGCGGCGGACGCGCTGCACTACTCGGCCAACGCCCAGGCGCAGGCCATGGCGCGGGGCCGCACGAACATCGTGGGGCTCGTGCTCAGCGACGTGGCCGATCCGTACTTCTCCTCCATCGCGGCCGGGGCGATCCGGGCCGCCGAGGAGGAGCAGCTCGTGGTCACGATGGCGTGCACGTTCGGGCGGGAGGAGCGCGAGCTCGACTACCTCGCGGCCCTGCGGGGGCAGCGCGCGCGAGCCGTGATCATCGTCGGGAGCCGGGTGCAGGACCGCGGCCTGCTCGACCGGCTGGGCGCAGAGGTGCGCGCGTTCGAGCAGGCAGGCGGGCGCGTGGCGTTCGTCAGCCAGCGCAAGATCCCGGCCGACACGGTGGTGGTGGAGAACCGGGGTGGGGCCCGGGCGCTGGCCGAGGCGCTCTGCGGGCTCGGCCACCGGCGGTTCGCGGTGCTCGCCGGACGGTCCGACCTCCTGACGGCTCGTGACCGCAGCGCCGGGTTCCGCGAGGGTGCCGCCCGCGCGGGGGTGCGGATCGACGCCGACGACGTCGTGTACGGCGGGTTCACCCGCGACGGCGGCTACGCGGCGATGAACGAGCTGCTCGAGCGCGGCACGGACGCCACGTGCGTCTTCGCGGTCAACGACGTGATGGCGGTGGGGGCGATGGCCGCGCTCCGCGACCGCGGGGTGGCGCTGCCGTCCGGGATGGCGGTGGCCGGCTTCGACGACATCGCCCCCCTGCGGGATGTCACCCCCGCCCTCACCACCGTGCGCCTGCCGCTGGAGGAGCTCGGCGCGGGCGCGTTGGAGATGGTGCTGCAGGAGCCGGCCGAGCAACCGCGGGTGCGCCGGGTGCGCGGGAAGGTCGTGCTGCGGGAGAGCACACCGCCGCTCGACGCTCAGGCGCCGCGGGCGTAGCGGCCGGGCGTCGTCCCGACCAGCCGCGTGAAGTGCCGGTGCAGGTGCGCCTGGTCGTGGAAGCCGACACCGGCGGCCACCTGCGCCACGGGCTCGCCGGTGAGCAGCCTGCGGCGGGCAGCCTCGACCCGCCGCCCGACGAGGTACCGGTGCGGCGGCAGCCCGTACGTTCGCGTGAACGTGCGCACCAGGTGCGCCGGGTGGGTGTGCAGCTGAGCGGCGGCATCGCGCAGGACCAGCCCCTCCACCATGCGGGCGTTGAGCAGGTCGCGCAGGTCGGCGGCCAGCCGGTCGGGCGCGGGTGGCGGCACGGGCGCCCGCAGGTGCTGCCGGATCCGGTCACCGATCAGGGCGAGGCGGCTCTCTGCCTCCAGCCCGGCCCCGGGTGTCTCCAGGACGCGGTGCAGCTGGTGGACGCGCGTGCGCAGCAGGGGGTCGGCGAGCGCGGGCGCATCGACGGCGCGCCCGGTGAGCGCGGTGTCGAGGACCTCGGCGTCCAGGTAGAGCACCCGCTTGCGGAAGCCGTGCGGTGTGGCAGAGCGCCCGGTGTGCGCGATGTTCGGCGGCAGCAGCGTGACGCCGGGGCGCAGGGCGCCGTGCTCGTGCCGGTCGAGGTCGTAGCGGATCGCGCCCTCGTCGACGACGAGCAACGTCCAGGTGTCGTGGGTGTGCTCGGGGTACGCGTGATCGGTGAACCACGCGTGGAAGACCTCCGCTATCCCGGGCACCCGCGGAGCCCACGCCCGCACGGCAGGCACGTGAAGAACGTACAAGACCGGGCACGGCGCGGGCGGGCACGCTCGGGACGTGCGTTTCGACACCAAGATCGCCGTGTTGCTGCGGGACGACCTGCAGGTCTGGCAGCGGCTGAACGTGACCGCGTTCCTGGCCAGCGGGATCGCTGCCAACACCGAGCTGCTCGGCGAGCCCTACACCGACGCGGACGGCACGTTGTACACGCCGATGTTCCGCCAGCCGGTGCTCGTCTTCACCGGCGGCTCCGACGTGATGGCTGCCGCCCACGAGCGGGCTGTGCGCCGCGGGCTGCCGACCGCCGTCTACACCGAGGAGATGTTCACGACCGGCCACGACGAGGCGAACCGGGCCGCCGTCCGGGCCGTCGCCTGCGACGATCTGAAGCTGGTCGGGCTGGCGGTGCACGGGCCCCGCAACGCCGTGGACAAGGTGCTCAAGGGCGCGACGCTGCACCCGTGAGCGCGACCGCCTCGCGCACCGCGGGCACGATGTCCCGGGCCCAGCGGGCGAGCGATGTGGCGTCCGGGGTGCCCCCGCTCGGCGAGAAGAGCATGAAACCCGACGCGCCGTGCTCCAGCACCGCTCCGGTCAGCTCCTCGACCCACTGCTCCGTCGAGCCGCCGACCCAGCGGCCATCGCCGTCGCGCGTGGCGGGGAGCGGCCGGTCGGTGATCCGCCCGGGGAAGTTGAAGATCGTGCGGACCTCGCGGGGATCGCGGCCGACCGCGGCGGCCGCGTCGTCGATCACCGGCCGCGACGACCGGTAGCGCTCGCTGAGCCAGTCGGCCGCGTGTCCTGGCAGCCAGCCGTCGGCGACGCGTCCGGTGGCGGCGAGGGACTTCGGGCCGACCGACCCGGTCCACACGGGCGGGGCCGCCGCCGGTGCCGGCTCGATCCGGTCGACCCGGTGGTACCGGCCCTCGAAGGTGACCGCAGGCCCGCCTCCCGACAGCTTCCTGATCAGGACGATCGCCTCCTCGAAGGCCTTCACGGCCTCGTCGGGCGCGAGCCGCGGCACACCCATGTCGGAGATCCGGTCCCAGAGTCCTCCGGCGCCCATCCCGAGCACGACGCGGCCGCCGGAGAGCGCCGAGAGCGACGTGACCGTCCGCGCGAGCATCGGAGCGGGACGCAGCGGCAGGTTGGTGACGTTGGCGAAGCCCGCGATGCGCTGGGTGCCGCCGAGGAGGAACCCGACGGCGGCGTAGGCGTCGAGGCGACCGCCGAGGTACGGGTGGTCCGACAGGGAGAAGAGGTCGAGCCCGTCCCGGTCGGCCTGCTGCACCATGTGCAGCAGCTCCGGCCCTTCCTCCACCGTGCTGTGGGCGCCGAAGCCGAAGACGACCTCGTGGTCAGGCATCGGCCTTCTCCTCTCGTGCGGTGCCGAACAGCGCGGCGAACTTGCCGACGCCCAGGTCGGCGCCCTTGTACTCGGCGACCGTCGTCGCCGGGGCCGCCACCGGACCGTCCGGTGTGGGCAGCTGGCCGACACCGCGACGCGGGCCGAGCGGGAGGAGGATCACCGGGTCGGGAGCCGGCTCATAGGTGGCGGTGGGCTGCTCGCCGCGCAGCTGAGCGGTGATGTTCTGCGCCACCACCTCGGCGTGCTGCATCGCGTGGCGGGCCATCTTCGCCTCGCTGACGTCGGTGATGTCGCCGATCGCGTAGACGTGGCCGTACCCGTGGACGGCGAGGTTCTCGTCGACCCGGACCTGTCCCCGTGGCGTGCGCGTCGTGAGCCTGCCGTCGGCGAGGTGTTCGCTGTTGATGTGCACGCCGTGGGCGCGGAACCAGATGTCGGCCATGAGCTGGTCGCCATCGGTGGTGGTGACGGTGAACGTCTCGGCCTGGCCGGGCTCCGGCGGCGGTGGCGCGGTGAGCAGCGTGCCGAGCCGCAGCCGGATGTCCAGCTCGTGGAGCTGGCGGTGGAGGTCCTCGCGCATCTCCGGCCGGAAGGCGGAGAGGAGCCGTTCGTTCGGGTCGATGACCGTGACCTGCTTGTGCGGCCATTCCGCCTTGATCTCCCCGGCCAGTTCCAGGCCGACCGGCCCGGCGCCCGCGATCAGCACGCGCTCCGCGCCGACCAGTTCCTTGTGGGTCCTGCGGAGGTCGTCGAGCGCCTCGCCCGTGGATTCAACACCGGGCTTGCCCGGGTGGGCGTAGCTGGAACCCGTGGCCAGGACCAGGTAGTCCGCCTCGACCCGCCTTCCCGAGGCCAGCTCGACACCGCGGGGATCCACCGAGACCGCACGGTCGCGGATCACGGTTCCCCGCGCGAGCAGGGTGTCGTAGGGGAAGAAGATGTTGTGCGCCCAGTCGGGCCGGGCAAGGGCTCGCAGTGACCCTGCCGAGTGGACGAACGCGTCCCGGGGATCGATGAGGACGACGTCCGCCTCGACGTCCAGTGCCTTGGCGACCGCCGAGCCCCCATACCCGCCGCCGACGACGACCACGGTAGGACTCATGACTCACACTCCAGACCGATCGAGAAGTTCGTGCCACGAACTATATTGATTCGTGGCACGAACTACACCGTGGCCCGGGTCACGCCTCCAGGAAGACCATCGGGACCTTGTTGTCCACGATGATGCGGCCGAGCAGGTCGGCGAGGGTGTCGCGCTCGGCGGCGCTGAGCGCTGCAGGCAGCTTCTCGACCCGCTTGCACGTCTCGACGTAGAACTCCTCGGCGAGCCGCCTGCCCTGCGGGGTGAGCGCCACCCGCACCGCCCGCATGTCCTGCGGATCCGGCTCCCGCCGGACCAGGCCGTTGCGCTCGGTGCGGTCCACCAGCCCCGTCAGGCTGGACTTGGCGAGGCCCAGCGTGGCACCCAGCTCGCCCATGCCGTACGGCTTTCCCATCAGCACGCACAGCAGCTGCCCCTGCTGCGGAGTGAGGCCGTGCTCCCGGCCGGACTCGGCGTAGACGGCGTTCACCAGGAACGCGGAGCGCACCAGCGCCCCGACGACTCCGATCTCATCGCCCGGTTCGGCCATGCCGAAATCCTACCGAAAATTCGCATGGCGAACTGTCCCGCGTCGGGCGATCCCCCTGGTGACGACGCCTCCCCTGGTGCACGATCTGCGACATGAGCACACCGCGTCGGGGACGGCGTCTCGAGACCGTCGAGGAACGCGAGTCGGTCACGCCGCTCGAGCTGTTCTTCGACCTCGTGTTCGTGTTCGCGCTCACGCAGGTCACCGAGTTCATGGCCGAGCACGCGCGCCCCGTCGACGTCCTGCGCGGCGTGCTGGCCATCACCGTGCTGTGGTGGTGCTGGATCGGCTACTCGTGGCTGTCCAGCCTGGTGCGGGCCGAGCAGGGGGCCATGCGCCTCGGGCTGTTCGCCGCGATGGCGGCCATGTTCGTCCAGGCCATCACGATCCCGGAGGCGTTCGACGATCTGCCGGGCGGTCTGCAGGGGCCGATGGTGTTCGCCTGTTGCTACTTCCTCGTCCGAGCTGTGCACGTCGCGCTGTTCTGGGTGGCCAGCCGGGACGACCAGCAGCTGCGCGGCCAGATCCTGCGCTTCCTGCCCTCGATGCTCGCCGGCACGATCCTGCTGCTGATCGCGTCCCAGACCACCGGCACCACGCAGACGGTGCTCTGGTTCGCCGCGCTCGCGGGCGACTACCTCGGCACGCTCGCGTCCGGCTCCAAGTGGCGGATGGGCTCGGCGCCCCACTTCGCCGAGCGGTACGGCCTGATCGTCATCGTGGCGCTCGGCGAGTCGATCGTGGCGATCGGGGTGGGCGTGGCCCACCTGCCGATCTCCTGGCCGATCATCGCGGCGTCCGTGCTCGGGCTCGTGGTGTCGGGCGCCCTGTGGTGGGCGTACTTCGACGTCACAGCGCTGATCGCCGAACGGGCCCTGTCCGCCGCCGACGGCGAGCGGCAGATCCGGCTCGCCCGCGCCGGCTACACGTTCCTGCACCTGCCGATGGTCGCCGGCATCGTCCTCATGGCCCTCGGCCTGAAGAAGGTGCTGAACTACGTCGGCGGCGAGGACGGCCACACGGTCGCCGACCCGATCTACGGCATCCCGCTCGTGGCCCTCTACGGCGGTGCCGTGCTGTACCTGCTGGGCCACGTCGGCTTCAAGCGCTGCCTCACCGGGTCACTCAACATCGAGCGGCTGGTCGTCGTGGTGGTCCTGCTCGCCCTGATCCCCGTCGTGGCGATGCTGCCTGCGCTGGTCACCCTGGCCGTGCTCGCGGTCGTGCTCAGCGCGCTGATCGGCTTCGAGACCTTCCGCCACGCCGAACAGCGCCGCCAGGTGCGCGGCTCCGCCAACGAGCACTGAGGCGTGGCTCACGGCTCGTCGGTCTCCGGGGCCAGCATCCAGATCGCGGCGTAGATGACGATGCCCGTGCCGAAACCGAGCACGGTGAGGGTGACGAGCCCGATGCGGATCACGGCCGCGTCCACGCCGAGGCTCTCCGCGAGCCCGCCGCAGACCCCACCGATCATGCGGTCGGTCCGGCTGCGGCGCAGCCGGAACTTCGGCTCGGCCGCAGGCTCCGGCACGGGCGCCAGGTAGGGCGGCACGCCCGCGTCGCCGGGGAGTGCCGGGTCGGGAGCGTCCTTGGTGAGGCGGGTGGTGGCCTGTTCGGTCGTCGAGTCCATGCCTCGACCCTCTCGCCTCCAGCGGCCCGCCGCCTCCGGGTCCGTCCCCGGCTCACCCCCGGATCCGACCCTGATCCGGGTCAGGCCCCCTGCTCGTGCGGCGCCTTGTACGACTCGGCCTCCGGCGCCGTGAACGGCGGGACGACCTGGCGCAGCCCACCTTCCTGGGCCGGGTCGGCCTGGGCGATGTAGACCGACCGGCTCGGCGGGGACCCGGCCTTCGAGAAGTCGAGCTCGCTCGCCACGAGATCCTCGGTGGTGATGCCCTGGCTCGCCAGGAACGCGTCGTGCACACCCTTGCGGGTGAGGTCGCCGTTCTCGCAGGCCCGCACGAGGATCTGCTCCCAGATCAGTCCGCCCGCGTACCCGTACGGCACGCCGTAGTTCTTGCCCGCGTCCGGGTTCTTCGCCTCGAACGCCTCCTGCACCTCCTTGGCCTTCGGCACGTCCGCGGAGTACGGGACGCTGCTGGCGACCACGTAGAGGTTGCCGACGGATGCCGCGGCAGGCCCGGCGAGGTTCGTGGCCGGGTCGAACACCGGGTTGTTGCCCAGCACCGGCACGTTCAGGCCGAGCGCGTTGGCGGCGTTGAGCGCGGACGCGGTCTGGGCGGGCGAGGTGGTCAGCAGGATCGCCTTGACGCCCGCGCCCTGGAAGCCGGTGACGATGTTCGTCATGTCGGTGTCGGTGGCGGCGATCTTCGCCGGCTGCAGGGTCATCCCGTGCTGCTGCGCGTAGTACTGCGCGCCGAGGAACCCGTTGTCCCCGTACTCCCCGCCGATGTAGATGTGGCCGAGCGTGTCGCCGTCGGCGATCAGGCCCTGCTGCTGCATGTAGGCGAGCCCGTTGATCATCTCCAGGTCGTAGGTGGTGCCGGGGATGATCTGGTAGGGATTGTCGAGGATGAACGACGACCAGGACAGCGCCAGCGAGGTCACCTCGTCGGTCTCCAGGTTGCCACGCAGTGCCGCGTTGATCGGGGAACCGAGCAGCTGCAGGTAGCCGAGCACGTTGGGCTGCTGCTGCCGGTACACCGTGGTGGCCGTGTCGGCCTTGTAGCCGCTGTCGGCGATCTCCAGCGCGATGCGCCGGCCGCAGACGCCGCCGCGGGCGTTCAGCTCGTCGGCCCACAGCTGGTTGCCCTGGGTGATACCGGTGCCGAGGTTGCGGAACGGCCCGGACGTGTCGGTCAGCACCCCGAGGGTGACGGTGTCGGCGCTCACGCCGACGTCGGTGGCGACCTCGCCCGCCCCACCGCCCGCTCCCGGCTCGGGCGCCCGCGTGCTGCAGCCCGCCAGCACCAGCGCCACGGCGATCGCCGCGGGAACGCAGGCGCGGCGCCAAGTCCGCCGTAGAGTCATGATCGGTCCTCTCCTGGGGGTGCCGACCGCGGCGCCGTTGCCGCGGTCCCGTCGGGATGGAGCCGGCGCGTCGCGAACCCCGCGATGCGACGGCCGATCGCCGCCAGCCCGCCCGGCTCGAAGAGCACCACGAGGATCACGGCGAGGCCGTAGACGTACAGGCTGATGACGTTCGGGGAGAGCCCGGCGAGCGTGTCGCCGAGTCCGAGCTCGTCGGCGAACAGCGTGAGCACCTGCGGTGTGCCGTAGACGATCAGGGCGCCCACCACCGCGCCGGCGATCGAGCCCAGCCCGCCGATGATCGCCATCGCGAGGAACGCGATGGAGGTGTTGAGCCCGTACGTGCCGAACTCGCTCTCGTCGGGCTTGAGCAGGCCCAGCCAGAGCGTGACCATCACCCCGGACAGGCCGGCGTACGCGGCGCTCACGGCGAAGGCTCCCGCCTTGGCCCGCAGCACGTTGACGCCCATCACGGCGGCAGCGGCCTCGTTGTCGCGCACCCCTCGCCACGCGCGGCCCACCCGGCTGCGCACGGCCCCGCGCGCCAGCACGAACGCGATCACGGTGAACGCGAGGAACAGGTACCAGAGCCGCTCCGACTGCCGGAACGGCACGCCGAGCACGGCGAGGTAGCCCTCGTTGCTGAACGAGAAGCCGAACAGCGAGAACGGCTCGGGGTTGCGCCCGCTCGCGGCGCCGCCGGTGAGCATCGGCAGGGCCTGCCCCAGGTAGAAGCCGAGGAACACCAGTGCGAGCGAGGCCACCCCCAGGTAGATGCCCTTGAGGCGGCCCGCCACCGGCGCGAACGCCAACCCGGCCAGCGCGGAGATCACGACCGCGCCGACCAGCGCGAGCAGCGGCGGCAGGCCCAGCCCGACGATGTACTCGCTGCCGGCCTGCTCGGTCTCGCCTGCCAGCACCGCGTAGGACGTGCCGCCGACGAGCAGGAAGAACGCGTGGGCGAGCGAGAGCAGCCCCGCCTGGCCGATCACGAGCGTCAGCCCGATCGCTCCGACGGCACCGACCATGACGTACTGGCCCGCCGACAGCAGGCCCGGCCCGACGTAGAGCGGGAGCACGAGCAGGACGAGCAGCAACGCCGCCCACGCGAGGGCCCGCAGCGCCGACCCGCGCCGCGATCGGGGTGCCGGGGCCGCGGGCGCGCGCACCGCCGTGATCACCTCAGACACGGCTGAGCTCCCTCGTGCCGAAGAGCCCTGCGGGCCGCACGACCAGCACGATGAGCATCACCAGGAAGACGGCCACCTTCGCGAACGGGATGGACACGTACACCTCGGTGAGCGCCTGCGTCAGACCGACGACGACCCCGCCGACGACCGCCCCCGCCGTCGAGTCGAGCCCGCCGATGATCGCGGCCGGGA
This sequence comes from Pseudonocardia hierapolitana, assembly GCF_007994075.1. Lineage (NCBI taxonomy): Bacteria > Bacillati > Actinomycetota > Actinomycetes > Pseudonocardiales > Pseudonocardiaceae > Pseudonocardia > Pseudonocardia hierapolitana. The sequence goes on along the minus strand of NZ_VIWU01000001.1, from coordinate 4,001,795 downwards.
ACGCGGCGAACGCGATGGCGTGCGTGGTGCGGGAGAGCCCGGTGCCGGAGAAGTCCTGGGTGACGATGAACATCACGGCCACCCCCGCGAGCACCCCGGCCACCAGCCACGCCGTGGCCGTGACGCGCGAGCTGCGGATGCCCATGAGCGCCGCGGCCTCGCGGTTCTCCGCCTGGGCCCGCATCGCGATGCCCCAGTTCGTGAAGCGGAACGCCAGGAAGAACGCCGTGATCAGCACCAGCCCGACGACCAGCGCCACCAGTTGGGTGCTGAACAGCGTGACGCCGCCGAGCTGGATCGGCCGGGCGTCCCACGGCGCTCCCAGGTAGGGCACGGTCGTGCCGAGCCTGCGGAAGATGTCCTCGACGACCACGACGTCGATGCCGATCGTGAGCAGCGCGAGGCTGTCGGGGGTGGCGAAGCGGCTGCGCGAGAGCAGCAGCCGCTCGATCAGCAGCGCGGCCAGCCCCGCGCCCACCACTCCGAGCAGGGCAGCGAGCGGGAAGCCGAGGGTGTCGACGGTGACCGCGATGAGGTAGCCGCCGATCAGGGCCAACGACCCGTGCGCGAAGTTGATCACCTCGGTGGCCTTGAAGATGACGACGAAGCCCAGCGCGAGCAGCGCGTACACCGCGCCCTTGCCCAGGCCGTTCACGAGGAGCTGGACGAACGTGTTCATCGGGGCTCCTGCTCGTCGGCCGCCCCGAGGTAGGCGCGGACCACTTCGGGGTCGCGCTGCACGGCCGCAGGCTCGCCGTCGGCGATGAGGCGGCCGAAGTCGAGCACGCTGACCCGGTCGGCGATGCCCATGACGAGCCCCATGTCGTGCTCGACGAGCAGCACCGAGATGCCCAGCGCGTCGCGCAGGGCGCGGATGGTGCTCGCCATCACCGCGGTCTCCACGGCGTTGAGCCCGGCGACCGGCTCGTCCAGCAGCAGCACCCGCGGTTCGACGGCCAGGGCGCGCGCCACGTCCACGAGCTTCGCCACGCCGTAGGGCAGGGCCGCGACTGGCGTGTGCAGTCGGTCGGCGATTCCGAGGAACTCGCAGATCTCCTCCGCCCGCCCTACGTGCACCCGTTCCTGCCGGGCGACCCACGGCAACCGCAGGCCGCCCGACAGGAACCCGCCACGGGTGAGCGTGTGGCGGCCGAGCATGACGTTGTCCAGCACGGTCGAGTGCTGCGACAGGGCGATGTTCTGGAAGGAGCGGCCCACGCCGAGCCGGGCGAGGCGGTGCGGGCGCATCCCGGTCAGGACCGTGTCGCCGAGCCGGACCCGGCCCGCCGTCGGCCGGTAGACCCCGCAGATCACGTTGAAGCAGCTCGACTTGCCCGCGCCGTTCGGGCCGATGAGCGCGTGGACGGTGCCGGGGCGCACGGTGAACGACACGTCGTCGAGGGCGGTGACGCCGGCGAAGCGCAGGCTCACCCCCTCGACGCGCAGCTCGGGGACGTCGGCGCGGTCGGTCAGCGACTCGGCGTCCGCACGCGCGGTGTCCGCCTTCATGCCGTCCACCTCGCGAGGGTGCGTCCGGACAGCTGACGCTCCGCCTCGCGCGCCTCGGCCGCCGCCTGCTCGGCCGACTCGGCGTGCCCGCCGAGGTAGAGCCGCTGCACCTCGTCGCTGGCCGCCAGCTCCGAGGCCGGACCGGCCAGCGCGACGCGACCGACTTCCAGCGCCACGGCGTGGTCGGCCACCTGCAGCGCCATCGTCGCGTTCTGCTCCACGAGCACGACCGCCGTGCCCTGGGCGTGGATCTCGCTGATGATCGCCCCGATCCGCGCCACCATCTGCGGCGCGAGGCCGAGCGACGGCTCGTCGAGCAGGAGCAGCTTCGGCCCGGACATCAGGGCCCTGCCGATCGCCAGCATCTGCTGCTCGCCACCGGACAGCAGGCCCGCGCGCTGCCGCGCCCGCTCCACGAGCACGGGGAAGAGCTCGTGCACCCGCTCGCGCGCGGCTGCGCGGACAGCCGCCGAGCGGGCGCCCAGCCCGCCCGCGCGCAGGTTCTCCTCCACCGTCATCCGGGCGAACACCTGCCGGCCCTCCGGCACCGCGACCACCCCGCGGCGCACCACCGCGGCCGGGTCCATCCGGTCCACCCGGGTGCCGTCGACGAGGACCTCGCCCGCGGTGACCGCGCCTCCGTGCATCCGCACGGTGCCGGAGACGGTTCGCAGCAGGGTCGACTTCCCCGCTCCGTTGCCCCCGAGCACCGCGAGCACGCCGTCGCGGACCTCGACGTCCACGTCCTCGAGGGCCCGCACCGAGCGCCCGTAGCGCACCGACAGCCCGCGCACGCTCAGCACCGCGACCACTCCCGTCGCAGGTGCGCCGTACCTCGTCGTACCGCCACGCTCGAGCCCCTTCGCCCGGGCCGCCCCGCCGGCGGCCCGGCACATCGTGGTCAGGGATGTTCCGGCGAACCACCCCCACGTGGAGAGGGAGCGGCCGGAATGTTGACGCCCCGTTATCCGTCCGACGCCCGGCTGTAGCGCATCGCGCACGGCGCCACACCGACCGTGACCGCCACGGCGTCTCGGTGCGCGCACGGGTCCGCCCCGTCCCCGATAGCGTCTGCGGCGTGGTTCCCTCCATCACCCTGGTCGCCCGGCTCGCCGCCTCCGCAGCGGACGCCCGGCGGGGCGTCGTCCGGCTGCACCCCGAGGTCATCGACGCGCTCGGGCTGCGCTCGTGGGACGCCGTGACCCTCACGGGGGCGCGGGTGACCACGGCCCTCGTCGCGCCCTCCGAGGCGCCCGCGGGTCAGGCCACCCTCGACGACGTCACGCTCTCCAACGCCGGGCTCTCCGACGGCGCCGCCGTCGTCGTGGCACCGGCGAGCGTGCAGCCGGCCCGGCGGGTGCTGCTCACCGGGTCGCGGCTGGCGCGCGCCGCGCTCACGCCGGAGACGGTCCGGCTGGCGCTCGTGGGCAAGATCGTGACGGGCGGGGACGCCGTGTCGCTGCTGCCCCAGGACATCGCGCCGGCCCCCGGGCTGGACGCACCCGCGGCCCGGCAGCGGGTTGCAGGAGCGCTGGGGAGCGCGTGGACCACGGAGCTGCTCACCGTCGCATCCGTCGAGCCGGCCGGCGCGGTGGCCGTCCGGCCGAGCACCGTGGTGGGCTGGGAGGGTGGCGCGGCCACCGGCGGGGCCGTGGCCGCATCTCCAGCACAGGCCACGAGCGCGGGAACACCGGCCCGCCCCGTCACCGCGAACGCGCCCGCGGAGCCCGCCCTGCCGGTCGAGGAGCTCGTCGGCAACACCGAGGCGGCACGCAAGCTCGTCGAGTGGCTCGAGCTCACCCTCGACCGCCCCGAGCTGCTCACCCGCCTCGGCGGGTCCGCGCGCCTCGGCGTGCTGCTCGTGGGGCCGGAGGGGGTCGGCAAGCTGACCCTCGCGCGCAGCGCGGCCGCCGCCGTCGGGGCCACCACCGTCGAGCTCGCCGCGCCGGGGATCGCCGCCCTCGAAGCGGGCACCGCGTCGCAGCGCGTGCACGACATCGTCGGCAAGGCCCGTGCCGGCGGCCGCACGCTCCTCGTCGTCACCGACGTCGAGGCGCTGCTGCCGGCCGCGTCCCCACCGCCGCTCGCCACCGTGGCGCTGGACGCGCTGCGCGCCGCGGTGGACACCCCGGGGCTCGCGCTCGTCGCGACGACCTCGGCGCCGGAGTCGGTCGATCCTCGGCTGCGGGCGCCCGACCTCGTCGACCGCGAGCTCGGGCTCGCCCTGCCCGACCTGCGCACGCGCGCCGAGCTGCTAAGACGCCTGCTGGCCACCGTCCCGCTCGCCGACGGTGTGGAGCTCAAGGCCGTGGCCGAGCGCGCCCCCGGGTTCGTCGCCGCCGACCTGGTCGCCGTGCGCCGGGAGGCCGCGGTGCAGGCCGCGTTGCGGCATGCGGGCGAGGGCGAGCCGCGCATCACGCAGGAGGATCTGCTCGACGCCGTCGGCTCGGTCCGCCCGATCTCGATGTCCTCGTCGGACACCCTGCAGACCGGGGGCATCACGCTCGACCAGGTCGGGGACATGGTCGAGGTCAAGCAGGCGCTCACCGAGTCGGTGCTGTGGCCGCTGCAGTACCCCGACTCGTTCGCCCGGCTCGGCGTCGCCGCGCCGCGCGGTGTGCTCGTCTACGGCCCGCCCGGCTGCGGCAAGACGTTCCTGCTCCGCGCGCTCGCCGGCACCGGGCAGCTGAACGTCTTCGCCGTGAAGGGGGCCGAGCTGCTCGACAAGTACGTCGGCGAGTCCGAGCGCGCTGTCCGCGAGCTCTTCCGCAAGGCCGCTGACGCCGCGCCTGCGCTCGTCTTCCTCGACGAGGTGGACGCACTGGCGCCGCGGCGCGGGCAGTCGTCCGACTCGGGGGTGGCCGACCGGGTGGTCGCCGCCCTGCTCACCGAGCTCGACGGCGCCGAGCCCCGGCGGGACGTGATCGTCGTCGGCGCGACCAACCGGCCCGAGCTGATCGATCCCGCGCTGCTGCGGCCCGGGCGGCTCGAGCGGCTCGTGTACGTGCCGCCGCCGGACGCCGCGGCGCGCGCCGAGATCCTGCGGGCGGCGGGCCGGCACACCCCGCTTGCCCCGGACGTCGACCTCGATGCCCTCGGCGCCGAGCTGGAGGGCTACTCGGCCGCCGACTGCGCCGCCGTGCTGCGCGAGGCGGCGCTCACGGCGATGCGGGAGTCGCTGGAAGCGACCGAGGTGACCGCCGCGCACATCGCGGCGGCGCGGGCCGCGGTGCCGCCGTCGCTCGACCCGCTGCAGCTCGCCCAGCTGCAGGCCTACGCGGACCGCCGCCAGTCCTGATCGTGGCTCAGCGGCCGTAGTCGTTCGTGACGATCACGATGATGCCCGGAGAGGCGTGCTGGAGGCCTTCGAACCGGGGGTTGACCCGCATCCGGAACTGCTCGGCCAGCGCCTTGGCGGCCGCCTCCTCCTCGGTGCCGGGCCGGTAGTAGACCGTGGTCGTCGGGATGATGCCCTGCGGGTAGTTGCCGATCTCGTCGATCGGCCAGCCCGCCTTGCGGAAGTCCTCGGCGGCACGCGTGGCCAGGCCGCTGATCGTGCTGTTGTTGTAGACGCGCAGCGGGAGGCGGGCGACGCTCGTGCCGCCGCCGCCACCGCCACCGCTCCTCGCGGTCCCGGTGTCGCCGCCGGTGCGGGCACCGCTGCCACCGTCGCTCGGTGCGGGGGCCGGAGCGGCCATCGGCGCGCCGCCGCTCGGTGCAGGCGCCGGAGCCGGTGCTGCCGGCGCCTGTTGCGGTGCCGGGGCCGGTGCGGGAGCAGGCTCCTGCGCCGGGGCACCGGGAGCCGGTGCCGGTGCCTCGGGCGCAGGCACGCCGGGAGCGGGGGCGCCCGGAGCCGGTGCGGCCTGCGGTGCAGGTGCCGGTGCTCCGGGGGCCGCCTCCCCGGGTGCACCCGGGGCAGGTGCCGCTTCCCCGGGCGGAACGGCGCCCGGAACGGGCTCCCCGGGCACGGCACCCGGCGCGGGCTCTCCGGGCGCAGGCTCGGTGCCCGGCGGGAGCGGCATCCCGGCGGCGTCCGTGGGCAGGGGCCCGACGGGCGGCGGCACCTCGGCGGGCGCCGAGGTGACGTTCGACGCGTCGGCCGACGGGGTCACCGTGGTGGCCGGGTCGCCGCTCGTGGCCATGTTCACCAGGCCGATGATCGCGGCGACGACCGCGACGCCGATCAGCCCGAGTCCACCGAGCCGCAACGGCGAGGGACCGCCACCCGCACCTGGCGTGGTCACGACCGGACCTCGACTGCGGTCGCGGACTCGATCACGCTGGCCTCCGTGTGCTGGGGGTTCCGGTCAGTGCGGAGTCGCCGGGGCGACCCGATCGCCGATCATGCTGCCGTCACCACGGCTCGATTCCCAGGCGGCGCGCCGCACGAGTGCGTTGCCGGCTTGCGCGCAGCCGGCGGAGCCGCTTGACGAGCAGTGGGTCGACCGCCATCGCCTCCGGCTTGTCGACGAGGGCGTTGAGCACCTGGTAATAGCGTGTGGCGGACATGTCGAACAGCTCGCGGATGGCCTGTTCCTTGGCGCCCGCGTACTTCCACCACTGACCCTCGAAGGCGAGGATCTCGCGCTCCCTGCGGTCCAGCGCACCTGCCGCGCCGCCGACGGGAGCGCGCCCGCTGGGTTCGGTGGCCGACTCCATCACGCTCCTCGTGGGGCTCGCTGAGGGCGAATGACACACCTGTCATTCGCGTCGGCCATTGAACCACGGGGATCGGACAGGAACCGGGCAGCCACGCGCTGCCCGATCGGGAAACGGGGGCACCACGTAGGGTCGCGGCGTGTCCGTCCGTCCCATCCGCATCATCGGCGATCCGGTCCTGCACCGGCCCACCCGCCCCGTCGAAGCGTTCGACGACGAGCTGAAAACCCTGGTCGAGGACATGTTCGAGACCATGGCCGCCGCGGAAGGGGTGGGGCTCGCGGCGAACCAGATCGGGGTCGACCTGCGCGTGTTCGTCTACGACTGCCCGGACGAGGTGACGCGGACGCGGGTGCGGGGCGTCGTCGTCAACCCGGTGCTCGAGACGTCGGAGCGGCCCGAGACGATGCCGGACCCGGAGGACGACGAGGAGGGCTGCCTGTCGGTGCCCGCCGAGCACTTCCCCACCGGCCGCGCCGACTGGGCCCGTGTCACCGGGGTCGACACCGACGGCAAACCGGTGGAGGTGGAGGGCCGCGGGTTCCTCGCGCGCTGCCTGCAGCACGAGACCGACCACCTCGACGGCCTCATCTACATCGACCGTCTCGTGGGCCGCAACCAGCGCGCCGCGAAGAAGATGCTCAAGCGCAACGGCTGGGGTGTGCCGGGCCTGTCCTGGGACCCGGCCACGCAGGAGGCCGAGGACGTCTGACCGTACGCTCCGCGCACATGCGGTTCTACGCCGAGCGCCCGGCCAGGGCGGGCCTCCAGTTGCTGGGCGACCTGCTGGTAGCCGGGTGGATCTGGCTGACCGTCGCCGTCGCGCGCGCGGTCCACGACTTCGTGCTCGGCATGCAGGGTCCTGCCCGGACCCTCGCCGGAGCGGGCGAGTCCATCCGCGGGGCGTTCGACGCCGCGGCGCGCACCGCGTCGAACGTGCCGTTCGTCGGCGACGACCTCGCGCGGGCGCTGGGCGCCGGCACCGGAGCGGGCGACTCGCTGGTCAGCGCCGGACGCGAGCAGATGGAGGCGATCGCGCGGGTCGCGTTCGGAACCACCGTGGCGACGGTGCTGCTCGGCGCGATGCCGGTGCTGCTGATGTGGCTGCCCTTGCGGGTGCGCTACGCGCGGCTGGCCCGCTCCGCAGTCGCGGCACGCGCCGTCGACTCCGACCTCCTCGCGCTGCGTGCCATCACGCGCCGGCCGGTCCGCTCCCTCCTGCGGATCGCGCCCGATCCTGCGGCCTCGTGGCGGCGCGACGAGCGGGCCGTGGTGCACCGTCTTGCGGCTCTGGAGCTGCACAGCCTCGGCCTGCGCTCTCCCCGCACCCCGCCCGACTAGTGCTCCAGCTCCAGGTCTTCACGCCTACGGCCTCGGGATCGCCACCCGTGATCGGCGGGTCGGTGCGACAACGGCTGTATCCGGCCGCGGTCGCGCCGAACCGCTGATCAAGCCCGGGGTCCGAACCTCCGGTTGCCCATTGCTGTGGACACAACCATGAGCAACCGATACCGCGGATCATGGGCGGGAAGATCCCGTGTAGCGGTATCAGGCGACCGTGATCCGCTTGTCGTCGGACAGGACCGGGCGGCCCTCGCCGCCGGACGGGTCGTCCTCGCGGATGCGCAGCGTGTACTCGCCGGGCTCGAGGGTCACCGTGAAGGCGAACGGGGCGAAGCGTTGGCCCTCCGCCGTGCTCGCGACCCCCTTCTGGACGAGCTCACCGTCGCGCAGCACCTCCCAGAGCACGGTCGCCTCGAACACCGCCGCCTCACCGCGTACCTCGACCTCACGGCCGACCCGGGCGCCGTCGGCGGGCGAGTCGATCTGCACGAGCGAGCGCACCGCGTAGGGGTCGCCGCGCCCGACCGGCGCCGTGAGGTCCACGGCGCCCCAGAGGTCGTGCGCGGGAGCACCGTCGACGAGGAGCCGGACCGGGTCGGTCGACTGCAACGCGCCCTGCACCGTGAACACCAGCTGCTGCACGGTGACCTCGGCGAGCTCGGTGCCCATCCGCGTCGGCCCGACACCGCCGAGGTCGACGACGATCGCACCGCCCTCCCGGTGAACCGGTTCCCGCAGGGCGGAGCCGGGCGGCCAGTAGGTCCGGTAGTCGGGATCGGCACCGGTCGGGCCCGCGAGCATCTCGCGCACCGCGGCGCTCGCCGGGTCGCTCGTGACGACGGAGTGGAACTCCCGCTGCAGCCGGAAGCCCGCAGGCGTCTCGGCGACGTAGTAGACGGGCACCGCGACCCGCTCCCCCGCATCGGGCGTGCTCGTCGACGACGGCGCCAGCGACGGCGATGTACTGGGAGCGGCGCTGGTGGACGTCTCGGGCGTTCCGGACGAGGGCACCACGGGCTCCGCCGTCGGGCCGCCGCACCCGGCCACCAGCGTGAGAAGGACGAGCGCCCACATCTGCCGGGCCATCCGACCACCTCCGGCCCCAGGTTGACGCGTGCCGGTCCGCGCGACCGTCCGGCACGCCGAACCCACTCGGGTGCGCTCGCACCATCCGACGAACGGCGCGTTCGTCGGTACCTTTCCGACGAACGCGCCGTTCGTCGGAACGGTGCTCGGCTCAGGCGTCGACCGCGGGGGACGAGGCCTGGGCCCAGTAGCGGCGGGGGATGCGGCCCGCGAGGCGGGCGGCTCGGCCGGCCTCCACCGCGAGGCGCATCGCGTGGGCCATCCGCTCCGGGTCGCCCGCGCGCGTGACGGCGGTGGCGAGCAGCACCGCGTCGCAGCCCAGCTCCATCGCCTGCGCGGCTTCGGACGCCGTGCCGATGCCCGCGTCCAGCACGACCGGCACACCGGCCTGCTCGACGATCATCTCGATGTTGTGCGGGTTGCGGATGCCCAGGCCGGTGCCGATCGGCGAGCCGAGCGGCATGACGGCCGCGCACCCGACGCCTTCGAGCTTGCGCGCGAGGACCGGGTCGTCGTTGGTGTAGGGCAGCACGGTGAAGCCGTCGTCGACCAGCTGCTCCGCGGCGTCCAGCAGCTCGATCGGGTCGGGCAGCAGCGTGCGCTCGTCGGCGACCACCTCGAGCTTGACGAGGTCGGTCTCCAGGGCCTCCCGGGCGAGCCGAGCGGTGAGCACGGCCTCGGCGGCGGTGCGGCAGCCCGCGGTGTTGGGGAGGACCTCGATCCCGAGGCGGCGCAGCAGGTCGATCACCCCGGTGCCGGTGACGGCGTCGATCCGGCGCATGGCCACGGTGGTGAGGGCCGTGCCGGACGCCACCAGTGCCCGTTCGAGGATCTCCAGGTTCGAGGCCCCGCCCGTGCCCATGATCAGCCGGGACGGGATCTTGCGGTCGCCCACGAGAAGCGATTCGTCCATGGTCATCCTCCCTGCACCGCCGTCAGCACCTCCACGCGCGCCCCGTCGCCGAGCGCGACGGACGCCCAGTCGGCCCGTGGCACGACCTCTCCGTCGACCGCGACCGCGATCCCGCTCTCGGGAACCCCGAGCGCGACGAGCGCGTCGCGCACGCGCGCGCCGTCGGTGAGCTCACGCTCCTCACCGTTGATCCACACCTGCACGTGCTACCTCCTGGCGAACCGCGGGGGATGGAAGCCGGCGGAGCTTGCGGAGCCGGCGGGGCGGGTCAGAACAGCTCGGGACGGATCAGCGGCGCGGACGGGGTCGGCGACGGGTTCGCCGCGCAGCAACGCGACCACGGCGTCGGCGGTGACGGGCGCGAGCAGCATCCCGTTGCGGTGGTGTCCGGTGGCCACGAGCAGGCCGTCAGGGCCGAGCGCGCCGATCAGGGGCAGGTTGTCCGGGCTGCCGGGGCGCAGCCCCGCGGCGCTCTCCACCAGCGCGTACTCGGCGATGCCGGGCAGGATCCGCTCGGCGTCGCGCAGCAGGTCGCGCACCCCGCCGACGGTGACCTCGGTGTCGAATCCCTGCTCCGCCTGGGTGGCCCCGATGACCAGCCCGCCGTCGTCGCGGGGGACGACGTAGACCGGGCGGCCGTCCACGAGCGCGCGCACCGTGCGGCGCGGCGGCGGGAAGGCGCCCGCGCGGTGCGCGATGCGGAGGATCTCGCCCTTGACCGGGCGCACCATGCCGTCGAGCACCGGGTGCAGGGCACCCGAGTGCGCGCCCGCGGCGACCAGCACGGTGTCCGCCTCGACGTCCCCGCCGTCCGTGCGGACACCGGTGACCCGCGTGCCGTCGTCGACGATCGCACGGGCCGCGCGCTCGACGACCCGGACGCCGGCCCGCTCGGCGGCGGTGCGCAGGGCGGCGAGCAGCACCCGGTTGTCGACGGCGAGGTCGCCGGGCACGGACAGGCCACCGCGCACGTCCGGGCCCAGCGCGGGCTCCAGGCGGCGCAGCTCGCGGCCCGAGAGCCGCTCGACGTCGCGGCCGAGGCGGCCGAGGAAGTCCGCGAGCGTGTCCAGCTCGGCGCGGTCGCCGGAGCCGGTGGCCGCGACGACCGTGCCGTCGGTCCGCAGCCCGGCAGGCTGCCCGGCGGCCGCCTCCAGCTCGGCGGCGAACCCGGGCCAGCGCCGCACCGCGGCCTCGCCGAGCTCCAGCAGCTCCTCCTCGCCCGGCCACGCCTCCGTGACGGGCGCGAGCATGCCGCCCGCCACCCACGAGGCCCCGGAGGCGGGAGCCGGGTCGAGCACGGTGACCCGCAGGCCGGACGCGGCCGCACGCCATGCACAGGACAGGCCGATCACGCCTGCACCGATCACCGTCAACGAGTTCGACATCATCTCCGCTCCCTGCGCCGGCATGACCCGGATCAGGTTCGACGGTCGGGATCTGTTCCGATCCCCTCTCAGCCCGCCGTACGGGCTCCCGTGCGTCACCTGCCATTCAGCCTACGCCGTATCGATTGCCTCCGCTTCGCTCCGGCTTGTGAGCGGGCCCTCTGAGGAGCGCTCGCTCGGCGGACTGTCTCCCCTGATCCCAAGGCCGCGTATGGTCGGACGACGTGCCTGGCTTCGACGGCGCCACCGCGCGCAAGCGACTCGACGACGCCCGCCTCTACCTCTGCACCGGCGCCCGCCGCCGCACCGGCGACCTCGCGGAGTTCGCCGACGCGGCCCTCGCAGGCGGGGTCGACATCATCCAGCTGCGGGACAAGGGGCCGGACGGCCCCCTCGAAGCCCGCGACGAGCTCGCCGCGCTGGAGGTGCTCGCCGAGGCGTGCGCCCGCCACAGCGCCCTGCTCGCCGTGAACGACCGGGCCGACGTGGCCCTCGCGGCCGGTGCCGACGTCCTGCACCTGGGCCAGGACGACCTGCCCGTTCGGTGGGCCCGGGAGGTCGTGGGCGACGAGGTGGTGATCGGGCGCTCGTCGCACAGCCCGGAGGAGACCGCCGTCGCCGCCGACGAACCGGGGGTGGACTACTTCTGCGTCGGCCCCTGCTGGCCGACCCCCACGAAGCCCGGCCGCCCGGCCCCCGGCCTCGACCTGGTGCGCACCGTGGCCGGCCGGGCGCCGTCCCGACCCTGGTTCGCGATCGGCGGCATCGACCACTCCCGGCTCGACGAGGTGCTCGCCGCGGGCGCGGAGCGCATCGTGGTGGTGCGCGCGATCACCGAGGCGGAGGACCCGCGCGCCGCGGCGGCGGCGTTCGCGACGAAGCTGCGTCGCTGACCGGAGCGGTCACCGGGACCGCAGCGCCCGGCGGCCCGCCCACCGCGCCCGGTACCAGCGGATCATCCACAGCCAGCCCGGCTGGTCGCCCCGCGCGCGCCTGCGGCTGCCCGCCGCCGGCCTGCGAGTGCTGCGGTGGCTCGTCGTTCCGCTCACGCGGTCGATGGGCGGACCGGGCAGGACCGCGTTGTCACCCACGTCGCCGACGAGTACCCAGCCGGAGCCGGCCTGCAAGCCGGACCGCTGCCAGACCCGTTGTCCTGGTGCCGTACCCGTCACCGCGGCGGAGTTCACGGGTACGAGGATGTCCCATCGGGGCGGCGGAGTCGTCACGGCTCGCGGGCATCTTCACTACCGGCTGGCTGCAGTGCCCGCATGGGGGCGCGCGGGCCCGAGACCCGGCGCGGCGCCCTCACCAGGGCGGATCTCGTCGTGCCGGACCGGGCACGGTCGGCGTTCGCGAGCTGTAAGGATCACGCGGCCGTTCCGGCGGATAGCGTCCTCCCGTGCCGAGCACAGTCCGGGGACCGCGGGTCTCCGGGACCGCTGCCGATCTCGCCGCCGTGCTCGGGGCGGCGCTGGTCGTGGCGGTCGCGGCCATGGCCGGGCGGGCGCTGCTGGCGGGCGGGGTGGACATCTTCCTGCCGTTCCCGCCCCTGCTCGCCGAGTGGTTGCCGCACGTCGGGCCCGGAACGCCGGTCGCGGTGGTCGTCGCCGTGCTGGTCGTGACGCGTGGACCCGACCTGGCCGGCCGGCTGGCCTTGCGCCCCCTCCTGGCCGTCGGGTACGCCGCCGCGGTCGCGTGGACCGTGGCGCTCGCGCTGGTGGACGGGTGGCAGCGCGGGGTGGTGGAGCGGCTCGGCAGCAGCCAGGAGTACCTGCACGACGTGCCGCGCGTGACGGACGTCGGCGCGATGCTGCGCACGTTCGCCGACCACATCCTCACCGACCGGCCCGGCTTCTGGACGACGCACGTGGGTGCGCACCCGCCGGGAGCACTGCTGACGTTCGTGTGGCTGGAGCGGCTCGGGCTCGGCGGCGGCGGTCCCGCCGGGCTGTTCGTGATGCTGGTCGGGGCCTCCGCCCCGCTGGCGGTGGCCGTCGCGGTGCGGGCGCTGGGAGCCGCGGACCTCGCGCGCCGCGCACTGCCCTTCGGCGTGCTGCTGCCGGGCGCCGTGTGGGTCGGGGTCTCGGCGGACGGGATGTTCGCGGCCGTGCTCGCGTGGGGGGTCGCGCTGCTCGCCGTCGGCTGCACCCGGCTCGGGCCGCGGGCCGACATGGCCGCGCTGGCCGCCGGGGTGCTGCTCGGCTGGTGCCTGTACCTGTCGTACGGGCTGGTGCTGGGCGGGCTGCCCGCGCTCGCGGTGCTCGCGGCCACGCGCAACGTGCGGGCCGGCGCGCTCGCGGCCGTCGGGACGCTCGCGGTGGTCGGGGCGTTCACCGCGAGCGGGTTCTGGTGGTTCACCGGGTTCGAGCGGGTCCAGGTGATCTACGCGGCCAGCATCGCGGCGACGCGGCCCTACACCTACTTCGTCTGGGCCAACCTGGCGGCCGTGCTGTTCGCGCTCGGCCCCGCCGTCGTGGCCGGGCTGCGGAGGGCCGGTGCCCTCCCGGCCGGCGTCGCGCTCCTCGCCGGCGCCGGCCTCGCCGCGATCCTGCTCGCCGACGTGTCCGGGATGAGCAAGGGCGAGGTCGAGCGGATCTGGCTTCCGTTCGCCGTCTGGCTCGTGATCCCGTGCGCGCTGCTCCCGCGCGCCCGGTACTGGCTCGCGGCGCAGGCCGGGCTGGCGCTGGCGGTCAACCACCTGCTCCTGACGGTCTGGTAGCCACGCCGGACGAGCTCAGGTCGCTGCGCGTGACCGCGACCGCCACCTGACCAGCCGCACCAGGTAGAGCAGCGCCGACAGCCCGGCCATGGCGGCCACCAGCCCCAGCCACCGGCCCAGGTAGGGCTGCTGGTCGAGGCCGGTGGCCGCCAGGTGCGTCGCCTCCCCCTGACGCACGATTCCCGGCAGGAAGACGAGAAACGTGAGACCGGCGCCCAGCAGCGGCACCCGCACGTGGTTGACCACCGGCACCCGGAGCCGGGGCAGCCGTCCGAGCACCCGGTCGGCCAGCGCGTACAGCGGGAACAGCACGAGGTCGTGCACCACGGCGGCGCCGACGAACCACGTGAGCACCCGCAGCATGGCCGGGTCGCCGAGCAGGAACGACGCGGCGTACCCGGCGATCGCGAAGCAGGTCAGCAGCGCGATCAGGTGGGTGGGCCGGGCCCCGTAGCGGTCGGTGAAGCGGCGCATCACGCCTCCCTGAACTCGATCGAGCGCACCCACTTCGTGCAGCGGACACCGGGCAGGGCCGGCACGACGATCCGCGCCGGGAAGCCGTGGTCGAGGCTGAGATCGACGCCGTTCACCTGCAACGCGAGCAGGCCGTCCGGGTCGAGCACCTGCCCCGCGGTCAACGTCCCCCGGGCGAACGGCCCCTCCTCCAGCGACGCCACGAACGCCGACGCCGGCTGCGGCACGCCTGCGAGCGCGGCGAGGTCGCGCAACCGCACGCCGGTCCAGGTCTGCACCGTCGACCAGCCCTCGACGCACGCGATGGGCAGCCGCGCGGTGTGCTGGGGCAGCGCGGCGAGCTCGGCGCGGGAGAACGTCCGCGGGGTCGCACCCGCGAGCGCGAGCGTCCAGTCGGCGGCCGGGACGACCCCGGCGGCAGCCGCGGTGCGGTTCACCGGGAACCCGTTCGGGCCGTCCTCGGTGGTGCGCCCACGGGGGAGCAGCAGGGCGGACGAGCGCGCCGGGCCGTCGAGCACCTGCCCGATCGACAGGGCCGCGAGCAGCGCCGATCCACCACCGACCAGCGCGAGCGCACCCCGGCGGCTCATCGTGGGCGGCGCCGGGTCGAGGGCCACGAGGCCGGACCCGTCCGGCGGCTCGGGCTCCGTGCGGGCGAGCGGCGTGGCGAGCTCGCGACGCAGCGAGCGGGACCGCAGCCCGCGCACCATCGCCCCCAGCGTCAGCGCCACGTGCGCGACGAAGGCCGCGACGAAGACCCACGCCCCGAGGTAGTGCCCGGTGTAGAAGCTGAATCCGAACACGTAGTCGTACTGGATGTTGAGCAACCCGGTGACGATCTCGAAGAGCGCGCTCCCGACCAGCAGGAGCAGCGACGCCCGCTCGAGCGCGTGGGCGGGCGAGCGCACCGGCCGCCGGTCGAACAGCTTCGGGATCACCGACCACAGCTTGGCCAGCACCACAGGGACCAGCACGATCCCGAGCCCGACGTGCACGCCCTGCGTCAGCCGGAAGAGCCAGGACGGGCTGGTGGGCCAGTCGAACGGCGGCAGTTGCAGCAGGCCGACGTCGCCGGGGAGCCCCTGGGCGGGCCCGTAGGCGACGCGGTCGAGCAGCCCGGTGACGACCAGGACCGGCATCCCGGCGAGCAGCACGACGGCGAACACCGAGGTCAGCCACGGGCCGCGCAGCGGGCTGCGGAAACGAACGGTGGGCACGCCGTGGACGCTAGGTCCGCCGGACGGCTCCCATACGCCGGAACGGGGATCGGTGAGCGACTCGTAAGGGTCTCGGCCCGCGCGGATCCCTAGGCTCGGCTCATGACGGCGCGCGTGCTCGTGGTGGACGACGACGCGACGGTCCGCGACGTGGTCGGGCGCTACCTCGGCGAGGCCGGCTACCAGGTCGACCTCGCCGCGGACGGTCCCACCGGACTGCGGGCGGCCCGCGAGCGCGCCCCGGACGCCGTGGTCCTCGACCTGATGCTGCCGGGCATGACCGGCCTGGACGTCTGCCGCGCGCTGCGGGCGGAGGACGACCGCATGCCGATCGTGATGCTCACGGCGCTCGGCGAGGAGGACGACCGGGTGCTCGGCCTCGAGCTCGGCGCCGACGACTACGTCACGAAGCCGTTCAGCGCCCGCGAGCTGGTGCTGCGGATCGGCTCCGTGCTGCGGCGCTCCCGGCCGCCCGAGTCCGGGGCAGAGGTGCTCGTGGACGGCGAACTGCGCGTCGACCCGGCCGGTCGGCGCGCCCACCTGAACGGCCGTGAGCTGGCGCTGACCACCCGCGAGTTCGACCTGCTCGCGTACCTGCTCGCCCATCCGGGACGGGCGTACACCCGCTCGGAGCTCCTGGCCGAGGTGTGGGGCTGGGAGTTCGGCGACCAGTCCACGGTCACCGTGCACGTGCGGCGGCTGCGGGAGAAGATCGAGGCCGATCCGACCCGGCCCCGGCGGATCGCGACGATCTGGGGCACCGGCTACCGCTACGACCCAGGTGTCACCTCCGCATGAACGTCCTCGTCGAGCTGGCCAGGGCCGCGCCGATCGCGCTGCTGTCCGCGCTGCCCGTCGCGCTGGCAGGCGGGCTGGTCGTGCACCGGATGCGGCGCCGGTCGATGACCGCCACGATGACCGCGCTCGTGCTGGTGCCGCTCTTCGCCGCCCTCTTCGGCGTGGTGGCCACCAGCGGGTTCATGTACACGCCGCAGCTGGTGGGCACGGTCGCGGTGGTCGCCGTGGTCGCGGCGGTCACGGTGCCGGCCGGCATGTTGCTCGGACGCAGCGTGGCGCGCGAGACGCTGTGGCAGCGGGAGGCCCTCGAGGCCGAGCGGCAGGCCGAGGCCGCACGCCGGGAGCTGGTGGCGGGCATCGGCCACGACCTGCGCTCGCCGCTGGCCGGCATCCGCGGCATGACCGACGCGTTGCTCGACGGCGTGGTGCACCGCCCCGGCGAGGTGGACGAGTACCTGCGGCGGATCCGGCGGGAGACGGTGCGGATGGCCGCGATGGTCGAGGACCTGTTCCAGCTGTCGCGGGCCACGTCGGCCGCGCTGCGGCTGCCCGCCGAACGCCTCGCGCTCGGCGAGGTCGCCTCCGACGCGGTGGCCGCCGAGGCGGCGGTGGCCTCGGCGGCCGGCGTCACCGTCACGGCCACCGACCCCGCCTGCTGGCCGACAGTGCTCGGCAGCGACACCGACCTCGTGCGCGTGCTGCGCAACCTGCTCTCCAACGCGATCCGGCACACGCCCGCCGGGGAGACCGTGCGGATCTCGGCGGGCACGCGTGGCGCCGAAGCGTGGCTCGCCGTCCAGGACGGTTGCGGCGGCATCGCGGAGTCCGAACTGGAGCGGGTCTTCGACCCCGGCTACCGGGGGACGGCGGCACGCACCCCCGACGAGGCCTCCGGCGCCGGGCTCGGCCTGGCGATCGCGAAGGCGCTGGTGGAGGCCCAGCAGGGGAAGATCACCGTGCGGAACGCGCCGCCGGGCTGCCGGTTCGAGATCACGCTGCCCGCGGCGGACGTCCCGGCCCGGATCCCGTAGCGCTCCCGCTCCCGCACCCCTTCCCCGCGCCCTGTCTCCGTCGACGCGCTCTTCTCCGCCCGCGCGTCCCGTCGACGCGGCACGCCGGACGACACGGGGTGCATCAGGCGAGCAGGCGCAGCTCGCTGAAGCAGCGGCGGCCGGCGCGGGCGGCGATCACCTCCAGCCCGGCGGCCGCCGCCACCGCCCGCAGCGCATCCGCCCCGACCACGGCCCACGGCAGCGGTCGGCCTGCGCCCTCGGGCGTGTGCACCCGCGCCGTACCCGCCCAGTACGCGGCCGGGTCCGGGTCGGTCTCGACGAGCACGGTGCCGCCGGGGCGCAGGAGGGCGGCGGCCCGGCGCAGCAGCCGGAGCGGATCCCCGCCGATGCCGATGTTGCCGTCGGCCAGCAGCACGTGCTGCCAGCGGCCGGGGAGCACGTCGAACAGGTCGCGGTGCAGCACGGCCGCTCCGCGGGCCTTGCACCGCGTCACGGCCGCCGTCGAGCTGTCCACACCCAGCGCGGGGATCCCCCGGCTCCCCAGCGCGGCCACCAGTCGTCCCGGCCCGCAACCCAGGTCCAGCACCGGCCCCGTGCAGCGGTCGAGCAGCCAGGCGTCGTCGCCCGCGGCCTCGGCGTGCCACCGCCGTACCGCGAGCACCACCTCGGACCCGTCGCTGCGCAGCATCCGGGCCGGGACGCCGCGCAGCGCGGCGTCGAACCCGGGGTCCGGATGCGTCGGGCCTGAAGGCGGGCGCAGCAACCCCACCGGCTCGGTCACGGGCTCGAACGCTGCGATCACGACGCCGCCGCGAACGCCGGGCAGCGGGCCAGCGTGGCGGCGAACCGGCCACAGGGCGCCGCCGCGGCCACGACGAGGGCGTCGGCCGCGGTGTCGACGTCGGTCAGCTCCGGGAGCAGGCCCACGCGCAGCCCACCGTCGCGCAGGGCGCGCAGCGTGCGCTCCCCCGTGTCGGCGCGCGAGGTCGGCACGGCGGCGACCAGCCGCGCCGCCCGCGGGTCGCGCAACCCCATGGCCCACCAGCCGCCGTCGGCGGCAGGACCGAGCACGGCGTCCGTGCCGGGCGCGCGCAGCCGATCGAGGCAGGCCGCGAGCAGTGCCGAATCGGCCTGCGGGGTGTCCATGCCCAGCTGCAGCGTCGGGCGCCCGGGGAGCAACGCCGCGGTGTCGGCGTGGGCGGCGGCGATCCGCGCGCCGAGGGAGTCGCCGCGTTGGGGAAGGACCCGGGCTCGACGCAGCGCGGCGGTGAGCTCCGCACGCCGCACCGCCCCCGCGAGCCGGCCTGCGAGCGCGACGACGAGTTCGGCACCGGGCACGCCCACGGCCGCGTCGACGGTGTCGAGGAGCGAGGCGGCCGCCAGGTCGGCGGCCTCGTCCGGGGTGGCGGGCGGGCACAGCCGCGTCTTGACCCGACCCGGCTCCGGCGCCTTGGCCAGCAGGATCACGGCGGCCGGGATCACGAGAGCCCCGGTGCGGCGAGCAGCCGGCCCATGTCCCGGGCGGCGCGCACCGTGCCCCGCACGGAACCGGACACCTTGGACCGGCCACCTGCCCGGGGCCGGTACGCGACCTCCACCTCGTGCAGTCGCCAGCCCGCGGCGCCCGCGCGCAGCAGGAGCTCCAGCGGGTAGCCGAAGGCGCGGTCGGCGACGCCGAGGTCCAGCAGGGCCTGCCTGCGGCCGACCCGGATCGGCGCGATGTCGTGCACCGGCACGCCGCGTCTGCGCAGCAGCGCCGCGATCAGCGCGTTCCCCGCCCGCGCGTGCCACGGCCACGAACCCGCGAGGGGCACGCGCCTGCCGACGGCGAGGTCGGCATCGCCTGCGCGCACGGCGTCGGCCATCGGGGCCAGGACCGCCGGGTCGAGCGAGCCGTCCCCGTCGAGCACGGCGACGAACTCGTCCCGCGCCGCCAGCAGCCCGGCGTGGACGGCGGCCCCGTAGCCACGGTGGGGTTCGACGACGACCCGGGCGCCGTGCGCGGCGGCGACGGCGGCCGTGCCGTCCGTCGAGCCGTTGTCGACGACGAGCACCGGCCAGCCCGCCGGCAGCTCGGCCAGCACAGCGGGCAGGGCGTCCGCCTCGTCGAGGCAGGGAAGGACGATCTCCACGCCCGCGATCATCGGCCCGGAACGGCCTCCACGACCCCGGATCGCGGCTTACCGAACGGTGACGGCCGGTTCCCGCAGCGGATCGGTGGCGAACGCCGCGACGCCCTCGGCGAACGTGACGGCGGCGGTGAACCCCAGTCGGGCCGTCGCCCGGGCCGGGTCGGCGACCACGTGCCGGACGTCGCCGGGCCGGGCGCCGCCGACCACCACCGGCGCCGGCCCGCCCATCCGCTCGGCCAGCTCCCGCGCCAGCTCGCCCACCGTGTGCGGCTCGCCGGAGCAGACGTTCACCGCCTCGAACCCGTCCGCGTCGTTCGTCAACGCCAGCGCGTTGGCCGCGGCGACGTCGGTGACGTGGACGAAGTCGCGGCGCTGGCGGCCGTCCTCCAGCACGCGCGGTGGCTCACCCCGCTCCAGCGCGGAGCGGAAGATCGACGCGACCCCGGCGTACGGGGTGTCGCGGGGCATCCGCGGGCCGTAGACGTTGTGGTAGCGCAGCGACCACACCCTGCCGCCGCACTGCCGCGCCCACGCGCTCGCGAGGTGTTCCTGGGCGAGCTTCGTGGCCGCGTACGTGCTGCGCGGGTCCGGCGGTGCGTCCTCGCCGACGAGCCCGCCCGTGAGCTCCCGCCCGCAGCGCGGGCAGCGCGGCTCGTACCGCCCGGCGGCGAGATCGGCGGCCGCCCGCGAGAGCGGCCGGACGACGCCGTGCTCCGCACAGTCGTAGCGCCCCTCGCCGTACACGACCATCGATCCGGCCAGCACGAGCCTCCGCACGCCGGCCACGTGCATCGCGGCGAGCAGCACCGCGGTGCCCAGGTCGTTGTGCGCGGCGTACGCGGGGGCGTCCGACGGATCGACCCCGTGCCCCACCATCGCGGCCTGGTGGCACACGGCGTCCACCCCGGGCAGCAGCCGGGCCAGCAGGCCGTCGTCGCGCACGTCGCCGACGACGTGCTCGTGCGGCGGCGCCCAGCCCCCGGACCCGTGCGCCTGTGGCAGCAGCGCGTCGAGCAGCAGCACGTCGTGGCCGTCGGCGGCGAGCCGGCCGGCAACGTGCGATCCGACGAACCCGGCGCCCCCGGTGATCAACACTCGCATCGACCGAGGTTAGGTGCGAAGCCGCGGCCGGGGGACGGGCCGTTCGCAACTCGTCACATCCGGGCGCGCGCCGGGAAGGCCTCAGTCGTTCTCACGCAGGCCCGGGACCAGGAGATCCGAGGTGGGTTGCGGGGTGGCGCTGCCGCTGCTGCGCTCCCGGGTCGCCTCGGGGTCCGACCTCCGCTCGTCGGTGGGCGAGGGCTCGGCGCTCGAAGTGGCCTCGTCCGTCGGCGCGGGTTCCGTGGTCGGCTCCGCGCTCGGCGTGGGCTGCTGCGACGTCGTCTCGCTGCGTTCCCGGTCCTCGTTGCCGCCCGCGGGAGGCGTCAGGACCCGGCCGACCGATGTGCCCGGCTGCCCGGTGGTGAGCGAGGCGCCCTTCGCCCACTCCAGCCCGGTGACCACCAGGAGCCCGATCACGAAGACCAGCACCGTCGCACCTGCCCACAGCCAGACCTTGCGCGGCCTGCGCAGGACGGGCTCGACGTGCAGCTGCGTCGTCGCGGGTTCGGCCGGGCCCCGCTGCTGCGGCACCGTCAGCTGGACGGTCGGGGTGTCGGAGAGGTCGGTGCGGCTGCCCGGGCTCAGCCGGACGCGGGCGAGGATGGTGTCGCGGGTGCGGTCGAGGGAGCGCTGGTAGAACGTCGTGGCCACCGTGCTGGCCACCGAGCCGAGCGCGGCGCCCGCCACCGTGCCGGTGGCACCGAAGTACGACCCGAGCACGGCGCTCGTGACCGCGGCCCCGGCACCGGCGATGACCTTGTTGACGGTCAGGTCCGGCGCCTTCGCGGGCGTGGTCGCCTCGGGTTCCGGGCCCGGGCGGTCAGCGGTGGGACTGGGTCGAGGCGCGGTGGGCTGGGGCATGGCTCCCTGGTGTGGGTCGTCCGGCTGTTTCCGTCCGCTTCCAACGACAGTACCCGCCGGGATCGCTCCGAACGATCAGGCTTCGTGAGCGTCTTCACGCGGGGGCGCGGGATGGCGTGGTCCACCGTGACCGGCCGGTAGCGCCGAGCGGAGCACCGGCCACGAGAGCGCGACGCACAGCGCCACGAGCGGCCAGGTGAGCACCGTGCGGGCGATGCCGAGCGCGACCACGGCATCGGCCGCGTACAGGGGGAGGAACACGGCGAGCCGCACGAGGTACTGCCCGACCCATACCCAGCTGGCGCGCTGGTAGCCGCGCAGGAGGTCGGGGTCGCGGCGCCAGCGCGTGCGCTGACCGAGCACGGTGCCCACGACCAGCCCGAGCAGCGGCCAGCGCACCGCGATCGACACGGCCCATGCGAGCGCGCTCGCCGCGTTGCTCACGATCTGGACCAGGAAGAAGTCGACGGCGCGGCCGGTGTACAGGGCGATCAGCGCCGCCACCGCCACGCCGAGCAGGCCGAACAGCACCGCGCGCGGGCGACCGCCGCGCACGAGCCGGACCACCGCAACCACGGCACCGACGAGCACGGCCGCCCCGCCCGCCCAGGCGATCGGGGACGCCCAGCCCGACGCGTCGGCGAGCGTGAAAGCGGCCACGAACGCGACGACCGGCACCGTGGCGTCGACGGCGCCGCCGCGCCCGCCGAGGACCTCGGCGAGGCCCGGCTCGGCCGCGTCCTTCCGACTTCCCATGAGCTAAGGGTGCCCTATCTCCACGAATGGATCACCCCCACTGGCGTCTACCGCAGGTACTGGGTGATATTGGAGGATGCTTTGCCCGTCCGGTGGATGACGGGTTCGTGAACGAAAGGGGGCGGTGGCCGATGAGACCCATCAGCAGCTTCCTCGCGCTGGGGGACAGCTTCACAGAAGGCTTGGACGACTGGCGTCCCGACGGTACTCCCCGAGGCTGGGCCGACCGCGTGGCCGAGCAGCTGAGCGCCTCCCGTCCGGGCTTCCGCTACGCCAACCTCGCCGTGCGCGGCAAGCTCCTCGACCAGATCGTCGAGGACCAGATCCCGGTGGCCGAGCGGCTGCGCCCCGACCTGATCACGTTCTGCGCGGGCGGCAACGACATCATCCGGTTCTCCTGCGACACCGACGACCTCGCCCGCCGCTTCGACGCCGCGCTCGCCCGGGTCACCGCCACCGGGGCGCACGTGCTGGTGTTCACGGGCTTCGACCTCGGCCGGATGCACCCGATCATCCGCCGGCTGCGCGGACGCGTCGCCTGCTACAACGAGCTGATGCGCGCGAGCGCCGAGCGCCACGGCAGCACCGTCGTCGACCTGTGGGGGATGGCGCCGCTCGCCGACCCGCGCAGCTGGGGCCGCGACCGCCTGCACCTCACCGCCGAGGGCCATCGCCGGGTCGCCCTGCGCGTGCTGGAGGCACTCGGCGAGCCCGTCATCGACGACTGGCGCACCCCGCTCCCCGAGATGAGCCCGCCACCCTGGCAGGACTGGGTGCGTGAGGACCTGCGGTGGATGCGCGACTTCGTGATGCCCTACGTCCGCAGGCGCCTGCGCGGCCACGCCACGGGTGACGGTTACCTGCCCAAGCGCCCCGAGCTCCTCCCGCTGCGCACCCTCGAACACCCGTAAGCGGTCCGCGTTCAGGAGCGCGGCAGGCCGATGGCGTCGGCCACCCGGTCGACGTGGAAGTCGCCGTCGCCGAACGCGAGCGCGGCGCTGGTCGCGTGCTGCAGGTAGTGGTGCAGGTGGTGCTCGGCGGTGAACCCGATGGCCCCGTGCACCTGGTGCCCGAGCGCGCACACGCGCTGGTAGGCGTCGCTCACCCAGGACTTGGCCACCGCCACGGTCAGCGCCACCTGGTCGGGGTCCTGGCCGGGCGCCGTGAGCCGCCAGATCGCCTCGAAGGCGATGAACCGCGCGGTGAGGACGTCGATCGCCATGTCCGCGCAGTGGTGCTGCACGGCCTGGAAGCTGCCGATCGGGCGCCTGAACTGCTCGCGCTGCCCCGCGTACTCGACGGTCATGTCCAGCACGCGCTGCGCGCCACCGACCATCTCGGCACAGGTGGCGGCCGCCCCGAACGCGGCCGCCGTCCCCGCCACCGCCGCGCCCCCGCCGACCTCGCCGAGGACGCGGTCGGCAGGCACCGCGACGCCCGCGAACCGGACGTCGTTCTCCGCGTTCGGGCCCACCACGTCGAGCCGCTCGGTCGTGACGCCCGCCTCGACGCGATCGACGAGGAACGCCGTGAGCGCGTCTCCGGTCGTTGCCACCACCAGCAGGTCGTCGGCGGCGTGCGCGAACGGCACGAACCGCGTGCGGCCGTCGAGGACGTACCCGTCGCCCGACTCCGTTGCGGTGACCGTCGCCCCGTCGGCGTAGGCGATGGTGCGCCCCTCCACGATCCCGCGCAGCCAGCGCTCCCGCTGCTCCGCCGAGCCGTGTCGCTCGATCGTCGCGGCCCCGCAGGCCACGGTGTGCAGGAACGGGCTCGGCACCTGGGCCGCACCCATCTCCTCGACGAGCAGGCAGGCTTCGAGGAAGCCCTCGCCGACCCCGCCGTAGGCCTCCGGCACGGCGAGCCCGGTCCAGCCGAGCTCGACCATCTCCTTCCAGAGGTCGGCCGAGAAGCCCGCCGGGTCCCCGGCCACCGCAGCGACGCCGCCCGTCGCCACCCGCCCGGCGAGCACCTCACGGGCGGTGCTGCGGATGAGCTCCTGGTCCTCGGTCAGCGTCAGATCCATGCGACGTTCCCTGTCAGTTGGCCGGCGAGATCTTGTCCGAGCGCACCCACACGCCGGGCCGTTCCTCCCAGAACAGCTGCACGAGCACGCCGCCCGCGTGCTTCGGGTGGATGAACGTGTGCTTCCACGCCGCGCCGTCCTTGACGCCCTCCTCGTCGTCGAAGGTCGGGATGTCGTGGGCGCGGCAGGCGGCCAGCGCGGCCTCCCAGTCGGCCACCTCGAACGTCACGTGGTGAGCGGCGGCGCCGTTGCGGGCGAGGAACTTGTCCACGAACGAGTCCTCGCCGCGGCCGGTGATCACCTCCCAGCAGATGCTGGAGCCCGGGATGTTGAGCACGAGGTCGGCCATGTCGGGGATCTCGTCGTCGGCCGTGCGCCAGACCTCGACGAAGCCTGCGAGGTCGGAGTACCAGCGCGACAGCTCGTCGCGGTCGTGGAAGGCCTGGCAGATGTGGTCGATCCCGCGGATGCCGAGGGTGGGGCCGTCCGCGGGGTCGACGGGCCTGACCGCCGTCGCCTCGTCGTCACCGAGCATCGCGAGGTTGCCCGGCCCGCGCAGCCGCCACAGCACCCCGGGTCCGTGCTCGGGTGGCGACAGCGACGCCTCCACCCAGCGGCCCGCCACCGAGTCGGTGATCTTCAGGCCGCGCTCGTCGAGCTCGGCGACCGCGGCGTCCAGGTCCGGCACCTCGGCACCGACGTGGTGCAGCCCCGGGCGGCCGCCCTTCTCGTCGAGCCATTTCCGCAGTGCCCCGCCCTCGCCGGACGGCGCGAGCACCACCCATGCCTGACCCGCGGCGCCGGGAACGGCGAGCCGGACCCCCCGCACGCCCGCCTCCGGGTTGTCCCACACGTGGGTGCGGTGAAAGCCGAAGAGCCCCTCCAGGAGCGCGAGCTGCTTGTCCAGGTCCGGCGTCGCGACGGCGACGTGGTCGATCCGGTAGATCTTGAGCATCTTCTCGTGACTCCTCAGCTGGGGTGCGGCTCGATCCAGTCGTAGCCGGCCGTCACCAGCTCCTTGACCAGGCGGAGGTTGTAGCGGTTCATCGCCGCGATCCGCTCGGCGAGCGCGGCCACCTTCTCGTCGAACTCGTCGGCCGGGAACACGTCGTTGACCAGGCCGATCTGCAGCGCGCGCTGCGCGTCGAGCTGCACGCCCGTGAAGAGCATCTCCTTGGCCCGCGCCATCCCGACCCGGGCCGGCAGCCGCTTGAGCCCGCCCCAGCCGGGCGCACTGCCGCCCACCTCGGGCTGGTCCGGGTCCTCCTTGCCGTCCATGAACTTCGGCTGGTGCGGCGGCCGGGCGGAGAGGGTGATCTCCACCAGTCCCATCTTCGCGTTGTCCGCGCAGACGATGAAGTCCGCACCCAGTGCCAGCTCCAGCCCGCCGCCGACGGCGTAGCCGCGCACCGCGGCGAACACCGGGATCGAGAGCCGCTCCATCATCGAGAACGTCTTCTCGCCGAGCCGGCCCTGCTCGATCCGGTCGGCCTTGGTGAGCGACTCCGACCAGTCCAGGTCCATGCCGGCGCAGAACCCCTTCTCGCCCGCCCCTTGCAGCACCGCGACGCAGACCTCGGGGTCGTCGTCGATGTCGGTGAAGACCTTCCGCAGGCCGTGCATCATCTCCGGGGTCAGGGAGTTGAGCTTCTTCGGCCGGTCGAGGGTGATCCAGCAGACGCGGTCCTTGACCGCGACGTCCAGTCCTTCGGTCATGTGTCCTCCTAGGAACGGGGCAGGCCGAGGCCCCGCGTGGCGATGACGTTGCGCTGGATCTCCGACGCGCCGCCGAGGAAGGTGGCGGCCACGGAGTCCATGCGCATGTGGGTGAAGGCGGCGCCCAGCGGGGCGTCCCGGCGCTGCCACAGCAATCCGTGCCGGCCGAACACGTGGGCGCCGGTGCGGGCGAGCCGCTGGTGCAGCTCGGCGCTGAAGAGCTGGTTGACCGAGGCCTCGTAGCCCGGCACCGGGTTGGTCACGCTGTAGCGGGCGATGTTGTACAGCACCCGCATCTCGACGTAGCGCCGCGCGATCTCCTGCCGGGCGCCGCGCTCCCAGCCCTCCCGCAGGTGCTCCCGCCCCTCGGGCGTGCCGATGTGCTCGACGAGGCGGGCGATCGCCTGCTCGTACTTGATCGTGGCCCCGATCCCGGCCCGTTCGAAGCTGAGCGCGTCCATCGCCACGTACCAGCCCCGGTTCTCCTCCCCGACCCGGTTGGCGACGGGCACGCGGGCACCCTCGAAGAAGATCTCCGAGAACGGCGCGTCGCCGCGGATGTCGCGGATCGGGCGGACCGTGACGCCGGGCGTGTCGACGTCGACGAGCAGGAATGTGATCCCGCGGTGCTTCGGCGCCGCGTCCGGATCGGTGCGGACCAGCACGAACAGCCAGTCGGCGTGGTGGCCGAGCGAGGTCCAGACCTTCTGCCCGTCCACCACGTAGTGGTCGCCGTCGCGCACCGCCCTCGTGCGAAGGCCGGCCAGGTCGGAGCCCGCGCCGGGCTCGGAGAAGCCCTGCGCCCACGTGCGCTCACCGCGGGCGATCGGCGGCAGGTGCTCGGCGCGCTGCGCCTCGGTGCCGTGGGCGAGCAGGGTGGGACCGAGCAGGAAGGCGCCGATGCCGTTCACCGTCGGCACCCGCGCCCGCATCATCTCCTCCTGGAGGATGAACTCCTCCATCGCCGACAGGCCGGCGCCGCCGTACTCCACCGGCCAGTGCGGCGTGATCCAGCCGCGTTCCGCGAGCGCGGCCGCCCACGCGCGGGCGCCCTCCCGGCGCGCCGCATCCGGGCTGTTGCGGTCGACCGCCCAGTTGTAGCCCCAGACGTCCTCCGGCTCGAGGCTCTGCTCGGCGTCCGGGTCCGGCGTGTACGTGGCCGGGAACCGGTCGCGGACGAACGCGCGCACCTCCTCGCGGAACGCCGCCTGCTCAGGGGTGTCCTCCCAGTTCATGCCGTCCTTCCCGGGGTCGCCTCCGCGGCCGCGGATGCCTGGCTCGCCCGCGTGCTCGGCGCGGCCTGCTCCCGGTCCCACGTACCCGGCGTGATGCCCTGGTCACCCCTGGCGCGCAGCTCGTGCTTGGCCACCTTGTCGGTCGGGGTGCGCGGCAGCTCGCCGACGAACTCGATGTAGCGCGGCACCATGAACGACGGCAGCTTGGCTGCGCAGTACGCGGCCAGCCCGGGCGCCGACAGGTCGCTCCCCGGCGCGCGCACCACCGCCAGCTTGACGTCCTCCTCGCCCAGCTCGGACGGCACGCCGAACGCCGCGGACTCGACGATTTCCGGGTGCAGGTTGACCTCGCACTCGATGTCGAACGCCGAGATGTTCTCGCCGCGCCTGCGGATGGCGTCGGCGATCCGGTCGAGGAAGTAGAAGTAGCCGTCGTCGTCGCGCCACGCCCGGTCGCCGGTGTGGAACCACATGTTGCGGAACGCCCGCGCCGTGGCCTCTGGCATGCCGTAGTAGCCGGTGGTGATCACGAACGGCTGCTTGGGCCGCAC
Source organism: Pseudonocardia hierapolitana (assembly GCF_007994075.1). NCBI lineage: Bacteria > Bacillati > Actinomycetota > Actinomycetes > Pseudonocardiales > Pseudonocardiaceae > Pseudonocardia > Pseudonocardia hierapolitana. The sequence continues at coordinate 3,974,300 of NZ_VIWU01000001.1, read as the reverse complement.
CACGAGCTCGCCCGGCTCGCCTGCCGGGACCTCGCGGTCGTCCTCGTCGACGACCGCGACCTCGAAGCGTTCCGCGTGGGCCTGTCCCATCGAGCCGAGGCGCCACTGCCCGTACGGGCTGCCGGTGGCGATGCCGACCTCGGTGCTGGTGTAGGTCTCGGCCGAGCGGACCCCGAAGCGTTCGAGCAGCGGCGCGTCGAGCGCGGACTTGCCCATGTAGAACGTCTCGAGGGGGTGGTCGTGGTCCCGGGGCCCGGCCGGCGCGCTCAGCAGGATCGGGATCATCGCGAACACGCTCATCGTGACCTGGGCGTCGAAGTACCGCACGTCGTCCCAGAACCGCGAGGCGCTGAACCGCTCCACGATGCCGATCGGGCTGCCCGACAGCAGCGACGAGAACACGCCGTCCCACAGCCCGGCTGCGTGGAAGAGCGGCAACGGGCAGTACGTCGTCTTCCCCCACCTGTCGAGGAAGTCCAGCGAGTCGTACGCGCAGGCCATGGCCAACGCGTGCGGCACCATCGCGCCCTTGGAACGGCCCGTGGTGCCGGACGTGTACATGATCGCCTGCAGGTCGGAGAACCGCGCGCCGCCCTGCACCGGGTCGGCGCCGTGCGCGAGCAGGCGCGACATCGGGATCGTGCCGTCACCGAGCACGGCGAGCGAGGGCTCCTGCCCGCGGACGATCACCCGGATCGGCCGGGGGACCACCGGCAGCACCTCCGGGAGCCGATCGGTGAACTCGGCGTCGATCAGCAGCGTCGAGACGTCGGCGCTGTCCAGCACGTGCCGCAGCAGCTCCCCGCGGTACGCCGTGTTCACCGGCACCGCGACCGCGCCGAGCCGCGCGAGCGCGACGATCACCGGCACGAACTCGGGGCAGTTCGGCAGCATCACCGCCACGTGGTGGCCGCGACCCACGCCCTCGGCGGCGAACCCGTTCGCGTACCTGTCGGCGGCGACGTCCACCTCGGCGAAGGACAGCTCGCCGTCGCGGAACTTCAGGAACGCCGCGTCCCCGTGGGTCTCGGCCCGCGACCTGAGCACGTCGCCGAGCACGAGGCCCTCCAGCCACTCCTGGTTCATGACACCTCCCTCGACCGGGCGAACGGCTGCCGCCCTGCGTGGCGGCAGCCGTTCGCGACCGGCGCGGCGACCTCCCTCAGGAGGCCTCCGCCGCCGGTGCGGGCTCGACGATCAGCGGGTACACGCCGTTCTCGTCGTGCACCTCGCGACCGGTCACCGGCGGGTTGAACACGCACACCGTGCGCATCTGCGTCCGCGGGCGCAGCTGGTGGTGCTCGTGGCCGTTCAGGACGTAGACCGAGCCCGGCCCGAGCTGGTAGGTCACGTCGTTGTCCTTGTCGAGGAGCTCGCCCTCGCCCTCGATGATCCAGACCGCCTCGATGTGGTTGGCGTACCAGAAGTCGTTGACCGAACCGGCCTCGAGCACGGTCTCGTGCAGCGAGAACCCGACGCCGTCGCCGGCCAGCACGATGCGCTTGCTCCGCCAGTGCTCGGTCTTGACGTCGCGCTCGGTGTCGGTGATCTCCTCGATCGTCCGGACGATCACGCGGACATCCCTTCGGTCACGGCGCGGACGGACTCGCTGACGACGGCCAGTCCCTCCTCCAGCTCGGCGTCGGTGATCGTGAGCGGGGGCATGAGTTTCATGACCTCGTCGGTGGGGCCTGCGGTCTCGATGATCAGCCCCCGTTCGAACGCCGCGGCGCACGCCTTGGCGGCGAGCTCGGGCTGGGAGAAGGACAGGCCGCGGGCGAGGCCGCGCCCCTTCGGCGTGAGCTCCACACCTTCCGAGGCCGCCGCCAGCGCGGCGAGGGCCTCGGCCACCCGCTCCCCCTTGGCGATGGTGGAGCGTTCGAGGGTGTCGTCGGTCCAGAACTCGCGCAGCGCGGCGGTGGCGGTCACGAACGCGGGGTTGTGCCCGCGGAACGTGCCGTTGTGCTCGCCGGGCCCCCACTGGTCGAGCTCGGGCTTGATGAGCGTGAGGGCCATCGGGAGGCCGTAGCCGCTGATCGACTTCGACAGGCAGACGATGTCGGGTTTGATGCCTGCGGCCTCGAACGAGAAGAACGGGCCGGTGCGGCCGACGCCCATCTGCACGTCGTCCACGATCAGGATCAAGCCGTTGCGCCGGCACAGGTCCTCCAGCGCCTGCAGCCACTCGACGCGGGCCGGGTTGATGCCGCCCTCGCCCTGCACCGTCTCGACGATGACGCCTGCGGGCTCGTTCAGGCCGCTGCCCGCGTCGCCGAGCAGCTTCTCGAACCACAGGAAGTCCGGGACCGTGCCGTCGAAGTAGTTGTCGAACGGCATCGGGGTGGCGTGTACGAGCGGGACACCGGCCCCACCGCGTTTCATCGAGTTCCCGGTGACGGACAGGGCACCCAGCGTCATGCCGTGGAACCCGTTCGTAAAGTTGATCATCGACTCGCGACCGGTGATCTTGCGCGCCAGCTTGAGGGCCGACTCGACGGTGTTGGCGCCGGTCGGCCCGGGGAACTGGACCTTGTAGTCGAGCCCCCGCGGTTTCAGCACGACGTCCTCGAACGTCCGCAGGAACTCACCCTTGGCCACGGTGTACATGTCGAGGCCGTGGGTGATGCCGTCCCGCGCGAGGTACTCCATGAGCGGTGCTTTGAGCTCCGGCGGGTTGTGCCCGTAGTTGAGCGCGCCGGCGCCGGCGAAGAAATCCAGATAGTTTTTGCCGTCGATGTCGGTGATCCGCGACCCCTTGGCGGTGTCGAATACCACCGGCCAGCTGCGGCAGTAACTGCGGACCTCGGACTCCAGGTCGTCGAAGACGGTCGTTTCCACGGGCCTCTCCCTGCGAAACGGTCGAAGTGATCGTCAGGTCAGCGGTGGACCGGTCCGATCCGAAACAAGATCTCTGGTGCGTGGCCGTCGCCGAGCAGTTCTGCGCCGAACAGCTCGCTGTGCCGCACCGGAGCGGCACGCCGCTCGGCGAATCGGCTGAAGAGGGCGATCGACCCGGTGTTGTCGGGGGTGACGGTGGCCTCGAGGTGATCCACCCCGGGCACGCGGTCGAACAGCGCGTCGAGCATCGCCGCGGCCACGCCTTGACCGCGCACCGCGGCGTCCACGCCGACCTGCCAGACGACCAGCGCGGACGGCTCCTCCGGCCGACGGAACCCGGTGACGAACCCGACCACGTTCCCGTCGTGGCGCGCCACCACCGACGTGGCGGCGAAATCACGACACCACAACAGGTAGGCGTATCGGGAGTTCAGATCGAGAACCCCGGTGGCCTCCGCCAGGCGCCAGCACGCGACCCCGTCGGCGACCTCCGGGTGACCGATCGTCAGCTGTTCCCCGATGTTTGGACGTGTGCGGTCGGGGGATCCAACAGGTGCGGCCATGTCCCAGGAACTTAACAGGCGGGAAACTGGGCCGCCGATCTCGGCATGGTCCGCATCGGTAAAGTATGTGAGCGCTATCACAATAGCGTTTGGCGATCAACGCTATTGGGGACGGTACTGTTCCGCCAGGTCAGAGGGCGATTTCGCCGCCTCGAACGCGGGGTTGACGACACTGTTTCAGGTGCAGATCACGAAATCGCAACGACGATCACACCCCGCTAGGCTGACCCCGTGCCACCCACCAGCGCGCCCCGGTCCGTCGTCGTCACCGGAGGCGGTCGCGGCGTCGGCAGGGCGGTCGTCGAACGGCTTCTGCGCGACGGTGCGCACGTGGTCGCGATCGAGCTCGATGCGGGCGCCCTCGACTGGCTCGCCGCCCATCCCCGCGCCGCCGGCGTAGCGGGCAGCGCCGCCGACGAGGCCGTCACCGAGGCGGCCGCCGATCGCGCCGAGCACGCCGCGCCGCTCACGGGCTGGGTCAACAACGCCGCCGTCTTCCGCGACGCGTCGGTGCACACCGCACCGGCGCGCGAGGTACTCGACCTCGTCCACACCAACCTCGCCCCGGCCGTCGTCGGCGCCACCACCGCGGTGCGCCGGTTCCTCGCGGCGGGCACCGGCGGCGCGATCGTCAACGTCTCCTCCCACCAGGCCCAGCGCGCCGTGCCGGGCTGCACCCCCTACGTCACCGCGAAGGCGGCGATCGAGGGCCTCACGCGCGCGCTCGCCGTCGAGTACGGGCCGCGCGGCGTGCGGGTGAACGCCGTGGCGCTCGGCTCGATCGCCACCGAGCGGTACGAGGCGTACCTCGACGATCTCGGTCACTCCGGCGCCGCGCACGTCGAGGAGGAGATGCGGAGGATCCACCCGCTCGGCCGGGTCGGGGCGGCGGCGGAGGTGGCGTCGGTGATCGCGCACCTGCTGTCCGACGACGCCTCGTACGTCACCGGCGCCACGGTGCCGGTGGACGGCGGCCGTTCGGTGCTCGCCCGAGACCCGGAAGCGCATGAGACCTGAGCCGTTCGGCCGCTCGACAGACACGAGGAGCGGTGGTGAACTGACCGGCTCATCGGCGCGGAGGAGGGTCGCCATGACCAAGTTCGCAGCGTTCTTCAGCTACAAGCCGGAGACGTGGAACCAGATGCTGATGAAGCCGGGGGACCGCACGGCCGCGGTCCGGGATCTCGCGTCCGCCGTCGGCGGATCTCTGGAGTCGATGTACTTCATGTTCGGTGAACGCGACGGGTTCGTCGTCTTCGACGTCCCGGACCGGAACGCCGCTGCCGCCGTCGCCATCGCCGTGAACAGCAGCGGGGCGTTCTCGCACATGGAGACGCGCGAGCTCATCTCGCCGGACGACCTGCCGGCGGTGCTGGAGAAGGCCGCGAGCGCACGGGAGTCCTACCGGCCGCCGGGGCAGTGACGCGCAGCGCGTTCAGCGTCACCATCTGGTGCGCCACGTCGCCCCAGTCGACGGCCTCCACCAGACCCGCCGAGCCCGGCCGCCGCCACCACGGCCGCACGGCGCGCCAGCCACCGTCCTCGCGCTGCTTGCCGGCCACCACCCGCCGGGCCCGGTCGGTACGCGGGTCGTCCCGGCAACCGGCCCGGTCGAGCACGACGAGCGCCTGCAGCACGTCGTAGTGCCAGTACGGCGGGTAGTGCAGGTCGACCACCGACCGGTGCAACGGCCGGTCGGTGCCGGCCGCGAAGACGACGTGGCGCGCCAGCAGGACCTCGGCCGCCGCCGTGGCGGCGCGCCGGCTCCGCGCGTCACCCGTCGCCGTCGCGTACTCGGACAGGCCCCACAGCGCGGGCAGCGTCTCGTGCACCGACGACCGGTGGGCCGCGGGGCGGCGGTCGCAGTTCCAGCCGCCGTCCGGCCACTGCCCGCCGACGAGGTGCTCGACCAGCCGCGCCACCCGCTCGTCGGCCGCCATGCCGAGCCGGCAGGCGACCGCCACCGCGTTCCCCTCCTGCGACGCGTGCATGCGGCGCAGGCCGTCCACCACCAGGACACCGGCGAGCCGATCCGGCGCGGCCCAGCAGTCGAGCACGGTCTCCGCCGCCCGCACGGCCGGCTCGTACCCGGCCGGGATCCCCAGCTCCACGAGCGAGACGAGCCGCCAGTGCGCCCCGGTCCACTTGGCGTACGGGCGTGCCGGCACGCGCGTGTCCTCGAGACCGGCCAGCAGCCCGCGCACGATCGGGCTCAGCAGTACGTCGCCGTCCGGGGCGGGCTCGCCGAGCAGGTCGCGGCGGGCGAGCACGCGGACGGCCGGGTCGGCGTCGATGGCCAGCCGCGCGGCGACGGCGCCCGGTGCTGGAGGCACCTGCGCATCAGAGCACACACGGAGGCACCCGGGACCCGTCCGTGGCACGACCAGCACGGTGACCAGAACCCCGACCACGAGCACGACGGCCCCCGCCGAGCCCGGCGAGCTGCGCACCGACCGGACCCAGCACGGCCCCGGTAGGGAGTCGCAGCGTCCTCGACGATCTGTGCCTCTCCGGCACCGCGGCGTCGGCCGCCGACATCAGCGGGTTCTTCCGGGGCCCTGCGATGCGCTACCTCACCGCGCTCCTGAGCCCGCTCAGTCCCCCAACGCGGCGTGGATCAGACTGCGGAGCTCGTCGTCGGAGACGGCGGCAGCGTCCGCCGGCCGCAGCTGGATCGTCCCCTTGCTGGTCCGGAGCTCCGGGTGCCGGGCGGTGAAGGCGGCGACGGCCTCCTGGCCCCAGCCGTAGAGCGACACGCCGTGCCGCCACACACCGACGTGGAGCCGGCGCGTGCCCACCACGTACGTCGGCATCTTGTAGGAGAGGACGACGGCGGCGTCGGGATGCTGCTCGCGGATCAGCCGGTGCACGCGGTCGAACAGCGGGCGGAACCCGGGGTCGATGCCATCGACGTAAGCCTGAACCGCAGCGTCCACCCCGCCATCTTCACGCTGTCCCGACTTCCTCGGGAGGGTCGGCCGGAAATCAGTCACGAGCCCGGGGGGACGCGTGGTGAGCACGACCAGGCGCCGTAGGTCAGAGCAGCGCGTCGAGGTCGATCTCAACGGGGAACGGCTCCGCGGTCGTGAAGGCGCCGGTAACGGCTCCGTCGTCGGCGTACCCGAACTCTCCGGCGAGGTGGCAGGCGAGCAGCGAGACCGGCGGGTCGATGTCGATGATCCAGTAGTGCGGGATGCCGGCGTCGGCGTATTCGCTGCGCTTGAGGACGTGGTCCGTGCGCTTCGACCCGGGAGACAGCACCTCCACGATCACGAGGTACTCGGCCACGGTCAGCAGGTGCAGCGGGGCGACGGGCTGGATCGTCATGGCGCCTCCTCCCGTCGGCCGTCAGTGTGGCACGCGGCTACCGTGCCCGGATGGATCAACGGGCGGACGTGGTCGCGAAGGCCGATCTCCACCGCTACCTGCAGGCCGGCCGCGACGCGTTGCTGTCGAAGCTCGACGGGCTCGGCGAGCGCGACGTCCGCAGGCCGCTGACCCCCACCGGCACCAACCTGCTCGGGCTGGTCAAGCACCTCGCCGCCATGGAGCTCGGGTACTTCGGCGAGGTGTTCGACCGCCCCTTCGAGGTGCCCGGACCGTGGTTCGGCGCGGACGCAGAACCCAACGCGGACATGTACGCGACGGCCGACGAGTCGCGCGAGTACATCGTCGACCTCTACCGCCGGTCGTGCGCGCTGTCGGACGCCACGATCGAGGAGCTCCCCCTGGACGCGGCCGGGCACGTGCCCTGGTGGGGCGAACCCCGCGTCACCCTGCACCGCGTCCTCGTGCACATGATCGCCGAGACCCACCGCCACGCCGGGCACGCCGACATCGTGCGGGAGCTGGTCGACGGCACGGCCGGCATGCGACGGCCGGGCGACAACATGGCCGACGGCGACGCGGCCTGGTGGGCCGCCTACCGGGATCGGCTCGAGCGGCTGGCCGGTGGCTGAGATGCGCGTCCTCACCCTGAACGTCCTCGCGCCCGCCTACCACGGCTGGGACCGGCGCCGCCGGGCGCTCGTGGCCGGGATCCGCGCCCTCGCCCCCGACGTCATCGCCCTCCAGGAGGTCGTGGACGTCCCCGACCTGCTGGGACCGGGCTGGCACGAGGTGTGGCACTCCCGCCGCGGCGAGGGCGGCGACGGGGCCGCGCTCGCCAGCCGCTGGCCGATCGGGGAGGTGCACGAGATCGACGGCCGCGTCACCCCGCGCGCCCGTGACCTCCCGTGGTCCGGCACGGTTGTCGCCGAGGTGCGCGCGCCGGAACCGTTCCTCGTCGTGCACCACAAGCCGCTCTACCGGCTCGACGGCGAACGGGAGCGGGAGCTGCAGGCCGTCGCCGCGGCGCGGCTCGTCGAGACGGTGGCCCCCGACCCGGACCGGCACGTGGTGCTGCTCGGCGACTTCGACGCCCGCCCCGACTCCGCGAGCATGCGGTTCTGGACCGGCCGGCAGTCCCTGGACGCCATGAGCGTCTGCTACCACGACGCATGGGAGACGGTGCACGGCGACGAGCCCGGCCACACCTTCACACCGGAGAACCCGCTGGTCCAGGCGGGCGGGTTCCACCTCGTCCGTGGCCGGCGGATCGACTACGTGCTGGTGCGCGGCCGCCCGCAGGGCCCGACCCTGCAGGTGGTCTCCTGCGAGCGGGCGCTCGTCGAGCCCGTCGACGGCGTACAGGCGAGCGACCACTACGGCGTCGTCGCGGACCTCGTCGTGCCCGAGCGGCCGCCGGGGACACAGGGCACCCTGTGAGGCCGGAGGACGAGGTGCTCGCCGCAGCCGCGGCCCGCGCCGACGCCCTCGCCCGCGGCGACACCGACGCCCTCCGGGCCCTCCTGCACCCGGGGTTCGCCTGGACCTCGCACCGCGGAGAGACCTTCGACCGCGAGACGTACGTCCGGCGCAACACGGGCGGCGAGCTGCGCTGGTACGGCCAGACTCTCGAGGACGTCCAGGTGGTCGTCGTCGGCGGCACGGCCGTGCTGCGCTGTACCGCGGTCGATCGCGTCGAGGCCGACGGCCCGGCGGAGTTCCGCATGCCGATGACCCAGACCTGGGTCCGCTCCGGCCAGGGCTGGCTCTGCCTCGCCGGTCACGCCGGCCCGCGCTCGGTCTGAGTGTTCCGTCGCCTCCCGGGGTAGGCCAGGAGGTGATCACCTGTCATGTCCGCTACGAGATCGACCCGGGCCGCATCGAGGCGTTCGAGGCGTTCGCCGAGCGATGGATGCGGCTCGTCGAGCGCCACGGCGGTGTCCACCACGGCTACTTCCTGCCTGCCGAGGGTGCGAGCGACATCGCCTACGCCTTGTTCAGCTTCCCCAGCCTCGCCGACTACGAGCGGTATCGCAGTCGTTTCGGCGTGGATCCCGAGTTCGTCGATGCCGATCGGATCCGCGACGAGTCCGGATGCGTGCGCCGCTACGAGCGCACGTTCCTGCGGCCGCTTCTGCCCTCGGCTCACTGACCGGGCCGCGGGGCGCGCCGGATCGGCGCGATGGTCGGCACGGGGTCAATTGTCAGGAAGTCGATCACCAGCCGGGTGACGAGCTCGGGTTTCTCCTCGACGAGCAGGTGCGAGCTGCCCGGCACCACCGCCAGCTCGGAGTTCGGGATGCCGCGGTAGAGCTGCAGCGTGTGCTCCAGGTGCACGATGTCGTCGTCGCCGGACACCACGAGCGTGCGCGCTGCCACCTCCGCGAGCTGCTCGAAGGCCAGCGTCGGGCCGGTCCGCGCCAGCTCGACCACCTTCGCGACGACCACCGGGAAGTGCTCGATGCCGTCGGGCGAGAGCTCGCCGTAAGCGGTGGCGAGCGGCGAGGCCACAATCTCGGCAACGGCGTCCGGCGAATCGAGGAGGCCTGCCTGCAGCCCTTCCACGTGGAACTGCCCACTGATCAGCACGAGGCGGCGGACCAGGTCCGGGCGCTCCAGCGCCACGTGCAGCGCGGTGGTGGCGCCGGCGCTGTAACCGACGAGGTCTGCCGGGCCGCCGACCACCTCCTCCAGGAAGGCCACGGTGTCCGCGGCGAACCCGGGGAGGCTGTACGGGCCGTCGACATCCGGCGTGCGGCCGTGGCCGCGCCGCTCCGGCGTGAAGACGCGGAAGTGCGCGGTGTAGACCTCGAGGGCGCGGTCCAGCTCGCGCGCATCGCTGAAGCCGCCGTGCAGGTACACGAGGGGCTCGCCGGAGCCGTGCACGGCGTACCAGGTGCCGATCATCGATCCCATACCCGTATGACGGCTCGACGTCGGCGGATTCATCGGTCCGGTGGCTGCGCGTTCGGCAACCGGATCCCGCTGAACCCGAGGCTGCTCGCCACGATCGCTTCCCAGAGCGGCCACAGCCGCGGGAGCACGCGCAGCTCGATGCCGGCCTCCTCGTGGAGCGCGAAGAGGTCACCGACCCGCTCCGGCGGCCCGAGCGGCCGCACTCGCACCTCCGCGACGTGCGCGGACGGCTCCGGCTCCCCGTTCCGGCGCGCCGGCTCCGGCTCCTCGAACGGGCGGAACGGCGCGGCCGGGAGCCGGTAGGCGTAGAGCCGCACCGTGCGCATCCGCTCCAGCCACGCGTACTCGACGGCGTGCAGGCGTGGCGCCGCGGACGGGCCGATGATGCGTGCCGCGTCGGCGGCCGTCGAGCTCGCGGTGGGCCAGGCGAGCACCCGGGGGCACTGGCGCGGGAACCAGTACGCGGGCGCCCGCGGCGCGTCGACGGCCCACACGTACGCCCCCGGCACGCGCGCGGTGGCGGCGACGTGCGGGACGAACTCGGTGATCGTGGGGTCCTCCGAGAAGTGGAGGACCTCGCCGTCACCGGGGCGCACGCTACTTTCTGCCGTACTCGGCCTGGACGTCGGCCTTCCACGCCTCGTACTCGGCGCGGTCGTCCTGCAGCCCCATCTCCGCGACGCAGTCGGCGCACCGGCCGACCACCCAGAGGAGCGAGACCCGGGAGCAGCGCGTGCAGGGCCGCGGCTCCGCCATCACGGTGTCCTCGACAGCGACGGTCACGCGGCCGATCCTGCCACGGGCCGGGCCGGTAGCGTCGCAGCGCGTGAGCCCCGACGAGATGCTCGTGGCCGCCATCCAGGTGGCGGAGGACGGCCTGGCCGCCGGCGAGCTACCGATCGGCGCGGTGGTGGTGATGGGCGACGACGTCGTCGGCCGGGCCTTCACCCAGGAGAAGACCCAGGGCCGCCGCCTGGTCCACGCCGACCTGCTCGCGATGACCGAGGCCGACCGTGCACTCGGTTGGAGGCGCCGGCCGGCGCCGCTCACGCTCGCCGTCAACCTGGAGCCGTGCGTGATGTGCCTCGGCGCCGCCATGGCCATGGGCGTCTCGCAGATCTACTTCGGGTTGGAGTCACCGGGAGACGGTGCGTCGGCAGTCGCGGCGGAACGGCGGCCTCTCAGTGCTGACCTGCCGGAGTACGCAGCACCGGCGATCACCGGTGGGATCCGGCGCGAGGAGGTCCGCGAGCAGTTCCGCCGCTACTGCGAAGGTGCCGCCGACTCCGGGATGCGCCGCTGGGCGGCGACGCTGGCCTGACATCCGGCATGGGCGGGGTGACGGCAAGCGGAACCCCCGGCTCCTGTCCACGCCGTCGGCACGGCCGCGCTCAGCCCCCTGACCCGGCCTCAGTCGGTGCCGGGTTCCTCGTCCGTCCTCCCGGGTGATGCGTCGCCCGACGGAGCATCGCGCCCGAGCCTGCGGTTCAGCGCGTCGGCCGCACGGACACCGAACAGGCATCCGCCGGTTCCGGCCAGGGCCGCAGCGACGAACCCTGCGATCTCCAGCACCGTCACGAGGTGCGCTCGGGCATCTCTGCGTACTCGTGCAACCTCGAGACCTCTCGTGGGACGGGGAGCGCGGCAGCGCAAGATCACTCGAGAGGATGATCGGCTCGCGGGGCCGGAGCGTTAGTGCGCGCCGCGGCCCGGCGCTATCCGGGAGGCAGGGTCCAGAGGCCGCGGGGCTTCCGGTGGTGCGTCCCGCGGAACGGCCGGTTCACCGCCTCCTTCACGAACCACCACCCCTCCTCCTCCGTCTCCGCCCACCCGTGCGAGGACTTCCCCTCGTCCAACACCACCGTCCACCGGTACCGCCCGCTGCGCTCGTGGAACGTCACCGACGCCCGCCCCTGCTGACGCGTGATCTGCAGCCGCGCCTCCGCCTCGTCCGGTGCCTCACCCATCGCGAACCCGCCCCCCGGTAGCTCGGTCATCCAGAACGCCATGGATAGAGGGTATCGAACATTCGGGAGTACACGGTAGTGAACAACCCGATTAAACCCTGAGTGAGCTGGAGCAACTATCAACGGCAAGGCCTTCGACCTAGCGTCGAAGCGTGACAGGAGGGACCGGCGACCGCGGACGACGCCCGCTCATCACGACGCGGGACCTCGCTCGGCACCTCCAGGTCCACCCCAAGACCGTTCAGGAGTGGGTGCGCAGCGGCCGGATCACCCCGACCGCCGTGACCCCGGGCGGGCAGTTCCGCTTCGACCTGGACGACGTCCTCAAGCAGCTCGGGCAGCCCAGGAAGCGGCCGGACGCGGACTGAGCGGCGAGGGTCGGTCGGTCTTGGGGCTCGCAGCGGTGCGTCCAACCGGTTCACCACGAGCCGGCGATGGTGATCGATCCGGCCGCCGTGAATCGCCCTCGGAAGGGCTGCCGGGCGAAGCTCGGAATGATCGATCAGTCCGACGGTACGAGAATCGCCCCATCGAGGGCGACGAGCCGGATCTCGGAACGATCAGCTGTCGCCGACGTCCGGACGTCCTCTCGCGGCAGCGTCGCAGCCGGACGGGTTGCCTGCGGATGCGGGCGTGCGGCACCGAAGCGGGGTGTGTCGCGACGAGGACACGCGCCACGTCAGCGGCCCGACGGACGGATGGGACGTTCCCGGCGAATCTGGTGACCAGCGAGCCGCACCGGGCTGCTCGCACCACCGGAGGGAATCACGATGCTCGCCAATCGGCGCAGTCGGTTGATCGCCAAGTTCCTCGCCGCGTCCGCGCTCGCCGGGTCCGCCTTGCTCAGTCCCGCGGCGGGCGCCGCCTCGGCCGCGATGACCACGCCCGGCGCCAACCAGGTTCCGCCGGACCGGGTGGTCACCTTGATCAACAAGCAGGGCCAGGTCCTGGAAGACAGCTTCGGCACCTTGACCCTGGGTTTCCGGAACAACAGCGACGACGAGAAGTGGATCAAGGACTATCGCACGGTCGACGGCTCTATCGTGCGACTCGAGAACGTCGCCAGCGGACGCTGCGTCTTCGCGCCACAGCAGTCGTCGCTGATCAGCAAGGTCACCATGGGCGAGTGCAACCTGACGAACCGCGCGCACAACGAGTGGCGCATCACGCCCCAACCCGGTGGACACGAGAGCTACACGACCTACTTCGGCAAGCCGAAGGGTCTCGCGATCACCAGCTTCAACAACCTCAACCTGCAGCAGCTCAGCGGCACCGAGAACCAACTGTTCCGGGAGGGCTGATCTGACCGACACGGCTGTCGAGGGCTCGACGGTGCGCCCCGACGGTCGCCCGCAGGACGAGGGGCCGAGCGCAGCGTGCCGGCCCATCTCGGATGGCTGGATTCGAGCTGCGCCGGCTCACTCCGAAACGGGCAGGCACTCGGCGAGCAGCGCGACGACGTCGCGCCAGGCCCGCTGGGCGTGCCGCGGGTGGTGGCCGACGCCGGGGAGCAGAGTCTGGTCGGTCCGCGTCATCGGGTGGTGAAAAGCGTGCAGAGCGCCGCCGTAGACGACCATGCGCCAGTCGACGCCGGCGGCCTGCATCTCGGCAGCGAACGCGTCCCGTTGCGCGGGCGGCTGGATGGGGTCCTCCGACCCGACCCCGGCCCACACCGGGCAGCGGATGCGCGCCGCTTCGCCCGGTCGGCCCGTGATCAGCCCGTTGACCGTCGCGATCGCGCGCAGCTCGACGCCGTCACGCCCGAGTTCCAGCGCGATGGCTCCCCCGGTGCCGTAGCCGATGGCGGCGATCCGGTCGGGGTCGGTCCGCGGTTCGGCACACAGCACGTCGAGTGCCGCGTGGCCGATGCCCCGCATCCGATCGGGGTCGGCGAGCAGCGGCATGCAGCGCGCCAACATCTCCTGAGGGTCGGTGAACCAGCGCCCGCCGTGGATGTCGAAGGCCAGTGCCACGTATCCCAGCTCAGCGAGGGCGTCGGCCCGTCGGCGCTGGACGTCGTCGATCCCCGTCCCCTCGGGCCCGAGCAGGACCGCGGGCCGGCGGTCGACACCGGCGGGGAGCGCGAGGTGCCCGATCATCGTCATGCCATCGGCCGGGTACTCGACCGTGCGCGTCGTGACCGTCGTCATGGGTCCGGACGGTACTGATCGTCGAGCCCGGCCGGGCGCGTGTTCACCGCCGGCGGAAGAGCGCGGGCAGCGACGATGGCCGGAACGGGGGCGCCATACCCACGCGCTCAGCCTGCCTGCTGCGGTCACTCGGCGCGGGAAACGGCGTCGCCCTCTTCGACGAACCCTGGGCGTGGTCACCAGGACCCCGCGCGCCGATTGCGGGCCGGGCGTAGCCCCTGCCCCAGCAGAGGGCTGTGGAGCCGGAGGTCGGGATCGAACCGACGACCTACCGCTTACAAGGCGGTTGCTCTACCACTGAGCTACACCGGCCGGTTACCGCCGCCATCCTAGTCGCGCGATCGTGAGCCCCACCTACCCTGGGCGGCATGCCGCAGTCGATCGCCGCAACCGGGGGTGCGGTCCCCGGATGACGCCAGGCGAACGGTTCACCCGCCGGGTCCGCACCGCCCTCCGCCGCGAGGCGCACGGCCTGCTGCACGCCGGGCCGCCCACGATGCAGCTGATGCGGCCGCTCGGTCCCAGCGTGCCGGACGACGCGCGCGTGCAGCAGGTGCTCGACCTGTGCATGCGCGTGGGCGAGGTGCTGCTCTCGAGCGGCGAGAGCGTGGACGAGACGACGCAGACGATGATCCGGCTGGCCTCGACGGCCGGGCTCTCGGCCGTCGACGTCGACATCACGTTCAGCTCGATCAGCATGTGCTGCCACCGGGGCATGGCGGCTGCGCCGGTCACGTCCATGCGGCTGGTCCGCTATCGCGCGCTCGACCTGACGCGGCTGGAGGAGGTCGCCGAGATCGTCCAGCGGGTGGAGCGGGCCGAGCTCGACGTGGAGTCGGCGTCGGCCGCGCTCTCCGAGGCGGTCAGCGCCCCGCACCCGTACCCGCGATGGGTCGCCACGGCCGGCTGGGCCGGGCTCGCCGCGTCCGTCGCGCTCCTCCTCGGCGCCGCGCCGATCACCGCCCTGGCGGCGTTCCTCGTCACCGGTCTCATCGACCGGCTCGGCCGGCTGCTCAACCGCTGGGGGCTGCCCTCGTTCTTCCGGCAGGTGGTCGGCGGGCTGGTCGCCACCGGCGCCACGCTGGCGCTGTTCGCGGCGGGCGTGATCCCGCCGGGCACCCGACCATCGCTCGTGGTGGCGGCGAGCATCACGGTGTTGCTGTCGGGCCTGTCGGTCGTCGGCACGGTGCAGGACGCGATCTCGAGCTACTACGTCACGTCCGCGGGCCGGGTGATGGAGATCGCGCTGCTCTCCGCGGGCCTGCTCACCGGCGTCGTGCTCGCGCTGAAGATCGGGTTCACGTTCGGGGTCGCGCTCGAGGTGGCAGGCGAGCTGCCCACCGGCGCGGGCCGGTTCAGCCTCTCCCTGCTGGCCGCGGCGCTGGCGGCGGCATCCTTCTCGCTGGCCGGTTACGCGCGGTGGCGGCCGCTGCTCGCCGCGGGTCTGGCCGGCGCGGCCGGCTGGGGCACGTACGGGGCGCTCACCCAGGTCCTGGCGGTCGGGCCGGTCGCGGCCACCGGCGCGGCCGCGGTCGTGGTGGGGATCGCGACAGGGCTGCTGCGCAGGGCCGGAGGCATCTCACCGCTCGTCGTCACGCTCGCCGGCATCACCCCGCTGCTGCCGGGATTCACCGCCTACCGCGGCTTCTACCAGCTCGCCGTCGAGGGTCTGGCCGACGGCCTGGTCACCGTCACGGTCGCGCTCGGCATCGGGCTCGCACTGGCCGCGGGCGTCGCGTTCGGCGACTTCGTGGCGCGACCGCGCCGTCCCGCCATACCCACCATCGTCGAAACGGCGCCATCGGAGGCCGAGCGGCAGTAGGCTCATGTGCTCAGTGCACGGCCTCGCTGCGCTCGGCCGGCGCTTCGCGATGCGCTGTGACATTGCTTCGCTCGCAAGCTCGCTCAGGTCGCACGAGGAGGAACATGCCGTCCGGCACCGCGCAGTCCGCCGATTTCGTGGTCGTGGCCAACCGGCTACCGGTCGACCTGGAGAAGCTGCCCGACGGCTCCCAGCGTTGGAAGCGCAGCCCGGGTGGCCTCGTCACGGCTCTCGAACCGATGCTGCGCAGCCGCGACGGCGCGTGGGTGGGCTGGCCGGGCCTGGCCGACGCCGACGTCGAGCCGCTCGTCGAGGACGGCCTGCACCTGCACCCCGTGCGCCTGGCGGCGCAGGAGGTCGAGGAGTACTACGAGGGCTTCTCGAACGGCACGCTCTGGCCGCTCTACCACGACGTGGTCGCCCCGCCCGCGTTCCACCGCCACTGGTGGCAGACGTACGTGCGGGTCAACCAGCGGTTCGCGGAGGTCGTGGCGCGGGTCGCGGCGAAGGGTGCCACGGTCTGGGTGCAGGACTACCAGCTCCAGCTGCTCCCGGCGGCGCTGCGCGAGCTGCGCCCCGATCTGCGGATCGGGTTCTTCCTGCACATCCCCTTCCCGCCCACCGAGCTGTTCATGCAGCTCCCGTGGCGCAGGCGCATCGTGGAGGGTCTCCTCGGCGCCGACCTCGTCGGCTTCCACACCCCCGGCGGCGCCCGCAACTTCCGCTGGTTGGCCACGAGGCTCGCCGGCGCGAGCCCTGGCCACGGGCGCACCGAGGTCGTCGTCGGCGACCGCACGGTCAAGCTCGGGGCGTTCCCGATCTCGATCGACTCCGCCAACCTCGACCGGATGTCGCGCAGCCCCGAGGTGCTGGAGCGGGCGAAGCAGATCCGCGCCGACCTCGGCGACCCGAAGCGCGTCGTCCTCGGCGTCGACCGGCTGGACTACACCAAGGGCATCGACGTCCGGCTGCGGGCCTTCGAGGAGCTGCTCGTGGAGGGCCGGATCAGTCCCGAGGACACCGTGATGATCCAGCTGGCCACGCCGAGCCGCGAGCGCGTCGAGCACTACCAGAAGATGCGCAACGACATCGAGCAGGCCGTCGGCCGCATCAACGGCGAGTACGCGCGGGTCGGGCACCCCGCGGTGCACTACCTGCACCAGTCGCTGCCACGGGAGGAGCTGGTCGCATTCTTCGTGGCGGCCGACGTCATGCTCGTCACCCCGCTCCGCGACGGGATGAACCTCGTCGCCAAGGAGTACGTGGCGTGCCGCCACGACAACGGCGGCGCCCTGGTGCTGTCGGAGTTCGCCGGCGCCGCCCTCGAGCTCAAGGACGCGCTGCTGGTCAACCCGCACGACACCGACGGTGTCAAGAACGCGCTCCACAACGCCCTCACCCTGGATCCGGACGAGGGCCGCAGGCGGATGCGGGCGCTGCGCCGCCAGGTGCTGAACCACGACGTCGACCGGTGGGCGCGCACCTTCCTCGACGCGCTCGGGCTCCCGCCCAGCGACAAGGCGTGACGATGACCGACCTCCACGGGGCCGTGCAGGCGCTCGCCCGCGTTCCCCGGCTGATCGTGGCCCTGGACTTCGACGGGGTGCTCGCCCCGATCGTCTCCGTCCCGTCGGACGCGCGGCCGCTCCCGGAGAGCGCGGCGGCGATCGAGGAGCTGGTGGCCCTGCCCGACACCACCGTCGCGCTGCTGTCCGGCCGCGGCCGGGCCGACCTGGCCGCCGTCTCCGGCTTCGGCAGCCCGGTCCGACTGATCGGCAGCCACGGCAGCGAGTTCGACGACGACGGCTCCGCCCTGCTCGACGAGGAGCAACGCGCGCGTCTCGATCACCTGGCGGCCGAGCTGCGAGAGCTCGTCGGCGGGCAGCCGGGGGTCACGCTGGAGGCGAAACCCGCCGGCGTGGCCGTGCACGTCCGGAACGCGCCGCCCGAGGTGGGCACCCGCGTGCTCGACGCCGTGCGGGCCGGCCCGGCCACCTGGGACGGGATCGAGGCCACCCCGGGCAAGGCGGTGCTCGACCTGTCCGTCGCGCGGATGGACAAGGGCGCGGCGCTCGACCTGCTGCGCGAGCGCGAGGCGGCCGATGCCGTGCTGTTCGCAGGCGACGACGTCACCGACGAGACGGCGTTCGCCCGGCTGCGGCCCGGCGACGTGGGTGTGAAGGTCGGCCCCGGCGACACGGCCGCGCAGCACCGGGTGGACGCACCACCCGACATCACCACGCTGCTGCAGCAGCTGGTCGAGGCCCGCCGCTCCGGATCCTGATCACGGGGAACTACGGCCGTTCAGCACGAAGACGCCGGTCGTAGTTCTGCTGGCACTCCTGGATCTCGTCGGCGTGGCCGACGGTCCAGTCGTACAGATGACCGAACGGCTCCCGCAGGGATTCGCCGAGCGAGGTGAGCGAGTACTCGACCCCGACCGGTGAGGTGGGCAGCACGTGCCGCTCGATCATGCCGTTGCGTTCCAGGCGGCGCAGGGTCTGTGTCAGGACCCGCTGGGTCACGCCCTCGAGGCGGCGCTTGATGTCGTTGAACCGGCGGGGTCTGTCGAGGACGGCCATCACCATCATCGACCACTTGTCGGCGATCTGGTCGAGGATCGGGCGGCTGGGGCAGTCGGCCCGGTAGACGATGCCGGTGTCCGGGCCGGGAACAGCCATGTCGGTATCCTCCGCGATCCTTGCGATGCCGAAAGTGCGTTATTGACGTTGATCGTCCGCCGCCACAGTCTAGGTATACATCGGGAACCTAGATGCCTGCCTGGTACGGATCGGAGATCTTCATGCACGACGGCGCCTTTGCGACCCTGCGGGTGAGCCGCGAGGCCGGCATCGTCCGGGTCACCCTCGACAACCCGCCCGTCAACGTCCTGGATGTCGCCCTCATGTCCGACCTCATGGATCTGCTGAGGGCGCTGCGGGACGACGAGTCGGTCCGGGTGATCGTGTTCGACAGCGCCGACCCGGACTTCTTCATCGCCCATGTCGACATGTCCCTCGTCGACGCGCCGGACGCCTTCGACGAGCTCGCGGCCGACGCACCAGAAGGCGTCAACGTCTTCCAAGCCCTCGGGGAACAGTTGCGGCACCAGCCGCAGGTGACGATCGTCAAGCTCGCAGGCCTGGCGCGGGGCGGAGGGGCGGAGTTCGTCGTGGCCGCGGACATGGCTTTCGCAGCGATCGGCCGCGCCGGGCTCGGCCAGATCGAGGCCCTCATGGGCATCGTCCCCGGCGGCGGAGGCACCCAGTACCTCGCCGGTCGGGTTGGCCGGCACCGTGCTCTGGAGGTGGTGCTCGGGGCCGACCTGTACGACGCGGAGACCGCCGAGCGCTACGGCTGGGTCAACCGGGCCGTCCCCGCCGAAGAGCTCGACGACGTTGTCGACCGACTCGCCCGCAACATCGCCGCACTGCCCGAGGGAGTCGTCGCCGCGGCCAAGCGCGCCATCCTTCCGGACGACCTGTCGGAGGGCTTGCTGCGAGAACACGACGCCTGGGCAGGCCAGGTCGTTCGACCCGCGGCCGAGCGGTTGATCCGGGGCGGACTGTCGCACGGCGCCCAGACTCGCGACGGCGAACGGGATCTGGAGGGATTGCTCCGCGGGCTGGCCGGCTGATCAGCGGAGACACCCACGCGACGATCACGCGGGGTCGGCGGTCGCCAGGCGCCGGTCGGCTTCCTTTCAGGTCAGCGGGAGGGATTCGGCGGGCGTCGTCCAGAACCGGAACGCCGAGTCGGCCATCGCCGCGCGCTGGCGACGCATCACCGATCGGTGCGGTTCGCCGCGCACGGCGGCGTCCAGCGCCGCCCGGTCGCGCCATGCGCTGAGCGTGGCGAACTCGCGGCGCAGCGGGTGGGCGACCAGCGAGACCCCGACCGCGCCGTCGGCCTTGCGCATCTGCGCGAGCACGCGCATGGAGTCGATGAAGAACAGCAGGACGTGGCGGAGGCCGCGCACGCGGAAGCGGGAGGCCATCACGACCACCTCGCTCGTGGGCGCGGCCTGCGCGGCGGGGATCCAGGGCAGGGTGGGCACGGCACGCTCCTTCGGTCTTGTCGCTGACAAGATGCCTTCGGCCGCGCATCTTGTCAATGGCAAGACCTGCGGTAGGGTGTTGGCGTGCCCTACCACCACGGTGACCTGCGCCGCGCCCTGCTCGACACCGCGCTCGAGGCCATCGGGGAGCAGGGCCCGGCCGCGCTGAGCCTGCGTGACGTCGCGCGCCGCGCCGGCGTCTCGCACGCCGCCCCGACCCACCACTTCCCCGACAAGACCGCCCTGCTCACGGCGCTCGCCGCCGAGGGGTGGTCGCTGCTCGCCGACGCGCTGCGGGAGGCGGCCGCGAACGAGGGCGAGTTCGCCGAGCTCGGCGTCGCCTACGTCGTGTTCGCCACGTCGCACCCGGCCCACTTCGCCGTGATGCGGGCGCCCGGCCTGGCCCGCGCCGACGACCCCGAGCTGGAGGCCGCCATGTCGCGGGCGCGTGCCGAGATGCGATCCGGCGTGCAGCGGTTCGAGGCCGGCAGCACGCGCGACGCCGACACCACGGCGCTTGCCGCGTGGTCCCTGGTGCACGGCCTGGCCGCCCTGATCCTGGAAGGCGCGGTGCCGCTGAAGGCCGATGCGGACGTGGCCGAGGTGGCGCGCGCGGTGACGGCCCGCCTCCGCCCCCCGCCCTGATCCGACGAACGGCGCGCTCGTCGGTACCTATCCGACGAACGCGCCGTTCGTCGGAAACAGAGGCGTCACCAACCCGAGAAGAAGCGCTCCTCCACCCGCGGGCGGGCGCTCGTCATGCCGACGATCAGCTCGGTGGGCAGGGTCACCCGGCGCGGCCGGTTGCGG
Source organism: Pseudonocardia hierapolitana (assembly GCF_007994075.1). Taxonomy (NCBI): domain Bacteria; kingdom Bacillati; phylum Actinomycetota; class Actinomycetes; order Pseudonocardiales; family Pseudonocardiaceae; genus Pseudonocardia; species Pseudonocardia hierapolitana. The sequence continues at coordinate 3,953,850 of NZ_VIWU01000001.1, read as the reverse complement.
TCGCCACGCTCCAGGAGCAGCTCGCCTGCCACGCGTCCCTTCTCCAGCACGGGCTGGCGCACGGTCGTGAGCCCGGCGCGCTCGGCCTCGGGCACCCCGTCGAAGCCGGTGATCGTGAGCTGGTCGGGCACGGCCAGGCCGCGCTCGGCGCCGTGGCGCAGCGCGCCGAGGGCGAGGATGTCGGAGGTGCAGATCAGCGCGGTGACGTCGGGATGGGCCGCGAGCAGCGCACCGGCCGCGTCCTTGCCCGCGTCGACGCTGTGCTCGAAGCGCTCGTGCACCGGCACGTCCGCCCAGTCGACACCGACTTCGGCGAGCCCGTCCCGGATGCCGGAGAGCCGGTCGCGCTGCACCGGGTAGGTGGCGTTCGCCTGCCGCTCCGGGCTGGCCGGACCGTCGTTGTGGCCGGCCGCGAGGCGCATGCAGAGCACGCCGACCCGGCGGTGACCGAGGCCGGTGAGGTGCCGCGTGAGCGCGAGCATCCCCGCCCTGTCGTCGACGCCGACCCGGTCGACGCCCTCAACTCCCATCGGCTGGTCGCACACGACCGTGGGGACCGGGCGTTCGAGCACGGCGAGGAAGTGCGGGTCGTCCTCCCGCACGGAGTAGACGACGAACCCGTCGACGCCCGCCTGGTGCACGGCCGTGACATCCGCCTGGTCGGGACTGACCGGGACCAGCAACAGCCCCTGACCCGCCTGCTCGCACGCGAGCGCGAGCCCTTCGAGGAACCCGGTGGCGGCAGGGTCGCGGAACGCGTAGGACAGCGCCTCGGTGAGCAGCAGGCCGACGGCACCCGCCTTGCGGGTGCGCAGGGATCGTGCGACCGGGTCCGGCCCCGGGTAACCCAGCCTTCGCGCCGCCTCGAGCACACGGGCGCGCAAGGGCGCAGAGAGCTGGTCAGGACGGTTGTAGGCGTTCGAGACCGTCGTCCGCGAGACACCGAGTTCGGCAGCGAGCGAGGCGAGAGTCGCGGGACGGCGGACGTTGGGAGGCCCGGCCATCGTCGAACCGTAACGGTTCAGACACTCGCCGGGAAAGTCGTGTGACACGGCCCTCCGATCCGGCGACGCCCGAACGGCTACAGTGAATCGACAACGGTTATCAATTCGATCGATCCCGGGGAGTGCACTCGCCATGCCGTTCCGTCGCGCAGCCGTCGCCGCGCTCGCCGTGCTCACCGTCGCGGGCTGCGGCTCCGGCACCGAAACGCCCGCCGCCGCTCCACCCGCCGAGGACACGGCGCTGCCCGTCGTCGCCTCCACGAACGTCTACGGCAGCATCGTCGAGGCCGTGGGCGGGGACCACGTGAACGTCGACTCGCTGATCGACGATCCCGCCGCCGACCCCCACTCGTACGAGAGCACGCCCGCGGATGCCGCGGCCGTCGCGAAGGCCCGGCTCGTCGTCGTCAACGGCGGCGGCTACGACGACTTCCTGACGCGGCTCGTGGAGTCCTCCGGGACCAACCCGACCGTGGTCGACGTGGCCGCGGTCTCCGGCCTGGTGCCCGCGGAGGAGCAGCACGCCGAGGGAGAGCCCGAGGGCGAGGAGCACGGGCACGAGCACGGCGAGTTCAACGAGCACTTCTGGTACAGCCTCCCCACCGTGCAGAAGGTCGCGACGCAGATCGCCGCCGATCTCGGCGCCGCCGACCCGGCCGACGCCGCCGAGTTCACGGCCAACGCCGAGGCCTTCAACGCGCGGGTGGCCGAGCTGATCACCCGGGCCGAGGCCATCGGCAAGGCGCAGCCCGGGGCCCGCATCGCCGTCACCGAGCCGGTGCCGGGCCACCTCGTGGAGACGGCCGGGCTCACCGACGTCACACCGCACGAGTTCACGGAGGCGATCGAGGAGGACACCGACCCGCCCGCCGCCGTGCTCCAGGAGACGCTCGCCCTGTTCTCCGGCGACCCGGTGCGCGCGCTCGTCGTCAACGCGCAGACCGAGACCCCCAGTACCGATCAGGTGCGGGAGGCGGCGCAGACTGCAGGGGTGCCTGTCGTCGAGATGACCGAGACCCTTCCCGAGGGCTCAGGGGACTACGTCGACTGGATGGGCGGCCAGATCGACGCCCTCGCCGGCGCCCTCGGTACGCCCTCGCCCGGAAGCTGACGCCCATGGCCGCCCCTCCCACCACACCCACGGACGTCTCGGCGCTGCCCGTCGCCGCGCCCGCGGTGTCGCTGCGCGGGGCGCGCGTGAGCTTCGGTGAGCGCACGCTGTGGGACGGGCTCGACCTCGACGTCGCCCCCGGCGAGTTCGTGACGGTCCTCGGCCCCAACGGCTCCGGAAAGACCACGCTCGTGCGCGTCCTGCTCGGACTGCTCCCCCTCACGGCCGGTGAGGTGCGGATCGCGGGCCGGCCACCACGTCGCGGGAGCCCGAGCATCGGTTACGTCCCTCAGCAGAAGGCCCTCGACCCCGACCTGCCGCTGCGCGGCCGCGACCTCGTCGGGCTCGGGCTCGACGGCCACCGTTTCGGCATCGGTTTCCGCGGCCGGCGGGAGCGCCGCGAGCGGGTGGCCGCCGCCCTCGCCGCCGTCGGGGGCAGCGCGTACGCCGACGCGCCGGTCGGGCGGCTCTCCGGCGGCGAGCAGCAGCGGCTGCGCGTGGCGCAGGCCCTGGTCGGCGGCCCGGACGTACTGCTGTGCGACGAGCCACTGCTCTCGCTCGACCTGTCCCACCAGCGCACGGTCACCCGGCTCATCGACGAGCGGCGCCGGGCCGCCGGCACGGCCGTGCTGTTCGTGACGCACGAGATCAACCCCGTGCTCCCGCTCGTCGACCGCGTGCTCTACCTCGTGAACGGCCGGTTCCGCATCGGCCCGCCCGAGGAGGTCATGACCTCCGAGGTGCTGTCGGAGCTCTACCGCACCCGGGTCGACGTCCTACGGGTGCGCGGGCGGCTGGTCGTCGTCGGGGCCGAGGACCACGGCGAGCACTGCCACGAGGAGTCGGCGTGACCGAACTCCTCGGCAGGCTGTTCTCGTTCGAGGGCATCGGCGAGCTGCTCGACGTGCCCTTCGTGCAGTCCGCCCTGATCGCCTGCGCCGTGCTCGGGCTGGTGGCGGGCGTGCTGGCTCCGCTGATCGTCTCCCGCGGGATGTCCTTCGCCGTGCACGGCACCGCGGAGCTCTCCTTCACGGGTGGGGCGGCTGCGCTCCTCACCGGCATCGGTGTGGAGTTCGGCGCGGTCGCCGGGGCGGTGGTGGCGGCGCTCGTGTTCGGCTTCCTCGGATTGCGCCAGCGCGAGCGCGACTCGGTGATCGGCGTGGTGCTCGCCTTCGGCCTCGGCCTTGGGGTCCTGATGCTCGCGCTCTACCCCGGGCGCGCATCGAACAAGTTCGGGCTGCTCACCGGGTCCATCGTGGCCGTCGACACCACGAACATCACGGTGCTGGGCACCGTGTCGGTGATCGTGATCGGCGCGCTGGCCGTGCTGTACCGACCGCTGCTGTTCGCCAGCGTGGATCCCGATGTCGCACTCGCCCGCGGCGTACCGGTGCGCATGCTGTCGCTGGTGTTCGCGGTACTGGTCGGGCTCACCACGGCGCTGGTTGTGCCGATCGTCGGCGCGATCCTGGTGCTCACGGTGATGATCACACCCGGAGCCGCGGCCGCGCGCGTGACGGCCAACCCGGTGGTGGCGACCGTCCTGGCGGTCGTCTTCGCCGAGACCGCCCTGCTCGGCGGAATCCTGCTCTCCCTCGCCCCCGGCCTGCCGATCTCCGGCTACGTGGCCGCGATCGCGTTCCTGATCTACGTGGCCTGCCGGCTGGTCGGCCGCAGGCGCCGGGCCGCCGTCGTCGTCTGACTCTCAGGCGCCTCGGATGCGGCGCTGGCGGGCCACCTCGGCGAGCACCACGCCCGCGGCCACCGATGCGTTCAGCGACTCGACCTGCCCGGCCAGCGGGATCGAGACCGTGACGTCGCAGGTCTGCTTGACCAGCCGCGACAGGCCCTTGCCCTCCGAACCGACCACGAGCACGAGCGGGTCGGCGGCCAGCTCGAAGTCGTCGAGCGACACCGAGCCCTCCGCGTCGAGCCCGGCGACCATGAACCCGGCCGTGGCGTACTCCCGCAGCGTGCGGGTGAGGTTGGTGGCGCGGGCCACCGGGACGCGGGCGGCCGTACCGGCCGAGGTGCGCCACGCGACGGCCGTCATGCCGGCGGCCCGCCGCTGCGGCACGACGACACCGTGGCCCCCGAACGCCCCGACCGAACGCACGACGGCGCCGAGGTTGCGCGGGTCGGTGACGCCGTCGAGCGCCACGATCAGGCCCGGCTCGGCCGCCTCGCTCGCGGCCTCCAGCAGCTCGTCGGGGTGTGCATAGGCGTACGGCGGCACCTGCAGCGCGAGGCCCTGGTGCAGCGCCCCGCCGGTGATCCGGTCGAGATCGGCGCGCGGGACCTCGAGGATCGAGATGCCGCGGTCGGCCGCCAGCTGGACGGCCTCGGCCACCCGCTCGTCGGCATTCGTACCCAGCGCCACGTGCAGCGCGGTGGCAGGCACCCCGGCGCGCAGGCACTCGACCACGGGGTTGCGGCCGAGCACGGTCTCCGGGGTCTCGCCGTCGCCGGGACGGCGCCGGTCGGCCGCGCGGCCACCCTGCTTCGTCTTTGCGTTGGCGGCGCGAGCGGCCCGCCGGGCAGCCGGGTGACCGGGCCGCATCTCCGCGGGCGGCGTGGGGCCCTTGCCCTGCAGCGCGCGTCGCCGCTGGCCACCGGAGCCGACGACCATCCCCTTCTTGGTGCCCTCCTTGCGCATCGCTCCGCGGCGTTTGGAATTGCCGGCCATCTATCCGTCCTTCAGTGACCAGGTGGGGCCATCGGGGGAGTCCTCCACGGCGATCCCCGCGGCGGTGAGGCGGTTGCGCACATCGTCGGCTGCAGCGAAGTCGCGGCGGGCGCGCGCCTCCTGGCGCTGGGCGAGGAGCTCCTCGACGAGCGCGGAGAGCGCACCGGTGGCGATGTCGGCCGAGCGGTCGGCCTCGGCCCAGTGCGGGTCGAGCGGGTCGAGCCCGAGCAGGCCCGTCATCGCCCGCACGGAACCGGCGGCGGCCAGCGCCGAGGGCCGGTCACCACCGTCGAGGGCCGCGTTGCCCTCCCGGACGGCACCGTGGATGGCGGCGAGCGCGGCCGGGGTGCCGAGGTCGTCGTCCATCGCCGCCGTGAACTCCGGCGACACCGTCCCCAGCTCGGGGGTGCCCACCCGCTCCCGCACGCGGTGCACGAACGACTCGATGCGCCGGTACGCGGCCACCGCCTCCTGCAGCGCGGTGTCGGAGTACTCGATGGACGAACGGTAGTGCGGCCCGACCAGGTAGTAGCGCAGCTCCACGCCCCGCACGCGCTGCAGCAACGCCTCGATCGAGAGCGTGTTGCCCAGCGACTTTGACATCTTCTCGCCGCCCATGGTGACCCACGCGTTGTGCAGCCAGTACCGGGCGAACGGGTCGCCCGCCGCGTTGGACTGCGCACGCTCGTTCTCGTGGTGCGGGAACACCAGGTCGAGACCGCCGCCGTGGATGTCGAACTCCGGGCCGAGGTAGAAGGTGGCCATGGCCGAGCACTCCAGGTGCCAGCCGGGACGCCCGCGGCCCCACGGCGTGGGCCACGACGGCTCACCGGGCTTCGCGGCCTTCCACAGCGTGAAGTCCTGCGCATCGCGCTTGGCGCCGATGTCCCCCTCGCCCTGCGCGACGTCGTCCACCTTCTGGTGCGACAACTCGCCGTAGGTCGGGAACGAGCGCACCGCGAAGTAGACGTCGCCGCCCGCCGGATAGGCGTTGCCCCGCTCGACCAGGCGCTCGATCAGCTCGACCATCTGCGTGACGTGCCCCGTGGCGCGCGGCTCCACAGAAGCGGGGAGGCAACCCAGCGCGTCGTAGGCGGCCGAGAACGCCCGCTCGTGGGTGGCGGCCCACTCCCACCACGGCCGGCCGGCCTCCGCTGACTTGCGCAGGATCTTGTCGTCGATGTCGGTGACGTTGCGGACCAGCGCGACGTCCAGCCCGCCGTGGGCGAGCCAGCGGCGCAGCACGTCGTAGTTCAGGCTGGAGCGCACGTGCCCGATGTGCGGCAGACCCTGCACGGTGGCCCCACACACGTACATCGACGCAGCCCCGGCCCGCAGGGGGACGAAGTCCCTCTGCATCCTGGTGGCGGTGTCGTGCAGGCGAAGGCTCACGACACCAGGGTACGGAGCCGGTGTGGCGTGCATCGCGCGCGGTGTTCCGTTTCGTCCACGACGGGCGCCCGCGGCCCCGCCACGATGGTCGGTATGAGTGAGATCACGGCCCTCTACCCGCGGCTCGTCGTCGAGGGCGCCGACGCCGCGCTCGACTTCTACGCCCGCGCGCTCGGCGGCACCGTCACCGAGCGCTACACCGGCCCGGACGGCCGCGTCGTGCACGCGATGGTCGAGGCGGGCCCGGCCCGCTTCGCCGTCAAGGACGCGGGCGACGGCGACCCGGCGCCCACGAGCGAAAACGTTGACAACGGCATCCCGGTGATCATGTCGCTCGACGTGTCCGACGCGGACGCCGTGGCCGAACGCATGCTCGGCGCGGGCGCGACGGTGATCTTCCCGATCGCCGACCGCGGCTACAGCTACGGCGGCCGCCTGCGTGACCCGTTCGGCCACCAGTGGCTGATCGCCCAGCACAGCGAGGACCTCACGCCGGAGCAGATCCAGGAACGCGTGGGCTGACGCGGGTGGTTCAGGAAAGCCACATTCAGGGCCTTGCAGGCCAGGAAAGTGGCTTTCCTGGCCTCAGTGCCCGGCCAACAGCAGCGCGGTGGCGATCGCGGCGATGCCCTCGCCGCGGCCCGTGAGCCCCAGGCCGTCGGTGGTGGTGCCGGAGACCGACACCGGGCCGCCCACCGCGTCGGAGAGCACCTGTTGGGCCTCGTCGCGGCGGGTGCCGATCTTCGGCCGGTTGCCGATGACCTGGACCGCGGCGTTGCCGACCCGCCAGCCCTCCGCGGCGACGAGCCTGCGCACCTCGCCGAGCAGGGAGAGCCCGCTCGCACCCGCCCACTCGGGACGCCCGGTGCCGAACACCGCCCCGACGTCGCCGAGCCCGGCAGCGGAGAGCAACGCGTCGCACAGGGCGTGTGCGGCGACGTCGCCGTCGGAGTGGCCGGCACAACCGTCCACGCCGTCCCAGCGCAGCCCGGCGATCCAGCACTCGCGGCCCGGAGCAACGGGGTGCACGTCCGTGCCGATCCCGACCCTCACAGCCGGATCCTCCCGTTCGCGATCAGCTCGGCGAGCTCCAGGTCCCACTCACTGCGCACGGCGAAGGCAGCCGGGTGCCCGGTGACCGTCCACACCTCGCCCCCCGCCGCCGCATGCCGGCGAACCGCGTCCAGGGGGTCGTCACAGGCGTCTGCCGGCAGCATCCGGGCACGCACGGCCATCGGGGTCTGCAGGACGCGCAGGGTCGCACGGTCGGGGGTGCCGGTGACGGCGCCGCGATCATCCACCGACTTCACCGTGTCGGTGAGGGGCAGCGCGGGTACGGCCATGGCGTGATCACCGCGAACCGCCTCGACGACGGCCGCGGCGAGCTCGCCGGGAGCCAGCGGCCGGCAGGCGTCGTGCAGCAGCACGATGTCGCCACCACTTGCAGTGGCGACATCGTCACTTCCCGTCTCATCCCGTCGTTGGACGGTGTGTGCCCGGACCGCAGGCGACCCCACGTCGACGGGCATGCCTGCGCAGACACGTCGGATCTCCGGGTGCAGCGCTTCAGCCGCGGCAACGCTGACCCGCTGGACCGGCACGCCGTTCAGCAGCGCACGCACGGCCCGCGCAACCATGGGAACGCCGGCAACGGGCGTCAGGGCATGCGCGGACCGGGCCACGACCACCGCGACAAGGTGCATCGGACGGTCGTCGGAGAGAGGCAGGGCTACCGCGCTCAGGCGGTGGCGGTGGCCAGCACCTCGTCGAGCAGGACCTCGGCCCGCTCCTCGTCGGTGCCCTCGGCGAGCGCCAGCTCGCTCACGAGGATCTGCCGGGCCTTCGCCAGCATGCGCTTCTCGCCCGCGGACAGGCCGCGGTCCTTCTCCCGGCGCCAGAGGTCGCGAACGACCTCGGCGACCTTGTTCACATCACCAGAGGCGAGCTTCTCGAGATTGGCCTTGTACCGGCGCGACCAGTTGGTCGGCTCCTCGGTGTGCGGGGCGCGGAGCACCTCGAACACCCGATCCAGACCTTCTTGTCCCACCACGTCGCGGACGCCGACCACCTCGGCGTTCTCGGCGGGAACACGCACCGTGAGATCACCCTGCGCGACCTTGAGGACGAGATACTTGCGCTCCTCGCCCTTGATCGTCCGAGTCTCGATGGCCTCGATGAGAGCGGCACCGTGGTGCGGGTAGACGACGGTCTCTCCGACCTTGAAAACCATGTGTCCTCTGCCCCTTTCGCTGCCTCCAGGTTAACACGCCCGAACCCGCCTTCGCTCCCCGGTGTGCACTGTCGTCGCAGGTCAGGGGATTGACAATGGCGACGAAACGTGCAGGTGCGCGTGCACCCGACCGGGCGAGGGGACCGCGACCAGCACTGCTACCCGTGGCGTTAGGCTTCGAGGAGGTCGCACCCGGCGACCACCCTGCGATCACTGCGGGCACTCGGCGCCCGCACCCGTCGCGGCGCCGGCCCCCGTGCGGCGCGGTGCCCGGCAATGAGGAAGGACGTCACACAGGTGAGCGACCCCCGCCGGAACCGAGCACAACTCGTCATCGGCGCCCTGATCGCGGCCGTCGCGGTCGCCGGCTGCGGTGCCGGGCAGATCACGCAGACGAGCCGCCAGGTCGCAGCCGTCGAGGGAGCCAACGCGACCTCGAACCAGATCTCGGTCCGCAACGCGATGATCGAGTTCGACGAGCCGGCCCACGGTGCCGCGATCTACCCGGTCGGCGGCAGCGCGCCGTTGCAGATGGTCATCGTCAACACGGGCGCCGAGCTGGACCGCCTGGTGGCCGCCAGCAGCCCGGTGGCCTCGTCGGTGGAGATCAGCGGCGTCCTGCGCATCCCGGGCGGACAGGCCCTCACGATCGAGGGCGCACCCGCTGCCGCGCCAGCACCCGCGGAGGGTGCGCCGCCCGCCACTCCCGGGGCCACGCCGAGCCAGACGGCCGCTCCCGCGCCACCCACGAGCGCGCCCGCAGCCGCGGAGCCCGCTCCCGCCGCGCAGCCGTCGGCTGCCGAGGGTGAGTCCGGGGCCGGGCACATCGTGCTCACCGGGCTGCGCGAGGACGTCCAGGCGGGGCTGACCTACCCGCTCATCCTCACGTTCGAGCGCGCGGGCGAGGTGCGCTTCGACGTGCCGGTCGCCAACCCGGAGACGCTCCGCGAGGACGCGGCGCACTAGTGGTTCCGGTCGGAACCACCAGGCGCGCATGACCCCGCGCACCCGCACGGCCCGCGGTGGCTACCGCTGCGCGGAGTGCGGGCACCAGGCCGCGCAGTGGGTCGGCCGCTGCCCCACCTGCCAGGCGTGGGGCACCCTCGAGGAGGCCGCGCCGGTCGCCGCCGCCCGGCCGCGGCAGCGCGTCGCCGCAGGGGCGCCGACCGCACCGGCCCGGCGGATCGCCGACGTCGCGCTCGACTCGGCGCGCGCCCGGGCCACCGGCGTGTCCGAGCTGGACCGGGTGCTGGGCGGCGGGCTCGTGCCCGGCGCGGTCGTCCTGCTGGCCGGGGAGCCGGGCGTGGGCAAGTCGACGCTGTTGCTCGAGGTGGCCGCGCAGGCCGCGCGGACCGGGCGCGTGCTGTACGTCACGGGCGAGGAGTCGGCGGGCCAGGTGCGGCTGCGCGCCGAGCGCACCGGCGCCGTGCACGACGAGCTGTACCTCGCCGCCGAGTCCGACCTCGGCGCCATCGTCGGCCACATCGACGAGCTCCGCCCGGACCTGCTGATCGTCGACTCCGTGCAGACGATGTCGACCGGCGACGCGGACGGCGCCCCGGGCGGGGTCACCCAGACCCGAGCGGTCACGGTGTCCCTCACCGCGCTGGCCAAGGAGCGCGGGCTGCCCGTGCTGCTCGTGGGACATGTCACAAAGGACGGCGGCATCGCCGGTCCACGCGTGCTGGAGCACGTCGTCGACGTCGTGCTGGCGTTCGAGGGCGACAAGCACTCGACGCTGCGGATGGTGCGCGGCGTCAAGAACCGCTTCGGCCCCGCCGACGAGGTCGGCTGCTTCGAGATGCGCGACTCGGGCATCGTCGGCATGCCCGACCCGTCGGGGCTCTTCCTCGCCCGCTTCGGCGGGCCGCCGGTGCCCGGCACGGCGGTCACCGTGGTCATGGACGGCCGCAGGCCGCTGCCCGCCGAGCTGCAGGCCCTCGTGACGGGCAAGGACATCCCCAGCCCGCGCCGCGCCGTCAGCGGCCTCGACAGCGCCCGCGTCGCGATGCTGCTCGCCGTGCTCGAGAAGCGGGCGGGCGTCCGGCTGCACGACGCCGAGGTGTACGCCGCCACCGTCGGCGGCATGCGCGTGGTCGAGCCGGCCGCCGACCTCGCGCTCGCACTGGCGATCACCTCGGCGCGCCGCGACGTCGCCCTCCCGGCCGACGTCGTCGTGCTCGGCGAGCTCGGCCTCGCGGGCGAGGTACGCCGCGTCGCGGGCATCGAACGACGGCTGGCCGAGGCCGCCCGCCTCGGTTTCACCCACGCCCTGGTCCCGCCCGACAGCGGCAAGGCGCCCGATGGCATGCGCCTGACGGAGGTCCGCGACGTGGGCGTGGTCCTGGACGCGATCCGCTGAGGGCCTCAGGGGCTCCAGGGGATCCGGACGAACTGCGTGGGTGGGCTGATCACGTCGTCCACCCTCGTCAGCAGGCGGTACTCGCCCGCCGGCACCGTCTCGCGGTGCGCCGGGCAGCCGGGGGCCGAGGTGCGGCCCGCCCAGCGCACGGAGAACGCCACGGGCTCACCGGGAGCGAGCGTGCGCAGGTCAGCACCCTTTGCCGATGAGCAGTCATTGCTCGACCACAGCCGCAGGCCGCCGTCCGCGCTCCAGACGACGATCTCCTGGCGGACCGGGTCGAGGTCGCGCACGCACGGCTGCACCGAGGTGTTGGTGACGACCAGCCGCAGCAACGTCCGATCGCCGACGCGGTGTTCGGCGCCGTCCACCTCGGCCTTGACGGCGATCATCTCGTTCGTGCACGGCACCGGCTCGGGCGGCGGCGCGGGTGTCGGAGACGGCGCCGGCGGGGACGGCACCGGCGTCGGCAGCGAGGACATCGGCAGCGGGGACGTCGGCGGCGCGGAGTTCGTGACGGGTTGCTCGCCGGTGGGTGGCGCCTGCCCTGCTTCGGTGGTGACAGGCGTCGGAGGCGTGGACCCCGCCGCCCCCGGCTGCGCCGCCGTGGAGGGCTGCGCTGTGGAGGGCGGAGTTGAGGAGGGCAGCGCAGCGGCGAGCGGCGCGGCCGGGGGCGGGGAGGCCTCCTGGGGAGCGGACACGGCTGCACGGCTGGCCGGGCGGACGGTCTCGGGTTCTACGGGCGTGCTGGTGAGGGCGGCGACCCCCCAGGTGAGCAGCACGATCACGGCGGCTGCAGAGGCGATGGCGACCCAACGCCGTCTCCAATAGACGGACGCGGGTAGCGGACCCACCGGCTCCCACACATCACGCAGGGTATATCGCCAACTACCACGAGTCGCGAACCAGGGCACGCCACGGCGCGTCGCGACGCGCCGGAAGCACCCGAGCGGCGGTCGATCATTCGGGCCAGCAGCTGCACCGATCGGTGCGTGGAAGCGAATCGACGGCAGTGAGACCTCGAGCCGAGCGAGCAGGCCGGCGACGTTCCGCGGGGGAGGCGCGCAGGGAGCGAGGAACGAGCGACCGAGCACCGGAGGAGCGGAACGTCGCCTCGAAGGCCCGCGAGCACGCCGGAGCGAAGCGGAGGCCATCGAACACGACATGGCACGATCGTCAGCCGTGTCGATGGCCGCACTCGTGCTCGACTGGTACCCCGCCGCGGCGCGCGATCTCCCGTGGCGCCGCGCGGACACCACGCCGTGGGGGGTGCTCGTGAGCGAGTTCATGCTGCAGCAGACGCCGGTCGCTCGCGTCGAACCGGTGTGGACGGAGTGGCTCGCGCGCTGGCCCGCCCCGTCGGCGATGGCCGCGGCGTCGCGCGCCGAGGTGCTGCGCGCGTGGGGCAAGCTCGGCTACCCCCGCCGTGCGCTGCGCCTGCACGAGACCGCAGGCGTGATCGCGAGCGAGCACGGGGACGTCGTCCCGTCCGATGTCGAGGCCCTCGAAGCACTGCCCGGCATCGGTTCGTACACGGCGCGCGCGGTTGCGGCGTTCGGCTACGGACGGCGCTGCCCGGTGGTCGACACGAACGTCCGCCGCGTCGTCGCCCGCGCCGTGCACGGTCGCGGTGACGCCGGCCCGGCCCGCACCGCGGCCGACCTCGCCGACGTGGACGCTCTGCTCCCGCCCGACGACCACTCCGCCGCCGTGGTCTCCGCCGGTCTGATGGAGCTGGGAGCCGTCGTGTGCACGGCGCGGGCCCCGCGCTGCGGGATCTGCCCGGTACGCGAGGAGTGCGCGTGGCGGGCGGCAGGCCGGCCGGAGTACACCGGCCCGCGCCGGCCGGTCCAGGGCTTCGCCGGCACCGACCGGCAGGTCCGCGGCCGCCTCCTCGACGTCCTGCGCGGGGCGGACGGGCCCGTGGAGCGCGCCGCGCTCGATGCAGCATGGGACGACGCGGCCCAGCGCGACCGCTGCCTCGACTCGCTGCTCGTCGACGGGCTCGCCGAGCAGCACGACGACGGCCGTTTCGCGCTTCCCGCCTGATGGGCCAGACCGTCCGCTTCCGCCTCGACGAGGCCGCATGCGCCGAGCTCACCGCGCTGCGTTCGCGGCTGTCCGGCCACGGGATCGCCACCCCCACCGAGCCGCCGTCCGTGATCGCGGCGGCGGCCGGGGCGATCCCGCAGGCCGCCCAGGAGGCGCTCGCCGCGGAGGTGCGGCTGCTCGCCCTGCCGTCGATCTGGCTGGAGACCCTCGGCACGGTGGCCGGACGGCCCGACGAGCTCGTGCTCGCCGCCGTGGTCGACGCCGAACTGCTCGCCGTGCACGGTGCCGTGCACGACGCGCTGGCCGGGCGCGTGCGCTCCCCGCTCGCGGCCTACCTGCCCGGCACGTGGCTGCCGCATTGCGTGCTCGCGAGCGAGCGCCCCGCCGAGGCGTTCGCGCTCCTGCACCCGGTGCCCACCGTCCGGGCGCGCGTGGTGGCCGTCGACGCCGGCTGATCAGGGACCGGCGAGCCCGGCGTCCCGCAGCCGGCGGAACGCCGCGCGCCGTCGCTCCCCCGTGAGCGCGTCGATGTAGAGCTCGCCACGCAGGTGGTCTGTCTCGTGCTGCAGGCAGCGGGCGAGCTCCCCGGTGCCCTCGACGGCCACCGGCCGCCCCTCCACGTCCACGCCCTCCACGCGCGCGTACGCCGCCCGCAGCCGCGGCGCGGAGACGCCGGGCACGGACAGACAGGCCTCCTCGCCGTCGTACTCACCGTCGGTGGCGACCAGCCGCGGGTTGACGACGTATCCGCGTGCGCCGTCGACGTCGTAGGAGAAGGCCGCCAGCGACACGCCGATCTGGTTGGCCGCGAGCCCGGCGCGCCCGGGCACCGAGACCGTGTCCATCAGGTCGCCGACCAGCGCGGCGAGCGCGGCGTCGAACTCCGTCACCTGCAGGCACGGCGTCCGCAGCACCGGGTCGCCGATCAACCGCAGCTCCCGGACGGTCACGAGGCACCGCCCAGCTTGCCGAGCCGGTCCAGCACGAGCGCGTGCCATTCCAGCTCCGCCCGCAACCGCAGCCGGGCGTGCTCGAGCACGAGGTCGTCGGCCGGGGTCTGGTCCGGCCAGCGGCGCTCGGCGAGGTGGTCGAGCCGGGAGAGCCGCGCGGTCAGGTCGCGGACCCGGTCCTCCACGTGGCCGCGCAGCGTGGCTTCGTCCACGTCGGACGCCGTGGCGAGCGCGAGGTCGACCGGGTCGGGTGGGAACCGGACCTCCTCGAACGCCTCCGCCTGCAGCACGGCGAGCTCGCGGCGGCCCTCGTCGGTGATCTCGTAGACGGTGCGGGCCGGCAGGCGCCCCTGCTGCTCGGTGCGCAAGGCCCGGACCAGGCCCTCGCCCTCCAACCGGTGCAGCGCACCGTAGAGCGAGCCCGGGCGCACGTCGGACCACAGCTCGGCCCGGTCCACCCGGGCGTCGCGTCGGATCTGGTGGCCGTACATCGCGCCGCCCTTGGCGAGCGCGCTCAGCACGAACAGCCTCGTCGGGTTCACGGACGACAGTAAAGCACTCACATATGAGTACTCAGAAACGACTCGATGAGCGGCTGGAAGCCCGGCCCCGCGTGCACCAGGTGCCCCGTGCCCGGCACGCGCACGTGCGTCGCTTCGTCCATGCGGGCCGCCATCAGGGCCATCTGCCCCGACGGCGCCACACTTTCCTCCGCTTCGACGAGAAGCGCCGGGCAACGGACGGAGGCCACCGCCGCCCAGTGGTCGCGCTCGGCCCACTCGGCCGCGATCGCGGTGGTGTGGTCGACCCGGGCCAGCAGGTGGTAGCCGTCGGCCCGCTCCTCGACGCACTCGGTCATGTACTCGCCGAACTCGGGACGCGGGTACCCGAACGCCCGCCGCACCGCCGCCAGCGACGGGAACGGCTGCGGGAGCGCGGTGAACCACGCCCGTGCGTCCGCGGCGCTGCGCCCCCGGAAGTCGACGCCCATGTCCTCCACCACGAGCGCGCACACCAGCTCCGGGCGCCGGGCCGCGGCCACCAGACCGTGCAGGCCGCCCATGGAGTGCCCGATCACCACGGCGGGCCCGAGCTCGGTGAGCACGTCGACGACGTCCGCGACCATCCGGTCGGTGGTCCACGGTCCGCGCGCTCCCGAGCGGCCGTGCCCGCGCGCGTCCACGCCGACGACCCGGCCGCGGCAGGCCAGCCACTCGGCGACCGCCCACCACGTGCTCGCCCGCCCCATGAGCCCGTGCAGCAGCAGGATCGGCGTGCCGGCGCCGCCGAACTCGGTGACGGCCAGCTCGAGCCCGTCGGAGGCCCGCACCGCGCGCCTACCCGTCCCCACCGGCCCGCCTCATGTCCTCGAGCACGAGCGGACGGCCCGGGAGTTGAGCACCCGGACGGGCGCGCAGCCCGTCGAGCACGACCGCGACGTGGCGCTCGAGGAGCACAGCGAGATCATCGGCATCCACATCGCACATCGCATCGCGGCTCGAGCTGCCGGCCGGGTCGGCCCCGTAGCCACTACCCTTGTGGCCATGGCCGTCGTGAAGATCAATGCGATCGAGGTGCCCGAGGGCGCGGGCGAGGAGCTGGAGAGGCGGTTCGCCAACCGGCTGCACGCCGTGGACGGCCAGCCGGGCTTCCTGTCGTTCGAGCTGCTGCGCCCGGTGTCCGGCGACAACCGCTACTTCGTCGTCACCCACTGGGAGGACGACGAGTCGTTCCAGGCGTGGATGAAAGGCGCCGGCATGCAGGCCCACTCCGGCGAGCGGGCGCGCCCGGTGGGCACCGGATCGTCGCTGCTGGAGTTCGAGGTCGTTCAGCAGTCGCGCGCCGCAGGCGCCTGACCTGGTCCGATCCGCTCACAGGACGGTCGGCGCGCTACAGGTGGAATCCGGCGGTGGTGAACACCCACAACGAGGACGTGAGCCACAGCGCGACGAGCACCGAGAAGAGCACGCCGCCCACCGCCGGTACGGCCCATCGTGGCAGCCACGGTCGCGTGAGCAGCAGCATCTTCGCGGTGAACGCCCCGTACAGCAGGCAGCCGACGAGCGAGTGCACCAGCACCCGTGGGTCGTCGAACCGAAATCCGAGTGCGTAGAGGCAATGGACCGCCACGGGCACCGTGAAGAGCACCGCGAAACGCCCGGACCACCGGTGAACGGCGGGCAGGTTCGGCAGGTCGACCGTGATGCGGCCGTCCAGGACCATCGCCGTCAAGATCTGCACGAGCGCGAGGACGAACGCGAGGGTGGTCAGCCAGGCCTTCACGTACAGGGTTCCGGAGAATCCCGGGAGGGCGAGCGACAGCCCGGTCGCGGTGTGCAGACGGCCGTACACGCCGAGCACGACGGCCACGCCCGTACCCACCGCAACCGGCACGGCGACCGCGGTCCACGACGCGGCAGCGGGCGCGGCCGCCGATGGCACCGGCGGAGCCGTGGCGCGGGGGCGCGTGAGGTCGGGGTCGGGCGTGGTCATCGCGGGACGACCGGGTCCCCGCCGCCGATGCGCTTCACCTCGACGTCCACGCCGCGGAGTTCGAACTCGTCGAGGTCGTTCGGATCGAGCTCGGGTGCCGGTCCCCTCTTCCCCGCCACGTTGTTGATGCCGACCTGGCGCCCGCTGGGCAGGACGATCCAGCCGATGCGGTTGGGCTCCCCGTCCACGGTGGCCTGCCCCTCGTAGATGCCGGCGGGCGGCCCCGCCACCGCCGCGGAGAACGGCAGTTGCTGCTCGGCGACCGTGACCATGCCGAGTGCCGCGTCGTCGGAGAGCGTGGCGGTGAGCTGGGCGCCGTTCCGCCCCTGCAGGTTCACCTGCTCGCCGGAGACCGTGCCTTCCAGCCAGGACTCGATCCGCTTCCCGTCACAGATGTAGGCGGATGCCTGCTCGCCGGACACGGCGACCGCCACGGTGACCTCGTTGCCGCTGGTGTGCCCGGTGTAGACGCCTTCCCGTGCCGGGGCGGGCGGCGTGGTGGTCGGGGGTGGGTCGTCCGCGATGGCGAGGGGCGGTGCGGCCGGCGCGGGCTTCGCGGCGGGGGCGGGCGTCCGCACCAGGCTCACGACGAGGACGACGACGGCGAGCACGCCGACGGCGGCAAGGGTGACCAATGGACCACGCGTTCTCATGTTCCCCCCGGGTGCGGCGCCCCGACCGAGTCAGCACACCGCGTCACGCAGCCGTTGCACGTTGCTCTCTACCACCTGCCGGCCGTCAGTGCCACGGACCTGGAAGCAGTAGGCCGCCGAGGGTTCCGTCGCGACCGTCACGGTCGTCGCTTCACCGGCGGGCTCGTCGCGCGGTTGCTCGCCCTGCCTCGTCACGACGAGGGTGTAGGTCAGCCCGGGGGTGCCGGACCAGCTCAACCTGGTGGCGAGGGCGCCGAGCGGATCAGGGGGTGCAAGCTCGACGACCGAAACGCCCGGAGTGCTGGCGGCCGGTGGCGCATCGCCGGCCGTTCCCGAGGTCACGACCGCCGAGACGAGGATGCCGCCGGCGAGGATCAGGCTCACCGCTGCGATGACGACGAGCCGTGGATGCGCGCGTGCGACCTTCGAGATCGACCGTTCCGGGCGGGGCGCCCGCATCCGGGGCACGGACGACCTCGGCGAGGCCGCGGGCGGCGCATCGGCGATGGCGACGGTCTTCTCGCTGCCCAGCCCGGTGCCGTCCGGTGGGCCGGAGTGTGCCGCGGGTGGTGCGTGGGGTTGGGTGAGGTCGTCCCCCAGCCGGGTCAGCTCGTCCGCGACCGTGCTGAGCTCCGGGCGCAGGCCCGGCTCCTTCGCCAGCATCCCCGAGACCAGCCCTTCCAGGCGGTCGCTCACGGAGGTGCCGGCAGGCCAGGAGACCGGTTCCTCGAGGACCCGCCGGTTGCGCGCGGCTTCCGACTCGCCCCATTGCAGCCCGAACGGGGCGCGACCGGTCAGCATCGCGTAGAGGGTCGCGCCGAGCCCGTACACGTCGGTCCGCTCGTCGATCCTGCCCTCGTGGCTGAGGGCTTCGGGCGCCGCGTAGGCGGGGTTGAAGCCGCTGGCGGTGTTGCCGCGGTAGTCGCGCAGGACGGCGAGCCCGAAGTCGGCCAGAACCGGCGCGCCCGACGACCGGATGAGGACGTTCTGCGGCGTGACGTCGCCGTGGATCACCTGAGCCGAGTGGGCGGCGAGCAGGGCGATCGCGACGCGGTACCCGAGCTCCACGGCCTCCAGTTCCGGGAGCGCCCCGCCGCGACGGACCACCAGCTGCTGCAGCGAGCTGTCGCACAGCTCCGTGACCAGATACGGCCGCCCATCCGGGAGAAGACCCGCGTCGTACACGCGTATCACGTGCAGGTGGTCGTCCAGCCGGCTCACCGCCTGGCATTCGGCTCGGAACTGGTTCGCCACCGCCGGCTCGTGCAAGGCGACCCGGAAAACCTTCAGCGCCACCCACCGTCCGAGGTGGGCCTGGCGAGCGCGATAGACATCGGCGAAGCCACCGGCGCCGATGGGGGAAACGTCGATCAATCCGGACAGGTCCGGGGTTTCGGCAGGCCCCGCTGTCCGCATGCATCAGAGCGTAACGTCGCCGTGAGATGCTCGCGCGAAGCAGGCGGCGAGCGCGACGAGGCATGCGGCCGCCACCGTGAGCAGGAACCCGGAGGCAGCCCCGCCGGCTTCGACGACGATGCCGGCGAGCCCGCCTGCCGTGGCGATGCCCGCTGCACTGGCGGAAGCCGACCACGTCAGCGCCCGGGTCAGCTCCGAGGCGGGAACGCAGGCCTCCAGCGAACGGCCGACGCGGATCCGATGCGGGGCAGCGACGCGCCGGCAAGCGCGCCAACGCGCACAGCAGCGGAAGCGCGGGACTCGCCGTCGTGGCCACGAGCAGCCCGCCGACCGCTGCGGAGTGGCTGAGCGAGGTCGCGGCCAGTACGCGCCGTTGGCCGCAACGGTCCATCGCACGCGCGACGTGCGGCGCACCCACCGCTTCCGCCACGGCGAAGGCGGCAGCGACCGCGCCCGCAACGGCGAAGGAGCCGCTGCCGTCCCGAACGGTCGCGAGCAGCCCCAGCCTGGACATCGCGACGCCGAGACGCCCCAGGCTCGAGGTGCAGAGGAACGCCAGAGCGCCGGGAACGCGAGCCAGCGCGAAATAGCGATCGGTCGACACGAGGTCGCCTTTCGCGTGCGGTCAGGGCGTCACGACCGCCAGAAGCGTCGGGTCTGGGCGTTCGGTCCTGTCGCGAGCGGCCGTCCAAATGCCCGGATGACCGGGCCGGCCGCGCCACCGCACTAGAGACCGGGCGAGCGTAGCGCCCGACGCGAAGCCCAACTCGCCGAGACCGACAGCAATGCCTGGCTCAGGTCGATGCGATTGCTCGATCGTGGAGTTCGGTCGAGGAAACGAGCTAGTTTCTGCGCGTCGGCCGGCAGAGGGGGAACCGGGGTACGGATGCGACTGACCGTGGAGGACGACGCCACCGGCGTCAAGAGCGACGTCCACGTCGACTGCGAGCCCTCCGACCGCGTCAGCGACGTCCTGACCATGATCGGCACGGTCATCCCGGTGCAGGGCACCCCGGTGGTGGACGGCGGCCCTCTGACGCCCGAGCAGCCCGTCGCCGTCTCGCCGCTGCGGGACGGCAGCGTGCTGCACTACGGTCGCGGGCCGCAGCTCGCCCCCGTGCGATTCGCGCCGCCGCTCGTGCTCCGGGTGGTGTCCGGTGCCGCCGCCGGAACCGAGCTCCCCCTCGTGCCCGGCCAGGCCGTGGTCATGGGGCGCGCGGCCTCCTGCCAGCTCGTACTCGACGATCCCGACGTGTCCCGCAAGCACGCCCAACTCGTCGTCGGGCCCAACCGCGTGACGCTCGCCGACCTCGGTTCCCGCAACGGCGTGCTGCTGGACGGGCGCGCGGTCGCGGGCGCCGCGGACGTCGACGGCAAGGTCATCCAGATCGGCGGGAGCCGCCTGGTGGTGGAGGCGCTGCGGGACAGGGCGGCAGTCGTGAGGCGCGGGGACTCCGGCGAGGTCCTGCTCAACCGCACCCCCAGATCGCGGCCGGCCCGCTTCGAACCGCCGACCGTCGCGATGCCTGCCGTCCCCGCCGACGACGACGATCGCGGCTTCCCGGTGCTCCCCGCGCTGCTCCCGCTGGTCGCCGCCGTCGTGATGGCCCTCGTGCTGCGGAACGCGATCTTCCTCCTGTTCGGCCTGCTGAGCCCGCTCATGTTGATCGGCAGCTGGTGGACCGAGCGGCGCAGGCAGGCGCGCCGCGGCCTGCGCAACGAGGAGACGTACCACTCCGAGCTGACCGCGGCGCGCGTGCGGATCGAGGCGGCCACCGACGACGAGGACGCCGACCTGCGGGCCGCCTGGCCGGACCCGGCGACCACGGTGCGTACGGCCATCACGCCGAGGGCCCAGCTGTGGGAACGACAACCGGCCGACGACGACTGGCTCGCGGTCCGGTTGGGCCGGGCCGACCGCCCGGCCGCCGTGAAGATCACCGGTGATCCGCCCCAGGACTGGTCACCGCCCGTGCTGCGGCTGGCACCGCTCGGGATCAGCCTGGTCGCCCAGCCGATGCTCGGACTCGCGGGCCCGCCCGGCTGGGTCGACACCCAGCTCGCCTGGGTGGTCACCCAGCTGGCCGTCCACCACAGCCCGGACGAACTGCGGATCGCCGTCATCGCTCCGGACGCGGGCGAGGAGCAGCTCGGCTGGCTGCGCTGGCTGCCCCACCTCCGGACGGACGACGGATCCGTCCGGGCCGGGTGGGATGCGCAGGGCGCGGAAAGGATGATCAAGTCCCTGGGGGACGAGCTGCAGCGCCGCTCCGCGGGCCGATCGCGCGAGCCGTCCTCCGATCGGCGTGCCCGTCCGGATCTCGTCGTCGTACTCGCCGGCACCGCGGATCTGCGTCGTCGACCCCAGCTCACCAACCTCCTGAACCGAGGACCGGCCGCCGGCCTGCGCTTCGTGTGCGCCGAGACCGACGAACGGCAGCTGCCCGACGGCGCGCGGGCGCGCTTGGTGGCGACCGGGCGGGACGTGGTCCTGCGCGTCGACCGCGGGGAGTCGCCGACGGTCGTGCCCGACGAGATCACCCCGGGCACCGCCGAGCTCGTGGCCCGGGCACTGGCTCCGGTGCGCCGCGTCGGCGACGCGCCCGGCCATGACGTTCCCTCGTCGATCCGGCTGACCGAGCTGGCCGGCGAGCCGGAGGCGGGCGAGATCCGGGCAGCGTGGGGGCTGCTCCAGGACCAGACCGAGGTCGTCATCGGCGCGGACGCCGACGGTCCCGTCCTCGTGGACATCGCCCGCGACGGCCCGCACGCCCTGGTCGCGGGCATCTCCGGCTCCGGCAAGAGCGACTTCCTGCGCACGCTGATCGCCGGCCTGGCGAGGGCGAACCCGCCGACGGGGCTCAACTTCCTGTTCCTCGACTACAAGGGCGGCGCCACCTTCAAGGACCTGGACGCCCTGCCGCACGTCGTCGGCTCCGTCACGAACCTGGACACGCGGCTCGCCGCCAGGGCCCTGTCGTCGCTCCGCGCCGAGCTGAACAGGCGCCAGGCGCAGCTGGCCGCCGCCGGTGCCGAGGACCTCGCCGACTACCGGCGGCGAGCGCTCGCCGATCCGACGTTGCCGCCGTTTCCCCGGCTCGTCGTGGTCGCCGACGAGCTGGCGGAGCTCGAGGAACAGCTCCAGTCGCTGGTCGACGGCCTCGTCAACGTGGCGAGGATCGGTCGCTCGCTGGGGGTTCACCTGGTCCTGGCGACGCAGAAGGCGGCGGGGGTCGTCGACGGCCAGATCCGCGCCAACACCGACCTCCGGGTGTGCCTGCGGGTCAAGGAGATCGGCGACAGCCAGGACGTCATCGATACGCCCGACGCCGCCTACCTCCCCAACGCCCACCCCGGCCGGGCCCTGCTCGTCCGAGGCGGCGGCCCGCCGCAGCTGCTGCAGACGGCTCGGATCACGGCGCCCAGGCGCTCGACCCCGGGAAACGTCCGACGGGCCGTCGCACTGCGCTGGTTCGACATGACCCCTCCGCCGGCGGCCGAGGCGAGCAAGGACGAGCTGGCCACGGACCTGAACGTCCTCGTGGACGCGGTGCGCGCGGCCGCCGACGCCGAGGGCCTCACCCCGCCCTACCGACCGTGGCTGCCGCCGCTGCCCCCCGCGCTGGCCCTGGACGCTCTGCCGCCGACGAGGTTCGCGATCCCGCTCGGGCTGTGGGACCGGCCCCAGGAGCAGCGCCAGGACGTTCTGGAGGTGCCGCTCGGTTCGGGCCACCTCGCGATCGTCGGAAGCGGTCGCAGCGGCCGCACCACCGCGCTGCGCGCGGTCGCCGTGGGCCTAGCCCGTGCCGCCGATGCGGCCGAGCTGCACCTGCACGTCGTTGACGGATTCGGCGGCCTCTCGGGGCTCGACGCACTGCCCCACACCGGGGTCGTGGTCGCCCCCGACGACTCCGAGCGGCTGGAACGGCTGCTCAACCGGCTCGCCACGACCATGCGGGATCGGCGCCGCGACCTGAGCCGGCTCGGGGCGACGAGCGTCGCCGAGCTGTGGTCGCGGGGCGCCGCCGATGCGCCGCCGCACGTCGTGCTGCTCGTCGACGGCTGGGAAGGACTGCTCGAGAGCGTCGACGGCGCAGCCCAGACGACGATGCTCGAACTGCTCTCCGGAGGAGCCGCCGCGGGGGTCACGGTGTGCCTGGCGGGGGACGAACGGATACTCAAGTCCCGCCTGCTCGCTCGGCTCACCCATCGGCTGTGCCTGCGGCTGAACAACCCGACGGACGCGACCCTGCTCGGCCTACAGGTGCGCAATCTGCCGGAGGACCTCCCGCCCGGGCGCGCCCTGTGGGCCGGTGACGGAGGGCAGGTCCAGGTGCCCCTGCTCGCGACCGATCCGTCCGGCCCGGCGCAGGCGGCCGCGCTGGCCGACATCGCAGCCCGGCTGCACGCCGACGCCGAGGATCCGGGCACTGCACGCGCACCAATGCGACTGGACCGGCTGCCGGAGCAGATCACGCTGGCCGATGCCACCCGCCTCGGCGCCCGGCCGACGACCGGGAAGCACATCCTGCTGGGAGTGAGCGGCGACCGGCTGAGCCCCGTATGGGCGAGCCTGGACGCCGGGCCGCTGGTGATCGCCGGCCCGGCCGGCTCCGGCCGCAGCACCGCCGCCGCCGCTGTCGCCGCGTCCGCCGGGGGGAGCGGCCTTCGCGTGCTGCTCGGCGTCCACCGTCGAACGCCGGTCCACGAGTGCGCGGCCGAGGCCGGGGTCGAGGTGGTGACGAGCGGCGAGGTCGCCGACGTCCTTAACCGTTCCCCAGCCGATCTCGTCGTGCTCGACGACGTCGACCGCTTCCCGCCCGATGACGACATGGTCGAGCGCTTCACGAAACCCGACGGCCCGTCGCTCGCCGTCGTGGCGCTGCTGGACTCGTTCGGCTTCGGGGCCACCGGCCTGTTGAAGGTCGCACGGACCCGCCCGGGCTCCGTCGTGCTGCTCTGCCCGCCCAACCACCTCGTCGCCGCCAACGTCGGGGTGACGTTGGAGCGGGGCATGGGGTTCAGCGGACCGCCCGGCCGGGCCTACCTGGTGGCGGAAGGAAGGATGCTGCTGGGTCAGGTGCCGGAGGTCTAGAGACCCGGTTGCGGCAGCGCGGCGGCGGCGCGACGTCGGAACTCCTCGGGAATCTCGACGTCGAGCAGGAGGAGTTCGAAATGGGTTTCCTGGCGGACCTTCTCCAAGCTCACCGTCGGCATGACGACCCACGGCTGCTCGTCGCCGCAGCAGTCCACCAAGCGGTCGAGGGCTGAGTACACGAGGAGCGCCAACGGGCCGTCCCGCGTCGGTCGAAGATCGACGATCAGGTCCTCAGCACCATTGGTCAGCGGCGAACACGGCACATACACCACGGGTGGAATTTCAATCTTCACAGCGGCCCTGCTCATGACTCCTCCGTTCGGTCGGTATATGGAGCCTCGTCAAGCGACGACGTTCCCGCTTCGAATGCGCCGCTCACCCACCGGCGTGAGGAGCTCGCCTCGGGACTCGGGATGAGCGTGGTAGTACCGCAGAGCGTGGTATGCCACCGCCGGATCGACCGCGAGCGAGCGTGCACGTACAACGAGGGACGGAAGCAGTCCGAATTCGTCCGGCTTGCCCATCCAATGCGTCCGACGTATCCATGCACCATCCGAAGGGAACGTCCGCACGACGATGAGCGGCCCGGCGCCGAGTTCCATCGCGGACACCTCGAGCACCGCGCTCCACGGAACGAAGTGCTCGAACGTGTGACTCCGATGGTGGATCCCGGCCGGCGTCAATGCCAGCCAGCCCTTCACGATGCGCCCACTGACGAACTCGATGAACAGCCACAGGAAGAGCAATGCACCGAACCCGGCGATGGCGACCGCGATCGCATTGGCCTGGGGTACCGGGGGAGGCATCTCCCAACCCAGGACACCGCCGGCTGCGTGCACTCCCAGAAAGGCGGAGCCCATCAGGAGGGCCGCGGTGAGGCCGTAGTACCGCCAGGTCGAGAAGCACAGCACGACGCCCCCGCGGCCATGTGCGGTCGGCCGCGACCTGACCGCGCGCGATGACGTGCGACGGCGCAGCCGCCACATCGACAGGGAGAGCGCGGTGAGCACACCCGGGAAGGCGCCACCGGCGAAGAAGAACGCGGCAGTGCCGAGATCGCCGGCGGACGAGGCCAGAGCACCGAGCCCGGTGAACCCCAGCGTGAGGGCACCCAGAAACCCGTCCCCCAGCACCGTCGCCGGCCTGGGTCGAGGTGTGGACCACTCGGCCGGCCAGGGCAGCCGAGCAGTGCCATTGCCGACTCTTCTCACGATGCCGTCTCCCTCACCAACACGATGGCTCCCTTCCCGTCCCGAGCGAGCCGTCAAAAAATGGCGTCCCAGATCTTCTTTGCTCCCTTGACCGCATCGTCGATGGGCCTGGTCGCGTTCTCGACCGCTTCCTTCAGCGGCTTCGGTAGTTGGTCGTATCCCCAATCGATGACAGCGCTGGTGGCGACCCCGAAGCCCCAGCCGATCACCGCACCGGCCGCCGTTCCGACCACCGGGCCTCCTACGACGGACCCGATCAACGCTCCGAACCTCGCCCCGGTCACGCCTGCGGCGAGAGTGCCACCGACACCGGAGACCGCTGCCTTGACGAGCGGCTTGCCGTTCAGGATGTCGTAGCCGATTCCGGCATGCGCTGATTCCCAGGCCGGTGACCCCGATCCTGGTACCGACCCTGCGGCCGACCGAGTCGGCCCGCCGCCTCAGCGCATCGGCCTCGTCGCGCTTGCGCTGAGCCAGCTCGTTCTGGAATCTCGCCTCCGGCGATCCACCCGGTGCGGCGCGATATCTCTCGTCGGCCGTCCCGGCCTCATCCGTCAGCCCGGTGGATTCCCGCAAAAGACCGCTCACGCGATGTGTCGCAATGCCTCCGGCGACGCCGCCGACCGTGAGGTCCGACGCGTGGAGCAACCACTTGTCCCGGAGATCGTCCGTGATGTTCTTGCCGATCTCATCGGCGATGTTCCCGGCGACGGCGGCGTGACGCCCGGCAGGCGACGGCCCGCCTGGTGCGGTCTTGCGCCTGTGTCAGGTAGCGGATGTTGATCCCGGCGCTGCTGGCGGCGTCGAGCTCGCGCACGCACCTGACCGCGGCGGCATCCCGTCGGTCCGCTGCCCCGTCGGCCTTCTGCTGCGCGGCTCGAAGTGCCTGATCAGCTTGATCGACAGCGGCGCCCGCTGTGCTCGCACGCTCGAGGGCGTCGGCGCGGCGTTGCTCCGCGTCCCCGGCCGCGAGTGGGTCGAGCCGGGCGCGGGCCTCGTCGGCAGCGGCGGCGTGCCGGACCGCGTCCGCTGAGTCGCGCTCGGCGGTGGCCCGGTCACGGTCGCCGGACGCCGTGGTCGCCTCGGCCTCGGCGGCGCGTGCTGCGTCCTGGGCGGCGGCGAGCTCGGTGGCGTAGGTCGCCAGGGCCTGGCTCGCCGCGCCGTAAGAGGCGGCGAGCCTGGTGAGGTCCGGGCCGGTCTCGGCCAGTAGCGCGGCGAACCCGTCGGCGGCCTGGCCGCGCCACATCTGCGGCCCGACCCCGGTCTCGATCGCGCGCAGCCGCGACTCGATCTCCCGGGCGCGGGCCTCCACCGTAGCCAGCTGCGCGGATACGCGGCGGACCTGTTCGGGATCACCGGTATCGGGGTGACCAGTGGGACCGGAGTGCTCATGCCGTCTCCGTGGGTGCTGACGTGGCCGGGTGGTCGGCGACCCGCGCGGTGGACCCGTCCACAGCCGCGGAGGCTACGGGCAGGGCCCCGCGTCGCGGGCCGGAATGGAACAAGAAACCGGGATCGCGACCCGCGCCGCGCGCAGCGATTCCTCGGTCTCCTCGTACGTGCGAGGACGGTCGCAGCCGGGCCCGCCACCGAGGCAGGAAGAGTTCTTCGGATCCGCATAACATCAACCTGTGATCAGGGGGGCAGAGCCGACCGCGCGCCTGAGCGGGCTGATCCCACCCGGATCCCGGGCACCGCAAGCCGTCGACCTGTATCCGAGCCAGGTCTGGACGGTCGGACGCCGCGACGAGGAGTTCCTCGCCGCCCGCCCCGAGCTCGCAGCAACCCACCTGGCGGTCCCCGACGCCCGTCCGGACCTCTCCGTCCGCCAGCTCGAGCTCCGGGTCGGCACCGTCGGCGTGGCGATTCGCAGCCAGCGGGGGAGCAGCGTGGTGGTCGACGGCATCGTCCGGCCCGAGCCGGTGGTCCTGACGTTGGGCACGAGCTACGTCAGCCCCACGCCGTCGGGCCAGTACGTGGACTTCGAGCTCACGGTGTTGCGCGCCGAGGACTTCGGCGCGCCGGACACCCCCGACAACAGCGGGACCACGCTCCTGCTGCAGATCAACCTGGAGCGCTCGTCCCTCGCCTGGACGGTGGGGCACGCGTTGGCCTGGCCGTGCATGCCGTGCCGCAGGCGCCCGCACAACGCCGGGTGGTCCGGTCGCGATGTCGCCAACCGGTTGGAGCAGCTCGGCTGGACGATCGCCGAGCAGAACCTGATCACCGTGCTCGGTCGCCAGTTGCACGGCTTGGCCGAGCGGGTGGCAAATGCGCGGTTGACCGACGGCCGGCGGGCGGATCAGGTGTTCCCGTCCTGGCCGCCGTGGCTCGACGAGGAGTCGAGCGACGAGACCCGGGACCAGCGCGCCGAGCGGCGGAACCGGTACGTGGCCGAAGCGCTCTGGCGGGCGAGGGCCGTCAGCCCGGACGTGATCGACGGCCCGCTCCACCGCGCTTGACGCGATGCGGCAGATCCGCGCGTGGGGTCCGTCGCGGCGACGCGCACGGGTACCCGGCAACCGCGGCCGGCACCACCCCCCAGAGGCACCGGCCGCGGCCCGCCTGCGGGCCTGTTGTTCCGGCCCGCGCACCCGTATCGATCGCGTACGGCACCCGAGGGTTGGGCCGCGGCGGAGTGACGTAGGACACACTCGCCCCGGTGTCGATATCGGCGTCGCTCGCTCGCCGCACAGGTGGGACGCAAACCGGACAACAGGAGGGACCGAGAATGCGAGTCATGGTGCTCATCAAGGCCACCGAGCAGAGCGAGGCCGGCGAGCTGCCGAGCCAGGAGCTGCTCGAGCAGATGACGGCCTACAACGAGGAGCTGGTGAAGGCCGGTGTGATCCTCGGCGGCGACGGCCTGCACCCCAGTTCGAAGGGGGTGCGCGTCGAGTTCGCCGGCAGCGAGCGGAAGGTGATCGACGGGCCGTTCGCCGAGACGAAGGAGCTGCTCGCGGGCTACTGGGTCTGGCAGGTCAAGTCGATGGACGAGGCCATCGAGTGGGTCAAGCGGATCCCGAACCCGACGGGCGAGCAGTCCCTGGTGGAGATCCGTCCGGTCTTCGAGGCAGAGGACTTCGGCGACGCGCTCACACCGGAGCTGCGCGAGAAGGACGCGCAGCTGCGGGCCCAGGTCGAGGGCGACTGATGGCGGAGGCCGACGTCCGGCGCACCATCGAGGCCGTGTGGCGGATCGAGTCCGCACGCCTGATCGCGGGCGCCGCCCGCCTGGTGCGGGACGTCGGCCTCGCCGAGGACCTCGCCCAGGAGGCGCTCGTCGCCGCCCTGGAGGACTGGCCCGAGTCGGGCGTCCCGAAGAACCCGGGCGCCTGGCTCATGGCCACGGCCAAGCACCGCGGCATCGACCGGCTGCGCCGAGCGGACGTCCACCAACGCAAGATCGAGGAACTCGGCCGGGAGGCGGAGATCCATCCGCAGAAGACCGCGGAGCCCGACGCGGACGACCCGTTCGACGACGATCTCCTGCGGCTCGTCTTCATCGCGTGCCACCCCGTCATCTCCACAGAGGCGCGGGTGGCGCTCACGCTCCGGCTCCTGTGCGGGTTGACGACCAGGGAGATCGCGCGGGCATACCTGGTGTCGGAGTCCACCGTGGCCCAGCGCATCGTCCGGGCGAAGCGGACGCTGTCCGCGGCCCGGGTGCCGTTCGAGATCCCCGCGCGAGGTGAGCTGCGGGAGCGCGTCGCCTCGGTGCTCGAGGTCATCTACCTGATCTTCAACGAGGGCTACTCCGCCACTTCCGGCGACACCGTGATCCGGCCCGAACTGATGGAGGAGGCTTTGCGGCTCGGGCGCATCCTCGCCGAACTGCTTCCTCGCGAGGCCGAGGTCCACGGCCTCGTCGCGCTGATGGAACTGCAGGCATCGCGCACCCGGGCCCGGATCTCGCCGTCGGGCGGCCAGGTGCTGCTGCTCGACCAGGACCGCTCGCGCTGGGACTGGCTCCTCGTCGGACGCGGGCTCGCCGCGCTGGAGCGTGCCTACGCGACCGGCGGCCCGATCGGCCCCTACACGTTGCAGGCCGGCATCGCGGCCTGTCATTCCCGGGCCCGGGCGGCCGAGGACACCGACTGGGAGCGGATCGTCGCGCTCTACGACGGGCTGGCCCAGCTCATGCCCTCGCCGGTGGTGGAGCTCAACCGGGCCGTGGCCATCGGGATGGCGTTCGGCCCGCGGGCGGCGCTCGAGGTCGTGGAGACCCTCCGGGAGGACCCCGCGCTCGACGGTTACTACCTGCTGCCCACCGTCCGCGGGGACCTGCTGGAGAAGCTGGGCCGCCATGCTGAGGCCGCTGCCGAGTTCGAGCGAGCAGCGCTGCTCACCGCCAACACGCGGCAACGGGCCGCGTTGCTGGAACGGGCAGCGGCCTGTCACACCTGAACGTCCTCGATCCGGTCGTCCAATCGCACGGCACCGCAGCCGCGGGAGCGACCACGGAATGGTCACAGCGATGTTCGGCGGCTGCTCCTGGGCTTTCCCGCGGCTCAGCGGTCAGCGGGCCGGTGAGTCGGGGTGCTCGTCGAGCTCGTCCGGAATGCCGTCATCGTCGCTGTCGGCGAGGAGCGGGTCGAGTCGGCCCGCCCGCACCGCCTCCAGCTGCGCAGCCAGGGCGATGCCGGCGAGCAGGGCGATTCCCGTGACGTTCGCCCACAGCAGCAGCGCCATGATCGCGGTCAGCGGGCCGTAGGTGTCGTCGAAGCCAGCCGCCACCACGACGTACAGGGCCAGCAGTCCGGAGCCCGCGAGCCACGCGAGCACGGTGACGGCAGCCCCGACAGCGAGCCAGCTGAGACCCGGCTGGCTGCGCCGCGGGGCGTACCGGAACAGCAGCGTGACTGCCACGACGAGCGCCGCCAGCCCCAGCGGCCAGCGCAGCGCGTCCCAGACCTCCTCAACGCCGTCACCCCACCGGTAGACGGCCTCCATCGCCTCACCGAACGGCTCGCCGGCCACGATCAGCAGCAGGCCCACCGCCATCGCGACGCCCGCGGTGGCCGTGAGCAGCGCGGCCCGGCCGTACTTGCGCAGCACCTTCCGGTCGCGCTTGGTGCCGTAGATCCGGTTGGCGCCCCGCTCCAGCTGCGCGAACGCCGATGTCGCCGCCGCGAACGCGGTGGCGAGCCCCAGCACCACCACTACCTCCCCGCGCTCGCTGCCCTCGTCGGTGCCCTCGAGCACCTCGGCCAGCAGTGAGTCGCTGCTGCCCGGCGAGATCGCCATCACCGTGCGGGCCACCACCTCGGCGAACGACTCGGCCCCGAGCGCCGTTGCCAGCCCGGCGCCCGCGATCACCAGCGGCACCGCGGCGAGGGCGAGCTGCAGGGCGAACGCCCGCGCATGGCTGAACCCGTCGCCGTACCGGAATCGGACGAACGAGGCGACGAGCAGGTGCCGCGGGCCGTAGTGGCGCACGGTGTGCCACGCGTCGTCGGCGGAGAGCAGCTCGCCTGACATGAGCTCGGTCTCCGGGACGACACGCACCGAGCTCACGCTGCGAATCTATCCCGGGGGCATCGGCGCGACGAGGGCCGCGAGGATTCGCACGTTGCGCGGTGCACGGGTGCCGCCCCCCGGCACGACCGGCACCACCCACCGGCCGGTGTTCCGGCCGGCAGACGATGACCACGGCGACGTTTGCGCGCCCAGCTCCGCCGGCTCGCCCAGATCCGCGGACAGCAGAACGGCCCGCCCGGACCTGGGTCCGGGCGGGCCGTCCGCTCGTCTTGCTATGCGATCACTCGTCGCCCTGCTTCGCCATGTCGACCGGCGGGGAGTCCGGCACCGTCACCGGCTTCGGCTCGCCGCGGAAGACGAACTTGGCCTTGTCGTCGGCGGTGCGGCCTTCGGGGGCGTCGGGGTCGAAGCCCTCGACGTCGACGACCACGATCTGACCGGGCTCCACCTCGCCGAAGAGGATCTTCTCCGACAGCTGGTCCTCGATCTCGCGCTGGATGGTGCGGCGCAGCGGCCGTGCACCCAGCACCGGGTCGAACCCGCGGCGGGCGAGCAGCTTCTTGGCGGTCGGCGTGAGCTCGATCGCCATGTCCTTGCCCGCCAGCTGCGTCTCCACGCGGCTGATCATGAGGTCGACCATCGTGATGATCTGCTCCTCGGTCAGCTGGTGGAAGACGATGATGTCGTCGATGCGGTTGAGGAACTCGGGCCGGAAGTGCTTCTTCAGCTCGTCCTCGACCTTGTTCTTCATCCGCTCGTAGTTCGACCTCTCGTCGTTGCTCTGGGCGAACCCGAGCCCGACCGCCTTGGAGATGTCCTGGGTGCCGAGGTTCGAGGTGAAGATGATCACCGTGTTCTTGAAGTCCACCGTGCGGCCCTGGCCATCGGTCAGGCGGCCGTCCTCCAGCACCTGCAGGAGGGTGTTGTAGACCTCCTGGTGCGCCTTCTCGATCTCGTCGAACAGCACCACCGAGAACGGCTTGCGCCGCACCTTCTCGGTGAGCTGGCCGCCCTCCTCGTAGCCCACGTACCCGGGAGGGGCACCGAAGAGCCGCGACGCGGTGTAGCGGTCGTGGAACTCGCCCATGTCGATCTGGATGAGGGCGTCGTCCTCGCCGAACAGGAAGTTGGCCAGCGCCTTGGACAGCTCGGTCTTACCGACACCGGACGGGCCGGCGAAGATGAACGAGCCGGACGGGCGCTTCGGGTCCTTCAGGCCGGCGCGCGTGCGGCGGATGGCCTGCGACACCGACTTGACGGCCTCCTCCTGGCCGATGATCCGCTTGTGCAGCTCGTCCTCCATGCGGAGCAGACGCGTGGTCTCCTCCTCGGTGAGCTTGAACACCGGGATCCCGGTCCAGTTGGCGAGCACCTCGGCGATCTGTTCGTCGTCGACCTCGGCGACGACGTCCAGGTCACCGGACTTCCACTGCTTCTCCCGCTCGCCCTTCTGGCCGAGCAGCTGCTTCTCCTGGTCGCGCAGGTGCGCGGCCCGCTCGAAGTCCTGCGCGTCGATCGCCGACTCCTTGTCGCGACGCACGGCCGCGATCTTCTCGTCGAACTCGCGCAGGTCCGGCGGAGCGGTCATCCGGCGGATGCGCATCCGGGCACCGGCCTCGTCGATCAGGTCGATCGCCTTGTCCGGCAGGAAGCGGTCGGAGATGTACCGGTCGGCCAGCGTGGCCGCGGCCACCAGCGCCGGGTCGGTGATCGTGACGCGGTGGTGCGCCTCGTACCGGTCGCGCAGGCCCTTGAGGATCTCGATGGTGTGCGTGACGCTCGGCTCGCCCACCTGGATCGGCTGGAAGCGGCGCTCCAGGGCCGGGTCCTTCTCGACGTACTTGCGGTACTCGTCGAGCGTGGTGGCGCCGATCGTCTGCAGCTCGCCACGGGCCAGCATCGGCTTGAGGATCGACGCTGCGTCGATGGCGCCCTCGGCGGCACCGGCACCGACCAACGTGTGGAGCTCGTCGATGAACAGGATGATGTCGCCGCGGGTGCGGATCTCCTTGAGCACCTTCTTCAGGCGCTCCTCGAAGTCACCGCGGTAGCGGGAGCCCGCGACCAGAGAGCCCAGGTCGAGCGTGTAGAGCTGCTTGTCCTTGAGCGTCTCGGGGACCTCGCCCTTGACGATGCCCTGGGCCAGCCCCTCGACGACGGCGGTCTTGCCGACGCCGGGCTCGCCGATCAGCACCGGGTTGTTCTTGGTCCTCCGGGAGAGGACCTGCATGACCCGCTCGATCTCCTTCTCCCGGCCGATGACCGGGTCCAGCTTGCCCTCGCGGGCCGACTGGGTGAGGTTGCGACCGAACTGGTCGAGGACGAGCGAGGAGCTGGGGGTGCCCTCGCCGCGGCCGCCGGAGGTGCCCTCCGCGGGTTCCTTGCCCTGGTAGCCGGACAGGAGCTGCAGGACCTGCTGGCGGACCCGGTTGAGGTCGGCGCCCAGCTTCACGAGGACCTGGGCGGCCACGCCCTCGCCCTCGCGGATCAGGCCGAGCAGGATGTGCTCCGTGCCGATGTAGTTGTGGCCGAGCTGCAGCGCCTCGCGGAGCGACAGCTCCAGCACCTTCTTGGCGCGCGGCGTGAACGGGATGTGCCCGCTCGGCGCCTGCTGGCCCTGGCCGATGATCTCCTCGACCTGCTGGCGGACGCCCTCCAGCGCGATGCCCAACGACTCCAAGGCCTTCGCGGCCACACCTTCACCCTCGTGGATCAGGCCCAGGAGGATGTGCTCGGTGCCGATGTAGTTGTGGTTGAGCATCCGGGCCTCTTCTTGGGCCAGGACGACAACCCGCCTCGCTCGGTCGGTGAACCTCTCGAACATTTACGCTCCTAGCCTGCTGCGCCATGCACCGGCGCACTAGCGCACCGTGTACACCCCGTGGCTTCCACTGTATCGGCCCGGGGCGGGGGATCGCGCCTCTCGCACGTACCCGTGACAACGCGTTCACGCCTGGCCGAATTCCACCTCGGGGAGGACCCCCTGGTCAGCGGCGGTTCGATGGCCCGTTCAGGGGTACCTGACCGCCCGGCGAATCACCGCGCCGGAGTCCCGGCCGGGCCATGGTCGTTTCGAGACGCTCAGCGACCGCCTGCCGCCGCACGATCCGCCGCCTTCTCCGCCTGCCAGCCGTCCTCGTCCACGCCGCGACGCCAGTAGCCGGACACGGAGAGCAGCTCCCGCGGCACCGCACGCTCGTCGACGAGATGCCGCCGCACCCCACGCACGATGCCCGCCTCGCCGTGCACGAATGCGTGGACCCGCCCGGGCGGGAACTCGAGCGACCGGACGGCGTCGAGCAGCTGCTCCGGTGCGCCCGGCCTGCGGTGCAACCAGGTGGTGTGCAGCACGCCGGTACAGCCGAGCTCCTGCTCCTCGGCGGCGTCGGCGACCTCGAGCATGGCCACCACCCGCACGCCCGCCGGCACGCGCTCGCACGCGGCCGCGATCGCGGGCAGCGCGCTCTCGTCGCCGACCATGAGATGCCAGTCGGCGTCCGGGTCGGGAGCGTAGGCACCGCCGGGTCCGGCCAGCCTCAGCACGTCGCCCGGGCGGGCCGCCGCGGCCCACGGCCCGGCGAGCCCGACGTCGCCGTGGTGGACGAAGTCGATCGTCAGCTCGCCCGCGGCGTGGTCGAGCGCCCGCACCGTGTACGTACGCATCGCCGGCCACTGGTCGCGGGGGAGTTCGGACCGGATCGCGTCCATGTCGAACGGCTCGGGATACCGGACGCCCGGGCGCGGAAAGAGGATCTTGACGTAGCGGTCCGTGTGGGGGGTGTCGGGAAACGCCGCGAGCTCTTCCCCTCCCGCGACGACGCGGATCATGTGCGGTGTGAGCCGTTCGGTGCGGCGCACCTCGAGAGTGGTCGTCCTGCGCGCCACCTGGCCTCCTCGGGTCGGTTCCTGAGGTCAGCCTAACCACACAATCGCTGCGAGGCGGGCGGGCGGGCTCAGTTCTCCTTGTGATATGCCTCGAGCACCTCGGCCGGGATACGCCCGCGGTCGGAGACCTTCATGCCCCGCTTGCGAGCCCATTCCCGGATTGCCTGATTCTGTTCCCGGTCGATGGACGGCCGCCGGGCCGGACCCGTGCCGGCACCTCCGGAGCGGCTACGCCGACCACCCGATCGACGGGCCGCCGCGACGTACGACGCCAGCGCGTCGCGCAGCTTGCCCGCATTCGCCTTCGACAGGTCGATCTCGTAGTTCTTGCCGTCGATACCGAACTCGATC
The DNA here is from genome assembly GCF_007994075.1 of Pseudonocardia hierapolitana. Lineage (NCBI taxonomy): Bacteria > Bacillati > Actinomycetota > Actinomycetes > Pseudonocardiales > Pseudonocardiaceae > Pseudonocardia > Pseudonocardia hierapolitana. The sequence goes on along the minus strand of NZ_VIWU01000001.1, from coordinate 3,919,475 downwards.
GTCTCGTCGGCCGCCTCTCCGTCCAGGTCGTCGATCAGTCGGACCTCACGGATCTGCGCCATCGCCGCAACCCTCCACACTTCGCGCCTGCTTCTGACCGCGGCAATGCCGCGATCGGAACCATAAACCCGATCCGGCGGTTCGTCGAGTCACCCTGTCCGGTGTCGCGTCACAGTTACTCAGAACGCACGAGCGGGTACAGAATGGTTTCGCGGATTCCGAGCCCGGTGAGCGTCATGAGCAGCCGGTCGATGCCCATTCCCATGCCTCCGGTGGGCGGCAATCCGTACTCCATGGCGCGCAGGAAGTCCTCGTCCAGCTGCATCGCCTCTGGATCGCCCGCCGCTGCCTGCAACGACTGCGCAGTGAGCCGTTCGCGCTGGTCGACCGGGTCGACCAGTTCCGAGTAGGCCGTGGCCAACTCCGTACCGAAGGCAACGAGATCCCATGCTTCGGCGAGCCGCGGATCAGCGCGGTGCCGCCTGGTCAGCGGCCGCACCTCGATCGGGTAGTCACGGACGAACGTCGGGTCCTTCAGCGTGTGCTCGACGAGCTTCTCGAACAGTTCGAGTACGATCTGGCCCGCGGTGTGCGAAGCGTCGACTTCCACATCATGAGCGATCGCGAGCTTGTGCAGCTCCTCCACGGAGGTGTCCGGCGTCACCTGCTGTCCGACGGCTTCCGAGACAGCCTCATGCAGTGTGATCGATCGCCACTCGCCGCCCAGGTCGTGTTCCGTGCCGTCGGCGTGGCGCACAACGGTCGAGCCGAACACGGCGCGAGCCGAGGCGAGCACCAACTCACGGGTGAGCTCGGCCATGTCGTCGTACGTGGCGTAGGCCTGGTAGGCCTCGAGCATCGCGAACTCCGGCGAGTGCGACGAGTCGATGCCCTCGTTCCGGAAGTTCCGATTGATCTCGAAGACGCGCTCGATGCCGCCGACCACGCATCGCTTGAGGAACAGTTCCGGAGCGATCCGCAGGTACAGATCCGTGGCCAGGGCGTTGGAGTGCGTGACGAACGGGCGCGCGGTGGCCCCGCCGTGCTGCAGCTGCAGCATCGGCGTCTCGACCTCGACGAACGACCTTTCGTGCAGCACGGACCGCAGGGTCTGCACGACCGTGGCCCGCCGCAGCACCGTCTCCCTGGCCTGCGGCCGCACGATGAGGTCGACGTAGCGCTGCCGCACGCGCGTCTCCTCCGAGAGCTCGCGGTGCGCCACCGGAAGGGGTCGCAGGGCCTTGGCGGCCAGCTGCCAGCTGTCGGCCATCACCGACAGCTCGCCGCGCCGCGAGGTGATCACCTCGCCGTGCACCTGGACGTGGTCGCCGAGGTCGACCTGCGCCTTCCAGCGCGCGAGCTCCTCCTCGCCGACCAGCGCGAGGGACAGCATCGCCTGCAGCTCGGTGCCGTCACCCTCGCGCAGGGTGGCGAAGCACAGCTTGCCGGTGTTGCGCAGGAACATCACCCGCCCGGTGACGGCGACGATGTCGCCGGTGGCCGTGTCCGGCGGGAGGTCGGGGTGGGCGGCACGTACCTCGCGGAGGGTGTGGGTGCGCTCGACGGCCACCGGGTACGGGTCGCGGTTCTGCTCGAGCAGCGCCGCCCGCTTGGCCCGGCGGACCCGCATCTGCTCGGGCAGGTCGTCGTCAGGGCTGGTGGGGGGCTCGTTGCTCACGGTGTCAAGGGTAGTGAGGCGTATCGAGCGGAATTCGCTCGCCCGCCCGTTGGCGGCCCGTACGGTCGACGGACGTGACCTCCTCCTCGCGGGCCCGCTCGTTCGGCGCGGCGGCTGCAGCTTATGCACAACATCGACCCGGCTACCCGGCCGCGGCCGTCGACTGGGCGCTGGCGCCCGTCGCCGGGGGCGCGTTGCGGCTGCTGGACCTCGCCGCCGGCACCGGGAAGCTCACCGAGGGGCTGATCACACGGGGCACGGTCACCGCCGTCGAGCCCGATCCCGCGATGCTCGCCCAGCTGCGGGCCCGCTTCCCCGGCGTGGACGCGCTCGAAGGCAGCGCCGAGGCGATCCCGCTGCCGGACGCGTCCTTCGACGCGGTGCTCGTCGGGCAGGCGTGGCACTGGTTCGACGCCGACCGCGCCTTCGCGGAGGTGGCCCGGGTGCTGCGGCCGGGCGGGGTGCTCGCCGTGCTGTGGAACGGCGACGACGCGCACGTCGACTGGGTGCGCGGCATGTACGAGGCCGGGTGCTGGAACTCCACGGTGGTCCGGGCGCCGGACGACGAACCGTCGCTGCCGGCCCACCCGGCGTTCACGCCGGACGGGTTCGCACAGTTCACCAACCCGATCCCGACCACCGTCGACGGGCTGATCGCCTCTCTCCGCACCCACTCGTGGGCCCTCACCGCCGAGCCGGCCGTCCGGGAGGCCACGTTCGACCGCATCCGGGCCTACCTCGCGACTCGCCCCGAGACCGCGCCGGGGGAATTCGACCACCCGCTCGTCACCGACGTGGTGCGGGTGGTGCGGCGGGAGCGGGGCCCGTACTGGAACGCGTGACGAGGTGTGACGGCAGCAGCACGCGCCGGTCCCGCTCGCCCTCCGGGTTCTCGACCAGCTCCATCAGCAGCTCGACGGCGAGCCGGCCCGCCTCGCCGCCGCGGCCGTGCACGGTGGTGAGCGGGGGGTAGGTCGTCGCAGCGAGGATGTCGTCGCAGCCGATGATCGACACCTCGGCCGGAACGGCGATCCGGTGCTCGGCCATCCCGGCGAGCGCGCCCTGAGCGAGCCCGTCGTCGAAGGCGATGGCGGCGGTGGCGCCCGTGGCGAGCACCTCCGCGGCCGCGGCGCGTCCCTCGTCGTGCTCCGGGCGGTGGGAGCGAAGGACGGTTCCGATGATCCCGCGAGCGGTGCACCGCTCCCGCACCGCGTCGCGGCGCTGCTCGTCCGACCACGACCCCGCCGGCCCGCTGATGTAGGCGATGTGGCGGTGGCCGAGCCCGGCGAGGTGGTCGACGGCCTCGCGGATCCCGGGCGCGGAGTCGACGAGGATCCGCGGCACCCCTGCCACGTCCCGGTTGACCAGCACGAGCGGATGTCCCCGCCGGGCCACCTCACGAAGCTGCTCCTCCGGCAGCCGGGAGGACACCAGCACCACGCCGTCGGTGCGCCGCTCCAGCTCGGCCAGGAGGTCGAGCTCCTTCGCCGGGTCCTCGTCGGTGTCGCCGACGACGGTGCTGACGCCACCGGTGGCCGCGTTTGCCTGCGCGGCGCGGATCACAGGCGGGAAGAACGGGTTCGCGATGTCGGGCACCACCACGGCGATCATCCCGAGCCGTCCCGTGCTCAGCGCCCGCGCGGCGTGGCTCGGCTTGTAGCCCAGCCGCGCCGCGACCTCCGTGACGTGCGCGACCGTGCTCTCCTTCAGGCGGTGGGGATGGGAGAACACGCGGGAGACCGTCGATGTCGACACCCCCGCCGCAGCGGCGACGACCTTGATCGTGGGCGCCTGGCGGCGCCCGTCCAGACGGGCCACGAGCTGCACTTTACGGCGCCCGGGTGCGGGCCAGGACTTGACGTGCAACCGGTTGCACGCGAGCATTCCCCGCCATCGGGTTCCTGGGACGGCATCCCGACGGAGCGAGCGGGCCGGCGCCGCCTTGCGGGGGAGGCGCGCAGGGCGCGAGGAACGAGCGCCCGAGCACCGGAGGAGCAAGGCGGCGCCTGAAGGGCCCGCGAGCCGCCGGAGCGCGGCGGAGGCAATCGGACATGGAGGAGCGATGGACCTGCTCGACTGGTTGGTCGTCGGCGGCTACTTCGTCGTGATGGTGGTGATCGGGCTGTGGGCGAAGGCCCGCATCCACGACTCCCGCGACTTCTTCACCGCGGGCGGGCGGATGCCGTGGTGGCTCTCGGGCATCTCGCACCACATGTCGGGCTACAGCTCGGCGGTGTTCGTCGGCTACGCCGCGATCGCCTACACCCAGGGGTTCGTGCTCTACGTCTGGTGGGCGCTCGGGATCACCTTCGCGATGGTGGTCGGCGCGTTCCTGTTCGTCCCCCGCTGGCCGCGGCTCCGACAGCGGCTGGGGATCATCTCGCCGCTGGAGTACCTGCGGATCCGCTACGGCGTGCCCACCCAGCAGCTGCTCGCCTGGAGCGGAACGGCGCTCAAGGTCTTCGACGTCGGCGCCAAGTGGACCGCCACCGCGCTCCTGCTGAACGTGTTCGCGGACGTACCGCTCGCCCTCGGCATCCTGCTCACCGGCGGGGTCACGCTCGTCTACTCGACGATCGGCGGGCTCTGGGCCGACGCGCTCACCGACATGGGCCAGTTCGTCATCCAGCTCGTCGCCGGCATCGTCATGTTCTTCGCGGTCCTCGCCGCCCTCGACGGCATCCCCACCCTGTGGACGCTGTGGGACAAGCTGCCCGAGGGCAACTCCCAGCCGTTCAACGGCCAGTACACCGCGCTGTTCGTGTTCGTCTACCTGCTGATCAACACGCTGTCCTACAACGGGGGCACCTGGAACCTCGCGCAGCGGTTCATCGCCTCCCCCACCGGCAGCACGGCCCGGCGCGCTGCGCTGCTCTCCGCCGCGCTCTACCTGGTCTGGCCGCTGGTGATGTTCTTCCCGATGTGGGCGGCGCCGGTGCTGCTGCCGGGCCTGGCGAAGCCGGACCAGTCCTACGCGCTGCTCACCGAGCAGCTGCTGCCCGCCGGGCTCGTCGGACTGGTGCTCGCGGGGCTCTTCTCGCACACGATGGCGATGACCGGTTCGGACGCCAACGCGATCTCCTCGGTCGTGACGCGCGACATCATCCCCGCGATCTGGAAGCGTGGCCGCGCGCTCGACACCAGGGCAGAGCTGATCATCGGCCGGATCAGCGTGTTCACGTTCATCGCCCTGAGCATGGTGATCGCCCTGACCGCCGACAGCTTCGGCGGCGTGCTCGGCCTGATCATCCTGTGGTTCGGCGGGCTGGTCGGCCCGATCGCCATCCCGATGCTGCTGGGCATGCTGCCCGCGTTCAAGCGGTGCGGACCGGTCGCGGCGATCACCTCGTGGGCCGTCGGCCTCGCGGTCTTCGCGCTCACCCGCTACGGGTTCGACGTCTCGCAGCTCGCGCCGGACCAGGCCACCGCGGTCCAGGTCGGCGGACCGGTCGTCTGCTCGATCATCGCGTTCGTCGTCATCGGGCTCGTCGCACCGTGGCGCAACGCCGCTTCCGACGAGCTGGTCGACGCGATCTCCCGCGACGAGCCCGCTGCCGAGCCGGTCCGGTGAGGTACCGCGACCACCTCGTCGACGACGTGCTGGCCTGGTGGGTGGCCAACGGGCCCGACCCCGAGCACGGCGGGGTGCTCACCTGCTGGGACAACGCCGGCACCCGCCTCGTCAGAGGCGACAAGTACACCTGGTCACAGGGCCGCTGGGCCTGGCTCACCGCCCGGGTGGCGCTCGCCGCGCACCTGCTCGACGTCGATGCCGGCTGGTACGCCGACCAGGCCGTCCGCACCGCCCGGTTCGTCCGCGACCACGCGCTCCTGCCCGACGGCACCACCGCGTTCGTGACGAACAGGGCAGGCGACGAGGCGGGGCCGCACACGAGCGTCTACGCCGACCTGTTCGCCGCACTCGGGTTCGCCGGCGCCGCGCGGCTGCACCCCGAAGGGGAGTGGGGCGGGCACGCGGAGGACCTGCTGCTCCGCTCGGCTGCAGCCATCGAGGCCGGCAGCTTCCGGTCCGAGCCGTACCCGGTACCGGCAGGGCACCGGTCGTTCGGGCTGCCGATGATCCTCGTCGGGGTCGGCGAGCAGGTGCACCGCGCCACGGGCTCGGCGGCGTCCGCGGCCGTCGTGCGGGAAGCCGCGCAGCAGATCGAGGAGCACCACCTCGTCGGCGACGACGTCGCGGAGATGCCCTCGGCCGCGGACGGGCTGCTGTCGCGCCACCGCACCCCGGGGCACGTGCTGGAGGCGGCGTGGTTCCTGCACCACGCCCGCGACCTCCTGGCCGGGTCCGCACTCGCCGAACCGGACCGCCTCGCGGAGATCGCCGTCCACGCGCTCGAGCTCGGGTGGGACGGCGTCCACGGCGGGATGTTGCGCTACGTCGACCGGGACGGCGGGGAGCCCACCGGCGCCCGCACCGACGACCCGTACGAGGCGCTCGTGGTGGACACGTGGGACACGAAGCTGTGGTGGCCGCACGCTGAGGCGCTCTACGCAACGGCCCTGCTCGTGCCGGAGCACCACGCACGGCTGCACGAGTACGTGTTCCGGACGTTCCCGGAGGGGCCGGGCCGGGAGTGGACGCAGATCCGCACCCGCGACGGCACGCCCGTGGACAAGACCGTCGCACTCCCGGTGAAGGACCCGTTCCACATCGCGCGCGCACTGCTCATGCTGGTGGAGCTGGAAGGAGAAGGGTGAGAAACGAAGTCCCGGGCATGCCGAGGGTGCGGTCCTTCCCGGACCGGGCGGCGATGGGCGCGGCGGCCGCCGCCGACGTCGCCGCGGAACTGCGGGCCCGCCTCGCCGAGCAGGACGCCGTACGGATGATCTTCGCGGCGGCGCCGAGCCAGAGCGACCTGCTCGACCACCTGGTCTCCGCACCGGGCATCGACTGGACCCGCGTGACGGCGTTCCACATGGACGAGTACCTCGGCCTGGCCCCGGATGACCCGGCGCGGTTCGCGAACTGGCTGGACCGCGCGATCTTCACCCGGGTCCCGTTCGGACAGGTGCACCGCATCGATCCGGACGCGGGGGTGGCCACGTACGGGAAGCTGCTGGCCGAGGCGCCCGTCGACGTCGTCTGCCTCGGGATCGGCCAGAACGGCCACCTGGCGTTCAACGACCCGCCGGTGGCCGACCTGGACGACCCCGAGGACGTCAAGGTCGTGGAGCTGGACCGCACCTGCCGGCGGCAGCAGGTCGACGACGGCGCCTTCCCGAGCTTCGAGGACGTGCCGACCCACGCGGTCACGCTCACGATCCCTCGGCTGCTGGACGCCCGCAGGCTGTTCTGCGTGGTCCCCGGGGCGTCGAAGCGGCACGCGGTCGACCGCGCGTTGCACGCCCCGATCTCCGCGGCCGACCCGGCGACGGCGCTGCGGACGCACCCCGACGTCACCCTCTACCTCGACCGTGAGAGTTCGCCCGCGGAGGACATCCAGTGAGCGGCGGGCGCGCCTCGAAGGCCCGCACGCCCGCCGGAGCGGAGCGGAGGCAAATGAGCACAGGTGACGCGACGTTCCGCGGCTACCTCGACACCGTCCACGGTTACCTGGAACGGATCCTCGCCGAGGAGTCCGGCGCGATCCGTGCCGCCGCGGAGCTGCTGGCCGACCAGATCGCGGCCGACCGGCTCGTCCACGTGTTCGGCCCCGGTGGGCACTCCAACCTCGCCGCGCAGGAGGTGTTCTTCCGCGCGGGCGGGCTCATGCACATCTCGGCGATCCTCGACGAGGGCACCCTGCTGTCGAACGGCGCGCTGCGTTCGATGGCGATCGAGCGCACGCCCGGCTACGGGCGGGTCGTGATCTCCGACCGCGGGCTCGGCGAGGGCGACCTGCTGGTGCTCGTCAACGCCTACGGGATCAACGCCGCGCTGATCGACGCCGCGCTCACCGCCCGGGAGCGCGGCGCGCGGCTGATCGGCATCAGCTCCCGCGAGCACGCCGAGAACACCTCGCCCGACCACCCGGCGCGGCACCCGTCGAAGGCGAACCTGCACGACCTCGTGGACGTGGCCATCGACAGCAAGGTGCCGATCGGCGACGCCGTGATGCACGTGCCCGGCTCGGCCGAACCCGTCGCCGCGGTCTCGACGTTCACGAACGCCTACGTGCTCAACTGCCTCACGCTCGCCACCGTCGAGGCGCTCGCCGCGCGCGGGATCGAGCCGCCGGTGTGGCGCAGCGGCAACGCGCCGGGCGGCGACGAGGCGAACGGCCGGTTCCTCGAGCGCTTCCGCGGGCGGGTGCGCTCCCTCTGATGGGCACTCTGAAGGTCCGCGGGCGGGACCCGGCGAGCGGGCGTCTCCTGGAGGTCTCCACCGACGGCGCGGTGATCGCGCACGTCCGGTACGTCGACGGCGCCGAGGACGCCCCGTTCCTGCTCCCCGGGCTGGTCGACCTGCAGGTCAACGGCTACGGCGGCCACGACGTCAACGGGCCGGACGTCACGGCGGACGAGGTGATCGCGCTCGTCCGCGCGCTGGCACCGGCGGGGACCACCACGCTCGTGCCGACCGTCATCACGGCGGCGGAGGCGGACATCGTGCGCTCGCTGCGGGCGGTCGCCGAGGCCAGGGCGCGCGACGGGGCCACGCGGCGGGCCGTCCCGTTCGTGCACGTGGAGGGCCCGCACATCTCCGCCGAGGACGGGCCGCGGGGCGCGCACCCGGCCGGGCACGTCAGAGCACCCGACCCGGCGGAGTTCGACCGCTGGCAGCGGGCCTGCGACGGTCTGGTCGGCATCGTCACGCTCTCGCCGCACCACCCGGAGGCGGTCGCCTACACCGAATACCTGACGCGGGCCGGCGTGGTCGTCGCGATCGGCCACACGCACGCCTCCCCGGAGGAGGTGCGGGCAGTCACCGACGCAGGCGCGCGGATGTCGACCCACCTCGGCAACGGAGCGCACGCCGTGCTCGCCCGGCACCCGAACCACCTGTGGGCCCAGCTCGCGGACGACCGGCTGACGGCCGGGTTCATCGCGGACGGGCACCACCTGCCCGCCGACACGCTCACCGCCATGCTCCGCGCGAAGGGCCTCGAACGCTCGTTCCTGGTGTCCGACTCGGTCGCGCTGGCCGGGATGCCGCCCGGCGAGTACTCCAGCCCGATCGGCGGGTCGGTCGAGCTCTCCGGCGACGGCAGGCTCTCGGTGGCAGGCACGCCCTACCTCGCGGGCGCGGCCCGGTCGCTCGCCGACGGCCTCGCGCAGGCCGTCCGCATGACCGGGATCGCGCTGGGTGACGCGGTGCGGCTCGTCACCGCGAACCCGGGGCGGTTCGTCGGCCGGCGCGGCCTGCTTGCGCCGGGTGCTCAGGCGGACCTGGTGCTCATGGACCCCGAACTCCGGGTCCAGCGCGTGGTCGCCGCGGGTTCGGAGATCGTGGGATGAGGGCAGGCGTCGCGGTCCGGGACGTGACGCCCCCGCTCGGCGTGGCCATGTCGGGTTTCGTCGCCCGCACCTCGCCTGCGACCGGGGTGCACGACCCGCTGCTGGTGCACGCGCTGGTGGTGGGGGACACGGCGCTGCTCACGGTCGACGTCGTCGGGCTGCACGAGGACGACTGCGCGCGGATCCGGCAGCGGTGCGCCCTGCCCGCCGACCACGTCGTGGTGCACGCGACCCACACGCACGGCGGCCCGGCGAGCATGCGCGGACGGCTCGGCGGACCGGTCGACGAGGCCTGGCTGGAGCGGCTGATCAGCACGTGCGTCGAGGCCGTGGACGCCGCGCTCGCGGGGGCCGAGCCGGTCGAGGTGCGCGCGGGGTACGGGTCGGATCCCGGCGTGGCGCGCAACCGGCGAAGGCCCGGCGGACCGGTCGACCGCACGCTCCCGGTGGTGCACCTGCGCCGACCGGATGGCTCGCTGCTGGCCGGAGTCGTCTCCTACGCCTGCCACCCGGTGGTGCTCGGCGCGGACAACACGCTGCTCACCGCCGACTACCCCGGTGTCGTCCGCCGGGTGCTCGCCGAACGGCTCGGCGGGCCGGTCCTGTTCGTGACCGGCTGCGCAGGCGACGCCAACACCGGGCACACCGCGGCCGCGTCGATCTCCACCGCCCCGGCGGCCGAGCGCACGTTCGCCGAGTGCGAGCGGGTGGGCGGCCTGGTCGCCGCGGCCGCGCTGGCCGCCACCCCGTCCCCCGGCTCGGCACACGTCGCGGCCGTGCGCCGGGAGGTGCTGCTCGACCTCGGCGTACCCGACATCGCCCCCGGCGACGTCGCGGCGTGGGAGGCGGACTCGGTGCGGGCCGACCCGGCCCGGGCCGAGCTGCTGCGCTGCTGGGCGGGCTGGGGCCGCCGGCAGCTCGCCGCGCCGGCCGCTCGCGCCGCGCCATGGGCCGGCTCGGTGACCGCGTTGCGGTGGGGCCCCGCGGTGATCGTCGCGCTGCCCGGGGAACCGTTCGCGGCCGCCGCCCACGAGATCCGCGCACACGCGGGCCCCGGCGACACCGTGCTCGTGGCCGGCTACTCCGACGGCTGCCCCGGCTACCTGCCGCCCGCCGAGGAGTACGCCCACGGCGGCTACGAGGTGGAGGAGGCCAACCGCTACTACGGCCTTGCCGGCCCGTTCGCCGAAGGCGGGTCGGAGCGGCTTGTCGCGGCCGCCGTACCGCTGCTCAGCCGGCTGCCGGGGTGACCGTTCGGCTCGCGGTGGCAGCGGCGTTGCGCTGGTACGTCAGGCGCAGGCCGAGCAGCGTCAGGTCCGGCACGAACTCGGTGATCGTCTCCGACTCGCCCATCATGAGCGGCGCGAGCCCGCCGGTGCCGAGGACGGTCACCGGGCCCGCTTTCGGGCCGAGCTCGGCGACGATGCGCCGCACCAGCCCGTCCACCTGCCCGGCGAAGCCGAAGAGCACACCGGACTGCAAGCACTCCACCGTGTTCTTGCCGATCACCGAGCGCGGCCGCACCAGCTCGACGGTGCGCAGCGCCGCGGCGCGGGTCGCCAGCGCCTCCATCGAGATCTCGATCCCCGGCGCGAGCGCTCCGCCGAGGAACTCGCCCTTCGCGGAGACGACGTCGATGTTGGTGGACGTCCCGAAGTCGACCACGACGCACGCGGTGCTGTAGAGCCGGTGCGCGGCGAGGGTGTTCATCACGCGGTCGGCGCCCACCTCCCGCGGGTTGTCCACGAGCAGCGGCACCCCGGTCCGGACGCCGGGCCCGACGACGACGGCCGGCACGTCCCGGCGGTCGATGAGCAGCCGCAGCTCGCGCAGCAGGGTGGGCACGGTCGAGAGCGCCGCGATCCCGGTGACCTGCCCGGCGTACGGCCCGAGCAGGCCGGCGAACGCGACGTCCAGCTCGTCGGCTGTCATGCGCGGGTCGGTGCGCATCCGCCAGTCGCGCACCAGCGGCGGGTCCACCTCGTCGGCGGAGCCGGGCTCGTCCGCGTAGAGGCCGAGCGCGATCTGGGTGTTCCCGACATCCACGCAGAGCAGCACGGCGGCGCCCCTACAGCTGGACCGGGACGTTGTCGATCAGGCGGGTGCCACCGAGGCGCGCGGCGACGAGCAGCCGCGCGCGGCCGACCTGCGGGTCCGGACCGAGGTCCGGGTCGGTGAGCTCCAGGTAGTCGACCGCCACCGCGGGTTCCTCGGCGAGCACGGCCCGCGCGGTGTCCAGCACGGCCTGCGGCCCGCGCGCCGACACGGCCGCACCGGCGGCGAGGGCCCGTTGCAGCACGGGCGCGCGGCGCCGGTCCTCGGCCGACAGGTATGCGTTGCGGGAGGAGAGCGCGAGCCCGTCCGGCTCCCGCACGGTCGGCACACCGACCACCGAGAGCGGGAAGTCCAGGTCCCGCACCATCTTCTTGACGAGGACGAGCTGCTGGTAGTCCTTCTCGCCGAAGAAGGCGAGGTCGGGCCCCACGACGTGGAACAGCTTCGCCACGACCGTGAGCACCCCGGCGAAGTGCCCCGGCCGCACCGCACCCTCGAGCCGCTCGCCCAGCGGTCCCGGCACGACGGTGGTGTCGGCACCTTCGGGGTACATGTCCGGCACGCCGGGCAGGAACACCAGCTCCGCACCCTCCTCCCGGCACGCCTCCAGATCGGCTTCGAGGGGCCGCGGGTAGCGCTCCAGGTCCTCCCCCGGCCCGAACTGCAGCGGGTTGACGAAGATCGACACGACCGGCACCACCGCGCCCGGGGCCCGGCGGGCGTGCCGGATCAGCTCGCGGTGGCCGTCGTGGAGGGCACCCATCGTCGGCACGAGCGCGATCTTGCGGCCCGCGGCCCGCAGCGCCCGCGTGACCGGGGCGATCTCGCTCGGCGAGCGGTGCACGGTCAGTGCGCCGCGGGCGTAGCCACCCAGGGTGCGTGCCCCGCCGCCGACGGACGAGGCGGCCATCTGCCGAGTCATGGTTTCTCCTGGAGGATCTCGAGCACGTCGTGGGCGGCGTGATCGGGCAGCAGCCCGGCGTCGACGGCGCGGTGCGCGGTGCGGCCGGCGAGCACGCGATAGGTCTCGGCGAGGTCCGGGTCGGCGGCGTCGAGCTCGCGCAGGTGGATGCGCACCGTCCCGACGTCGCCGCGGGCCACCGGGCCGGTCAGCGCTCGGTCGCCGTGGCGCAGCGCGTTGTCCAGCGCAGCGGAGAGCAACGGCGCGACGAGCCGTTCGGCGGAGCCGATGCCGGCTCGTTCCAGCGTCTCGACGCAGTCACGCACGAGCGTGACCAGGTGGTTGGCGCCGTGCGCCAGCGCCGCGTGGTACAGCGGGCGCACCTCCTCGGGGACGCGCACCGGCTCGGCGCCCATCTCGACGACCAGCGCCTCGCCCACGCTCCACGCCGCCTCGTCGCCCGCCGCGGCCGTGACGCCGACGCTGCAGGCGGCGAGCCGGGCGACGTCCTCGGTGCGGCCGGTGAACGTCATCACCGGGTGCAGCGCCAGCGGCAGCACGCCGTACTCGGCGGCGGGGGCGAGCACCGACACCCCGTGCGCACCCGAGGTGTGGACCACGATCTGGCCTGCCCGAAAGCTGCCCGCGGCGGCGAGGCCGCGCACGAGGCCGGGGAGGACGTCGTCGGGGACGGCGAGCAGGGCCAGGTCGACACCGGCGACGACGGCGTCCGGCGGGCGCAGTGGGACGTCCGGGAGGAGCGCGGCGGCACGCTTCACCGACTCCCGCGACACCCCCGAGGTGGCCACGACCCGATGCCCAGCGTCCGCCCAGGACGCCCCCACGACGGCACCGACGCGCCCGGCCGACACGACGCCGACCGCAAGCCGCGCAGGCCTGCCAGCGCTCATCGCCTCACTCCTCGTTCCAGTCCCGTCACGCGGGTACCAGACGGCGCGCCCAGGCTAACCGGCCGCGGAGGCCCACACCGAGCAGCGGTGACGCGCTTCACCGGCTCGTGTGCCCCGGATCCTCGTCCGACGAACGGCCCGTTCGTCGGTACCTATCCGACGCCAAGCATGTCTGAGGCTGGGCGCGCCGCGAAGCAAGCGCGCAGCCCTCAGTGGCACGACAGCGCCGTTCGTCGGAACGGGCATCGGCTCAGCGGCGCCAGGGCCCCTGCGGCGGGGGCGGTGGGTAGCTCCGGCGCGGCGGGTGGCCGGGGTGGTACGGCGGTGCCGCCGCCTGGTGGGCCCGCGGTGGGGCGGGAGGTGGGCCGGGGGGCGGCGGCGCCCAGCCGGGCGGGCGGTGGTGGCGGATCGCGACGGTGAGCGCCTCCGGGTGCCCCACGGCACGCGCGCGGGCCTGGCGCACCGCCTCGACGGCCTCTGCGTGCCACATCGGTCCGAGCGGGCCCATGGTGCCGCGAGCCATCCGGTCGCGGAGGAACGCCAGCTCCGTGACCGCGGCCTGGTACTCCGCCACGGCCTTCGCGACCCGGCGCCCGGACCGCCGGCGCACGGCCGCCCGCCACCCCTGCCGGCCGGCCAGGCTCGACAGGAGCGGCACCTCGCTCGGCACGATCCATCCGGCGGCGGCGAAGCCGGGCAGCTGCGCGGCCACGATGCGCTGCTCGCGGCGACGCTGCCAGACCACGACGATCACCAGCGCGACGAACAGCGGCACCATGACGAAGCCGTAGACCGCGAGGAAGAGACCCCCGTCGAGCACCGAGGCGGACGTGTTCCACAGCGAGTGCAGCGCGACCGCCACCACGTAGCCGATCGCGACCGCCGCGACCTTCCGGCCCGCGGACGCGCTGCGCGACGCGATCCCGGCCCCGATCCCGATCATGGCGGTGAACAGGGGGTGGGCGAAGGGCGAGAGCACCCCTCGCAGCACCAGGACGCCGAGCACGCTGCCGATCTGGCCGACTCCCGCGTCCTCGGTGAACGCCCGGCCGAGGTAGAGGATGTTCTCGGTGAACGCGAACCCTGCGGCCACCAGCCCGGCGTAGACGATCCCGTCGACCACGCCGTCGAACTCCCGGCGCCGGAAGGACAGCATCCCGACGAGGAACGCACCCTTCACGGCCTCCTCGACGACCGGCGCCACCGCCACGGCCCCGAAGAAGTCGGCCTGGTCACGGCCCAGCACCTGGTCGACGACCATGCTCGCGCTGCTGTTGATCAGCAGGGCGGTCAGCGCGGCGAAGCAGGCGCCCCAACCGAACGCGACGAGCAGCGTGCGCGGCGGCTCGGGCTCCCAGCGGTCGATCCACAGGAAAGTGGCCACCACGGGCCCGACCGGTACCAGCGCGCACAGGGCCCCGACCACCACTCCCGTGGCGCCCACGCTGTTGCTCAGCAGCCCGAGCACGACGAGGCCGCAGAACCCGAGCGCGACCAACCCGAGGACCGGCGCGAGCACCCCGCGGCGCTGCCTGCCCGGGGTGGGCATCGGGATGACGCGCGTCGCCTGGGTCATGGGCGAGGAGCCTACGGGTGATCAGCCCGTCGGCGAGTGGCCGTTCGGCTCGTCGCCCGGGTCGTCCGGCGTGCGGCAGCAGTGTTCGAGCCACAGCGCCCCGCCCACCAGCCCGAGCGCGCAGACGATGCCCACCACGCCGGCGAGGGAGTCGCTGCCCGCGGCCGTGACCTCACCGGCGAGCGGCAGGACGTGCGCGAGCAGCCCGCCCCACGCGCCGGTCATGATCGCGCCGGCGAGCGAGGACGCCTTCGCCAACAGCACGGCGCGGGCCGCGACCAGCGGTTGCACCGGCTGCGTGCCGGGCCGGCGACGGATGCGGGCGCGCAGCATGTTGCCCCCGATCGCCTCCGCGATGCCCAGCACGCCGAGCGTTGCCCCCGCGAAGAGCGGAAACTCCGGAAGCGAGCCGTAGGTCAGCCGGACGAGGATGCCCACGACCACCGCGGTGACGAGGGCGACGGCGAACAGGTCCCGCGGCCGCGTCGGGGTCACCGGGCCGCCATCAGGGTGAGGTCGTCGCGGCGGCGCATCCCGTCCTCGGCCCCCGGTCCGAGCGCCGCGAGCAGGGCCGCCACCGGTCCGTGGCCGGGCAGCACCGCCTCGGGGTCGACGTCGAGCCAGGGGCGCAGCACGGTGGCCCGCTCCGGCGTGCCGGGGTGCGGGAGCAGCAGGTCCGGGTGGTCGCTCAGCACCGGACCGTCCGGACCGTCGACGGTGACCACGTCCACGTCCAGCGTGCGCGGGCCCCAGCGCACGTCCCGTACCCGCCCCGCGGCGCGCTCGAGCTCCTGGCCACGGCGCAGCCAGCCCCACGCGTCGACGCCCGGGTCGTCGACGACGAGCACGGCGTTGAGGAAGTCGTCCTGCTCGACCCCGCCCCACGGCGCGGTCTCGTACACCGGCGACGCCGCCCGCACCGCGTGGCCGAAGCCCGTGACGGCCGAGCGCAGGTGTGCGAACCGGTCGCCGAGGTTCGAGCCGAGGGAGAGCACGGCGCGCGTCACGCGGGAACCACCCGCCCCCGGCCGACCGCGCGGGTGCGGCGCGCGACGACCGCGACGTCGGCGAACTCGAGGGGGATCGGCGCCTGCGGCTTGTGCAGCACGACCTCCACGGTCTGCACCCGCAGGTCGGCGAACACGTCGTCCGCCACGCGCCCGGCGACGGCTTCGATGAGGTTGCACGGCGGCCCGCCGATGATCGCGGCGGCCCGCTGGGCCATCGCGCCGTAGTCGATGGTGTCCTCGAGCCGGTCGGAACGGGCCGCGTGGGTGAGGTCCATCCACACGGTGATGTCGACGACGAAGTCCTGGCCGTCGCGGCGTTCGTGCTCGTACACGCCGTGGTGCCCCCGCACTCGCAGCCCGCGCAGCTCGATGCGATCCGCCACTGGGTCCTCCACCGCTATCGCTCTGCCGTGCCGTCCCACGCCGCCGCCACCCGCACGGCGTCGAGCGTGCCGACCACATCGTGCACCCGCACGCCCCACGCACCGCGGTGGGCCGCGAGCGCGCTCACCGCGGCCGTGGCGACGTCCCGGCCGGCCGTCGGGCGCGGCACATCCTGTTCATCGGCGAGCAGCGTGCCGAGGAACCGCTTGCGGGACGCTCCGACGAGCACCGGGAACCCCAGCTCGACGAGCACGTCCATCCTGCGCAGCAACGCCCAGTTGTGTGCGGCGGTCTTCGCGAACCCGAGCCCCGGGTCGAGCACCAGCCGCGTGGGCTCCACCCCGGCGGCAACGGCCGCGTCCACACGCGCGGACAGCTCGTCGCGCACGTCGGCGACGACGTCGCCGTAGTGGGCGAGGGTGTTCATGCGGTCGCTGTGCCCGCGCCAGTGCATGAGGATCCACGGCACCCGCGCCGACGCCACCGCCTTGCCCATCGTGGGATCGGCCAGCCCGCCGGAGACGTCGTTGACGACGGCCGCCCCGGCCTCGACGGCGGCCTCGGCGACCGTGGCCCGCGTGGTGTCGATGCTGACGCGCACACCCTCGGCGACGAGCTCCCGCACCACCGGGAGCACCCTGGCCAGCTCGGTCTGGGGTTCGACGCGGGGTGCGCCGGGCCGCGTGGACTCCCCACCGACGTCCACCAGGTCGGCGCCCGCGTCGCGCATCGCCACCCCGTGAGCGACGGCCTGCTCGCGGTCGAGCCACCGGCCCCCGTCGGAGAACGAGTCCGGCGTGACGTTGAGGATGCCCATCACGACGCACCGCCCGGGATCCGGCAGCCCCGCACTCACGGGGTTCACCCGTTCCGGATCAGCGCGAGCACCTCGGCGCGGGAGGTCGGCGACGACCGGAGCATCCCGCGCACGGCGGACGTGGTGGTGCGCGAGCCGGGTTTGCGGATCCCCCGCATGCCCATGCAGAGGTGCTCGGCCTCGATCACCACGATCACGCCCTTCGGTTCCAGCTTGCGCACCAGCGCATCGGCCACCTGCGCCGTGAGCCGCTCCTGCACCTGTGGCCGCCGCGCGTACAGGTCGACGAGCCGGGCGATCTTCGACAGCCCGGTGACCCGCCCGTCGGGGTTCGGGATGTAGCCGACGTGCGCCACACCGTGGAAGGGCACCAGGTGGTGCTCGCACATCGAGAACATCGGGATGTCCTTGACCAGGATCAACTCCTGGTGGTGCTCGTCGAACGTGCGGTCCAGCACCTCGTCCGGATCGGAGTAGAGACCCTGGAAGATCTCCGCGTACGACCGCGCGACGCGAGCAGGCGTGTCCCGCAGGCCTTCGCGGTCGGGGTCCTCCCCGATCGCGAGGAGCAGCTCCCGCACCGCTGCCTCGGCCCGCGCGTGATCGATCACCGGCCGGCCGTTCCTGGACGCCGTCTCGGACGCCGGTCCACCGGGTACCGCTGCACTCAGCGTGAGCCGCCCTCGTCCGACCCGGAGCCGCTCTCCCCGCTCGACTTGTCGAGGGACGGCTTCTCGGGCTGTGGCTGCTGCTGTGCCTGCTCGCCTGCACCGTTGGCACCGGCCTGCTGCTGCGGCGGGGCCACCTGGTTCTGCGGCGGACCCCACTGCGGGGTGGGCTGCTGCCAGTGGCCGGGCGGCGGCCAGCTCTGGCCGTGCGGGGTGGTGGCGGGCCGCCAGTCCGGCGGAGCGCCGTAGTTGTGCGGCACCGAGTTGGGCTGCGGCTGCCCGCCCCATCCCTGCTGCGGCACGGGCTGGCCCTGCTGGGGGTAGCCACCGGGGAACGGCTGGCCCGGACCACCCGGGTAGCCGCCGGGTGGCGTGGGAACCGGGCCACCGTTGGGGCCGGGAGCCGGCACGCCGTTGGCACCGCCCGGGTAGGAGCCGACGGGCGCGGGTTCACGGACCGGCTCGGTGTGGGGCGGCCACGGCTCGCCGCGCTCCCGCGCGCGTTCCGCCGGTGTCTTGATCGGCGGCTTGTCGGACGGCGTGCGCTCACCGAAGTCGTTGAACGCCGTGATCCGGGGCCGCTTCTCCACGGCGCTGAAGATGCGCTGCAGGTCGTGGCGGGTGAGCGTCTCCTTCTCGAGCAGCTCGAACACCAGGTCGTCGAGGACGTCGCGGTAGGTGTTGAGGATCTCCCACGCCTCGGTGTGCGCCGCCTCGATCAGCGCGCGCACCTCCTCGTCGATCTCGTGGGCGACCTCGAGCGAGTAGTCGGCCTGCGCGCCCATCGAGCGACCCAGGAAGGGGTCGCCCTGGTCACGGCCGTAGCGCACGGCGCCGAGCCGGGCGCTCATGCCGTACTCGGTGACCATGGCCTTGGCGATCTTGGTGGCCTGGTCGATGTCGCTGGACGCGCCGGTGGTGGGCTCGTGGAAGACGAGCTCCTCCGCGCTGCGCCCGCCCATGGCGAAGACCAGCCGGGCGATCATCTCCGACCGGGTCATCAGGCCCTTGTCGTCCTCGGGGACGACGAGGGCGTGGCCGCCGGTGCGCCCGCGCGGCAGGATCGTGAGCTTGTAGACCGGCTCCAGGTCGGGCATCGCCCACGCCGCGAGCGCGTGGCCGCCCTCGTGGTAGGCGGTGATCTTCTTCTCCTGCTCGGAGATGATCTTGCCCTTGCGGCGCGGCCCGCCGACGACCCGGTCGACCGACTCCTCGAGCGCAGCGGCGTTGATCAGGGTGCCGTTCTCCCGCGCGGTGAGCAGCGCGGCCTCGTTGATGACGTTGGCGAGGTCGGCGCCGGACATCCCGACCGTGCGCTTCGCCAGCGACTCGAAGTCGACGTCTGGCGCGAACGGCTTGCCCTTCGCGTGCACGTGGAGGATCGAGCGGCGACCGGCGAGGTCGGGAGCGCTCACCGGGATCTGCCGGTCGAACCGGCCGGGACGCAGCAGGGCGGGATCGAGGATGTCGGGCCGGTTGGTGGCCGCGATCAGGATGATGCCGCCGCGGGCGTCGAACCCGTCCATCTCGACGAGCAGCTGGTTGAGCGTCTGCTCGCGCTCGTCGTGCCCACCGCCGAGGCCCGCGCCGCGCTGGCGGCCGACGGCGTCGATCTCGTCGACGAAGATGATGCAGGGGGAGTTCTGCTTGGCCTGCTCGAACAGGTCGCGCACCCGCGAGGCACCGACACCGACGAACATCTCGACGAAATCGGAACCGGAGATCGTGTAGAACGGCACGCCCGCCTCGCCCGCGACCGCGCGCGCCAGCAGCGTCTTTCCGGTGCCGGGCGGGCCGTAGAGCAGCACGCCCTTCGGGATCTTCGCGCCGAGCGCCTGGTAACGCGCCGGGTTCTGCAGGAAGTCCTTGATCTCGTGCAGCTCCTCGACCGCCTCGTCGGCGCCCGCGACGTCACCGAAGGTGGTCTTCGGCATGTCCTTGTTGAGCTGCTTGGCCTTCGACTTCCCGAAGGACATCACCCGGTTCCCGCCGCCCTGGGCGTTGTTCATCATCCAGAACAGGATGAGCAGCACGAGGCCGAGCGGGATCAGATAGATCAGCATCGTGGTCAGGAACGAGTCCTGGCGCACGGTGGTGTTGAACGCCGGGTTGTTGCTCGCGTTCTCGAGGGCCTCGACGATCGTGCCCGCGGTCTGCGCCGGGTACTGGGTGATGATCTGCGTGCTGCCCTCGACGGGCTGGGCGAGGGTGAGCCGAAGCCGCTGCTCCCGGTCCTCGATGAGCGCGTTGGTGACCTTGCCCTCGGAGATCTGCGCGAGCGCCACGGAGGTGTCCACCCGCGTGTAGTCGCGCGTGTCGTCGAACAGCACGCTGAACGTGAAGTAGACCAGGATCGCGGCGAGGATCCAGATCAGCGGGTTGCGGAGCAGGCGCTTGCGGTCCATTCAGCTTCGGCCGTGGCGGCCTTCACCCTTCCTGGCGAAGATTCTCCAGCGGAGACCCGGCGCAGCGGACTGACCGGCCCTGAGTCCGCCAGGATAGCGGGCCGCGAGCACAGCTGCGTCGTCGATGTCCATCCACGTACCCCTTACGGGTACGTGCGCTTTCAACGAGCGGTGGCGAACCGGAGTTCCCGGAGGCCATATCCCCACGCGCGCGGTGTCGTTGGGCCCATTGGCTGATGGTGATCACGACGTGGCCGGCGACGACGCCGGGCAGTGGGGGGTAGGTGGCATGACGGCGAGGGCCCGTGGCGTCGCGGTGGCGGTCGCGCTCGGTGGGATCGCGCTCGGGGCGGTGCTCGCTCCGGCGGCCACGGCCGCACCTGCGCAGTCCGGCCCCGGCGGGTGGGCACCTGCCGACTCCGCCGCGATCCGGCCCGGCGTCGTCACCGACACCGAGGGCGGCGGGTCCTGCACGAGCAACTTCGTGTTCACCAGCGGCGACCGCACGTTCCTCGGCCAGGCCGCGCACTGCGCGGGAACCGGTGATGCCACCGAGACCGACGGGTGCGACTCCGGCACCGTCGGCCTCGGCGCCCCGGTGGCCATCAAGGCCACGGACGGCACCGACCGCGCGGGGCGCCTCGCGTACAGCTCGTGGGTGGCGATGCAGGCGAACGGGGAGACCGACCCCGATGTCTGCTCCTTCAACGACTTCGCCCTCGTCGAGGTCGCCTCCGAGGACGTGGCCGACGTCAACCCGACCCTCCCCGTGTTCGGCGGCCCGACCGGCATCGACACCGACGGCGTCGGCACGGGCGACCTGGTGTACAGCATCGGCAACTCCCCGCTCCGCCTGGGGATCAGCGCGCTCGGCCCGAAGGTCGGCATCAACGTCTCCGACACCGGCGGCGGGCGCAACCACGACGTCTACACGCTCACGCCCGGCATCCCCGGCGACTCGGGCAGCGGCTTCGTCGACGACTCGGGGGCCGCGTTCGGGGTGCTGTCCACGTTGAACCTCGCGCCGCTGCCGGCCAGCAACGGGGTCATCGACCTGGCCCACGCGCTCGAGTACGCCCGCGCGCACGGTGACGTGGGCGACGTCGAGCTCGCGCTCGGCACCGAGCCGTTCAACTCCGCGCCTGCTGCCGGGCTCCCGCTCCCGGCGCTGCCCGCACTACCCGCCCTTCCCACGCTCGGCGGCTGAGAACGAGCCGATGACCTGCGCGGCGAAGCCCTGCTCAACCGGCTGTCACGCGTACACGGCCGGGTCGAGCGTGCCGATGAACGGCAGGTCGCGGTAACGCTCCGCGTAGTCGAGGCCGTAACCCACGACGAACTCGTTGGGGATGTCGAAGCCGATGTACTTCACGGGGACGTCGACCTTCACCGCGTCCGGCTTGCGCAGCAGCGTGCAGACCGACATCGACGCGGGCTGGCGCGACTCGAGGTTCTTGAGCAGCCAGGACAGCGTGAGGCCCGAGTCGATGATGTCCTCGACGATGAGCACGTCACGGCCGGCGATGTCGCGGTCGAGGTCTTTGAGAATGCGCACGACGCCCGACGAGGACGTGGCCGAGCCGTAGGAGCTCACCGCCATGAACTCGAGCTGCACCGGCACCGGCAGCGCCCGCGCGAGATCGGTCATGAACATCACGGCGCCCTTGAGAACGCCGACGAGCAGCAGGTCCGAGTCGGAAGCGGCGCGGTCGGCGGCGATCTGCGCGGCCAGCTCGGCGGTCCGCTCCCGGATCGCCTCTTCTGTGATCAGCGTCGATGCGATCTCACCGTCGTACACGGTGGGCGGCCTCCTGAGAGTCGGGGGATCAGCCGCCGGGATGCCAGCGGATCGGGCGCAGGGAGAGCCTGCCATGCGCACGCACCAGCTCCAACCCACCCGGTAGGGCGACACCGCCACGGGCCGGCCCCTGACGTGCGAGATCGTCGGCTGCCCTGAGGTGCTCGTCGGTGAGAGCCGTCACGTCGGCGGTGGTCAGCCAGGCCCGCAGCACCCGGCGGCGCAGCGCCGCGGGCACACCCTCGAGCGAGGAGATGAGCAGGCCCGCCTCCGGGTCGAGGCCACGGTCGAGCAGGTCGGCCGCCACGGCGTCGAGCGCCTCGCCGTCCTCGCGCAGCTGTCGCGCCGTGCGGGCGAGCGCCTCCGCGACGCCACCCGACAGCACGTCCTCCAGCAGGGGCAGCACCTCGTGGCGCAGGCGGACGCGGGTGAACCGGGGGTCGGTGTTGTGCGGGTCGTCCCACACCGGCAGGCCCGCGGCCGTGCACGCCGCCCGCGTCACCGTGCGGCGCACCCCGAGCAGCGGGCGGCACCACGGCGCGTCCCACGCCCGCATCCCGGCGAGCGATCGGGCGCCGGACCCCCGGCCCAGCCCGAGCAGCACGGTCTCGGCCTGGTCGTCGAGGGTGTGGCCGAGCAGCACGGGCGAGTCCGGGTGCGGCCGGGCGGCACGGAGGGCCGCATAGCGGGCGCGGCGGGCGGCGGCCTCTATCCCGCCCTTCCCCGTGACCTCGACCCGGTGGACGGTCGCCGGGATTCCCAGGCCGTCGAGGAGCTCGGCGGTGGCGGCGGCGCGTTCCGCGGAGCCGTCCTGCAGGCCGTGGTCGACGACGGCGCCGTGCACGGCGCCCCGCCCCCGCACCGCCACCGCCGCGGCGGCGAGGGCGAGGGAATCGGCTCCGCCGGAGCAGGCGACGAGCAGCGGGACGTCCCGGTGCGGCGCGGGTAGCGCAGCGAGCGCGGCCCGAAGGGCCCGCCGCACCGCAGGCACCGCAGGGTCCTGTCCCACGCGCGGACTCTAGTGCGAGTACCCGCCGGGATCAGAGGCCGTGGACGCGCGTCAGCCAGCGGCCCGGGTGAGCCAGCTCCTGGCGGGTGGGCAACGTCTCGGGGCTCTCCCACACGCGGTTGAAGCCGTCCATGCCCGCGGCGAGCACCACGTGCCGGGTGAACGCGGACCCGACTGCGTACTGGCGGACCTTGGCCTCCACGCCGAGCAGGGCGCGCAGCAGCCGGTCGACGATGCCACCGCCGCGGCGGCGCACCGTGAACCGGTTGCGGATGGTGGCGACCGTCGGCACGACGGACGGGCCGACGGCGTCCATCACGTGGTCGGCGTGGCCCTCCAGCAGGGTCGTGAGGGCGAGCAGCCGGTCGAGCACGGCCCGCTGCTCCGGCCCTTGCAGCAGCTCGATGATCGCGAGCGAGTCGCCGCCGGTCTCGCGCAGCGACCGCACCACGTCGGGCAGGCGCTCCAGGACGGCGCCACGGTCGGTCTGCGCGATAGACAGGAACCGGCCCACCTCATCGGCGAAGTAGGACCGCAGCCACGGCACGGCGGTGAACTGGAGCCGGTGGGTGGCCTCGTGCAGGCAGACCCACAGTCCGAAGTCGGTGCTGGGCACGTCGAGCGCCTTCTGGGCCGCGTGCACGTTGGGCGCGACGAGCAGCAGGCGCCCGCCGCCGTCCGCGCCACCGAACGGGTCGTACTGGCCGAGCACCCGCCCGCCCAGGTACGCGACCACGCTGCCGACCTGCAGGCCCGCCGTGCGCGCGGTGACGCTGCGGGCCACCCGCGACACCTCCGGCAGCTGGGCGCCCGCCGTGAGCGTGGCCATGCCCACGACGGCGGCGGCCGCCCATGCCTTGCGGTCCACCACGTCGGCCGGGAGCAGGGGCAGGCCGTGCCCGAGACCGGTGATCTCCCGGACGTGCCGCTCGGCGACGGCGGCATCGGCGCGCAGGCGCTGCACGAGCTCGGCGGCCTCGGCGGGGGTGGCGTCCGGGCCGGGCTGCATGAGCCGGCCCGCGGTGCGACTCGCGAGGTCCCAGTCGACCGGGAGCCCGTGCTCGCCCCGTGGACTCGTCGTGGGCTGGTCGGCGTCGGTCACGTACGGCACGGGTCCACGCTACGTGCCCGACGGTGCCGTGAGTGGGTACGAGTGTCCGAGCACTCGCATCCGCTCACGATCGGCGGCAGCCGCAGCGGCTCAGCTCGGCGGCCATGGCGTCGTGCAACGGCCGGACGGTCGCCGGGCTGGCCCCGTTGGACATCAGGGCGAAGACCAGCAGCTTCCCGTCCGTGTCGGTGACGACGCCTGCGAGGCTGCTCACGCCGGTGAGCGAGCCGGTCTTCGCGCGGACGACGCCGCGCCCGGCCGCGGCCTGCCCGTCGCGGGCGTACCGGTCGTCGAGCGTGCCGACGCCGCCGGCCACGGGGAGGCCCGTCAGGATGGGGCGCAGGAACTGCGTGTCGAGCGGACCCTTCGCCGGCGACGCGGCAGCGGCGAGGATCTCCCCCAGCAACCGGGCGGGCACCTGGTCTTGTGTGGAGAGGCCGCTGCCGTCCACCATCTCGGCGTCGGTCGTGTCGATCCCCGCCTGCCGGAGCGCGGCGAGGACGGACTGGGCCGCGCCGGCGTACGACGGCTCCGCCTGCCTGGCGATCGCCACTTCACGCGCGAGCACCTCGGCCAGCACGTTGTCCGAGGTGCGCAGCGCGTGCTCCGCGAGCTCGCTCACCGGCGCCGACCCCACCGCGGCGATCGCGGTGGCGTCCGGCGCCGCCGTGCCCTTCTCGACGTCGGCGACACCCAGCGCGTCGGCGAGCGCGCGGGCCGCCGTGAGCGCGGGGTCAGAGACGCGCGGGCCGTCCTGCAGCTTCGGGTCGATCCGCCCGCCGTCGAGCATCACCGGCTCGATCGGCGTGATGAACCCGGCGGCGACGTCGCCGGGGCTCCAGCCGGGGGCGAGCCCGTCGGCCGTGTAGCGGCTCGTGTCGACGAGCACCCGGCGGATCGGGCCGGGCGCCTTCTTCTTCACCGCTTCGGCGAGCTCGCCCACCGTGGGCGCGGCCGGGTACAGGCTGTCCTCGGCGGCCGGGAGCGCGGTGAGCGTCGGGTCCCCGCCGCCCACCAGCACCACCGTGCCCGGATCGGGGCCGGTGACGACGCGGGTGATCAGCCGGTCGGTCGGGTTGAGCGCGAGCAGCGCCGCGGCGGCGGTGACCAGCTTCGCGGTGGAGGCCGGCACGAGCGGCCGCTCGGGGGTGTGGCCCCACAGCTCGCTGTCGGAGGCCGGGTCGATCACCACACCGGCGAACTTGCCGGGCATGTCGGCGGCGGCCCGGTCGAGCGCGGCGCTCAACCCCGCCGGGGTGGGGGCCGGGGCGTCGGGCGGGAGCGGCCCCAGCGCGGGGTGGGGAACGGGTGGCAGCGGCGCGGGCGCCGGCGCGACGAGGCCGAGGCGCTGCACGAGGGCCGGGCCGGTGAGGGCGATCGCGCCGCCCGCGCCACCGGCCACCGCGAGCACGACGAGCACGGCGATCGTCCGCCGCGCACCGCGACCGGGCAGTCGCAGCGAGTCACCGATTCGTCGCCCGATGCCCACGGGCGCCCTCCCTCGATTCCCTTGGAGCGCAGGAGGCGCGCCCCGGACGTCGGCGTCGCCGACGCGGTGCACCAGACTAGTGTCCGCCGCTGGGGGCCAGTGCGGGTATCGGCGGATCCAGGGTTTCCGCTGGGTGTGCCGGCGGGCCGGCCTCGTATCGGAATACTCGGCCGGTTCGCCGGTGCGCCCAGCGGGAAGCTGGGCCGTCGAGATCTGTGCTGGCCCCCCAGCGGCGGACACTCGAGGCGCCGGAGCCGGTCGCCCGACCGGTACCGGCCATCCATCCGACCGACGGACCAGCAGGAGAGCGCCAGTGGACTTCGACGTCACCATCGAGATCCCCAAGGGCGGCCGCAACAAGTACGAGGTGGACCACGCCACGGGACGCATCCGGCTCGACCGGACGCTGTTCACCGCCACCCAGTACCCGGCCGACTACGGGTTCATCGAGGACAGTCTGGGCGAGGACGGCGACCCGCTCGACGCGCTCGTGCTCGTGCAGGAGCCGACCTTCCCGGGCTGCCTGATCCGCTCGCGCGCGATCGGCATGTTCCGGATGAAGGACGAGAAGGGCGGCGACGACAAGGTCCTCTGCGTGCCCTCCGACGACCCGCGCCAGGAACACCTGCGCGACATCCACCACCTCCCCGAGTTCGACCGGATGGAGATCCAGCACTTCTTCGAGATCTACAAGGCGCTCGAACCCGGGAAGAGCGTGGAGGGCGCCATGTGGGTCGGGAGGGCCGACGCCGAGCGGGAGATCAAGGCCTCCTGGCAGCGGGCCAAGGTGGCCGGCGGGCACCAGCACTAACCCGCTGCGCGCACGGCCAGGTCCCACACCCGGATCGCGTTGTCCCGCGCGCCCGACACCAGGATCGGGCGCCCGTTCAGGTCCGCCACTCCCAGCGCGGTGAGTGCGGCCTCGTGCCCGGTCATCGGGGCGCCGAGCTGCCGCCCGCTGTCGACGTCCCGGACGACCATCGGCCCCGGTCACCCTCACAGGCCACGACGGGCCGGCCGTCGAGCACGGCGAGCGCGCTCACCCCGGATCCGCCGCCGATGTCGTGCCGGCGCACCACGGCCCCGGTGTGCAGGTCGACCACCTCGAGACGCTCGGCGGTGCGGACGAGCACGGTGGCTCCGTCGAGGACGGCGATCTCCCCCGTCGCGCCGGTCCGGACGACCGGCTCCCCGGTGACGAAGTCCCAGACCTGCGTCAGGTTCCGGGCGATCACGTGTGCGACGAGGCACAGCCGACCGTCGATCACGGCGGTGCTCAGGTCTGGACCCGCGCCTGCGGCCTCGGGGGGCGGCCAGGAGGCCCGGTGAGCAGCACGTCAGCGCCCTCGAGCGGCCGGTCGCCGAGGCCACTGCGACGCAGCGACTCCATGGCCGCGCCGATCTGCCCCTCGATCGCCTCCGCGCGGGGCGGCGCCGGCGGCCCGTCGCGCAGCACGTCGTCGAGGCTCGGGCCGCGGACGAGCCGCATGTCCAGGTAGAGCCGGCCGTCGATCTCACCGTGGCGGTGGATGGGCACGACGTGCGGCTCGCGCAGTGCGCTCAGCAGGCCGGCATCCCGCCGGAACCGGGCGCGGAACGCGGGGGCGGCCGACGGCGCCTGGTCGAACACCTTGAGCGCCACGACCCGGTCGTGGTGACTCGTGTCCCGGGCGCGGTAGACCCATCGTCGCTCCCCTCGCGCTGCTCTCGACGGGGTCGACCAGGGCGCGACACATCTGGTTGGGGTGACCGCGGTCACGTGCGTTGGCGGTCCTCGAATGCGCTGGCGAAGCGGCCCAGCAGCTCGGTGAACTTGCGCCGATCCGCCACCGACCAGTCCGCGAGCATCTCGGCGAACCGCTGGATCCGCATGCGGCGGTTCTCCTCGAACACCCGCCGCCCCTCGTCCGTTGCGGTGAGCAGGGTGGCCCGCCCGTCCTCCGGGTCCGCCATCCGTTCCACGAGGCCGAGCCGCACGAGGTGCGCGACCTGCCGGCTGATCGTCGACGGATCCGAGTGCACCGCCTCCGCGAGCGCACCCGCGCGCTGCGGGCCGCCCTTCACGAGGTGGACGAGCAGGAAGTAGGTGGCCCGCTCCACCGCGTCGGGGTGCTCGGCCTGGTACTGCGCCTGCCTGCGGTCCATCAGGCGGAGCAGCCGGATGAGCTGGCCACTCACGTCATCGGCCAAGGCGAGGTCGTCGTCGGACGGCACCGCGCGAGCATGGACCGCCGGCATCGTTCGGGCAATACGCCCCGAATGTGACACTCAGCTGCCTAGGAGGGTCCTGAACAGCTCCGGCCGTAGCGAGCGACGTCCAGGTGGTGCCATCGCAAGCGGTTCACCGTGATCCCTCTCGACCTGTTCCCGCGCGTCCCGCTTGGCGGTGACCGACGACCCCCAGTTGGACTTGTCCCGGATCCACATCCTGGGGTAGGTGCACCAGTAGCCCTCCAGCGGCGGCCCGCGAACCCGGTGTTGTTCCTGCTGCTGTTCACCCGGGCCGTGATGTCGCTCACCGCTGCCGCGAAGACGTTCCACTGGGAGTGACCCGCAGGCTGTCGACGGCCGCCGCGAGCCGGACTACCCCGGCGGCGATCCGCTCCTGGGGCTGTACGGCGAAGTTCAGGCGGATGTGCCCGGCGCCGTCCTCCGGGCGGAGGAAGAACCGGGACCCGGGCGCCACGTCCACTCCCCGGTCCCGGGCCGCCCGGAGCAGTGTGTCCGAGCGGACCCCCGCGGGCAGGGCCACCCAAGCGAACAGCCCACCGGCCGGGAGTGCGAACCCGGCGTCCGGCAGGTGCTCGGCGAGAGCGCTCCGCAGGGCGTCCCGCCGCTCGCGGTAGAGGCGGCCGGTGCGGCGGAGGTTGGTCTGGTAGCGGCCCACCGTGACGAAGCGGTCCAGCGCCCGCTGCAGCAGGAGGGAGGTTCCCAGGTCGGTGACCTGCTTGGCCTCCACAAGGCGCTGGCGGACCGGGCCGTCGACGACCAGGTAACCGATGCGCAGCCCTGGCATCAGGAGCTTGGAGAACGTGCCCGCGTAGAGGACGTGGCCCCCGTCGTCCAGTGACTTGATCGCCGGCGTCGCGCGTCCGGAGTAGCGCAGGTCGCCGGCGAAGTCGTCCTCGAAGACCGGCACGCCGTGCACGCGGGCGAGCTCCAGCAGCGCGTGGCGCCGGGAGCCGCTCAAGCTCGCGCCGGTCGGGTTCTGGAAGTTCGGCACCACGTACAGCAGGCGCGGGCGGGGCCGATCCAACAGGCGGTGCCGCTCCAGCAATTCGGCGAGGACGTCGACCCGCAGCCCGTGCCCGTCGACCGGGACGCCGACCAGCTGCGCGCCGGCGGCCCGCAGCAATCGCAGCGCGAGGTCGTAGGTGGGTTCCTCCACCAGCACCGTGTCGCCGGGACGCACCAGCACCTGGCAGACCAGGGCAAGGGCCTGCTGGGAACCCGAGGTGATCAGCACCGATTCGGGTGGGACGCCGATCCCCTGGCTGGCCAGCAGCTGCGTCACCGTCCGGCGCAGGGACGGGTCGCCGGCCGGGTCGGGGCCGTAGCTCAGCGCCGCCGCGCCCTCCCGTGCCAGCACCTGCCGGATCGTCCGGCCGAACTCGGCCACCGGGTAGGCCGCCGGGTCACCGACTCCGGTGAACGCGACGACGTCCGGCCCCCGGGGCCCGGCCTCAGCCGGTTCCGACGTCTCAGCACTGCCCTGCCACGCCGGCCATGTTCCGCCTCGCCGGTCGCCCGGAGCCGCGCCCACGGCCGTCGTGGGCAGGACCGGAGCGACCCGGGTCCCGCTGCCGACGGCGGCGACGACCAGCCCCGCGCTCTCCAGCTCCGCGTACGCCGTCCCCACTGTGACCCGGCTGACGCCGAGGTCGGCGGCGAGCGCGCGGCTGGACGGCAGGCGGCTGTCCACCGGCAGCGCGCCGGTCGTGATCGCGTCCCGGAGCCAGCCCTCCAGCTGCCGGTAGAGCGGCACCCGGCTATCCGGGTCCAGTGGAATCCGCACCCGGCGAGACTAGCGGAAATGGTCCTATTGGATTGACCCAGGAGTGGCCGTGGCGGCCGGACCATCGGGCTCATACCGTCGATGTGTGAACCCCGTTCTGGTTCGCGACTCGCATCGACGAGAGGAGATCGGCATGACACCGGCAGAACCGCGGACACTAGGCCGATCGGGCATCGAAGTGTCCGCCCTCGGGCTGGGCTGTTGGGCGATCGGAGGAACCTGGACGTTCCTGGGCTCCCCCGGCGGCTGGAGCGCGGTGGACGACGACGAGTCCGTGCGCGCCCTGCGCCGCGCCCACGAGCTCGGCGTCACCTTCTTCGACACCGCGGCGAACTACGGGGCCGGACACAGCGAGCGGATCCTCGGCCGCGCGTTCGCGGGCCAGCGGGACGACGTGGTACTCGCTACCAAGTTCGGCTACCGCGTCGACGAGGCACAGCGCGCCGTCTCCGAGTTCGAGGAACCGACGTCCGACGCCGAGCTGGAGTCCCGCATTCGGCAGGAACTCGCGGCGAGCCTGCGGCGACTGGGCACCGACCACATCGACGTCTATCAGCTCCACGTCGGCGACCTGCCGGCCGAGCAGGCGCTCCGGATGGTCGACGTGCTGGCGGATCTCGTCCGCGAGGGAAAGATCCGCGCCTGGGGATGGAGCACCGACGACGCCGCCTCGATCCGTGCACTCGCCGACGCCCCCGGGTTCTCGGTGGTCCAGCACGGCTTGAGCGTCCTGGGCTACGAGGACCCCGCCGTCCTGGCGCTCTGCGACGAGTTCAACCTGGCCAGCATCAATCGAAGCCCGCTGGCGATGGGCGCGCTGACCGGGAAGTTCACCCCGTCCACGACGTTCGCCGACGACGACCAGCGCAGCCGCGCCGCCTGGCACCCGGCGTTCGCCGCCGGTCGGCCGACGGCGGACTGGCTGACCCGGCTGGACGCCGTCCGCGACGTCCTGACCAGCGACGGCCGGACCCTGGCGCAGGGCGCGCTGGCCTGGATCTGGGCCCGCAGCCCGCGCACGGTGCCGATCCCCGGCTTCAAGACCGTGGCGCAGGTCGAGGAGAACGCCGCAGCCCTGGCCGCGGGGCCGTTGACCCGCGCCCAGATGGCCGAGATCGCGGGCATCCTCGACGGGGCAGCGGTCGGCTGAGCACCCGCTGCGACCCAACCGCTCCGCAGACGTATCGGGCGCGGCGATGGGTGTGACCGTGAGACATGCCGCCGTCCAGGCAGACAACGTCGCAGCTCACGACCCACGCCTCCGGTCGGGAGCGATCGCGTTCCGCCAGCAGCACGCCCCATCACCTGCACCAGCGGGGTGCCGCATCAGCGGATGCCCGGGAGGCAGGACACCGCGGCCTTGCCCTCCCCTCTGCCGCCTGGGCGTCGCGCAGTAGGTCGGAGTCGTTCAGGGCGCTCCTAGGGCGCGCCATCCGAGTGCGGTGATGCTCGCCGGGCCGACGGGCCGGCCTGGGTCGGGTGGGTCGATCAGGCCCGCGGTCACCAGCCGGTGGCCTGCGGCGGAGTCGGCACAGGCGAGGCCGTCGATCAGGAGTACCGGCTGCCAGCCACTGCCGAGTCGGCAACGTCCCGCGGCGACCGCGCGCAGCAGGGCCCGGTCCCGCCCGCTCAACGTCGCAGTTCCCGCGACAGCCATCTCCCTCGACCCCTCTCGCAACGGTGTTCTACGAGAGCTGTCGTACCCCGCGGTGATGGTGTTTCACGTCATGATCAGGCAGTCACCCGTTCGAAGACCGCGGCGAGACCCTGCCCGCCACCGATGCACATGGTCTCGAGGCCGTACCGGGCCTCGCGACGCTGCATCTCCCGCGTGAGCGTGGCGAGGATCCGGCCGCCCGTGGCGCCGACGGGATGACCGAGCGAGATACCGGACCCGTTGACGTTGAGCCGCTCGAAGTCCTCCGGCACGAGCTTCCACTCCCGCGTGACGGCGAGCACCTGCGCTGCGAAGGCCTCGTTGAGCTCGATCAGGTCCATGTCGGCGAGCGTCAGCCCGGCGGCGTCGAGCGCCTTCGCCGCGGCCGGCACCGGCCCGATGCCCATCGTGGCGGGCGGCACCCCGCCGATACCCCAGGACACGAGCCTGACCAGCGGCCGCAGCCCCAGCTCGGCGGCCCTCGCCGGGTGGGTGACGACGCAGACGGCGGCACCGTCGTTCTGACCGCTGGCGTTGCCCGCCGTCACCGTGGCCTCCGGGTCGTCACGGCCCAGCACGGGCCGCAGTCCGGCGAGCTTCTCGACGGTGGAGTCGGGGCGGATGTGCTCGTCGGCGTCGACGACCGTGTCGCCCTTCCGGCCCTTCACCGTGACCGGGACGATCTCGTCGGCGAAGCGGCCCTCGTCCCGAGCGGCCGCCGCGCGCCGGTGGGAGCGGACGGCGAACTCGTCCTGCTCCTCGCGCGGGATCCCGTACTCCCGGCGCAGGTTCTCGGCCGTCTCCAGCATCCCGCCCGGCACCGGGTGGTTGATCCCGCCTGCGGTGACGCGACCGCGGGCGAGCGCGTCGTGCAGCATGACCCCTGGCCCGCCCTTGACGCCCCAGCGCATCCCCGTGGAGTAGAACGGCGCGCTCGACATCGACTCGGCACCACCGGCGAGCACCAGCTCCGCCACGCCGGACTGCACCTGCATCGCCGCGTACAGCACGGCCTGCAGGCCCGAGCCGCAGCGCCGGTCGATCTGCAGGCCGGGGACCGTGACCGGCAGCCCGGCGTCCAGCACGGCCACGCGGCCGATCGCGGGCGCGTCCATGGTGGGGTAGCAGTGCCCGAGCACCACGTCGTCCACGGAGTCCGGGGGCAGCCCGGTGCGATCCACGAGGGCGCGGATCACCGTGGCCGCGAGCTCGTGTGCTGGCACGTCCCGCAGCGCACCCCCGAACCCGCCCACCGGGGTCCGCAGCGGTTCGCAGATCACCGCGTCACGCATCGAATTTCCTCCTCAGACGTACTGCCGGGTGAGCCACTCCGCGACGAGCGCGGGACGCTCCGACCCCTCGATCTCGACCGTCACCCTGGTGGTCATCTGCACGCCGCCCGACACGTCGGCGACCTCGACGAGGTCGATGTTGCCCCGCACCTTGCTCCCGACCGGCACGGGTGAGGTGAACCGCACGCGGTTCAGCCCGTAGTTGACGCCCATCTTCGTGCCCTCGATGCGGTAGGTCTGCTTCACGAAGTGCGGGAGCAGCGACAGCGTGAGGAACCCGTGGGCGATGGTGCCGCCGAACGGACCCGCCTTCGCGCGCTCCTCGTCGATGTGGATCCACTGGTGGTCGAGGGTGGCGTCGGCGAACGTGTCGATCTGGGACTGATCGACCGTGATCCAGTCACTCACGCCGAGCGGGGACCCCGCCGCCGCACGTAGCTCGTCGACACCGTTGAAGACGCGCATGCTCCGCTCCGATCGTCCGCGACCCTGCCGGTCACCCTGCCACAGCGCGCGACCGCCGACAGGCTGCTCGTGAGCGCCGCCACGGGCCCAGGAATGGGCGTGAGCGTCATCGCGCGGCCGTCCGACGGTCACCTGTCTCACCTACCGTGGGGGCGTGGCCTCCTCCCGACGTCTCCGCGCCCTGATCACCAACGACGACGGCATCGACTCGCCGGGCCTCGTGGCCCTCGCAACCGGAGCCCGGGACGCCGGCTTCGACGTCGTGGTCGCGGCCCCGCACGTCGACGCGAGCGGCGTGGGCGGATCGGTACTGGCCGTCCGGGACGGCAGGCGCGTCCGCGTGCACCGCCGGGAGCTTCCCGAGCTGCCGGACGTCCCCGCGTTCGCCGTCGAGGGCCACCCCGCGTTCATCGTCCACTCGGCGGGCCGCGGCTGGCTGGACCCGGAGCCGGACGTGGTGCTGTCCGGCATCAACGTCGGCGCCAACCTCGGGCACGCGGTGCTGCACTCCGGCACGATCGGCGCGGCGCTCGCGGCGTCGCTGCACGGGTGGCGGGGGCTCGCGGTCTCGCTCGGCACCCCGCTGATCGAGCCGGAGCGCCCGCACTGGGAGTCCGCGCTCAAGGTGCTTCCCGACGTGCTCGACGTGCTGCTCGGGGCCCCGGACGGCACGGTGCTCTCGCTCAACGTGCCGGACCTGCCCGTGAGCGAGCTCGGCGAGCTGCGCGAGGCGCGGCTCGCGCACTGGGGTTCGGTCCGGGTGCGCGTCGACCACGTCAGCGGCGAGGACGTCGACCTGCTACACACCCACGAGGCCGAACTGGCCGGCGAGCTCGAGCCGGACACCGACACCGCCCTGCTGGCCGCCGGGCACCCGACCCTCACCGAACTGCAGTCGGTGACCGACCGGCCCGGCCTGCTCTCCGGCGGATCCCTGCGCAGGCGCGCCAGCTAGTCCTCGGCGCTAGTGCTCGTCGCCGCCGGTCAGCTCGTGCTCGAGCCGGTCGGCGACGTCCACCACGAGCCGGAACGGCCGGTCGAAGCCGTCGAGAGCGGTGTCGCCGAACGGGATGGAGTGGCGGAAGAGCGCCACGCCGTTCGCGGCCACCACACCGCCCGCCACGCTCTCGCTCGCGCGCTCGAGCATCCGGGCGAGGTCGAGGTCGGCCACCCGCCCGATCGGCGAGGTGATCTCCGCCCACGGATGGTCGTCCTCGCCCGTCACCAGCCGTACCACCACGAGCTGCGTGCGGTCCGCCGTCGTGGGCAGCCGGAACCACAGCTCGCCTTCGGCCTGCCGCATGATCTCGTAGCGCACCCGCACGAACGCCACGAGGTCGTCCCACTCAGCCACCCCGCCACCTCCTGCGGCGGACACTAGCGGCATCAGCTCATCAGCTGATCGACCGGTGCCCAGTCGTCGGTGAGCACGGGCGCGTCCCCGGCGAAGCGCAGCGCGGCGGCCCCGTCGAGCACCGATGCGGGCTCGCCGCGCACCGCGGCCCGCTGGGCCAGCTCGGCGACGTCGATCGGGCGGTCCGAGGCCACGATCACGGCGTTGCCCCCACCGCCCGGCGCGAGCTGCTCGGGCCGGGCCAGCAGCGCGACGTGCGGGAACTTGTGGGACAGGGTCGCCACCTCGGCGGCGAGCAGGCGCCACGGCTCGTGGTCGATCACGTTCAGCACGTAGACGCCGTCGTGGCGCAGCACGCGGTGCACGTCGGCGACGAACTCGGCGGTGGCCAGGTGCCACGGCACCGAGCGGGCGCCGAAGGCGTCCCCGAACACGACGTCCGCGGACGCGTCCGGCACCGCGGCGAGCAGGCTGCGCGCGTCACCGATCCGGACGTCGACACCGGGGATCCCGCCCACGCCGAGCTCTCTGCGGCCCAGCTCGACGACCCCCTCGTCCACCTCGAGCACCGTGGAGGCCGAGCCGGGGCGGGTGGCGGCGAGCCAGCGCGGCATCGTGAAGCCACCCCCGCCGACGTGCACCGCGTCGAGCGGGACGCCCGGGGCGAACGCGGTGTCGATCGCGTCGGCGAACCGCCGGGTGTAGGCGAACCGCAGGTGCGCGGGATCGGCCATGTCCACGGCGGAGTGGTCCAGGTCGTCGAGCACCAGCACGCGGACGTCCGGGTCGGCCGGGTCGGCGCGCACGCTCGCGCAGTAGTAGACGGTGTCGACGTCGCACCGCCCGGGCACCGCCACGAGCGCGGCGGCCAGCACAGCGGCGGCGACGGCCGTGCCGGTGACCGTCCTGCCGACCGGCATCGCGGCCGTGACCAGCGCGAGCACCAGGCACGCTGCGGCCGTGACAAGAAGGATCATGGCCACCGGCAGCAACGCGACGAGCACGAAGCCGGTGAGGAACACCCCGGCCAGCGACCCGACCGTCCCCGCGGCGGACAGCCCGCCGATCACGGCGCCGGACCCCTCGACGTGCGCGATCCGGGCGCGGGTGACCGCGGGCGTCACCATCGCGAGCGCGGTGACCGACACGAGCGTGGACGCCGCCACCAGCACGATCGCGGCCAGCGGGCCGGGGCCGAGCGCCGGGCCGAGCACCCGGACCATGGGCCGGACCGCCAGCACCCCGAGCCCGCCCACGGCCAGCGCGCCCGCTGCGACCCGGCGCGGCGGGAGCACGTCGGCCCAGCGCCCACCCAGCGACGCGCCGGCGGCGATGCCCGCGAGCGCCACGCCGATCACGGCCGACGTCGACTCGAGCGTCAGCCCCACGTACGGCGCCACGAGCCGCGTCGCCAGCGTCTCCACCACCAGGATCGCGGCACCGCTCACGAGTACGACGATCCGGGCGAACAGGGCGTTCACCCCACCATCCTCGCGCCCGGCGCCCCGTGATCGACGGCGGGGAGGGTTACAGGCCCAGGTGGCGGGCGATGAGCATGCGCTGGACCTCGCTCGTGCCCTCCCCGATCTCCAGGATCTTGGCGTCGCGGTAGAAGCGCCCCACCGGGTACTCGTTCATGAAGCCGTAGCCGCCGAACACCTGGGTGGCGTCGCGGGCGTTGTCCATCGCCGCGTTGGACGCCACCAGCTTGGCGATCGCCGCCTCCTTCTTGAACGGCTCGCCGCGCAGCATCTTCGCCGCGGCGGCGTAGTAGGCGAGGCGGGCGGTGTGCGCCCTCGCCTCCATGTCGGCGATCTTGAACTGGATCGCCTGGTAGCTGCCGATCGGTGAGCCGAACGCCTCGCGCTCCCGGGCGTAGCGCACCGACTCGTCCACGCAGCCCTGCGCGAGCCCGACCGAGAGGGCCGCGATCGCGACCCGGCCCTCGTCGAGGATCGACAGGAACTGCGCGTACCCGCGGCCGCGCTCGCCGAGCAGGTTCTCGGCAGGCACCCGGCAGTCGTCGAAGAAGAGCTCGCGGGTGTCGGAGGCGCGCCAGCCGACCTTCGAGTACTTCTGCGAGACCCGGAAGCCGGGCGTGCCGGCGGGCACGATGATCGCCGAGATCTCCTTGCGGCCGTCCTCGCCGACGCCGGTGATCGCGGTGACCGTGACGATCGAGGTGATGTCGGTGCCGGCGTTCGTGATGAACGCCTTGGAGCCGTTGATCACCCACTCGTCGCCGTCGAGCCGGGCGGTGGTGCGGGTGGCGCCCGCATCCGAGCCGCCCCCTGGCTCGGTGAGCCCGAAGGCACCGAGCTTCTCCCCGGCCGCGAGCGCGGGCAGCCACCGCCGCTTCTGGTCGGCGGTGCCGAAGCGGTGGAGCGGCATGGCACCGAGCGACACCCCGGCCTCGAGCGTGATCGCCACCGACGAGTCGACGCGCGCGAGCTCTTCGAGGGCGAGGCACAGCGCGAAGTAGTCACCGCCCATGCCGCCGTGCTCCTCGTCGATGGGCAGGCCGAACAGGCCCATCGCGCCCATCCGCGCCACCAGCTGGTACGGGAACTCGCCGCGCTCGTAGAGCTCGCCGATGACGGGGGCGACCTCCTTGCGGGCGAAGTCCTCGACCGTGGCGCGCAGCGCCTCGTGCTCCTCGCTCAGTGTGAGGTCCATCAGTCCACCTCCGGTTCCACGACCAGCAGCACGGCGTCCTTCGCGACCGTGTCGCCCGGCCGGGCGCGCAGCTCGCGGACGGCCCCCGCGACGGGGGCGGTGAGCACGTGCTCCATCTTCATCGCCTCCACGACGACCAGCCGGGCGCCCGCCTCGACCGGCTGCCCGTCCTCGACCTCGACCGCGGTGACGGTCCCGGGCATCGGCGAGAGCACCGGCCCGCCTGCCCCGGACTCCGCCGACGCCGCCGCGTCGAGCGGCGCCTGCTCGCGGATGCCCCACGCCCGCCCGTCCCGGCCGAGCCAGAGGGTGTCGCCGTCGAGCGCGCAGGCGTAGCGCCGGGTGAGCCCGTCGAGGGTCACGACCAGGGTGTCCCCGTCACGCTGCGCGGCACACGGCAGCGGTTCGGCGTCACCGACCGCCACCTCCGCCGCCGCGGCCCTGCCCCGGATGCGCACGGCGACCGGGTCGTGCCCGCCCACCGACATCCGCCACACAGTCCAGGCGGGCTCACCGACCCGCCAGCCGCCGGGCACGTCGAACGGGTCCACCACCGGGCCGACCGGCTCCAGCACGAGCAGGGCGTGCGCGGCGGCCGCCGCGAGCACGTCGGCCGGCAGGTCGGCGGCCGTCCAGTCGGGGAGCCTGCGCGCGACGAGCCCGGTGTCCAGGCGGCCTGCCCGCACGTCCGGGTCTGCGAGCAGGGCGCGCAGGAATCCGATGTTGGTGTCGACCCCGAGCAGCACGGTGTCGCGGAGCGCGGCGTCGAGCCTGCGCATCGCCTCGGCGCGGTCGGCGCCGTGCGCGATCACCTTGGCGAGCATCGGGTCGTAGTCGCTGCCGACCACGCTGCCCGTCGCGATGCCGGAGTCGACGCGCACGCCGGACGGCTCGCGCAGGACCAGCACCCGCCCACCGGTCGGCAGGAAGCCCGCGGCGGGGTCCTCTGCGTAGATCCGCGCCTCCACGGCGTGCCCGGACGACCGGATGCGTTCCGGCCACGGCCGCACCTCGCCTGCCGCGATGCGCAACTGCGCCTCGACGAGGTCGACGTCGTACACCGCCTCGGTGACCGGGTGCTCCACCTGCAGCCGGGTGTTCATCTCCATGAAGTAGAAGCGGTCCGGGTCGTCCGCTCCGACGATGAACTCCACCGTTCCGGCGCCGGTGTAGCCCACCGCCCGCGCCGCCTCGACCGCGGCGGCCCCCATCGCCTCCCGCTGCTCGTCGGTGAGCAGCGCCGATGGCGCCTCCTCGACGATCTTCTGGTGGCGCCGCTGCAGGCTGCACTCACGCTCGCCCAGGTGCACGACGTCGCCATGGGCGTCGGCGAGCACCTGGATCTCGATGTGCCGGGGCGTCGCGATCAGGCGCTCGACGAGCAGGGTCTCGTCACCGAACGCGCCGCGCGCTTCTCGTCGTGCCGACGCGATCGCGTCGGGCAGGTCGTCGGACCGGTGCACCTCGCGCATGCCCTTGCCGCCGCCGCCCGCACTCGGCTTGAGCAGCACCGGGTAGCCGATCTCCTCGACGGCGGCCGCGAGCTCGTCGTCGGTGAGCCCCGCCCCGTCGGAACCGGGGACGACCGGGACCCCGGCCTTGGCCACCGTGGCCTTCGCGGCGATCTTGTCGCCCATGGCCTCGATCGCCGAAGCCGGTGGTCCGACGAACACGATCCCGGCATCCGCGCACGCCGCGGCGAACGCCGTGTTCTCGGACAGGAACCCGTAGCCGGGGTGGATCGCCTGGGCGCCGGTCGCGGCGGCCGCGTCCAGCACCGCCGGGATTGACAGGTAGCTCCGGCCTGCCGGGGCGGGCCCGATCCGCACGGCGCTGTCCGCGAGCCGGACGTGCGGCGCACCCGCGTCGGCGTCGGAGTAGATGGCGACGGAACGGATCCCCATGCGCCGCAGCGTGCGCAGCACGCGCACGGCGATCTCACCGCGGTTCGCGACGAGCACGGTGTCGAACACGCGCGCCTCCCTGGTTCCGATTCGGTTCCGACGAGCGGCGCGTTCGTCGGATGGGTACCGACGAACGCGCCGTTCGTCGGAAGGGCTCACATGCGGAAGACCCCGAAGCCGGGCGGTTCCAGCGGCGCGTTCGCCGCTGCGCTCAGAGCCAGGCCCAGGACCGTCCGGGTGTCCTTCGGGTCGATCACGCCGTCGTCCCAGAGCCGGGCCGTGGAGTAGTACGGGTTGCCCTGGTGCTCGTACTGGGCGCGGACGGCGTCCGGGTCCGCCCCCGAGCCGACGGTCGCGAGCACGGTGGCCGCCTGCTCCCCACCCATCACGGAGATCCGCGCGTTCGGCCACATGAACAGGAACCGGGGCGAGTACGCGCGCCCGCACATCGAGTAGTTCCCGGCCCCGAAGGACCCGCCGATGATCACGGTGAACTTCGGGACGCGCGTCGTGGCCACGGCGGTGACCATCTTCGCGCCGTGCTTGGCGATCCCGCCCGCCTCGTACTCCCGCCCGACCATGAAGCCGGAGATGTTCTGCAGGAACACCAGCGGTACGCCCCGCTGGTCGCACAGCTCGATGAAGTGCGCACCCTTCTGCGCCGACTCGGAGAACAGGATCCCGTTGTTCGCGACGATCCCCACCGGGTGCCCGTGGATGCGCGCGAAGCCGGTGACGAGCGTGGTGCCGAACTCGGCCTTGAACTCGTGCAGCCGCGAGCCGTCGACGATCCGGGTGATCACCTCGCGCACGTCGTAGGGCGTGCGGGAGTCGGTGGGCACGACGTCGTACAGCTCGTCCGGGTCGGCGAGCGGCTCGTCGGCAGGCGCCACGTCCCACGGCCGGGGCGCGCGCGGCCCGAGCGTGCCGACGACTCCGCGCACGATGCGCAGTGCGTGCGCGTCGTCCTCGGCGAGGTGGTCGGCGACCCCGGAGACGCGTGCGTGCAGGTCGCCCCCGCCCAGCTCCTCCGCCGTGACGACCTCCCCGGTGGCGGCCTTCACCAGCGGCGGACCGCCGAGGAAGATCGTGCCCTGGTTGCGGACGATCACGGCCTCGTCGCTCATCGCAGGCACGTACGCCCCGCCCGCGGTGCACGAGCCGAGCACCGCCGCGATCTGCGGGATACCGCGGGCGGACATCTGCGCCTGGTTGTAGAAGATGCGCCCGAAGTGCTCCCGGTCGGGGAACACGGAGTCCTGCTCCGGCAGGTATGCGCCGCCGGAGTCGACCAGGTAGATGCACGGCAGGCGGTTGTGCAGCGCCACCTCCTGCGCACGCAGGTGCTTCTTCACCGTCATCGGGTAGTACGTGCCGCCCTTGACGGTGGCGTCGTTCGCGACGACCACGACCTCGCGCCCGGCCACCCGCCCGACGCCGGTGATCATGCCCGCTCCCGGCGCCTCGTCGCCGTACATGCCGTTCGCGGCGAGCGGGGAGAGCTCGAGGAACGGGCTCGACGGGTCGACGAGGGCGTCGACCCGGTCCCGCGGCAGCAGCTTCCCGCGTTCGACGTGCCGCGCCCGCGCGCGCCCCGGTCCACCGAGGGCGGCGGCGGCGAGGCGGGCCTTCAGGTCGGCCACCAGCTCGTGGTGGGCAGCAGCGTTGCGTTGCTCTGCGCCGGACGTGGCGACGGGCATCGGACCTCCTTCGGTCGCAGCCGACGCGATGTTAACGTTCATTAACCAAGGTCGCCAGTACGACCCGTTCGGGTGCGGCCCCGGAAGTGGGATCCGCTAACGTTCGGTTGATCAACATCGGCCCGCCCGGAGGATCGCTGCCGTGACCTCGTCGACCGGATCCGCTCCCCAGCGATCGAACGCCTCGTCCCGGTGGGCGCAGCCCGTCCCCCGCCGGACCGACGAGAACCTCAAACACGTCCACCGCAAGATCGACCGGAATCTGAAGTCCGGCGGGCCGCTCGTGGACAACGGTCCGTTGCTCGACCCGGGCTCCCGGCAGCCGCGCCTCCCCGGCGCCCCGAGCCTGATGGCCCGGCTGGGCCACCTCGCCGCGACCGCCCCGACCGGCACCACGGTCCACGCGCCCGCCACGACAGCGGAGCCCGGCGGGGACGACTTCCTGGCCAGGG
This sequence comes from Pseudonocardia hierapolitana, assembly GCF_007994075.1. NCBI lineage: Bacteria > Bacillati > Actinomycetota > Actinomycetes > Pseudonocardiales > Pseudonocardiaceae > Pseudonocardia > Pseudonocardia hierapolitana. Next base: position 3,878,729 of record NZ_VIWU01000001.1, on the reverse strand, counting down.
CGAACGCGGAGCGCCTCGCGAAGCAGTGGGAGGACGTCACCGCGCGGCTCCTGCGCGACTTCGCACCCAACGGCGGCACCGACGCCGAGCGGGTGCTGCGGTACATCGCCGAGCAGCGCAAGGAGCTCGACTCGGCGACGGTGCGCGACTACCTGCCGGTCCTCGTCGACAAGGCGGTCCGGCGCCTCCTGGACCCTGACGCAGCAGGCCGGGCCTAGCACCCCCACCGCCACGGCGGTCGCGGTGGCGTGCTGCCGGCCCGCCAGGGCAGCCGCGCAGGCGGCTGTCGCCACCGCCTCGAGTGGTCGGCTCAGCTCGCGCTGTCCGCCGGCACCGCCGCGGCCAGCCGGGCGCTCATCTCCTCGAGGAACTTCCCGGTCGCCGTGCCGAGGATGCCCAGGCACCGCAGGAGGTGCGCGTGGACGTCCGCCGGGCTGCCCACGAGCAGCTCGACCGAGGCGCTCACGTTGTCCTGCGCGGGGTTGAGGTACACCTTCGCGACCTTGGTGGCCCGCGACGCGGCGGAAGCCGCGAGCGCCGCCTCCTCGACCTCCGCCTCGTTCGAGAGCGGGAAGAAGTTCGGGAACAGCAGGTGGAAGTACTGCTCGTCCTGCGTCTCCATGATGAAGTGGTGCCGGCCCTCGTACCGGAAGTGGATGTCGCCCTCTTCGTCCACCTTCGGCCGGAAGCCCTGCTCCGCCAGGAACTCGACATGCAGATCCCGGATCTCGTCCCAACCCACCGTTAACCCCCCGTTCACCCGATCGGACTACTCGCAAATGATCATAGGGCTGCTTGCCGAGTGGCCCCTCCACTGGTCGGCCGAGCCCATGACCGCCACCGATGGCCGCTGGTACAGGTCGATGTCACCACGCGAGCGACGGACGCCAGCTGCTCGTCTTCCGCGGGCTCATGGGGTTCGGGTTCGGGGGTGAGTGGGCGGTCGGGGCGATCCTGATCGGCGAGACCGTCCGGGCGCGGTACCGCGGGCGGGCGGTCGGCACCGTGCAGAGCGGCTGGGCCGTCGGGTGGGGTGTCGCGGTCGGGCTGTACGTGCTGACGCAGTCGCTGTTCCCGCCCGAGACTGCGTGGCGACTGCTCTTCGCGCTGGGGGTGCTGCCCGCGCTGGGGGTGTTCTGGATCCGCGGCACGTGCCCGAACCCGAGGTGTTCGTCCGGCCCGCCGATCGGCGCGGCGATCGTCCGTCCTTCCTCGGGATCTTCCGCCCCGACCTGCTGCGCACCACGGTGGTGTGCGCGCTGCTGTGCACCGGCGCCCAAGGCGGCTACCGACCGGCTCGGGCGCAGGCCCGCGCTCGTCGTGTGCGCGGTGGCGGCGTTCGTGATCGTCCTGCCCATGACGTTGCTGAACCTGCCCACGCCCGTGTTCACGGTGCTCGCGCTGCCGCTCGGCTTCGTGGCCTCGGCGTACTTCAGCGGGCTCGGCGCCCTGCTCACCGAGCAGTACCCCACCGAGCTGCGCGGATCCGGCCAGGGCTTCTGCCACAACTTCGGCCGCGGGATCGGTGCGCTGTTCCCGCTGCTCGTGGGCCTGCTGGCCGATGCGCTCTCGATCGGGGTCGCCATCGCGATGTTCGCCGGGATCGCCTACCTCGTGATGGCGTTCTGCGCGCTCCTGCTGCCGGAGACGCGCGGGGCCGAGCTCACCGGCACGGTCCCGTGAACGGCCGGGCCGATAGCGTCTAGGTGTGCGCGTACTGCTGGTCGAGGACGAGGTGCCGCTCGCGGAGATGGTGCGGCGCGGGCTCGCCGCCGAAGGGCACTCGGTGGAGGTCGTGCACGACGGGATATCGGGGCTCGCGGCGGCGAGCACCGGGCAGCACGACGTCGTGGTCCTCGACATCATGCTCCCCGGCCTGTCCGGGTACCGGATCCTGCAACGGCTGCGCGCCGCGGAGATCTGGACGCCGGTGCTCATGCTCACCGCGAAGGACGGCGAGTACGACGAGGCCGACGCCTTCGACCTCGGCGCCGACGACTACCTGGTCAAGCCGTTCTCGTTCGTCGTGCTCCTCGCCCGGCTGCGTGCGCTGCTGCGCCGGGCCGGCGAGGCCCGTCCCACGGTGCTGACGGTCGGCGACCTGACGCTCGATCCCGCCCGGCACCGGGTGCACCGGGGCGAGGTCGAGATCACGCTCACCCCGCGCGAGTTCGGCGTGCTGGAGCACCTGATGCGGCACGCGGGCGAGGTCGTCACCAAGACCGACATCCTGCGCGCCGTCTGGGACGCGCACTACGAGGGCGAGGTCAACGTCGTCGAGGTGTACGTCGGCTACCTGCGCCGCAAGATCGATGCGCCGTTCGGCACCAGGAGCATCGAGACGCTGCGCGGCGTCGGCTACCGCATGGCGGAGCCCGGCTGAGGTCGCGGCGACGGGATCCGGCCGGACCGGGACGCCGGTTTCGGTTCCTCGGGCGGGACGACCGGGATGCCGCTCGGCGCCGTGACGGGATCGCGCCGGGCCTCCTCGTCACGGACGGGCTCCCGCCCCGGCTGCACTGGCCGGGGGCCGCGCCGCGCACGTCGGGGCGGCCCCTGCACCTGCCCCGGCACGTGGCCCCAGGCGGCCTCGCCGGTCCACGCCTCGTCGCCCGTCCACGCAGGCTCGGTGGGCCGAGCAGGGGCAGCGAACCATCCGTTGCCGGAAGCCGTCCGCTTCGTCGGCGGCGGGGGCGGAACCGGCGCCGCGGTGGCCACGGCCGCCTGGCCGACGGTCTTCGGGTCCGGCCTGCTCACTGCCTCGGCGCGCGGGACCTCCTCCGGCTGTGCATCGGGTGCGGCGGCCGCCGGGATCCGCACCCGGAACAGCGCCCCGCCGTCCGGGCCGTCGGTGACCTCGACCGTGCCGCCGTGCGCGGCCACCACCTCGGCGACGATCGCCAGCCCGAGGCCTGAGCCGCCGTCGGTGCGGGCGCGGGCGTCGTCGAGACGCACGAACCGCTCGAAGACCCGAGCCCGGTCGGACTCGGGCACGCCCGCCCCGTCGTCGGAGACCTCGAGGACCGCCGTGTCACCGTCGCGCCCGACGGTGACCAGCACGCGGGAACGCGCGTGCCGGCGTGCGTTGTCGACCAGGTTGCGCACCACCCGCGCCAGCTGCCCGCGGTCGCCGATGACGCGCACGGGCACCGCCCGCACTTCGGCGACCACCACTCCGTCGGCCGGCCGGCCCCGCTCGAGCTCGGCGACCTCGTCGAGGTCGACCTCCTCGCGCCGCGGCTGCAGCCCGCGCTCATCGGCCCTCGCGAGCAGGATCAACCCTTCGACCAGGTTGTTCAGGCGGGCGGCCTCCCCACGCAGCGCCGTGACCGTGCTGCCGTCGACCGTGCCGTTCTGCATGAGCTCCAGACCGGTGGCGATCGTGGCGAGCGGGCTGCGCAGCTCGTGGCTCGCGTCGGCGACGAACCGCCGCTGCACGCCCTGGGCGTCCTCCAGGCGCGCGAGCATGGCGTTCATGGTCTCGGCGAGCCGGCCCACCTCGTCGCGCGCGGGCGGCACCGGCACCCGCTGCCCGAGGTCCTTCTCGGTCATCGCGGCCACCTGCCCGCGCATCGCCTCGACGGGACGCAGCGCGCGGCCGGAGAACAGGTAGGTGGTGACGCCGGTGACCACGATCAGCAGCGGGACGCCCCAGAGCAGGTAGAACAGCAGCGTGCGGGTGGCCGCCTCGACCGCGGTGAGCGGCGCGGCGTAGAGCAGGATGACGTCGTTGCGCCCCGAGTCGGCGCCGGTCGCGACGAGCACCGTGTCCACGACGCTGCCGTCGACCTTCCGCACGGGCACGCCGGACTGGACGACGGTCTCCCCGTCGGCCGGGCGGACGTCCGACATCAGGACGTCGCGGCCGACCGCGTCGGTGCCGGCCTCAGTGGTCCACGTGGGCGGGTCGTCGCCGTACTCGACCCTCACCTGCGCGAGGTCGGACTCCCGGATGAGCTGGTCGAGCGCGTCGCGCGCGTTCTCGTTGGCCTGGCCCCTCCAGTTGCCCTCGAGCCGGTCGACGATCACCTGGGCCTGGGCCCTGGCCTCCGCCTGGACCTGCTGGCGCAGCGACTGCTGGACGAGCAGCACCAGCGCGACGCCGGCCACCGCCAGTGCGAGCGCGACCACGACGGCTGCGGACAGCGCCGACACCGCACGCACGCCCATGCGTGCGCGCAGCCATCCCAGCGGCCGGGGCATCGATACAGGGTAGCGAGCGCCGCTGTGGCCCTGCTGAGATCAGCGAGCCTGTTAGCGGGTGTTAACTCGCGGTTAGGCTGCGGTGCATGGCCACCCCCGCGGCATCCCCAGCCGGCAGCAGGCGGGAGCAGATCCTCGCGGTGGCCGCGCAGCTGTTCGCCCGGCACGGGTTCCACGGCGTCAGCATCGCCGACCTCGGCGCCGCGGTCGGGGTCAGCGGGCCTGCGCTCTACCGGCACTTCCCGGGCAAGGAGGCCCTGCTCGCAGAGCTTCTGGTCGGGATCAGCGAGCATCTGCTGGCCGGCGGACAGGCCAGGGCAGCACAGACCGCAGACCCGCACGAGCTGCTCGCCGCGCTCGTCGCGTTCCACGCCGAGTTCGCCCAGCGCGAGCCGGAACTCATCGTCGTGCAGGACCGCGACCTCGCGAACCTGCCGGCCCCTGACCGCAGGAAGGTACGGCGGCTGCAGCGCACCTACGTCGAGATCTGGGTCGACGCGCTGGTGAGCGCGCACCCCGGCCTTCCGGTGGACGCGGCCCGCACCGCCGCGCACGGGACGTTCGGGCTCCTCAACTCCACCCCGCACGCCGGCCGCTCGCCGGAGGCCGCGACGCTGCTGCAGACGATGGCACTGGCGGCGCTGCGTTCCCTGCCCTGATCGCGCTCGCGCCACCCTGTGGAGAACCACAGGCGATCTCCGCCGATCGCCCCATGGGCCGTCGACCTGGGCGTTCCTAACGTCGTCCCCGTGAGATCGAACCGCATGCTCCTCCGGCTGGCGGTCGCCGGAACCGCTGTGATCACCTCGGCGTGCTCGCTCCTGGCCCCCGACCCCTTCCCGCGTTCCGCCCTGCAATCGGGCCTCGACCGCCTCGTGGAGACGCAGGCGGCGACGGCCGCGATGCTCCGCATCCGGGAAGGGGAGCACGAGTGGGCAGCGGGAGCGGGCGCGCAAGCACTCGCGTCGTCGGTTCCCGTGAGCACGTCGGGCCGGTTCCGGATCGGCAGCGTCACGAAGACGTTCGTCGCCACCGTGGTCCTGCAACTGGCGGACGAGGGCCGCCTCGCGCTCGACGACCCGATCGCCCGCCACCTGCCGGGCATCGTGCCGGGCGGTGAGGCGATCACCGTCCGGCAGCTCCTGAACCACACCAGCGGCATCTACGACTACGCACACGAGCGGGACTGGTCCACGAACCGCTGGCGCGGCGAGGCGCGGTTCCGCACCTACCGGCCGCAGGAGCTGCTCGACGTCGCGTTCGCGCGGCTGCCCCACTTCCCGCCCGGGCAGGGCTGGCACTACTCGAACACGAACTACGTCGTGGCCGGGCTGCTCGTCGAGAAGCTGACCGGCAAGCCCTACGGCGACGCCGTCACCGAGCGGATCATCCGGCCGCTCCGGCTCAACCGGACGACGGTGCCGGGCACCGACCCGACCGTTCCGGAGCCGCACGCGCACGGTTACACGGAGGTCGCGGGCACGCTCGTCGACGCGACCGAGATGAACCCGTCGCTGGACTGGGCGGCTGGTGAGATGATCTCGACGGCGGACGACCTGGACCGCTTCTTCTCCGCCCTGCTCGGCGGCGAGCTCATGAGCGCCGCCGCGTCGACCGCCATGCGCGACACGGTCGAGACCGGCCAGGTGTTCCGGTACGGGCTCGGTCTCCAGCGGTACGACCTGCCGTGCGGCGCCTCGGTCTACGGGCATGGCGGCGAGCTGCTCGGGTACCTCACCTACGCGATGGCCTCTCCCGACGGCCACCGGCAGCTCGCACTCTCCTACAACCCGCTCCGGTCCCGGGAAGGCACGAGCGAGATCGTCATCGGACTCTTCGCCAACGGGTTCTGTCCGCCCGCGCCGTGAGCGGGGCGGGCCGTCGACCGAGGAGGGGGGATCGGTCGACGGCCCTGACCGCGCATCGGGCCGGGCGGGCACACCCGTACCGCGTGTCCAGCGCGGTCGCGCACAGTGTCCGCCCGCGTACGTGCGCTGTACAGAGGATGTTCCCGCAGATCGCCTGCTCACACAGTCGTTACAAGAAGATAGCCTTGAAGTATTGCTGGATCGTTGAACGATCCCTACGCTCCCATGCAAACCAGCGGCGGTGTGCCGCGGGTCACCCTGGAGGGAGCCACCGATGAGCGATACGAAGGCGGTGCCCGCGATCGGCTCGGCAACGAGCCGCAGCGCGGTGCTCGGCGCCATGTTCCTGATGGCCACCAGTGCCATCGGACCGGGCTTCATCACCCAGACCGCAACGTTCACCGCGCAGCTCGGCGCGGCGTTCGCGTTCGCGATCCTGGCGTCGATCCTGGTGGACATCGCGGTCCAGCTGAACGTATGGCGGGTGATCGGCGTGTCCGGTCAGCGCGGGCACGAGCTGGGCAACAAGATCCTCCCCGGCGTCGGCTGGGTGTTGGCGGCACTCGTCGTGATCGGCGGGCTGGTGTTCAACATCGGCAACGTCGGCGGCACCGGGCTCGGCGTCAACGCGATGCTCGGCGTCGACGCCCGGATCGGCGGGGTGATCTCCGCGGTGATCGCGATCGCCATCTTCCTCAGCAAGAAGGCCGGCGTCGCGCTGGACCGGATCGTCGTCGTGCTGGGCGCGCTGATGATCCTCATGACGACGTACGTCGCGATCGTCTCGCAGCCGCCGGTCGGCGACGCCCTGCGCAGCTTCGTGCTGCCGGACCAGGTGGACTTCCTGGTCATCACGACCCTGATCGGCGGCACCGTCGGCGGGTACATCACCTACGCGGGCGCGCACCGGCTGCTCGACTCCGGCATGACCGGGCCCGAGCACGCCGACAGCATCGCCAAGAGCTCGGTCATCGGCATCATCGTCACCGGGATCATGCGCGTGGTGCTGTTCCTCGCGGTGCTCGGCGTGGTCGCGGGCGGCGTCGCGCTGGCGAAGGACAACCCGGCCGGCAGTGCATTCCAGGCGGCCGCGGGCGAGGTCGGCCTCCGGCTGTTCGGGATCATCCTGTGGGCGGCGGCCATCACCTCCGTCATCGGGGCGGCCTACACCTCGGTCTCGTTCCTGACCCGCTCCACGACGAGCGAGCGCACGCGCAACCTGCTCACGATCGGCTTCATCGCCCTCTCGGCGGTGATCTACCTGCTGCTCGGCGCCGCACCGGCCGCGCTGCTGGTGTTCGCGGGCGCCTTCAACGGGCTGATCCTGCCGATCGGCTTCACGGTCGTGCTCTGGGTGGCCTGGCGTCGACGTGACCTGCTGGGCGGCTACAAGTACCCGGCCTGGCTGCTCGGCATCGGCGTCGCCGCATGGTTGCTCACCCTTTACATGGGCTACGCGTCCCTCTCCGGACTGGGCAAGCTGTTCGCATGAGCGTGGATCTGAACTCGGACGTCGGAGAGTCGTTCGGCCGGTGGGAGCTGGGGGACGACGCGGCGATGCTCGCGCTCGTCACCTCGGCGAACGTCGCGTGTGGTTTCCACGCGGGCGACCCGACGACTCTCCGACGGACCTGTGCCCTGGCCGCGCAGCGCGGGGTCGCGGTCGGGGCACAGGTCGGGTACCGCGACCTGGCGGGGTTCGGGCGGCGGTTCATCGACGTCGCGCCTGCCGAGCTGACCGACGACGTCGTGTACCAGATCGGGGCGCTCGACGGGATCTGCCGGGCCGCAGGCACACGCGTGAGGTACGTGAAACCGCACGGGGCGCTCTACAACGCGATCGTGCACCACGAGGCGCAGGCTGCCGCCGTGGTGGCCGCCGTCCGCGCGTACGACCCGGAGCTCCCGGTGCTCGGCCTGCCCGGCTCGGTGTTCCTCGCCGCGGCCGAGGAGGCCGGGCTGCGCACGGTGCGGGAGTTCTTCGTCGACCGGGGCTACACCCCGCAGGCCACGCTGGTGCCGCGTTCCCAGCCGGGCGCCCTGCTGCACGACCCGCACGAGGTCACCGCCCGCGTGCTGCGAATGGTCACCGACGGCGAGGTCACCGCGGTGGACGGCACCGACGTGCACGTGAACGCCGAGTCGGCGTGCGTCCACGGCGACTCGCCGGGTGCGGTTGCGATGGCCGAAGCGGTGCGCGCCGGGTTGGAGGCCGCGGGCGTGCAGCTGCGCCCGTTCGTGGAGGAGTCGGGGTGAAGGTACTGCCGTGTGGGGACAGCGGGCTGCTCGTCGAGGTCGACGGGTTGCCCGAGGTGCTCGCGCTCGCCGACGCGGTGCGCGCGGCGCCGCCGACCGGCGTCCTCGACGTCGTCTCGGCGGCCCGCACGGTGCTGCTCTGCGTCGAGCCGGGCACCGACCTCACCGAGGTCCGGCGCGCGGTGCTGGACCTCGACGTCGAGCCGGGCGCGGCTCTGTCCGAGGGGGAGCGGGTGGAGATCGAGGTCGTCTACGACGGCCCCGACCTCGAGGAGGTCGGCGAGCTCACCGGGCTCGGCGCCGACGGGGTGGTGGCCGCGCACACCGGCACCCCGTGGCGGGCCGCGTTCGGGGGGTTCGCTCCCGGCTTCGCGTACCTGGTCGGCGGCGACCCGCGGCTCGAGGTTCCCCGGCGGCAGGTGTCGCGCACGTCGGTGCCCGCCGGATCGGTCGGGCTGGCAGGCGAGTTCAGCGGCGTGTACCCGCGTTCGTCGCCCGGCGGTTGGCAGCTGATCGGCCACACCGACGCGGAACTTTGGAACATCGACCGCGGTGCGCTACTACAGCCCGGGTGCACGGTCGAGTTCAAGGCGGTCCGATGACCCGCAAGCTGGAGGTGGTCGCCACCGGCGCGCTGGCGCTGGTGGAGGACCTGGGACGGCCCGGGCTCGCCGCCACCGGGGTGGGTCGTTCAGGTGCCGCCGACCGCAGGGCGCTGCGACTGGCCAACCGGCTCGTCGCGAACCCCGAGGGCGCCGCGGGCATCGAGGTCGTGTTCGGCGGGCTCGCCGTGCGGGCCCACGGCCTGCTGACGGTGGCGCTGTCCGGGGCGCCCGCCCCCGCCGACGTCGACGGCACACCGGTCGGGCACCACGCCCTTGTCACGCTGCGGCCGGGCCAGGTGCTTCGGCTGGGGGTGCCGCCCACCGGCCTCCGGACCTACCTCGCCGTGCGCGGCGGCATCGCCGTGGATCCGGTGCTCGGGTCGCGCAGCACCGACATCCTCTCCGGCCTCGGGCCAGAGAAGCTGACGCCGGGGACGATGCTCCCGATCGGGACGGAGCCCGACGCCCTGCCCCTGATCGACGTCGCGCCCGTGGCGGTGCCGACCGGTGACGAGGTCGTGCTCAGGGCCGTCGCCGGCCCGCGCGCCGAGTTCTTCACCGACGTCGGGGCGCTCGCCCGCACCACCTGGACGGCCTCCAGTCGCAGCGACCGGGTCGGCATGCGGCTCGAGGGCGATCCCCTCGAACGCGCCGACTCGGGGGAGCTGCCGAGCGAGGGCATCATCCGCGGCTCCGTGCAGGTGCCGCCCGGCGGCGAGCCGGTGCTGTTCCTCGCCGACCACCCCGTCACCGGCGGCTACCCGGTAGCTGCAGTCGTCCTCGACGCCGACGTCGACCGGGCCGCGCAGGTACGCCCCGGCCAGCACGTGCGGTTCGTCCTCGTCCCGCCCCCGTGGAAGGAGCGCTCGTGAGCCGCACCGAATCCCCCGCCGCAGCGCGCGCGAAGTTCCGGGCCGGTCTGGTCACGCCCACCGCGGGCTGGTGCGACGGCTACACGCAGGCCAACCTGATCGCGGTGCCGAAGGACATCGCGTGGGACTTCCTGCTGTTCGCCCAGCGCAACCCGCAGCCCTGCCCGGTGCTGGACGTGCTGGAGGCGGGGTCGGTCTCCGGCCCGCTGCTCGACGGCGACATCCGCACCGACATCCCGCGCTACCGCGTCTACGTCGACGGCGAGGTGGCCGAGGAGCCCACCGACGTCCGCGGGTGGTGGCGGGACGACCTCGTCGGGTTCCTCATCGGCTGCAGCTTCACCTTCGAGCGCGCGCTCGGTGCCGCCGGGGTGCCGGTGCGGCACGTCGAGCAGGGCGTGAACGTGCCGATGTACCGCACGTCGGTGCGCTGCCGGCCGACCGGTGCCATCAGCGGCCCGATGGTGGTGTCGATGCGGCCGGTTCCGAAGGACCTGGTCGAGACGGCGGTGCGCGTCACGGCGGCCTATCCCGCGGTGCACGGCGCGCCCGTGCACGTCGGCGACCCGCGCGACCTCGGCATCCGCGACCTCGACTCCCCCGACTACGGCGACCCCGTGCGGATCGAACCCGGGGACGTGCCGGTGTTCTGGGGCTGCGGGGTCACCCCGCAGGCCGCGGTCGTCGAGTCGAAGCCTGCGCTCGCGATCGCGCACGCACCGGGGCACATGCTGATCACGGATGCCGAGGACGAGGACTACCGCATCCGCGATGTGTGACAGGAGCTGACCTACACCGCTCCTACCGTCATCGGTGTGAGCAACGAGATCCGCCCCTTCCGCATCGACGTCCCGCAGGCCGACCTGGACGACCTCACCGACCGGCTCGCCCGCACCCGCTGGCCACGGCAGCTGCCCGGCGGGTGGGGCCGCGGCGTGCCCGTCGCGCAGCTGCGGGAGCTCGCCGAGTACTGGCGCACCGGCTTCGACTGGCGCGCGCAGGAGGCGCGGCTCGACGAGTTCCCGCAGTTCCTGACCGAGATCGACGGCCAGCGCATCCACTTCCTGCACGTCCGCTCGCCGGAGCCGAACGCGCTCCCGCTGGTGATCACCCACAGCTGGCCCAACTCGATCGCCGAGTTCCTGCAGGTCATCGGCCCCCTCACCGACCCGAGGGCGCACGGCGGCGACCCGGACCGGGCGTTCCACGTGGTGGCGCCGTCGCTGCCGGGCTTCGCCTTCTCGACCTTCCCCGAGCCGGCCGACGAACGGCCGTGGACCGCGGAGCGCGTGGCGCGGACCTGGGCCGAGCTGATGGCGCGGCTGGGCTACGAGCGGTACGGGGCGCACGGGAACGACGCGGGGGCGGTCGTGTCGCCGCATCTGGCGCTCGTCGACGCGGAGCACCTCGTCGGCGTGCACATGACCGGCGGCGTGGGGATCCCGACCGGTGACCCCCGTGAGCTGGAGGGCCTGACCGACGACGACCGCGCGGGCCTGGAGCGGCTGGCCGAACTCTTCGCGGGCGGCAGCGGGTACGGGACGTACCTGGCCAACCGCCCGCAGACGCTCGCGTACGGCTGGCTCGACTCGCCGGTGGCGCAGCTGGCCTACCTGGTGGAGCGGCTCGCCGAGTTCGACGGCTGGCCGGCAGGCCCGGACGCGCTGCTGCCGCACCTCGACCGCGACCAGCTGCTCACCACCGCGTCGCTGTACTGGTTCACGGGCACGGGCGGCTCGTCGTCGTGGACGTACTACGACGGCGCCGCCGGGATGCCGATCGACCAGGCCGTGGTGCCCACCGGCGTCTCCCACGGCGGCCCGGACGCCTTCCGGCGCATCGCCGAGCGGAACAACGACATCGTGCAGTGGACGGGCCGGGAGGCCGCGAGCCACATGGTCGCGATGGCGGCCGCCGCGGGGCTCGTGTCCGACATCCAGGAGTTCTTCGGCAAGCTCCGCTAACGCCTGCGCGACAGCCCGACGCCGACCAGGCAGACCGCGCCACCGACGATCGCGAGGGGCGGGGGCACCTCGCCCAGCAGCGAGGCGGACATGAGGATCGTGATCGGCGGCACCACGTACGTGCTCACCCCCAGCCGCCCGGCGTCCATCCGCGCGAGCGCGTACGCCCACGTGCTGAACGCGAGCGCGGTGGGCACGATCCCGAGGTAGACCAGGCCTGCGGTCGCCCCCGCCGGTGCGGCGGCCAGCCCGGTGACCAGTCCCGGCGTGAACGGCACGCACGCGAGCGCGCCGATGGTGCAGGCGAGCCAGGTGACCTGCAGCCCGGGCAACCGGCGCAGCACCGGCTTCTGCGCGAGCACCCCGACCGCGTACGTGACGGCCGCGACGAGGCTGAGCACCACACCGAGCAGGTCGGCCTCGGCGGCGTTCGACGTGGCCGCCCCGACCAGGACCGCACCTGCGAACGCGACGAGGGCACCGACCACCAGCCATCGCGGGAAGCCCTCGCCGAGCAGCAGCCCGGCGAACAGCGCGATGAGGATCGGCCCGACGTTCACCAGCATCGCCGTGGTGCCGGCGTCGATGCGCTGCTCGGCCGCGTTCAGCGCGAGGTTGTAGATCCCGAACCACGCGATCCCGCACAGGACGATCAGCGCCCACTCCCTGCGCGTCGGCCACACCCAGCGGCGCGCGACCAGCAGCCCCGCTCCGAGCGCGAGCGACCCGACGAGCAGCCGGCCCAGCGTCAGCGGGCCGGGCTCGTAATGCGCCGCGACGGCGCGGATCCCCACGAACGCCGACGCCCACGCGAGCACCGTGAACCCGACGGCCAGCAGGGCGCCCCACCGGTAGCGCGAAGCCGGGACGACGGGCCGGACGGCCGGGGAGGTCATGACCCGACGCTAACTCCACGCACCCGCCCCGACCACGCGGTTTTCGGCCATCGAGCTGCAAGATCCAGCCGTCCTCGGGTGAACGCCGATGTGTTGCATTTTCGACCTCCTGGAGCCCAGGAATGCAACACAAGTACTGATAGAGTTTAAGAGTGCAGGCAAGTTCATTCGCTCTGAGGGCTCCGGGATCACTTGTGCCGATCAGTGGCAGCGATCCACGGTACGGCCGATGGGAGCACGTCGCGTTCGTCCCGGACCCGCTGCCATCCGCGACCCCCGAGCTGAGCGTGATCACCTTCAACGAGGTCGCCGAAGCACGTGCCGCACTGGCCTCACTCAACAGCACCGCCCGCCAGTTGCCGAACCCGAGCCTTCTCCGCCGTCCGACGCTGCGGCGGGAGGCACAGAGCACCTCCGCCCTCGAAGGCACGTACGCCCCGCTGCAGGCCGTGCTCGCTGCTGATGAAGAACACGACCCCGCCGACGCGAACATGCGCGAGGTCCTGAACTACGTCCGTACGGCCGAGCACGCCTTCGCTTGGCACGCGGACGGACGACCGCTGTCCATGAACCTTCTCACCGAGCTCCACGGCATCCTCGTCCGAGGAACGAGCGCCGACACCGATCAGGCTGGCAGGGTGCGCAGCATTCAGGTCGCGATCGGCGGTCATGCAGGCGGTCGTGTGCAGGACTCGCGGTTCGTGCCCAGGCCTCCCGGGCCCGAGCTCGAGGCACAGATCCGTGACTGGCTGGGGTGGGTCGAGGGCTCGCCGGGCAGGGACATCGACCCTGTGATCGCCGCCGGTATGGCCCACTATCACTTCGAGGCGCTGCATCCGTTCAACGACGGCAACGGGCGGATCGGCCGCCTCCTGATCGTTCTCCACCTCATGGTCACCGCGGTGATCACCGAACCGACCCTGACCGTTTCACCCTGGTTCGAGGCCCGCCGCGCCGACTACTACGACGCCCTGATGGCGGTGAGCACCACGCGCGACTGGGACCGGTGGATCCGCTTCTTCGCACGTGGACTCGCCGCTTCGGCCCAGGACACCGAGCAGCGTTTGCTGGATCTGCTCGCAGCGCAGGGCAGCCTCAAAGCGACGATCCGTCGAGCGGGACTTCGCGCGAACACCGCCAGCAACCTCGTGGACTTCGCTCTGGCACAACCGATCTTCACGGTGCGGCAGGTCGAGCGGCACCTGGAGGTGACCTACGCCCGCGCGAACCAGCTCGTGGCGCAGCTCGTCGAGCTCGGTGTGCTTCACCGGTTCGACGACAGCACTTACGGCCGCGAGTTCACCGCCCCCGAGATCCTCGCGATCCTTCTCCGCGGCTAGTTGCCCCGCGACGGCGCGGCGGCCGCCGCCGATTCGTCCCGCTCCGGCCGAGCACGCTCCTTCGGGGTGGCGAGGCGGGTGGGGGCGGTGCGGCCGCGGAGCACGGTCTCGTCGCCGAGCTCCCAGCGCGCGGCCTCGTCCTCCGCGGCCATGGCCACGGCGTCCGCGGCGGCGAGGACGCGGCCGGGCACGGTCTTGGCCAGTTCGGTGAGCCGGGCGGCCTCGTTCACCGGGTCACCGATCACGGTGTACTCGTAGCGGCGGACGTCGCCGACGTTGCCCGCCACGGCCTCGCCCGCCGAGATCCCGATGCCGGCGGTGATGTCGGGCAGCTCCGCCGCGAGGCGGTCGGCCAGCACCCGCCCGCCGGCGAGCGCGCAGCCGGCCGGGTCCGTCCCGTCCACCGGCGCGCCGAAGACGGCGAGCGCGGCATCGCCCTCGAACTTGTTGATCCAGCCGTCGTGCTCCTCGACCACCTCGACGACGACGGCGAAGAAGCGGTTCAGCAGGCCGACGACCTCCTCCGGCGGCCGCTCGGCGGTGAGCGAGGTCGACCCGACCAGGTCCACGAACAGCACGCCGACCCGGCGGACCTCGCCGCCGAGGCGGACCTCGCCTGCCGCGGCCGCCGCGCGCGCCACGTCCCGTCCCACGTGCCGGCCGAAGAGGTCGTGGATCCGCTCGCGCTCGCGCAGGCCCGCGACCATCGTGTTGAAGCCGGACTGCAGCTGCCCGAGCTCGGTGCCGTCGTAGACCGTGACGCCTGCGTCGAGCTCGCCGTGCTGCACCCGCCGCATCGCCCGGCGCACCGCGTTCACCGGGTCGGCGACCGCGCGGGCGGCACCCACGGTCACGAGCAGGCCGGCGCCGAGCGCGGTGCCGCCGATCGCGAGCACGATCACCGCGAGCCGGTCGGCGGGCACGTCCTCGTACACCAGCGCCGAGACGGCCGTCAGCATCAGCCCGACCACCGGGACGCCCGTGCCGAGGGCCCAGAACAGCAGCGACCGCACGACGATGCCGGGCAGCCCGCGCCGCGGCTTCGGCGGGTGCGCGCCCAGCACCTTCGCCGCGGTGCGCCGCAGGATGCGCTCGCTGAGCAGGTACGCCAGGGCGCACGTCGTGATGCCACCGAGCACGATCGTCTCGCCGACCGACAGCGCCAGCCGCGCCGAGTACGGCAGGTTGAGCAGCACGAACACCGTGGCGGCCAACGCCCACAGCACGGTCTGCACCGTGACGAGCCGCAACGGCCCGTACAGCACCATCCGCCGCTCGCGGCGTTGCTCGGCGTCCGCCTCGCCACTGCGCAGGCGGAACCGGCGCCCACCCCACAGCAACCCGATCGGCACGGCCAGCAGCAGGTACACCCCGAACGCCACGAGGTTGAGCGTGCGGACCCGGCCGGGGTCGGTGAGCGGGCCCTCCGGCAGCACCCAGGCCGCCAGCACGAACACGACGACGGCGCCGACGACGTTCGCGACCACGACGGCGACCGCCAGCGCGATCCGGGCGGGCCAGTCGATGACCCACCGCCGGACCCGCCTGCTGCGCGCCATGAGCACCAAGCTTAGGCCGATCGGAGGAGCCTCCCCCGCACCTACCGTTCCGACGAGCGGCGCGTTCGTCGGAATCAGGGCGGGGTGATGCGCGCCTTCAGGTGGGCCGCCTTGCGGCCGCGGACCTCCACGTTCCACGCGTCGCCTTCCGCGCGCGTGCGCAGCTCCACCGTGGAGGGGAGCAGCAGCGGCTTGCCGAACGCCACGTCGAAGGTGAGGGCCTCCGGGAGCCGGCCCTGCAACGCGGCGAGGGCGTGTGCCGCCGTCCACATGCCATGGGCGATCGCGCGCGGGAAACCGAACGCCTTCGCCGTCCACGGGTGCAGGTGGATGGGGTTCACGTCGCCGCTCACGCGGGCGTAGCGGCGGCCGGTCCCGGCGTCGACCCGCCAGGTGGCGACCGGCACCTCGTCCTCGGTCCCCGGCGGCTCGGCCGGATCGGGCGGGCCCTCCGGCGCGGTGGCGCCGCGGGCGAGGTAGGTGCTGCAGCCCTCCCAGACCACCTCGCCCGCGGCGTCGATCTCGGCGACGAGGTCGACCTGGGCGCCCTTCGGGTGCGCCCGCAATCGCTCGGCGTGGACGCGCACGGCGAGCGGCTCAGCGGCGTCGATCGCCCGGTGCGCGGAGATCCGGTTGCGGACGTGCACGAGCCCGGGCAGTGGCAGCGGGAACGACCGCCGCGCCATCAGCTCCACCTGCAGCGGGAACGCCAGCACGTGCGGGTAGGTCACCGGCAGGGTGTCGGCCACCGGGAAACCGCACACGTGCGCGTACTCCGCGAGGTGGTCGCGGTCGACGCAGATGTCCCTGCTCAGCGCGGTGTCGGGCAGTTCGTGGCCCCGCGGGCCGACCGCGCCGATCGCCGCCTTGACGTACAGGGTGCCGAGGCCGGCCATCAGGCCCCCAACATGTTCTGGCCGTCGACACGGACCACCTGCCCGGTGACGCCTGCCGTCGCCGCCTGGCCGAGCCAGCCCACGGCCTCGGCGACGTCGATGGGGAGCCCGCCCTGCCGGAGGCTGTTGACCCGCCTCCCCGCCTCCCGGGTTGCGAGCGGCATCTTCGCCGTCATCGCGGTCTCGATGAAGCCCGGCGCGATCGCGTTGATCGTGGCGCCCCTCCCGGCCAGCTGCGGGGCGAGCGCACGGACCATCCCGATCACACCCGCCTTGCTCGCCGCGTAGTTCGTCTGCCCGCGGTTGCCCGCGATCCCGCTCATCGACGAGATGCAGACGATCCGCGCGCTGTCGCCGAGCAGGCCGGCGTCCGCGAGCAGCGCCCGGTTGATCGCGAGCTGGGAGCGCAGGTTGACCGCGAGCACGGCGTTCCAGCGGTCCGCGTCCATGTTGGCCAGCAGCTTGTCGCGGGTGATGCCGGCGTTGTGCACCACCACGTCGACCCGGCCGTGCCGCTCGCGCAGGTGCGCGAGCAGCCGGTCGGGTGCGTCGGCGGCGGTGATGTCGAGCTGCAGCGCGGTGCCGCCGGTGCGGTTGGCCACCCGGGCCAGCGCGTCGCCCGCCGCGGGGACGTCCACGGCGACGATCGTGGCGCCGTCCCGGTGCAGCGTGTCGGCGATGGCCTCGCCGATGCCGCGCGCCGCCCCCGTCACCACGGCGATCCGTCCGGCGAGCGGGCGCGCCGGGTCCCTGGGCTCGACCGGCCCGACCGGTGCCGCGACCCGCACGACCTGCCCGGACACGAACGCCGAGCGGGCGGACAGGAAGAACCGCAGCGTCGAGGCGAGCGCGTCGGCGCCGGCGTCGGGCGCGACGACGAGCAGGTTGGCCGTGGCGCCCGCCCGCACCTCTTTGCCCGCCGAGCGGACCAGCCCCTCCAGGGCCTGGGCGACGGCCGCGGCCTCGACGTCGTCCTCGGCCGCCACCGGACCGAGCAGCAGCAGCCGCCCGGACGGGGCGAGCCGCCGGACCGCGGGAGTGAGGAACTCCCTGGCGGTGGCGAGGTCGTCGAGGGTGCGCGCCCCGGTCGCGTCGAGGACGGCCCCGGCCACCGTCCCGTCCTCGCCCGCCTCGGCCACCCCCGCGTCGGCGAGCAGGGCGCGGACGTCGTCGGCGAGCCCGCCCTTCCCGACGCTGCCGACGAGCGCGGGCCCGTCGAGCAGCGGTTGGCCGGGCTCGTAGCGGCGCAGCACCGGGATGCGCGGCACCCCGAGCTGCTGGACGAGCCGGTACTGCGACAGGTCGCGCAGTGTGTCCTTCATCGGGGTGTCCTTCATCAGGCCGCCTCCAGGATCGCGACGACGCCCTGACCACCTGCGGCGCAGATGCTGATCAGACCGCGGGCCGGGGCGCCCTTCTCGTGCAGCAGCTTCGCGAGCGTGGCGACGATCCGGCCGCCGGTGGCCGCGAACGGGTGGCCGGTGGCGAGCGACGACCCCGCGACGTTGAGCTTCGACCGGTCGATCGAGCCGAGCGGCACGTCCAGGCCGAGCCGCTCCTTCGCGAACGCCGGGTCCTCCCACGCCTTGAGCGTGGCGAGCACGGTGGAGGCGAACGCCTCGTGGATCTCGTAGAAATCGAAGTCCTGCAGCGTCAGGCCGTTGCGCTCGAGCAGCCGCGGCACGGCGTACACAGGCGCGGTGAGCAGCCCCTCGCGGCCGTGCACGAAGTCGACGGCCGCGGTCTCCGCGTCGACCACGTGCGCGAGCACCGGCAGCCGGTGCTCGGCGGCCCACTCGTCGGAGCCGAGCAGCACGGCCGAGGCCCCGTCGGTGAGCGGCGTGGAGTTGCCTGCGGTCATGCTCGCGCCCTCGCCCTTGCCGAAGACCGGCTTCAGTTTCGCGAGCTTCTCCACCGAACTGTCCGGGCGCAGGTTCTGGTCGCGGGTGAGGCCGAGGAACGGCGTGACCAGGTCGTCGAAGAAGCCGCGGTCGTAGGCGGCGGCGAGGTTGCGGTGGCTCGCGACGGTGAGCTCGTCCTGCTCCTCGCGCCCGACCTGCCACTCGACGGCGGTGATCGCCGCGTGCTCGCCCATCGACAGCCCGGTGCGCGGCTCGGCGTTGCGCGGGATCTCCGGCACGATCTGGCCCGGCCGCAGCCCCCGCAGCGCAGTCATACGCGCCCCGAGGGTCTTCGCGGCGTTGAGGGCCATCAGGACGCGGCGCAGATCGTCGTTCAGGGCGATGGGCGCATCGCTGGCCGTGTCGACGCCCGCCGCGATCCCGCTGTCCACCTGCCCGAGCGCGATCTTGTTGGCGACCAGGACGACCGTCTCCAGTCCGGTACCGCAGGCCTGCTGGACGTCGTAGGCGGGCGTGTACGGCGAGAGCGTGCTGCCGAGCACGGCCTCGCGCGTGAGGTCGCGGTCGCGGCTGTGCTTGAGCACCGCGCCCCCGGCCACCTCGCCCAGCCGCTGCCCGGCCAGGCCGAAGCGGGCCGCGAGACCGTCGAGCGTGGCCGTGAGCATGTCGAGGTTGGACGCGCGGGCGTACGAGCCGTTCGCGCGGGCGAACGGGATGCGGTTGCCGCCGATGACGGCGGCCTTCCTCCGGGTCTCCGGCATGTCGGTTCTCCTACCCACGAGTAGCCGGTACCCAAAGTACCCGGTACCGTCGGTGTCGTGCAGTCGGTACGGGATCGGCGGGCCAGCCGGTGGGACGACCACCGGCGCACCCGCCGTGCCGAGCTCACCGACGCCGCCATCGCCGCGATCCGCGCGCATGGCGCGGGCGTGGGAATGGACGATGTGGCCGCCGCAGCGCGCACGAGCAAGACCGCCGTCTACCGGCACTTCGCCGACCGCAACCAGCTCTACGTCGCGGTATGCGAACGGGTGGCGGAGGTGCTGCTCGGGCAGGTGCGCTCCGCGATGGACGGCGCCGCGGGCCCGCGCGCGAAGACCGCCGCCGCAATCGCGGCGTACCTACGGCTGATCGAGCACGACCCCGAGGTGTACCGGTTCGTGGTGCACCGGCCGCTGGCCGACGCCGACCTGGTCGCCGACCTCGTCTCCCTGATCGGCGACCAGGTGGCGGAGGTCATCGGCGAGCAGCTGACCGCGGCCGGCGCCGATCCCGCACCCGCGGTGCCGTGGGGCCACGGGGTGGTCGGCATGGTCCGCTCGGCGGCGGACAACTGGATCGCCCGTCCGGCGGGTATGAGCAGGGAGCAGTTGGCCGATCACCTCACCGCCCTCGCATGGGCGGGGCTGTCCGGGGTGGTCGGCCGCACCGAGGAGGAGACGTCATGACGGTCGACCGGCACGCGCTGCAGGGCGTCCTCGACGGCAGGTGGGCGCACGTCCGCGACGAGATCCGCGCCCAGATGGACGAGCTCGCGTTCAACCCCGACCCGAACCTCTCCACCGAGGAGTACCGGGCGCTCACCACCGACAACCTGCGGCTGCTCGCGAACACGGGCAGGCCCCGGCAGGGCTTCGACCCGGCCTACGGAGGAGGCGGCGACGTCGGCGGCGTGGTCACCGCGTTCGCGATGCTCGGCTACGGCGACCTGTCGCTGCTGGTCAAGGCCGGGGTGCAGTGGGGGCTCTTCGGCGGCGCGGTGCAGGTGCTCGGCACATCCCGGCACCATGACGAGTACCTGAAGCAGATCATGGACGGCGAGCTGCTCGGCTGCTTCGCGATGACCGAGACCGGCCACGGCTCCGACGTGCAGCACCTGCGCACCACCGCCACGTTCGACCCGGCCACGCAGGAGTTCGACGTCCACACGCCGGACCCGGGCGCCCGCAAGGACTACATCGGCAACGCCGCCCGCGACGGCCGCATGGCCGTGGTCTTCGCGCAGCTCGTCACGCAAGGGCGGTCCCACGGTGTGCACGCCCTGCTCGTCCCGATCCGCGACGAGAGCGGCGCGCCGATGCCGGGCGTCACGATCGGCGACTGCGGCCGGAAGGCGGGCCTCAACGGCGTCGACAACGGCCGGCTGACGTTCGACCACGTCCGCGTGCCGCGCGAGGCGCTGCTCAACCGGTTCGGCGACATCACAGAGGACGGCACGTACACCAGCTCGATCGCCAACGAGACCCGCCGGTTCTTCACGATGCTCGGCACGCTCGTCCGCGGGCGGATCAGCGTGGCGGGCGGCGCCGGCACCGCCACGCAGAAGGCGCTCGCGCTGGCGATCCGCTACGGCGCCGTGCGGCGGCAGTTCGCCGACCCGGCGACCGGCGAGGAGGTCGTGGTGCTCGACTACCTCGTGCACCAGCGCAAGCTCCTGCCCGCGCTCGCCACCACCTATGCGCTGCACTTCGCTCAGAGCGACCTCGTCTCGGACATGCACGATCTGCAGGCGCCCGGTGCCGAAGGCGACGAGTGGCGCCAGCGCGACCTGGAGACCCGCGCCGCCGGCATCAAGGCCGTGGCCACCTGGCACGCCACGGCCACGATCCAGACCTGTCGGGAGGCGTGCGGCGGCGCGGGCTACCTCGCCGAGAACCTGCTGCCGACGCTCAAGGCCGACACCGACGTGTTCACCACGTTCGAGGGTGACAACACCGTGCTGCTGCAGCTCGTCGCGAAGACGCTGCTGTCGGACTACGGCCGCCGCGTCGCCCGGCTCGACCTGGCGGGCAAGGCCCGGTTCGCGGCCGACCTGGTGGCCGACACCGTGACCGAGCGCACCGGCCTGCGCGCCCTCCTGCGCCGCGGCGACATCCGGGACCGCGCGTACCAGCGGTGGCTGCTCGTCGAGCGCGAGCAGCACCTGCTCGCGAACGCGGCGCAGCGGATGCGCAGGGCGCTCGCACCGGGTGCCGACCAGTTCGGGATCTTCAACGGGGCCCAGGACCACCTGCTCGTCGCCGCCCGCGCCCACGTCGACCGGATCGTGTTCGACTCCTTCGCGGCCGCGGTCGACCACACCGGCGACGCAGGCGTGCGCGACCTGCTCGCGGACGTGCTGCGGCTCTACGCGCTGACCGTCATCGAGAACGACCGGGCGTTCTTCATCGAGCACTCCTACCTGACGCCGGGCCGCGCCAAGGCCGTCACGCAGGCGGTCAACGCCCTCTGCGGGCGGCTGCGCCCGCACGCCCGCACCCTCGTCGACGGCTTCGGGATCCCCGAGCGGTGGATCGACTGCCCGCTGCTGGACGGCGAGCACGAGACCGCCGCCGTCCTGCCGCAGCGGGAGGACGAGCCGACGGACCTGGCGTCCGTGGGCTGAGCGCCGCCGCCGGCGCGCAGTGGTTCAGGTCCCGGCCTGAACGGCTGCACGCTCGGCGCGCGCCCGCTGCACGTCGGGGATGTGGGTGTCGATCCACTCCAGCAGCCCGGCGAGGTGGGTGGTGACCTCCTGCCCGAGGTCGGTGAGGCTGTAGGTCACCTGCGGCGGCGCGGTGGGCACGACCTCGCGGCGCACGAACCCGTCTGTCTCGAGCGTCCGCAGCGTCTGGGCGAGCATCTTCTCGCTCACCCCTCCGATCGCCCGGCGCAGCGCGCTGTACCGCAGCGGCCGGCCGCGCAGGGCCACCAGCACGAGCACCGCCCACTTGCTCGTGACGTGATCGAGCACGCCCCGTGCCGGGCACCGGCTGTCGAACACGTCACCCCGTCCGAGGCTCATGGCCTCGATGACCTGCATGCTCACGTCGGCCTCCGGTGCTCACCTCGAGGTACGTACTTACCAAGAGAGAGTAGCAAGCATACGGTCAGTACCGTTCCAGACACCAGCGAACGGAGAAGTGCATGTACGTCATCACCGGGGTGACCGGGAAGCTCGGCCGCGTGGCCGTCGAGGACCTGCTGACGCGGGTGCCGGCCGCCGAGGTCGCCGCGGTGGCCCGCGACCCGCGCAAGGCCGCCGACCTCGCCGAGGGCGGTGTGGACGTCCGCCGGGGCGACTACGAGGACCCCGCGTCCCTGCGAGCGGCGTTCACCGGGGCCGACGTCCTGCTCCTCGTCTCCTCACCGGACATCACGCCCGGCGCACGCGCCCGCCAGCACGGAAACGCGATCGACGCCGCCGTCGCCGCCGGCGTGGGACGGGTCGTCTACACGAGCGCGATCGGCGCCGAGAACGGGCAGGGGTTCCTCGCCGACCACACGGTCACGGAGGAGCTGCTCGCCGGGTCGGGCCTGCCACACACCGTGCTGCGCAACACCTTCTACACGGAGGTGCTGGTCAACCCCGGTCTTCGCGCGGCCGTCGACGCGGGCGAGTTGCTCGGCGCCGACAACGGCGTGCCGGTCAACCTCGCGACGATCGCCGATCTCGGGGTCGCCGCCTCCGTCGCGGTCGCGGGCGACGGGCACGAGGGCGCGGTCTACGAGCTGCGCGGCCCGGTCTGGACGCTGGCCGACCTCGCCCAGACCGTCTCCGAGGTCTCCGGGAAGGACGTCACCTACCGGCCGGCCCCGGTCGAGGAGCTCGGCCAGGCAGGTTTCGTCCACCAGCTGATCGCGTCGGGGCTCTTCTCCGAGCCGGCCGATGACCTGGAGAAGCTGATCGGCCGCGCGCCGACGGGCTTGCGCGAGGCGGTCGAGACCGCGCTGCGCGACTGACGATCACCGGCCCCGTCGCCTCGTCCCACGCGCCTTGCGGCTCGCCCGGGCGATACGTCCCGAAGGTCCATTCGAAGCCTTCGGGATCGGCGATCCGGCAGCGGTGGTTGCCCCACTCGGTGTCGGCGGGCTCCCAGATCCCGGTGGCCCCGGCCGCGAGCGCGCGGGCGTACACGGCATCGACTTCGGTGGCGTCGGCGACGCTGACGTAGGCCCCGAAGCCGGTCGTGTCGCCCTTGCGCGGGGGACGCTCGTAGCCGTCACGGTCGCTGAACACGACGATGGCGGCGTCGTCACGACGGAGCTCGGAGTGGAGGATGCCGCCGGCGTCGTCGGGGAACGATGTGATGGTGTCGAACCCGAAGACCCGTTCCAGCCAGGAGAGGGCGGCCGGGGCGTCCCGGTACCCGAAGTAGGCGTGCAGGGCGGCGGGCCTGCTCGTACTGGCCATGGGGCTCGTCTCGGTCATGGCCCGAGCCTGCCGCCCCCAGCGGTCAGTTCCCGTCCTCATCGGCGAGCTTCGCGTGCTGCGCGCGCAGCTCGCGCTTGAGGATCTTGCCGCTGGGGTTCTTCGGCAGCGCGTCGGCGAACACCACGTACTTCGGGCACTTGTAGCCTGCGAGGTGCTGCCGGGCGTGTGCCAGCACGGCGTCGGCCGTGAGGCCCGCGTCCGGCTTCGGGACGACGACCGCGGTGACCGCCTCGATCCAGTGCGGGTGGCTGATCCCGAACACGGCGACCTCGGCAACGCCGTCGAGGAGGTAGATCGCCTCCTCGACCTCGCGGCTGGCCACGTTCTCGCCGCCGGTCTTGATCATGTCCTTCTTGCGGTCGACGACCGAGAGGTAGCCGTCGGAGTCCAAGATCCCGAGGTCGCCGGAGTGGAACCAGCCGCCGCGGAACGCCTCGGCGGTCTTGTCCTCGTCGTTGTAGTAGCCCAGCGCGGCGTGCGGGCTGCGGTGCACGATCTCGCCGATCTCGCCCGGCGGCACGGGCTCGCCGAGGTCGTCGACCAGCATCGTCTCCACGTTGACGGCGGCCCGCCCCGCCGAACCGGCCTTCGGCAGCTGCTCGTGCGGGCGCAGGATCGTCGCGAGCGGGGCCATCTCGGTCTGGCCGTAGAAGTTCCAGAGCTGCACGTCGGGCAGCCGGCGCTGCAGCTCCTTGAGCACCTCGACCGGCATCGCGGACGCGCCGTAGTACCCCTTGCGCAGGCTCGACAGGTCGCGGGTGTCGAAGTCGGGGTGGCGCAGCAGGGAGATCCACACCGTCGGCGGGCAGAACAGCTTCGTCGCCCGCTCGGCCTCGATCGTCGCGAGCAGGGCGGCCGGGTCCGGCGCCGGCAGGATGATGCTGGTCGCGCCCAGGTAGACGTCGACGGAGAAGAAGCAGTCCAGCTGCGCGCAGTGGTACATCGGCAGCGAGTGCACCTCGACGTCGTCGGCGCTCATGCCGCCGTCGATCACGCACGAGACGTACTGGGCGATGAGCGACCGGCTCGAGAGCATCACGCCCTTCGGCCGCGACTCGGTGCCGGACGTGTACATGAGCCGGAGCGGGTCGTCGTCGGCGACGGCCACCTCCGGGTCGTGCCCGGGACCCGCCGTCCACCAGTCGGCGACGTCCTCCCAGCCGTCGGCCGCACCGCCGATGCGACCGCGCACGCCCTCTTTGAGCCCGGCCTCCGCCAGCGCCTGCTCCGCGGTCTCGGTGAGCACGTCCTGCGCCACCATCCCGGTCGCGCCGGAGTGGCCGAGGATGAAGGCGATCTCGGACGGGCCGAGCATGAAGTTCACCGGCACCAGCACCACGCCCAGCTTGGCGGTGGCGAACGCGATCACCGCGTACTCCCAGCAGTTGCGCGACAGCAACGCCAGGCGGTCGCCCTTCGTCACACCGCGGGCGGCGAGCGCGTTCGCCAGCCGGTTCGCGGCGGCGTCGAACTCGGCGTAGGTGAAGCGCCGCTCGCCGGACACCACCGCGAGCTTGTCCGGGTACCGCAGCGCGGTGCGCCGCAACAGGTCACCGATCCCGTGCTGGCGGGCGCGGGCGATCGCGGCGGCGGTGTCGGGGGTGAAGGGCGCGGCGGTGGACGGCACGGCGTCGGGCATGCCCGGATGATGCCGGACGCGGCGCGCACGACGCACCTGTCCGATCGTCGGTGCGCGTTCTACGGTCGGGGCGTGTCCATCGCCGCGGAGCTCGCCGACGTCGTCGACCGGATCGCCCACTCCGATGCCGACCTGCACGCGTTCGTCGACGAGCCCGGCCGGGCCGATCGGGTCCGCGCCGAGGTCGACGCGATGACCCGGCGTTGGCCGGATCCCGAGCACCGGCCGCCGCTCCACGGCGTCCCGCTGGGCGTGAAGGACGTGTTCCGGGTCGACGGGCTACCGACCCGCGCCGGGTCGGCCGTGCCCGCCGAACTCCTCGATGGTGCGGAGGCCACGGCGGTCACCCGGCTGCGCGCGGCCGGCGCGGTGGTGGCCGGCAAGACCGTCACCACCGAGTTCGCCTACTTCGCGCCCGGCCCGACCCGCAACCCGCACCACCCGGAACACACGCCGGGCGGGTCGAGCAGCGGGTCGGCGGCCGCGGTGGCCGCCGGGCTGGTGCCGCTCGCGCTCGGCACGCAGACCGTCGGCTCCGTCATCCGCCCGGCCGCCTACTGCGGGTGCATCGGGTTCAAGCCGACGTACGGCCGCGTGCCCTGCGACGGGGTGATCGCCAACGCGCCGACCTTCGACACGGTCGGGCTGTTCGCCGCGGATCCGCCTCTCGCCATGGCGGCCACCGCGGCCCTCGTCCACGGCTGGGGCCCCGTAGCGCCCGGCGAGCGGCCGGTGCTCGGCGTACCCGCCGGGCCGTACCTGGACCAGGCCGACGTCGGCGCGTGCGGGGCGTTCGCCACGCAGATCACCGCCTTGCGCGCGGCCGGGTACGACGTGCGCGAGGTCGCGGCGGTCGACGACATCGCGCAGGTCAACCGCCGGCAGATCGTGGTCAACCTCGTCGAGCTGGCCCGCGGCCACGAGGCGTGGTTCGACCGGTACGCCGACCGCTACCGCCCGCAGACCGCCGCGGCCATCCGCGAGGGCCGCTCGATCGACGTCGCGACGTACCGCGCGGCGCTCGACGGGGTCCACGCACTCCGGCGCACGCTGCCGCAGCTCATGGCGGACGCGGGGATCGACGTCTGGATCTGCCCGTCGGCCACCGGTCCCGCTCCGCGCGGGCTCGACACCACGGGAAGCCCGGCGATGAGCGTGCCGTGGACCCAGGCGGGCCTCCCGGCGCTCTCGCTGCCGGCGAGCACGGTGGTCCGCGACCCCGGTGGCCCTGCGCTCCCGGTGGGCCTGCAGTGCGTGGGCCGCCCCGGCGCGGACGAACGGCTGCTCGCCTGGGCGCCGGACATCGCGGAGGCCGTGCGTTGATCCGACGAACGGCGCGTTCGTCGGAACCTATCCGGCGCCATGCATGTCTGAGGGCTGGGCGCGCCGCGAAGCAAGCGCGCAGCCCCCGGTGGCACGACAGCGCCGCTCGTCGGGATCATCGGAGCTCGAACTCCTCGCCCGCCCTGAGCTCCCCGGCGCCGGTGACGTCCGCGTAGGCGCCTGCGCACGCCCACGTCCCGAGGCCGGGGATCTCCACGCGGTTGTGCTTCGCGATCGTGCGGAGGGTGTCGGCGTCGCGGGGCAGTTCGCCCTGCGCGAGCGTGGTCATGACGCAGCGCATCGTGGGGATCGAGACCGCGGCGGTCGCACCGCCCGTGAACGCGACGGTCCTGCCGGACCATCCGTTCTCCACGAAACCGTCCCCCTCGGCGTCGAGCACGACGTTGGGGCGGTAGCGCCGCTCGTCGAACGTGGCGCTGGGCGCGAGCTCGCGCAGCCGCTGCAGCGTGGCCGTGGTGAGCAGGTGCAGCACCGCGAGGTCGAAGAACGCCGGGTGCGGGGCCATCGCGGCGAGGTCGAACCGGCTCACCCGCTCCCCGGTGTCCTCGTCCCGCACGCGGGTGCCGGCGATGACCGCCTCTGGGGCGAGCCCGTCGATGTCGGGCCACACCTCCTCGAACCCCGCACCTTCCGGCGGGGTGGCGATCAGCCGGACGTCACGGCCGATGGCGGCGCTCAGCGCGGCGTCGATGTCGGCGTCGCCGCTGTGGTGCACAGAACCGTCGGGGAACGTGATCTCGACCGACGGCGCCACGTCCCGTTCCGGCTCATCGACGCAGTGGGCCGAGAACCCCAGCAGCCCGCCCCAGAGGCGCGGCACCTTCGCGCTGGCCACGGTGCCGGTCTCGACGTCGACGAGGGCGTAGGCGCGGTCGCCGACGATCCCGCGCTCGTCGACCCGGCAGCGCTGCAGCGACTCGCCGAGCATCGACTTGACCGGGTAGCGGTACAACGCTGTGACAGCCACCACCGGTTTCTAGCAGGTGGGGCGGCCCGCCGTCAGGACGCGCGGCCCGTCCTCGGTGATCGCGATCGTGTGCTCGGCGTGGGCGGCGCGGCTGCCGTCGGCGGTGCGGATCGTCCAGCCGTCGCGGTCGTGGCGGTAGGAATCGGCACCGCCGGCCTGCAGCATCGGTTCGAGGGCGATCACCAGCCCGGACCGCAGCACCAGCCCGCGACCGGGCCGCCCCTCGTTGGCCACACTCGGGGACTCGTGCATGGAGCGGCCCACGCCGTGCCCGCCGTGATCGGCCAGCAGCCCGTAGCCGCCCGCGCGCGCGACCGTGCCGATGGCGTGCGCGATGTCGCCCAGCCGGGCACCCGGCACCGCGGCCGCGATCCCCGCGGCGAGCGCGCGCTCGGCCGTCTCGATCAGCGCAGCGTCCCGCGGGTCGCCGCCGTCCACGAGGGTGCTGAACGCCGCGTCGGCGCACCAGCCGTCGAGGTGCACGGCGAGGTCGACGCTCAGGACGTCGCCGCGACGCAGCCGCTCCCGCCCCGGGATGCCGTGCACGACGGCGTCGTCGACGCTCGCGCAGATCACCCCCGGATACGGGGTGGGCGCCCACGACGGGTGGTAGCCGAGGAAGCTCGGGACCGCATCGGCTTCGGCGATCAGGTCGGCCGCGAGCCGGTCCAGCTCACCTGTGGTGACGCCGGGCGCGACCTGCGCGCGCACGGCCGCCAGGACGTCCGCCACGATCTTGCCGGCGGCCTCGCACGCGTCCACCTCGGAGGCGGTCTTCAGCTCGATCACGCAGATAACTATACCGGTATTAGTATTGGCCGCATGGTGCGCGTCCCGCTGACCCCTGCCGACCGCGAGCGCGGCGAGCGGCTGGGCCTGCTCCTGCGCGAGGCGCGCGGCGACCGCAGCCTCGTGGAGGTGGCCGCGGCGGCCGGGATCTCGGCGGAGACACTGCGCAAGATCGAGACGGGACGGATCCCCACCCCTGCGTTCTTCACGGTCGCCGCGCTCGCGAACACCCTCGGTCTGTCCCTCGACACGGTCGCCGCCACCACCACGCCCGCCGGCGCACCGTTCACCTCGACCTGACTCCAGCTCCTCGTCGAGTCGGTGCCGCCCGGGTCACCTGGCGAAGGTGAAGAGCCGTCGCGTGCCGTTCGGCCGCCTGGAGGGTGCCCGCAACACCCCGGCCCCGACCGACCAACCCTCTCCCGGCGCGGCGAGGAACGCCGTCTCCGCCACACCGGACGCCGCGAACCACGCTCGGATGCGCGAGGTCGCATCCGGTGCTCGCCGGTGCCGGGTCCAGATCACCGTGCCGCCGTGGGCGAGCAGCGACGGCACCGCGGCCACGGTGCGCTCGATGTCCCCGTCCGGCACATTGCCGAAGATCCCGCACAGGAGGAGCAGGTCGGCAGGCGCCGCGTCGTCGTACGCCTCCGTCGTGCCCGCATCTGCCGTCACCACCTCGATCGACGGCGGCGCCGCCGCGCGGGCGGCCGCCGCGAGCTCCGGGTCGAGCTCGACGAGCCGCCCGCGCACGTCACCTCCGCGCGGGTGACCGGCCAGCACCGGGAGCACGTCCCTCCCCTGACCCGCACACAGCGAGAGCAGCCGGAGCGGGCCGGGCCCGGCCCGGTCCAGGGCGAGTGCGATCTGCTGCTGCACGGCGGCCAGGCGTTGCGCCATCGGGCTCGCCGCGTCGTCGTACTCCGCGTGCCAGCTCCTCCAGTCGGCCACCGTCAGCCTGCGGCGGCGCGCAACGCGACCAGCCGCGCCGCCGCCTCGGTGAGCACCTCGTCGCGCTTGCAGAAGGCGAAGCGGACCAGTGAGCGGCCCAGCTCCGGGTCGGCGCAGAACACCGACACCGGTACCGCCGCCACGCCCACGCGTTCGGGGAGGCTCCAGCAGAACTCGGCGCCGTCGGTGAAGCCCAGCGGCGTGACGTCGGTGACCACGAAGTAGGTGCCTGCGGTGTCGAACACCGTGAAGCCGGCCTCGCGCAGCCCGCCGGACAGGAGGTCGCGCTTGCGCTGCAGGTCGCCTGCCAGCTGTGAGTAGAAGGAGTCGGGCAGGCCGAGCGCGGCCGCGATCGCCGGCTGGAACGGTGCGCCGCTGACGTAGGTGAGGAACTGCTTCGCCGCGCGCACGGCGGAGACGAGCTCGCCGGGCCCGTGCACCCAGCCGACCTTCCAGCCGGTGACGGAGAATGTCTTGCCTGCCGAGGAGATCGTGAGCGTGCGCTCGTCCATCCCCGGCAGGGTCGCCATCGGCACGTGCGGGCGCCCGTCGTAGATCATGTGCTCGTACACCTCGTCGGTGACGACCACCGCGTCGTGCTCGGCGGCCAGCTCGCCGATCAGCGTGAGTTGCTCGCGGTCGAACACCGTCCCGGTCGGGTTGTGCGGGGTGTTGACCAGCACGACTCGGGTGCGGGCCGAGAACGCGGCGCGCAGCTCATCGGGGTCGAACGCGAAACCGAGCCCGGACGGCCGCAGCGGAACGGGCCGGATCACCGCGTTCGCCAGCGCGATCGTGGCCGCGTACGAGTCGTAGTACGGCTGGAACGTCACGACCTCGTCACCCGCCTCGCAGAGCGCGAGCACGGCTGACGCGATCGCCTCGGTGGCGCCGGTGGTGACGAGCACGGTGTCCGGGTCGACGTCGAGGTCGTAGAAGCGGCGCTGGTGCTCGGCCACGGCGGCGCGCAGCTCGGGCACCCCGATCCCGGGCGGGTACTGGTTGATCCCCGCCTGGATGTTCGCCGCGGCGTCGCTGAGCAGCGAGGCCGGGCCGTCGGTGTCGGGGAAGCCCTGACCGAGGTTGATCGCGCCGGTCCGCAGTGCGAGCGCCGACATCTCGGCGAAGATCGTGGAGGTGTGGGCGCGCATGCGTTCTACGAGCATGGGTGCACGGTACGTCCACGGTGTCGGGGCGCGCTCCTAACCTGCACCCATGCCACTGCCCGAGCGCGAACGCCAGGAGTTCCTCGCCGAGCCGCACGTCGCGGCGCTGTCCGTCGCCGCGGGGCCCGACCGCGCCCCGCTGGTCGTGCCGATCTGGTACCAGTACGAGCCGGGCGGCGACATCTGGTTCCACACGCAGGTCGGCTCCCGCAAGGCGAAGCTGATCGACGCCGCCGGGCGCGTCTCGCTGATGATCGACGAGGCGGGTGCGCGCGTCAGGTACGTGTCGGTCGAAGGCCCGGTCGTGCGCACCGAGCCCGGCTCCGCCGAGGTGGTGCGCACGATGACGGCCCGGTACCTGCCCCCGGAGCGGGTCGACGCCTACGTCGAGTTCGCACTGGCCGAACACGGGGAGCAGGTCGTCTACCACGTCCGCCCCGAACGCTGGCTCTCCGCGGACATGTCCGGCTAGGCCACGGAACGCCCCGCGCAGAAGCCGTGATCAGCAGTTCGGTGCGATGGCGGCGACATCCGGCCGTTGTCGCACCGACCTGCCGATCACGAGGCCACCGGAGGCCGGTGGCGGGGAAGCCCGTCATGAACGGACACGACGATCCACAGCTGGAGTACCAGGCCCGGTTCACCAGCCCCGCATGTCCACCGGCCACGTCTCCAGCACGGTCTCGCCGTCCACGAGGTGCATCTGCTCGTGGAGGGCCACGGTCGGGTCGACGTGGGCCGGGAGCACACGCAGCCGCTCGCCCACGCGAACGGGTTCCTCGGGCGCGAACGTCGTGTGCTCGTCGGAGCAGAACCACACCTGAGCGCCCTCGATCGTCGGCAGACCGTGGTCCATGCCGAGCGATTTGAGGCCGACGTCGACCACGGCGTGGTCCGGCGACACCGAGATCACCGTGCCCAGCACGGAGAGCGCCTGGCCGAACGGGTGGCCGATCTTGCCGTACGCGGTGTCCATCAGCGCGTACGAGCCGGCCTGGATCTCGGTGGCCCAGGTGTTGTCGAGGTACGTGCCGGTGCCGCCGGCGCTGATGATCTCGCCGCCCACGTCCTCGGCGGCCCGCACCAGGATCGCCATGGCGTCGCCCGTCATCCGGGCGCGGTCGGCCGGGTCGGGCACGAGCATGAGGTGGCCCTCGTAGCCCATCACCCCGCGGACGTGCAGGCCGGCGGCCCGCGCGGCAGAGGCCAGATCGCCGGCCTTCTCCGGCGGGCAGCCGCAGCGGGGGAGCCCGACGTTCACGTCCACGAGGACCTCGCGGACCCCACCCGCGGTGGCGGCGGCGATCGTCTCGAGCGAGTCGACGGCAACGGTCACCCGCGCTCCGTCCGCCACCAGCGCGCCGAGGCGGCGCGTGTCGAGCACCTCGTTGGCGAGCAGGAGGTCCGCGCCGAGCCCGGCGGCCGCCATCACCTCGCACTCCCGGACGGTGGCGCACGTGAACCCCTCGTGCCCGTGCCCGGCCTGCCGCCGCGCGAGCGCCGTGGTCTTGTGCGCCTTGACGTGCGGACGCAGCCGCGGGCCCGGCAGGGCCGCGCTCATCGTCGCGAGGTTGGCGTCGAGGACGTCGCGCTCGACGAGCAGGGCGGGGGTGGTGAGGTCGGTGATCAGCACGGGCTAGTGTCCCCCTTGGTGTCCTGCCCCACAGAAGTCACCGAGCCGGAATGCCGCGACGACGTTTCGTCTTGATCGACCAGTGACGCTTGCTCCCGACCGTGTCCCCTCAGCCGTTCCGGACACCCGGGGGGATCGCCTCCGGCTCGTGCTGGTGCTCGGCTCGTTCATCGCGCTCGGCCCGCTGACCATCGACATGTACCTGCCGGCGCTGCCGACGATCACCGGTGAGCTGCTCACCACCGACGCCGCCGTGCAGCTGACGCTCACCGGCACGCTGCTGGGGCTCGGCCTCGGCCAGCTGGTGATCGGCCCGCTCGCCGACCGGTACGGGCGCAAGCGGCCTCTGATCGCGGGTGTCGCCGTCCACGTGCTCGCCTCCGTGCTGTGCATCGTCGCGCCGAACGTGGCCGTGCTCGGCGGGCTGCGGCTGCTGCAGGGCCTCGGGGCGGCGGCGGGCTCGGTGATCGCGATGGCGATCGTCCGTGACCTCTACACCGGCCGTGCCGCGGCCACCCTGCTCTCGCGGCTGATCCTGGTGATGGGTGCGGCACCGGTACTCGCTCCGACGCTCGGGTCGTGGGTGCTCGCCTTCACCTCGTGGCGCGGCGTGTTCGGCGTCCTCGCCCTCTACAGCCTGCTGCTCCTGCCGGTCGCGGCCCGCGCACTGCCCGAGACGCTGCCCCCGGAGCGCCGCGTCACCTCGGGCGTCGTCGGCACACTGCGCACCTACCGCCACCTGTTGCGCGACCGCACCTTCCTCGGGCTGATGTTCGTCGCCGGCCTGGCGATGTCGGCCGTGATGAGCTACGTCTCGGGCGCGTCGTTCGTGTTCCAGGAGCAGTTCGGGCTGAACCAGCAGCAGTTCGGGCTCGCGTTCTCCAGCGGCGCCATCTGGCTGATCCTGGCCAGCCAGCTCAACCCCGTTCTCCTGCGCCGCTTCGAGCCGCACCAGCTGCTGCTCGGCGCGATCGCCATGGCCGCGGCGGCGGGCCTGCTGATGGTCGCCGTCGCCGTCTCGGGCGTGGGTGGCCTGTTCGGGGTGCTCGTCCCGCTCTGGCTGGTGCTGCTCTCCGTCGGCTTCGGGCTGCCGAACGCACCCGCGGTCGCGCTCGCGAGGCACGGCGAGACCGCGGGCACGGCAGCCGCCCTGCTCGGTGCGACGCAGTTCGGCGTCGGCGCGCTGATCTCGCCGCTGGTCGGTGTGCTGGGCAACGACGCGGTCGCCATGAGCACGGCGATCGCGGCCGGACTGGTGCTGTCGCTGACGGTGCTCGTGCTGGTCGTGCGGCCGTGGCGGCTGGTCGACGACTCCGAGCCTGCGCCGGTGCCGGCCGCCGCCTAGGAGGAACGGGTGGTGCGCACC
This sequence comes from Pseudonocardia hierapolitana, assembly GCF_007994075.1. NCBI lineage: Bacteria > Bacillati > Actinomycetota > Actinomycetes > Pseudonocardiales > Pseudonocardiaceae > Pseudonocardia > Pseudonocardia hierapolitana. The sequence continues at coordinate 3,845,359 of NZ_VIWU01000001.1, read as the reverse complement.
GCGAAGAACGGCAGGAACGCCTGGGAGAGCGGGCCGATCGCCAGCGCGTAGAGCACGGTGCCGACGCCGACCGTGCCGCCGAGCAACCACCCGCACCCCAGCACGGCCACCTCGATGCAGGTGCGCACCAGGCGGACGGACCGTCCGGTGCGGGCCGACAGCCCGGTCATCAGCCCGTCACGCGGGCCGGGCCCGAGCCGTGCCCCGACGTACGCGGCGGTCGCCACACCGTTCAGCACGACGCCGCCGACGAGCAGCGCGATCCGCGCGACGAGCGCATCCGGGGCGGGCAGCACCGCGAGCGCGACGTCGACGACGGCGGCGATCACGACCACGTTGGCCACCGTGCCGATGCCCGGCCGCTGGCGCAGCGGGATCCACAGCAGCAGCACGATGACCCCCGTGATCGCGGTGATCACGCCGAAGCTGAGCGGGGTCTGCCTGGTGAGGCCCTCGTGCAGCACGTCCCACGGGTTCAACCCCAGCCCGCTGCGGACCTGCATCGCCATGCTCACCGCGTACAGCACGAGCCCGAGGAGGAGCTGCGGTAGCCGGCGGCCGGGGTTGCGGGAGACGGGAATCGGGCGGAGATCGACGACGGCCACCATTCCATCGTGGGTGTTCGGCACGCAACCGCCGATGGCCAATCCGGCGCTGGTGGACCGGCGCGCGATGATGGCGGCCTCTCGACCGCGGAGGTCACCGTGCGCAGGTTGTCCGTACTGATCGGGGTGCTGCTCGTGCTCGTGCTGGGCGGCGGCAGCGCAGCGGCCGAACCGCCGCTGCGCCTCGACGGCCGCGTCACGGACCGGGCCGGCGCGCTCGCACCGAACGAGCTCGCGGAGGTCCAGGAGGCGATCGAGCTGCTCCGGGCCGAGAACAACGTGGACCTCTTCGTCGTCTTCGTCGACTCGTTCGACGGCACCGGCGGGGAGGAGTGGGCCCACGAGACCGCGAGGCTCTCGCAGCTCGGTGAGGAGGACGCGCTGCTCGCCGTCGCCGTCGGGGACCGCGCCTACGGCCTCTCGGTGGCCGACGGCTTCCCGGTCGAGGAGTCCCGGGTGGACCAGATCCGCACCGAGGACGTCGAACCGCGGCTCTCCGCGGAGGCGTGGGCCGGTGCGGCGGTCGCGCTGGCCGACGGGCTGCGTTCCGGCAGCGACGGCACGTTCGGGCTCGGGCTGGCGGTGGTCGGCGGCGCCGTCCTGGTCGGTGGGGGCGCCTACCTCCTGCACCGCAGGCGCCGCCGCTCCGCGGAGGCGACCCCGGCCCGCGAACTGCCACCGGACGAGTTCCCTGACGTCTCGACCGCCGACCTCGCCTACCGGGCGAGCGCGGCACTGATCGAGGTCGACGACGCCGTGCGCACCTCGGAGCAGGAGCTTGCCGCGGCGCGGGCCCATTTCGGCGCGGACGCGGTGGCGGAGTTCGCGGCCGCGCTGGAGCAGTCGCGCGCCGACATGCTGCGCGCGTTCGCGCTGCGCCAGCAGCTCGACGACGACCAGCCCGAGGACGAGCGCGCGACGCGCGCCCTGCACGCCGAGATCGTCCGGATCTCGGCGTCGGCGGACGACCGGCTCGACGCGCAGGTTGCGGCCTTCGACGCCCTGCGCGGCCTGGAGGCGCGGGCACCCGAGTACGTCGCCGAGCTGCACACCCGCCTCGACGGCGTCCGCGCGCGGCTTCCGGAGGTCGACGCGGCATGGGCGGAGCTGCAGACCCGTTACGCGGCCACCGCGCTCGAACCGGTGGCGGGCGACCTCGACCAGTCGCGGGAGCTGCTCGCGGCTGCTGGCGCCGAGCTCGTGGAGGCTCAGGAGAGCCTGGCCGAGAGCGAGAGCCCCGCCCGGGGCGTGCCGGAAGCCGGTGAGCCGACCGCAAGCGGTCCCGCGGCCGCCGTCGTCGCCGCCCGGGCGGCGGAGGATGCCATCACGCAGGCCGAGACCCTGCTCGACGGCGTCGCGCGCCGCGAGTCCGAGCTCGCCGCCGCCGCGGAGAAGGTGCCGGCCGCCCGTGCGGAGGTGGAGCTGGACCTCGCCGAGGCCCGGGCGATGCCCGGCGACGCGATCGCCCCGGTGGTCGCGCGTGCGGCGGCCGCGCTCGCCGCGGCCGACGAGGCGGCCGGCGGGTCGCGGCCGGACCCGATCGCGGCGCTGCGGTTGCTCGGCGAGGCGGGCAGCGCCCTCGACCAGGGGATCGCCGACGCCCGTGCGGCCGTCGAGCGCGAGCGGAAGGCCGCGGCCGCGCTCGAACAGGCCGTGCTCACCGCGCGGTCGAGCGTGGACGCGGCGGACGACTTCGTGACCACCCGGCGCGGGGCGGTCGGCGCGCGGGCCCGCACGCGGATCGCGGAGGCCCGCCGTCACCTCGATCGAGCCGCAGGTCCCGATCCGGTGGCCGCACTGCGGGAGGCGCAGCAGGCCGACACGCTCGCCCAGGAGGCGCTGCAACTGGCCCAGGCGGACGTGTCGCAGTGGTCGCGCCCCGGTGTGACCACGAGTGCAGGCGCCGACCTCGCGGGTCTGATCCTCGGCGGCATCCTCTCCGGCGCGACCAGCAGCTACCGCGGGCACCGGCGCGGTGGCGGCGGCTTCTCACCGGGCAGCTTCGGCGGTTCGTCCAGCCGCGGCCGCCGGGGTGGCGGCGGCCGCTTCTGACTCTCGGCCCGCCGACGAGGCATGATCATCAGCTCGACGATCCACGCGAGTTCGCCGGTGATCCTGGGTCAGGCCGGCGTGACCCGCACCCCCACCACCCGCCGGTCCGCCGTCGAGATCTCGTGCACCGGGCCCGTCAGTTCCACCTCGCCCGTGAGCACCTGCTCGGCGCAGCTGCGCCCGACGAACAGGCGCACGGCGCCCGGCTCGACCACCCGCACCATGCGCCGGTCGGTGAAGGCCAGCCGGTGCGTCGGCACGTCGAGCTCGACGTCGGCGCTCTGGCCCGGCTCCAGGTGCACCCGGGCGTAGCCGAGCAGCTGCGCCACCGGGCGGGTCACGGAGGCGACGACGTCGGTGGCGTAGAGCTGCACGACGTCGGCACCCGCGCGGTCGCCGGTGTTCGTCACCCGGCAGCTCACGACGATCGCGCCGTCGGTGGGCACCTGTGACGCGGCGATCCGCAGGTCGGTGTGGGTGAACGTCGTGTAGGACAGCCCGTGCCCGAAGGGGCGGACCGGGGCGGTGTCGAGGTTGCTCACCGAGCTCGCCCCGCCCAGCGGCGGGTGCAGGTAGCTGTAGGGCTGGGCCCCGACGGAGCGCGGCATGCTCACAGGCAGCCGACCCGACGGGTTGATCCGCCCAGAGAGCACACCGGCCACGGTGGCGGCGCCCTCCTGGCCGGGGAAGAACGCCTGCACGACCGCGGCACACCGGTCGAGGGCCCAGTCCACGGCGTAGGGGCGGCCGGTGAGGAGCACCAGCACCACCGGGGTGCCGGTCTCCAGCAGCTCCTCGACGAGCAGGCGCTGCACACCGGGCAGGTCGAGCGAGTCGGCGTCGCAACCCTCGCCGGAAGTACCCCGGCCGAAGAGGCCGGCACGGTCGCCGACGACCGCGACGCACAGCTCGGCGTCCCGCGCCGCAGCGACCGCCTCGGCGAAGCCGCTGGTGTCGTCGGTGTCGACGTCCGCGCCCCTGGCATGGGTGATCGCGGCGGCGGGCAGCTCGGCGCGCAGCGCCTCCAGCACGCTCGCGATCTCCAGGCCCGGCTCGACGCCCTCGTGCAGGGAGAGCACGTGGTTGAGGAAGCTGTAGCAGCCGAAGAGCGCCGCGGTGTCATCTGCGTTCGGACCGACGACGGCCACCCGGGACGGCGCCGCGAGCGGCAGGGTGCCGTCGTTGGACAGCAGCACCACCGACTCCTCGGCCAGCCGGGCCGCCAGGGCCCGGTGCTCGGGCGGGTCGAGGTCGATGGCGCCCACGTCGGCGTAGTCCTCGGGTTGCCGGTCGAGCAGGCCCAGCCGCGCCTTCTGGCGCAGCACCCGCTCCAGCGCCCGGTCGACGACGGACTCCGGCAGCTCCCCGGACCGCACCCGGTCGGTCAGGGGTTGCAGGTACGCGTTGCCGGTCGGCAGCTCCACGTCGATGCCGGCGGCGATCGCCTGCGCGGCGGCGTCGCCGAGGTCCGTGGCGACCTTGTGCAGGGTGTGCAGGAACGCGACGGCGAAGTAGTCGGCGACCACGGTGCCGGTGAACCCCCACCGATCCCGCAGGACACCCGTGAGCAGGTCGGCGTCTGCGGCCGCCGGCAGCCCGTCGACCTCCGCGTAGGAGTTCATGACCGAGTCGACGCCCCCGTCGAGCACCGCCATCTCGAACGGCGGCAGCAGGACGTCGGCCACCTCCCGCGGCCCGGCGTGCACCGGGGCGAGGTTGCGGCCCGCCCGCGAGGCCGAGTAACCCACGAAGTGCTTGAGCGTGGCGATCACGCCTGTGGACTGCACGCCGCGCACGTAGGCCGTGGCGATCGTGCCGACGACGTAGGGGTCCTCGGAGATGCACTCCTCCACGCGGCCCCAACGCGCGTCGCGCACGACGTCCAGCACGGGGGCGAGCCCCTGGTGCACGCCGAGGCTGCGCATGGACGCGCCGATCGCCGCACCCATCTGCTCGACGAGCGCGGGGTCGAAGCTCGCACCCCAGGACAGCGGCGCGGGGAACGTGGTCGCCTTCCACGCGGCGAGCCCGGTGAGGCACTCCTCGTGCACGAGTGCGGGGATCCCGAGCCGGGTGTGCTCGACGAGCCAGCGCTGCTTGGCGGCCAGGGCCAGCGCCCCTTCGACCGGGTCGACGGGGGCCGTGCCGAACGGGCGGGTGAGCTGGCCGAGGCCGTGGGCCGCGAACGCCTCGAAACCGGTGTCGTCGGCCTGCATCGCGTCCTGCATCGGGGCGACGTCGCCGCCCTCTCCGGTCCCCCCGCGGCCCTCCCAGAGCCCGACCAGCTGGGCGAGCTTCTCCTCGAGGGTCATCCCGGCGATGAGCTCGCCGACCCGGGACGACGCACGGGTGGACGCCTCGGTGCTCATGGACACCTTCCTCGGGTCCGAAAGTTTCCGACACTTGCGATTTGCCGCGCTGACGGTAGGTTCGGCCCCGCTCCGCGTCAAGCCATGGGGAGGAACGTCATGCCCAGCCATCGCGTGACGATCGCCGAGATCGCCGCTACTGCCGGCGTGTCGGTGCCCACTGTGTCGAAGGTCCTCAACGGCCGGGCCGATGTCTCGGAGTCCACGCGCAGGCGGGTGCAGCAGATCATGGCCGACCGCGGGTACCAGCGGCGCGCCTCCGGAGCGCAACGTCCGGTCGGCCTGATCGACATGGCCGTGCCCGGCCTCGACTCCCCGTGGGTCGTCGACGTGTTGCGCGGCGCGGAGGCCGAGGCCCACAAGGTCGGCAGCCAGATCGTCCTCACCACCACAGGGAGGGCTCCGGCCGGCGACCGGCGGTGGCTGGACCGGCTGGCCACCCGCCGCTCCGACGGCCTCGTGCTGGTGGTCAGCGAGGCGGCGCCGGAGGCGGTCGAGCAGCTCGCGGCCCTGCACACGCCGGTGGTGCTGCTCGACCCCGTCGGCGGCAGCGACCCGTCGTTCGCCACGGTCGGCGCCACGAACTGGGCTGGCGGCCTCTCGGCGGTCGAGCACCTCGTCTCGCTCGGCCACCGCCGGATCGCCGTGCTCTCCGGACCCCCGCAGCTGGTCTGCAGCCAGGAACGTGTGGAGGGCTACCGCGCCGCGCTCGGCCGGGCCGGCATCGCCGCGGACGAGCGGCTCGTGCAGTTCACCGACTTCTGCACGAGCGGCGGCCGGGAAGGCGCCCGCACGGTGCTCGACCTGCCCGACCCACCGACCGCCGTCTTCGCGTGCTCCGACATGCAGGCGCTCGGCGTCTACCAGGAGGCGGCGGAACGAGGACTGCGCATCCCGGAGGACATCAGCGTCGTGGGCTTCGACGACATCTCGTTCAGCGAGCTGACGACCCCCCCGCTCACCACGGTGCGCCAACCGCTGGCCCGGATGGCGGCCGAAGCGGTCCGGCTCCTGCTCGACGCGGGCGACCAGATGCCCGGTCCGCCGCCGCGCGTGGAGCTGGCGACCCACCTGGTCGTCCGCGGCAGCACCGGGCCGGCCCCACGATCAGCCCAGGACGCCGCCGCGAGGACCGGGTAGCCGGGTCTCGAAGTCGATCAGGCCGACCCAGGTCGGACGGACCCCGATCCGTGCGGTCCGGGTCCCGGGGTCCTGCGCCGCCGCGACGAACGACGCGGACGCCTCCTCCCCGAGGTACCGCCGTGCCGCGGCGAGGTGCTCCGGGGTCAGGCCGTCGACCTCCGTCACGACCGCGCGGCCCCGGATCAGCAGCGCGTGCGGCACAGCGTCGTCGGTGTCGATCGTGATCGCGACGTCCGGGTTCTCACGCAGCACCTCGACCCGGCGAGCCGGATGACGGATCCCGGGACCGGCCAGGAACGTGCACATCACGATCTCCTCCCCGGTCCAGACGAACCAGGTCGGGATCACCCGCGGCGTGCCGTCGGTCCAGACGAAGGCAAGGCGGGCCGGAATGGACGAGTTCAACAGGTCGCGCGCCGGGGCGGAATCGAGCAGGCGCAGATCGCCCTGGGGAAGGTTCATGAACTTTCGACGAACGGCGGAGGCTCCCATCGACCGCAGACGCCGCCGGAGGAGCGTATAGTTGCCTATTGGCAAGCAACTATACGGAGGTCACATGGCAGTGATCGGCGAGCGTGCGCTCGCCCCCCTGGACGCACTGCGTCGCCAGACGTTCGCATCCCTCTCCACCCCGAACTACCGCCGGTTCATCACAGGCCAGGCCGTCTCGATGGCGGGCACCTGGATGCAGACGATCGCCCAGTCCTGGCTGGTCCTGCAGCTCACCGGGTCGGCCACCGCCGTGGGCCTGGTGGTCGCCCTGCAGACGCTGCCCATCCTGCTGTTCGGCCCGTACGCCGGTGTGGTCGTCGACCGGCTCGACAAGCGCAGGCTGATGATCGGCCTGCTGGTCCTCATGGGCGCGCAGGCGATGGTCCTCGGCGTCCTGACCGCCACGGGCACCGTCCAGCTGTGGCACGTCTACCTGCTCGCGTTCGTGCTCGGCACGGTCAGCAGCCTCGAGAACCCCGCGCGCCAGACGTTCGTGCTCGAGCTGGTGGGCCCGGACAACCTGCGCAACGCGGTCAGCCTCAACTCCGTGCTCGTGAACGTCGCCCGCGCGGTCGGACCGGCACTCGCGGGCATCGTGATCGCCACCGGCGGCATGGCCGTCTGCTTCCTGCTCAACGCGGCCAGCTTCGCCGCGGTCATCGGCTCCCTGCTGCGGCTCGACGTCCCCGCCCTCACCCCGACGACACCCGCTCCCCGCGCGCCCGGCCAGCTGCGCGAAGGTTTCGACTACGTCCGTCGCACACCGGCACTCGCGGTGCCGCTGCTGACCATGGCGCTGATCGGGTGCCTCGCCTTCGAGTTCCAGGTGGTGCTCCCGATCGTGGCCAGCGAGACGTTCGCGGGCGACGCCAGCACCTACGGCTTCCTGACGGCGGCCATGGGCGTCGGCGCGGTGATCGGCGGCCTGTGCATGGCCGCGTGGGGCCGTACCGGGCTGTGGTCGCTCGCCGCCTCGGCATGCGCGTTCGGCCTGGCGATGCTCGCCACCGCGCTCGCTCCCACCCTGGGTTTCGCGCTGCTCGGGATGGGACTCGTGGGCGCCGCGAGCGTGGCCTTCCAGTCGACGGGCAACAGCACCCTCCAGCTGACCTCGGCTCCCCACATGCGGGGGCGCGTCATGGCGTTGTGGGCCGTGGCGTTCCTCGGCTCGACGCCCATCGGCGGCCCGATCGCGGGCTACGTCAGCCAGCACTTCGGCGGGCGGGCCGGCCTCGCGCTGGGGGCGGTGGCCTGCCTCGTGGCCGCGGCGCTCACCGCGCTCGTCGCGCGGCGGGAGCACGCGGCACCGGCCGTCGTGTAGCGGACGGACGAGTGGAGGATCGGCAAACGGACACAGCCCGGCCTCAGTGTGGGCAGCGTCGTCCCGGGCGCCGATAATCGCGGCATGACCGCGGTGCGGGTTGTCGTTGCCGATGACGACGTCCTGCTCCGGGAAGGACTGGCCAGCCTGCTCGATCGGAGCGGGTTCGAGGTGGTCGGGCAGGCCGGCGACGCGTCGCGGCTCCTGGAGCTGGTGCGAGACACCGAGCCCGACCTGGTGATCGTCGACATCAGGATGCCGCCGGCACACACCACGGAGGGGCTCGACGCGGCCAAGGAGATCCGCCGGGACCGGCCGGACATGGGCATCCTGGTCCTCTCCGCCCACGCCGAGGTCGATCACGCCATGGAGCTGCTGGCCAGCGGCCGTGGGATCGGCTACCTGCTCAAGAGCCGGGTCAGCGACGTGGCCGAGTTCATCGAAACGCTCGAGCGGATCGCAAGGGGCGGTTCGGTCGTCGACCCGGCGCTCGTGCAGGAGCTCGTCAGCGCGCGCAAGCGCAACGATCCCCTCGCAGTGGTCAGCGAGCGGGAGCGCGACGTGCTCACGCTCATGGCCGAGGGCCGGTCCAACGCCGGGATCGCCCGCCGGTTGTGGATCACGGAGGGCACCGTCGAGAAACACGTGCGCAGCATCCTCACGAAGCTGGGCCTGCCCGACACCGATGACGACCACCGCCGCGTGCTCGCGGTGCTCACGTTCCTGGAGCAGCGCTGACCACCGGGTCAGCGACGCTCAGCGGTCGCCGACGCCCACGAGGTCGTACACCGCGCGTCCGGAGATGAGGTTCTTCGGCAGGAAGCCTGCGGCGGGGCTCGCCGCGATCAGATCGGCGAAGTCGTCCTGGTCGCGGGTGGAGATGAGGACGACGCGAGCCTCGAGGTCCGGGAAGTCCGCCACTAGGCGGCGGGTGACCTCGAAGCCGCTCTCGGCGCCGAGGCTGATGTCGACGAGTACGACGTCCGGGTGCAGCTCCTCCGCCAGCCGGAGGGCCTCCTTCTGCGTCGTGGCCATGCCCACGACGTCCATGCCGTCGCGCGCGAGGCGATCCCGGGCGACCGCGAGGAATCGCTCGTTGTCGTCCACGATCATGCACCGCCCCACGCGATCAGGATTGCAGCGGCGCCACCCGTGCACATTGAAGGTAGCGGGAAGGTGAGGGTCGCCGCGAGCAGAGGCTTCCTGCCAGCCGGTACCGGAGATGGCCGCGAGCCCTGACGACGGCTGCCGCCTCGGCCGTCATTCTGTAAATCGTGAACACCGCGGCACTGCTGAGTAGCGCGATGACCGACTACTTCCTTGCCAACGGCACGAACAAGGCCCCGGCCACACAGGCTCCCGCCCACATCGCGTCGTGGCTGGACACCAGGGGCTACCGCATCGTCCGCTTCCCCGGTCCAGGGCCGGTGGATCCGGGCGACGAGGATCTCGTCGCCCGGATCACCGCCCTGATCGACTGGGAGACGTGTGGGCAGGAGGACGACCGGCGCGCGATCGTGCGCCAGATCCTCACCAGCCTCTCCGCCGCGCCCGCAGGGCACACCGACGTCGGCCGCGCCGCGTGATGGCCACGCGCCGCCCGCCCGACCGACCGTTCCGCACCGTGCAGGGCGGCCGGGCGAAGGCCGAGCACCCCGATCCCGACCGGAGTCCCGATGCGTTTCCCGATCCGCCTCAGCCACCAGCTGCGCCGGGCGGCGGACGCGGTGACCGGCTGGATCGGAAGACCGAGGGGTGCCGCGCTCTCCCCCCGCGCGGCACCCCTCACCCCGGTCCCCGCAGGCGCGGCCTGCTGCGGTCCCTGCTCGGTGGAGCTGCCAGGGGAAGCCGCGTGACCCCGCTGCGCAGGCCGGGCGACCAGCGCACCCACGAGCCGGTGCGCGCGATCGTCGAGCTACCGGAGCCGATCCGGCCTGCCGGGCAGGCCGAGCGGGCCCCCCACAGGCAGACGTGGCCGGGCGGGATCCACCTGCTGGGCGGGGCGATCCTCGTGATCCCCGGCCGCACGCTGGACGATCCGGACGACGCACGCGCGCTGGCGGCCGCCATCCTGGCCGCCGCCGCCCGCATGGAGGCCACCCGCTGATGGTGACACCGCTCCTCGTGGTCTACCTCGTCGTCGGCGCGATCCTGCTGATCGTGCTCGCCGGGTTCGACGGGCCCAACGTCACCGCCGCATTACGGCGGGATCTGCGCGCGTTGCGCGCCCACGGATCTCTCGCACTGGTCGCCGGCGGTCCGGTCTGGGTGGCGGGCGCCGTCATCGCGTGGCCGGTGGTCGCCGCCTGCGAGGCGATCGACTGGCGCGAGCGTGGCCTGACCTGAGCGTCAACCGTCCAGCTCGACCGGACCCTCCTGGGGCTGCATGCCGAGCTGGTCGGCCACCGCGCCGAGCACGTCCTGCACGGCGATCGTGTCGGCCAGTGGCATCACCGCGCTCTCCGTCCGCCCGGCGAGCACGCCGTCGGTGACCTCGCGCAGCTCGTGCACGTACCCGCCACCGGTGTGCGGGCGCGTGATCTCCTCGGGTTCGCGGCCGGTGCGGTGGAGCACGATCGTGTCGGGGTGGTGGAACCGGGGCAGGACGTCGATCCAGCCGTCGGTGCCGAACACCCGCATCTGCCCCGGCGTGGCGCAGCGCAGCGACGTGAACAGCGACGCGGTGCGCCCGTCGGACCAGCCGAGCAGCACGGCTTCCTCGATGTCCACGCCGGACGGCGCGAGGACGCCGTGCGCCGCCACGCTGTCCGGCGTCCCGAGCACCATCTGCGCGAACGAGACCGGGTAGACCGTGAGGTCGAACAGGGCGCCGCCGCCGACCGCCGGGTTGTAGAACCGGTCGTGGGGGTCGGTGGGTGCGTTCACCCCGAGCTCGCCCTGCACGCCGCGGACCTCGCCGATCGCGCCGTCCGCGAGCAGCTCGCGCAGCCGCACGATCGCGGGCTGGAAGCGGGTCCACATCGCCTCCATCACGAACACGCCGGCGTCGGCCGCCGCCGCCGCGATCTCCCGGGTGGCAGCCGGGGTGACCGTGAATGCCTTCTCGACCAGCAGGGCCTTGCCCGCCTTGAGCGCCGCGAGCGCCACGGCGCGGTGCTGGGGGTGCGGCGTGGCGATGTAGAGGGCGTCCACATCCGGGTCGTCCACGATCGCGCGGTAGGAGTCGTGTGCTCGCTCGATCCCGTTGGCGTCGGCGAACGCCAGCGCGCGCTCGGCGGACCGCGACGCCACCGCGACCACCTCGGCGTCGGGCATGTGCACGAAGTCGCGCACGACCTTGGCCGCGATACGGCCCGGACCCACCACTCCCCAGCGAACGTTCGTCATGACGACCATCCTCACCCACGTCCCTCCACACCCTGTGGACAACCCCGTGGAAGGATCCGAACGGCTGTTCGAGATCTACGGCTCGACCTCGAGCACTCCGGCGAGCGAGCGTTCGAACTCGGCGGACAGATCGGTGCCCTCCATCGCCGTCCACACCGCGTCCACGAGGATCGACGGCGGCTCCCGCGGCAGCGCGACGAGCCCGACGGGCGGGTTCGGGTTGGGGTCGGCGAGCGGGCGGACGCAGCTCCCCGCCGGCACGCCGAACGCGTGCACCCACGCGTGCGACACGATGCTCGACAGGCCCCCGGTCGCGATGTGCGCGTACAGCGCACCGACGTTGTCGGTCTCCATCACCGGCGCCAACCGGGCCCCTGCAGTCGCCATCGCCGCGTCGAGGATCCGCCGGTTCCGCATGTCCTGGGTGAGGGCGCAGAGCGGCAGCTCCGCCGCCGCGGCCCACCCCACGACCCGTTCGTGGGACAGCGGGTCGTCGGCCGGCATCAGCAACAGGAAGCGCTCCCGGTACAGCTGCGCCACCCGCATCGACGCGGCCGACTCGTCGTCGAGGTAGGTGACGCCCACGTCGAGCTCGAAGTCGGCGAGCCGGCGCGCGATCTCCCGGGACGAGAGGGCCTCGATCCGCACGAGCGCCCGCGGATGCGCGGCCTCGAACCGAGCCGTGATCAGCGGCGTCGCCGGCACCGCCGTGGGGATGGCACCGATCCGCAGCGTGGCGCTCAACCCACCCCGCATCCGGTCCACGTCGGTGCGCAGCCCGTCGCGCTCGGCGAGGATCCGGTGTGCCCAGCCCACGACGCGCTGACCCTCCGGCGTGAACCCGCCGAAGCGCTGCCCGCGCAGCACGATCGGGACGTCCAGCTCGTGCTCCAGCCTGCGGATCGCCGCGGAGAGCGCGGGCTGGCTGACGTGGCATGCCGCCGCGGCCCGGCCGAAGTGCCGTTCCTTGGCGAGCGCGACGAGGTACTCCAGCTGGCGGATCAGCACGTCCCCCGTCACGAGATCAGCCTAGGGCCGCGTCCAGCGCCGGGACGAGTTGCTCCTCCTCGTACGAGAGGTGGCGTTCGAGCTCGTCGGTGAGCCGGTCGACCTCGCGCCGCAGCAGCAGCGGGTCCCCCGGCCCGTCGACGGTCGCCTGCAGCTGAGCGACGAGCGCGGCGATCCGCTCGTGCTCGACGTGCAGCCGCTCGAGGGTGGCTGCCAGGTCGGGCCGCTGGGCGGCGAGCAGCGGGAAGAGCGCGCCGTCCTCGCCGGCGTGGTGGTTGTGCAGACCGGCGCAGAGCGTCAGGCAGTTGACCCGCAGCTGCGCGCCCACGCTCGTGCCGGCGGCCGCGACCTCGGCGCGGATCAGGGCGAGCTCGCGGCGGAACGCGTCGTGGATCCGAGTGAGGGCGGCACCGCCCGACACGGCCGGGCCTGCGGCGAACCGCGGCGGGCCGGGCAGTGGCCGCAGGGACACGACGGGCAGGACGCGCCCGGACCGCTCCTCGTACTCGGCCCAGCCGGGGTCGGTCTCCACGGCCCGGGTGAAGGCCTGGTCGCGGTCGCCGCCCTCCAGGACGACGGCCAGCGCGTCGGCGATGAAGACGCCGTCCTCCACCGTGACGCGTGGCTGCGCGACGAGGTTGTGGAACCACGCCGGGTGCCGCGGCGAGCCACCGGCCGAGCCGATGACGAGGAACTGGTGGCCGCCGTCGGGCAGATAGGCCAACGGCACGGTGTGCGGGGCGCCGGACCGCGCCCCCGTGGTGGTCAACAGGAGCAGGCGGGCGCCTTCGAAGGGCCGACCGACGCGCCCGGCGTTGGCGCGGAATTCGTCGATGACCTGTTGCTGGAGATCAAGGGGCATGCGGGTGGGCGATCCTCTCTCACGAAGTCCGTTGGATGCGGGTGTTCGTGAGAAGGCGGCGGGCTCCGGGCCCGCCCGGGCGTCACGCCCTGGCCGGGCGCCCCGTCCGTGAGTGGCCCATGGCCGACCCGGCAGTCACGCGGCGGACAGTAGTGAAGCGCGGAGCGGCGATCAAACGCGATCGCGACGGCCGCGCGAGATCCGCGTGAGGAGCGTGGACGCGCCGGGGCCGGTCAGCTCACCCCGCTCCACCGGTCGGGCGGTGATCGCGAGGAGCAGCGCCTCGGCCGAGCCGCGCACCTCCGGCCCGTCGCCGTGGCTCCAGTCCACGTCCTCCGCGACGAGCCGCAGACCGTCCACCGTGCTCCGCGGACTGCGGGCGAACACCACCGCGAGGGGACCGCCGACGCCCACCATGAGGTCCGCGGTGATCCGGAACGCCTCCGGCGGCATCGGCCGGGGCCGCAGCAGCGGTCTGCGGATGTCCAGTTCGTGCGTGATGAGGTCGGCGAGCACGTGCGTACGCGTGACGAAGAGCGGTGAGCGCTGGTCGTCGACGATCTCCCGGAGGCGCCGGACCAGCGTGGCAGGCTCCTGCTGCCCCCACCGCCGCGCGCTCTCGGCCACCACGTGGTTGACCCGGAACCCGCCGCGGGCCAGCGCCAGGACGGTGCCCGCGGGCGGCTCGATCGGGCCGTGCACGATGTGGGCCACGACGTCCCGGACCCGCCACGCCGGGCACAGCGAGGGAACCTCCCAGTCCTCGGGCGCGAGGGTGTCCAGGAAGTCGGCGAGCGCCCGCCGCTCCGCGGCGATGAGCGGTCCCACCTCGACCACGCCGGAAGTGTGACAGCCCGTGGCGCGAGCGGCCACTACCGTCCGTGGCATGCACCGCAGCCGGGTCTACGCCGTCATCATCGACGCCCCCATCGAGGAGGCGGCGCGGGCAGCGGAGTTCTGGTCGGCCGCCCTCGGCGTGCCGGCCCGCCCGCTCTCGGACCAGCCCCAGTTCGCCTCGCTGCGCGGCGCGGTCCCCGGGCTGGTCACCGCGGTCCAGGCCGTCGACGACGCGCCCGGCATCCACATCGACATCGAGTCCGACGACCCGGATGCCGAGACCTCCCGCCTGCTCGCGCTCGGAGCGGAGCAGATCGGTCGGTGGCTGGAGTGCCGGATCCTGCGCGTCCCGGGCGGGCACGTGGTGTGCGTGCTGCCCGTGGAGAGCGATCCCGAGCTCTTCGACGCTCAGGCCACGACCTGGCCCTGACGCGGTCGCGGGCGGCCCGCCGGACGAGGTCGGGCACCAGCGTGAGGATCCCATCTCCCTGAGCGTGTCCATCGGCCCGTAGAGGTCACGGATGGATCATTGACCTGCGCAGAGAGATAGGGTGGGGCGATAGATCACGAGCTCGAGGCCCGACCGAGAGTTTGGGGTGGGGGTGACCACGAACGCTTCTCCCCCGCCGGACGGCGGTGCTGGCGTGGGGGCGCTGCTGCAGGCTTGGCGAGCGCGGGCGCTGCTGACCCAGGAGCAGCTCGCCGATCGAGCGGGGCTGAGCGTGCGCACGGTCCGCCGGTTGGAGACGGGCGCCGCGATCCGGCCGCAGGGTTCCACGCTCCGCCGGCTGATCGAGGCGTTGAACCTGGGGCCGGCCCAGCTGGAGGAGCTCGCCGCAGCAGCACGTGCGCAACCGGTCGGAGGCGAACCGGCGGAGGCGACCCGACCACGTTCGCCGTCTCCGGCACACGGCGAGCCGTCGGAGCGGGTCGGGATGCCCGTGCTGCGGCAGTTGCCGGCGGCGCCTCCGCTGTTCACCGGCCGGTCGCTGGAGCTGAGCGATCTCGAACGGGCTCATGACATGGGCTCGGTGGTGATCGTGACGATCGACGGGATGGCCGGGATCGGGAAGACCGCCCTGGCACTGCACGCTGCGCATCGGTTGTCGGGTGAGTACCCCGACGGGCAGCTCTTCCTGAACCTGCACGGCTACACGCAAGGTGTGGACCCCGTACAGCCGGGCGAGGCCCTGGATCGGCTGCTGCGGGCGCTGGGAGTGCCGGCGGAACAGATCCCGGCGCACACGGAGGACCGGGCCGCGTTGTACCGCAGCCGGCTGGCCGATCGGAAGATACTGGTCGTGCTGGACAACGTGGCCGGCGAGGCACAGGTGCGTCCACTGCTGCCGGCCACCCCCGGATCGCTGGCTCTGGTGACCAGTAGACGCCGGCTGATCGGGCTGGATCACACACTGACGGTCTCGCTGGATGTGCTCCCGCAACCGGATGCGGTCGCGCTGTTCGCACGGTCCGCGGGGGTCGGCGCCCACGACGCAGGGGTCGACGATGTCGTCGAGCTGTGCGGGCGCCTGCCATTGGCTCTGCGGATCGCGGCCGCTCGGCTGCGGTCGCGTCCGACGTGGGCGGCGGGGCACCTGCTGGAGCGGCTGCGTGATCGGCAGGAACGGCTCGGCGAGCTGGAACTGGGGGAGCGCAGCGTCACGGCGGCGCTGGACATGTCGTACCTGCAGCTCGATCCTGAGCTGCAGCGCGCGTACCGGTTGTGCGGCCCGCTCCCGGAATCCAGCTTCGACGTCTACGTGGCCGCGGCACTGGTCGACGTCACGGAGGGCCGAGCCGCGCGGCTGCTCGACGACCTGCTCGACGTGAACCTGTTGCAGGAGCTGGTGCCGGGCAGGTACGCGTTCCACGATCTGGTCCGCTCCCACGCCACAGCGGCGGCGGAACGCGAGGAGCCGGATCGCATGGCCGCGTTCGGCCGGATGTTCGACTACTACAGCCACACCGCGTCGGTGGCGATGGACGTGCTGTACCCCTACGAACGGGAACGGCGCCCACCGGCACCCCCGTCCGCCACCCCGACACCCGACTTCCCCGATCCGGCCGAGGCCGCCGCGTGGCTCGACCTCGAACTGCCCAACCTGCTCACCGCTGCCCGATATGCCGCCCAGTTCTGCCCACGCGGCCACCCCGTGCACCTGTCGACCACCCTGGATCGGTATCTGCGCACGCGGGACCGCTACGCCGAGGCGGAAGTACTGCACCAGCAGGCGCTGACCGTCGCTCGCCGCAACGGCGACGCGGCCGGCGAGGCGGACGTGCTCACCAGCCTGGGCCACGTCAACCGCCGGAAGGGCCGGACCACCCTGGCGGCCGACCACTACCGAAGCGCGCTGGCCATCGCACGCTCCGTCGGCGACCGCCGGGCCGAGGTGGACGCGCTGCTCGGCCTCGGTTTCCTCGTGAGCCTGCAGGGCAGCCACGAGGCCGCCATCGAGCACGTCCGCCGGGCGCTCGAGATCAGTCGTCGGATCGCGCACCGGAGCGGAGAAGCGGATGCCCTGTACCGCCTCGGCTGGCTGCATCTGACGCAAGGCGAACCTGCTGCGCCCGACGGGTCCGACCCCGGCACCAGGTACGAGCGGGCGGCCGGCTTCTTCGAGCAGGCGCGTGCGCTCGCCCGGAAGATCGACAACTCCCTCTGCGAACTCCACGCCCTGCTCGGTCAGGCGTGGGTCCACCGGGTGCTGGGCCGCCATGGGCCGGCTGAGGACGCCTACACGGAGGGCCTCCGCCTGGCCGAACGGCTGAGCAACGTCAACGGCGTGTTCGAGGCCTTGGACGGAACGGGACGCCTCGACTCCGCTGCAGGGCGGGTCGAGCAGGCGTTGGCCCGCCACAGCAGGGCCCTCGAACTCGCCACCGACCTCGGACAACCCATCGACCAGGCCCGTTCCCACGACGGCATCGCCCGCGCCCACCACGCGCTGGGCCGGCGGGGGGAGGCACGCCGGCACTGGCAGGCTGCGCTGGACATCCTCTCGGACCTCGGCACGGACATCACCGCGGACGAGGAGTTCGGCACCGCCGAGATCCGTGCCCGCCTCGACGATTGCGACGCCTGATCGAGAGGCGCCGTCGGAGGGCGGCGCGTTGCCGAGCTCTTCGACGCTCAGGCCACGACCTGGCCCTGACGCACCTGCGGGGCGGCCCTCCGGACGAGGTCGGGCACCAGCGTCAGGATCCCGAGCAGCGCGAGCCCGGCCCCGAGCCAGAGCGGCGCCCGCAGGCCGAACCCGTCGAGCGCGAGCCCGCCGACGGCGGAGCTGACGATGATCCCGCCGGTGATGAACGAGCCGTGGATCGTGTTGACCAGCGGCCCGACGTTGCCGGCCCGCTGCACCCGAACACCCATCGCGGGGTTCATCGTCACGCCGACCAGCCCGATCCCGAGCATGCACGCCACGGCCGCCGCGCTGACGTGCGCGAACAGCGCGAAGCCGGTGAGGAACACCAGGTTCAGCACGAGCCCACCGAGCAGCACGGCGAGCGCGTGCCCGTCGGCGAGGCGTCCGACGATCATGTTGCCGACGACCGTGGCCGCCCCGTAGGCCACGAGCAGCACCGGGACGGCACCGGCGTCGAAGCCGCTGATCCCGGTGAGGATCGGGTTGAGGAAGCTGAAGGCGGAGAACGTCGCACCGATCACGAGCAGGCTGGTGGAGAGCACCAGCCATAGCCGCGGGCTCCGGAAGACTCCGAGCTCCTGGCGCAGCGAACCGCCGGCGATACGCGCCAGCGCGGGCACCCAGCCGAAGGTGCACAGCGCCGCCACCACGGTGAGCACCGAGATCGCCCAGAACGCCGCGCGCCACCCGTACACCTCGCCGATGAACGTGGCCAGCGGAAGCCCGAGCAGCGTGCCCAGCATGAGGCCGTTGATGACGAGCGCCATCGCCCGGCCCCGCACCTCGGGCTGCACGAGCACGACGGAGATGGAGACCGCGGCACCGAAGAACGCCTGCGACGCGGTGCCGGTGACCAGCCGCGCGAGCACCATCACCGGGTAGTTCGGCGCGACGGCGGCCAGGACGTTCCCCGCGAGGAAGATCGCGAACAGCAGCATCAGCGCGTTCTTCGGGCGCAGTCGCATCACGAGGACGGTCAGCACCGGGCCGCCGACGGCCATCGCCGCCGCGAACGCGGTGATCAGGTAGCCGACCTCGGAGATCGAGACGTCCAGACCCGAGGCGATCTGCGGCATGAGGCCTGCGACGACGAACTCGCTCGTGACCATGGCGAAGATGCCGAGGGCCATCACGTACACGGCGCGGGGCATGTACTCCTCCTGGTTTTGTACTGATGTATCCATAACTTGGACATGCGGTCGAACCGCGGCCGGCAGGCTCAGGTCAGCCGACCAGCGCGTCCAGCGCCGTGTCGGCGATCGATTGCAGGGCGGCCCGGTCGGCGCCACCCTGCCCGGCCACGCGCATCCCGCCGATCACCGCGTTCAGGTAGCGCGCCAGCGCGTCCGGGTCACGCCCCGACGTGATCTCGCCGGCCCGCTGGGCGGCTGCGATCACGATTCGCAGCGCCGCGGCACGCCGCTCGCCGTCCCGGTCGAGGATCTCGGCGGCCTCGGGGTCCCGGCCGGCGAGCTCGACCGTGGTGTTGACGGTGAGGCAGCCGATGCTGCGACCGTCCCGCCGGGTGGCCATCTCCCCGTCGATCACCGCCGAGAAGAGGGCCCGCAACCGCTCGATCGGCGCTCGACCCTCGTCCTCGAGGATCCCCAGCTGGGTCGTGCTCATCATCTCCACGTAGTGCAGCAGCGATCGCCGGAAGAGCTCGTGCTTGCTGCTGAACGTGTTGTAGATGCTGCTGCGACCCAGCCCGGTGGCGGCGCAGAGGTCCTCCGTGGTGGTGGCCTCGTAGCCGTTGGCCCAGAACGTGCGCATCGCGGCGTCGACGGCGCAGTCCTCGTCGAAGGTCCGGGGGCGGGGCATGCGGGCACCGTAACACGTTCTGGAATGCTCAGTGCAAAACAGGCCGGTCAGTAGCAGTCGACCCGTGTCTGCGTGCGCGTGAACCTCTCGATCCACAGCCGCTGCGCCTGCCGCAGCGGCATGCGGTTCAGGTACGACGTGGTGGCGTTCCGCTGCCTGCGGACCATCACCAGACCCGCGGCGACCAGCACGTCGAGATGCTTGCTGATCGCCTGCCGGGACTGCGCGAAGCCCGTGGCGAACTCACCCACCCGCTGCCCGTCCCGGTCGAGCAGCCGGTCGAGCAGTGCCCGCCTCGTGGGGTCGGACACGGCCGAGAGACGAGGTCGAGCCGCCGCTCCGCGTCACCAAGGATCACGCCACGGTGGCGTCATCCAGGAACAAACACTCCAGGGGTCGAGATGGCGATTCCGAGCTCGGAATGCGTCGACCGTGACGGGCCAGATCACGCGCGTCGATTCGGATTCGACAACGAACAACCTCGACCCGCCCAGCGCAGTCGCGTAGAGCACTGTCAGTGCGGTCGGAGACGGTGAACGCCGTCGCAGATCGCGCTGACGCTGCGCGCAGTGGGTGGCCTGAGCACAGCGGAGATCGCCAGGGTGCAGCCCATGACGGGTACCTGCCGGACGACGAGGCGACGCTGACCCACGTCACCTTCCACCGGCTCACCGGCACCGGCGGGCCGACGACCGTGCCGGCCGGGGTGGGGCAGGCACTACGCCGCCCATGACGCGCCGGACCTGCTCGTCTCGGACATGCGGCAGTCCTTCGCGGCGGCCGTGTGGTGATCACCAGGAGTGCTGTGGCCGATCACCAACCGTTCACCGGTCCTCGTCGAGCCGGATGAGCTGTGCCCATCGTGGCGGCGGGTCGCCGAGCTGTCGCGCCAACCGCAGCCGCGAGCGGTACTTCCTGACGCTCGGCGCGGTGCTGTCGAACCAGCTGGTGACGCTCGGCCAAACCTTCCGTGTTCCCTCACCCTCGGTGATCACCCATACCGGCGGATCCGCCTGGTGGAGGTCGACGCCGTCAACGACGTGGTAGCTGTAGGCCTGGTGCTCGACGAGGACGAGCATCCCCTCGGCGTCGGCGAGTGGGTTGTCCTCGAGTTGGGCGAGCGTGGCCAGGGCGTTCTGCTTCTCCTCCTGACCGACCACCGCGGCGCCCAGAGAACTTCCGGCCAACCACAGCCCGTGTTCGAGACCGATCAACCTCAGCGCCTCCCGGAAGGCCGCGGGGACGCGTACCGCTCCTTGGGCGGCAGCCATGGCGTCGATCTGGTCGTCCGACGCGCCGGCCATGAACTCGGGCTTCAGGCCCTCCGAGATCACCCGCTGGAACGTGGCCCGGATCGCTTCGGCCGAGGTCCGTTCATCGGGACTCATCTGTCGAGCCTCTCCTGAGCGAGGTTGCGGACCTCGAAGCGGCCGCCGACACCGGGGAACGCCGAACGGTAGGAGTACAACACGTCGGTGCAGGAGTCGCAGACCTGCGCGTCCAGCGGATGGGTACGGCCGGAGGGAAGGTCGACGACGAGCCGGACGTCGCCCTTGATGTCGTTCACAGTGAACGGAGTGTAATCAGTGCCATTGCGCTCGGCATTGCGCCGAGCGTTCCTGTTCAGGATCTCGATCGTTTTCTCGACACGGTCCCTCGCCCGCGCTGCCTCCCCCTGGGCATCATCGGGGTATTCCTTGCGACGGAACTTGACGTCGTTCTCGACAGTTCTGACGGCTTTGAATATCGCTGCATCGACTTCACGTCGGCTGAGCCCGCTCACCGCCTCGAGCTGCCGTCGAGCCAGCTCTTCGAGCAGGACTGCCTCGGAGTCCTTGTCGCGGTCCCACGCGTTGCTCCCTCGCAAGGTCGGCGAATCCGCGTCGTACGGTGCCGCGTCCTTGGTCTCGAACAAGCGCCAGCGCTCGTGCGGAGCCTTCGGTGTCGCGTCGGACGGCGGCCAATCACCCGGACCGCCGCTGTAACCGTGGAGGTCGATGATCTGCCCGTTGTCCGCGCGGTATCGAAGCGTGCTGAGGGCCCGCTTGTTCGGACGTCGCCCCTTGTCGAGGTCGGGGTCCGAGCCACCGTTCATCGCCCTGACCTGCTCAGCACCCTCCTCGCGGAGCGCCTTGTTGTGCTCGACGAGCTCTTCGAAGTCCTCCTCGCGAGTCCGCTGGTACTGCGGGCTGGAGGTGTCGACGGTGGTGGTGAGGTCTGTCTCGTCCGGGTTGGGGTGATCGTCGGCGACGCTGCGGTCTTCGACACCGGTGGTGCGAGCGCCATCGAGCGGCTGCGCTTCCCGGTCGCCGCTGGGTGCGGTATCGACCTGCTGGTGGCCATCGGGGCGCGGCGGTGACGGGTCCGATTCGAGCGACGAGACCGCACCGTCGGGGATCGGCGGCGAGCCGGGTCGCTGGACTCCACGTTCGTCGGAGTCGCCCTGGCCGCCAGCCCGCAGCGGCGCTTCCGGCCTGGAGCCAGGAGTGCCGACCCCGAGGGGAGGAGGGCGCTCGTATCGATCGCTCGGGTGATCACGGCGGGCGCCGAACCGTTCGCCGATCCCGGGCGCACCCCCGGCAGAGGGGCTCAGCTCCAGCAGGTGCTCCGGATCGATCTGGAAAGCGGAGAGCGCGTCGTTGATCTGCCTCTCGAGGTCGACGTCCCGCCGCTCGGTCTGCTTCAACGCATTCACAGACCATCGCACCGAGCCGTCGGGCGAGATGAGATCGTTCAAGGAATCGATCGGACGCCCTGGCAGACCGGCGAGTGAGCCGTTGCGTCCGAGTTCGGCGGCACGGCGAGCCGTCACGTCGGCGGCGTGGTCCAGGTTCTGGATCCGGTACAGCTGCAAACCGAAGTAGTCGGTCGCGCCATCCGGTCGCCCGTCGCGTTTCTGCGAGAGACGTTCGAGAGCGGCGACGAGCGGGTCGTCCTGGGCCGCGACCGCAGCGCGCTCGGAAGGCTGGAGGCTGTCGAGCTCGACCTCCCTGCCGTGGACCCGGACCTTCTTCACGCCGCTCTCGGCGAGCTCGACCGCATGCAGGGCGCCGGCACGGGCGACGGTGGCGGCGCGGGCAGCCGCGCGGGCGGCCGAGGTCGCGGCCATCGCCGGTATGCGCAGGCCCATGGATGCCGCCCCGCCGACGACCGAGAAGGGTGTGATGTCCTCGAGGAAGGTGAGGACCGGGTGGTCCCGGTAGCCCATCAGGCCGGTGCTCGGGTCCCCGTTGATGACCTTGTCGAAGTCGCCCTGGAAGATCGCCGGCCCCCAGCGGCGCCCCATGTTGGCCGTCGGCGTCACGAACATGTTCCCGAGGAAGGGATCCCGGCGGGTGAAGGACTCGTCCCAGGTGTCACCGGGTCGCGGCTCGATCCGTGCTTCGGTGGACGCGTCGAAATGCGGGCCGGTGGGGTCGAATGCCGCTCGCTGCACACCGGCGTAGTACTGGCCCGACTGGACGGCCCACTCGCCCATTCGGATCATGCCGACGGGCGCGTAGCCGACGATCGCCCCGACGTCGCGGATGGCATTGCCGAAGACGGTGTCCTTCGTCTTGACGCCGAGCTTCTCCTCGATTCCGGACGCCGTGCTGTCGGCCATCCCTGCAACCGTCTCGCCGACACGCAGGTAGTAGCGCACCCCGGCGTCAGGATTGACGTCCTCGAGGATCTCCCTGTCCTCGGCGGACAAGAACCTCGTGACGCGGTCGAAGTCCTCGATCCGGCCGTTCTCGACGAGCAGCATGAAGTCGTCGTGCCGCTTGGCCTTCTGTTCCGGCGTCTCGTCGGGCGAGGCCGGAAAATAAAGGCCGACGAGGCTCTCCATGTCACCGGCGACGAGCCGTTCGAACTCGGCCGACGTGTAGTGCGCGGCCAATCGAGCACGTTCGTCACGGTTCTGGGCCTCGAAGACCTGGCGAACCCGGTTTCCCCGGTCGTCGGAGATCCGCTCAGCGAAGCCGGGCAGTGCGATCGCGGCTGCCGCGGCCAGCTGCGCGTCCGGGGCACCGCTCGAGGGCAGTCGCATGTCGCCGGCCGGGCGGCTCGTGAGAAGCGAGTCGCGGACGTTCGCGTAGGCGAGGTCTCCCAGGGTGCCCAGGTCGATGACCAGCTCCGAAGCGCGGTTCAGATCTTCCGCACCGGCTCCTTCGGGTACCGCCAACTCGATTGCCTGGATCTTGTCCAGGTTCGCGGCGGCCGCCCTCAGGTCGTTCGCTGCCGCGGCGTTCCCGCTGGCCTCGGCGATGGCGATGTCGACGGGGATGAGGGCACCCATCTTCTCGCGCACGTCGGCACGGTTCTCGAGGATCTCCGAGTTGAGCTGCGCCTGCGCAGCCACGATCTGCCCGTACTGGATGTCCAGCAGCAGAGCCTCGTCCGGGCTCGCCCCTCCGCGCTCACGGGCCGCGGCGATCTTCGCGTCGTAATCGCTGACGAAGTCGTTGAAGTCGCCGACCCTGGTTTGGACCGATTCCTGCTGCCCGCGCGCGAAGGCCAGATACCCTTGGCGGCTCTTCAGCTCGTCGAGGGCCTCCTCGGCGGTCCCGCCCGGAACGAGTGCGTCGACCACCCGCGGGTCGGACAGCAGCTCCGTTCGCCGGTCTCCCTGGCGGGTCATCGGGTCGTAGGGGATGTAGGGCGCCAGGTCGGCGAGCGCATCGGCAGGGCCCGTCGACGCGGCGACGGCCGCGTCGACGGCCGCTGTGAGACCGTCGCCCTCACCGCCGTCGACCTGCCCGTCGGCCAGGGCCGGGTGGGCGAGGACCTCCGTCGTTCCGGGCTCGATCGCCCCGGTTCCGCCGGCTCGGTCGATCACGTAGGACGGGGCGACCGCCTTGTCGAACGTCTCGACCCCGATCTTGCTGATCTCGAGGCCGAGATCGGTGCGGTATTCCTCGACGGCAGTGGATCGGGCGTTCTCTGCCGCCCCGGCACTCATGCCGCTGAGCAGAGCCTCCTGGTAGGCGAGTTCACCGGCTCGCTGAACGCCGGCCGCAACGGTCGCCGCCGCCTCCGCCGCCTCGTGGTCGAGGATGGGCTGGAGGTGGTTGTCGGGCACATCGGGCCGGTTGAGCCCGACGCCGGCACCGCGCCACACGTCCTCAGCGGCTTGGGTGATGGCGCTGTGGTTCTGGGCCGCCAGCATCTTGAGCTTGCCCCGCTGCGGAGCGGCGTTGACCACGTCGAGGTAGTCGTTCTGGAAGAGCCGGCCCGAGTTGTCCGCTTGTCCTGCCGTCGCGCCGTGTCGCAACGCGAAGTCGCGACCGAGGGCAGCGGCTTCACCGGCCAGTTCCAGCGCGGATTGCATGCTGGCGTTCGCGGCCGCGGCGGTATTGACGACCGTGCGCGCGTCCCTGTCGTCGGATTGCGCGGCCGTGTACTTGGCCTCGAAGGCCTCCGCTGCTCTGTCGCCGGCCGCCTGGAGCGCGTCGAATCGGAGCTTGTGATCGACAGCCGCCTTGAGCTCGCCCATCGCGCCCGCCTGCCCCTTGGCGACCACGGCGGGAACGTTGCCGCGGGGATCGACGGCGGTTCCCGCGACCGCGTCGAAGTAGCTGGCCCGGTAGTTCTGGGCGGCTTTGTCGGCCCGAGCCGGGCTGGCTCCGTTGGCCACGGCTTGCTCGCGCGCGGTGGCGGCGGTCTGGTCCGCCTCGGCCTCCATCCGCTGCTTCGCTTTTTCGGTGTGCCGGTGCGCCTTGATGATCTGGTTGTCGGGGACGTCGCGCGTCTTGGTCCGGTCGTACACGCGCAGGTCACGGCCGGTCTGTTCGGCCTTTCGCTGGGTGGCGGGGTCGAGCTTCGCAATCGGGTATGCGGCTTCGGCGGCCTGGATCTTCCAGCCCGCAGGGGCGAGCAGGGTGAACCTGGGGTTCGAGACCGTCTGCCGGAAGTTCGAGCAGTCGCCCGTGCATTGCACGTTGTTGCCGTTGCGGAAGAGGCCGCACCCGCTGCCCCGCGATCCGGCGCAGTCGCCGAGTCGGCGGGCGTTCCAGATTCCGCCGTCCTGCTCGTATGTCTGCTGCTGGCCCCAACTGATGTCGAACTCGATGTGTGCCGCGTAGGACTTCGTGCAGCGTGCCTGGTTGGAGCAGCCGACTCCGGCGATGGCGTACCCGTCACCGGCGTCCGCCTGCGCATACACCCAGCCGCCGCCGGCGCCAGTCGCACCGCCGCCGGAGTCGCGCGCGGCGGCCCGTGCCCACGATCCCGACGCGTGCGCCGCGTGATCCGACGCGACCACCGACCAGCTGTGGCTGCAACTCGAACCCGGCGTACCCGCGCACTTGGCACCGGCCAGCGCGTAGTCCGCGTTCGCCGCGACCTGCACAGAGCTCGCGCATTCCCCGTTCGCCCCGGCCGTGCAGTCGGAGCGGGCATCGGCCGTGTTGTGCCCACCCGGCCACGCGGCACGGGCGTTGCCGGCGGTGTGGGTCTGGCAGCCGGTGCCCGCACAACCCGCGGTGACGTTGACGAAGCCGGCCCCGACCGAGGCGCTGACATCGGCCTGGCAGCCGCTGGTCACCGCGCAGGTCGCGGTCGCCGTGGCGTTGATCCGGCCCGAGGCGGCGTGCGCGGACGCGCTGCTGGTCACCGTGCCCGTGCAGCCGGCCTCGGGGCAGGCGAGGCGGGACCCGGCCTGGCCGCTGCCGGAAACACCCGGGGCGGGCGCGCCGGCCTGGCGTGGGCCACTGTGGACGGAGGCGCTGGCGTCGCTCACTGCCATGCAGCCCGAGGCCGCTGCTGTGCACGTGCCGTTCGTGGTCGACGTGCCGGGCGCGCCGGATGTGGCTCCGGTCGTGCCGGCGGTGCAGCCCTGCCCGGCGCACAGCGCGGCCGCCGAGGACTCCGACACGGCGGCGGGGGCGCCGGTCACCGGCTTCCTGGCCACCTCGGCGGCCTGGGCGGCGGCCTTCCCGGCCAGCTGCGCGGCTGCGGCTGCGTCGGCAGCTGCCTTCTTCTGTCCTGGGGTGGCGCCTGCCTGCGCGGCGATGCGCGCGGCGTAGGCGGCCACCAGTGTCGCCTGCGCGGCCTGGTCGGCCAGCTGCTCGACGATGGCGTTCTGCTTTTCGGCGACGATGTCGGCCACCACTTGGCCGCTCGCCGCGGTGGAACTGGTCTGCGCCTGGCAGCCGGACGAACTGCTTGCGCAGGTGGCGCTGGTGGTAGACGCGCCCTCCGGAGGACCGCGCGCCCCGTTCGCCCCGGGCACCGAGATCGGGCCGTCGCTGCCGGCGGCCGAGGTGCGTGCTCCGCCGGAACAGGCGGTGCCGGCTGCGCAGTCCAGGGTCGCCGACGCCATCGTCCAGCTGGAGGCGCCCGGAACCATCGGCGCACCGGAGTTCGCGCTCGACCCTGGCGCGGTCGGCACCGGCAGCGTCGCAGGCTGGTCCTGCACAGGCGTGCCGTCCTGCGGCTGCTCCGCCGGCGCCTGCTCACCCGTCGTGCCCGACGTGACGGTCGCGTTCGCCGTCGACCGCTCCGCCACGAGCGGCGCGATCACGTTCGCGTCCGGACCGGACGACGCACCGGAGTTGGTGACGGCCTGGCAGACACCGCCCGAGACGCCCTCGCAGGAGCCCTCGCTGTGTGAGCCCCGCGGGTCCGCCGACACCGCCGGGTCGGTGGCGGTCGCGGCGCTCGTGACCTTGCCGGCGCACGAAGCCTCTCCCGCGCACGTCATGGCGGCGCCTGCGGCGGAGGCCGCGGACGGGCCCGCGGGCAGCCGGGCCGCGTTCACCTGCTGCCCGTCGCCGGCCAGCGCGACTGCGGCACCGGGGCCGGAGGAGGCGCTCGACGCCGAGCGGACCTCGCAGCCGCCGGTCGCTCCCGTGCAGGACGCGGTGCCCTCCGAGGTGCGGGGCGTGCCGTTCGCGATCGCGCCGTCCCATGCCGTCGTGCTCGTGCGCACCGAGCCGGAACAGGCCGTGCCCGCGGCGCACACGACGCTCGCGCTCGACGACGAGGTCGACGAGGGCCCGGCGGTCGGCTGCCCGGCCACCGGCAGGCCGGTGTTCGGGTCGGTCACCACGAAGTCGGGGGCGCTGGACGCCACCGAGCTCGTCCGACCGGAGCAGCCGCCGCCGTCGACCGTGCACTCGGCCGTGGCAGAGGTGCCGCGGGCGTGCGGAGACACCCCGGTGTCGAGCGCGCTCGTCGACGAGGCCGCCGTCCCGCCGCACTCCCCGACGCCGCCGACGCACCGCACGGACGCGGTCGCGTGGGACACGCTGACCGGGCCGGACACGGCCGCGACCACGCCGTCGGACGACGGCTCGCGGTCGGCGACCGTCGTGTCGGTGGCGGATGCGCAGCCACCGCCGGCACCTCGTGCGGTGCAGGACGATCCACCCGTGCTGCTGCGCACGCCGGCGACGTCACCCGACGCCGCGCCGGAGGTCGTGCTCCACCCGCGGCCCGTGCAGGTCGCCGCGGCGCAGTCGACCCGCGCCCCGGTCTCGCTGCCCGCGCTCAGCCGCTGCTGCGATCGAGGGGCTGGGCTCGCGGCAGCGTCGCTCACGTGGGAGGTCGAGTCCGTGGCGCAGCCACCGTCGTTGGCCGCACAGGTCGACGCCGCGCTGGTCTCGCGCACCGGCGCAGGCCCGCCCGCCACAGCGGGCGCTCCCGTCACCTTCCCGGCGGTCTTCGCGCCGGCCTCACCCGAGCAGCCGGCGGCGTCGCCGCAGTCCACGCTCGCCGCCGCCGTGCTCGACGCGGCCAGGTCCGCCTGATCCACCCACGCGTGGCCGTCGAGCCGCGTCTCGCCGGCGGCCTCGCAGGCCCCGCCCCGGGCGACACAGCTGGCCGCGGCGTTGCTCTGCCGCGCCGTGCCGGCCTTCGACTCGGAGGCCGTGCCGCTCGTGACGGCGGTGCCCCGGCCGGTGCACCCGGCCGCGCAGTCGACCTCGACCGCGGCGTCGGCACCGCCGCCGGCCTCGGCCCCGCTCCGCGCAGCGCACGCTCCGCCGGAGACGGTGCAGCCGGCCTTGCCACTGCTGGTCGCCTCCGCCGTCATGGCCTCGGCGGTCGTGACGCGGGCAGCGGAGTCCTTGTCGGCGGCGCCGGCCGTCCCGGTGCCCGCCTCGCTCGTCGTGCCCGCCTCATGGGCGTCGCCGGTCGTGCTGGCCGCTCCGGTGCAGCCGGCCTCGCACCGGACCTCGGCGTCGGCGACCACAGTCTCGCCGTCCTCGCCCAGGTCCACCGCGCTGGAGGTGCGGCAGCCGCCGCTGCCCTCGCAGCGGGCCGCCCCGCCGCCCTCGGCGCGCACCTTCTCGTCGGTCGTGCTGACGGCGCGCACGTCACGGTCCCGGGAGTCGTCTTCGGCGGCGGAGCCCTTGCTGCGGCTGTCGCAGCCGCCACCCGCGGTCTCGCACGACGCCTCGGCCCCGTCCCGGTCGGCAGCGGTGCTCACACCGCACGTGCCGCTGCACGACGCCGACGCCGCCGTCTTGCGCTCCGAGCCGGCGGAGGGCGCACCCGTGTCCCTGGTCGGTCCTCTGGACCCGCTCCGACACGAGCCGCCGTCCGACTCACAGTCGGCGCTCGCTCGTTCACGGGTCGCCGTGCTCGACTGCTCGCACCCGCGCGCGTTCCCATCACATCGGGCGGACGCGCTGGTGACCTCACCGCCGACGCCGCGGCTGGACGCGCTGCTCCCGCACCCGGAGTCGTCACACGACGCCTCCGCCTTCGACCCCCCGGACGAAGACGACGCCCCGCAGCTCGACACCCCGGACAGGCACAGCCGTCGCTCCGAGTCCCGCTCACCATCCGCCGACTCACTCGCCGACCCGCAGCCGACGAACGCCCCGTCGGAATCACAGCCGGCGGACGCGCCCTCGCCGTCGAGGTCGTCCTCGGACACCGTCCGCACCTCGCGGTCGGTGGCCTCCATCAACTCCTCGGTGGCCTCGTAGACGTCGTCCCGCCGCTCCTCGAAGTCGGCGACGTTCTCCTCGTGCGTGTTGCGGTCGGCCGCACCCGAAGCGACGCGCTTCTCCTCGGCCGCCAGCTCCTTCTCCCGCTGGGACAGCTCGCGGTGACCGTCGACGACCTCGTCGACCAGCTCGACCTCGTCGTCCGAGGCCTCCTCGCGGTTCTCCGCGGCCCGTTTCTCCAGCTCCGCGTGCTCGGACGCCTTCTTGTCGTAGTCGGCCTTCGTGGTCTTTCCCGCGGCGAGCTTCTTCTCCTCCTCGGCGAGCTCTTCCTCGCTCTTGTCGACCTCGAGACGGTCCTCGAGCACCCGCTCGGTCCGCTCGGCCGAATCCTCGTCCTCCCGGTCGTCGTCGGAGTCCTCGTCATCCGAGTCGCGGCGCTCCGCCGGTGGGTCGCGAGCACTCAGGAGGGAGACCGCCTCCAGCTCCGAGCCCGAGGCCGCGCACTCCTCGCCGCCGCCGCACGTCTCCTCGTGGTCGTCGGTGAGCTCCGCGGTGTCCGCGAGCGGCTGGACGTGCTCGTCCTCGTCGGTGCGGCCCCGGTCTGCGCCCGCCGACTCCTCGCGCGTGGTGTCGACGATCCTGCGGACGTCGTCCTCCGACATCTCGGACCGGTCCGCGGCCGAGCGCACGGCGTCGTCCACGAGATCCCGCACGTCGGCGCTGTCGCGGTCCGCGGAGTCGTCGCCGTCCTCGTGAGCCCGGTCCGCCAGCTCGCTCACCTGATCGGCGGCTTCCGCGACCAGACGAACGACGTCACGCTCCGCCGACTCCTCGTCCTCCCGGCGCGTGGGCGCGTCGTCCTCGTCCCGCTCGTCGGACGCCCCCTCGTCGGACGCCGCCTCCCGGACGGCCTCGCGCACGCGATCCTCGATCGCGGACCGCAACCGCTCCTCGCCCGAGTCGTCGGCGCGCTCGCCGCCGGCGGACTTCCGCAACCCGTCGTGGAGCCGGCGCTTCTCCTCGCGGCCGTCGCGGGAACCGCTCTCGTCCCGGGCGGATCCGGCGTCGGTGTCCACGACGGACACGTCAACGTCGTCAGCACGATCGGACTCCTCACGATCACGCCGCTCGGCCACCCGATCACTGATCCGCTCCAGCGCCTCCTCGACCGCGCGCCCGGCACGGGCCTTCTCGGCGGCCCGGCCCTTTCTCGGGTCGTCGTCGGCGTCCTCCGCGGACTCCGCGTCGGCGTCCCGGACGGACACGTCATCGTCGTCGTCCGCGCCGGCCTGCTCACCGCTCACCGGGTCCGAGTCGTCGCCTCCCTGATCGCCGTCGGCGGCGCGCTCGGTGTCGGCGGCACGGTCGTCGTCGCCGGTGCGGGTGCGCGGGCTCCGGCTCACGTTCTCGGCGGAGTCGTCCGCGGATTCGGCGGCGGTGTCATCGCCGTCCCGCCCCTTGTCCCGATCGGTTCGCTCCGCGTCCTCGTCGCTCTTGTCGTCGCGCTCGTCGGGGCGTTCCTGTGCGTTCTGCCGCCGCGGCTGATCGTACTTGCTCTCGCGCCGGCTCTCGGACCGTTCTTCGTTCTCGCCATCGCGACGGTTGTCGCGCGAGTCGTCCTCGCGGGAGCCGGCGCCGTCGGACCGACCCTCGCCATCCTTCTTGCCGGACTCGCGCTCCTCCGACTCCGCGTCCTTCTCCGACGCCTTCTTCTCGGATTGCTTCTTCTCGGATTTCTTCTCGTTCGAGTCCTCGTCGGAGTCCTTCTTCTGCGAGGCCTTCTTCTCGGACTCCTTCTTCTGGGAGTCCTTCTTCTCGGACTTCTTCCGGTCCGAGCCCTCCTCGTCGGACTCCTTCTTCTTCGATGCCTTCTTGTCGGACTTCTTCTCGTCCGAATCCTTCTTGTCCGACTCCTTCTTCCCGGAGTCGCTCTCCTTCTTCTCGCTGTCGTCGCCAGAAGAGTCGGAGTCGCCGTCCGAGGAGTCCGAGCCGGAATCGGAGTCACCGTCGCCTCCACCGGCGGGCCTGATGCCACCTCCCTTCACCAGGCCCTGCTGAGCAATCACCGCCGGAACGGTCACCGCGGCGGCGGCCGGAGTCGCGGCGAGGAATGCCGCACCCAGCCACAGCACGACAACTGCTCCGGCCAACCCGAGAGTCCAGCGGATCGCGCCCCAGATCCGGTCCCGCAACGAGAACCGCAGCCGCACGACGGCGCCGGCGCACACGGGGAGGCCCGAGGCCTCACCGTCGTGTGCGGACTGGCGCCACATGCCGGACCTACTTCCTGGATCGGAGGTTCCGTGGGGTTCACGGGAGATGGATCGCGATCAGATCGCGGAGAGCTGAACAGAGCAGGACGCGGAATGTTCCTGCGTCACGGCCGGAAACGGCGCGACAGCGGTCTTCTCCCGTTGCGACCGAGTCGAGCAACGAGACAACCGACTTCAGGGCCCTCGACCGCGACACGTCAACGATCGACGGAAACCCGTACCTCCGGTCTGCGAACGCCGGGGCGGTCGGAAGCCATATGCGTTGCGACTGGGTCTGCAACGCTGGCCCCACCACTCCTGCTGAGGCAGGTGGAAGTGACGACGACGCTACTGGCGGCCAGGTGGCCCGGGAAGGCAGGATCTGGACAGCCATCGCCGGATTCGCGACACCGCGGGTCGGCGATCGACGGCCCCGCAGCCGCCCGGATCGTTCCGCCGACCCGGTCGGAAGGCGTGCGAGGACCACGCCGGCCGATCCGTGCGTATACGACCGATCGCGACAGATACCCGGCTCGCGCCCGCACCGACTTCCTGATCCGCTGCCGCATGCCGGAATCCTCCGAATGAGCCGTGCCGAGTCCCGCCACCCGATGTCCGAAGTCGTGCACACCGTTGCCCTGCCGGACGACCAGTCGCACCTGTTGCCTAGTGCGTTGACCACGAACGTTCACCGGGTTGGCGACACGCCGGGCAGCGTCCCGGGCGTGGAGTCGCGTTGATCCCACTCTCGGTCCCGACGTGAGGTCGGGATCGAGGGTTGAGGTCTGGATGGCAGAACCGGTCAGAGCGCGCAGGCTCACCGATGCGGAGGGCCAGCGGTTGACCCAGATCGTGCGCCGGGGCAAGCACGGCTCGATCCGGGTCCGCCGAGCGATGATCATCATGGCGTCGTCGTCGGGTACTCCGGTTCCCGCGATCGCCCGGCTGGTCGCCGCGGATGAGGACACGGTCCGGGACGTGATCCACGCGTTCAACCGGCGGGGGTTGGCCGCGCTGGACCCTCAGTGGGCGGGAGGCCGTCCCCGCCTGATCAGCGATGAGGACATCGAGTTCGTCATCGCGACGGCCACCACTCGCCCGCGCAAGCTCGGGCGCCCGTTCACCCGCTGGAGCTTGCGCAAGCTCGCCGCGTATCTGGCCGAGCACCCGGACCGACCGATACGGATTGGGTACGAGCGGCTGCGTCAACTGCTGCGTGAGCGGCGGGTGTCGTTCCAGCGGACCCGGACCTGGAAGGAGTCGCGCGACCCGGACAAGGACGCCAAGCTGGACCGGATCGAGGAAGTGACCGCCAAGTTCCCGAACCGGTGCTTCGCGTTCGACCAGTTCGGGCCGCTGTCGATCCGCCCCTGCCACGGCTCCACCTGGGCGCTCGAGTCCAAACCGACCCGGCTGCCCGCGACCTACACTCGCACGCACGGCATCCGCTACTTCCACGGCTGCTACAGCCTCGGCGATGACCAGCTCTGGGGTGTCATCCGGCGCCGCAAAGGCGGCGACCACACCCTCGCCGCACTCAAATCGATCCGAGCCGCCCGACCCGACGGCGCACCCATCTACGTGATCCTGGACAACCTGTCGGCGAACAAGACACCGAAGATCCGGGCGTGGGCGGCCCGCAACAAGGTCGAGCTGTGTTTCACCCCGACTTACGCCTCTTGGGCCAATCCGATCGAGGCCCAGTTCGGGCCGCTGCGGACCTTCGTCATGGGCGCCTCGAACCACCCCAACCACACCGTCCTGGCCCGCGAGCTGCACGCCTACCTGCGTTGGCGCAACGCCAACGCCCGCCACCCCGACGTCCTCGCGGCCCAGCGCCGCGAACGAGCCCGGGTCCGCAGCGAACGCCAACAACGCTGGGGCCGACCCCGCGCCGCCGCATGATCAAACCCGGCGAACGTATGTGGTCAACGCACTAGCGGACTGGACCGACCGCGATGGTCGGCGCCCCGTCTCTTCCTTCCGAGCGAGCTCGACGGCGTTCGCGGCGCCCCCCCGGTGGACGCCCGCCGCCGGTTGATCGGATCCGATTTCCGTGCCGCGGACACGGTGGAGACACCGCGCACGGCGGCACGACCGGCCCTAGCTCGGCGGGACGAGCATGGTGCTCGGCGCACGCCATTTCCCACGACCGCGACCGCGGGCTCCACCCGCCCGGGCTCCTGCACGAATACCGGTCGTCACCGGCGGCCCGACATTCCTCGCGAGCCGAGCCCAGCTTCTCCGGGAGAGATGTCCGCCAATGCCCGGCCCGCCGGGTCTGTTCGGGCGATTCGTCCTCGCGGCCCGGTGTCAAAGGGCGGGCGCACCGTGCACGTCACCTCATTGCCGGCCGCTGTTCCCCGGTGATGCCGGAAGGACGCCAGCGGATTCGACAGACCGGCACCTGTGTCAGCGGTTACCCGGGCACATCGTCGTTGCCATCCGGCTCATCGAGGAGTCGTAGTCGCGCGCGGATGGACGCCGCGCTGACCTCAGGATCCTCGGTTCCCTCGGAACCGAGTCGCGTCAGGATCGTCAGCGCCTGCTGCCAGTGCCGGCGCGCCTCGGCGGTGTCGCCGAGGTCGTGATGGGCGTGCGCGAGACCGTCGTGCGCGCGGGCCTCCTCGGCGGCCTGGCCGAGCCGGATGGCGAGGTCGAGCGCCCGCTCGTGGTCGGCGATCGCCTCGCGGTACCGACCGGCGATGTGGTGGAGCCGCGCGATGCCGTACAACGCCTCGAATCGGTAGCTGCCGCTGCCGATCTCGGTGGCGAGCCGAAGCGCCTCCCGGAACCGAACTTCCGCTTCCT
Organism: Pseudonocardia hierapolitana; assembly: GCF_007994075.1. Classification (NCBI taxonomy): domain Bacteria; kingdom Bacillati; phylum Actinomycetota; class Actinomycetes; order Pseudonocardiales; family Pseudonocardiaceae; genus Pseudonocardia; species Pseudonocardia hierapolitana. The sequence goes on along the minus strand of NZ_VIWU01000001.1, from coordinate 3,811,411 downwards.
CGGAGAGACCGCGGCTGCGGTGGAGGGAGCCGAGCGCGATCAGGGCGTCGAGCTCGCCGAGGGACTGGCCCGATGCCTGCGCGACCTGCAGGCTGCGCTCCGCGTACGCCACGGCCTCCGCGGGCCGCCCGCAGAGCCGGTACGAGCGCACCAGCCCGCTCAGGGCGAGCACCTCGCCGTGCGAATGCCCGATGTCGCGCGCGAGCTCGTCCGCTCGCTCGAAGATGCCGATCGCTTCCCGTCCCTGTGCCATGCGCACCCAGCCGAGGCCGAGCAGGCCTTCCAGCTCGCGGCCGCGATCACCGCTGTGAGAGGCGATCCTCAGCACCTCGGTGAAGCTCACGGTCGCCTGCGGGTACCTGCTCTGCATCAGGTGCACCTGACCGAGCCCGATGAGCGAGTTGAGCTCGCCGTGCCGGTCGTCGGTGGCCCGAGCGATCCGGCGCGCCGCCGCGAAGAGATCGACCGCCTGCTCACGCTCTCCGCGGAGCCTGCGAATGTGGCCGAGGTCGTTGAGAGCGTCGAGCTCGCCTGCGGGGTCGGCGGCCGCGCGTGCGGCCGCGAGGGCTCGGGTGTGCAGGTCCGCGGCGTTGCCGATGCGTCCACGGCTGCGCAGGTGGCGGTGCATCGTGACGGAGAGCTCCACGACGCGTTCGGGCCAGCCGTACCGGTCCGCGACCTCCACGACGGCGAGCAGGTTGGGCAGCTCGGTGTCCAACCAGGCCCCCGCCTCGGCGCCGTCGGTCCCGGACGACTCGTCGATCGCGCCCGTCGGGGACCTGAACCTGTTCTCGCGGTCGTACGGGTAGGCCGCGTCGATCGCACGGCGTGCGGACCGGCAGTAGTGGTCGACCAACCGGCGGAGCGCGGACAGGCGCGCGGACTCGGCATCCTCCTCGACCACCGCCCGCGCGGCGTGCACCCGGGTCAGGTCGTGGAACCGGTAACGGCCCGGCCCGGGCTCCTGCAGCAGGTGCGCGTCGAGCAGCTGGTCGACCAGCCGGCCGGCGTCCGTCGCGGGCCTGCCGACGAGCGCGGCCGCCGCACCCACGTCCAGCTCGACGCCGGGATGCAGTCCGAGCATCCGGTACGCCTGCCGCTGTTCCGGGTCGAGCTGGACGTAGGAGAGCTCGAGCGCCGCAGCGACGCTGCGGTCGCCCACTTCGAACTCCGCGACGGACCGCACGTCACGCAGGCGGTTGACGAGATGCGCCGCCGTCCACGACGGCCGGGAGCGGAGGCGCGCCGCCGCGAGCCGGATCGCCAGCGGGAGCCGCCCGCACAGCTCGACCACCTCGGTCAGCCGATCCGCCGATTCCGCGCTCCCAACACTGCGCCCCGAGCTGCGGACGAACAGCGTGACGGCGTCCTCGGCAGGCAGGAGATCCAGCGAGTGCGCGCGCGTGACGTCGAGGCCGGTGAGCCTGGACCGGCTGGTGATCATCACCAGACAGCCGCTCGCCGCGGGGAGGAGGGGAGCGATCTGCGCCTCGCTCGCGGCGTTGTCGAGGAGCACGAGCACCCGCCTCCCGGCGAGGAGGCTGCGGTAGAGGGCGGCCCGGTCGTCCACGTCGCCGGGGATGTTCGGCCCCGGGACCCCGAGCGAGCGCAGCAGCCGGTGGAGCGCGTCACCCGGGTCGACGGGCGGGACACCACGCGCGTAACCCTGCAGATCGAGGAAGAGCTGGCCGTCTGGATAGCGACCCGACCACCGGTGAGCGGCGTGGACGGCGAAGGCCGTCTTGCCGATCCCCGCCATCCCGTCGATGGCGATGATCACCGGACCGGCCCCGGCCCGCACCTCCTCGAGCGCCTCGAGATCGGCGTCCCGCCCGGTGAACTGCGGCGGTGCGAGTGGGAGCTGCCGCGCCACAGGGACGGCGGCTACGGGCGGACCCGCCGGAACCCCGCTCGGCTCGCCCGCGGCCGCTTCCACGAGGAGCGCCAATTCCTCGGCCTCCGGCCCGAGCGCGTCGACCAGCCGGCGCAGCGAGCCGCTCTGCGGACGTCCGTGCGTGCGGCCGCGCTCCAATCGGCGGATGGTGCGAACGCTCAGTCCGGAGCGCTCGGCCAGCTCCTCCTGGGTGAGGAGCGCCCGCTCGCGCAGGGATCGCAGCAGATCGCCGAACCCGGCGGCCCCGTCACCGCCGGCTGCGCGTTCCTCGGACCCCGTGGACATCGCGGTCCCCCTTCGTCGACGCATCCCGGTCGAACGACCCACTCAACCGCACATCGATCGTTGTCACCTGGATCGTGACGATCTCCGTCGGGGGCCGACGAGGGCAACCGCTCGCAGGCGACACCACGGGTACTCCCGCGGGAGTACCCGTGGATGTGATCATTGCGGAATGAGCTTCGAACCGGAGGTCCGCACGGTCGCGGGAACCGTCCGCGGCACGCGCCACGGCGCCGTCGCGGCCTTTCGCGGCATCCCCTACGCCCAGCCACCCGTCGACGCACTGCGGTTCCGGGCTCCGGTTCCGGCTCTGGCCTGGGACGGGGTCCGCGATGCCGCCGCGTTCGGCCCACCGGTCCCGCAACCGGCGTCGCCGCCCGACGCGTCCGACGACTGGCTGACGCTCAACGTCTGGTCCCCCGACCTCGGCGCCACCGGCCTACCCGTGATGGTGTGGATCCACGGCGGCGCCTACCTGCACGGCAGCTCGGCCAATCCGAACCACGACGGTGCAGTCCTCGCCGCGGAGGGCGCCGTCGTCGTCAGCCTGAACTACCGCATGGGGGTGGAGGGCTTCGCGCATCTCGCGGGCGCGCCGGACAACCGGGGCATCCTCGACCAGATCCTCGCCCTGCGCTGGGTGCAGGACAACGTCGCGGCGTTCGGCGGCGATCCCGGCAACGTCACGGTGTTCGGCCAGTCGGCGGGTGCGGGCTCGGTGGCGGCGCTGCTCGCCATGCCCGCGGCGGCCGGGCTCTTCCGCAGGGCGATCGTGCAGAGCCTGCCGGGCACGTTCTTCACCACCCGGCTCGCGGCGGACGTCTCGTCGGCGATCGCCTCGAACGTCGGCGCCGAACCCACCGCCGCCGGGCTGGCCCGCATCCCACCGTCCGAGCTGGTGCGGGTGACCCAGGCCGTCGTCCGCTCGCTGCCGCGGCGGGTCAGGACCTGGGGACCGATGGCGACGACCCCGACGCCGTTCTCCCCCGTGGTCGACGGCGACACGCTGCCGCGGGCGCCGTGGCCGGCCCTGTCCGATGGCACCGCGCCCGGCGTCGACCTGCTCGTGGGCCACACGCGTGACGAGTACCGCCAGCTCGCGGCCCGGCGCGGCGGCGAGATCACCGACGCGCAGGCGAGCGCCACGCTGGACAAGCTGGTCCCCGGCGGTGACGCCGCCTACCGTGCGGCCTACCCCGACGCGAGCCCCGCGCTGCTGCACGAGCTGGTCAACTCGGACTGGCTGATGCGGATGCCCAGCATCCAGCTCGCCGACGCCCGGCACGACGGCGGCGGTCGGGCCTGGACGTACGAGCTCCGCTGGGGTCCCGGGCCGGACGGCGCCTCGCACGGCCTGGACGTCCTGCTCGTCTTCGGCTCGATCGACGTGGACGCGCTGCGGGCCACGTTCGGTGCCGATGTCGCCGACCAGGCCGCCGATCTGTCCCAGGTCATGCGGGCCGACTGGCTCCGCTTCGCGACGACGGGCGACCCGGGCTGGCCACGCTCCGCGCCGCCGGAGCGGTTCACCCGCGTGTACGACGCGGTGGCGACGGTGCAGCCCTACCCAGAGGAGGCGTCCCGCCGGATCTGGGAGAAGCACATGTTCGACACGCAGGATCTCCTGCTGATCACCTCGTAGCCGAGCCCAGGGCTGCGCGTGTACGGGCCGGCAGCCCGGCGACGACCTGCTCGTACGAGTCGTGCACGAGATCGAGCAGGTCGTCGTCCGGGACGTCACCGTCCAGGCTGATCGTGTTCCACAACCTCTTGTTGACGTGGTACCCGGGGACGACGGACCGGTACTGCTCGCGGAGCTGACGGGCCCGTTCGGGGTCGCACTTCAGCGTCACATCGGGTGGCGCGGCGTGCGGCTGGAAGATGGCGAAGACCTTGCCGGCCACCTTGTACACCGGCACGCCCTCCGCGAACGGCTCCTCGACGGTGGCGTGCGGCATCGCACCCAGAACCGTTGCAAGCTCGTCCGGCGTCACCGAGGGAACCCCGCATCCGCGCGGCCGGCGCGCCGCGCTCGTCGAGCGTACAACCGGATCACGTGTTCGCGGATCGGCCGAGGAGCCCCGTGAGGATCGACGAAGGGCGTCGCGGAGCGGGTCAGCGCCGGGAGGCTTGATTGCCCGGGTCCTCAGCCCCTCGATCTCGTCGCCGGCAGGTAGGCCTGGTCAGCCGAGCTCCTGGGACAGCGCGATGATGATGCCCTCCGGACCGCGGACGTAGCAGAGCCGATAGCTGTCTTCGTACTGGGACACCTCGCCGACGAGTTCGGCGCCGTGGGTGCGCAGGCGGGCAACGACGTCCTCGATGTCCTCGACGGTGAACATGATGCGACGCAAGCCCAACGTGTTCGCCGGCGCGTTCGGCTCGGCGGTGGTGGCCACCGGGTTGTGGAACTTCGTCAGCTCGACCTGGCCGTGGCCGTCCGGGGTGCGCATGAAGGCGACCTCGATCCGGACGCCGTCGAGCCCGGCGATGCGGTCCACCCAACGCCCCTCGGCCGGCCCCTTGCCCACCAGCTCCATGCCGAGTTCGAGGAAGAACGCGGTAGCGGCCTCGAGGTCGTCGACAACGACGCCGACGTGGTCCATACGCTTGATCGTCATGCCGGGGCTCCTCGGTGTTGGTTCGGCCGGGTGGCCGCATCTGCGCGGGGGACGGAGCCGTCGGGCGGTTCTCGACATCCCCGGCCACATCTCTTCGAGAACCTCCTGACGCAGCACGGCTCGGCAGCCGGCGTGCCTGGCTGAGCCGGCGGCCCGGAGTTCCATCTCGAGCCGGTCGTGGCCGTCCGGGCATCAGCCCTCGACGAACGAGCGCAGCACGTCGGCGTAGTGCCGGTCGGTCAGGCCGCCGAACACGTCCCGCGGCCCGCTCCTACCCCCTCTCTCGGCCTCGAGCGGGCACCCGGTGACGTTCTCGACGACGATCGGCTCTCCGACCGGTGCGCCGGCGCGGGCCTCACGGACGACCACCTCGATGGTGGCGCTGCGCAGGGGCAGGATCCTGCGGTGGAGTTCCCGGTGGGGTCGATGACGCAGCTCGTCACCTGCCCGCCCGAGGCCACGCGCTCGGCGCACGCCACGAGCTGGACGTCCTGCGGCGCCCCCCGGCTCCACGAGCCGCGCCGGCGCTGCTCACAACGTCCGGGGCGTCCGAGCCCCAGTTGTGGGACAACCATGCGGCCGCGAGCACGGCGAAGACGACCGAGAGGCGGAAGACGGTCTGCAGCCGGTCTGGTGGATCGGTCACGTACCCGTGTAGACGTCCCTCCCGGCTCGAACTGGGGCCGGTGGGTACGAGCCGGAACGGCCTGCGTCGGTTGGGGCCGCCCGGCGAGCGGGGCGAGGGGCGTCGTGGTGTTGCGGTACGACCAGGAAGATCGCACGTAGCGCCGCATCATGCGGGCGGCCAGGGCCGAACGGGCCTGGCGGTCGCACACCATGGGCAGAGGTCAGTGGCTGGGAAGTCGGCCGGTCGAGCCGTCGGTCAGCGCTCGACTGATCTTCCCCAGGCCGCTTCTGACCAGTTCGCCGTACGCATCATCGCCGAGCGCATCGCTCACGGTCCGTGCCTTGCTGAGATACTCGTGGGCGCGTTCCGCGTCGCCGAGCCGCCGGTGATCATCCGCGAGGCTCAGGTACAGCGACGGCATGAACCCTCGAACCTGCAACGACTCGTGGTACTCCTGCGCCCGCTCGTCGGTCACACCGGCAACGGCCGCCAGCGCACGCTCGTCCCACATCAGCTCGTCCCGGTCATCGTCCTGGAGGTCCGCCAAGAAGTGCGCGATCACGCAGCGGTGGAAGGCATCTCCCCCGCGCTGCTCGACTTCGGCCCAGATCGCCTCCAGGTCCTCCCTGGCAGTCGTTCGATCGCCCGCCTGCCCGCTCTGCACAGCAGCAGTCACGCGGTTCATCACGTCGTCTTCCATCCAGCCACTCCTGGTCGATGCCAACGACCCTGCACTCTCCACCCTCAGGTAGGTCGAGGGTCAAGCCTCGTCAGAACTCCGGCGATCTTCCGGTGGTGATCTCCTCGCGGCGGGGCTTGCCCTGCCGGGCCGGTGGTTCGAGCCACAATGGATGTGGCGCGCCGGATGGGAGCCGCGCGGTGGGGCGAGTGAGGAGCGGAGCTGCTACCCGAACTGCCCGGAAGCCCTCGCACAAGGGCCCATGGGGGAACGTGCTGGTGAGCTGTGGAGCCGCCTTGGGGAGTCGAACCCCAGACCTAGGCATTACGAGTGCCTTGAGAGCGTTTACAGCCGTTTGCAATCCAGGCCTCGGTCCAGTGTCCCTCGCGTTCGACGATGGTCAGCACCCGTAGATAGGCGTCGGCGCGTCGCTGCTCGATTGGGCCTTCGCGTGCGGTCTTCGCGGTGTTGTGTGCACTCCAGGCGGTGGCTGAGGCGCTGAGCGCGCCGACGACCACGGATATCAAGGCGGCGACGAAGGCGACTGCGATGGCAGCATCCACGGCAAGCATCGGCCCGCTTCCGCTGCTGTTACCGCTGGGCGGCCGCAGCGTCGAGCAGCTCGACGACGAGCACGAGCGGCGCGGCGTTCCGGTCCGGGGCGGTGATGACCGGCATGACGCGCTCGACGTGCGCGTCGTCGTCATCGGCCACGACCCCCGCGTCGACGAGCCCGTCGACGACGAGCGGACGTCGCTACCGAGCGAGCGCTACGACACCCGGCCGTTCCTCAAGCAGCGGCCCGTGTACCGCGGTCGCCCTGGCCCTCCCGGTTGCGAATGGGTCGGGCTAGCGCAAAGATCTTAAGCCCGTGCGTACCTCTTCTGACAACAGCTGCGGCTGCTCCCATGCCGCGAAGTGCCCGCCTTTGTCGAGCTTGTTGTAATGGATGAGGTTGGGATAGGCCTGCTCTGCCCAACTCCGCGGGGCCTGAATTTGCTCGTCAGGAAAGACACTCACCGCAACCGGGATGGAAATGTTCTTGGGTCCGAAGTCGGCCTTGGCGAACCCCTCCCTATAAAGTCGAGCCGCAGAGATCGTCGTGTTCGTCAACCAGAAGAGCGTGGCGTTGTCGAGCACATCGTCCCGGGTAAGGCCTGTTGGCTCCCCGTCAAAAGCACGTGCGATCAGCTGCAGACTAACCGGGTCGTGGTCTAGCATCCAGGCCGCCACGCCGACGGGTGAATCCGCGACGCCATACATCGTTTGCGGGTGCGACGCCATGAAGAACTGAGTTGGAATAGTCTTGTATAAAACGACAATCGTCTCGTACGCGCGCTTCTCTTCGGCCGAGAGACCCGATGGCGGCGGGCTGCCGGCCGCGGCCGCCTTGTTGATTTCGGGGGGAATCGCGTTGGGGAGGTTCGTGTGGAAACCGATCAATTCCGGATATCCCTGCGTCGCCATCACGTCGTTGATAATCGCGCCCCAATCCCCGCCTTGCGCCACATATCGCGTGTATCCAAGGCGCTTCATCAGCACCGCCCAGGCACGCGCGATGCGCGCTTGGTCCCAGCCGGGACTCGTCGGCTTGCCGGAGAATCCGTAGCCCGGCATCGACGGAATCACCAGATGGAAAGCGTCCGATGCGCTCGCGCCATGTGCCGTCGGATTGGTCAGCGGATCGATGATCTTCAGCTGCTCGATGACCGAGCCGGGCCATCCGTGCGTGACGATGAGCGGCAACGCATCTTCATCTTCCGAACGAACGTGAATGAAATGAATGTCCAGCCCATCGATCTCGGTGATGAAGTGCGGTAGGGCCTTCAGTTTCTCCTCGCACTTGCGCCAGTCGTACTCCGTCTCCCAATAGCGCGCGAGTGCCTGCATCGTCGCGAGCCGCGGCCCCTGCGACTGATCTTCGACAGTTTCCTTTTCGGGCCAGCGCGTCGCCGCGATACGCCGGCGGAGGTCGACGAGATCCTCTTCCGGAACGTCGTCGATGCGGAAGGGGCGGACTTCGAGATCGGTCATGGTGGTCTCCTTTAGGTGTGGGCCTGCCGGTTGATGTACTCGTAGCGCACCTGCGCACCGTCCGGCGCGGTGACGGACGTGACGCTCCCATGTAGGAGAAGCGAGCCATCGTCCTCCGTCGTAGAGCGTCTGCAAGCCGCCGAATGCGTCCCGGGGCTCGGTCCGATTGTTCTGCCATTTGTAGGCTGCCTTTATGGGGTGGATCGCCTAGGCGGCCCCGCCGTACAGGTGCACACGTTGTGCTCGCCCTGGACGGTCGGGTTGGCCGCGTACCGCAGGTCGTTGGCGTAGAACCGCTGGAGGTACGCCGGCGACGCGTCGTTGCGCTCCGGGTCGTAGATGCCGGTGTGGTCGTAGCGGACCATCCCCTTCCGACATCGCCGCTGCTGGTCCGCACGTAGCGCAGCAGCCGGCCGGGCCCATCGATGTCGATGCCGGGCTGGCTGGTAAGGGTGAGCTCCGAGCCCAGTACGCGGTGGCGGTGGTAGTGGCCCGACGCGAACAGCCACCCGGTGCGACGATCGAGGCCGCGCGGACCGAGCTCACCGCGGTCGAGCAGGACTGGTTCATGGACACGGCGCAGCGGCTGGTCACCCGCCTGGCACCGGCCTACCTCGGTGATCTCCGCGAGGCCTGCGAGCTCGCCCGGCCGTTGCTCCCACCCACTCGTTTGCCCGCGCTCGAGCAGCTGATCACCGCCGTCACGCGCGCTGGGCGCCACTGTCCGGCTCAGCGCGTGAGATTCGGTGATACGGCCTGGCGTCCGCACTGGTCAGCGGCCTGTGAAGGGCGATCACCTGATCCCCTATCAACGATGGGGCAGCCGGTCCAGGTCGATCGGGGCCGGCTCGTCGTGGAGCGCGTCGAGCGCGGCCGCCGCGGCCTCGAGCCGCGCCCGCATCGTGGGGGTTGCGTCCAGTCGGCTGACGTCGACGTCGGCCAGGACCAAACGGAGGTGCGCGGCCAACTTGGTGACCCGCTCGAGGTCCAGGGCGTCGGTAGCGGCTCGACCTGACCGACCTTCTGCCCGGCCGCCCGCATCCGGCGGGCCGTCTCGATCGCCGCCCGCTCCAACGCGGTGCGGCCGCGCAGCCGCCGGCCCTGCGAGTCGACCACCCGCACACCGTCACGCGCGGCGCCCGGCCCGGCACCGGCGGCCATCGTCGTCGAACAGGTCGGGCCGCTTCCGGCTCATCCGCGCCGCCGGATCACCACATGGCGGCGGCGCGGGCCGAACCGGCGGTCAAGCAGCAGCCGCGGACCGGGGTCGTACGGGTCCGGGCGGCCGCAGACGAGCGCAGCAGCAGCTCAAGCCGACGACGCGCGTCCGGTACGAGGCGATCGTGGAGAAGCACATCCGGCCCAGATGACGGAACGTCGCCCTGGCCGAGGTTGCCCCGGCCGACGTCGCCGCATGGCCCGGCGAGCTCAGCGCGTCCGGGCTCGCCCCGGCGGCCGTGCACTACATCCACCGAGTGCTCGCGCTCGCGCTGAAGTACGCAGTGCTCGACGGCCGGCTGTCCCGCAACCCCGCCGCCGGTGTGCCGCTCCCGCGGGCGACGGCCCGACCGAAGGTGTTCCTGACGCACGCGCAGGTTCAGCAGCTGGCCGACGAGTGCGGCGAGTACGCGACCCCGATCTACGTTCTGGGGTACATCGGATTGCGCTGGGGCGAGGTCGCGGCATTGCGGGTGCGAGACGTCGACCTGATGCGGCGACGGCGGCACATCGAGCAGGCGATGGCCGAGGTGAAGGGCCGGGCCGAGCTCGGTACGCCGAAGGATCACGAACGCCGGTCGGTGCCAATCCCCGAGTTCCTACTGACCGACCTGGAGAAGGCGATCGCGGCCCGGGGGCACCGGCCCGACGATCTCCTGTTCCCCGCACCTGAGGGCGGGTTCCTGCGCAACGGCAACTTCCGCAAGCGGGTGTTCGACGCCGCGGCGAAGCGGGCCGGCATCGTCGGCGTCACCCCTCACGGGCTGCGGCACACGGCGGCGTCGCTGGCGGTGCAGGCGGGCGCGTCCGTCCTCGCGGTTTGCCGGATGCTCGGGCACAGCTCACCGAAGGTCACGTTGGAGGTCTACGCGAAGCTGTTTGACGACGACTTGGACACGCTGGCGAGCCGCCTCCACACCGCCACGATCACATCGGATGCGGACCAGGTGCGGACCAACCGACGGGTGATCATGCTCCCCGAGCGGGCCGCAAGCGGGCGGGATGCCGTATGACCTGCGTATCTACATGGAGCCGCCTTGGGGAGTCGAACCCCAGACCTACGCATTACGAGTGCGTCGCTCTAACCGACTGAGCTAAGGCGGCGGGTGGTGCGCGGCCCAGTGTAGCGACCGGCCTCCGGCACCCTGTCGCCCGGCCCGGTGAGCCGCTGACCGGCGGATACAGTGGCCTGGCCGGTACCGAGCGCTGGAGGCCGCCCCGTGGAGAAGATCGACCTGGCGTACGTCGGCGCGCTCTACCGCGAGTACGCGGGCGACCTCGCCGCGGTGGGGAAGCAGCAGCGGGAGTACGCGGAGTCGATGGGTGCGCGGATGACCCCGCAGCTCGACGACCTCGAGGCGGAGATCACCTACCTCCTGCTGCGAGCGACGCGGCCGGCGATCGTGATGGAGCTGGGGACGTTCCACGGCTGGTCGACGTCGTGGATCCTCAGCGCGCTCCGCGACAACGGGGTGGGGGAGCTGCACAGCTTCGACCGGATCGACAATGTCGTGCGCAACGTGCCGCCGGATCTGGCGGACGGGCGCTGGACGTTCGTACCGGGCGACATTCGGGAGACCCTGGACCGCGTGCCCGCCGACACCGGCTACCTCTTCGTCGACGCCGCGCACAGCAGCCGCTTCGCGCGCTGGTACCTCGAGCACCTGTTCCCGCGGGTGCCGTCCGGGATCCCGGTGAGCGTGCACGACGTCTTCCACTTCCGCACCACGCTGCCCCTGCACGAGGGGAAGGTCGTCGTCCGCTGGCTGGACGAGCGGGGCGTGGAGTTCTTCACCCCGTCACGCGCGAAGGCCCGGGGCGTCTACGGGACGCTCACCGGGCTGCGCGAGGAGCTGGGGTTGTCGCCGGTACGCGGGCCCGGCGACAACCCGATGATCTTCTTCCGGATGCCTCAGGCGTAGAAGGCGCGGATCTCCTCCGCCAGGTCCTGCGGCACCTCCATCGCCGCGAAGTGCCCGCCGCGCGGCCGCTCGGTCCACGACACGATGTTCGTGTTGTCCCGCTCGGCGAAGGGCCGCATCGACTTGAAGTCGTCGGCGAACACCGTGACGCCGATCGGCCCGTTGTTGACGACGGGCTCGGCGTTCCGCTCGGCGTGGTGGTAGCGCGCGGCCGTCGCCGAGGTGTTCGTGAGCCAGTAGAGCGTCACCTGCGTCAGGACTTGGTCCCGGCTCACCAGGCTCGTGCCGTTGCCGAAGTTCTCGAACAGTTCGTTGTAGGCGAGCTGGCCGACCGGCGAGTCCGACAGGGCCGCCGCGATCGTCTGCGGCCGGGAGGCGTTCATCAGCGCGTACCCGTTGACGGTCTGGAACCAGCCCGCGAACTCCAGCGCCGCGTAGTCGGCCGGCGTCATCTTCTCGAACTCCGCCGGGTCGCCGGACGGGAACGAGAAGAGCTGCAGCACGTGGGCGCCGAGGAACCCGGGCGGGTTCAGGATCGCGAGCTCCCGGGAGACCATCGCCCCGCCGTCGCTCCCGTGTGCTGCGTACGAGTCGTACCCGAGCCCGCGCATCAACGCGTCCCAGGTGCGAGCCACCCGCGCCATCGTCCACTCGCCCTCGGCGAGCGGGGTGCTGAACCCGAAGCCGGGGATCGAGGGGATCACGACGTGGAAGGCGTCCTCGGCACGGCCGCCGTGCGCCTCCGGGTCCGTGAGCGGGCCGATCACGTCGAGGAAGTCGGCGAAGGAGCCCGGGTAGGTGTGGGTCAGCACGATCGGGGTGGCGTCCTCGACGGCCGAGCGCACGTGCAGGAAGTGGACGGTCTGGCCGTCGATCTCGGTGAGGAAGTGCGGGAACTCGTTCATCCGCGCCTCCTGCGCCCGCCAGTCGAACGCGGTGCGCCAGTGCCCCACCATCTCGCGCAGGTAGCCGACCGGGGTGCCGTAGCTCCAGTCGTCGCCCGGAGCCGGCTCGGGGAAGCGGGTGATCTCGAGCCGGTGCTGCAGGTCGTCGAGGTCGGCCTGGGGGACCGCGATCTCGAAGGGGCGGAGGGAGAGCGTCTGGGTGCTGGTCATGGTGGCTACGCTATCGGCGGTACCGGCACGGTTCGTTCCTGTACTCGGAGGACTTGTGCGAGAAACTTCCGGGCGCCTGCTCACCCTGCTCGGGCTGCTCCAGACGCCCCGCACGTGGCCGGCGGCCGACCTGGCCGACCGGCTCGACGTGGGCGAGCGGACCGTCCGCAAGGACGTCGAGCGGCTCAGGGCGCTCGACTACCCGATCGACACGATCCGCGGGCCGAAGGGCGGCTATCGGCTCGGCGACCACGGCAAGCTCCCACCCCTGTTGCTCGACGACGAGGAGGCCGTGGCGATCGCGGTCGGGCTGCGGGCGGTCACCGCGGTGCGGGGAATCGAGGAGTCGAGCGCTCTGGCGCTCGCGAAGCTCGAACACGTGCTGCCGTCCCGGCTGCGCCGCAGGGTCAGGGCCCTGCACGAGAGCACCTCGACCGGCCCGGCGGACACCGCCACCAACGTGACCGTCACGCCCGTCGACCCGGCCCTGCTCACCGAACTCGCGGTGGCCGTTCGCGACAGCACCGGCATCCGCTTCGTCCACCGCGACGACGAGCACGTGGAGGCCGAGCCGTACCGGCTGGTGAGCTGGCAGCAGCGGTGGTACGTGGTGGCCCGCGAGCGGCGCACCCGGGAGTGGCGCAGCTACCGCGTGGACTGGATGCGGCTCAAGGTGCCGGGCGGCGCCCGCTTCACACCCGACCCGCTTCCCGGTGGGGACTACACCGCGTTCGTGCTGCGCGATGTCGCGTTCACCGGCTGGTCGGTGCACGCGCGGATCGAGGTGGACGCCCCCGCCGAGGAGGTGCTCGCCCGCATCAACCCGACGGTCGGGGTGGTGGAGACCATCGACGAGCACCGGAGCGTGCTCGTCACCGGCGGCGACAGCCTGGAGATCGTGGCGGTGTGGATCGGGATGCTCGGGCTCGACTTCCACGTCACCGAGCCGCCCGAGCTGGTCGACCACATCCGCAGGCTCGCGGTTCGCTATGCGGACGCCCTGCCGGCGCGCACCCGCAGCAGCTGAAACCAGCCGCGACGCCGGGCGGGCCGCGCTCCGGACGCCGACGGGGCGCGCCCGGCCGTGCGGGCGAGCCGGTAGGCGTCGGCCTCCGCCTGCAGGGCACGGCGGCGGTCGGCGGCGATGTCGGCGGCGGCGTGGAGCTGGTTCAGCATGCCTGGAACGATCGTCGGCCGCGGCGGCCGGGACATCCGTGCGGACCACGGACCGACCACGGATTCGGGTCCGTGCGTGCCGCACTCAGACCACGACGGCACCCATCGCGGCCAACTCCGACGCGCCCCGCTCGCGGTCGGCGCCACCGGCGAGGACGAGGCTGCGGGCCCACTGGTAACGGCAACCGGCCGCCTCCAGCGCATCGGCGGCGGCGAGGACGCCCGTGCGGTCGCCGGCCGCGAGGGCCGACGCGCGGTGCACGAGGGCGGCCGTGACGGCGTTCTCGGCCGTGGTGGCGCGGACGGCGGCGATGCGCCCCGCGGCGTCCGGCTGCCCGGCGAGCACCCCCGCCTCGGCCCACGCCGCGGCGTACCACGGCCGCCAGATGCCCTGGTACCAGCGCCGCAGCTCGTGAGGCGGGATCTCGAGGCACCGCACGGCGTCGTGGGCGCGACCCAGGTGGAGCAGCATGAGCGCCTCGAAGAACGCGCTGGAGTGCTGGTCGTGGTTCTGACGCGCCGTGGGTACGAGCGCGGTGACGATCCGCATCCACTCGTCATGGCCTGCGGTGTCACCGCGCATGCCGTGGACCATGGCCATCGCCCGCGCGGCCCGCCGCAGGGTGGGGACGCGCGGGCTCCCGGCCCGCTCCCAACCCTCGCGGAACCGATCGCCTGCGGCGAGGGCGCGCTCCCAGTCGCCTTCGAGGGAGGACACCACGATCAAGCGGGCCACCGCGACGTGCGCGTCCTCGCGGTGCAGTGGGAGGTCACGCAGCCGCTCCGCGAGCCTGCGCGCCTCCTCGAGGTCGCCCGCCGCGATCGCGGACTCGACGGCCATGACGTGGGCGTCGGACAGCTCGAAGCCGACGCACGGATCGAGCACCTGTGGCGTCAGCAGCTCGATGCGGTGCAGCGCGCTCGCGAGCGCTGCTCGGCTCTCCCCGCGAGAGAGCTGGATCGTGGTGAGCCGGTCGAGCGAGGAGCTCTCGGCCATCACATCGCCCGACCTGCGCGCGAGGGCCAGGGCGGCGTGGACGATCTCGGCAGTCGCCTCCTCGGTCTCCAGCACCGCGAACGCCTCGGCCGCCGCGATACGTGCCCGGGTGACCAGGTCCTCGCCCGCCACGCGCGAGGCCTCGTCCAGCAGCGCGCGCGGCGCGAGCTCATCGGTGCAGGCCGCGATGGTGCCGGCCGCCCGGTTCAACAGCTCGGCGGCTCGCGCGAGGTTCCGGGCCGCCGCCGCGGTGTCGCCCGCGCGGAGGCAGAGGTCGGCCGCAGCGCGGTGCAGCCGGATCGCGTCGTCCCCGGCGAGCCGGTTGGCCGCCACCCCCGCGGCGAGGTGCAGGGCCTCCGCCGCGCGCCGGTCGTCGGGCGCCAGCTCGGCCGCCTGTTCGAAGCGCCACTGCGCCTCGCTCGTGATGCCGCGGCGGTGGCACAGCGTGGCGAGCAGCATCTTGCCCTCGAACGCGTCCTTCGAGCCGGTGTCGACGGCCCAGCCCAGGCCGGCCCGCAGCTCGTCGGCGAGCCGGTCGAACCGGGACCGCCAGCCGGGCGTGTCGACCACCTCGTCGGCGAGCAGCTCGGTGCCGGCGTGCCACGCCCAGCTCAGGTGCCGGGAGCGGCACTCCGCGAGCTCGCCCTCGTCGTCCAGCAGCTCCACGCCGTACTGCCGCACGGTCTCCAACGCCCGGTAGCGCGTGCCGTCGGAGCCCGAGACGGGCACCAGCAGGCTGTGGTCGGCGAGCGCCGCGAGATGGGCGGCGACCTCACGCGGGGCCATCTCCGCCACCGCCGCCGCGCTCTCGGCCCGGAACGGCCCGGCGAACACCGCCACCCGGCGCAGCACCTCCCTGGCCTGCGGTTCGAGCAGCGCGTAGCTCCAGTCGAGCGTGGAGCGCAGGGACCGGTGCCTGCTGTCGACGCGGCGCGCTCCGGTGAGCAGCTGCAGCCGGTCGGCCAACCCGGCCTCCAGACCGTCGACGCCGAGCGCGGGCAGCCGG